>NZ_CP084393.1:0-463690 GCF_020341615.1 Pseudochrobactrum sp. XF203 | reverse complement strand
TTTTTGTTCCCCTGCGAGCTTTTGCCCGCGTCGTTATTTTTTAAAAAATGGCGGCAGATGATGTGTGTTTTTCGTAACGGATATCCTGATTTTTCGAATGGTATGATGCCGGTTAAGCCAGATGGTCGTGCTCGTCCTGCAAGGCCAGCGCATGTTCGATTGTATCGATAACCGTGACCAGTTCTGCCGATTGTGCCGGTGACAGCACGCTGAAAATCTCGCTGATCCACTGTTCATGGGCTGCGGCCATGGCTTCAAACTCTTCGCGTCCCTTTTGGGTGAGGCGCACCAGCATGGCACGTTTGTCGCCCGCAACCGGAACCCGCAAAACGGAACCGTCGCTGACCAGCCGTTCAACAATGCCGGTGACATTGCCGTTGGAAACCCGCAAGGCCGCAGATAATTCAGTCATTTTGAGGCCGCTTTCAAACCGGTACAGCGCTGCCATCACGTCGAAACGGGGCAGGGTCGTATCGAATTCCTGACGCAGCTTTTCGCGGATCACTGCTTCAACATGCTTTGTCGATTTGAGAAGTTTCAGCCAGTTGCGCAGGCTCTGCTTATCGGAACCCCGTCCGCCTGCCACTGTTTGCTGCTGATTTTCGGCACTTTTCATGGTCTCACTCCGTTGCCGCCTGCAAAGATTTTCTGCATTCGCAGGGCGGCTGATTTCTTTTATGGTGTCACTTACAAAAATAATTTCAAGTATGAAATTTCATGCTTGAAATTATTTTTTATTTATGGAGATATTTGAGAGGCAGTCATGACGGAGGAACGGGGAATGCAGATCAGAGCGGCAGAACCGGTTTTAAAAACCGCGCCCGCTGAACCGGATAGTCCAGCCAATAAAGACTGGGATCTGGCCTATTCGAATGTGCTGCATGTCCCGAATTCTGCGCAATTTCCTCCGCAATGGCAGCAAAGATCACAAAGTTTTCGTGAGCAGATGCAGGCACAAAACCGGTTGATCGCTGATGTGCGCTATGGGTCGGAAGAGCGCAATCTTCTGGATATTGTGATGCCGCAAGGGCAGCCGCGCGGACTGGTTGTGTTCGTGCATGGCGGTTATTGGGTGCGCTTTGACAAATCCTATTTCACTTATCTTGCTGCCGGTGCCGTTGCGCATGGTTTTGCCGTTGCGATCCCGTCTTATACACTTTGCCCGCAAGCGAAGATCGGTGAAATTACTGCTGAAATTGGTATGGCGATTGTGCAGGCTGCATCAATGGTTGCAGGCCCGTTACATCTGACAGGGCACTCAGCGGGCGGGCATCTGGTTGCGCGGATGGGAACAACCACAACGCCTCTGAGCCGTAGCCTGCAACAGCGTTTACGCAAAATCGTGCCGATCTCGGCGCTAAGTGATTTGCGACCTTTGCTGAATCTGAAAATGAATGATGATTTCAGGCTCGATTTGGAACAGGCGCGCAAGGAAAGTCCGGCTTTGCTTGAACCTCTGAACGGTATTGATGTGACAGCATGGGTCGGCGCGGCGGAATTGCCGGAATTTGTCCGGCAAAATCAGGCATTGGCTAATTTGTGGAGCGGTTTTGATCTCTCAATTGATGAAGTGGCGGAACCACACAAACATCATATGAATATCATTGACGGTCTGGCAGATGCAGACCATGTGCTGACGCGCAGATTACTCTGTTTATAAGGATACAGGCTTAATTTTGCTTCGGAAATAGCAAAAGCGGAGGGAGAAGCAAAAGCGGGCTTGTAAGTAATGGCATTTTATTATTGAACTGCATAATAACAATAATCGCGAGGGAACACTGATGAAACGAATTACTCTTGGCTTATCAACGGCCTGTCTTGGTCTGGGGCTGGCATTTTCCGGTTCTGCAATGGCTGAACCTCTGAAAATCGGCATGATCACAACGCTTTCCGGCGGCGGTGCCGGACTCGGCATTGATATCCGTGACGGTTTTCTGCTGGCGGTCAAACAATCCGGCAATAAAGATGTCAGCGTTATCGTTGAAGATGATGCGCAAAAGCCGGAACTGGCTGTGCAGATCGCTGATAAAATGGTGCAGAGCGATAAGGTCGATATTCTGACCGGTATTGTCTGGTCCAATCTTGCAATGGCCGTAGTGCCAAGCGTTGTGGCGCAGGATAAAATCTACGTTTCCACCAATGCGGGCCCGTCTGCGCTGGCCGGTGCCAAATGCAATGCCAATTACTTTAATGCTGCCTATCAGAACGATAATCTGCATGAAGCTGTCGGCAACTATGCCAATACTGCAGGCTATAAAAACAGCTTTATTCTGGCACCGAACTATCCGGCAGGCACCGATGCTCTGACCGGTTACAAGCGTTTTTATAAAGGCAAACTGGCTGGTGAAATTTACACCAAAGTCGGCCAGACCGATTATGCCGCCGAGATTGCTCAGATCCGTGCTTCCGGCGCCGATTCCGTATATTTCTTCCTGCCGGGCGGCATGGGCATTGCGTTCATGAAGCAATATTCACAGTCGGGCATGACCATTCCGGTAACCGGCCCTGGCTTCTCCTTCGATCAGGATGTGCTCGGCGCAATCGGTGATGCGGCTGTGGGTGTGAAGAACTCTTCCCACTGGTCAAAAGATCTCGATAATGAAGCCAATAAAGCCTATGTCGAGGCATTCAAAAAAGAATATGGCCGCCTGCCTTCGCTCTATGCAACGCAGGGCTATGATGCAGCCAACCTGATCCTGTCCGCTGCCGCCAAAGCAAGTGTGAATGACAAGGACGCTTTCCGCGCAGCCATGAAAGCGGCGGATTTCAAATCTGTTCGCGGCAAGTTCAAGTTCGGCAATAATAACCATCCTATTCAGGATATTTATATGCGCGAAGTGATCAAAGAAGACGGCGTCCTGACCAATAAGATCGTAGCAACAAGCTTCACCGATCATCAGGACAACTATGCAAAAGACTGCAAGCTCTGATGCAACCGGATGCAGCGACAGTGTGAACTGTCGCTGCTTTTCGCTCAGGCTGTCTTCAGTACCGGCCGGACTGTTGCCATAACAGGTCTTCGGGCGGCATAGGTGACTTTTTTCAAAGATATTTTTATGAGAACCAATCAACAGATCGGACGCGGTTTTGTCTTCTGCACTTTTAATTGAGCAGTTACTCAACGGGTTACAATTCGGCGTTATGCTGTTTTTGATGGCCGCCGGCCTGACCCTGATTTTCGGGGTTATGGGGGTTATCAATCTGGCGCATGGATCATTATTTATGGTCGGCGCATTTGCCTGTGCCGTTGTGGCTGCGGCAACCGGCTCTTTCTGGCTCGGGCTCATTGCCAGCCTGATTGCCGCGGCTGCTGCCGGTGCAATCATGGAAATGGTACTGATCCGCAGATTATATAATCGCAGCCACCTCGATCAGGTTCTGGCCACCTTTGCTCTGATCCTGATTTTTTCCGATGCGACGCGATGGATATTTGGTTCATTTCCGCTTTATCTGGATATTCCGCCGCTTTTACAGGGTTCTGTTACGCTGCCCGGCGGCTCACAATATCAGCTATACCGGTTGGCGATTATCGGTGCCGGTATTGTTGTTGCAGTCGGGTTGTATTTTCTCATTGCAAAAACCCGTCTTGGCATGCGCATCCGCGCCGGTGAGGCAGACCGTGAAATGATCGGCGCATTGGGCGTTGATATTGCAAAACTCAACACGATTGTTTTTGCCTTAGGTGCGGCACTTGCAGGCCTTGCCGGTGCACTGGTCGGGGCGCTGCAATCCGTACAGGTCGGCATGGGTGAGCCGGTATTGATCCTCGCTTTTGTGGTGATTGTGATCGGCGGTATCGGCTCGGTTAAAGGTGCGCTGGCCGGAGCAGTTCTGGTCGGCGTGGTGGATACGATGGGACGCTTTTTGCTGCCCAAACTGTTCGCAGTCTTTATGGAACCGTCGCAGGCAGCGACAGCGGGAACCGCGCTGGCATCCATGCTGATTTATATTGTTATGGCGATCATTCTCACGGTGCGCCCACAGGGATTGTTTGCAGCCAATGGATAATTTCACAATGTTTTCTTCATGCTGCGCAATGGTTTTAAGGCCAGAGAATGTGACATATCAGGAGCTGGCACGATGACACGCGAAACAATGATAAGTCTGGTTTTTGCGCTGGCACTGCCGATCATCGCATTGATTGCCAATCAGATGGGCGAGATATTTTATATCTCACTGGTGACACGCATTGCCATTCTGGCACTGGCAGCCACAGGGCTTAATCTGGTGCTGGGTCTTGGTGGCATGGTGTCTTTCGGCCATGCGGCATTTTTTGGCATCGGCGGTTATATTACCGGTATTCTGGCCAGCCATGCTGCCGACGGGTCGGCGCTGATGAGCTGGCCGGTTGCGATTTCAGGCAGTGACCAGATGCTGATTATCTGGCCTGTTGCTATGCTGGTTGCCGGTCTTGTTGCGCTGCCAATCGGAATTATCAGCCTGCGCACATCGGGCGTGTATTTCATTATGATTACACTGGCTTTTGCGCAGATGATTTATTACTTCGCGATTTCATGGCCGGCCTATGGCGGTGAGGACGGTTTGTCCCTCGCATTGCGTAATAATTTCCCCAGCGTGAATACGCTCAAACCGCTGAGCTTTTTCCTGATCGCTTACGGCGTTTTGATGGTGGCGCTGTTTCTGTTCTCACGCATCCGCAATTCCCGTTTTGGTGCGGCATTGGAAGGTGCACGGCAGAATGAATTGCGGCTGGCTTCCGTTGGCATTGGCCCCTTGCGTATCAGATTGGTCGCCTTCGTATTGTCCGCGATGATTACGGCACTTGCCGGTGCTTTATTTGTCGATCTCAATCGTTTTGTCAGTCCGTCCATGCTGTCATGGCATATGTCGGGCGAACTGATCGTGCTGATTATTCTTGGCGGCACGGGGCGTTTGTTTGGGCCTCTGATCGGTGCGGTGCTCTATGTGCTGTTTGAATTCGCACTTGGTGGCATGGTTGAACACTGGCAGCTCTTCTTCGGGCTGATTTTGCTCGGCGTTGTGATGTTTGCACGTGGCGGGATTATTGGGCTTGTTGCAGGGAAAATCCGTTATGGCTGAGACTGTTCTCGACATTAAAAACCTGCGTAAAAGCTTTGGCGGGCTGAAAGCCACCGATGATGTCAGTCTGGACTTACGCAAAGGAGAAATCCATGCGCTGATCGGGCCGAACGGAGCCGGAAAATCCACTCTGATCGGGCAGATCGCCGGTACGATTAAGCATGACAGTGGCACAATCCGTTTTGACGGGCAGGACATAGGCTCGCTCGGCGTGACACAGCGTGCGCAGCTGGGGCTGGGGCGGACATTTCAGGTGTCCTCGCTGATGCCGGAATTTTCCGCCTTGCGAAATGTCATGCTGGCTTTGCAGGCATGTCAGGGTTCCAGTTTCCGTTTCTGGAAACCGGTGATGCAGGATGCTGCTTTAAAAGATGAGGCTGCTGCCATTCTGGATCGTGTTCATCTCGGATCGCGGATGCTGGTGTCCAGCGCCGAACTTTCTCATGGTGAACGCCGCCAGCTTGAAATTGCAATTGCATTGGCTCTGCGCTCCAAAGCGCTGTTGCTGGATGAACCGATGGCCGGAATGGGGCCTGAAGGCTCAAAGCAGTTGACGGCATTTCTGGACAAGTTGCGCCATGAAGTGCCGGTGCTGCTGGTTGAGCATGATATGGATGCGGTTTTTGCTTTGGCCGACCGGATTTCCGTTCTGGTTTATGGCCGTGTAGTCGCGACTGGCACCGTGGCTGAAATCCGTAGCAATGCATTGGTACGTGAAGCCTATCTCGGGGAGGCGGTTTGATGTTGCTGGAACTCAATCAGGTAGAGACATTTTACGGCGCTTCACAGGCACTTTTCGGCATTGATCTGCATGTGGAAAAAGGTGAGGTCGTCGCGCTTATGGGGCGTAACGGCATGGGTAAAACCACCACTATCCGTTCGGTTTTCGGGCTGACACCCCTGCGTCAGGGTAAAGTCAGTTTCATGGGGCGCAATATTTCCGCGATGCAGCCCTATCGTATTGCGCGGCTGGGGCTGGGGCTGGTGCCGGAAGGACGGCGTTGTTTTCCAAATCTGACGGTTACGGAAAATCTGCTGGCTTCTGCCCGCAAAGGGGAATGGACGCTTGAGGCGGTGAATGAGCTGTTTCCCCGACTGAAAGAACGCAGCCAGCAACAGGCGAATACTTTGTCGGGTGGTGAACAACAGATGCTGGCGGTTGGCCGGGCGCTGATGACCAATCCGGAATTGATCGTGCTGGATGAGGCGACCGAGGGGCTCGCGCCGGTGATCCGGCTGGAAATCTGGAAAGCCGTGCGCGAACTGAAACGGCGTGGTCAATCCATTCTGGTTGTTGACAAAACGCTGTCGGAATTACTGCCGGTGGCGGATCGTTGTGTTGTGCTGGAGCGTGGACGCACGGTCTGGCAAGGCACATCCGGTGAAATGACGGCCGATATTCAGGACCGGTATCTCGGTGTGTAATTTGTAGTGCAAGAACGGGGCTCTCCCCGAACATATTCGTTCAGGGAGAGACAGGTAAAGCCTGCCAGCCGGTGAAAATGCAGTTTAAAGCAGTTTAGCGATCATATTCATCGTGACGCCGGTTCCAGACATATGGCTCCGTCTGCGGCCATCCGGCGGGTGAATCTTCCCAAAATTCCTGACGACCATAAGAGGTCAGATCCAGATAGGTCCAAAGACTGCCGAGATACTCGACCCCGCGTGCGCCGTTAAAATAGGTGCGGTAGATATTCTCGCCATCGCGCAGGAAAACACTGACACCATGTATTTCCTGCATGATGTCCGGCGTGGCCGGATCACTCCTTGTAGCGCCCATATCCTGATTAAAATCGTTATGCTGTGAGGAGTACCAGTTCGGATACTGCCAGCCCATGCGCTCCTGATAGTTTTGCAATTTTTCCAGCGGTGCGCGTGAGATGAGTACGAGCGATGTATCCCGTGCATTAAGATGTGCGGGATGGGTCATTGCATCCACAACCCATGAGCAGCTGTCGCAACCCGCCCGCCATTCGGGTGCAAACATAAAGTGATAGACAATCAGCTGCCGACGCCCCTCGAAGAGATCTGCCAGACTGACTTCTCCTGATGGACCGGTAAAGGAATATGGCTTGTCGATTTTAACCATCGGCAGACGTCGGCGTTGTGCATTCAGCTGGTCGCGCGCGCGGGTAAAGGCTTTTTCCCTATCGATTTGCTCTTCGAGTGCGGTTTGCCATTCATTCATCGAAACAATTTCAGGCAGCATTGCAATAAGCTCCTATTGTTGATGGTATCGCTTAAAATCATTCTCTGATGCTTGTAAGACAGGGCTGACGGCTCTGTCTTACAAGCATCTGCATCAGAGATCAGGACGTCTGTTGTACCGGAAATGCGGATGCTTCACCACTTTCTTAACAAAGATGGTGTTGGCACCGGAGAATTCGACTCAATATTCCGGCTGTTAAACAGCCTTATTGAGCACGCTGTTCTGTTTTCTGGAGTTCATTAATGTTCTGCAATAGCGCAAGAGTGGCCGCTCTACGAACCAATATAGCAGACATCCGACAATAATCGTTGCGCTGAAGACCGCGAGGTAAATCAAATACGGGCTCAATGGGATATATGCAGATATTTTAATCATCACTTTAGCGATCAGGCCGAGAAATGCCAGATGCGTCAGGTAAATCGTGTAGGAAGCATCACCGATGAGGCTAAGAATTTTAAATCTCGCAGTCCCGAACCCGCTTCTCTCATAGGACATTGCACCTAAAATGAGCAGACCGAAGCTGACAGCATAAATGATCTGGAGATACTGATAGCTGATACCGCGGCTTTCCAGAATATAGACGAGAATAAACAAGGCAAGACCGGTCAGAAAAGCCGGTTTCAGATTGATATTCGTGAAACGATGAAAGGCATAAAAAGCTGCCATGCCGATCAGGAAATTAAAGTTTAGCGGGGAAAAATAAGTGGTTAAAGCCGATCTTGAGCCTTCTTCGGCATATTGAAACACTATGCCACCGGTCATCAGCCATGCAGCCAAGATAATTATACCGAATGTTCTGTTCAGAATAAGTGTTGCAAAAATCAGGTAAAATGCAAGTTCGTGAATGAGCGTCCATGCGGGTGTGATCGGTAGTTCGAAACTATCGAGGCGAATTAAAAATATTGTCGATATCCAATTGCTGAAACTTTCCGGCACAATGCTTGCGCTGCCAAATCCCAGCGCCACCAAACCGCAGAAAATCGCTGTATACAGCCAATAGACGGGAAAAAGTCGTGTGAAGCGTTTCAGCAGATATTCCGGGGCACGCTCCGGCTGATTAATGTCTTTGTGATGTGCAAAAACAATAATAAAGCCCGAAAGCACGAAGAAGAAATCTACGCCTAAATTTCCGCGATGCGTAAAATTTAAAAAAACCGCATCATTAAGGTAGCGGGAACTACCGAGCAGCAGAGACAGATGGAAAGCAACAACAGCCATCGCAGCCAAACCACGACCTTGCTGCAAAGATTTTAGCTGAAGCTGCGTACTCATAGAGAATCCTCAAAACGGAAAAATTTTTACGTTCTGAGATATCTTTTATAGTAAAAACAGGATTATGAAAAGTTTTGCAAAGCTCGTATGAAATGTTTATCTCCTGAATTTTATGTGAATACTTGTTCGCCATGTAAATTTAAGCAGTTAATTAATATTAGAATGTATTAATTATTCGTTCATTTAGTAAAATCTCGAACGCAATAACAGGCAAGAGAGCGACTAACGGCTTTTAAAGCGATCCTGTGCTGTCAGCCTGATGGATAGCGGTTCAGCATCTTTCCAGCGATAGATTTCCGTTTGAAGATAGTGCAACTCGTCGGCATAGTTGTCTTCGTCAACTTCAACCCACCACGCTTTGGGGCGACCGTCATTACCGTCTGACCACCGGTAGCCCCGTTTTTTCAGATGATCTTTCATGTCAAAGGGGCTGTTTTCCGCGTAAATTCTGACACGGGCTTTGCGGCTGGATTTTAGCAGCTCAGTGAAAGGAACAGTTGCGTCCGCCCCTGCGGGCCGGATCAATACTTCCAGTAATGCGTGGCAATCATCTGTCGCGCGATGCCCGTTATGAAATAGCCCGCTCTGGCCAACCAGATAGCCCAGTTTGCTGCCTTCAAAACCAAACCCTGACCACTGCACTTCCGCAACGGAACATGCCCATGCTTTGGACGCGAATAATGGGGACAATTTCTCACAGAACGGTCTGTCAAATCCGGCATTATGAGCAATGATGAGATCGGCAGGTTCGATCATCGCTTCCAGCGACCGGAGGTCAAGTGTCTGACCCTGCACCATTGCATCAGTAATACCGGTCAGCCGTGTAATCTCCGCCGGAATTGGAATTGTTGGCTGCTGCATTCCGCTGAAGACGCCAACCACATCACCAAAAGCACCTTCATCATTATAGGTAAAGGCAACGGCACCAACCTCGATGATCTGGTCGGTCACATGGCTCAGTCCGGTTGTTTCCGTATCAATAAGAACAGCAAGCCGCTCAAACGGACTGTCCTCCCGCCTGACAATCGGGCGTGGTGTCAGCTTGCGCAGAATGCGGAACCGTCCTGTTTCTTCCAGTTGTTGCGCTAAAGCCTCTTCATTATCCGGCACAGATTTGCGGGTGTTGGCAACAGGCGTCACGTCAACCGGATGGCTGGTTTTCGTGTCAAACATATCAAACTGGACTGGCTTTGAATTCATACCGCAAATCTTACTACTGAGACTTTAGAGCATAATTCCTTAAACCTGGATCAGTTTAAGGTAAAATTATGCTCTAATTTTAAAGTGTTAGAGCGTCTTTTGTGTGCCAAGTCTGGCACGCGGCGCTCTAGAATGCGCATATTCTAATTAATCTTGGCAAACAAAGTCAAAGTCCATTTGCCAGACAGGGATGGCGGTGTTTTTTTAAAAGAAGCCGGACAGTGACAAGGCGTAATGCATAGCTCAGTTCACTGCTGTGAGAGCAGAGATTTCCACAGAATGCAGTGCGTTGACGATATTGCATAGCTGCTATGCAAAAATGACAGGCATTGGAAAGCCGGCAAAATTTCTATCTAACTTATTGTTTTAATTATATTTATAGAAATTTTATGTGGCGATAGTTAAAACCTATCAATTTTATATGATTAATTGACTTTATAAATTGCGCCTTAGCCTCTATACGGAGCCAAGACAACATTCTGACAGGAGTGCACAATGGCAACCGTAAACACACAAATCAAACCTTTTATCGCGCAGGCTTACCGTCAGGGTAAATTCATCTCCGTGACTGAAGAAGATGTATTGGGCAAATGGGCCGTATTTTTCTTCTATCCTGCTGACTTTACCTTCGTATGCCCGACCGAATTGGGTGACCTTGCAGATCATTACGAAGAACTGCAGAAAATGGGTGTTGAGGTTTATTCGGTTTCTACCGATACGCATTTCACACACAAAGCCTGGCACGATTCATCCGACACAATCGGCAAGATCAACTACACCATGCTCGGCGATCCGAGTGGTGTTGTAACCAATAATTTCGGCGTTATGCGCGAAGGTCAGGGTCTTGCAGACCGTGCAACTTTCATCGTCGATCCGGACGGTATCATTCAGGCCATGGAAATCACTGCTGAAGGCATTGGCCGTGATGCTTCTGATCTCGTACGCAAGATCAAAGCTGCCCAGTATGTGCGTTCGCATCCGGGTGAAGTTTGCCCTGCAAAATGGCAGGAAGGCGAAGCGACCCTTGCTCCTTCGCTCGATCTCGTCGGCAAAATCTGACGCGCCGTAAATAATAAAACGGGTGGCTGTTTCCGTAGCTGCCCGATTATTCGTGACATTTTAGCAAGAGGAACACAGTATGCTCGATACGAACTTGAAAACCCAGCTGAAGGGCTATCTGGAACGTCTGGTGCGGCCGGTTGAAATCATCGCCTATGCCGGAGATGATGCTAAATCGCGCGAACTGCTGCAACTTCTTGAACAAATCCGCGAACAGTCGGACAAGATTACGATTAAGCATGGCGATGTGGCCGGTGCGCGTGTGCCGTCCTTCGCACTGACCTCACCGGGTGAAGATATTCATCTGGTTTTTGCCGGTCTTCCGCTTGGTCATGAATTTACCTCTCTGGTGCTGGCTCTTTTGCAGGCCGGTGGTTACCCGCCAAAGGTTGAGCAGGCGCTCATCGACCAAATTCGTGGCATCAAGGGTAATTTCCGTTTCGAAACATATTACTCACTTTCCTGCCAGAACTGCCCTGATGTTGTGCAGGCGCTGAATCTGATGGCTGTACTTAATCCTTGTATTGAACATATCGCTATCGACGGTGCGCTGTTTCAGGATGAAGTTGCCGAGCGTCAGGTTATGTCCGTCCCGTCCATCTTCCTGAACGGCGAGGCTTTCGGTTCCGGCCGTATGGGCGCAGAGGAAATTCTGGCGAAGATCGACACCGGCGCAGGTGAACGTGCTGCCGAGGCGATTAACGCACAGGCACCTTTTGATGTACTGGTTGTTGGCGGTGGTCCTGCCGGTGCAGCGGCGGCGGTTTATGCCGCGCGCAAAGGCATCCGTACCGGTGTTGTTGCTGACCGTTTTGGCGGTCAGGTGCTGGATACAATGTCGATTGAGAATTTCATTTCGGTGACGCATACAGAAGGGCCAAAACTTGCCCGCGCTCTGGAAGCGCATGTGCGTGATTATGATGCCGAGATCATCAATGGTCAGCAGGCCGTTAAACTGGAGCGGATTTCTGAAGGCTTCAAGGTGACGCTGGCTTCGGGCGCATCCCTTACCAGTACTTCTGTTGTATTGTCGACCGGTGCACGCTGGCGCAAAATGGGCGTGCCGGGTGAGCAGCAATATATCAATAAGGGCGTTGCTTTCTGCCCGCATTGCGATGGCCCGCTGTTCAAAGGCAAGCGTATCGCCGTGATCGGCGGCGGGAACTCCGGTGTGGAAGCCGCAATTGATTTGGCTGGTCTGGTCAGTCACGTAACGCTTATCGAGTTTGACAAGGCACTTCGCGCTGATGAGGTGTTGCAGCGCAAACTGAAAAGCCTGCCGAATGTGACTGTTCTCACCTCGGCCAAAACCACAGAAGTGACCGGCGACGGCAAGCGTGTCACCGGTCTTACCTATGAAGACCGGATCAGCGGTGAAACCCGTTCGCTCACACTGGAAGGCATTTTTGTGCAGATCGGCCTTGTGCCGAATACTGAATGGCTGAAGGATACAGTGTCGCTGAATGCCCGCGGTGAAATCACCACGGATCTATACGGTGCAACCTCGGTTCCGGGTGTGTTTGCGGCAGGTGATTGTACAACTGCACCTTATAAGCAGATTGTGATTGCAATGGGCGAAGGAGCACGGGCATCGCTTGCAGCTTTTGACTATCTGATCCGTCTACCCGCTGAGGAGCAGGCAGCTTAATGCGTGGTTTCGCATGAACCTCCGCGAGCTCGAATATCTGGTTGCGCTGGCTGAACAGCGCAACTTTCATCGTGCAGCTGAAGTCTGCAATGCCAGCCAGCCGACCCTTTCTGCGCAGATCCGCAAGCTGGAAGAAGAGCTGAGCGTCACATTATTTGAGCGCTCATCACGCGGACTTATTCTGACACAGGCTGGTGAAGCGGCGGTCAGACGCGCACGCATAATTCTTCATGAAGTGACGCAATTGCGCGATGAAGCTGCCGGACATTGTGCCGATGGTACACGGCGCTTGCATCTGGGTGTATTCCCGACACTCGGTCCCTATCTTTTGCCGCATATTGTGCCGCAATTTATGCGTCATTTTCCGTCCATGGAAATTTTACTGACGGAAGAAAAAAGCACCATCTTATTGCAGCGACTGATTGACGGGCAGATTGATGCCGCATTGCTGGCATTGCCGGTTGAAGATCCGCAGGTCACCGGACAAAAACTATTCTGTGAGCCTTTCCATCTGGCCGTGCCTTCCGGACATGTTCTGGCGGGGCAAGACCGCTTATCGGCGGATGCACTCTCCGGTCAGCGTCTGATGCTGCTCGAAGAGGGGCATTGTCTGCGCGATCAGGCGCTTACATTGTGCCGGCGCTATGGTGCACATGAATATGACGGTTTTCGCGGTACCAGCCTCGAGACTTTACGGCAGATGGTTGTGGCGGGTATGGGGCTTACTTTATTGCCGCAACTGGCTTGTATCGGAGCCAATGCGCAAAATCACATCGCTTTTTTACCGCTTGAGGCCGATGGGTTTCAGAGAAATATTGGTCTTTACTGGCGCAGATCAAGTAATTCCGGTGAACTCATGGAAAAACTCTCATCCATCATCGCCGGTGTTGTAGCAGAACTTATGCCGCAACAGGGCTGAGATGCGCTGAACATATTGCGCTTCAGCAGAATCATTTCGCGTCAGTGAATATGCGCTTGTGTGAAAAACTGAGAACATCGCGCGTGCGATGAAGTTCTGTGTGTGTCCATAAAGCTGGTTCAGACAGGTCTCGACACAATGTTATTGCTCGCAAAGCATTAACAATAATAACAATGCGTTACATAAAAATGCGCTGTACTTGCCCGTAAACCTTAATAGCTGCTTGTGCAGGTTTGGCTAAGCTCTAATCTCCAATGCGTTGAGATGCACAGAATGGCGCTTGCACATGGAAAATATTTCATTAATAATTTGACATTCGCAATCTGTATATCTTGTTGCCGTATCGCATCATGAAATTTATCTATGACAGAAAACGCATACATTTTGCTGAGTATTTTTATAATAAACGACAATATACTTTATTAGACTTTAGTTTGACTGCAACTTGGAGTGCAACAGAAAAACAGCATCATAATTCAATATAAATCGGCTTGCTATGGGAGGAAATGGTTTGAGCGCGATGATACTTATACTTGTCGGCCTTGCCGCATTTGCAGGGGGCTATTTCGTTTATTCGAAATACATTGCTGAACGCATCTATGCACTTGATCCGGAATATAAAACACCCGCTCATGCCATGAAAGATGGCGTAGATTATGTGCCAACCAACAAGTTTGTGCTGTGGGGGCATCACTTTACTTCTGTCGCCGGCGCGGCACCTATCGTTGGTCCTGCCATTGCGGTGATCTGGGGTTGGGCACCGGCCTTTATCTGGGTTGTACTCGGTACTGTTTTCTTTGCAGGTGTTCATGATTTCGGTGCGCTATGGGCAAGTGTCCGCAACCGCGGCCGTTCAATCGGTGCACTCACGGAGAATGTTCTTGGCACCCGTGCCCGCTCCATTTTCATGACTGTTATTTTCCTGCTGCTGTTGATGGTCAACGCCGTTTTCGCAGTGGTCATTGCAGGCCTGCTGATTAATTTCCCGACATCGGTGATCCCGATCTGGGGCGCAATTGCTGTGGCAATCGTTATCGGTCAGTTGATTTATCGTCATGGCGTCGGGCTGCTGTGGCCGTCCGTGATTGGCGTGATCGTACTTTACGCTCTGATCTTTGTCGGACAGGCTTATCCGATTACTTTGCCGGAATCCTTTCTTGGCATGAGCCCGATGGTGCAGTGGATTCTCTATCTCTTCATCTATGCAGGTATTGCATCGCAATTGCCGGTCTGGGTTCTTCTTCAGCCGCGCGATTATATTAACGGACTTCAGCTCTTTGTCGGGTTGTTGCTGCTCTATGGTGCAACTCTGATTGCGCAGCCGCAGATCGTGGTACCGGCATTCAATCCGGATGTTCCGGCAGGCACGCCGAGCATTGTGCCACTGTTGTTCGTGACCATCGCCTGCGGTGCCATTTCCGGTTTCCATGGGCTTGTCTCGTCGGGCACATCGTCCAAACAGCTCGACAAGGAAACTGATGCCCGTTTCGTCGGTTATTTCGGCGCTGTCGGTGAGGGCATGCTTGCGCTCGCTGCGATTATCGCCTGTACGGCTGGTTTTGCATCTTATGAAGCCTGGCAGGGCGTATATACGCAGTTCTCTGCCGGTGGTGTGAAAGCCTTTGTTGAAGGTGGTGCAAATATCTTGTCAGCAGGCACGGGGCTTGGTGTCGGTATTGCCGCAACCATCCTGACCGTTATGGCCGCATTGTTCGCCGGAACAACGATGGATACAGGTTTGCGTCTGCAGCGCTATGTTATTCAGGAAGTTGGCGAAATCACCAATATCAAACCATTGCAGGGCGGTACAGTTGCGACTCTGGTCGCGCTTGCAAGCTGTCTTGCTCTTGCTTTCGGTGCAGGTACAGGCGGCAGCGGCGGTATGCTGATCTGGCCGCTGTTTGGAACCACAAACCAGTTGCTCGCCGGACTGACACTTGCGATTGTTGCAGTGATGTTGCTGCGTATGAAGCGTCCGGTTCTGCCGGTTCTGATCCCGCTGGCCTTTGTGCTGGTCATGGCGATCCTTGCGCTTTTCATACAGCTCGGAACATTCTTTGCGAATAAACAATGGTTGCTGTTCGGGCTGGGACTGGTTGTGCTTGGTGCAGCGCTCTTTGTTGCACTGGAAGCAATCCGGACAATGCGCAGGGAATATAGCGCGCAAGCGGCTGCCGGACTGGCGGATTGACCTGATGTCCAGACGGTTGAATAAAGAAAAACTGGCGGCGCTGTTCAGCGCCGTCTCTCAAGGTCTGGGGGAGTTCTATGCCGCGCCCTACAGACGCACTTTTGCAAAAGCCAGACGTGAGGAGGACGATCTTTTCATGATGCTCGTTTTTTCGGAAAGTCTGGGTATCCCTAATCCCGCTACCTATTACACTCTGGAACTGATGCCCGAGCTCTATGACCGTTTTCACGACTGGCACGTCAGAATGGGTATGGAACACTCACCGCTTGATGGTTTCCGATGCTGCTGAATATTTTGAAAAATCGCAGGGTTCTGTTCTTCGGGGGCAAGGGCGGGGTCGGGAAGACGACGCTGGCCAGTGCAACAGCCGCAGGACTTGCTCAGCAAGGACGCCGCATATTGGTGGTTTCGACCGATCCTGCACATAATCTCGGTCATTTGTGGGAACGTGAGATTGGTGCCAAGCCGGTTTCGCTGATGGCCGGTCTGGATGGTATTGAACTTGATCCAGGCAGCACTGTCGATGAGCATCTTAAAACAGTCGAAAATTCACTGCGAAAACTGATGCCGGAAAGGTTGCATAAGGAAGTCAAACGGCATCTGGAGCAGGCGCGTGAAGCACCAGGCATGGTTGAGGCGGCATTGCTGGAGCGGATTGCCGTGACTTTGGAAACAGGGCTTGCTCATTATGACACAGTTATTTTTGACACCGCGCCAACCGGACATACGACCAGACTTCTCGAATTGCCGGAGCTGATGGCGGCATGGACGGACGGGCTGCTCAAAAACCGCGAACGCTCGGGCAATTTCACTCGTGCGCTTGGCCAGTTTAAAGCCGTTGATGCCGATAATGATGTTGCCAGTAACCTTTTTGAGGATGAACCAACCCGCGATCATGAAATGCGGGCGGTTTTGATGCGACGGCAGGATCGTTTTCGTAAGTTGCGTGAAATCCTGACAGATAGTGAAACAACGGCCTTCATGATTGTTCTGACCGCTGAGCGGTTGCCGGTTCTCGAAACAATAGAGCTTTGTCAGCGTTTGCATGATTTACAGGTATCTGTCGGCGGTCTTATTGTGAACCGTCGTTCACCGCGGGGCGAAAGTGCATTGCTCGATCAGCGTGCAAAGAATGAAGATGAGCATCTGGCGAAATTAATCAAAGCGCTGCAGCCTAAAGTGCCGGAGATTAAGCAAATTCCTCTGTCTGCCAATGAGATCATCGGCGGTCAGGAGCTTGTGCATTTTTCCTCCGCCTATCTCGGCTGATTTTTAAAAATGACAGGATATGCTCAAACTCAGATGTCAGATTTCAGGCCAGGAGGCAGGCCAGCCCTATACATGACTTATCCTTGATGCCATGATAGTAACTTCTTCGACTGCGCCTGGGGAGGAGCGTTTCGTATGAACGGGAAGACATGGTCAAAATAAGCACCGTTAACATTCTCAATATGTTGGTGTTTTTCGCCTTTTCAATGGTGCTGTCTGTTGTTCCTGTGCGTTCTTCAGAGCAGGGCGAATTATCGATTATCACGTCATATCCGCCATCGTTTTTTGAGCCGTTTCGCCTCGCATTTGAAAAGCAATATCCTGAAGTCCGTGTGTCTATCGCCCAAAGAAATACGGCGAGTGCGAACCGTTTCATCATGGAGAAACCGGATATCACGCCGGATGTTTTCTGGGCGTCCGCCGCAGATGCTTTTGAATTATTAAAGCGTAAAAATGCGTTACGCCCGATCCGAAGCAGGCCGACCGGAGCACCGCAATATGTTCTTGGCTATCCGGTGAATGATCCTGAAGGATATTATCTAGGCTTTGCTCTGTCGGGTTACGGCATTGTGTACAGCCCGTCCTATCTGCTGCAACACAACCTGCCGATCCCGCGTAATTGGGATGATTTGTTAAAGCCGGTCTATTCGGGACATATCGGCATTACTTCGCCTTCGCGCTCCGGCACCACGCATCTGATTGTGGAAGTTTTTCTGCAAACCTATGGCTGGGATAAAGGTTGGGCGATGCTCTCCAAACTTGGCGGCAACTTGTCAACAGTAACAGCACGCAGTTTTGGTGTTGCGTCCGGTGTAGCGCAGAAGCGTTTCGGCATCGGCATTACGATTGATTTTCTGGCGCAGCCTCTCGACGATGCGCATACGGATAATGTTTTCATCATGCCGCCCGATGCGATTTATACGCCAGCCAATATTGCTATTTTGCGGGGTGCTAAAAACATCACCAATGCTGAACGTTTTGTGGATTTTCTGCTTTCAGAACAAGGGCAGAAAATCTTGCGCTATCCCGGCATTAACCGCATTCCTGTGCTGAGTAAGCTGAATAAAGACCTGTTACCGGCGCCGGACAGACGCGGTCTGATGAATACGGCAGAATTTGACCCGCATTTGTCTGCTGAGAGATATGGTTTGGTCAATCTCATCTTTGATAATTTCATTATCCGCCGCAGAGCAACACTTGGCCGGCTTTGGCGGAAAGTGAATGAGCTGGAAGCGGCTAAATTTGAAAATACAGAAACTCTGAGCACTCTGGTGCGCGCACGGCAGTTGCTCAGCACACCGCCCTTGTCGGCACATGAAGCCAATATTTTGAGTGAAGATCTGAAAACAGAATGGCCGCGAAGTGTGGCACGCACAGCGGAGCAGGAGCAATTCTCCGGTGAAATCCGCCGCATCGTTGAACACAATCTGGCAATGATTGAGACCCTGCTTTCATCAGTGTCTCCTGTCACCAATGACAAGAGATGGTACCGGTAATTTGATGGCAGGATTTATGAGAAGAATTGCTACGCCAATAACCCAATGGCGCATTGGTATCGGTGCGCGGCTCGGCGCTGCATTTGTGGTGATTGTCGGTCTGGCAGTCGGTGCCTGTATTGTCGGCTGGCTATCCTATTACCGGCTGTCCGGTGAATTGTCACATATTGCTGAACAGCAAATGCCGCGACTGGCTTTTGCGTCCCGCCTGTCAAAAGCCGGTGCCGATATAGGTTCACTGACAGCCGCATTGGCAGGGGCTGAAAGCCGCAGCGAATATACTGCAATGCGGCGTATTTATGCCGCACGGCTTACGGCATTGGAAACCTTGCTGGAAAAAAGCGATCTCAGCGCGACGGTGAATACGATCTTGCCGCTGGCGCGCGCTATTGAACGCAATTTGCAGCAGATTGATCTGACATCGGGCAAGCGCTTCACCTTACTGGAAGCAATACATGCAGATATTGATGAACTGCGCTGGGTGCAGGCTGATCTGATCGATGAAGCCGCACCCTTGGTTGATGATACCCGCTTTAATATTGAAACCGAAATGCGCAACGGCCGTAATGCGGCGGCGCTCAGTGAGCAGCGCAAGAGTGAGGCATTGCTGACACTTGTTGCACAGGCGAGTCTTTCAACAGGTCTGATCGCCCGTCTTGCCAATGCTTCAACATCGGAAGAAATTCAGGAGGCGAATGCCTTTCTCGGTGATAGTGCTGATGAGCTGGCAAACCATCTTGGAACACTCAATAGCTGGCCGGACAGTATAACTGTGCGCCAGCTGGCCAAACGCATTTTGCAAAAATCTGATCAGGCAACCGGCACGCCAAACCGCAAGCGCTCGCAAATGCGCGAAACTGTGCGCCTCGGGGAACTGGCTGTTATGAACGGCCAGCTCGTCAGTGATCTTGGCCGTAATATTGAGACGGAGGTTGTGGCAATCGAAGCAAGTGCGGCAGCAGCGGCCGAACGCGCAGCATCAGCGATTAGCACCGGCAGAAAATTGCTGGCAGTCATTGCTCTGCTTTCTGTGGTTTTGGCCACTGCCATTGGCGTGCTTTATGTTCATAAAAACCTGCTGTTCCGCATCCGGCAACTGGCAACGGCAGCCAGTGCAATCAGTGCGGGGCGACCGGAGATAGAGATACCGGCAAAAGGCACGGACGAGCTTGCTGATCTGGCGGGGGCATTATTACTCTTCCGCCAGACGCGCGACGAGCTTATTCAGTCGGCAAAACTTGCGGCGCTCGGGCAAATGGCGGCGGGTATCGGGCATGAGCTCAATCAGCCGCTTGCAGCAATTCGTGCGCATATACACAGCGGCTCCACCTTGATTACGCGTGGTAAAGGCGAGCAGGCTCTGGTCAATTTTGACAAGATCCGTCAACTGACCACACGAATGGCCGATCAGATCAGTCATATCCGGCGTTTTGCACGGCGACCGGATGTGAAGCAACAAGCCGTTGATCTGTGCAAGAGTGTGCGTGAAGCGCTCAGTCTTCTGGAGCACCGTTTTGAAGATGATGATGTGCGCCTGAAACTCGAACTGCCGGTATCGGACTGTCCGCTTGTTATGGCTGAACCGGTGCGTCTGGAACAGGTGATTGTCAATCTCATTGCCAATGCTCTGGATGCGGTCAAAGATCAGCCTGTCCGGCAGGTCTCCGTTACTGTTGAGGCGACTGAAAATGGTGCAAGTCTGATTATTGCAGATACCGGAACTGGGATTGAGAGCGATCATCTGAAAGCAGTGTTTGATCCGTTTTTCACGACCAAACCGGTCGGATCGGGATTAGGGCTTGGCCTTTCGATTTCTTATAATATTGTCAAAGACTTCGGTGCCAGCATTGCGGTGCTGGATACAGGACCGCATGGAACGCGGTTTATAGTTTTGCTGAAAGGGCCGGAATGACCTTGCAACCGGATGTTATTCTTATTGACGATGATGCCAGCGTGCTTGAGGCATGCCGTGAAGTGCTGGAGCTTGAAGATTATAGGGTTGCGGCGCATAGCTCGGTTGCATCTGCGCTGCGTGATATGCGCGTTGATAGCGGTGCGATTGTCGTTTCTGATGTGCGCATGCCGGAACATGACGGGTTTGATCTTCTTAAAGCTGTGCAGTCCATTGATGCGGAAATACCGATCGTGCTGATGTCCGGTCATGGCGATATTCCAATGGCGCTTCGCGCTATGCGTGACGGCGCGTGGGACTTTCTGGAAAAACCGGCCGATCCGCTGATCCTGATTGAAACCATCCGCCGTGCACGCAATCACCGTCAGCTTCTGCTTGAAAATCGCCGGTTACGGCAGGCCGTAGCGGCTGACGGTTGGGAGGCCCGTCTGATCGGCCATTCAGCACCGATTGTACAATTGCGCGAGCGTTTGAAACGTATTTGCGGTGTTGCTACAGATATTTTGCTCATCGGCAAAACCGGCACCGGCAAGGAAGTCACTGCCCGCGCATTGCATGATTTCAGCAACCGAAAAGGGCGTTTCGTGGCCGTGAATTGCGGTGCAATCCCTGAAACAATGCTGGAATCTGAACTTTTTGGCCATGAAGCCGGCGCCTTTACCGGTGCGCGGGAAAAGCGCATCGGTAAAATAGAATATGCCAATAATGGAACGCTGTTCCTTGATGAAATAGAATCCATGCCGCTGAGTGCGCAGGTGCGGCTTTTGCGGGTTTTGCAGGAGCGCAAAATAGAGCGCCTTGGCTCAAACACCGAACTCAAGGTGGATATTCAGGTGATTGCGGCCAGTAAAACAGATTTGCACAAGCTGGTCGTACAGGGTAGTTTTCGTGAAGATCTTGCGTACCGGCTTGATATAGCCCGCGTTGAAATTCCGCCGTTGTCAGCCCGCAAAGGCGATGTCGGATTACTGTTCAAGCTGTTTCTTGATCTTGCCGCCAAAAGGCAGGGACGTGCAGCTCCGCGTGTGGATGCAACATTTATTGCCGATCTTGATAGCCGAAGCTGGCCCGGCAATGTTCGCGAATTGCGCAATGTGGCGGAACGCTATGTGCTGGGGCTGGAGAATAATGCGCTGGCCGACCTGTCTTTAGACAAAACGCAAACGCTGGAAGCACAGATGGACCGGCTGGAGCGCGCTATCCTGCTGGATACCTTGTCCAATCATGACGGGCGCATTGGTGCTTCGGCGACCGCCTTGGGAATTTCCCGCAAAACACTTTATCTGAAAATGCGCAAATTCGACATCGCCGCACAAAATGAAGATGAGGAATGATACCCTTATGACCCGCTCGCAGGCAGGTCATGTTACCTTTATGACCCATTTGTGTTTGTGAAAGCCCGCATTTCCGGCGTTTTTGAATTTGGCATGGTACTTGCTTCTTTAAAGGTATCGTCTGATCTCAGGCGATACTCTAGGGAGGAGAGTTCTATGTTGAAATCGATTGCAACCACCATGCTGATGTCAGCGGCTATGATTATCACTGCTTCTGCGCAAAATGGCGGAAAAGTAACTGTCGTTACGTCATTCTCAAAAGACGTGACAGATCCGTTTAAGGCCGGTTTTGAAGCCAATAATCCGGGCTTCACGCTTGATGTTCAAAACAAGAGCACCAGTTCCGGCGTGAAATATGTTGATGAAACAAAATCCAACAATCAGGTTGATCTGTTCTGGGCTTCCGCACCGGATGCTTTTGAAGTGCTCAAAGGCCGTAATCTGCTGAGCAAATTTACCCCGTCTGTGACAGGCCTGCCGGATAAGGTCGGATCCTATCCGGTGAATGATCCGGATTCTTATTATTTCGGTTTTGCGGCATCCGGTTATGGCATTATGTCCAATGACCGCTATCTGGAAGCAAATAATCTGACAAAACCTGTCGAATGGTCTGATCTGGCCAAGCCGGAATATTATGATCATGTCGCTATTGCGGCTCCGTCACGTTCCGGTACCACTCATCTGACCATTGAAACTATTTTGCAGGGTGAGGGCTGGGATCAGGGCTGGGCAACACTCAAGAATATTGGCGGCAATCTTCAGCAGGTGACAGAACGCTCTTACGGCGTTCCTGATGCGGTGAATTCCGGCCAGACAGGGATTGGCATTGTCATTGACTTCTTTGCTTTCTCGGCACAGGCAAGCGGTTTTCCGGTCAGCTTCTCTTATCCTTCAGTAACAACTGTTGTACCTGCCAATATTGGTGTTGTAGCCAATGCACCTAATCAGGCGGGCGCGGAAGCCTTTGTTAATTACTTGCTTTCAGAAAAAGGGCAGGCCGTCTTGCTTGAACCGGCAATCCGCCGTCTTCCGATCAATCCGGCCAGTTATGCGAATGCACCGGAAGGATTCCCAAATCCGTTCAAGGATGCCCGTTTTCAGACCATGCTTGTCTTTGACTCTGAAACTTCCAAGAACCGCACCGATGCCGTTGATGCATTATATGATCAGCTGATTTCGTTTCAGCTTGATAATCTGAAAGCGGCTACTCGCGCCATTCACGCAGCAGAAAAAGCGCTTGCTGCCAATGAACAGGCACCGGCACGCGCGCTCGTGAATGAAGCCCGTGCACTGGTTGCCGCTATGCCGGTCAGTGCTGATGAGGCCGTGAGCCAGCAGCTTCGCGATGCTTTTTCCGGTGGCAAAGAAAAGACAGCCCGTCAGGCCGAGCTTGAACAGCAATGGGCTGCTTTTGCCAAGGAAAAATATTCAGCCGCAAAAGCAAAGGCTGAAGAGGCACTTGCGCTTGTCAACTAAAGTCTGAGCTTCTCACGGTCAGGCTATCCGGTTTGACCGTGTGATGCTCCGGCGCATGACAGACCGCCTGCGAAAGCAGGCGGCTCCATCCGATTATCCGCTTTCGTTTGCTCTGGCGCCCTGTGGCTTGCCGGAACAGCCGACTTCATACCGGAGACTGCCGCAATGGCTTTCACATTATCCATTCCAAGAAAACGCATCTCGGCCAGCCCCGGCCAGATCGTAACAGCGCTGATTATTGCCCTGTTTCTTGCCGTTTTCCTGCTCATTCCCACCGGAACGGTTATCTATACGGCGTTTACGGAAAAGGGCACCGGCGCACTTACAGCCATCAATTTTATTGATTTTTTTAACACCGAGCTGTTCCGTCGCTCATTCTTCAATTCGGCCTATGTTGCAGGCATGTCGGTCGTCTGGGCGACGGTCATTGCATTGCCGCTGGCCGTTCTGACCACCCGCTTTGATTTTCGCGGGTCCATGATTATCCAGACACTCGGCTTTATTCCGCTCATCATGCCGCCCTTTGTCGGCGCGGTGGCGATGCAGCTGTTGTTTGGCCGCAATGGTACGGTCAATCTCCTGCTGAATGACTGGTTCGGTTTCCGTATTCCCTTCATGGAGGGGCTGAACGGCGTTATTTTTGTGCAGTCGCTGCATTATTTCCCATTCATTCTCATCAATCTTTCCGCGAGCCTGCGTAATATCGACCGTTCGATGGAAGAAGCCGCGCAAAATCTTGGCTCGTCGGGTTTCCGCCTGTTCCGGCGTATTGTTTTTCCGCTGGCAATGCCGGGTTATCTTGCCGGTGCCTCGCTTGTTTTCGTCAAAGTTTTTGATGATCTGGCGACACCGTTGCTTCTCAATGTCAAGGATATGCTGGCGCCGCAGGCTTATCTGCGCGTGACTTCGGTCGGTCTGACCGATCCGATGGGTTATGTGATCGCGGTTATTCTGATTGTTGTGTCTATTTTTGCCATGTGGCTGTCCGCAGTCGCCATGCGCGGCAAAGATTATTCCACGGTACAACGCGGCGGTGGCGGGCTGACAAAGCGCAAACTCACCAGACGCGAAAACCTTGTGGCTTATGCCACGGTCGGTTTCATCCTGCTGCTGGTTCTCTCACCGCATATTGGCTTGCTGTTACTGTCTTTTGCTACGGTCTGGTCTTACAGCCCGCTGCCAGACGGTTATACAGTGGCGCATTACACCCGCGTGTTCGGTGAAAGCTCGCTCTATATTAAAAACACGCTGATTTATGTCAGCCTTGCCGGTTTGATTGATGTCATCGTGGGCAGTGCCATTGCCTATCTCGTGTTGCGTACAAAACTGATCGGGCGTCGCTGGCTGGATTGGGCAGCAACCTCGGCACTTGCCATTCCCGGTGTTGTGCTCGGGATTGGTTACCTGCGCACCTTCTACAACATTCCGCTGCCGGACGGCACACCGCTAGCAACGCTTTGGGTTATGCTGGTGCTGGCACTTGCTATCCGTCGCCTGCCTTATGCACTGCGGGCTTGCTATGCCGCACTTCAGCAGGTGTCTATCTCGCTTGAAGAGGCCGCGGAAAATCTTGGGGCAACAAAGCAGAGAACAATCCGCCGTATTGTATTGCCATTGATGACAGGCGGTCTGCTTGCCGGATTTGTCACCAGTTTTGCAACGGCGGCGGTCGAGCTTTCCGCAACGCTGATGCTCATCCAAAGCAATTCTGACGCGCCGATTGCCTATGGGCTTTATGTCTTCATGCAATCACCTGCCGGACGCGGGCCAGGTGCTGCACTCGGGGTTATCGCAGTGATACTGGTCGGGCTTTGCACGTTTTTATCACATTACGTTATTGAACGCCGGCAAAAGACGCTTGGGGCGGCCAAGTAAGATTGGGGAGAAAAAATATGACATTAGATACAAACAGCGCCGCCTTGCCAACAACACCGGCAAAAGCAATCAGTATCCGCGATGTGAACCTGTCTTATGGTGCGGTTCATGTGCTGAAGGATATTTGTCTGGATATTAAACCCGGCGAATTCTTCGCCTTTTTGGGGCCGTCCGGTTGCGGCAAGACAACATTGCTGCGCCTGATCGCCGGATTTAATGTTGCACAACAGGGCAAAGTAGAAATTGGCGGTGCGGACGTGCTCGACATGCCGCCGTGGAAACGTGACGTTGGCATGGTGTTCCAGTCTTATGCGCTATGGCCGCATATGACCGTTGCTCGCAATGTTGCTTTTGGTCTGGAAGAGCGCAAACTGCCGCGCAAAGAAGTTGATAAGCGGGTTAAGGCAGCACTGGAACTGGTGGGGCTGACCCATCTTGCGGATCGTCGTCCTGCCCAGCTTTCCGGCGGACAGCAGCAACGTGTGGCGCTCGCCCGCACAATTGCCATCGAGCCTAAAGTTCTGCTTCTCGATGAACCGCTGTCAAATCTGGATGCAAAAATGCGTGTCGAGGTTCGCCGTGAATTGCGTGACTTGCAGCAACGTCTGAAGCTGACGACCATTTTTGTGACCCACGATCAGGAAGAGGCCAATACGGTTTGTGACCGTATCGCAGTCTTCAATGAAGGGCGTATTCAGCAGGTCGGGACACCGATGAGCCTGTATGAAAAGCCAGCTAATCTGTTTGTCGCCAGCTTTCTCGGCACTGCCAATATTCTCGACGGTCATGTGGAGGATACACCGGACGGTCGCGTCTTCGTGGTGGAAGGGGCGGGCTCTATTCCTGTCCCAGATGGTACGAAGGTTGCGCAAGGGGCTAAGCTGGTATTCCGCCCGCAATATGCAACCATCGGTCATACAGAAGAGGGTGCGGTTGCGCTTGAAGGCACCATCGCGCATCGTGAATTCCTCGGTGCAATCATCCGCTATGGTGTTCAGGTTGGCACTGCGACGGTGCTGATTGATGTGCCGTTTTATACCGGTGACACATTGCTGGAACCGGGAACTGCAACAGTGCTTGGTTTGCAGCCTTCTGCAGCACTCTGGCTGACAGAGTGATAGTGACATCCGCCGGTTGATAACCGGCGGATGCTCCCCGAACACGACCATAACCGATTACCCCAGCTATTAATTGAGTATATAATGCAGGAACTGCCTGATCTCATTGTTATCCGCCATGGTGAAACCCAGTGGAATGTTGCCGGACGATTGCAGGGCCGGAAAGACACGCCTTTAACCAATAATGGTGTGCGGCAGGCAAAGGCTGTCGGTGTGCGTTTGGCCGATACAATCGCCTCTCATCAAAGTTTGAAATTCTGGAGCAGCCCGCTGCCCCGTGCTTTGCAAACTGCATCCATCCTTGCCGGTATCTGGACTGTTCCTTTTGAGAAATTCACGCAGGCTCCGCTTCTTATGGAGCGGTCATTCGGTGTGTGGGAGGGACAAACATCCGATGAAATCAAACGGGATTTGTCTGATCAATATCGGGCACAGCAAACTGATCCTTGGGATTATACGATGCCGGAGGGGGAAAGCCGCAATGATCTGAAACAACGGATGCAGACATGGCTGGCAACGCTGGAAAAGCAAACAACACATGTTGTGGTAACACATAGCGGATGCCTGCGGGCGCTGCGCGGTATTTATACAAAAGCATCTTCTGAAGTGATGCTTGCCTATAGCGAACCGCAGACAGCATCATTTTTGCTCTCTTCCGGCCGTGAAACCATGCTGGAAATTCCGGCTGGTATTCTACGGGCTATGGGTTGCGAGGGCGCGGGAACAACAGTGCGCCTTTGACACTTTCGCTATCACATTGTGCAGGCTTTGTAGTGCAGGATTATGCCGACAAATGAAACAATATAAAAAAGTTAAGATACTCGCGACACTCGGACCGGCTTCTTCCGAAGAGCATATTATCCGGCAGTTGCACGCGGCAGGTGCCGATCTGTTCCGGATTAATATGAGTCATGCCAGCCATGACATGATGCGCCAATTAATCCGGCATATTCGCGCTGTTGAATTACAAAGTGGCCGTCCTATCGGCATTCTTGCTGATTTACAGGGGCCAAAACTGCGTATTGGCAGATTTGCACAAGGCACCGTGGAACTGAGAGTCGGGCAGAGTTTTACGTTGGACAACAGGGATGAGCCGGGTGACAATAGTCGTGTTTTTCTTCCGCATCCGGAGATATTTGCAGCGGTGAAGGCGGGGCACCGTCTGCTGATCGATGATGGAAAACTGCATCTGCGCGTGGAAAAAGCTGACAATGAGAGCATGATCACCACTGTTGTGGCCGGCACAAAAATCTCTGACCGCAAGGGTGTCAGTCTGCCGGATACATTATTGGCCGTGGGTGTTTTGACCAACAAAGATCGGGCAGATCTTGATGCGCTACTTGCAACCGGCGAAATTGACTGGGTTGCTTTGTCTTTCGTGCAGAGACCGGAAGACTTGATTGAAGTGCGTAAGATTGCCGGTGATCGCGTAGGACTGATGTCCAAGATCGAGAAGCCTCAGGCTCTGGATCATATTGACGAGATCATCAGGCTTTCGGATGCACTGATGGTGGCCCGCGGAGATTTGGGCGTGGAAATGCCGCTTGAATCTGTTCCCGGATTGCAAAAACAACTGACACGGGCGTGCAGACGCGCAGGCAAACCCGTGGTGATTGCCACGCAAATGCTGGAATCTATGATTAGCGCTCCGGTGCCAACGCGTGCAGAAGTTTCGGATGTGGCAACTGCGGTTTTCGAAGGCGCAGACGCCATCATGCTTTCTGCTGAATCCGCTTCAGGTGATTATCCCGTTGAGGCTGTTGCAACAATGGCGTCAATCGCCCGCAATGTGGAGCTTGATCCGCTTTATGCGGGCATTATTAACAAGCAGGGCGCTTCGCCTGAGGCAACCGGTGCTGATGCAATTTCTCTGGCGGCACACCAGATCGCAGTCACGCTAGGGCTTGCTGCCATTGTTTGTTACACCTCGTCGGGTACGACAGGTCTGCGTGCCGCGCGGGAGCGCCCTCCGGTGCCGATTATTGCGCTTTCGCCTGTTGTGCAAACCGCGCGACGGCTGTCTCTGGTCTGGGGTCTTTATTGTGTCACCACGGATGACACCGCAGATATAGATGAAACTGTGAAACGTGCCTGTGCCATTGTGGAAGCGGAAGGTTTCGGCGGGCAGGGAGATAGTATTATCATTTCTGCAGGCGTGCCTTTTGGCATACCGGGCAGCACGAATATGCTGCGTATTGCTGAATTATAGCAGGTATTTTATATTCTCTAACATAAAGAAAGCATTTGCCATCAACAGCATATATTGATTTCTTGTGTAGTTTGACAGGGGCTCTTGTCAAAGTTTTTCAAGAATGGTAACGTTCCCACAAAGATTGGTTAAAAGGCCGGTCGCTTGGGAGGAGTGTCAGCTTGAATAAGGATACAGGGCGTCGTGCGACGATCGTCGATGTTGCGAAAAAAGCTGGCTTGTCCAAGAGCACAGTAGCCCGTGTTCTGGCTGGTTCCTCCAATATATCGCAGGATGCTGCCGAGCGCGTACAGGCCGCAGTACTGGCAACCGGTTATGAGCGCAATCATCTGGCAGTCGGCATGCGCTCAGGGCGCAGCGGGTTGCTTGGTCTGGTTATTCCGGATATTACCAATCCGTTTTGGGCGGAAGTGGCGCGCGGTGCGCAGGATCAGGCTGCAAGGCAGGGTGTTTCGCTGCTGGTATTTTCTTCAGACTGGGATGCGGATAAGGAAGCGGCACATCTTCGCGCCTTATGTCAGGCACGCGTAGATGGCGCGATCATCAATCCTGTCGCTGATAATCTTGCTGATCTCGACCGTTTCGGCATGCCTTTTGTGCTGATCGGTTCGAGTGCCGAGCGCTTTCCCGATACGAGCAGTGTCGGGTCAGATATCGTGCAGGGTGTTCGTCTCGGGCTGGATGTGCTGCTCGCGCAGGGGCATGTGCAGCCGGCATTAATCCTCGGGCCTAAATCCCGATTGGCGCGTGCGCGTTTTCTGCGCGCGGTACATGAGCATTGCATTGAGCGGGATGTTGACCCCTCAATACTCATCACGGAAGACAGTGACTATACCGTTGAAGGTGGTCGTTCTGCTATGAAACGGCTGTTGCAAGCGCATCAGAATGGTCAGCATCTGGCAGTTTTTTGTGCGAATGATCTGATGGCGCTTGGTGGTATTCTGGCAATCCGTGATGCAGGGCTGTCCTGCCCGCAGGATGTGTCAATTCTCGGTTTTGACGGTATTCCTTCCGGTGCTTTTTCCTGGCCCGGATTGACGACAATTGAAAAAGACGGTCGCCGTATCGGCTCCACGGCAGTCACTGCTTTATATGCAGAAATTGCCGGACGAGCAGAACATGAGCGCATTTATGTGCCGTGCCGTCTTTTGGAGCGCGGCTCACTCGCTGATCTGTCAGAGATGGCAACTGCGCGGCTGGCTGCAAAGGGGTAATTCAGACAATGAGTCATAGTTCTGCATCATCAGTGAGCACTCAAATTGGGAACGTTCCCAAAATGAAGCGCTTTAAAAGCAGCGTCCGCCAGTGGTGGCCTTATTATCTGATGATGGCACCAGCCCTGATTTTCTTTTTTATTTTCCACTATATGCCGGTGTGGGAAGCTAAAATTGCTTTTGAACAATTGCGCATCATTCCGCCGAATATCTGGGTGGGGCTGAAGCATTTTGAACTGTTGTTCTCGTCCACGATTTTCTGGCAGGTGCTGGCCAATACGCTGATCATTTCAGCAATGAAAATCGTCTTTGTGTTTCCCGTGCCGATCATTGTGGCATTGTTGCTCAATGAGGTGCGCGGCACCGGTACCCGTAAATTCATTCAGTCGGCAATTTATCTGCCGCACTTCCTGTCATGGGTAGTAATTGCAGGTATTTTCATTGCTGTTTTGTCGCCGAGCACCGGTGCCGTGAATGAAATTACCGGCTTTTTCGGTTTTCAGCCGGTTTCTTTTATGACTGAGACGGGGACAATCCGCTGGGTTCTGGTGTTTTCTGAAATCTGGCGCTCGGCCGGTTGGGACAGCCTGCTTTATCTCGCAGCGATTATGTCAATTGATCAGGAGCTTTATCAGGCTGCGGAAATTGACGGTGCTAACCGCTGGCAGAAAATTTTCTACGTCACCATTCCGGGCATCGTTCCGACGATTGCTACATTGTTCATTCTGAATGCCGGTATGTTCCTGAATGCTGACCTCAATCAGGTGATCAACTTCACCAATGATATTGTGCGCAGTCAGATCGATATTCTCGATACTTATGTTTATCGCATCGGTTTGCAAACCGGACAATATTCGCTCGCCACGGCAGCTGGTCTGTTTAAGGCAGGGCTCGGCATGATCCTGATTATGAGCGCGCATTTCATCTCGAAAAAGCTGACAGGCAAGGGGATCTGGTGATGGCAGCAAGTAAAATCCGTCGCTCTCCGCTGGAGCGGGCAGAATATGCAATCATTATCTCTACCTTGCTGCTGCTTGTGGTGGTGATGGTTCAGCCGCTGCTTAATCTGCTGGCTGTTTCCCTGTCATCGCCTTCCGAAGTCGCGAGAATGAGCGGCCTCACAATCATTCCGGAAGGCTTTTCGCTAGAGGTCTGGAAGCTGCTGATCACCAATCCGGCAGTGCAGCAGGGGCTGATCAATTCGGTCTTTATCACGCTGACCAGTACTGCACTCGGTGTGTGTTTTACAGCGCTGATGGCATGGGGCTTGTCGCGTCCGGGCTTGCCGGGGCGCCGTATTCTTCTGGTCTTCGTGCTGGTGACGATTGTTTTTGATCCGGGCATTATACCGGATTACTTCCTCAATAAACGTCTGGGTCTGATCGACAGCTACTGGTCAGTTATTCTCTTCAAACTGGTCAATGCCTGGTATCTGATTATTCTGATCCGCTTCTTTGAAGAAGTGCCGAATGAAATTCTGGAAGCCGCAGAACTCGACGGTGCCAATGTTTTTCAGACATTTTGGTATGTTGTGCTGCCGGTATCAAAATCGGCATTGGCGACGATTGCACTGTTCTATTTCGTTTTCCATTGGAACGATTTCTTCCGCCCGATGATCTACCTCAATGACCAGTCCAAATGGCCGCTGCAGGTTGTGCTGCGTCAGTTTGTGGTCGAGGGCGACAAGATTGCCATGGTCGGGCTGGAAAATTCCGTCAATTACACAGGCGCAAGCCAGATCAATATCAGGGCGCTGAGCGCAGGCATGATCCTGCTCACGATTGTACCGATCCTGGCGATTTATCCGTTAATCCTGAAATTTTTCACTAAAGGCACGATGAGCGGCGCGCTCAAGGGCTGATTATTCCGGCACATATAAAGGGGAAGGACACATGCTGAAAAATAATCTTATTCTGTCTGTCAGTGTGGTTGCACTGCTGTCTGCTGCAGCATTGCCGGCACTGGCCGAGCCGGTCACTATACGCGTAGTGGCGAAGGATCTGCTCAACACCAATCCGGATGACGTGAAGCTCATTGAGAAATATGAAGCGGCGCTGAAGGCAAAAGGGATAGATCTGAAGATTGAGATCGTCAATCTTCCGGCTTCCGGCTATGCTGATAAGCTCGGCGCGATGATGTTGTCCGGCGACATTCCCGATCTGATTTATTTTCAGGGCGGTGACACGGTAATGGCCGAGCAGGGTGTTCTTGAAAACTGGAACGACTGGCTGCCGAAAACAACCTATCTGAAAGATGCGCTTTACCCGCACAATACCGCTCGCCTGCAGAATTATCCGTATCTGCTTTATGCATTCCCGCCGCGGATTTCGCAGCCGGTTATGCGTGAGGACTGGCTGAGCAAAACCGGACTGGCTGCACCGAAAACGGTTGATGACTATGTTGCTTTGTTCAAGGCGATTAAGAGCGGCAATTTTGGTGGTGCAGGCAGTGATAAATCCTATGCGCTGACTGTGCCGGGCAGCATGGATGAAGCCGATACGATTTTTAATCAGGCATTCGGCGTCAGCTCATCCTGGCTGAAAGACAAAGAGGGCAACTGGATTGCCTCACAGATTTCTGAGCAGGAAAAAGCCAAGCTGACTTTCTATGCATCGCTGCGTGAGCAAGGACTGCTGGACCCGGAATATATCACTACCAAATGGGATACCAAGGAAGACAAGTTCTATTCCGGACGCGTCGGTATGGTGTTCTCGGCATCGGCTGAGAATGTGGATGTTTATCGCGGTAAGATGAAACAGGCGAATCCTGATGCTAATCCGGAACTGGTTCTGTTGGCACCGCCTGCAGGTACCGGTGGCGAAGGTCTGGCCGCTGTTGATGTTTCCAAGGAAACACGTGGTTTCGCAATTTCAGCTCTCTCGAAGCACAAAGAAGAAGTTGTTAAATTTCTTGATTTTGTGGCCAGCCCTGAAGGTCAGGCATTGGAACGCCTTGGTTTTGAAGGTGAGCAATATACCCGTGACGGCGAGGCCATCAAGCCAACAGACAAAATGGCAACCTGGTATGTGCGCTTTATCGCGGCCGCAAACTGGAAACTACCGGAAGGCGTGAGAAGCCCTGCTGCCGCGCAGTTTCTGACCAATATCACCCAAAGCTACAAGCCTGATAATGCATTTATCTGGCCGAATGAATATGCGCCTGATCTGGATGCGGCGCAGAATGTCTACAAGGCATGGGCTTATAAATTTATCTCCGGACAAGCGGGTTTCGATCAGTGGGATCAGTTTGTTTCTGAGTGGAAGACTGCCGGCGGTGACCGGCTGACTGAATATGCGAGGACTGTATTAAAATGATGGACACATTTGCTCCTTTGTCTCTGCAAGGACGAATTCGGGCAGTTCTTTATGGCGTCGCTTATGGTGACGCCATCGGGGCACCGGTTGAAAAACTTTCAGCCGAGCAAATTCGCCAGCGTTACGGCCGTGTTACCAATCTGAATACAGAATGGCATCGCATGTCGGAGAGCGGCATAGCCCGTAACTGGCGTGTTCGGGGCAGTGGTATCGTGACTGATGATACGCTGATGACCCTGTGTCTGATGAATATTTATAATGACGTGCGCCGTCATATTGATGCCTGGGATATGGCGGACGGTATGGTGCGTGAAATTGCATGGACACCGCGCTGGGTTCCTGAATTGCAGCGTGAGGCCATGCTGATTGAGCGCCTGTTCTATCCGGAAAAATGGATTTTCCAGCGTCATCAGTTGTCCAATTGCGATCCGCGTGAAGGTGGCATCGGCAATATGGTGAATTGCGGTGCGGCGATGTATATTGCGCCGGTTGGGGTGATGAATGCCTGCAATCCGAAAGCGGCCTATGATGAGGCGATTGCTTTCGCTTCCGGCCATCAGCAGAGCTATGGTCTGGAAGCCGCAGGTGTGTTGGCGGCAGCGATTGCAGCGGCTTTTATTCCGCACATTACCATTGATGAAGTGGTCAATGAGGCCGTTGCATTAGCAAAAGATGGTACAAAACAGGCTATTCTTGAAATTGTAGCCGCTGCAAAGAGCCTCAAAGGGCAGGACGCGGATAAAGTCACCGAAGTTTTTCAGACGATTATCGGAAAATATTCACCGATGGGTGATGATGTCACGCATTCTGTGAAGAAAACCGGTGTGGCCAGTGAAGCCTATCGTCCGTCCCGCCTCAATGCGATTGAGGAACTGCCGCTGGCCTTAGGTTTTGCAGTGGTCAATGACGGTGACTTCTACAAGACCATTCATGACGGCATTAACTCCGGACGCGACACGGATTCCATCGGCGTCATGGCCGGTGCCATTCTCGGCGCTATGCATGGTGCGTCTGTCATTGACGATACGGATGCGGCGTTGCTGGATTCAGCCAATAAGCTTGAGCTGAACAAGGCGGCTGATGCATTTTATCAAACCGTAATGGAAATACAAAAAGCAGACAGGCAGTCCGAACAGCGCAGAGCATCGATGTGGGATCATCTCACAAACAATGCCGCTCACGCTGCTGCCTGACGCTATTTTACGATCAATAACATATACCGGAGCCATAAATGTCTGAAATCGAACTGAGAAATGTAGGTAAGAGCTATGGAAAAACCTCTGTGCTTGCAGACATTTCGCTCGATATGGGTGATGGGGAATTTGTGGTTCTGGTTGGTCCGTCCGGCTGCGGAAAATCAACGCTTTTGCGCATGATTGCCGGACTGGAAGATATTACCTCCGGTGAAATCCGCATCGGGGGTAAGGTCGTCAATGATATGCGCGCGAAAGAGCGTGATATTGCGATGGTTTTTCAGAGTTATGCGCTTTATCCGCATATGAAAGTTGCGGAAAATATGAGCTTTTCTCTGAAGCTGAGTGGTACACCGAAAGAAGAAATCCGCAAACGTGTGCAGGAAGCGGCAGAAATACTCGGCCTTGAGAAATTGCTGGACCGTTTTCCGCGCGAGCTCTCCGGTGGTCAGCGTCAGCGTGTGGCGATGGGACGTGCCATTGTGCGTGCGCCAAGAGCGTTTCTGTTTGATGAGCCGTTGTCCAATCTGGACGCAAAATTGCGTGTAAAAATGCGCAGTGAGATTAAAAAACTGCATCAGCGCCTTGGTAAAACAACTGTCTATGTCACCCATGACCAGACGGAAGCGATGACTATGGCTGATAAAATCGTCGTCCTGAATGGCGGGAAGATCGAACAATATGGGCCGCCGCTGGAACTGTATAATGATCCGGCAAATATATTTGTTGCGGGTTTTATCGGTTCTCCGGAAATCAACTTGCTGAAAACAGAGGCGAGGGGTGATCATGCTGTCACGGAGGACGGTATTGTTTTGCCGCTTGTCTCTCCGTTAAAATCACAAACTAGCATGATGTATGGCATCCGCCCGCAGCATATTGAGATTGCTGATGAAGGTATTGAGGGGCTGGTGACATTGGTTGAGCCAACCGGCGATAGTCAGGAACTGGTGGTTAAAGTCGGTGTACAGGACATCCATGTGATTGCCAAAGGCGACCGGCAGTTTACGACTGGTATGACAGTCAGGCTGGCTCTTGATGCTGCAAAAGTTCTGCTTTTTGACAGCGTATCCGGTGAGCGTCTGCGTTATTAAATCCCGATGGAAGGCAATCTGTTTCCGAGTAAAGCGAAGTCTTATTTGAAGTAGGGCACTTGTGTAGAGCGGCTAGCGAAGCGCCATGCTCTGCACCATTCGCTCAGCTAAAAAATCGACCACTGCCCGTACAGATGGCAATTGTCCGCGGCGATGGAACGGCGATTTAAACACAGCCCGACACAACTTGTCTCAGCCTGTACCCGTGTGAGGCCGACAGGATTGGCGGTGTTTGTTTCATTGTAACCGGCGATCCACAGCACCGCGGCGCGGATAGATAGACAGATCTTCATCTTCCGGATCGGTTTCAAGGCGTTTCAGGATCGGGCAATGCGGCCGGTGATCCCCCTGACAGGCATTGACCAGCATTGTCAGTGTGTTGGACATATCCTGCAGCGCAGACGATGGTACCGTAGCGGTAATTGCGCCGGAATGCCCAATCATCCACGCCGTCCACATTGATTTTTTCATGTCTAACCGCTGATCTTCTTCTCACGGTGTGGATGGGCGTGTCGTTGCTCACGGGTATCATCAGGCGTTTGGCAAAGGCTGCAGCGGGACGTCCTCCCAAAGCTAATCCAAGATGATGCACAATAGTATCCAGTCGGGCAGTCCGGCGACTGCACTCGCTCATTAAAATCCATCCCATCTGCAAACTCCCGCATCCTCAAATGTGAAGAGTGTGACATTTCTATTTTGCAGAAACAGGACATTTTAACTTTGCGGCTACAGATGCTAATTAGATAATATATATTATGGAACTAAACTATAAAGATAAGCGGCAGAGCATTTAATTGCCGTGGCATTGCCAAGTTGTTTGATCTCTGCATTTCAGTTATCAACTCGCGACGAAATTATCGAGCAGATTCCCCTAGTTTAAGGGCTTTCGTTTTCCACGTGAGATTGTTACCTATGCGGTCTGGACCTATCATAGGTTTGCGTTAATCACGATCGATGGAAAGAAGCTCTGACGGACAATTGGTGGAGACGCCGATATTCTTGATAATCTTGTGTAGCCCTGAAGCTGCTAAGCGTTCCTCCTCAAAATGGGTCAGGTAATTCGGTCAGTCACGCGTCATCGTGACGGACAAGCTGAGCAGTGGTTGTGTCGCAAATTTTACATCAGGTTAAAAGCGGTCTGATCTTCTGACGCAATTATACTGCAAGCTCCACAAAGACTTCAAATGGCCAGCGATTGTCATTTTCGAACCGCTTCTTGCCGATCATATGTGCTACTTCGATGCTCGCGATTGTCGCTGAGGCTGTATGAAATGCCTTGAAGCCCAACATCTGTTTAGTAATCCTCTTAATAAACCGATGATCTAGCTCAAGGATGTTGTTGAGATATTTTACCTGCAGGATTGCAATCATTTGGTTGTGACCTGTGATTTTCAAGATTGTGTTTACATCTTGTGCTCCGGCCATATTGGCACCGCTTTTATCAATGACTATTTTGTCTGGAACACCTTTGCTAACGATTGCGCTCTTGAGGAAACGGCGTGCAGCACCGAGATTTCGGCGTTCGGTGAGCATGAAATCAAGCGCTTGTCCGTCACGATCTACGGCTTGGAACATATAAGTCCATCGTCCTTTGACCTTCGAATAGGCCTCATCAACACGCTATGAGACAAGCGTTCGACATTTACGCTTCTGTGCGTGATCTGCAGTCTGTGGCGCGTAACGGACAATCAACAGTTCAATGTTGCATGGTCAACGTTCACACCACGTTCGGCCATAATCTCCCCAAGGTCTTGATAGGAAGCCGGATAGCGAACGTAAAAGAAAACGGCGTATAGGTTGACACTCTCGGTTAAATGAGACCCTTTGAAATCGATCGCCATACCCAGTTACCGCGTTCAATTATGCACACCAAAGAGACAACAACGCAGCAGATGTAAAAAATTCGCGACAGAACCCATTTGGTTCATTCAATGATGCATGGGGGCGTCTGTTTCCAACCTTAACGGTGACAGTCTCAATGCACAATTTCGCATGTCTACGGATTATCGTGATAGGGGTCGGTTCCGGCTGGGGGCGAAATGACACTCTAAGCCGTTGCTCCCTTCGGCCAGAGATATTCGCCGGTCAGCAATATGTGTGCCCAGCCCAGCGGTGAGATATGCGCCAATAGTTCCGGCGGAACATCATGCCCGGCGTTTCGCCGCTCGGCAACTGCATGGCCGAGGTGGACGGTGTTCCAATAGATGATGATTGCCGTGAGCAGGTTGAGGCCGGCGATCCGGTAATGTTGGCCCTCGGTAGTGCGGTCACGGATTTCACCCTGGCGACCGACGCGTAGCGCATTCTTGAGCGCATGATGGGCCTCGCCCTTATTGAGGCCGATCTGGGCACGCCGCTGCATATCTGTGTCGAGGATCCACTCTATAATAAAGAGTGTTCGCTCCACGCGGCCGACCTCGCGCAGCGCAACTGCCAGATCGTTCTGGCGCGGGTATGAGGCAAGCTTGCGAAGCAACTGGCTTGGCTTGATCTTGCCGGCAGCCATGGTGGCGGCGCAACGGAACAGGTCGGGCCAGTTCGTGATGATCAATTGCTCGCGGATCTTGCCACCGACCAGTTTGCGCAAATCCTTGGGTGTCCCTGCGGGATTGAAAACGTAAAGACGCTTCGAAGGTAAATCGCGAATGCGAAGGATAAGGCGGTATCCGAGCATGCCGCTGGTTCCGAACAGGTGATCGGTAAAACCGGCCGTATCGGCATATTGCTCTCCAACCTGCCGACCGGCTTCATTCATCAGAAGACCATCAAGGATGTATGGGGCCTCGCTGACCGTCGCGGGAATAGTTTGTGACGCAAACGGCGCGAACTGGTCATTGACGTGAGTGTAAGCCTTGAGGCCGGGCTCGTTTCCATATTTGGCATTGACCATGTTCATGGCCTCGCTCTGTCGGGCTGAAGGGAAGAACTGACCATCGCTCGATGCGGTCGTGCCCATGCCCCAGAACCGGGACATTGGCAGCTTTGCCTGCGCAGCAACCACGATCGCCAGCACCTGGTCCATTGCGTCGCTCTCGACATGCCACCGCGCAAGGCGCGAGAGTTGCCAGTAATCATGCGTGTTCGTGGCCTCCGCCATCTTCCGCAGGCCAAGGTTCAGCCCTTCTGCGAGCAGCACATTGAGAAGGCCGATCTGGTCCCCGCATGGAACCCCGGTTCTCAAATGGGTAAAGGCCTCGGTGAATCCGAGCGCAGCATCGACCTCAAGCAAGATGTCGGTGATCCGAATGAGCGGCATCCGGCGATAGAGATCGAGTATCAACTCCTCGGCGCTGTCCGGAACGTCCGCCGTCAGTTGGTCGGTCCGCAACGTTCCATCCTCGATGCTGCCATGAAGGATGGTTCCGTCTCGCGCTGCGCGTGCAAGTCGCTTCAGGCCATCGGCGAGGCGAGCTTTTCGATCCGTCAGCCAAAGCTGTGGATCAAAGGGAACGGCCAGCCTGGTGTTCGTCTGCGCTGTGGTCAACGGCACCAGGACCTGCTTGAGATCGCCATAGCGGCGCGAATGATCGAGCCAGATGTCACCGGATCGGAAAGCATCCCGGAGATGGAACAGGACTGCCACCTCACGGAGGCGGTTGTCGCCCTGGTCTTGTGCTCGAAGATGCCGGTGCCATTTCGAATTCGGACGTAAGAAGCTGTCGGCTGCCGATGGCAACGCTTGCATTTGCCCGATAGCTTTCGCCGCCGCAATCAAGGGCTGGGCTACCGATGCTGCCTTGAGTTTCAGGCACCGCAACATGCGCGGCGCGTAGCGACGGAAGCGATGATATCCTTGTCCTACATGAGCCAATGGATCGTCCGCCAGCGTATTGCTTAAAGTAGCGCTCGCCCTGCCTACGTAGGCGTGTGACACGGTGCGGCGGGATACCGGCGAGAAGCTGCGGATCAATAGCGAGGCCACGCAGCAACTCCAGCCTGTCGAGCAGTCGGTTCGCCGCTGCGGAATTGCTACCGACCTCGAATTGGCGAAGCCAGATGAACCGACTGACATTAGCATCGACTAGTCCGGTCAGCAGCCCATCAAGCTGTTCGCGTGCGTTATTGTCGAGCTTTTCCGCGATCCTCGTCTCGATTCGCCGTTCGGCGGCTACCAGCGCGTCCGCACATAGTCGCTCGATTGTCGATACCGCTGGCAAGATCGTCTGAGTTTCACGACAACGCGCAACCAGACGCTGCGCGAGGTCCTCGTTCGAACGGGCCTCTTCGGCCTGATTGTAAAGCCAGTCCCGAAGATCACGGGCACCACGACCTGAGAAAGTCCTGTAGCCATAGATGTCTCGCAACGCCTCCATATGCTCCTGACGCGTCTGCCGTCGTGCGGCATAGGTCAGAAGCGCGTCGGCCGGGACACCAAGCTGAGCCCCGATGAACGACAGGACCTCATTCGGGGTCACTTCGCCCGGAGCCAGCGCGCGTCCTGGATATCGCAACGTGCAAAGCTGCAGGGCGAATCCAAGTCTGTTCTCCGGCCTGCGGCGTTCCTGAATGTGTCCAAGATCGTCGTCGCCCAGTGTGTAATGCCGAAGCAGCGACAATTCATCGGTTGGTAGATCGAACAGTGCTGAGCGCTGTCGCTCGGTGAGAATATGTCGTCTCGGCATTCCGATTGTCCCTATTGAAGTATAGTCTGTTTTGGACAACAATCGCCCCATACAAATCAAGGCCTTCCGGCACCAAAATCCACGGGGGTTCAATTGGGACAGCGCGCCGCTATTTATTGCCGCGTTTCAACCGCCGATCAGTCATGCGAGCGGCAGGAGCATGACCTGACTGCTTTCGCTGACCGAGCCGGATATGAGGTTGCCGCGATATTCAAGGAGACCGGTTCCGGCACGAAGCTCGACCGTGCCGAACGACGCAAAGTTATGGCGTTGGCGCAAGCTCGCAAGATTGACGCGGTGCTTGTTACCGAACTTTCGCGCTGGGGCCGCTCCACGGTCGACTTGCTCAATACCCTTCGTGAGCTGGAGGGTTGGAAGGTTTCCGTCATCGCCATGAATGGAATGGCGTTCGATCTGTCGTCGCCACATGGCCGTATGTTGGCGACTTTTCTTTCTGGTATTGCCGAATTCGAACGTGACCTCATCAGTGAACGCGTCAAATCCGGCCTTGCCGCTGCAAAGGCCCGGGGGAAAATGCTTGGTCGTCAGACCGGTGAGCGTCCAAAGTCAGATCGCCTCGCGCCGAAAGTCATGACGCTGATCTCTGAGGGCCGCAGCTACCGCTGGGTCGCGCGCGATCTCGGCATCAGCAAAAATACCGTTGCTGACATAGCAAAACGTTACCGGGACCAGCCGTCAATAACCTTGAACCAATCCTAATAAGTCGATCTGTGGAGTTCATTATGAGTGAAAGAATTCGATACCAACTGTCTGCCTCTGTCTTCGTCATGCTCATTAAAGAGGGCGAGATTTGTATGCTCAGGCGAAAAGGGACCGGTTGGATGGACGGTTCATTCAGTATTCCAGCTGGGGGGCTCGACGCTGGTGAAACCATTCGCGCTGCCGCAGCCCGCGAAGCCTACGAAGAAGTCGGCGTCAACATCGCTCCGGAGAACCTGCACTATGTTCACACTTTGCATAGCAAAACCGAAGGTCGGACGTGGTTAGGACACTTCTTTCAGGCCACAATTTGGGAAGGCAACCCGTCTTTGCGTGAACTCGACAAACACAGTGATCTTCAATGGACGCCAGTCAACGCGCTGCCGTCAGAAACCATCCCCTACGTGCGCCAAGCAATATTATGCACGACGGCTCAGCAGCCGTATTCGGAGTACGGGTGGGATTGACCGCTTAGAGTGTTATTTCGCCCCCAGCCGGAACCAACCCCTATCTCTTCACCGAGTTACATACACAAAGGGAGGCATTCCTCAGCAGGAATGAAAATTTTGCGACAGAACCCGCTGACGTAACCCTGCCTAAAAGGCCGACCAATCGTTACCCTGAGTTATTGTTTTGGGATCCATGCACTAAAACCATGCGGATTGCTTGTTAAAATTTTCCGACAACATTCAGGAAAACGCCGCGATCATTGAGTGAAAGATCGCGCAGATCATCCGAAAAATTGCCGAAATTATAGCCGACTCCGACTTTGAAATTATCGCCCACATGGCGATAAATGGCGGTTAATGCGCCATAATCCGTCGTTCCCGCTTCCGGCATAACCATCACGCGTCCTTCGAGCAGAGCATCCCAGTTTTTCACAATATGCAGATCCGTGCGGATAACCCCAAGATGCGCCGATGATGTTTGCCAGAGGCCGAATTTATTGCGATCCTCACCCAGAAGGCGATAGCGCACTTTGCCATAACGAAAGCCATACTTAGCACCCACCGACAGCCATGGCAAAAGATCGTAAGTAAAATCTGCCGACAGAATATGGCTACGCTGCGCAGGGCCATATTCGTCACCCGTTATGGCGCTGACCTGATTACCGCCCGGCTGATCATAGAGCCAGATATATTTGAATAACGCATTCAGCCGGTCATTGCTGACGGGGCGATAAGCATAGCCCAAAGATGTTTCAACATAATCACCGCCACGAAAAGAACTCTCGCCCGTAGTGTCGGATAAAACAGCATCAACCGCCGCCAGCAAACGCCAGTCATTGCTAGTTTTCCAGCCAAGACCGGCCGCCAGAAGATAGGTATTGACATCACGCGTTCCGTCATCTGAATTTTCAAACCGTGCCTCGCCGCGAATACGCCCGCTGATAAAGTCCTCATCTTTATAAGCGACAGACAGTGACACAGCCTTGCGGTCAAAATCGGAGCGTTCGTGTCCTGTCACCGGATCAATTGTATCGTCCTCAACGGTTCCCGCTTCAAAACCACCATCAAATTTCCAGACTTTATCCGGCGTATAGACCACCCCATAGGATTTGGTAAGCGAACGGCGATATCCGAACAGATCATAGTTGTTTTCAGCATAACCTGACCAGTAATCGTCAAACTGCCGGCGCGCACCTAAAATAAATGTACCGCGATCAGCCCCCGATAAATCATAGCTCCGGTTCACATCAAAGGCACGATCAGGGTCAAGACGATAGCCAAAATAATAGGTGTCCTCTGCTGTCGGATTATAAGCGACAGCAGCAAGTCCACCCAAACCCGTAGCACCGTAGGAAAGCTCTCCCTCGAGATCAATCTTGTCCGTCAGCCTGAATTTTGTACCGGCTCCAAGGCGATCCCCGCGACGAATATCACCCGAACGCGTGACTGTCGCCTGCCCGAACAAATAATAGAGATGATCCGCATCCGGTGCATAATCGAGACGCACACCCGCATCAGCACGTGAACCATTATATCCCGATTTATAGGCGCTTGTGAGCGGGTTCTGCAGTGCCATATAGGAAACGCCAAAAGACATTTTCCAGTATTCATTGAGTTGCTTGCTGATCGCAACTGTGCCTTTGCGTTTCGTTCGTCCTCCGATGCGTTGATTATCTATGTCGCTATAGGCCTGATCTTCCGCGAAATCATCATAGATCAAATCCAGATTGACTTTATCTGTCACATTAATATCAGCATAGGCACCCCAGCTGCGCTGATCGGCAGCAATTTGCTCAGCCAAGGTGGAAAACCCGGCCTGTTTTTCCTGATAATAAATGCCGGCTGTTCCCTTCAGGCCGATTGCGGTCAGATCTTCCAGATCAAGCTGTGCTTTCGTGCGCCAAGCCATTGCCGCGCGGTCACGCCTGCCGGTGGTGTTAACATCGCTCAATGTCAGGCCGCCATCGGCAGACCGCGACATACCAAAACCCGGTCCCTCTGAACGGGAAAATTCGCCCTCGATAAATGTTTTTTCTGAATGTCTTATCGCGATATCAGCGCCATAGGCTTGCTGGTTTGCAGGGCCGGTATTTTCACTCATGCCGGTGACACCGATACGGATTTTATCATTCAGCCATTGTTGGGCGCGTCCGCCATAGACATAGCCATCAATTTCTCTGATCGGCGGCGTATATTCATATTGCGCAATCAAATAGACTTTATTGCCACCCAATGCGCTTTCACGCACCGGATCAGACGTACCGGTTGAAGAGGATAAAGGCCGCTTCAAAAGCAGTAAACCCTGAAGATAATCAAAGGAATAATCGTCACCAATGCGCAGTGTCCGGCGCTCCTGCACCTGACCGGTAATCGGATCGCGTATCTCGATTGTAACAGTTTCCGACCCCACGGTAATATCCTGCCGGCGCATGAAATAGACCGAACCGCCTGTGGCCAGAAACTCGTCGCGTTGCGGCAGCGTATCGGGTTGCGCCGCATAAAGCGTAACCTCGGATCGTCGTTCGCCAAAAGATGTTGTATCCTCCGAGCGATAGACAGCACTTGCACCATAAAGCGCGCGCTCGGAGCGCATAAATTCTGTGCCTTTGATGATTGTTTTGTAATTTCCCCACATCACATGGCTGTCGCCGCGCTCAAGCCGTACATAAAGTTTGCCATTTGTCGGCGCATCATCAATCATAGTGGAATCATCGCCATAGACCGGATAAAAATCATCCGGATCCAGACGACGCAGAAGCTGGCGCGGATCTTTGGCGTCCATGCCGCGAAACATATTCCCGATTTTGTCTTCGCCGCTATCTCCGGCAGCTGTCAGCAGATATTTACCCTGAATTTTGCCTTTCAGATAAAAGGCCAGCCGCCCTTTAGTATAGACTTCGTCATATTCTCCGGAGCGTACAAGCTGGATATTTTTATCGCCACTGCGCTTACCAACCGTCAGATCAGTCAGCGCTACATAAAACCAGTCATTCTGCGGAATATTGATCTGCCGTTTGAAATCAAGCGCACTACCTTTAATCCCGTTGATAACCGCCACATCAACATCATGATCACCTGAAGGCAGAATACGCTGCATAACGAATGCACGGTTTTTATCAATGGGAATAGTATCGTTGAGTACCCGAACCTGATAACCGTCTGGCACATTACGCCCGTATACGGTGACTGCGCCACCCCAAACCGGAATATTACGCAGCGCCGTAAAATCATCGCCCATGTCCGGCGCTACGCCTTCAAACGGCGCATCCTGTTCCGGCTTCAGATCACGGCTTGTACGCACAAGAGAGCGCGGTAATGTTTCATCATAGCGGCCTTTACTGTCATATACGCGCAAAACATAAGTATATCGCGGCTCCGTATTGCCTGTCAGCGGCTGTATAGCGGGCATCACCCAGCCTGCTTGCCCATTAATCTTCACCGGAATTGTTGTAATCAGCTCTTCTTTTTTGTCATCGTCCTCCGCAAAAATACGAATTTCCGAGTGTTCGATAAAGGCCGGATAATTGGCTGTAGCGTGAAATACGATCTGCTCTCCCGCTTGATAGGCACGCCGGACGGGTATTGTAGAAATATTCAGCATTGGCTGCACATCAAGCCCGTCAAACTTAACCTGAATATCCACCGCATTCATACCGACATCTGTTTCACGCTGCATGTCGGCAGACTGTTTTTGCCCGTTAGTTTGTTTCGTTGCACCAGTATTGCTTTCCGGTTGTTTGCTTTCAACAAGAGGTTGGCCATCAACACTGATCGAAAACGGAATATCACCGCCCTCTGCGCTTCCGTCCTGCTCCACATTAGGCGCTATAGGCACATCCCTGACTGTTGATTGTGCATTCAACACCGGATTGCGCTGCGGCAGCCTGCCCTCTCTGGGCTGCTGAGCAGAGGCAGCGCTCAAACCGAGAGCGAGCGTTACACAGCCGGTCAAGAGAGCACAGGGCATCAGGCTATTAGAACAGGCTGAGCCGGTTTTGCATGCACTGGAGTTTAATCGTTGCCGCTTCATTTGCCTGCCTCCACGCGTGTTTCAATGTTGAGTTGATACCCGCTTCCACCGGCCTTCCATCTTCGGGATATCTCCTTCTGCACCACCTTCATTCGCTGCCCGGCAAGCTTTTGATTTTTTGTCTGATAGGTTATGCGCAAGGTCGAGCGCTCCCGGCTCAGAACAGCAATCAGCTGATCCAGCCCCTCATTCCATTGCTTTTTCAACTCAAGGCCACTGGCAACGAAGGCATCATCTTTCAGGCTGAGCCGTACCAAACGTCCGAGCGCAGCACCAAAATTGATCTTTGTCATTTTACCGGCGGTGAGGCGCACAACACGCGGGTTCTCGGTCGTCAGGCGATAACCTGTCGGCAAGGTGCGCGGGTCGAGCTTCATGATAAAATTGCTGCCAATCCGAGGATCAGGCAGCGCAGCGCAGGCCACATGAAAGCGGCCAAATTTATCCGTTGTTATCAGCAGGCCGTTAACCGTGGCGACACGAACCGCAGGCAGACCGGGTTCGCCCTCGTCCTGATAGCCATTGCTGTTGCGGTCATCGAATACTTTGCCAATAATTTCACCGCATTCAAAAACCGGCTCAACCATAATTTCGATTTCCGCCGTGGCAACAGGGGCAAGGGTGTTGCCTGAAGAATCTGTCACGGTAGCGTGGTTGCTATGTCTGCCCGATGCCGCCGAACTCAGCGCCAGCATTTGCAAGCGGAGCACGATTTCAGAATTCGCGGCAACGGAAAGATTAGTGAAAACAATATTCAGACCATTCACCACCGGCACTGTCGCCATACCGTCTATTTCTGCGGAATCCTCCACGTAGCGGAATCCGGTTGGTATTTTGTCCGTGACGTTGAGATCAGAGACCAGACGATTGCTCTTATTCATCACCTTGATGGTAAACGGAGCCTTCTCACCGCGTCGGATCTGCCGCAAGCTTGCCTGTTTTGTAATAACAATATCAGAGGGTTCAGCGACTTTCGTGACCACACATTGCGGATGGGCTGCGCTGCAATCGGGTGGGGTCTCGTCACTGCGATAGGCGACATTGGCCACTTGAGAGGTGCCCGCCGGCAGCGGGTCTTTGACCTTGAGCGTGGTATTGAGCACAAGTGTGCCCGCAGTCCCGCCCACCTGTGCCGGAATGGTCAGATTGGACCAGTTGATCTGCGTCCCGTCATCAAGACCGCCCTGATCGGCCAAGACAAATCCGGTATTGGCGTCATAGCGGTCGCTCAGATCATAGTCTGTGACCGGCGAACCGCCATTATTGGTGAGCGTGATCTGATAGCGCAGCTCCTCACCCGGTTCCGCCTGACCGGCCAATGTGCCGCTCTCACCCGACAGGGTCTTGGCAATCGTTACCGCACCGGCTGTCGGGATGGTCACACATTGCGGATGGGCTGCGCTGCAATCGGGTGGGGTCTCGTCACTGCGATAGGCGACATTGGCCACTTGAGAGGTGCCCGCCGGCAGCGGGTCTTTGACCTTCAGCGTGGCATTGAGCACAAGTGTGCCCGCAGTCCCGCCCACCTGTGCCGGAATGGTCAGAGCGCTCCAGTTGATCTGCGCCCCGTCATCGGCACCGCCCTGATCGGCCAGGACAAATTCGGTATTGGCGTCATAGCGGTCGCTCAGAGCATAATCTGTGACCGGCGAGCCGCCATGATTGGTGAGCGTGATCTGATAGCGCAGCTCCTCACCCGGTTCCGCCTGACCGGCCAATGTGCCGCTCTCACCCGACAGGGTCTTGGCAATCGTTACTTTCGGGCAAAGCGTAGTAACTTTCATCTGCCCAAGAAACCCTTGCGAGGGCGGAGCAGACTTGATGTGAACAATGATCGTATTCAGACCGGAGTGCCAACTGGCCTTCAACTCTCCTGATGCCTGAGTTCCTGCGCGGAAACCCTGATAATTGTATCTGTCATACTCATTTTGTGCAGGATCACTTGGATTGGTATATATAATATTAGAGCGCACACCTTGTGGCTGACCATTAACCCAAACATCCCAAACGGAATTGTCCGAATAAAAGTCCATAGCCAACCTGAAAGCAGCAACATCTACTTCAGAAGCAAGGTTAAACTGATAGCGGTAGAAAATATCGTAGTTAGATTTCCGATCTGGAGAATGCACAGCAGTGGGCGTGTAAGAAATCCAGCCAGCATTGTTAAAAGGGGAGCGAACCCAACTAGAGGGCTTAGCATCCACAACCTGTGCATTCACAAATTTCAGATCACTTGGCAACGGTGATCCGTAAAACGGTTTTTCACGGATCGCAACATCCCATCTTGGATCGCTGCCTGAACTTACCGGTGGTCCCGCATTGCCGCCATAGGCTGTATTGAAGATTGAACCATTTGTTGTGCATGATATAGTCGGTATGGACTGCGAGTAGACAGAAGTTACTTCAAAAACAACAAATAAATTTGCTAAAACAAGCAGATATGAGAAATGCACAAGCAATGAATTAGAATAAAATTTTAATATTCTATGAAAATTTATTTTAAGTTTATTTAAATAAAACTCACCAATATTTAGACAACACATGAGCCACCCCTCGTATATGTAGCCATATATTCGAGCCGCGCATTGTCTATCATGAGTGACATAGCCGCTCATTAATCCGAATATCATGAGCGCCTAATGAAATATCTCCCAATTTTAAATTATTTTTCTATAACAAAGAAATATAAGCTCCGTTGCAAAAATTCGTTCTGCACGGAACGGAGCTTTACTGTGGACGCGGCTATATGCGCTTGCGTAAGTTTATTTATCTGTGTGCCGTCGTGGATTGATTCAGTCGCCCGGTTCTATCCTGGCGGTTGTCGAGCACGATGAAGGCGGACTTCTACATTGAAGCAGTCGAGGAGAGGTGCTTGCGCGTTACGGCAAGCCAGAAGTCTTCAACACAGATCAGGGTTTACACGCACGTCCATTGACTTCACTGCCATGCTGAAGAAGACCGAAATTACCATCTCGATGGATAGAAAGGGCGCCTGGCGCGACAATGTCTTCTTTGAGTGGCTGTGGCGGTCGATTAAATATGTAACATAATCGCGGCGGAAATCCACTTAGCCAAACGCCCGAAACTGTTCAGACGAACCGAACCACCTCTTACCGCGCTGGCGTAAACTCGCCTCATACTGAGCCCAATTGGTGATCCGGTATTTTTGCTTGTGGATCTTATGGCGATTATCAGAATTGTGTTTGATTGGCATAAGCAGGTTCAGGAGCAAGTCAAAACCCAACCTATACCATCCAACTCTATACGATCATTAAAGCTGAAATCGCATCCCTGCACTAACACCTCCAAAGCCCATCAAATTGGGATATTCACGAGTAAATTATCGATCTATCATTTACCAAGATAATTTCACGTGGTGATGAACATGTTTATCAGCTGTTCAAAAATTTCTTATCAAATAATAGCTTTATTGGTTTTATTTTTTTCATCTGAATCCGTATTTGCCGCTGATTTGACCATTGCTTCCGGTGATACTGGTAACGGTCAGGCATTATTACGTAAGCAACTGGATGATTTTGAAAAAATAACCGGCAATAAAGTCGCGATCGTCGATATGCCATCCAATTCTTCCGACCAGTTTGCCCAATATCGTCTATGGCTGGCAGCTGGCAATACGGATATTGATCTTTACCGAACTGATATTGTTTGGGCTCCGCAATTGGCTGATCAGTTTCTCGATCTGAGCAGTGCAGCCAAAGATATTGTAGCAACGCATTTTCCATCAGTCATTCAAAGTCAGACTGTGAATGGTAAACTGATTGCGCTTCCGCTGTTTGCGGATGCGGCAGTGCTGTTTTATCGCAAAGATTTGCTGGAAAAATACCAAAAATCAGTTCCGAAAACTTTCGACGAGCTCACTGAAACAGCGCAATATATTCAAGATAAAGAACGTATGTCTGGCAATAAAGGTATAAATGGCTATGTGTTTCAAGCCAATGCCTATGAAGGCCTCACCTGCACTGCGCTGGAATGGATAAAATCTTTTGGCGGTGGACAAGTCGTAGAAGCAGACGGCTCAATAAGCATCAATAATAAGAACGCCATTAAAGCGCTTGAGAATGCGCATGATTGGGTTGGCTCAATAGCACCACAGGGGGTGCTAGGCTATGGTGAAGAAGAAAGCCGTGGTGTCTGGCAAACCGGTAATGCGGTATTCCTGCGGAACTGGCCTTATGTTTATCCGCTGAGTGATAATGCAGACAGTCCTATACGTGGCAAAGTCGGTGTAACAGCTTTACCGTCTGCTCATGCGGATGAACCATCAGCAGCAGCTCTCGGCGGATGGAATATTGCAGTTTCCAGATATTCGCAACACACGCAACAGGCCATTGAGCTTGCGAAATTCCTTGCTTCAAAACAAGCGCAGAAAGAGCGTGCAATTGCGCTTTCTCTGCTGCCAACAATCAGAACACTCTACGACGACCCACAGATAATTGATGCGCAACCATTGTTGCCGCAATGGAAACCGATATTCGAAACGGCCGTTGCGCGCCCGTCAGCGCCAACAAAAACCAAATATAATGAGGTTTCTTCACTGTTTTGGAGCGCTGTGCATGACACCCTGTCAGGAAACGGCACTGCGGCCGACAATCTTGCTCGACTTGAAGAAAAACTCACTATTCTCAAAGGAAACACCTGGTAACCGGAGACAGGCATGAAATGGTTACTATAGATAAAGCCGGTTCAAAATATATTGCAGAGCCATTGCAACGCTTCGATTTTTTATTAAGCCGGCAACGAATGGCGATACTGTTTCTTATGCCTGTCGGCTTGGTTTTAGCTGTGGTTGCGTTCTGGCCATTGTTTCGCACAATCTATTTCTCCTTCACTGATGCCAGACTGACCAACCTTGATGAGGCACGCTGGCTAGGGTTGCAGAATTATCTGTCATGGAGTGAGTTACAAAGTGGGCGGGTTATCTATTCCGGCTTGTTAATTGATATGGTGTGGTGGCAGGCTGTATGGAACACCATTTATTTCAGTTTCGTCTCCATTTTTTTTGAGACAGTTTTTGGCATGATTATCGCAATCGTACTGAATTGCTCATTTAGAGGGCGGGGTCTGGTGCGCGCTGCTATTCTTATTCCTTGGGCAATTCCTACTATTGTTTCAGCGAGACTCTGGGGATGGATGCTCAATGATCAGTTTGGTATTTTAAATGACCTTTTCTTGCGAATTGGTGTGATTTCGCATCCTGTTGCCTGGACAGCGAGTGCTGACACCGCGATGATTGCGGTAATCATTGTAGATGTCTGGAAAACAACTCCATTCATGGCTTTGTTGTTGTTAGCCGGTTTACAGATGATCCCGCGTGAAATTTATGAGGCGGCGCGGGTGGATGGTGTGCACCCAGTCAAACAGTTCTTTTGCTTAACCCTGCCATTGCTACGTCCTGCACTGATCGTGGCCATTATTTTCCGCATGTTGGATGCCATGCGAATTTTTGATCTGATCTATGTTTTGACACCCAACAGTTCGCAAACGAAAACTATGTCTGTTCTCGCTCGCGAAAATCTAATTGATTTTGACAAGTTTTCCTATGGCGCAGCGCAATCAACGCTGTTGTTCCTGATCCTTGCATTGATGGCTATTTTTGTGCTGAGCTTTGGCAAATCGCTCCTCCGGAAGGAGCCGCAGTAATGGTGTCAATTTTTATACGAACCTGCGCATTATACTTGCTGGTTGCGATTATTATTATACTTGCGATTTTCCCTTTTTATTATGCGATTACGACCAGCATGCAAACGGGAACGGCTCTGTTTGAAGTGCATTACTGGCCTGAAAATCTGTCTTTGGCGAATTACTACGCGGTTATCAATACGAGCAATTTCCCACGCAATATTTTCAACTCGATATTGGTTGCGAGTATAACAGTATTATTATCACTACTGTTCTCTGTGCTGGCGGCTTACGCTTTATCCCGCATACGGTTTCGCGGTCGTAATTTGATCCTGATGGTGATCCTTTCCATCTCTATGTTTCCGCAAATTGCTGTGCTCGCTGGCCTGTTTGAAACGATCCGTTTTTTGGGTCTGTATAACCGTATTGCTGGTCTCGTCTTTTCTTACATGATTTTTACGCTCCCTTTTACGGTCTGGATTTTAACGTCTTTTATGCGTGAACTTCCTTTGGAGATTGAAGAGGCCGCGATTATTGACGGTGCCGGGTCATGGACGATAGTTACACGCATTTTTTTACCTCTGATGTGGCCTGCTATGGTGACAACCGGCCTACTGGCCTTCATTGCCGCATGGAATGAATTTTTGTTTGCGCTGACTTTTACTTCATCCTCTGAAATGCGCACCATTCCCGTGACAATAGCATTGTTAACCGGCGTGAGCGGGCATGAAGTGCCGTGGGGTAATATTATGGCGGCATCCACGATTGTCACGATGCCATTGATTATTCTTGTTTTGATTTTTCAACGGAAAATCATTTCCGGTCTGACAGCCGGTGGTGTCAAAGGATAGAACTCATGACACATATCCAGCTGGATAATCTTCATAAATCCTATGGCGCATTGCAAGTAATCAAAGGTGTTGACCTTGAGATTGCATCGGGTGAGTTCATGGTATTCGTAGGCCCTTCAGGGAGTGGAAAATCGACACTTTTACGTATGATTTCCGGACTTGAGGATATTACAGACGGCACACTTTTATTCGACGGCAATGTCGTTAATCAGCTGGCACCTTCACAGCGAGGCATAGCGATGGTGTTTCAGTCCTATGCGCTATATCCGCATATGACTACTTACAGAAATATGGCTTTCGGTCTTAAATTGGCCAAGCATAGCCGAAAAGAGATTGACCGGCGCGTGCGTGAAGCTGCCGAGATGTTACAAATCACACCCTATCTTGAATCCCTGCCACGCCAGCTTTCCGGCGGACAGCGCCAGCGTGTTGCCATCGGCCGCGCTATCGTACGTAATCCGCGGGTATTTTTGTTTGATGAGCCTTTGTCCAATCTCGATGCGGCTCTTCGTGTTGCGACGCGCATAGAAATAACAAGGCTCAAACAAAAAATGCCGCAAACAACTATGATCTATGTCACCCATGATCAGGTTGAAGCTATGACTCTTGCCGACCGCATATGTATCTTACGCGAAGGAAGGGTCGAGCAAGTCGGCACACCGTCAGAACTTTATGAAGCACCATGCTCATTGTTTGTTGCGGGCTTTGTCGGTTCACCCAAAATGAATATTTTGAACGGGCGTTTTGCTGCCGCGTTTGGTGCGCACACGGTTGGGATACGCCCAGAACATCTCATACTTTCTCCCACGCCTGCGAACTGGAGTGGCAAGGTCATTTTGCGAGAAAATCTCGGCGCAGAAGCCTATCTTTATATTGATATTGGCGCGGGTGAGCCTCTGATCGTGCGGGACAATGCAACGGGCACGCCGGCAATGCAGCAAGCTGAAAAACCGACGCATATCGCCGTTAAACATAGCGAATACCTTTATAAATTCGATGCAAGCGGTCATTTCCTGGGGCGCGGCGCGACATAAGGAGACAATCTGTATGACTATTCAAACGCTCGTCTGGGGAGAGAATGTTCATGAGCAGATTAACCGGCAAGTTGGCCAGCTTTATCCTGATGGGATGCATTGTCAGATTGCCAGACTGCTGACTGAAGATAAAGACCTCTCCGTTTCAACTGCGACATTGTGGGAAGATCAACACGGTTTAAGCGATGAGAGGCTGGAAACAACAGATGTTCTGCTCTGGTGGGGTCATCAGGCACATGAGCAAGTCAGTGACGAAGTTGTGGAACGAATAATCCACCGTGTCTGGCAAGGTATGGGGCTGATTGTGCTGCATTCCGGGCATTTTTCCAAGCCGTTTAAACGGCTTATGGGAACGCCTTGCTCGCTGAAATGGCGCGAGGCCGGAGAAAAAGAACGGCTGTGGGTCGTTAATCCTTCACACCCGATTGCCAAAGGACTGCCTCAATATTTTGAGCTTGAGAGCGAGGAAATGTACGGGGAGCCTTTTACCATTCCTGACCCCTTGGAAACGGTTTTTATTTCATGGTTTGAGGGCGGTGAAGTCTTTCGTTCAGGCCTGACCTATAAGCGTGGTGCTGGTCATATATTTTATTTCCGCCCCGGTCATGAAACCTATCCTACATATTATAATCCTCATGTCGGGCAGGCTCTGCGCAATGCTGTGCACTGGGCATATAATCCAAGCAGAGTGGCTGCGATTGCCAATGCCCCCAATGTACCGGCAGATGAAGCGCCAGAGCAACTTGCCTTGCGGAGTGAGGATAACGGCGCTGGCACTGCTGCATTATAATACATTCAGGACAGGGCTATGCGCTTATTAATCCTCGGTACCGGCTCTATGGCACATAATCATGCAATGCATTTTGGCGCGATAAAAGAGGTGACAATCGTTGCAGCCGTCGATCCCAATCTTATTCGGCTGCAAGCTTTCGGACTTACCCATTCTATCCCGCGTTTATTCAACACATTGGAGGAAGCAATTGCGTGGGGTGAGTTTGATGCTGTGGCAAACGCCACGCCCGATGCCAGCCATTGTGTTACGACATTGCAGGCTCTTGATGCAGATAAACATGTGTTTTGTGAAAAACCACTGGCAACAAATTATACTGATGCTCTGGCGATGGTCACAGCCGCACAACAAAGCGGCAAAATCGGGATGGTTAATCTAAGTTATCGCAATATAGCTGAACTGTCCCTGGCACGGGATATGATCCGTGCCAGCGTAATCGGCACGCCGCATCATGTCGAAGCTTCCTATTTGCAGAGCTGGTTAGTGTCAAAGCACTGGGGGGATTGGCGTAACGATCCGGCATGGCTGTGGAGATTATCGACCAAACACGGTTCAAATGGTGTGCTGGGTGATGTTGGCATTCATATACTGGATTTTGTCACTTTCGGCTCGGATCTCGATATTGACGCTATATCCTGCCGCCTCAAAACTTTTGATAAAGCATCGGAAAATCGGATTGAAGGCTATGAGCTGGATGCAAATGATAGCTTTGTTATGACAACCAGCTTTTCCAACGGCGCACTGGGAGTTGTTCATGCCAGTCGCTGGGCGACGGGGCGTATCAACGAATTAAAGCTATGCGTTTATGGCGATAAAGGTGGCTTGGAATTACGGCACTGGCATCAGGGAACGAGCCTTGCAATTTGTACCGGCGCGGATGTTGATGACGGTAACTGGCAACAGGTAGAGGCTCCGGCCGTGCGCACGACCTATCAGTGTTTTGTCGATGCGGTAATGAAAGGAGACACGCAGGAACCATCATTTGAACAAGCGGCAAAAATCCAGCGACTGCTTGATATAGCGATGAGCTCCATGTGAATTTTAAGGGTATTTATGATGAAAAATATCTGGATAATTTCTTTTGACGGTGTCGCTATCTCGGGGATCATCACCGAAGCACTTAAATTAGCGGCTGTTCTTAAAGAAAAAGGTTTTCATATCCTTTTGGACCTTGGCTATGACATTAAAACGGATAAGGGCAATTTGGGCAAACCTTATGAAGCGTTACGATGTTATTTTCCCCATTGGGTTGAGCTCGCGCGTACTGCTGATATCCGTTCGCTATGTGATTATAATATTAATTTTTTGAATTTTGTTTTCCGTGAAGTTAATAGTATCGGAAAAATAAATTTGATATTTTCAGATTTGTACAAGAGAATAGAAAAAATCTCAGATGAACTATCCAGTAATATTTGCGAATACTGGAATCGTGAAAACATTTCTTATATTGTCGTCGAGAATGGCACACTGCCTGAAAATGTTATTTTTACGAAAGCGCTGTATAAAGCAATCAATATATATGGCCGAGAGTTAAATCTCGGAAAATTTGTAATCTGGCGCGACCATGATTTGATGTGGAGTAGTGAAACAGCAGTGCAAAAATATGGTAATGCGCCATATCACAATGCTGTAAAGCCGGTTCTCTCTCCGTTTATTCAGTATGTCACATTGCATGATGCTGCGGCTTGGAAATTGAAACAATGGGCTGGTGCTGACATTGATCTCAGCGTTTTACCAAACACTTATAATTTTAAGTATTGCGAAAATTCTGGATTTGTCAGGCCGATGCTTAAGATTAAGAGTACGGATGTTGTTCTTACCAGACCCACGCGTATAATCCCGCAAAAACGGATAGATCGGGATATTCATCTGGTCAGTCACCTGCGGCAGCGTTTTGCTACTCAAGGCAGAGAAACATATTTGTTGGTTGTGGGAGATACAAATGAAAATAAGCACTGTACGGCAGCACTGAAATTATTGGCCGACCAGCTCGGGCTGACAAAAAATATATTGTTTTTAGGCGGGCTTCCGTTTATTTTAGAAAAGCATAATAATCATGAATTGTCTGTTCAAACAATTATTTTAGCTTCGGATGCCGTCTCTTTCCTGACGTCTTATGATTATGACAGTTATGGCAATCCAATTGGAGAGGCTATATCTCTGGCTAAATGCTATTTAACCACACGTTATGAATATTACGATGCTGTTTATGGCGATCAAGGCTATTTGGCGCCGGTTATGGAGATAACCAAATATCAGGATGGCCTGCCTGATGAGACATTCATAGATGATGTCTACGAGTTGTTAAACTCTCCGGAGAAAATGCAAGCCTACGCAAAATTTAATCATCAACTAGGCCAAAAGTATTTATCTGACCAAGTATTACATAAATTTTGTAATTTTTTTAAATAATTGGCAATGTTATGCACGAGATGAAGGATCAAATACGATTATCAGTCGTTGTTCCGGTTTTTAATGAGCAGGAGATGATTGTTCGTGTTCTTGAAGCCCTGTATTATCAATATAATGATATATCTTTGGTTGATCGAGATCTCTATGAGATTGTGATCGTTGATAATAATTCTACAGATAGCTCAATTGTAAAAATTCAGAATTTTCATGCCCGTCACCCGGATTTAAATCTCTACTGCATTTCAGAAAACATTCAGGGTGTCTCTTCCGCACGCAAAAGAGGAATGGACTGAGTTACGATACGTTCTCGCGAACGTGACGAACGTAAATCAGTCGATGATAAATTTTATATCTTTTCTGCAGATGCGGATTGCATTGTCGATAAACAGTGGCTCTACAAACTTTACCGCAAGATGGTAGAAGATGACGCTGATCTGGGCACGTGTAATTATTATTACGATCAAAAGCATTTCCACAACCGTCCACATTTATGGCGACAAATTGAAAAAACACTGCGTTGCAGAGCATTCACATTTCAGCTCTTTGGCGGATTTCCCGATGCAAAGGTTTTGCTGTTGAACGGGAAAAATATGAAGCCGTTGGTGGAATAGACATCTTCTATCAAATTAAGAATGGCTGTTTCGTACAACATTTATCAGATGACTGGGATTTTGGCATCAAGATCGTTGCGAATGGGGGGAGCAACACTTATGCCCACCATGCTATGGTGCAGATTAATAGCAGACGTGTAGACTATCTTCTGAAGGAAGTTATAAACGGAATTGCTTATGGTGCGGACGGCATCATCGTCATGAAGGATGTGCGTACCGGTGTTGATACTGGATTTCAAGGTGACCTGAACGATGATCAGTCGGACTTGGCATGGGATTATTCTATAAAAGATTTTGTCCCAAAGAATATTATACTCCCCTTACTTTTAAATCCGAAACTTTACAATGACCCCCAAGTTATAGATTTTTTTGGCTTTGATCTTTTAAACCGGATTATTGATCGAATTGAAGAAATAAAAATTGAGTCAGGGATATTAAACTTCAGACCAATTCATTTGTATAAAACACCTTCCTATCGACTTTATTTTGAATTTAGAGACGAGATATTCTCTCGTATGCGTAAATATATTGGTCAAGACATAGGGTATCCTCCGGAGCTGCCTGATTGTCTTGATGAGGTTTTGCGACTTAATCCTGATGATTTTCACAAGTTTGTTTATTATTTTTGTGAAGATCGGGAGTCCGGCTGTGCACATAATTATTTTGCGAATGGCGGTGTTTTCTAAAGCAACTGAAAGGATTGCTCCATATAGGTAACGCTATGAAGAATATTGAAAAAGCATTAGCATCCTTGAATATTCTTGATCCGCATTATCCGCGGCCTGCGGTAGCTGATATACTGATGAAGCAGGAGAACCGGGATCTCCTGGAATATGTGTACCGGGATCCATTTGGTGCGCATGTTTTTCCCGGAGATATCGACAACTATTCCGCGACTGATTTTTTTGCTGATTTAAATCATGCGTTAAAACAAAATGATCCGATCCATTTGTGGGCATATATTCCGACTTGCCGTTATCGCTGTCATTTCTGCCAATTTCCAATGTGCTTATAAATCCCAAAGATCCCAAATCACGGGATATGTTTACCAAAGTGATTGATTTAAATATTTCAGAAGCCCGATTATGGCTGAAGGCAGTTCCACATTTAGCTGACGTGCCAATTGGTGAATTCAATTTGTTTGGTGGTACGCCCTCTTTGTTGCCGGTTGAAGAACTCGAACGGTTGCTGGATTTTTATCGCACGCATTTCAATTTCAGTGAGGCGACTTTGCGTTTAGAAGGTGAGCCCGGCAGTTTAACCCTGCCTTTTTTGACGGCCGCTTCTCATTTAGGGATTACAAAAATTTCTTTCGGGGCTCAGTCTTTTTCGGATGAAGTTATCCGTTCATCCGGAAGAATGCATAATAGTCAGGATTGTTTTGAAGCGGTTCATAATGCCAGAATCGCTGGTTTTGAGTGGATTAGTGTTGATTTGATTTATGGATTACGTAACCAAACTGTCGATCTGGTGCGGCAGGATATATTAAAAGCGCGCGAATTAAATTTAGAGCATCTTGTTTGCACAAAACTACACCTTGAAGATTTTATGAAGACAAGAACCGGTGTGTCGATGCAACGGCCGTCAGTTTGGCAAAAAAAAATAAAGGAAAAAACGATAGCTCCAAATTAAACATTCCAAGCCTTGGTGAACAATATCAAATGCGTGAAATTATCGATGATTTGTTGCTCAATGATTATAATGAACATCCAAATATGTATTATTACAAAAAAGGAAATGAGCCAGAAAAATGGAAAGGAATAATCACAGATCAAGATAAGCAATTTCCAGAAATTGCTATTGGCGTAGGAGGAAGTTCAAAGTGCCGTGGATCAGAATCCATAAATTATACTGAATTTTCTGATTATGAAAATGCAGTCATAAATGGCAAAATCCCTATATTATCCACTAAAGGGATATCTCCATTAAAACAGGAAATTATTTCTTTTAAAATGGCACTTTCCACTTGTCATCCTGTTATTGATGAAATTCATAAAGAAAAATTTTACGGAAAGTCCTTCTTTGACAATGGTCATATATTAAATATTTTGACTGATCTTGAAAAGAAAAAACTGATTGAAATGGATTCAAACTCAATTACTCTCACTAAAAATGGAAGAGTTCTTTCTGAGGCCATCATTAATACGATTTAATTACCTGTAATCTTAATGCTCTTCATAATACGTACAAATCTTTAATGGCCCGATTAACCTTACGCATTGCCATATATGAAACTCTGATGTTGAACATTCTGGAGGGCAGTGGTGCAAACTATCAAAGAATCTGAAATTTTCCTTGGCCAATTTGCAAGCGTACAAACTTCAATAAAAGATCCGCATCCCAAAGAACGGGGTATTGAACTCAGCTCAAAACAACGCAAGTTTGTGATCTTCATGGAGCTTTTTATAGGGCGCTTAGCGCGACAATGTCTTCGTTGAGCGGCTGTGGCGGTCGATTAAATATGAGAGGTCTATATCCACGCCTATAAAACTGGTCTACCTCCTAGAAAGTGGCCCTTTATGAAGTATGGCTTATTAGCCGAAGAAGGACATTGAAATGGCAGCGAAAAGACACAAGGCTGAAAAGGCCGTCACGAAGCTTTGTCAGGTTGACGTGTTTAATACGCAGGGAAAACCGATAGCTGAGGCGATCCGATCGAAAGGCGTAACGGAAGTCACATATTACCGCTGACGCGCAGAATATGGTGACTGAAGGGCGACCAGTTGAAGCGCCTGAAAGAATTGGAGACCGAGAACACTCGCCTTCGCCGGACAGTCTCCGATCTGACGTTGGACAAGATGATCCTAACGGAGGCCGCTAGGGGAAACTTCTAAGCCCCGCACGTTGCCGTGCTTATGTTGATCATGTCATCGCAAAACTGGGCGTGTCCGAACGACGGCCTGCCTGGTTCTCGGCCAGCACCGTTCTACGCAACGTAAGGTCGCAAAGACACCAGATGACGAAGCGGCGTTGACCGCCGACATCACACCCCCCCAATATGGCCTATATGGATCGGCGATGCTGCATCAGGTGGGTCGGATCGCGAACGTCAAACGGGTCGGGCAGAAACACTACAACGCCGTGCGCCCGCACTCATCCTTGGGCTACAAATCGTCGGCGCCAGAAGCCTCTGTCTGGCCACCTCAAAACGGACCTGTATCAACTCCGGCGTTAGCGATTAGGCCCAGCATGCACGAACATTAAACTCGGATCACTCTATGGGGGCAGACCAAAACTTAGACCGATCCTGAAGGAGTGTCGACTACAACTGTCATTTTTTGATGCCACGAATAAGTTGGGTATCTATACTTATAACCAAAAAAAGAACTGCTAAGGCAACAAAAATCCAATGAAAATCTTCAAACTCTTACATCCAAGATAGAAAATATACACCAAGATATTCTTTAAAAAATCTTAACACTCGAATATTTATGAAATACTTTCGAGAAAATTTATAATAAGAACAGAGAAAAGATATAAATAAATACGAAATTGCACGGTGCTTACCGAAAAACATCACATGTTAAGAGCGTTCACATGCGCGTATTAATGCATATAAAACAATCAACACAACTAACATCACCGGAACCAAGCATCATAAAATGTTCAAATAGTTTTAAAAAAATCACAAGAAACCGTCACTGAACTGTTATCTGCCGCTGTTAGGTGCCTGCTCAAATAACCCGATGAGATGAAATTCATCTTGAACAGGAGAGCGCCTGATGGCCTTTGATAATAAGACATCCACCCGCACTGCATTCCCGCTCAGCCGCCGCACATTTCTGCGTGGTACAGCCGCCACTGCCCTGAGCATGCCGTTTGTTATGCGTGCCGGTGACGCTCTGTCCTCCTCCGGTAACCTGCGTATTGCTGCCTGGGCCGGTTATGTCTCGCCGAAAATGCTTGCTGCTTTTGAAAAAGCCACAGGCATCAAAGCTACCTACACCGCTTATGGTACCAATGATGAAATCCTCAACCTGATGAAAGTCAATCAGGGTCAGGGTTTTGACGTTATCTGGCCGGCGCTTGACCGCGTACCAAATTATGTTGAAGCCTCACTCATCGCACCGATTGATGAGAGCAAAGTTGAATGGGATCGTTGCATCGACAGTGCTTTGAAGAGCTCTGAAAAACTCGGCGCAGTTGTTGATGGCAAGCGCTATCAGGTGCCGACAGACTGGGGCACGGAAGCAATTGCTTTCAACACGGAAAAATCGCCGCTTGTTTATGGTGAAGCATCTTATAGCGATCTGTGGAAGCCGGAAATGGCTGGTAAAGCCACTGTTCGCGGCCATTCGGCACTTGTTGGTCTCGGTCTGTGGTTGGAAGCTGAAGGCAAACTGCCACGCCCGCTGCTGGAAAGCTTTGCCAGCGAAGAAGCGATGCGCGCCAATTATGATGTGATCCTCAAAGAAGCGATTGCCCGTAAAGGTAATATTGCTCAGTTCTGGGCGAACCAGAATGAAGCACAGGGCGCTTTCCTCACCAATGGTTGCATCATCGGTCAGACATGGGATTCAACTGCGGCCGGTTTGAAAGAACAGGGACAGCCGGTCAGCTATATCTCGCCGAAAGAAGGCGCACTGGCATGGATGGAAGGTGTCTCATTGCCGGTCGGCGCCGAGAATATCGATCAGGCCTATGCCTTTATGAACTGGATGCTCACACCGGAAGCCGGTGCGATGTATGCAAGCCATGCCAAGGTTAACACCACTGCTAAGGGTGCCGAAGCGCTGCTGCCGGAAGCTGACAAAGCATTCTTTGCCGCTGCCTATCCTAAAGATGCACTGGACAAGCTGTGGTGGTGGCCAATTCAGGAAAGCTGGTTTGTCGAGCTGCGCTCTGAATATCAGGATCAGTTCCTCGGCGCCTAAACCGGACAACAGATACGGTTTTGCTTGTATCTGTGAAAACCTCCCCGCCTTTCTGCCAAACGCCGGTTTGCACTTAAAACTGCAAACCGGCGTCATTTAAAAATGAGAATCCCTATGACAGACGCAGTCAGCCTTCAGAATGTCGAGATGCGATTTGCAGCCACGACCGCTGTTAAATCAATGTCTCTGGATGTTCGCTCCGGCGAGTTTTTTTCCATTCTGGGGCCTTCCGGCTGCGGAAAAACGACCCTGCTGCGTATGGTTTCGGGGTTTTTACAGCCGAGTTCAGGCAAAATCCTGATTAATGGTCAGGATATGACCCATATTCCGGCCAATCGCCGCCCGACAGCAATGATTTTTCAGTCTTTGGCGCTGTTTCCGCTGATGCCGGTCTGGGAAAATATCGCCTTTGGTCTTGAAGTGCGCGGTGTCAGCAAAGCGCAGCGCCGCCGTGAAGCAGACCGGTTGCTGGAACTCATTGCCCTGCCCGGCTACGGTGATCGTATGCCCCATGAATTATCAGGCGGGCAGCGCCAGCGTGTCGCCATTGCCCGCGCTCTGGCTATTGAGCCGCAGGTATTGCTGCTGGATGAGCCATTGTCGGCGCTTGATCTGAAACTGCGCCAGCATATGCGTGCCGAGCTTCGTGAGTTACAAAAACGTACCGGCGTGACTTTCATTTACATCACCCATGACCAGTCTGAAGCCTTGGCGATGTCTGACCGCATTGCGGTGATGAATGCCGGCCGGTTGCAGCAGGTCGGCGCACCGATCGACCTTTACACCAAGCCTGCGACTTCATTCGTTGCTGAATTTGTGGGCGAGAATAATATTGTCTCCGGTACTGTTGTCGATACTTTTGACGATTTTGTTGTGCTGGAAGGCATCCATGGCCGTTTTATCGGCCGTCGCGGCGCTGTCTTGCAGCGCAACCAGAAGGCGCGCCTTTATGTACGCCCTGAAGCGCTGACTTTGGACGCCGCTGAAGAAGATAACAAGCTCACCGTTGTCTCAAAACGCTTTGATTTTGAAGGTTCTTTTGCCACTGCCCACACGGTTCTGCACCATGAGCAGTCACCTCTGAATATGCAGGTCACGATACCGCATAAGAAACTGCATCAGGTGCCTGAAATCGGCAGCAGTTTTACAACCGGCTTCTCCAAACAAGACGCAGTGGTGCTGGCACATGACTGAGATTTATCAACGCTTCGGCAAAATACTCGGCACAATTTTCATCGCTATTGTTACCTTCTGGCTGCTGTGTCTGGTGCTAATCCCTAATCTGACCATGCTGGATTTTGCGCTGCGTCCGAACCTGCCGCCTTCACAGCTGGGCGGAGAAAAAGACGTCTATTCCGCTGATAATTTTCTCTATTTGTGGAACCACCGCAGCCACAGCGCTATCTTCCTGAAGACGATCTGGTCGAGCGCTTTTGTGACCCTGACCACTTTTGTGCTGTGCTATCCGCTGGCCTATTGGCTGGCGCAGGTTGCCAGCATGCGCAAAACCGCCTTTGTGCTCGTTGTTCTCATGATCCCTTATATGATGAATGAAGTGCTGCGCGGTCTGGCATGGTTTATTATTCTGGCCTTTGAAGGCCCGCTGAACGCGATCCTGCATAGCCTCGGTCTGCTTGATGAGCCGGTGCGTTGGTATGGTGACGGCGGCGTGCTGGCCGGTATGGCCTATGCCTATCTGCTGTTTATGCTGTTCCCGATGTATAATTTGATCAGCACACTCGACCATGCCCAGATTGATGCTGCTCATGATATGGGGGCAAGTGCATGGCGCATCCATCGCCGCATTGTCCTGCCCCATGCCAAGGTTGGTATTGCAACAGGTTGTGTATTCACCTTCATGCTCTCCGCAGGCAGTTATATGGCACCGGCCCTTCTGGGCGCACCGGGTAGTCGTTGGTTTACCCAGCTGATCTATGACTGGTTCTTTGAAAGCGGTAACTGGAACCGCGGTGCGGCCTATGCTGTCACTTTGCTGGTCTTATGTATGTTTGTGGTGCTGGGCACGCTGCGCCTGTTCCGCGTCAATCTTGCGAGTGCCGTTAAATGAGTAATGTTCAGTCTATTTCGGGTCAGGCCGCAAGTTACAATCAGCGCTTTTATCAGCCGACATGGCTGCAACGCCTCAGCGACAGGTTGCCGCGCATTGGTTTTGCGCTCTATATGCTGTTGTTTTTTACTTATCTGATGTTGCCACTTGGTATTCTTGCGGCGGCTACATTTAACAGCAGCAGCTTTCCCACAATTACGCCATGGCTTGGCACCACCCTTCAATGGGTTGATGCCATGTTCAAAGATACGCAAATGTGGACTGCACTGGGCAAATCCCTGCTGATTGCGGCAGGTGTGATTGCGATTTCCCTGCCGGTCGGCACTGCCGCCGCTCTTATTCTGACCAGCCTGCACGGGCGTTCGCGTAATTTCCTCTATGCTTTGATGGTCTCGCCCCTGCTCACACCCGGTGTCGTGATTGGTATTGCCACATTATTGTTCTGGCGCAAAACAGGGATCAGCGGCGGTCTTTTCCTGACCATTCTGGCACAATCCAGTTTCATTATTTCTTTTGTGATGCTGATGATTGCCGCACGGTTGCAGCGTTTCGACCGCACAATGGAAGATGCCGCGCTCAGTCTCGGTGCTTCCCGTGCCTATGTGTTCCGCCGCATTCTGCTGCCCTATCTGCGCCCGTCATTACTTGCAGCGTCATGTATCGCGTTTCTGCAATCCTTTGAGAATTACAACACGACTTTGTTCGTGCGCGGTACTGAAACGCCCCTCACCATCTTTATCGCCGCCAAAGTTCGTGCAGGTCTTACACCTGCTGTGAATGCTCTCGGATTAACGATGATGATACTGACGATTGGTGGTGCAATCGGCTGGGAGATCGCCCGTCGCAGAAAACGCTCATAAGCTGTTGATATGGGACGCGGTTCAAAAAATATGCTGCGCGCCCCTGCTGTTCCCTTCCATAATCTGCTGAGTGTTTTTCTGTTTCTGATCAGCAACTGAGAAAGGTTGCAGAAAAACCGGGACTATCCATAAAACCTGTGATGCGATAGAAACGCGGAAGAGCGCGGTTTTCAAAAACAGACAGGGATCAGTTATGAACAATAAAAGCTATTTTACCGGCGGAGTGTTCAATGTATTCTGATATTGAGATTGCCCGCGCAGCCCAAAAGCGCCCGATCATTGAAATTGCCACGAAACTGAATCTCGGGTCTGATGATCTGCTGCCTTATGGCCATGATAAAGCAAAACTGACCCATAATGTGGTGAACAGGCTTAAATCCGGCCGCAAGGGCAAGCTTATTCTGGTCACTTCGATCAATCCTACACCAGCCGGAGAAGGCAAAACCACAACCTCCGTGGGGCTGGGCGATGCACTGAACAAAATCGGCAAGAAAGCGGTCATTTGTCTGCGTGAGCCAAGCCTCGGGCCAAATTTTGGCATGAAAGGCGGCGCGGCAGGCGGCGGAAAATCACAAGTCATTCCGATGGAAGATATTAATCTTCATTTTACCGGCGATTTTCACGCAATCAGCAGTGCTAATAATCTGCTCGCCGCAATGATCGACAACCATATCCATTGGGGCAACAGCTTAAGATTTGATACACGTCGTATCAGCTGGCGGCGCGTGGTTGATATGAATGACCGCGCTTTGCGGGATATAACCATTGCACTCGGCGGCCCTTCCAATGGTTATCCGCGCGAAACCGGATTTGATATTTCGGTTGCTTCCGAGGTTATGGCGATCCTCTGCCTTGCGGAAGATCTGACTGATCTGAAAGCACGTCTGGCGCGGATTATTGTCGGTTATAATCTTGATAAACAACCGATTACGGCCGCAGATTTGAAGGCCGACGGGGCTATGACGGCGCTGCTGAAAGATGCATTGCAACCAAATTTGGTGCAGACAATTGAAAATAATCCCGTGCTTATTCACGGCGGGCCATTTGCCAATATTGCGCATGGTTGCAACAGTGTTATCGCGACGAAAACAGCATTGGCACTTGGTGATTATGTGGTGACCGAGGCTGGTTTTGGTGCTGATTTGGGTGCTGAAAAGTTTTTCAATATCAAATGCCGCAAAGCCGGACTGAGCCCTGATGCCGTTGTTGTTGTCGCAACAATCCGTGCATTGAAGATGAATGGCGGCGTGCCAAAAAGCGAGCTTGGCACCGGCAATGCAGAAGCATTGAAAAAAGGCTCCAGCAATCTCATCCGGCATATCCGCAATGTCCAGAAATTTGGCCTGCCGGTTGTGGTTGCAATCAATCATTTCGCTTCCGATACGCATGAAGAAATCGCTGTACTCAATGATGTTTGCAACGAGGCCGGTGTTAAAGCCATTCTCTGCCGGCATTGGTCAGAAGGCGGTGCGGGTGCAGAAGACCTCGCCTATGAAGTTGCAAAACTTGCCGATAATAATGATGCCGAGTTGCAGTTGCTTTATGAGGACAGCCTTCCTCTGTGGGAGAAAATCCAGACAGTAGCGCGCGAAATCTATGGTGCAGAACAGGCCAGAGCAGAACCATCAGTTCTGAAACAGCTGGAACAATGGGAGCGCGACGGGTTCGGCCATTTGCCTGTGTGTATGGCGAAAACGCAGTATAGTTTTTCCGTTGATCCGACCGCTTTAGGCGCACCTTCAGGCCATATCGTTCCTGTCCGTGAAGTCAAACTCTCTGCCGGAGCCGGTTTTATTGTCGCTATTTGCGGGAATATTATGACCATGCCTGGCCTGCCGAGAACACCGGCTGCAGAACATATCGGGCTTAATCACAATAATGAAATTCAGGGATTATTCTAAATCTCTGCCTGCATAAAATTCAACGCCTGCCGGTGGAAACACACCGGCAGGCGTTGAAAACTATAAGTCAGATATCACACATTACGGTATCCGATAACAAACCTATTTATTACATAATTTTTATTCCAAGCAGTTTCCCTGATAAAACCCTATGCGCCAGCCAGGCCATTCTGCTCTTCGATATTTTGTTTATGTCAGCTCAATTTCTTCAAAAATCCGGAGCCCTTGCTCAATCGGACAGGGGGCAATTTGACCTTCGTTAAAACCGGAAAAAGAGCAGACACAATACACACAGACAGCTTGTATCCCGCATAAAACTTACGCAATCGCAGCACATTTCAAAGCCGGGAGTCTGCACTCGGCGTCACGTTCAAAATTATATTCAACTGTATTTAAGAGAGATATGAGGATGTCTGAGAACTACAATATATCTCTCAAATTTATAGAAACCTGTGATAAATACAGTGAAAACCTGTTCTATTCTGACAGGTCGGCAGATTTAACCTATGGCGAAATGCGCACCATGGTCATCAATCTGGCTGGTTTTATTTCTCAGAGAAACAATCTCAAAAAAGTTGGTATCCTCGGTACAAAAAGTCCGGAAGCCTATGCAGGTATTCTCGCAGCCGGTTATGCAGGCGCTACTTATGTGCCGCTTAATCTGAAATGGACAGAGCACAGAATAGTGCAATTGCTCGAAGCATTGCAGTTGGACGCGCTCATTGTGGACAAGCAAGGGCTTGCCCTGCTCACTCCGGCGGTTTTAAACGCCGCTCCGGATATGATTATTGTACCAAGCGATGAAGATATTACCCCTGCCCGCCCCGCACAAAACATCACTGCATTCTCCGGTCTTAAAGCGGCTCAACTTCCGAAACCTGCCTTCGTCAGCAAACAAGAACTGGCCTATATTATCTTCACTTCCGGTACGACGGGACTGCCGAAAGGCGTTATGATCTCAGCCGGAGCGCTTGAAAGTTATATTGAGCAGGCCAGACTCTGGACACAGCTGACCCCTCAGGACAGGCTTGCCGAAACATGCGATGTGACTTTTGATTTAAGCGTCCATAATCTTTTTTTATGTGTTGATGCGGGTGCGTCTCTGCATATTCTTTCATCACTGGAGATGCTGGCACCAAGCCGCTTTATCCGTGAGCGTTCTATTACAGTCTGGATGTCTGTCCCCACTCTGGCAGCGATGATGCGCAAAAGCGGGACTCTCAAACCGGATAGTTTGCCGACACTCCGCTCATCAATTTTCTGCGGGGAACCTCTGCCGGTCGCAACTGTTGAGGCATGGTCGAAAGCAGCGCCTGACAGCATGATTGATAATATTTACGGTCCGACCGAAGGAACAGTCATCTGCCTGCGTTATCGGGTGCAGTCTGATCCGGTCATAACCCCCGGCCGTGATATTATTGCGATCGGCACACCTTATCCGTCCATGCAAGTTGCGGTTCTTGACGCTCAGCAGCGCCCTCTTCCAAACGGGCAGACTGGTGAAATTGCGCTCTGTGGCCCCCAGCTCGCTGAAGGCTATTTCACTTATGCCAATACCAGTCAAACAGACCGTTTTCGTGAGATTGAAGGCCAGCGTTGGTATCTGACCGGAGACTTGGGGATGTGTGATGACAACGGTATTTATCACCATCTTGGCCGCACGGATAACCAGATCAAGCTCAAGGGTAACCGCATTGAGCTGGAAGAAGTTGAAGCACATCTCAGACATGCGGCACAAAGCGAAATGGTTGCAGTTATCGCCTGGCCGGTTATCGAGAATTCCGTTCAGGGATTGGTTGCGTTCTGCACCAGCCCGCTAAAAGAAAACGAGATAAAATCTGCGCTGCTGAAAAATCTGCCCCGCTATATGGTGCCGGAAAATATTCACATACGGGATGCGCTCCCCGTGAATATCAACGGCAAAGTTGACCGCAAACAACTCCTTGAACAAATGTAATCTTTTCCTGCAATTCAATAGGGAAATTAAAATGTCTTCCTTGGATATTCAAAATATTAAAGAGCATATTAACGGCATTCTTTCGGGCTATAATATTCATCAGATTGCAGAAGATCAGCCGCTATTTTCTTCCGGATTGCTGGATTCTCTTGCTGCGGTTCAGATCCTGACGCAGTTAGAAACAGATTTTGATATTGATCTCGCCGATGAAGACTTTGATATCAATCATATAGACAGCCTTCAGTCGCTTGAGAGCTATTTAATGACACGGAAAAGCTGAGCGCTTTCGTTCATTTAACATACCCGTTTCCCCTGCTTTTTTAAGATTGAACGATGAAGCTGCGCCCTTTATCCATTGACCAGCTGGATTACGCCTCAGAACTTCTGAATGAAGGTTTTCATAAGCGCACGGCTGCGACCTGGAAGGCAAATCTGCTTGATATATTTAATCATGCAGAAAAGCTTGGCCACTCGACAATCGGCTATATCGCTTTCAACAAAAACGGCGATATCGGCATCTGCCTGACAATTCCGTTGGTTCGCTCGGTCTATGAGCAAAAGCCTGTAGCAGCGGCCAATCTGGCGGCATTCTATCTCAGGCAAGACTATCAGTGGATGGCAGCCCTATTCCTGCGACGTATCATATCGGTCGCTGATATTGATTATGTTGATGTTACAGCGATTGCCACGATGCGAAAAATCAATACGCATTTGGGATTTTCAACATCTGCCATTGCTACACTCGTTGTGCCGCTGACAATTGCAGCTTTTCGTCCTTCTAACGGAGCATCAATACAGGCTTATGACCCGCTGGCGTCAGAAGATTTTTCTGAAGACACGGCACAAATACTCAGCGATCATATCAGTCTGGGTTGTCTGGTTCTCATGGTCGAAGTAAATGGTGAACGTCATCCTGTTATTTTAAAGCCTAAGAAAAGGGGCAGCCTTCGCAGTGCCAGAGTTATTCTGGTGAAAGACCGGTCTTTGATTTACGATAGTCTTGGCACGCTTGCCCGATATCTGATGTTGCGCGGCTATTTTTTCCTTGAGATGGATGTAATCAAAAAGCCTGATCTGTGGGGCTGTTCGTTGCGCAAGAGATCTGCGCCTGTTCAGTCAACGCTGCCAAGACTGAATAGTGCAATCGATCATACCTATACTGAACTCGTGTTCATTTTGTAATTGAGAGCGGCACGGACACGGTAAGAAACACAGCGTCACCTTCGACCCTGTTTTCCGCTGCAAATTCATGAAAATATTTAATGCGCGTGGAAACGGGAAGTTTATTCACCTCGAAATTCCAGCCAATTGTTGCGCCGACCGAGGCCACGCGGCCTTTAAACGGACGTGTTGCCCCCTCACCGCTGTCGCCCGAAAGCTGCTGATAATAATAGCCGATCAGCCCTATATCGAGTTTTTCATTAATATGCTGCACCGCAGCCCATTCAAAATGAAATTCATTACCGGTTTTGTAATTGGTTACCGGATTTTCGGCATTGAATGTGACCCCGACAGCAGCAGAAAGATCAAGCCCGATATTCGGATCGAGCCATGTCGTTGCAGCAAAAACATCTGCTCCCCAATGATGAAAGGCGATATTCGATATCTCGCCCTCCTGATAATTTCCAATAGGGACATTCACCATTGTTCCCAGCTGATAATGGAAATTGCCCTTCTGCCAGCCGAGAAAACCGCTGATCACCGGATCGCCGATCGTAAAAATATCATCCTTTACATTGCCGGAAACATCACCGAAACGCGATGCACTTAATACCAAATCGGCTTTTGTTCTTTTCCATCCGAATGGAATTGTTGCACCGATGCCTAAATGTCCGCCAGCTATTTCTTCCGGCAAAACCCATATGACGGACGACAGATTTATCAGCGCAGCGCCATTGACACCGGCTGCCAGTTTGCCACCGGTTGGCAACTGCTTGCTGCCACCGATTTTTCCTGAATAATAATAAATGTCGTTTTGGAAGAAAACACCGGGAGGGGGAGTAATAGCAGCACCTGCGCCTTTGGAGCCTAAGAGATAAAAGCCCGCCCCTCCTTCTGCCGCGGATACGGCTGAAGACATAGCAGCGAGAAAAGCAACAGATAAAGATAACCGGCTGGCTGATCGGACTTTCATTGCACGCCTCCCCTTGCACAATTTGATCCGAAACTTTGATGGAGCGGCCGGAATATTCAAGAACGTTACGGTAAATCGGGGTAAACGAACGCATTGTCCGGCAGTCTTTTAGTGCCGTAAATCGTGAATTTCAGAGAGGTTGTCAGGGTAATCTATGCCGTCAGCACGGACATTTCTGCTGCGCCAGATTTGCTGCCATTGTTTCAAAAACTTCAGGGGTAACCCGCACCTGTTTTTGTAATTCTGTTTTTGCTGACGGCGGCATGGTTCTTGTCAAAGTTGCCAAATGAAAGCCGACAATCCTGTTTGCATGTACAGGCAATCCATCCGCACGTAATTTGGCTTCCTGCCGGTTGCCACGACGAAGAGCATCGAGCAAAAGCACAAGCTGACCTGTGACAGGTAAGGTTTTAAACCGGCGCTCATCATCCGCCAAAAGCTGGTGAGCCTGCCCCCAGTTGCCATTGGTGAAATAAGCCAGTGCAACAGCCGATTTAAGCTCCCTGTTATTCGGATTGAGCGCAATTCCCCGCTCGCCTTTTCGCAATGCCAGATCAATATGACCGGCGCTTAAATGCGTTTGCATCAGCGAGAATAAGACCCTGTCCGATGCAGGAGCGAGTATAGCGGCTTTATGTGCCAGCCTCAGACTGCGTTCACTTTTCTCAATATCCGGAACATCTCCTGTGTTGCTAATCAGCACACGCGCCAGTGCTGCCATCGCATCACTGTCTGTCGGACGGATTTTAAGTGTGCGCTCCAGACAGTGTTCATCCTCGCTAAGAGGTAATCCGTTCGCCAGATTAATTTCAGCTTTGACGACGCAGCTATTCCCAAAAACGGCAAGATTATTTTCATTCACAAGTCTCGTATTGATGATGCCATTGCTGGCTGCAATTTTATAAGAAAGCTCCGATGCGAGATATTGCTCAATCTGATTATGTGTCAAATCCGCTGCTGAGACTTGCTCTACACCGGAGCCAATAATCTCATTTTTTGAACTGTCTTTAATCCGCCATGACAAATAATGCGTGTCACCTTCAGTCCGGTATTTCATACGGATGAGAAATGCAGGAATGCTTTCATTTGGATTATGCGCAACACCATTATTTATTTTAAGTATGAGCGTGTTGAAATTGTTAACCGCGTTAACAATGGTGTCTCTCACAGTTTCTGATTCATGATTGCTGACTGAGTCATCATTCTTAAAATCAATAACAACAACCGGTTTTTCTGTGTCGATACCACCGTGAGAAAATAAAGAAATAGAAAATATTGATACTAATGGAATTATTATTGAGACTATGAATATAAACCATTTCTTATGCGCAGAATATCCGCTTTCTGTTTCACCCGGATAAAACCCATTATCACCGCCAGACCTTGTTACAGCTCTGTTTCTGCACCGGTTGAAAGTTAAAATATAGTGACCTTTCGGTAGTCCGATCTCAATCCGCTTCTCGCGGCCGAAAGCCTGATAATATTGCACAAGTGCAGACCGAAGCCGGCTAAGCTCAATGCGTACAATCGGGTCTGTTGAAGGGTCAAAACTTGTTGGGCGTCCCAGCACATCAATTGCAATGGAATAGCCTTTGATCGCTTCTGGTTTTCCGGAAAAATGATGCTCAGCAATATAGCGCAAAATGGCCTTTCCGCGCTTAGTAATGTGAAATCGCTCATCAGAAAGCAATTCCTCAAGAACGGATCGCGCTTCAAGGACAGGAATATCAGTCAGGTCCAATGCATATCTATTCTGGGTCATTATCCGTACACGGGTTAGGACATGTTATTGCATATGAACGGGCTATAAATTCACATAGTCTCTATTGTTCGTCAATCGGTGCATCCTTTATTTTAGGATTTATTAATATAAAGAATTTTGATGCTTTGAGTGCTTTCATCAAGCTGCTCAAAATACAGTGTTTTCCCGCCAAAACCCCATAGCTATTTCGGAAACAGAAAAGTGATATTGGCGCGGTAACCCCAGCCCTCAGGGCCATTATCAGGCGATGCCGCCCAATATCTGGCTCCGGCCTGAAAACTCACCGGTTGAGTGCCGAATTTTACAACTTTGGAAACAGAGAAATTAATGGGCACACTCCATTGATCACTGTTCCAGTCATAGGTGCTTTCGGTGTTCAATGCGAAAGTCCACGCATCATCAGTCGTATATGAAACAAAGGGCTGAAACATCGACGAGCTGATATCTGAACGGTCACGATCGCCTGCGAAAGACCAGATATGATTTGCCAGTGCCCCGACAGTCCATGAGCCTTCCTGTTTCAATGCTACAGCTGTCGGACCTGCCCCCCATTTTTCACTGCCCAAAAGCTCATGTGTACCGGTCGGCAAGAGAAAAACCGGCCCCATGCCCCAGATAAGTCCTCCGGGACCAGGCTTTTTGGGGGAAAAAAAGAAGCTTTGCACCGTGTCACCAAGACCGAACTGACTGCCGGATTTACCGGCAATATCTGATTGCCAGATAACGGGCACGATGGTGCGGGAAACAAGGGTCCAATCTTCATTGAGGGAAAAAGGTATGACGGGTTGAATATTGAGCGTCGTTCTGTGCCCATCCTCGGGCCCGTAACCGCGGTCATAATTCACCTGAAACGGCACGCTGATTAATGAAGACACCGGATTGGATAATTGCTTGGCCAGATCCGTGTCTTGCGCAAGTGCCGGCAATGAGATGCAGCAAGCCAGAGCTGTAATTGTCAAATACTGGAATCGGCATTCAATCATGATCGTTCCACTTCTGTTGAGTAGCGTCAATTCTGTCTGCATCAGACGGAGTTAGCTCAATTGATTTTCACAGCGATCATCAAATGTGCCCTTACCCGCCACACAAGAATGAATGACGGGTTCGGGGAACGGGTAGTTCTAAGGATTGTTGGCCTGCATCAGTTGCTGAATCATAGCGTCAATATTGGCTTCCATACTTGGCTGACGCGGCGGATATTTTTTGAATGAGACGAAGAATTCCTGAACTTTTGCAATGGCAGGCGCAATCGTCCACGACCGGTTTTCCTGCCACTCATCAAAGCCGCGCGCCTGCTGGAAACGCTCAAACGGATCGAGCCTCAGATTGGTTATCACCGGGGAGGTCAGGTTGTCCTGAACGCCGTTGAACCATCTGTCCTGCTTCGTGAACAGGAATTTCCAGTCACCATGGCGCATGCCGTGGAATTTTGTTTCAGTGAAATAGAAGAATTCCTTCCGCTGACTTTCTCCCTCACCTTTAATCATTGCAGACTGATCATAACCATCGAGATGAACTTTATAGGTCTTGCCGCCAATCTTTTTACCGTCGAGTAGTTCCTTTTTAAGGTTTGGCTGCCCGAGTTGTGACATGATCGTCGGGATCCAGTCTTCCATCGTCATGAACTCGCCGGTTGTTTTTCCGGCGGGAATAACACCCGGCCATTTGACAGCAACCGGCACCCTGAAACCGCCTTCATAGCCGCCCAGACCCTTCTGCCCTCTGAAAGGTGTGTTACCGCCATCCGGCCAGCTGTTGGAAGCTGCACCATTATCGGTTGAGAACATAATCAGGGTATTATCGGCAACGCCCAGCTCGTCGAGCAATTTCATCAGTTCGCCGACATCATCGTCCATTTCCATTATGCCGTCGGCATAGAGACCGTATCCGCTTTTCCCTTCATATTCCGGCGAGAGATTGGTGCGGTAATGCATACGGGTAGTATTATGCCAGACGAAAAACGGCTTCTTCGCCTCCACCGCATCACTGATAAAACGCTTGGACTCTTTCAGCACATCGGCATCAAGTGTGCGTTGACGCTCGCGTCCAAAAGGGCCTTTGTCTTCAATCTTCTGCGTTCCGTCCGCATTTGCCCATGAATGAATAATACCACGCTGCGCAAATTGCTTGGCGACTTCCGGAACCTTTGGGAAATCATATTCCTCTTGATATTCACCGGCATTGAGGTGGTAGAGGATGCCATAAAATTCATCAAAACCATGCGCTGTTGGCAAATGGTCGTCACGGTCACCGAGATGGTTTTTACCAAACTGACCGGTAGCGTAACCAAGCGGTTTCAGCATTTCAGCGAGAGTGGGATCCTCTTTGCTGATACCCTGAGGCGTACCCGGCAATCCGACAGTTGCCAGCCCTACCCGTAGCGGATATTGCCCGGTGATAAATGCCGCACGGCCTGCAGTACAGGAGGCCTGAGCATAATGATCCATGAACAGCATGCCTTCATCGGCAATCCGGTCGATATTCGGCGTAGAGCCACCCATCATGCCTCTGTGATATGCGCTGAGATTCCAGATCCCGACATCATCGCCCCAGATGATGAGAATATTGGGCCTTGCCTGTTTTTCCTGTGCCTTTGCCTCCGAGACAAGGCTTAAAGACCGTGGCACAGCAAATTGTGCAGCTCCGGCCAGAGCAGATGTTGCGAGCAATGCACTGAATGACAAAAAGGTACGACGCTGCATGCTTATTCCCTCCTTGACTTGTGTTCGTGATGCAATTTCGTCGGGGCAGCAGGCGCTCACCATTTTACTCAACCGTTCAAAGCTTCCCCGTGCTTTCGCGATTGGCATCGGCCATGACTGATGGTGTGCCCCATAAAATATTTTCGTAAATTACAAATTTGGCTGTAAATCCAGAAGTACGTAACAGTAAATCCGGCGTTTTATGGCGTATGCATATGGGCGGGAAATGAGGGCAAAAGAGTAGTTTTTCTTCAGTCTGAGGGACGTTTTACACAACGGAAACCCACATGGCTTGTCGACGTATCCTCCGGCTCTGCATGCCGTGCAGCGGGACGATAGCGACGGCAATAATTCGGCGCACAAAGATGGGAACCACCCTTGATAACGCGTCTGGCGATCCGGATATTTGGTTGTTGCGGGTCATAGCTTAAAGCCGCTTCGCCGCCGCGCGGATTATAGGGAAGGCAGCAGGGGCTGGGCGCAGGTTCAGAATGCCTGTCGCTCCAATAATCCTTTGTCCACTCCCACACATTGCCGATCATGTCATAGGCACCATATCCGTTTGCAGGAAATGACCTGACAGGCGATGTCCGCTCATGCCCTGCTGGTTTGGTGCTGCTTGTCGGGAAGATGCCTTGCCATGTATTGGCCATTGCAATGCCATCGGGCATCAATTCATCGCCCCATGCATATTCTGTATCTTCAAGGCCACCTCTGGCTGCAAATTCAAATTCTGCCTCGGTCGGCAAATCAAGCCCTGCCCAGTCAGCATAGGCACACGCATCACAATAAGCGACATGAACCACGGGGTGATCCAGCTTGTCGCGGATATCACTCAGGTCACCCAGAGGTTTGCGCCAGTTTGCACCGAATTTGAACTGCCACCATTGGCTGATGTCACGTCCTGCAACCGTTGCCGGCGGAGTGAAAACGAGGGAACCCGCCCGCAACATTTCCGGAAGCGCCCCCGGATAATCCCGCGCATCCGGCACTTTTTCTGCCAAAGTCACATGGCCTGTTTCTTCAACAAAACGCGCAAATTGCCTGTTGGTTACAGGTGTTTGACTGATCCAAAAACCGTCAATTTTTACCGGATGCTTTGGTGCTTCTTCAGGATAGTGATCGTCTGACCCCATCACAAAAGTTCCGCCCGGTATCCAGATCATCTCCTCCAGAACCTCATCGATATTGTATTTTTTTGAGACTTCCAGACCCATTGCCACCCTCCGGAAAACATCACTCAAAACTACAGTTTTGATTATGCTTTCAGAAGTACGTAACGGTAAATCTATAGATGAAAACGGCAGACAATCAGAAATTAATTATGCCCGATAAACGGCATTTGCCGGACAAATGTCCTGTTTTCCAAACTATCCAGAATAAAAGCGGCAACCTCTTCAACTGTTATGAACCGAAGCTGCACATTGCGCGGTGTCCGGGTCAAAATATGTAATGGTTTTTTAGTCGTGCGGGAGCTGAAAGGTGCCGGACGAATGATTGTCCAATCGAGGCTGCTTTGCCCGATTATCGCTTCCTGAATGTCTTTATCTGCATATTGATGACGGGTAATGAACGGATAAATGAGGTAATTATAAAACCATCCGCCATGACCTTTGGTATCTCCTGCGCCAATCCCCGTTATTACAACAAGCCGGTTCACTCCTGCAGCCTGCATCACATCCACAAGCTCTCTGGTCACATCAGAAAAAAGCGTCGTTCTTCCGGTGTGATCAACACCAAGACATATAACCACGGCATCATGACCGGTAATATTTTGCTCTAAAAATGCTTTATCCGCAGGCGCTCCGACGGCTATATCGAGATTGAATCCCGCGACAACTTTGCGGGCATCCCGTGTCTGCGCTGTCACTTTGTGACCACGCGCAACACATCGCTGAACGAGTATTGAGCCTACTTTGCCCGAAGCTCCCAAAATAAACACCCGAAGCTTTTCCGGTTTTGTAACAGAGCTGCTCTTCATGGCTTATTATTCATCCTGACTTCAGTCCCCAACACGCAAAGCCGGCATGTTGCGCCCGTTCTGATGCAGGGTCAGCTTTGTAGCTTTTCCGTCTTCCACTGTGAAACTGATTTGTGCATCAACTTCACGCAGAAAGAATTTCGTATCGCTCTCCGGATAGGCTGCAAAACGCTGCTGACCGGTCAATTGCAGAAATAACTGCCCCTTTTCTTCGGTTATGCTCATAATCGCACCGGGGGCGAGCAGATACTGGCCGACATAAGCGGGCAGTTTTGCGGTATCAATCGCAACAGCAATGCGTATCGGAGGCTGGGGCAGCAGTTCTTGCCGCGCGTCCAGCAAATGAGCGCCGATATCATCAATACCCGTAATGCTCAGGCGATTGGACAAGACAATAACGCCATTGCCATTCTCACGGTCGAAACCGGCGAAACTTTCAAAGCCGCCTGTCCGGCCATTGTGCCAGACAATCGTACGGCGGGCGAGTTTGGAAATGACCGGACCAAGACCAATCTTACGCGCTTTCCCGCCAGCCGGTCGGCTATGTTCCGTGAGCAAAGCAAAGGCAGGTTTAAGCGGGGTTTCCGTTTGTCCTGAAGCTGCAGCTATGAATCTGGCAAGATCACTGGCCGAAGTGATGAGCGCACCAGCCGGTGCAAATGCATCAAAATCCCAATGACTCACCGGTTCCCCGCCCCGCCCATGACCTGTTGCCATATCCGGCAATGTATTACCGCTCAAAGCCAGCACGCTTTGTTTCATGCCCAGCGGATCAAGAATTTCCTGCTGCACCATCCGGGCATAAGAGCGGCCATCAATATGGGTAATCACCAGCCCCAGCAGTGCGGTACCGGCATTGGAATAAGAGAACTCCGTACCGATCGGCCGGTTCAGACGATATGTCGCCAGCCAATCGAAAAGACCCTGACTGCCATATCCGGTATAGGGATTATTAATATCCGCAGTCATCAGATCATCCGGCAAGCTCGGCAAACCGGATGTGTGCGTGGCAAGATCAAATGCTGTGATTGCCTTGCCCTTATAGGTCGGCAGAACAGTATTTGCCGGCAGATAATTGGCAATCGGGGCGTTGAGATCAATCCGCCCGTCCAGTACCAGTTGCGCCAACAGCAGATTGGTGAAAACCTTGGTAATTGAACCGGCTTCAAACAGAGTATTCTCATCCACCGGTCGCGGATCATTACGGCCAAACTGACCATGTGATACAAAGCGGGATCTGCCATTTTCGATCAAGGCAACAACAATGCCGGTCTGACTTCCATCAATACGGTCAGTCAGAATTTTCTTAACGTCATCATCAGAAGGCAGTGTCACTTCTTCAGCAAAGACCGGCACCAGCATCAGAGCTGTGGCCATAAATGCAGACAGAACGCGCTTCATATTTATCTCCAGTCACTGGTGTTCAAATCTGGAATAAAACTGCGAAGATATGGCGGGGAATTTACCCAAATTGGCCTTATAGAAGATGTTTTTCACAGGGCTGTTTTTCAGCCACGATGTTAGAGCATAATTCCTTAAACTTGGATCAGTTTGAAGTAAAACTATGCTCTCATTTTAAAGTGTTAGAGTGACCTTTGTGTGCCAAGTCTGGCACACGGCGCTCTAGTTCAGATATTTTCAATAAAAAAGCCGGAGCCGTGTATGACAACACCGCTCCGGCCTTCCTCGTTAATATCACACTGCGATGCTTTAGAAATCAAACGAAGCGGAAAGCATGAATGTACGCGGCGCTCCGGCCGAGATAAAACCACGGGCTGACGATGCCCAGTAATTTTCGTTGAGAACATTTTCAACGGTTGCTCTGAACTCTACCGGCTTGCCATTCTCACGGAGCATTGTGTAACGCGCGCCCAGATCAACGCGTGTCCAGTCCGGCACTTTCTGCAGGTTTTTCTGGTCATAATAAGTGCTGCCCGTATGCACAACACGGCCGGTCAGTGTCAGCCTCTCAACCCACGGCGTGTCATACTCACCATAGAGGCTGATGGCTGTTTTCGGAACACCCGGAACTCTGTTGCCGTTCGTTTCGGGGTTTCCTGTTTTCTCTAACTGGGCATCCATAAATGTAATACCACCCAGCAAACGAATACCGTCAACCGGCTCACCGAACACAGAGAGTTCCAGTCCGCGATTAACTTGAAGACCGTTCACCGCAAAATATTTTGCTGCATTCATGAATCCATTCGGCTGTCTGATCTCAAACAGAGCTGCGCTCAGCATCATATCGCCAAGATCATATTTGAGCCCGACTTCCTTCTGCTTGTTTACAACAGGAGGAAAGACATCATTCTTATTGTCAGCCCGTGACGGTGGCTGCGGCCCTTCAGTCAGTGCCTCAGCATAATTTGCATAAACCGACAGGCTGTCAGTCACATGTGCAACAGCAGCGACGGCGGGGCTGAATTTAGATTCTGTGTAATGGTAAGTCTGTTTACCAAACGGCACGTCCCGATCTGGACGTGTGTTGAAACTGCGCAAGTTCATATGCTGATAACGTCCGCCAAGCGTCAGCTGAAACCGATCATCCGCGAAAGACAGCGTGTCAGAAATCGCGATGCTGTTAGCGACCAGCTCAGAGAACGGATAGAGATTATCCGAGCGAGGCAGCCCGCTTATATCTACCCAGTTATCAGGCACATAGGCCGGATTGTAGATATTGATCGGGTATTTTTTGAAGCCCAGTTTTCCCGGATGGAAGCGACCGCGATGGTTCTCATTTTTCGCGCCACTCACCGAAATATTGAACTTATGGCCGACAGGACCGGTATCAAATTCGGAGCGGACACCAATCTCACCCGACAGTCCCTGAATCTGCTGCGGATTATAGCCAAACTCAGCTTCTGCATCGCCGTTCGAATTGAGAATTGTGTATGATGTAGACAGGAAATCCTCACGATAACGGCTGATACCACCGGCGGCATAGACAGTCGTATTGTCCAGAACATCAACCTCGACACGGGCAGCGGCCATATTGTGCTTGCTGTCATGATATTCAAACGGATTGGCTGTGTTAATCCGGCCATTCGGTGCATCCGGAATTACAACACCTTCTTCTACCGCATTAAACAGCGAAGTCGGCGCATCGATATTCTGTCGGGAATGATTGAGATCAAGCGAGGCACGTACCCGTTCACCGCGATAATCAAGCCCAAGTGACAAGACACCAACCTGAATGTCATTATGTTTCATCGCAGTCTCGCCGCCGCGATAGGAACCATTGAAGCGAATGCCCCATTCCCCGTCCGGTCCGAAACGACGACCAACATCAACATGCGACCATAATTGCGCATCGGACATATAGGTCGTTGTCAGGCGTGTCAGCGGCTCATCCGCAGCACGTTTTGGCACCAGATTGATTGTACCCCCGACGCGGCCGACACCGCCATTGACCAGAGCGCTTGGCCCTTTGAGCACCTCAACGCGTTCAATGCCCTCAAGATAGCTGCGACGCGGATTGGCAAGGTAGAAAAGTCCGTCATATGCAACATCCAGATTAGTCACAGAAAAACTACGGATGAAGAAAGAGTCACGCTCACTGAAAGTCGGTGCATCCTGACGCACGGACGGATCATTGAGTGTAATATCAGCGATCGATTTTGCCTGCTGGTTGCGGATCAGCCTGTCTGTATATCCGGTCAGGCTGAATGGTGTATCGCGAACAGACCGGTTTCCGAGTGTTCCGAGTTGCGCACCGGTGGCAACCTGCCCGCCGGCATATTCAGCCGGCGGTTGGCCTATAGTGCCGGTAGAAGGATGTCCCTGCCCCACCACCACAATTGTATCCAGTACTGTTGCACCAGTGGTATCGGAAACCTGTTGAGCCTGCTTTTGGCGCGGCACGCGATCAGTCTTGCCTGTTTCCTGAGCGAAAGCCGCCACAGCACTGATAGCAAGCAATGAGACACCGGCTAAAGCGGCACAACCGCGCTCATAGGTAACCAATTGATATCTGCCCCTCATTCCAATCCCCAAGTTTTCAAAAAATGTAAAAATTCAATGGTCATCATTGCTTGTCAGCAAAACCGACATGTCATAAGAACGCGCGCATTCGGTTTTGGGGTGTCATCACATCTGCCCAAACTTAGCCGTCTTAAAAACAATAATATTATCTGCGATATTAAACATGATTATATAAGTCAAGTTTATGCGCCCGTATTGTGCACACGCAGATCAGTTCTTGATGAAATATCCACACATTCCGAAAACACCTCTGCCCGATTAATGGCAGATCAGATGCCGATGCGTGGCTCCATGCCCAAAAAAGTGAATGTTTTCCGGATGATTTCACCCGCAACCGGCGCTGCGGTTACACCGGCCGTCTGTCCGCGCGTGGCAGATTTCGGAGCCGGATCATCAACGATAACCAGATAGACATATGTGGGATCGTCCATCGGCATGGCCGCTGCAAAAACATTGAAATTCCTGTTCTTTGCATAGCGGCCGTTGACCACCTTCTCAGCCGTACCGGTTTTTCCGCCGACATTCAGGCCGCTGATATTCGCACGGCGGCCGGAGCCTTTTTCCGCGCTTAAGCGATATAAATGCCGGACAATTGCACTTGTTCTTTCGGTGACAAGACGGCGGGCAGGCAAAGCGGAATGGTCGGAATCGCGCTTCAGGAGTGTCGGGGTAACGAGAACACCGCCGTTCAATATTCCGCCAATACCGGCGGCTGTTTGCAATGGTGTGGTTGCAAAACCATGACCGAAAGCTGCGGTAATCGATGTCGGCACAGACCAGTGCCGCGGCTCCATTGGTTTTGCTATTTCCGGCAGTTCCAGCGCCGCTCTCTCCAGCAGGCCGGAGCGGATAAGAAAGTTCCGGTGCCCTTCCACCCCGACAGAAAGCGCTTCCTGTGCGGAGCCGATATTGGAAGAAAACAGAAACACTTCCTCCAGCGTCAGTGGCCGTTTCTTGCCGAAATAATCACGCACAAGCTGATTACCGACCCTGATCGGATTGGTCGCGTCATAGATTGTATCAAGTCCGGCACCCGCATGCTCAACCGCCATCGCCGTTGTAAAGGTCTTAATGATAGACCCCATTTCCGAGGCACTGGCTGTTATACGGTTCAGGCGGTCAGCCAGATGTATCTCCGCAGGCGTATTGGGATCAAAATCCGGCAATGAAACCAGCCCTAAAATTTCACCTGTTTTAATATTGAGAATGAGACCACCGACACCCGCCGCGCCATATTTGACAAGCGCTTTCGACAATTCGTCATGCAATGCATGCTGCACACGTAAATCGATGGATGTCACAACCGGCGCAAAATGTTCAGGGACTGAGAAACCGGCATTGCGGATATCGGCAATGCCCTGCCCGTCGATCCATTTCTCCAGACCGGCAACACCGGTATTGTCAATATTGGTCAGGCCGACAATGTGCGAAGTGGTACGTCCGGCCGGATAGGCTCTTTGTAATTCGGTACGGAAGCCAATGCCGGGAATACCTTCTGCCATCAGCCTGCTTTTAACCGACGGCGTTAATTGCCGTGCAAGCCATATAAAACGGCGCTGCCCCGACAATTTCTTATAAAGCGTTTGCAGCGGAATCTCGGGAATGATGCGGTGCACTTTTTCTGCCACTTCATCAATATCCGTAATACGGCGGGGCTCCGCATAAAGTGAATATGCCTTGATATCTATCGCGAGGATTTTTCCGTTCCTGTCCAGAATAAGCGGCCTGTGCATGCCGACAGGAGACATTGCTGCATGTTCTGAAGCAGGTACAATCGTGCCGAAGTAAACCATCTTTGAAAACAGCACACAATAAATCGCCACGAACAATAATATCGCAAGTATATATCTGTTTGTATTATACGATTTCTTCATACACACACTAAAATTAATAATTAAAACTTCTTTGTCGGATTTTTTATTATTCACAAAAATTCACGAATGATTTCACATAGAAATAAATGATGTGATGGTATATTAGGGCTCGATAAGTCTCAATTCACCGCAATTTTCACTCACTTTCAGCGCGGATAATGCAATGCCCGATCAAAATAAGCTGGATGATTACGACAAATCGCTTCTCAGACTGCTTCAGGAAGATGCCTCAAGATCACAAAAAGAACTAGCCGAGCTTATTCATCTGTCACCCGCCGCCGTGCAGCGCCGCATCGCCAAACTTCAGAAAAAAGGCATCATCAAAAAATTTGCAGCCGTTGTTGATCCTGCTGCCGTCGGCCTGCCAGTGACCGTTATTGTCGAGGTCACGCTCAGCGACGAGCGGTCAGTGACGGTCGCTGCGGCCAAAAAAATGTTCAAAAATGCTGAGGAGATTCAACAATGTTATTGGGTTGCGGGCAGTGCAGGCCTGATCCTGATCATGACCGTTCCGACGACTGAAGAATATGAAAGCAGGACAGCGCAATTATTAGGAGAAAATCATCTCGTAAAATCTTACAGAACCATCGTTGTACTGGACAGAGTGAAAGTCGATCTGTCCCTTCCCTTGTAATAGTCTTCCTGTCATATTTATTAAATTCGCCTTATTCATAAAATGTCAGACTGACTTGATATTTACAGAGTTATTTTTTGTTTTCTTAAAAACATGAAACACTAACCTGCGAGAGTTTTCATGCCAGCAAAGTTCATTATAAACGCACCGGTATTTTTCGGATCCATCATTGTCATCGGTGTGTTTCTAGCAATCGGGATCGTGGTTCCCGATCAGGCTGCGAGTATTTTTACCCAGCTTCAGACCGTTATTCTCGCAAATTTCGGATGGTTCTACCTGCTATCCGTCGGCATTTTTCTGGTCAGCGTATTGCTTCTCTGTCTGGGACGGTACGGACGCCTCAAACTCGGCCCCGATGATTCAACACCTGATTTCAGCTTCCTCTCGTGGATTGCAATGCTTTTCGCTGCGGGTATGGGTATCGGGCTGATGTATTATGCCGTCGGCGAGCCGATGACGCATTTCATGGCACCGCCAACCGCAGAACCGCGCTCCATTGCAGCAACACGTGAAGCCATGGCGGTTACATTTTTCCATTGGGGAATTCACGCCTGGGCTATTTATGCCGTTGTCGGCCTGTCCCTTGCCTATTTCGGATATCGTTACAATCTGCCGCTCACCATCCGCTCCGGCCTTTATCCCCTGCTCAAAGAGCGGATTAACGGCCCGATAGGCCATGCGGTCGATATTTTCGCCATCGTCGGCACCATGTTTGGTATTGCAACCTCACTGGGACTTGGCGTTTCGCAGATTAATGCCGGACTTCACTATCTGATCGGCCTGCCAATCGGGTTGCAGGTTCAGCTGCCACTTATTATTGCAATCACGGCACTGGCAACGATTTCCGTTGCAACAGGTCTGGATAAAGGCGTGCGCATTCTCTCTGAGACCAACCTGCTGCTCGCTATTCTCCTGATGCTTTTTGTGCTGATTGTAGGGCCTACTGCAGAGCTTTTCCGTGATTTTGTGCAGAATATCGGCCTCTATCTCGATACAATCGTCCTGCGTACCTTCAATATTTATGCCTATGAACCAACACCGTGGGTCGATGCATGGACACTGTTCTACTGGGCATGGTGGATATCGTGGTCGCCTTTTGTCGGCATGTTTATTGCCCGTATTTCGCGTGGCCGCACGGTCAGGGAATTTGTGACAGCGGTGCTGTTTATCCCGGCCGGTTTCACATTCTTCTGGATGACCGTTTTCGGCAATTCGGCAATTCTTATTGATACGACAGTCGCCGGTGGCAAGTTAGGAGCAGAGATTGCTGCTGATGTCTCCGTCGGCCTGTTCCACTTCTTTGAATATTTGCCATGGACGACATTGACCTCGACTTTAGCGGTCATGCTGGTTGCCATTTTCTTTGTTACATCTTCGGATTCCGGCTCACTTGTTATTGATTCAATCGCTGCGGGCGGAGAGACCGAAACAACAACCGGACAGCGGGTTTTCTGGTGCACATTGGAAGGTGTGGTTGCTGCAAGTCTTCTGGTTGCAGGTGGTTTGGGAGCCTTGCAGGCTGTGACCATTGCAAGCGCCCTGCCATTCAGCATTGTTATGATCGCGCTTGTCTGGTCACTGTTTAAGGGGATGAAAGCCGACCTTGCACAACAAGCCGCCCATGCCGCAATTCCGGTTGCACCAAGTGCGCAACCAGCCTCAGGTCTCACATGGCAACGCCGATTGTCACTGATTTTGCATGCGCCAACCAAGCGTGAAGTTGCAACATTTATCGCAGGTCCCGCCAAGGATGCTTTGAATGCAGTTACCACCGAACTGAACAATCGCGGTCAGGAAACCGTTGTTGTTACAGAAGACAATGGTGCAATCGCACTGCGTTCCACGGCAGAAGGCACACGCGATTTCATCTACGGTATCATGCCCGTTGCCCAGCACATCCCTGCTTTTTCGACACTGGGGGTCGGCAAGCCAAATCTCCGTCATGAAGCACGGACATATTTCTCAAGCGGTGGCAGAGGCTATGATGTGATGGGCTTCACAAAAGAGCAGCTGATCGTGGATATTCTGGTGCAATTTGAAAGATATCTGGCTTTGGTTCATGCGCCGGAAACACAACTGGTACACAGCGCGCCGGAACATTCAGCGGATATGTAAATTTCCCACATGCTGAAGGCCGGATGAGGCCGTTAATACACACATAAAAGCACGCGTTGCTCCATATGGCAGCGCGTGTTTTGCGCATACCTCAAAAAACGACGCTTTAAGACTGATAAGTTCACTCAGAGATTTTATTTTAAATTGAAATTTATACTTAAAAAATCATCTTATTTATTTTCATTTTTACCTGTAAATAATCAAAAAGTGTTAGTTCAGCAGTACAAATTCAGACCATAAATTTTATACATTGACATATAATTATAGTTGTAAGATTTAAAGGCAGAACACTTTGCTGTTCATATTGTTGGCGGACAATTCGAAAACCGCGCCGGTTTAGTTAACCGGCTATTTCTCAAAACAGGACTTATCCATGAGTGAGATTACAATCTCGCGGGACTCCGAAATTTCATTTCGGCGTATATCTGCGTTAACTGTCGAAGATGTCTGTGATCTGAGTGAAACGCTTTCCGATGAGCATCGCGGCATGGTTGCCGACAATGGTACATCCATTGCCGCAGCACATTTTTCCGAAAATGCCTGGTTCCGTGCAATTTATGCTGACGATACACTGATCGGTTTCATAATGCTGCATATTGGCGCCGACCATGATGACGGAATTGACTGTCCGGGGGTCTTTTTATGGCGTTTTATGATCGCAACACCATTCCAGAAATTCGGCTTTGGCCGTCAGGCTATCGGGCTTTTAAAACGTGATATGAAGCTCAAAGGCTACAACGAGATTTTCACAAGCTACGGCACCGGAGAAGGTAGTCCGGAAGGTTTTTACACTCTTCTTGGCTTTGAAAAAACCGGTGATAGCTATGGTGATGAACTGGAAGCCGTGTTGAAATTCTAAATCAGACTACGGGCGTTAGCGATGACACACTAACGCCTGTTCTCTCAGCACTGATCCTTGTATTATCGAATTTGAACGATACAAAAAAGGTGTGGCTACGTGGCAAAAGGCTCGTTCAAAATAGCGCCTAGCAAAATCGACGGGATCACGGCGGTTGCTGCGGACTCATCCCATATATTCGGCCGCCATACGCATGACCAGTTCGGCATTGGCGTCATCATCCGCGGTGCGCAAAAATCATTGAGCGGACGGGGCATTGTTGAGGCGGCGGCCGGTGATATCATCACTGTCAATCCGAATGAGGTTCATGACGGCACCCCGATCGGTGACCATGGCCGTGCGTGGTATATGCTATATTTTGATACCGATATTTTAGCCGAGCCGATGAAGGAAATCCGGGGCGGTAACACGAGAATATCGGAGCTTGCAAAGCCGGTCTTGCACGACACGGCTGCAACAAAGCATTTCCGCTCTCTGTTCAAAAGCATAACCAATCCGTCAGATATTTGCAGCGAGTTTGAAATACAAGAAAACCTGCATCTGTTGCTGGCACGGCTTGTTACAAGCCACAATTCTGCAGACAAACACGATGCACCCTCCGCAATCGAACTGGCACGCGAGCGCATAGATGATGACCCTTGCTCGCCGCTTTCTCTCGGCGAATTATCTGCGCTTGGCAATGTCAGCCAGTTTCAGTTGATACGGGGTTTTTCAAAACTCACCGGTCTGACACCTCACGCCTATCTCATTCAGCGCAGACTGCAATATGCGCGAAAAATGATCATAAATGGCTCAACACTGAGCGATGCAGCCTATGCGTCCGGCTTTGCAGATCAGAGCCATATGACCCGTTTATTTGTAAGCACCTATGGTATCTCACCAAAGCAATATGCCGGTGTCAGAGCCTGAACTGCAATTTTCTTCAAGACTTTGCGGTCAATAACGACGCAAATGGCTCAAAAAACGAGCCAGAGCAATGTCCATTCACTACAGCTATTCCCCGTCTGTGCTGACTTCTTTTCCGCAACTGCAATCCCGTGGTTTGCTGATTGACGGCATCAACCGCAATGCCGACCCAAATGCTGCCATGTCTCAACTGACTGCCATTGCCAAAAACCGTCTCGCTCATGCTACTGAAGGCGAGTTTCCTGAAATCAAAGCATGGCGCCGCGCCTTTTCCGCCATGGGATATAAACCGACCCAATACAGATGTGCTTCGGAAGCATTGCTGCGTCGTTTCCGCATGGAAGGTTCACTTCCGGCGCTGCACCCTCTGATTGATCTCTGCAATGCAACATCGCTGGCTTTTGCAATACCCGTTGCCGTTTTTGATGCCGAAAAAATCAACGGCATTCTCAGTATCCGGCACGCTGACGGCGACGAAATTTATGAGACATTCAGCGGGAGTACGGAAAGACCCGAGCCAGGCGAAATCATATATGCCGATGACAGCAGGCGAGCACATGCACGCCGCTGGACAAACCGGCAGAGCGGCTGGTCTGCGATAAATAGTGAAACAAAAACAGCGCTGATTGTGACTGAAGCACTGCATGAAACTGCACAGCAAGACACGGATAAGCTTATAAATTCGCTGATGACAACATTGAAACAACTATGGCCTGCGTCGAAAATCACTCGGGTTAATCCGGCATGACTTTCGAATATTTACTGACAGCTTTTATTGTCACCGCCATCCCCGGCGCAGGCGTTGTTTATACCGTTGCAGCCGGTCTTGCAGGCGGCAGGCGCGGCTATATCATTGCAGCACTAGGTTGTACGCTTGGCACCTTGCCCCATATTGCAGCAGCCATCAGCGGCCTTGCGGTTTTGCTGCACACCAATATTACGATCTTCATAATCATTAAATGGCTTGGCATTGCCTATCTGTTCTACATGGCATGGAAGATGGTGAGTGACCATACGATGCTGCAACTGAATGAAAAGACCAAAGATAAAAGCGCGCAACAAATAATCAGCTCAGCGATTTTCATCAATCTGCTGAACCCGAAGCTGTCCTTGTTCTTCCTTGCCTTTTTACCGCAATTTATCAGCCCGCAAGAAGCATCGCCGGTCTTGCGCATGCTGGAGCTGAGTGTGGTTTTCATGATAATCACATTTGCGGTTTTCATCGCCTATGGTGCTTTTGCCGCCTCAGTCCGGCACTATCTGATTTCCGATCCGTCAGTGCAAAAACGGGTTCGCTATGGCTTTGCCTTTGCTTTCATGGCACTGGCGCTGCAACTGGCTTTCACCAACACCGGTCAGCATACGAAGGATAACAAATCAGCCAGAGCAATGCCGGTGAGTGTCAGCTCTTCAAGCATGATCTGGCCGTCTGTTTTTACCTATGACTTGTTCAGTTCAGAAGAGATACAGCAATCCAGCCCGAGCCTGAATGTCCCTTTCCGGCGCTTTTTCCTTGTCAGGTTTTAGGCCGGCAGCCGTATTAAAACTCAACAAGTTCCACATCGCCTGTTGCTGCACTCACCATGATTTCAACGCGCATGGACGGATCGCCCAACTCGACTGCGCAGCAACATCTGACAGGCGGCGCATAGGGGGCAATCCAGTCTATCCAGACCTGATCCATACCCTCAAAATCAGCCATGGATGTGATCCAGATTTCCGCAGTCAACAGACGGGATTTATCACTGCCTGCACGTTGCAGCAGATCATCAATTTTACCAAGCGTCTCTTTCGTCTGCTCTTCAATCGTGCCGCCTTTATCAGAGAACTGACCGGACAGATAACAGACACCATTATATTTCACCAAGCGGCTGCGGCGGGCATTAATATCACTGCGTTCAAGCTTCATTTCATCCTCACGATACTCAGATTTCAAGTCCGGCTTTGCGGCTTTCAAGAGCGGAAATCACACGGAAACCGATGCTGCGGAAAGGCTCCGGCGCTATAAAACTGGCTTGTCCCATAACCTGCTCAAGAACGGAATGATCGCCAAAGCCGCACATCAGTTCCGCCAGATGCCGCCCCAGCATTGTGCCTTTGGCGATGCCGCTGCCGTTGCAGCCGCCGGAAGCATAAAGCCCGTCTTCCAGCTTGCCCCACCATGGTGCACCGTTCATAGTCAGGGCTGTGGTGCCGCCCCAGACATATTCAAATTGCACATGGCGCAAACCGGGCCAGCGGCGTTCAAAGCGGTTCCGCAATTCTGCTTCCACATAAGACTGTGTCAGCTCTTTTTCATGGGCATAAAGGCTGCGCACCATCAACCGGTCAGAACCGATGCGCCGCAATGTTGTGCCAAGCCGGTGAGACGGCAGCAAGCCCCATGACTGATCCTGTCCCAGTAATGCTCTGTCCGCCTCGGGAACGGATTCTGTCACTGCCGCATAGGTATAAATAGTCGTCATTTTGGTATTCAGATAACCAAAACGGCGGATAAAACCATTATTCGCCAAAGCAATATTCTTCGCCCTGATTTGCCCCGACCGTGTGGATAATACCCAGTCACCCTGATGCTGAATCCGTTCAACCGGTGTGTTCTCATAGAGTTCAACATCGGAAGGCAGCGCATCGGCCAAACCGCGGATCAAGGCTGCAGGCTGTAACAGCCATGTATCTGAGAGATACAGACCGAAGCGGTAATAATCGGTGCCGATCCTCTCTGCGATATCGCTCCGTGACAATTCCTGATGTGTTACACCGAGTTTTTTTGCCACTTCAAGAACAGAGCGGACAGAAGCCTCTCCGCGTTCTGTGGCAGCGCCGCGAATGGCACCGACCTGCTGCATATCGCATTGGATATTATTCTCACGGATAATATCTGTCAGCCATTGAAAAGCTTCCGAAAATAATTTTGATTGCAGCCGTGCTTTCTCGGACATTTCCACGGTAATATTCCGTGGCAGAACATCGGTGCCGGTAAAACCGGAATTGCGAGCGGAGGAGCCCTCGCCCACGGTCGTCGCTTCAACAACTGCGATACGGGCATCGGGGCGAAGTTCACGCAGACGACGTGCAACAGCAAGTCCGGTATAACCTGCGCCGATCACGGCAAAATCTACGTTAATGTCGCCATCAAGCGCAGGTCGTGGTGTGCGCGGCGGAAGCATCGCATTCCACCCGCAAATATTGGAATAATCAGGATAAGTCAGTTTTGACATGTTCAAACCACGGGAAATGTGGCTGGCGCAGAGCCAGCCACGTACGGTTTCAATCAGTGAAATGCGTCTGTTCAGTTACAAGCGGTCCGAGCGACAAAGAGCCTTTCAGCTCGAAGCCCCAATCAAGGCTCTTCTTACGAACCCAGACCTGCGCGGTTTCATTTAGCGGGATTGCGCAGACATCCGCGACAATCAGTTTCTGCGCTTCATGCCAGAGCTGGAGCTGCTTATCCGGATCCACTTCTGACCGTGCAGCAACAATCTGCTCATCAGCAGCCGCACAATGACTGAAATTGGTCACCGCAGTCGGTTTGCCGACAATACTGTCTGAATGATAGAATTGTGTGAGGTAATAATCCGCGACCGGAAAACGTGCGGCGCCATACATCACAATCGGGCTGAGATCCTTGCGGATCATCTGGTGCCAGGTCGCATGTTCCACCGGTTCCAGTTCCAGCTTGATGCCTGCTTTGGCAACCTGTGCCTGCAACATCTGTGCCGACTGTTCCAGACTTGGCAGCTGGCTGGACAGCATTTTAATCGTTACGCCGTCCGGATAGCCTGCTTCGGCCAGCAGGGCCTTGGCTTTTTCCGTATCATTGGAGACAACGCCAGCCTCATCCGTATAACCAAGATTATTACTCGGAATGACCGATTTCACTTCACGGGTGAATTCCTTGCCGCGGAACTGTGCCATCTGGGCGGCATTGACCGCATAGGCCAGCGCCTGTCTGACGCGGATATCGTCAAACGGTTTCTTGGTACGGTTTACATGAAGCAGCGTCAGTTCCGCCGGATCGAAAATATCAACCACGGATTCCGGTACTTCCCGTGTCCGCGCCAGCCATTTCTGATCTGTGGTGCCGGCGGAGACATCAATCTCACCGGAGATAAAGGCCAGATCGCGTGCGGAAGCCGCATTCAGAAAGCGATAGATGATTTTCTCAAGCTTCGGCTTGCCACGGAAATAGCCATCATGGGCTTTGAACTCGATGGAAACACTCGGTTCGATTTTTTCCAGCGAGAAAGGCCCGAAACCGACCGGACGGCGCTGAAACTCGTCACCACGCTCCTCATAGGCTTTTTTACTCAGGATAAAACCGCCGGAATAATTCGACACCAGTCCGAGCAGACTAGGCACCGCTTTGGCAAGCGTAATCTTCACCGTATAGGGATCAACCGCTTCAACAGATTTCAGAGCAGCATAATCGGTCGCGAAAGCTGATGTTTCCGGTTTTCCAGCTTTATTGAGGGAGAACACGACATCATCGGCCGTTACCTCGCCATAACCCTGCTGAAACTGTACGCCTTTACGCAAATGGAATGTCCATTCCATTTTATCTGCTGAATGCTCCCATTTTTCAGCAAGATCAGGCTCAATTGTTGAAGGATCTGTACTGCCGGGTGCAAAGCGCACCAGTCCGCCAAAAATCCATGCAACCAGTGTGCGATCCGATGTCGAATTGGCAAAATGCGGATCAAGCTTGCCGACATCTGCTGCCGCAGCCCCTAAAACGAGTTCTGTTTTAGCCGCAAAAGCCGGTACGGATACCAGTGCCGAACAGGCCATAAAGGCTGCCAGTGCGCCGGTTTTTAAAACTGTTCTGTACATATTATGCTCCTCCTCTTTTATTTTATAATTTGTCTGCTCAAAGCAGCGTGCACGGGGGTAAATCCTGCCTGCGGAAAATCCGCAAAAGCCTGAAGCAAAGACTGCTGGTCATCGGGGGTGATATACGCCGCATTAATCCGCCGGAATTTCGTGACAATATCCGCATAACCAAGCGGATTGGCCACATCTCCGCGCGGATGCAGCACTTCCATGATCTCAATGCCCTGCCCCTGATCCAGCGAGACACGCGCCGGTGTTGATTTCGGAAAAGCCGAAGCAAAATCAGAGGTAGCCTCAAGCGTAATCCGCTCCGCCAGAGCCAGTATTTCAGGGTCGTCCAGCGTGGCCGGATTAACCGGCTGCAATGCAGCTTCGCCTTTCAAAGCTGCCAAGGCACAGCTGAAATAAAAACTATATTGCCCGCCTTCGAGTGTTTGCGGCGCACGCTCGTTGGAAAGGCGTAAACCCTGCGGAAATGTTTCAATTTTCAGTGAAAGCACCGGCAGCTCCGGCTTACGCATTGCCAAAATAGCGTCGACCGCTGCATGCATATAACGGCAGCAGGCATAGGGTTTGAGATAACACTGCATCAACCACCATTGCTGACCATGGTCAGCCAGCAATATTGCAGGGTCATATTTTTCTGCATTATCCAGTAAATCACGGGGGCCCGTAGCACCGGCCGCAGCGCGATAGGCAGCGGTAATCCCTGCTACAACCGCAGGCGGGATCATTTCTTTCACCGTCGTGCCCTGATAGCGCGAAGTACCGGACGGATAACCGATCGGCCCTTCCGCACCGGCAATCGCCAATGCATGAGCCATGGCCGGAGCACTCAGTTTTAAAAGCCGTCCTGCGGCAGCGGCCGCACCATAGCCAACCCAGCGCCCGCTATTATAACTGTCAATCGCGGCGGTTGGTCTGGAGGTGGCAATGCGCAGCGCAATATCGTAGCCAAGCGCAATCGCGTCATAAATATCCTCATCGCCACTGCCCAAAGCTTCAGCCACGGCCAAAGCCGCCGGAATAACACCGGCACCAGCATGACCTGCAGCCCCGCGATGGCCGTCATCAATATCCAGAGCACTCGCCGCCGCACTATTTGCCTGAGCGGCACCGGCAACGGAGGACTTTTCTCCGGAAAGCCAGAGTGTGGCTGCACTTCCTCCGTAAGCATGAATTGCCGTATAACGCGCCGCTTTTGCCAGATCAGATGTAAAGCCTGCGCCGGTTGCCGCAACCAGATCCAGAACCAGCAACCGGATGCGCTCTTTCACATCCGCAGGCAATTGTCCCTGCGGATGTTCCGCAGCAAAAGCAGCAAGTTTATCGATGATATGCATTGAATAAATGCCCCGTTCTCATTGCATTTCGTTATGCGGATTGCCGGATATAATGCCCGTCAGATGCTCTCGCCCACCGGCTGACCGGCGGGTTGTAATCAAGCGGCTTCAGCGGGCTGCGTGGTTTCTCCTTATCGGCAGCGGTTATAATGCGCTCTTTTCTCTGTGCCGGATGCGTGACCGGAATCGCGGATAGCAAGCGCTGCGTATAAGGATGAACCGGATTGGCAATGACGTCTTTCTTGGCACCGATCTCTACGATCTCGCCAAAATACATAACTGCGACGCGGTCACAGATTTTCTCGACCGCTGCCATGTCATGGCTGATGAAGAGATAGGAAACGCCAAACTCCTGCTGCAGATCAATCATCAGATCAATGATCTGTCCTTTGATCGCCACGTCGAGAGCGGAAACCGCCTCATCCGCGATAATCAGTTTTGGTGACATCGCGAGTGCGCGGGCAATACAGATACGCTGCCTTTGCCCGCCGGAAAATTCATGCGGCAGACTGGCAGCGCGGCGCGGATCAAGCCCCACTCTTTCCAGCAGCCAGTGCATTTTCTCCCTTGCCTCTTTGCCCTGAGCCAGACCATGCACAGTCATCGGTTCCATGATTGCGGAACCGATGGTTTGTCTGGCATTCAGGGAGCCGAACGGATCCTGAAAAATCATCTGCACATCGCGGTGCAGAGCCGAAAGACTTTTGGGATCTTTGTAGTCAATCTCCCGTCCGGAAAGCTGAATTCGGCCTGCATGAACAGGTGCCAGATCAATAATTGCTTTGCCGATCGTTGATTTTCCTGAACCGGATTCCCCGACAAGTCCCAGTGTCTCGCCTTTGCCGATTGCGAAGGAGACATTCTCAACAGCATGAACATTGCCGGTCAGTCTGCTGAGAAGACCGGAGCGCACCGGAAAGCGCACGCAAAGATCATTGACCGTAATCACCGGAGCATCTTTTGCATCGCTTGAGCCTTCAGCCAGCGGCAGTTCCTGCAAAACTTCCAATGACTCGACCTGTTTCACCGATCGTCCGACAAGGCTTGGCGCTGCTGCAATCAGCGTGCGGGTATAGTCATCTTTCGGGTTCGAAAAAATTTCATGAACTTCACCCCGTTCAATCTCGCGCCCCTTTTGCATAACCAGCACATGGTCCGCCATTTCGGCCACCACACCCATATCATGGGTAATGAACAAAATGGCTGTGCCGGTTTCACGCTGCAATTCGCGCAACAAATCCAGAATTTGTGCCTGAACCGTCACATCCAGCGCCGTTGTCGGCTCATCAGCAATAATCAGTTTCGGGCTACAGGCCAGTGCCATGGCAATCATGACACGCTGGCGCATACCGCCGGAAAATGTATGCGGATATTGTTTCATGCGTGTTTCAGGATCAGGTATGCGCACCTTGCGTAGCATCTCCAGCACAGCCTCACGCAAGGCTCCTCCTTTCAGCCCGCGATGCAACCGGATAACCTCTGCCAGCTGATCGCCGATCCGCTGCACCGGATTGAGCGATGTCATCGGCTCTTGAAAAATCATGCTAATCTGACGACCACGAATACTGCGCATCCGGTCTTCTGAAAGACCCAGCAATTCCGTATCCCCGAGCCGGACAGAACCGGTTGCATGGCCGGTTGCTTCCGGTAGCAGCCCCATAACAGCAAGCGAGGTCACACTCTTACCGGAGCCGGATTCACCGACAAGTGCCAGTGTTTTTCCTGCTTCAATCTCAAGATTAAGGCCATGAACAACGGGAACGGCACCAAAAGAGATATGCAAATCCCTGATAGACAGAATGGAATTATTCTTCATCACGATGCATCCTTCAAACGGGGATCAATCGCATCACGCAGCCCGTCACCGATCAGGTTAAACGCAAGCACCAGCAGCAGAATTGCCAGACTTGGAAACAAAGCCAGATGGAAAGCATTGAGAATATTGTCGAAACCTTCACGCACCATGCCGCCCCATGTCGGGGTTGGCGGGGCAAGACCCAGCCCGATAAAAGCCAGCGATGCTTCAGTACGCACAGCCGTTGCCATCCAGAGGGATGTCATGACCATCACTTCGGGCAGAATGGCCGGAAGAATATGCCGGAACAGAATACGTGGTCCTGAAAACCCCATTGAACGACCGGCCTGCACATATTCACGGTCACGCTGGGTCAGCACCGCCGCGCGGGCAATACGTGCAAAGGCGGGCGTGGCAGTAAAGGCAATCGCGATAATAATATTGGTCAGCGTCGCCCCCATAAGCGCTACCAATGCCAGTCCGAGAATGAGCGAAGGAAAGGCCAGCACCACATCCATGATCTGCATGCAGATAATATCTGTGCGTCCGCCGAGATATCCGGCAAGCATACCAATCAGCGAGCCGATAATAGTTGCGGCGGCAATCGCCAGCAGACCAATGGTAAGACTGTAACGGGCGCCCCAAAGCAAACGGGAGAGAATATCCCGCCCGAAATTATCCGTGCCAAACCAGTTCTCAGAACTCGGCGGCATCAGCTGTTTGAAAATATCCTGCTCTGCCGGATCGTAAGGTGCAAGAAGCGGTGCAAATATTGCAGCACCGATCAGCAGCACAACAACAAGAATGCCGATCCATGTCGAGATACCGAGCCTGCGCAGAAACGGCATGACAGAACTGAAGGCTGTCTTTTCGTAAGATGTGGAAATCGTGCTCATTTGTACTGAATCCTCGGATCAAGCAGGCCATAGGTCAGGTCTGTCACAAGGTTCACGATGACAACCATGAAGGTGTAGACCACAATCATGCCCTGCAGCAGTGTGTAGTCACGCTGGGTCAGAGCCGACAAAATCAGCTTGCCAAGCCCCGGACGGGAAAACACGATTTCTGTCAGAACCGAATTGCCGATCAGAATGCCGAGATAGAGACCCACAACCGTTGCAATCGGTACGAGACAATTGCCAAGCGCATGTTTCCAAACCACGCTATATTGCGATGCACCTTTAGCGCGGGCAGTGCGCACATAGTCCTGACTGAGGACTTCCAGCATGGCAGAACGTGTCACACGGGTTATGTAAGTCATCATAATCAGGGCAAGAGACAGTGTCGGCAGCGCCATCTGGCGCAACCGTTCCAGAATATCTCCCGAGCCACCGGCGCTGATAACCGGAAACCATTTCAACTGAATAGCAAACACCATCAGCAGCAGAATGGCGGCAACAAAAGCAGGCAGGGACAGGCCGAGCAATGAGATGAAGCGGATAATGTAATCCGGCATTTTATTGCGCTTTACAGCCGCCCATACACCGGCCGGAACACCGAGGATGAGACCCAGTGCCAGTGCCGCAATCGTCAGCTCCAGCGTGTAGGGTAAAACATTGAGAATTTCCGCCGAGACCGGTCTGCCGGTAATCATGGAGTTCCCCAGATCACCTTGCAAAGCATCCCAGAGAAAGCTGCCATATTGAACCAGAACCGGCTTATCCAGCCCGAGTTTCTGGTGCACCGCAGCAATACTGGCAGGGCTGGCCTGATCGCCAAGCAAAACCAGAGCAGGATCTCCGGGCAATATCCGTACAAGCAAAAACACCAGCGTTAATACGCTGAAAAGAGTTATGGCGGCAAAGCCAAGTCTCCTCGTCACAAAAGACAGCATCTCCCCTCCGAGATTCCCGTCACCGTGAAAGCAGCAAATATTTTTCTGTTCCCATCCGGCTGTTTCAGCCGCGGGTTATGCCTGTCAATTCATGGTCACGATTTATGTGTTCTCCTACCTGTAATGACAGCTAAAAAATTTGTTTGTGTCAATCTATTTCTTTTAATGGAATTATTATTTATAATTATTCCGATTATTGGAATATGAGATTCTTTATGACGACAGATAATTCATCCTCAAATGCCTCCCGGGCTTTGGATATTTTGCTATTGCTCGGCGATTATGGTGAAGACGGTGCTGCACTGGCCGAAATCGCCAAATCCCTGAATGTCGCCAAATCGGCAGCCCACAGAACTCTGATGGCGCTGACAGAACAGGGCTTTGCGGAACCTGCAGAGCGCTATGGTCATTACCGGCTGGGCTCGGCTATTTTCCTGCTGGCTCAGCGCCAGCAACGGCTCACGCCGCAAATTCAGAAGCTGCAACCCGGCATGACTGAATTCACCAAAAAGACCGGATATACGACCTATATTATAGCACAATCGGGCTTTGATGCGGTGTGTGCTGAAATGATAAGCCGTTCCATTCTGCCGCAACAGCAATTCGGCATCGGCGAAAGAATGCCTTTAGGGATTGCGGCAGGCAGTGTTGCTTTGATGGCCACTTTGCCGGAAGGTGAGCGTGATGCAATTTTACATGCGAATACAGAGCGCTACACGCAATATCCTGCCGTGCGCCATGTGGATGTGGATGTCGTAAAACAACAAGTTGATGAGACACTTGCGCGGGGTTACGCGGTTAATATGGGTTATTACCTGCCGGGTGTCGGCGGTCTGGGTTTGCCTTTGCCAAAACCAAACCCGTTCCGCGTCAATGTCGCTATTTCTTTCAACATCCCGTTGGAAAATATGAAGCCTGATGTGATGGACAATCTCATTGATCAGCTCAAAGAATGTTTGAATGTAACGAACTGATTGCTACATTTTTAAAGCCCGCTCTGCCTCAAACTTTCGTTGTATGTTGGCGGGCTTTTTCAAGCCAGCGCCGGTCATTTTCCTGTTGCGGTTCGGCAGCCGGTCTTGTGATCCACTCGAACGGCGGCAGATCTGCGAAAATCGTATCCTTGGTGTTTTTGATACGCTCCTGTTGCAGTCGTTGCTGAAAGCGCTTCATCATATTGGAAAAAGCGCTTGCCGTATAACCAAGATCCGCAGCGACAATCTTGGCCGCAGTGCCACGCTCCAGTTCCGCACAGGCATAATTAAACCGGATTGTCTCAAGCCAGTGCCGGTAACTCATACCCAGCTCATTTTGAAATTGACGTGCAATGGTCTTTGGGGTGCTCGCTGCTTTTTCTGCAAGTTGTGCAAGAGACAATGTTTTTGACAAGTCCTGCATAATCTCTCTGCACAACACTGCCAGCTTTTCGCCGGCAGGCATCGGAACTGTGCAGGAAACGCGCTGTGCCGAAGCAATTTCTCCGCGTAATAATTGCAAAATTGCCTGTTCACGTTTGATATTCCGCTGATTTTTATGAAAGTTCAGCGTCTCAACAAGCAAAGCACGCATCAGAGGCGGCATTTCAATAACACGGCAATCCAGCAGTTCCAGTTCCGCACCGTTCTGTAACAGCAGAGAAGTAATATTAGTATCTGTCAGCATGGTGACTTCGTGCTCGCAATAGGGCGGCAGCCACATGGCACGGTAAGGAGGGATAATAAAATTGCCGTGTCTGGTAATAACACTGACAACACCGGAGCTCGCATAAAGCAATTGTCCGAACGGATGCATATGATTTTCAATGACCAGCCCGCGGCTGAAATTGCGAACGAGCGGCGCAAAACATATTACATCGCCCGCCACAACATTATCCGTTGTTTGCAAGGCACTTCTCCCGTTTTTATTCTGCGTTCCACTTTTTATGACCGTTAACCGGCCGCTTTTGTTGTCCTGTTAGCGCAATCGAATGTCCGTTTCGCAATAGCAGAACAACTCGCATCAATCCCCCGCATCGTCGGATAGTACACCGCGATTACCGCTGGCAACAAGACAGAATCTCTCCGCTTTCTGCATCTGATGCCACGGCACATTCTGAATATTCGGGAGGATTTTAAAATGACGATTACCCGCAAAGAGCTGTTCCGGCTCGGGGTTGCTGGTCTGGCAACAGCTGTTGCCACCGGCCGCAGTTCCGCCGCATCAGCCACAAAACCGGCCGAAGCAAAGACCGGTGCGAAGGCAGATCCGTCTCGCGCAACACTGATCCGCAATGCGGATATTCTTACAATGGATAAAAAACTCGGTGAGCTGAAAGCCACCGACGTTCTTATCAGGAACGGTAGAATAGTTGCCATTGCTAAGGGTATGAAAGTTGATGATGCGGAAATCATCGATGCAACCGGTAAAATTCTGATGCCCGGCATGATCGACGGTCACCGTCATGTCTGGCAGATCATGAATGCCGGCACTCTGGTAAAAACCCATGCCGCAAAATACGATCATTACCAGACCTGGAAAGAGCGCACCGTCGTTTGTATGACACCGGAAGATTTTCATCTGGCGGGGTATGTCGGTGGTTTGCTAGCGATTGATTCAGGCGTAACCAGTGTGGTTGACTACGCCCATGGCCAGCACAATCGTGAGAAAGCCTTTGCCGGTGCACGCGGATTGATTGAATCCGGTGTCGGCGGAACTTTCTGCTATCAGGTTGCCCATGATCCCACCTATGGTCCGGGCGATACGATTTCACTTGCAGAGGCTTCGGCTCAGCGTCTCGCACCGCCTACAGATGCGCATTTCGAAACCGCCAGAATGCTGCGCGATGAACTGTTTTCCGCAAGCGACAGTCCGATCCGCTTTGGTATTGCCTCCAGTAACGGACTGGGACGCCATACTATGCGGCAAACAAAATCAGAGTTCGACCGCGCCCGTGCGCTTGAACCCTATTTGATTGCACTGCACATTCACAAACAAAACCCCATGCCTCCGGAAGGTATCTACCGCAACATCGCCGATCTGCATAAAGCCGGTTTACTGGGGCCAGAAATTCACGTCTCCCACGGCGTACAGATGACCGATGAAGAAATTATCATGCTGCGGGATACAGGTGGCATGTTATGCGCAACGGTTATGGGTGAATTTCCTTATATTGCCCCTGCAATTCATGGCAAAGCACGTCAAATGGGACTGCCATCCGGTATCGGTATCGATGTTAATCTGGCTTTGACCCAAGACTATTTCGAGCATGTGCGTGCCGCGTTATGGAATATGCAACGCTCGGAAGAATATGCCCGTATTGCCCGTGAATATGAGCCAGCCGATCTGCTGGATTATGCAACCGGCTCCGGTGCCGCCGCCATCCGCATGGGTGACATGACCGGCACCATCAGTGTCGGCAAACAGGCTGATCTCGTTTTGCTGAGCACCAGCCGCTACGGCTTCGCGATCGCCGGAACTCTGGCTGACCGTGTGTTCAGCTTTGCCAACCTGTCCGATATCGACAGCGTCTGGGTGCGCGGAACTTTACGCAAGCAAAACGGAAAAATGCTGAATGTGGACTGGGGCAAGCTCAAAGCAGACATGCGTGAGGCGCAGGCGCGGATTGTACGCGATGCCGACACAATCACCTTCACATAAAAGCTTTTAACCTACCTCCATACGTCATTTTCAGCCGGTTCAGAGCACAGTCGGGAGCATTTATTTTTCCCGCGCAGGCCTGCCGGACAAGAAGGAACCTGTTTCATGGAACTAACACGCAAAGAGTTTTTGAAACTCAGCGCTGCAGGTGCAGCCGTTGCGGCCAACGGTCTGCCTCTGCACGCAGCACAAAGCGTTGCTGCCAGTGCAAAATCTGTTGTGCCGACACTCATCAAAGGCGCAGACATTCTGACAATGGATGCAAAGTCAGGAGAATTATCCGCCACGGATGTGCTGATTACCAACGGGAAAATCACAGCTATTGATAAAAATATCAAGCATGACAATGCAGAGATTATTGATGCAACCGGCATGATTTTGATGCCCGGCATGGTCGACGGTCACCGCCATGTCTGGCAAACGGCAGAGGCCGGGCAAATTGTCAAAGGTTCCAAACTTTATCGCCATTATGACCGTGAGAATAATCTGAAATATGGATTATGCTTCACACCGGAGGATATGTATTTTTCTTCCTATATCGGAGGTCTTGTCTGTCTGGATTCCGGCGTTACCACAGTGCTTGATCACATGCATGCAACCAATGGCAATGAGATTGAAGATGCGGCGGCACGCGGGTTGAAAGATTCCGGTGTCGGCGGCTATTTCTGCTATCAGATGCGTCAGTCTCCACGCTACGGACCCGGTGACACCTATCCGCTGGCACAAGCGCGCGCAGATCGCGACAGCCCGCCGGATGAACGCCATTACAAACAGGCTGAGTTACTGCGTGACCGTTATTTTTCCGATGAAAACGGTCTCTTGCGGTTTGGCATCGGGCTGACCGGCTCGGTCGGCACACAGAGCGTTGCACAAGCCGCTGAGGAGTTTAAACGCTGCCGTGAATTGCAGGCGGCAATTCTGACGCAACATATGAACCAGACATTCCCCGAGCCTAACCCGCCAATTTTACGCGGTATACGTGATCTGCATGAAGCAGGTCTGTTAGGGCCGGATTATCATATTTCTCACGGCAATGACGTAACCGATGAGGAATTGCTGATGATGAAAGCCGCCGGTTCAAAACTCTGCTCCACCACGCTTGGTGAATTTACCTATGACACGCCAAGTCTGCATGGCCGCGCCCGCGCGCATGGCGTGGATACCGGTATCGGTCTGGATGCTGCTATTGCCATGTTACAGGATTATTTTGAGCATGCGCGTTCCGCTTTCTGGGTTCTTTACAAGACGGAAGACGGCGCAGCCATTGCCAATAATTATACCTCAACTGATGTTCTGGAATTTGCAACCATCGGCGGCGCACGATCGCTTGGCCTTGGCGATGTGACGGGGTCGGTTACGGTCGGCAAGCGGGCTGATCTTGTGTTGTTACGCACGGACAGAATGGGCTTTGCCAATCTGGGAACACTCGCTGACCGCGTGCTCAATTTTGCAGCCATGCAGGACATTGACAGTGTGTGGGCAGCAGGTCGTGCAGTAAAACGTAATGGCATTATGTCCGGTGTGGACTGGGCAGCAGCACAAAAACAAACCGCACAGGTGCAACAACGTGTTTTCTCACTGGCACAGACCATCAATCTGACCGAGTAAACTGTGTTTTACCCCCCGCATAGCTCTCACTATGCGGGGGCAACAGTTCTCATAGCAAAGCAAAATAAAACTAAAAACAAGCGGCTAGAGCAATTGCCCTTCCCCATTGTCGGTACGGGGTGCTATCGGTCGTGTCAGCAGGAATTTATTGCAGGCTTTTCTCATGACACACTATTCGGATCCGCAACGCCTCCAGACCCTGATCGACGGACTGGATCAGTTCAACACCACTCCCGGTAAAGGCACCACTCGTCTGACCTATAGTCCGGAATTCCGGCAGGCCGCAGATTATCTGCGAGACCGGATGGAGGAAGCGGGTCTTACTGTGCGCGAAGATGCCGTTGGTAATATTATCGGCCGTCTGGAAGGGAGCAATCCGGAGCTTGCACCGGTTATGGTCGGCTCCCATTTTGACTCCGTGCCAAATGGCGGAAAATTTGACGGACAAGCAGGCGTCATTGCCGGCATAGAAATTGCTTTCCAGCTGAAAAGCCGCGGGCTGACACCCGTTCGTCCTGTTGAATTTATCGCCATGATTGAAGAAGAAGGCACCCGTTTCGGTGGTGGCTTGCTGGCCTCACGCATCATGACCGGCAAGGTGGATATGCAGCAGCTTGTCACTTTTACTGATGATGACGGCATATCCGTTGCGGAGGCAATGCAGGCCTATGGACTTGATCCCGCATCGGCATATCAGGCAATCCGCCAGCCCCATTCAATCCATGCGTTTCTCGAGCTGCATATTGAACAGGGTCCTGTGTTAGAGAGCCATGGCGAGGACGTGGCTGTTGTTGACGCTATTGTCGGTCTCGGCCAGTTGAAAGTCGCATTTCGCGGACAAGCAGGCCATGCCGGTACAACCCCGATGAATGCGCGGCGCGATGCGCTCACCGGCGCTGTCTCCGCCCTTGCACAATTGCCTGATCTGGCGCTTGCTATCGGACAGGACGCGGTTCTGACTGTCGGCAAGCTGGATGTTTATCCGGGCGGTGCCAATGTTATCCCCGATCTGGTTGTTTTTACCGCCGATATCCGCGCACCAAAGGAAGAGGTTGTCCGCACATTGATGGATCAGACCCGTGCTGTAATCGAGCGGGCGGGCGGCAACGGGCTTTCGGTAGAGGTGGACGAACAGCTCTTTGTCGCGCCGGTGCCTTTATCCTCCGAACTGCATAAATGCCTGTCGCATCATGCTGGTGCGCTTGGCCTGAAAAGCCGTACAATGGTAAGCGGTGCCGGTCATGATGCCATGATTATGGCTGATTTTGCCCCGACCGGTCTTGTCTTCGTTCCGAGCCGTAACGGTATTTCTCACGCTCCTGAAGAATGGACGGATTATGACCAGCTGGCTAAAGGCGTTGACGTGCTTTTTCTCACAATTTGCGATCTCGCTGAGGTGAAACTTACAGATTAAAGCCGCTGCTTGTTCGTATTTCTATATCGAACCTTAATGGCGAACCAATTGTAAATTGGTTCGCCATTATTTTTACTAAACATCTTGAAATGCTACAGATAATTTGCATTATTAAACAAAAGTATAATAAATCGGGAAAATTATCAGCAGAATGGCCGTTACCAATTCATCAAATTCAGAACCAATCTGCATAATGGTTCGATTGATTCACGGTTCATGCCATGCATGACCTCAATGATAATACCGGTCTTGCCTTAGAAAATCTGCGCACGTTATTGGCTGAACAGACGGAGGGGCAGGAAAACCGCCTTCCCTCTGAACGTGAACTGGCACTGCGTTTCAATGTCAGCCGCCGTGCCTTGCGTGCAGCCCTTGATGTGCTCGAAAACGAAGGGCTGATCTGGCGCAGGCAGGGTCAAGGTACTTTCAGCGGTGAACGTCGTCCCGATGGCAATATGCTGGCCCAGCAAATTGCCGACTTCACCAATCCTATCGAAGTTATGGATGTACGGATTGAAATCGAACCGGCGCTGGCGCGCATGGCCGCCGCCCGTGCTACACCCGCTCTGGTGGAACAACTGGAAAAGCTGGCTCTGAAAGCCGAGCAGTCAACTGATATTGCCTCATGGGAACGGTGGGATTCAGCCTTTCACAGCAAGATCGCTGATGCATCCGGCAATCAGCTGTTTATCGCCATTATGGGCATCATCGATGAAATCCGGCGCAATGATGCATGGCAGCAATTTCGCACCCGCGTGCGTTCGGCAGGCCGCAATTCGCTGTCGGTAAACCAGCACAATGCCATTCTGGATGCGATCCGGCGCTTTCATCCGCGTGATGCGGAAGATGCCATGCGTACGCATCTTATGTCGCTGCGCGAAGCAGTGATCGGCGAAATTGGCGGAGCCGCACGAACACAAATACCGGCACCGCAGCCTGTAACGACCGACTGAAGGAGTTTTCGCATAGCGGATGAAAGCCGCATGCAAAGGGAAGAACGGATTTAGCTCAGGAGGAGGAGCCCGTTCCGACCATTCAAGTGCAGACCACAGAACAATCTGGCTATCAGCAGAACAAAATAAGGGGTGGAGAATGAAATCTGTTTATAGAACTGCTCTCAAAACTGCGGCGCTGTCCGCAGCCGCAATTGCTCTAACATTACCGGCACTGGCCGCTGATTTACGCATCGGCCTGCAGGATGATCCCGATGTGCTTGACCCGCATCGTGCGCGTACATTTGTCGGTCGTATCGTTTTCACGTCCTTATGCGACAAGCTGTTTGATATTAATGACAAGCTGGAAATTCAGCCGCAACTCGCCAAAGAGTGGAGCTGGTCTGAAGACGGTAAAACACTGCATATCAAACTGCGTGATGACGGGAAATTCCATGACGGCTCGGCCATCACTGCTGCCGATGTAAAAGCCAATCTGGAACGGGCAAAAACACTGCCGGAATCCCTGCGTAAAAGTGAAGTCGCAGCGATTGATAAGATTGAGGTTGTGGATGATACCACGCTCGATATTCACCTCACCAGACATGATGCGGCACTGCTGTCCCAGCTTTCCGACCGCGCGGGTATGATCCTGTCGCCAAAGGCTTTTGCCGGTGGTGAGTTTGCCCAAAATCCTGTCTGTTCAGGCCCGTATAAATTTACCAGCCGCGTACAGAATGACCGGATAATTCTGGAGAAATTCGCTGATTACTGGGACGCCGCCAATTATCATTTTGACAAGGTAACCTATCTGCCGATTCAGGATTCAACCGTGCGCTTTGCCAATCTGCGCTCCGGTGATTTCGACATGATCGAGCGTCTTGCCTCTTCAGATATTGAAGCCGCTAAAGCCGACAGCAATCTCGCTTTCCTGCCGGTCACAGGTATCGGCTATCAGGCTCTGACTTTCAATATGACCAAGGGCGACAAAGACAGTTTCCCGATCGGCCATGACAAACGCATCCGTCAGGCTTTTGAGCTTTCCCTCGATCGTAATGCGATTAATGAAGTGGTCGGTCAGGGCGTATTCCAGCCCGCTTATCAGGCTTTCCCGCCATCAAGCTTTGCCTATAACCCGAAATATGAAACTGTGACCCGCGACGTTGAAAAAGCCAAACAGCTGCTTAAGGAAGCCGGTCATGAACGGGTCAGTTTTGAGCTGGCTTTCGGCAATTCCACAACGTCCCAGCAGGTCTATGAGCTGATACAGGCCATGTCATCCGAGGCAGGTTTTGATATCTCTCTGCGTCCGACTGAATTTGCTGCCCTGCAATCCGCATTAAAAGAGAAGTCTTTTGATGTCGGCCAGAGTGGTTGGTCAGGCCGTGCTGATCCGGATGGCAATATCCATCAGTTTGATACCTGTAAAGGCAGCCTCAACGATGCCGGTTTTTGCAGTGAAAAAGTTGATGCCCTGCTGGAAGAAGCCCGCAGTATCAAAGATCAGGCACAGCGCAAGGCACTCTACGATCAGGCACAGGAAATCCTGCAAGACGAACTGCCGATCGTCTATCTCTATTATCAGCCATGGACATTTGCCACCCGCGCAAATCTGAAAGGCTTTACTGCACATCCGGACGGCATGATCCGCCTGAAAGGCGTGACACTGGAAAAATAAGCAAGCCGTCTCCTTCTTTTTGAAAACACCTTTCGAAAGAAGGAGCTGAAACGGCTCAGCGGGAAGGAACAGGCGGATTAAATTCTGTCACTTCCATCCCGCTGCCTGCTGTTCTGTTTTCATGCGAATGGAACTCATTCTATGTTTGAATTAATTATCCGGCGTTGTCTTGTGGTGATCCCGACCCTGTTTCTGGTATCGGTTATTGTGTTCGGCATGCAGAAACTGCTGCCGGGCGATCCGATCTTGGCACTGGCCGGTGAAGACCGTGATCCGCAGACGATTGCCTATCTTCAGGAAAAATACCGGCTGAATGATCCGGTTATCACGCAATATCTGAGCTGGCTCGGCCGCATCATGACCGGCGATTTCGGCGTATCCATCCGCACGGAAAAACCGGTGCTGGAACTGATCTTGCAGAAATTGCCGGTGACTTTGCAACTCGCGGCTTTTGCGATGTTCGTTGCGCTGCTGATCGGCGTGCCTGCAGGGATCATTTCTGCTGTACGCAAAGGCACATTGACCGATTATTCGATCAATATTGCCGCGCTGTCCGGTTTATCAATCCCGAATTTCTGGCTCGGCATTCTGCTCATTCTGTTTGTTTCCGTACAATGGCAGTTGCTGCCTTCATCCGGCTATACATCACCGTTTGAAAATCTGGGACAGAATATCCGCACCATGATTATGCCGGCTTTTGTGCTCGGCACCGGCCTTGCCGGCGTATTAATGCGCCATACGCGTTCGGCCATGCTCGGTGTATTGCGCTCGGACTATGTGCGCACGGCACGCGCCAAGGGGCTGAATGAAAAGACGGTTATTCTGCGCCATGCGCTGCGCAATGCTCTTGTACCGATCATTACCCTGACAACTCTGCTTTTTGGCGAATTGCTGGCCGGTGCAGTGCTGACCGAACAGATTTTCACTATTCCGGGTTTCGGCAAACTGATCGTGGATGCGGTCTTCACCCGTGACTATGCCGTTGTGCAGGGCGTTGTGCTGTGTACCGCTGTCGGTTTCATTCTGATGAATCTCCTTGCCGACATTCTCTACATTATCGTCAATCCGAGACTGAGGGATGCAACATGAGTGCGCTCGCAATTCCGGCAAAAAAATCCCGCAACCGCACTTTGCAAAAATTTCTCTCCAACAGAGCAGCGGTTCTCGGTGCAATATTGGTCGGCTTTTTTGCTCTGCTGGCCATTCTGGCACCGCTGATTGCCGGTTATGATCCGTTGCAGACAAGCTTCACCGCTATTCGCAAACCGCCTTCTGCCCTGCATTGGCTGGGGACAGACGAACTGGGACGCGACCTGTTTTCCCGCATGGCCTATGGCGCACGTACCTCGCTGATGGCGGGCGTTGTCTCGGTATGTATCGCGATGATTGTCGGCGTGCCTTTCGGGATTATCGCAGGCTATTTCGGCGGCTGGGCAGACAGTATTATCTCCCGCCTGATTGATGCCATGCTCGCCATACCATTTCTGATTATGGCAATTGCCCTGGCTGCCTTTCTTGGTGCCAGCCTTACCAATGCGATGATCGCCATCGGCCTTTCCGCAGCACCGGTTTTTGCCCGTCTTACCCGTGGTCAGGTGCTTTCCATCCGCAATGAGGAATATATCGAAGCCGCTCAGGTTCTGGGTCTGCGTCATCCGCGCATTATCCTGCGCTATATTCTGCCGAATGCCATGTCGCCGATCATCGTTCAGGCAACGCTGACCATTGCGGCAGCCATTATTGCCGAAGCCAGCCTGTCCTTTCTCGGTCTTGGCCAGCAGCCGCCGAACCCGTCATGGGGCTCAATGCTCAACACTGCAAAAAACTTCATCTCACAAGCGCCATGGATGTCCGTATGGCCGGGAGCCGCAATCTTTCTCGTGGTTCTGGGTTTCAATCTGCTTGGCGATGGTCTGCGCGACGCCATTGATCCGCGCGAATATTAATAGCTTACAGGAACATAACCATGAGTATGTTTACAACCCGTCCTGAAATTCTCGGTACTTTCGGTGTTATTACTTCCACCCACTGGCTGGCTTCGGCCGCCGGTATGGCGCTGCTGGAGCGTGGCGGCAATGCTTTTGATGCGGCCGTGGCCGCAGGCTTTGTCTTGCAGGTTGTCGAACCGCATCTCGTCGGCCCTGCCGGTGAAGTGCCGATTATTTTCCACTCCGCCAAAACCGGTAAAACCGAAGTGCTGTGCGGTCAGGGCGTGACACCGGATGCAGCCACGATCGAGCGTTACAAACAGGAAGGGCTGGATCTGGTTCCGGGTTCCGGCCTGCTCGCAGCCGTGGTTCCGGGGGCATTTGATGCATGGATGCTGATGCTGCGCGATCATGGCAGCATGAGCCTGCGTGATGCAATGGAACCGGCAATCTATTATGCCCGCACCGGCCATCCGATGCTGCCACGCGTTGCCAATACAATCCGCGATCAGGCTGAGTTCTTTAAAAAAGAATGGCCGACATCCTATGCCACGTGGGCACGCAACGGTAATCTGCCTCAGGCGCATGAGCTATTTGTCAATGAAGCGCTGGCAAAGACCTATCAGCGTCTGGTCGATGAATCTGAAGCCAAAGGCGGCAGCCGCGAAGAGATTATCGATCATGCACGTGACGGTTTTTATCGCGGCTTTGTTGCGCAGGCGATTGAAGATTTTTGCCGGAATACTGAGGCGATGGATACCAGTGGCAAACGTCATAAAGGCATTCTGACCGCTGATGATATGGCGCGCTGGAGTGCCACTTATGAAACCCCGCTGAGCTATGATTATCACGGCTGGACGGTTTCCAAGACCGGCCCTTGGGGTCAGGGGCCTGCCCTGCTACAAAGCCTTGCTTTGCTGAAAAACAGCGATATAGGCGCTATGGGGCCGGACAGTGCGGATTTCATTCATACCGTAACAGAGGCCATGAAACTGGCCTATGCCGACCGCGAAATCTATTACGGTGATCCTGATTTTGCAGATGTGCCGATGAAACAGCTGCTTTCGGAAGACTATAATGCACAGCGGCGTAAACTCATCGGCTCTGCGGCTTCTCATGAGCTGCGCGCCGGTATGATCGCAGGTTTTGAAACCCAACATGCCCGCAGCGTAGCACAGTTCCGCTATGCCGAGACCAACGGCAATGTGGCACCGGGTGCCGGTGAGCCGACCATGGCACATCTGCGCACCGAGAAACGCGGTGACACCGTACATGTGGATGTGATCGACCGCTGGGGCAATATGGTTTCCGCCACCCCGTCCGGCGGCTGGCTGCAATCATCTCCGGTTATTCCGGAACTCGGCTTCCAGCTCAATACCCGTGCACAGATGTTCTGGCTGGAGCCGGATCTGCCGACCAGCCTTGCGCCGCGCAAGCGCCCACGCACCACGCTCACACCGTCACTGGCCAGCTATGAGGGCAAACCACGACTTGTCTTCGGTACGCCGGGTGGTGACCAGCAGGATCAATGGCAGCTTATCCTGTTCCTGCGCCGCGTCCATCACGGGCTGAACCTGCAGGAGGGTATTGATCTGCCGCTGTTCCACACCATGCATTTCCCGTCATCCTTCTATCCGCGTGAAGCCATTCCGGGACGGCTTGTGATCGAAAAGTCTATTGGTGAGGCTGTGATTAATGATCTGAAAATACGCGGTCATGATCTGGAAATCGTTGATGAGTGGACAGTCGGGCGACTGACCGCAGCCGAACGTGAGAGCAACGGGCTGTTGCGGGCAGCCGCCACACCACGCCTGATGCAAGCCTATGCAATCGGGCGCTAAAACGGGGAATTGATGCAGTGATAATGGGTATTGAATTTCAGGAACTGCTGTGGCTTGCCCTGAGCATGCTGATTGCCGGTGGCGTCACCGGCCTGCTCGCAGGTCTGTTCGGTGTCGGCGGCGGTACTGTGGCGGTTCCGGTACTGTATGAGCTGTTCCGCTATCTGGGTGTGCCGGAAGATGTGCTGATGCCGCTGAGTATCGGCACATCGCTTGCCATCATCATCCCGACATCCATCCGCTCCTACCGCGCCCATCTGGCACGCGGAGCGGTGGATACAAGTCTACTGAAAGCATGGGCTGTACCGGTCGTTGCGGGTGTGATTGCAGGGAGTGTGATTGCCCGTTATGCACCGGCAGAGCTTTTTAAATTCGTCTTCATCGTGGTTGCCGGTGTTTCGGCAATCCGGCTGCTGTTCGGCAAAGACAGCTGGAAACTCGCCGATCAGTTGCCGGGCAAACTGGCCATCCGGTTTTGCGGGTTGATTATCGGCGTATTGTCCTCACTGATGGGGATCGGCGGCGGACAGCTCTCCAACCTGTTCATGACCTTTTATAACCGGCCGATCCATCAGGCTGTTGCCACATCTTCGGGCTTGGGCATCCTGATTTCCATACCGGGTGCGCTTGGCTATATTTATGCAGGCTGGCCGCGTGCCGCCCAATTTCCGGATGTTGCCGCTTTGCAGCCGCCGCTTGCACTCGGCTATGTCTCCCTGCTCGGATTTTTTCTGGTTATTCCGACAAGTATTCTCGCAGCCCCCGTCGGCGTAAAGCTGGCGCATAGTCTTTCAAAACGAAAACTGGAAGTCGCTTTCGGTGTCTTTCTGTTGCTGATCTGCCTGCGTTTTTTGATAAGCGTCATTTATTGATAGAAAGATTGAGTCATGCAAGAAACACTTCTTTCTGTAAAAGATCTGAAAATCTCTTTCTCTACCGGTGGCCACTGGGCACCGGTCGTGCATGGTATTTCCTTTGAGATTAAAGCCGGCGAAACGCTTGCTATTGTCGGGGAGTCCGGCTCCGGCAAAAGTGTGACTGCGCTTTCCCTGATGCGTTTGCTGCCGCCGCTCAACAGCCGGATTGAAGGTACGATCCGTTTTAACGATGCCTCGCTGACGCAGATGAATGACAGCGCAATCCGTCATATTCGCGGTAATGAAATCGCAATGATTTTTCAGGAACCGATGACCTCGCTCAATCCGAGCCTGACCATCGGCTTCCAGCTTGCCGAAGTGCTGATGACCCATCGCGGCATGAGCCGTGAACAGGCTGAAGCCGAGGCTGTGCATCTGATGGAGCGTGTACGGATACCATCTGCCGCCACACGGGCGAAAGATTATCCGCACCGTCTGTCCGGCGGCATGCGTCAGCGTGTGATGATTGCCATGGCACTCGCCTGCAAGCCGAAACTGCTGATTGCCGACGAGCCGACGACCGCATTGGATGTGACCATTCAGGCGCAGATTCTTGATCTCATCAAAGACCTGCAAAAAGAAGAAGGCATGGCCGTGCTGTTCATCACCCATGATATGGGTGTGGTGGCAGAGATTGCCGACCGTACCATCGTGATGCTGCATGGCAATATTGTTGAAAGCGGCAACACAGAGGTCATTTTTGCACAGCCGGAACATCCTTATACCCGCGCTCTGCTGTCTGCCGTACCGAAACTCGGTTCCATGAAAGGGGAAAGCGCTCCGCTGAAATTCCCTGAAATTGACCGCACAACCGGCCTGCCGGTTGAACAGCCTGTCTCAGAACCTGATACTATAACAGAGAGCAAAGCTGCTCAGCCGCCAACCGTGCTTGAAGTGCGCAATCTGCGCAAATATTTTGACCTGCCAAACGGTCTTTTCCGTAAACCTGCCGGACGGGTTCATGCGGTTGAGAATGTTTCCTTCTCAATTGCGGCGGGTGAAACGCTGTCTCTGGTGGGGGAATCCGGTTGCGGAAAATCCACCACCGGCCGTGCAATTATCCGGCTTACTGAGCCGACATCCGGCGAAGTCCTGCTGAACGGCCGCGATATTCTCAACATCAGTCAGGCGGAGTTCCGTGACACACGCCGCCAGATACAACTGATCTTTCAGGACCCGTTTGCAAGTCTGAACCCGCGCATGAAAATCGGTGAAGCGGTTGCCGAACCGATGATTGTGCATGGCATTGCCGGTGCTGCGCAGGCACGGCAAAAAGCCCGTGAACTGCTGGAACAGGTCGGTATTAATCCCGCAACTTATGACCGCTATCCGCACGAATTTTCCGGCGGGCAGCGCCAACGCATCTGTATTGCCCGTACATTAGCTCTCGATCCGCAATTGATTATTGCTGATGAGGCCGTGTCCGCACTGGATGTTTCTATCAAGGCGCAGGTGGTTAATCTGATGCTGGAATTGCAGGAAAAGCTTGGTCTGGCCTTCCTGTTTGTTTCCCATGATATGGCTGTGGTTGAGCGTATCAGCCATCGCGTGGCCGTAATGTATTTAGGCGAAATTGTCGAGATCGGCAGCCGCGCGGATATCTTCGGTAATCCGCAGCATCCTTATACCAAACGCCTGCTCTCTGCCGTACCGGTGCCTGATCCTGCAACGCGCGGCACCAAGGCAAAACTCCATGTCGGCGAGCTGAAAAGCCCTGTGCGTCCGGTTGATTATCAGCCACCGGTGCGGATTATGCAGGAAGTCAGCTCCGGCCATTTTGTGCAGCAATGGGGCGATGAATGGGACTTGCGTAAAGCAATCTAGTAAAAAATAAATAGTCCGGCTAGCATGTTGATCTGAAAGAACACATGCTAGAGCGGTTTACGTCCAGATTGGATCATAGTGCTTGCTCTGGATGCTTTATTTGATCGCATTATCACGGGCGTCAAGCTGATCCAACTTGACATAATCAAGAAGTCAAGTTGATCCAACTTGACTGTGAAATGCTCTAGCCGGCGACGAGATGTCCCCCGCCGATATCCACGAGTTTCACGCGCTCAGGCTGCTGACCGGCTTTCCAGACAGGGCTTGGAATTTCACCGGTGAGCCGCAGGCTTTCACCACGCTGACGGCGCGGATCAGGTACCGGCACCGCAGAGAGCAGGCGCTTTGTATAGGGATGCTGCGGATTGCTGAACAGCTGCGCGCGCGTTCCCATTTCCACAATCTGCCCCAGATACATCACCGCCACACGGTCGGAAATATTCTCAACAACCGCCATATCGTGACTGATAAATAAATAGGTAACGCCGGTTTCTTTCTGCAGATCACGCAGCAATTCCAGAACTCTTGCCTGAATAGACACATCAAGCGCGGCGACACTTTCATCGCAGACAATGAGTTTCGGTTTCAGTGCCAGTGCACGGGCAATACAGATGCGCTGGCGCTGCCCGCCGGAAAACTGATGCGGATAACGGTCATAGACTGCAGCAGAAAGCTCCACGCGCTCCAATAATTCGCAGACCCGTGCTTTTTGTTCCGCAGCTGTGCCAATATTATGAATAACCAGAGGTTCGCGAATAAGCTCACCAATTGTCATCCGCGCATCAAGCGCTGCCATCGGATCCTGAAACACGATCTGCAACTCGCGGCGCATGGCTTTGCGCCCTTTATAATCGAGTTCGCTCAGAGCCTGCCCGCCGACATCAATCCGGCCGCTATGTTGCACAAGTCCGACCAGTGCCTTTGCCATAGTGGATTTACCGCAACCGGATTCACCGACCAGAGACAGCGTTTCCCCGCGATAAATATCCAGAGACACATGTTCAACCGCATGAACATTGGCTGCCACGCGCCCGAGCAGACCTTGCCGGATTGCAAATTTTACCGATACATCATCATAGCGCACCAGAACCTCACGTCCCTCATGCAGAGGGCGCTTGGCACCGGCACCGATACGCGGCACCGCCGCCAGCAAATCCTTGGTATATTGTTCTTTGGGCGCATCAAACAGATCAACCGTGCTTGCGGTTTCAACCATTTTCCCTTTGCGCATAACAATAACGCGGTCGGCCATTTCTGCGACCACGCCCATATCATGGGTAATCAGAATAACAGCTGTGCCCAGTTCTTTCTGTAAATCACGCAGCAGATCCAGCACTTCCCGCTGAACCGTCACATCAAGTGCTGTGGTCGGCTCGTCAGCAATCAGCAAAGCCGGTCGCAGCGCAATAGCCATGGCAATCATCACACGCTGGCGCATACCGCCGGATAATTCGTGCGGATATTGTTCCAGCCGTTTTTCCGGCTGCGACAGTCGCACCGCGCGGACAGCTTCCAGTGCACGGGCACGCGCTTGCGCAACTGAGAGCGGTTCATGCGCACGGATTGCTTCTGTCAGCTGGCGTCCGATAGTCATCACCGGATTAAGCGCCGTCATCGGCTCCTGAAAGATCATGGCAATACGCGCACCGCGTACTTGCTGCATTTTCTTTTCAGGCAGACCGGTCAGCTCCAGATCACCAAAGTGAATGGAGCCGCCGGTTACCCGTACCTGAGGCTGCGGCAGCAGCCCCATACAGGCAAGCGAGGTAATCGACTTGCCTGAACCGCTTTCCCCCGCAATTGCCAGAGTCTCACCCCGATGCAGATCGAAACTGAGCCCCTGAACAAGCGGCATCAACCCGTCTTCAGTACGGGCGGAAACCTGCAAATCCCGTACCGACAAAACAATATCAGCCGCAGGATCAGCAACGGGAGAAAGCATCGCTACACTCATTCGAATACTGCCCTCGGAAAGTAGAAGCTGACGACAACATTCGGCATATCCACGATCTCGGAGATACGCAGATCACCGCAGGTCGAAACCAGCATATAAGCATCAACCGGATCCATCTTCTGTGTGGTGGCCAGAAGATCGACCATATTGGCCACGGCATCACGCGCGGCAGCCCAGAGATCAGGGCCAATACCTGTGGTGACTTCATAACCCTTAGCATCGAGATGACGGGTTACAGGCCCCGGCGTGATGAAGCGCGGGGTTTTCAGCGGCTGATTTTTAATAAGGTCAAGCGTCAGCACAACATCGAACGGACTTTCAATCGCCGTGCCGCAGACTTCTCCGTCGCCCTGTGCGGCATGGGTATCGCCGACCGAGAATAATGCACCATCCACTTCAACCGGCAGATAGAGTGTCGTGCCCGCGGCCAGATCACGGATATCAAGATTACCGCCGACACGGCGTGGCGGCACCACACTGTGATGACCTTTTTCCGCCAGTGCATTGCCGATTGTCCCTGCAAAAGGCTTGAGCGGTACGCGACCGTTCTTGCCGAACAAGGCAGGCTCCATGCTCGTGGCATCAAATTTCCACACATGCAAAGCAGGATTAGGGAACTGGTCCGTCAGCAGGCCGAAGCCCGGAATATTCGCTGTCCAGCCGAAGCCTGCACCGTCCCGCAGCTGCGGCGTGAAGCTTTCAATCGTCACCTTCAGCACATCACCCGCTTTTGCGCCGTCGACAAAGATCGGGCCCGAAACAGGATTAATCTGACCAAAATCCAGCGCCTGAACATCCTCAACAGTGGACTGGGGGCCAAGCTGGCCCCCTGAACTGTCAAGGCACTGAAACAGGATCGTTTCACCCGGAGCGGCAGTCAGAACAGGCGCAAAGCTGTTATCCCAGCCGAAATGATGCTGACGGGCGTGGATCGTGTGGTTGCAGTGCTTGCACATGCCTGCTTACTCCTTGATATACACGTAATCGTAAATGACCGGTATCGACACCGGATCAACATAAAGCGCATCGTCACCGCCCATACGCGCTGACTTCAGCGTGAAGCGCTGTTCGTTGAAAACCGGTGCCCATGGCGCATCTTCCATCACCTTGGTGTAGATTTCCGACCATTTGGCCAGACGCTCATCAGCCTTTGCAGGATCGACAATGGAATCTGCCTCCGCAGCCTTCTTGTCGAGATCTTCACTGCAATATTTCGACCAGTTCCAGCCGCCCTCTACCGCACCGGCACAACCAAGGATCGGGCCGTAGAAATTCGCCGGATCAGGGAAATCGGCAATCCATGCCATACCGCCGGACCAGATCATCGGAGCATTGCCCGCACCGCCTGCTTCAATCACATTGGCCTGCGCCAGCGATTTAATACCGGCCTTGATGCCGATTGCTTTCAGATCCTGCTGGATTGCCTGCGCAATACGTGGGTTCGGATCGGTGTTCATGACATAGAGTTCAGTCTCGAAACCATCCGCATAGCCTGCATCGGCCAGCAGTTTCTTGGCCGCGGCCTGATCATAGACATAGCCTTTATAGTCTTTTGTGTAACCCGGCATTGACGGTGGAAGCGGCTGGGTGGCAGGCACCGCACGGCCGTTAATCACCTGAATGATACGGTCTTTATTGATCGCCATATTGACGGCGCGGCGCACTTCCACCTTGTCAAAAGGTGCTTTGGTCACATTCATCGTGACATAACCGGTGTGGAGCTGGCCGCCTTCGACAACATTCTTGGACTGTTCAGGATCTTTCATCACTTCGACAAATTTTGCCGGCGGAATGCCGTCGCCCGGAATATCGATTTCGCCTTTCTGCGCGCGCAGCAGGGCTACAACCGGCTCCTGCCCGACTTCCACGGTGAAACTGTCGAGATAAGGAACGCCGGAAATCCAGTAATCAGCATTTTTCTCAAAAACGAGACGCTGGCCGAGTGTCCATTCAGTCAGCTTGAAAGCACCGGTGCCGACAGGTTTTTTACCAAAATCCGCGCCCGCAGCCTCCACAGCTTCCTTCGGTACGATGAAAGAGAAATTCAGCGCCATAATATGCAGGAAAGTTGCATCCGGACGTGAAAGCTTAATCACAACCGTATTGGCATCCGTGGCACTGACACCGGAAAGTGTCGCGGCTTTACCGGCAGCGGCATCATCATAGCCTTCGATCATCGAGAAGAAGCCCTGCCCCGGGGACTGGGTTGCCGGATTAACAACACGGTTCAGGGAATAGAGCACATCATCTGCGGTGAATTCGCGGCCGTTGTGGAATTTCACGCCTTTACGCAATTTGAATGTATAGGCCTTGCCGTCTTCTGAAATCTCATAGCTTTCGGCCAGACCCGGACGCAGCTCTGTGGTGCCCGGCTTATAATCCATCAAGCCGTCAAAGACCGATTTAATCATCGACCAGTTCTGCCAATCATAGCCGATCGCCGGATCGAGTGTTGCCACATCATCCTTATAGGTCACGATCATATTGCCGCCGGATTTCGGCTCTTGCGCCTGTGCCGGTGCCATCGCCTGCATTGCCACCAGACCCGTCAGAGCAGTCGCCAGAGCCGTTGAAAGGAATAGTTTCTTCATTGCCTCACTCCTGTTTAGAATAATTAACGTAGCTTGATGCGCGGATCGATAAGCGGAGAGATCAGATCGGCGATGAGATTACCCAGCACAATGCCGCAGGCAGAGACGAGCGTCACACCCATGATGATCGGAATATCGACACGCTGAATGGCCTGCCATGCCAGCTGTCCGATACCGGGCCAGCCGAAAACACTTTCCACCACGACAATGCCCGACATGAACATGCCGATATCGATGCCGATCATCGCGATAATCGGCAGAATGGCATTGGGCAGAGCATGACCGAAAATAACGCGGCTGCGGCCAAGCCCTTTGGCACGGGCAGTGCGGATAAAATCGGCACGCAGCACATCAATCATGGACGAGCGCACAATGCGCGAATACCAGCCGGAACCGAGAATACCGAGGGTCAGCGCGGGCAACACAATATGCGAGAAACTGCCATAACCACCAATCGGGAACCAGCCGAGTGTGACCGCGAAAACAAATAACAACAGCAGAGCCACCACAAATTGTGGTGCCGAAACAGTCATGAAACTGGTCAGCATCAGCGCATTATCAAGCAACTTGCCGCGATTGAGCGCCGCGACAATTCCAAGCGGCAGGCCGATCAGCAATTCGCAGATAATCGCCGCCACCAGCAGCTGCAAAGTAGCGGGCAGACGCGACAGGATGAGGTCGGTTACTTCCGTTTTCTGCAAGTAGGAGCGGCCGAGATTACCGTTGAGCAGGTTCCAGAGATAATCGCCATATTGCACGATAAAAGGCTGATCCAGCCCGAGCTGTTGCCGGATACTGGCAACTGTTTCCGCTGTGGCTGAACGTCCTGCAATCTGCCGTACGGGGTCGGCAGGCAATACATAGAGCAGCACAAAGGTGATAAAAGAAACACCAAGCAGGATCAGCGCGGACTGGATCAAACGTCGGAGAATATAGGCAAGCATCAGTCACGCCCCTGTTGTGTCGGGTCGAGAATATCGCGCAGCGCATCCCCCACAAGATTAAAGGCAAGCGCCAGCAACAGGATCGCGGCTCCCGGAATGAACACCAGCCAGGGTGCCGACTGAAAATAGGTCTGGTTTTCGAAAATAATATTGCCCCATGATGGTGTCGGCGGCTGCACACCGACACCCAGATAGGACAGAGTTGCCTCCAGCAGCACAGTGGTGGAAATGCCGAGTGTACCCCAAACAATCAGTGTCGGGATCAGATGCGGCAGAATATGCCGGAACAGAATACGGCCATGGCCTGCACCCAGTGTTTTTTCCGCAGCGATATAATCGCGCTCGGCCAGAGACGAGGTTTGCGTATAGATCACCCGTGCCGTCTGCACCCAATTCACAAAGGCAATCACCATCGCCACAATCCAGAGTGACGGCGAGAAAATCGCCGCCAGACAGATCGCCAGCAATAAAGCCGGAAAAGCCATCATCAGATCGGTAAAGCGCATCAGCACCGCACCGGTAATGCCGCGAAAATAGCCTGCTGTCACACCGATCAGCGTGCCGATCAGCAGCGCAGCACCATTGGCCACAACCCCTATCACCAGAGATGTCTGCGCACCATAAAGCAGACGCGAAAACAGATCACGGCCAAGCAAATCCGTGCCGAACCAGAACTGTTCTCCCGGCGGCATCGGTGCGCCTTCAATCGTCAGCCCGTCAAAAAACTGCTCATTAGGATCAAATGGCGCAATCCATTTGGCAAAAACCGCGCCGCCGACACAGATCAGAATGATAATCAGCCCGAGCAGCGCCAGCTTGCGCTGCAACAAGCGCCGCATAATCGATGAGCCGCGTTTTGGTCCCATAAACGGTTCAGGCGAGATCGATGCGTCTGCCATCTTTGGCGCCCCTCTCTGCAGAATGGTTGGCGACAATGCGTTCGGCCGCAGTCTCGATTGTAACCTGCCAGGCCATGGCAACCTGCCTCAACAGATCATAGGCCTCGGCTTCGGTTTTCCCTTTCATCATGGAGATCATCACAGCCTGCACAATGGTCTGGCGGGCGGACAGCCGGTTTTCCAGATCTGTAATCAGAGCTTGTGATGCTTTCGCCTGATCGAAATTACTGCGTGCCACCAGCAGTGCCGCATAGACGCCTTTGTCGCTGACAGGCTTGAGCAATTGCGCATGAGCGCCCATATCCATCGCCCATTTTAACCGCCCCGGAACTTCCGAACCGATAAGCGCAATCATCGGCATAGGCGATCCGCCTGTGCGCCATGGAAACTGCTCATTATGGCCGCTATCGGCATCGTAGAATATGAAATCAGCGTTGAGGGCTTCAGCCGGCAGTTCCGGCCATGCCTCCCGCACATTCAGCCCAATGACACTTAATTGCCGGATCAGACCCTGAACGGACGGATGCGGGCGATGGAGAATCCACGCTACAGCCCCGCCGAGATTTTCCGTTCTGATCCGCATTATGACACCACCTTCAGAAATCCTGTGCCTTGCGGGCGCTGGACATGATGCGTGAGATAAGGATCTGCCCGCATTTGCGGCAGGCGTTTGATTTCTTTGAACTGATTGCCTTCGAGACGGGCAATCACCACTGGCTGCGCGGCATGAAGATTGGTCGGATCAAGCCTTGGCTGATAGCCATGCTGCAATGCAGCCAGCAACAATTCCGATAAAGACAGTTTTTCCGCTTGCGGGCGGTTGTGCAATAAATTTGCCAGCTCATGCACAGCTTGCCGCGACATTTCCAGCAATGAACCGCCCTGACCATTTTCAGGCTCAAACCACGGCCCCGCCGAGATAAGGCCTGCGGCCGCACCATTGGCAGGAGCGATTTCGCATTCTGTAAAATTGCAGGACAAAACTGCCGGACTGTTCTCCGAACCAAATTCAGCTTTCAGACCGGCCAATCGCTGCAAAAACGCATAGGAACTGTCGCCGACCAGAGAATTCAGAATAAAATCCGGCTTCAGCGCGCGGATATCATGGATAATATGATCGAGCTCCGTATCGCCGATTGCCAGATAGCGGTCGCCGAGAACTATTCCGCCCGCATAGGTAATTTGCTCACGGGCAATCCGTGCCATTTCCCAGCCCCAGATATAATTCGAGCCGACAAAATAAGCCCGCTTGCCTAAGACCGGCAGCGCCCAGTCCAGCAATGGCAGCAAATGCTGATTGGGACATGAATGCATATAGGCCACACGTTCCGAGGCTTCAAAACCTTCATAAGGCAGCGGATACCACAACACGCCGTCGAAACGCTCAAGCTCGGGAATAACCTCTTTTCGGGAAGCAGAAGTTACACAGCCAAAAATATGACGTGCCTGAGAGTTTTGCAAAATCTCGCGGCAGAGCGGCGCATAACGGTCCACCCTTCCCTCAGGGTCACGCTCAATCACATGAAAGGCGATATCCAGCGCATTGTCCGCATTCACTTCATCAACGCCCTGCAAAACACCGGCACGGCTGGCGCGCGAAATAGCGGAATAGTTTCCGCTCTGTGACTGCAAAAGGCCGATTTCAACAATGCGTTTCATCTTACCCCGAAAAGAAAAAACCCCGCATCGAACCTCACCACTCTGGAGAGGCCGAAACGGGGCTTGGATGCCATTTATTGAATAGCATTTAATATAAGATTTTCACGCTTTGCAAGATGTATAATGAATATGAGTGCAAAGAGAAATTTAATTGCGCCAAAAGCGACAAAAATGTCGCTTTAATTATTTACAGCCCCATGTGATGTTCAGCTGTATCATCCTCATATTCACGCACAGTTTCGTCCTTGGCGAATAGAACGCACGGGCCGTAAGACCCGCGCGGATCATAGGCATAACCTTTTTCCGCCAGCGCTTGTGTTATATCGCGAATACCAGCCAGACCGTAGAGATGATCATGAAGCTCAAGAAAAATACGTTCAATGCCGCTCAGATCCGCTTTTTGCAGCAGATCGCGCTCGGCACCTTCAATATCCATCACCAGCACATTGATATCATGCGCAGCTATAAAATTATCAATATTGGCTGAGGCCAGCGAAATTTCATGCTCATAAGGCCCCTGCTCCTTGTCCATTGAGGACATCCAGAGATCTTTGCGCACATAAAAACGGTGATCGGCCGGCTCACCTGCAGCGAGAATACCCTGCGTCAGCAGCACATTGCCCGCAGTATTTGTATCCAGCACACGCTGTGCAAGTGCTGCAGTTGAAGGATTGGCTTCAAAAGCCCAGATCCGAACATTGGGGATTGTAGCCATCAGAGAAGTGATCACACCGATACCGGAGCCGAGTTCCAGAACACGGTCGGCGCGTTTCACAGCTTTAAAAACCCATTTGGCTTCTTTAGCCTCATAACGCCCGCTGATAATTGCCTGCCAGATAACAGGCGAAACCTCGTCAGGGGCGAAAGGGATCTTTATACCGTGCAATGTGACAGTGTCCACGCCTGTGCTCCTTTGGCGCTTGAAATTTGCGACATTTCAGGAGCACAAACAGGCTGCCCATGCGCTCTTCTGAAAGAATAGGCAGGACATAACATATATATGAAATTTAGTATATTTTTTAACGCATTATATTGCTTATATTATTTGCGAAGATGCGCCAGCTCAGAGGCTGAAACCGGACGGCCGAACAAATAACCCTGAACCTGATCGCAGCCGACCCGTTTCAGACATTCCAGCTCTTCTTCGGTTTCAATCCCTTCCGCAATCGTAATCATACCAAGGCTCTGACCGATCCCTGTCACCAGTTCCACGATAGCCAGAGCATCAGGATTGGTTGTCACATCACGGATGAAAGACCGGTCAATTTTGATCTTATCAAACGGGAAACTGCTCAGGCTGCCCAGCGATGAATAGCCGGTACCAAAATCATCCATGGCAATCTGAATACCAACGGCTTTCAATTGCCGCAGCGTATGCAAAGTCTGCTCATTCTTGTCGAGCAAAACGGATTCTGTAATTTCCAGTTCCAGCCGCTCAGGATTGAGTCCGCTTTCCCGTAAAATTGACGTGACGCGCTGGATCAGATTTTTTGTGATGAACTGTACCGGTGACAGGTTGACGGCAACTTTAAACGGTCTGCGCCAGCGGACAGCCTCCTGACAAGCCTGTTGCAGAACCCAGTCTCCCAGCTCATGGATCAGGCCGGTTTTCTCGGCAACCGGAATAAATTCTGATGGCGGAACAGCACCGCGCACCGGATGTGTCCAGCGCAGCAATGCCTCATAACCGCAAATCTCACGCGTATAGGTGTCGGCCTGCGGCTGATAGAAAACTTCCATCTCGCCGTTTTTCAGCGCATCACGAAGATCGGCCTCGAAGGCTTTTTTCTCGACAAGCCGCGTTTGCATATGCGGCTGGAAAATGCAGGCATGGCCGGTACCCAGCGCTTTGGCCTCATAGAGCGCAAGATCGGCATGTTTGAACAGCTCTTCCACATCCGGCTCGATCGAGGAAATAGCAACACCGATACAGGTGCCGATCTTAATCTCCCTGTCATTGATATTATAGGGAGAGCTGATAACGCGCATCAGATGGCGGGCAAATTCAAGGGCTTTTTCAGGAAAAAGACCCGCTGATAAAACCGCAAATTCATCACCGCCCAGACGGCAAATCAGATCATCTTTATGGCTGAACTCAACCAAACGGTTGGCAACCGCCTGCAAAAGCACATCCCCGACATCATGCCCCAGCGTGTCATTCACATCCTTGAAACCGTCAAGGTCAAACAACAAGACCACGGCAGGCGGCCCGCCTTCTCTCGCATCCTTCATACGGGCATTGAGATCCTGACGGAACAGAACACGGTTCGGCAAGCCCGTCAGCGCATCATGATGAGCTGAATGCTCAAGCCGGTCATTCTGCGACTGCAATTCACCCGATGTTTCACGCAGGTCTTCTGTCAGGCGTTGCATATGCCCGTGTGCACGGTTCAACATACTGTTCTGGCGCAGCAGCAGGATAATCATGGTGATCCCGCAGAGGATAAGTCCTGCTGCAAGGGCAGTGTAAATATAATGGAGGTTGCGCACTTCAAGCTGTGCGGCATCAATCACGCTCACATCATATTCAACAGAAGAAGATGCCAGCCCAGTCAGCGGCCCGACCAGCTGGCTCATTTCCGGCAAAAGCTCTTTCGCCCGTTCCGGTGTAAGTTCCGCCAGCTGATGATCCAGCTTATTAAGCGCCGCGCGGAGATTTTGGATAACCAGATAGCGGGATGGGTCTTTATTGACGAATTCCTGCAAGGTACCTTGCTGCACAAATTCCATGCGGCTGATCATGATATCAAGCCGGAGCGAAATCTCGTCAATATCCGCATTTTTCAGACCGAGAGCATAAGCGGCAAGTTGCTGTTCAAGGCGCAAATATTCTGACACCATCTGGCTGACAGCCCAGGAGTCATTATAACGGGCAACCTTCTGCAGTGCAGTTTGTCGCTCAGCAATGACATAGGCTATGTAGCCTGTTGCCAATACAAAACAGCAAATAACAATACCGAGTATGCGTCTCACACAAGCCTCTATTCGACTATGAGCTTCGCCACCTGCCACGCGGAGCGTGTGTAGTAAGTCTGGCTTTGCAATTGCGGATCACTGTCATACGGGTAGATAATGAAAAGCGGCCCTTTCTCGCGGACCGTGATAAAACTTCCGTCACGCTTCATGGCCAGTATGACCTTAAATTTCTTAAAGTCTTCTAACGGAATTTTCGTCACATAATCATTCAGTGCCACAGCTGTAACAGTTGTGCCCTTGGCACCGACCGTTTCCATCAGCTTGTCAAGAGACACACCTTCAAAACGGGTACGGCCATTATACCACGGGTTTGCGGTCTCTGTGACCTGCATCCCCATTGCCACCAGCATGTCGCGGTCAAATTCTGCGGTATCGCCGTTGTTCTTATTTTCAATCGCACCGGATATCATCAATATCGGCTTACCTTCCGGCTTTGCGAGTGAACCGGCAGCGGCACCGGAAACCATCATACAGGTCAGAATCAGATAGATCACCAAGCGCTTTAAGATCATTATATTTCTCCCTGATAATTTAGAATAATATATTGAAATCCATCAATCAGTACATGGGAAAATATGCACATCCCAATCTATTTGTTTTAAGGTAAATTAGCCGTTCATTTTTAACGCGTCCTTGCGAATCACATAAGTGTATGCTTATCTGTTAGGCATGACAGAAAACGATATTTTCAAGGCTCTGGCCGATCCGACACGACGCGCTGTTTTTGAAAAACTGGCAACCGGCAGTATGAATGCCAGCTCCCTGCGCGAAGGTATGGACATCAGCCAGCCGGCAATGTCCCAGCATCTTGCGGTTCTTCGCAGCGCTAAACTGATCAGGGAAGAACGGCAGGGACGCTTCGTGAATTACGAGGTTGATCCTGAGGGGCTTGCCCTCATCGCCCAATGGCTTGCAAAATACCGCACTTACTGGCCTGCACGTGTTGATGCCCTCAATACCCTGCTGAAGGATATGGATCAATGACACAGGAAGAGCATACAGAAAATGCAGTCCGCCTTGTCTTTGAATATGATCTGGATGCCAGTCCGCAAAAAGTCTGGCGTGCGATCAGCATTCCTGAACTGCGGGCAAACTGGCTGCCGGACGCCGGTCTGAGTGAGACAGAACCTTCTGCCATTATTCCGCAGCAACAAGCCTCTTACAGAATGCGGGAAACGGAACCACCATATCTTGAAAGTGTCGTCACTTTTCAGATTGCCGCCAATGATAATGGCGGCACCAATCTCACGATTATCCATGAGCTTGATGATGCACGCCTGCGCCTCAAACCGCAGGCAGCTAATACCAATATGCAGTCTGTCATGCGTGCCGCGTAAAATATAACAGCCTTATAATCTCTCAAGAACGGAGCTTGCCGATGCGCGAGATGATGCAACTCGTCCCTATGGTTGTTGAACAATCAGCAAAAGGGGAACGCTCTTTCGACATTTACTCCCGCCTGCTGCGCGAGCGGATCATTTTTCTCAATGGCGAGGTCAATGATACTGTGGCCGCTCTGGTCTGCGCACAATTGCTGTTTCTGGAAGCGGAAAACCCGAACAAACCGGTCAGCCTTTATATCAATTCCCCCGGCGGGGCGATCACCAGTGGCTTGGCCATTTACGACACCATGCATTATATTCACGCGCCGGTGCACACATTATGCATGGGAACCGCCCGTTCCATGGGCTCATTTCTGCTGATGGCCGGAGAGCCGGGATTTCGTGCAGCATTGCCCAATGCCAGCCTGCATGTGCATCAGCCGCTTGGCGGTTTTCAGGGGCAGGCATCCGATATTTTCATTCAGGCCGAAGAGATGCGCAAAACCAAACATCGCGTCATTGAATTCTACGCCAGACATTGTGGCCGCAGCTATGAAGAGGTTGAACAAACTTTGGATCGCGACCGCTTCATGGATGCACAGGAAGCACTGGAATGGGGTCTGATTGATAAAATTCTCGACAGCCGGTCACTCTGACCGGCTGCCTTCATCAGAAACTAGAGCATTTCATAGTCAAGCTGGATCAACTTGACGTCGGGATAATGCGACAGGCTAAGGAATCTAGAGCGAACACTGCGATCCAACATAAACGTAAATCGCTCTAGTGATTGAGCGGCAAAGACAGATGCCCACGCAGTGTATCCTTCTGATAATCTGTGCGGAACAAGCCGCGTTTTTGCAGAACCGGTACCACCTGCTCGACAAAATCCTCAATCGAGGAAGGCAATGACGGCGGCATCAGGTTGAAACCATCCGCCCCTTCATTACGCCACCACAATTCCATCTGGTCAGCAATTCCCTCAGGAGTACCGACAATCGTGCAATGCCCGCCGCCTGCCGCCAGACGTCCGAGCAATTGCCGCAATGTCGGCTGTTCTGTTTCAATAATCCGCAGGATTGTTGCATAGCGCCCTTTCGGCCCAGTGAAGTCCTCCAGCGGCGGCAAAGCTGGCACCGGAGCATCCAGTTCCCAGCCGGAGCAATCCTGCCCGATAAACATCCCAAGCTGGCGAAGGGAATCTCCTGTCGGCAACAGCTCGTCGAGTTCCCGCTGCTTGGCTTTCGCCTCTGCCTGCGTGGAAGCCACATAAGTCACCAGACCCGGCATCACCGGAATGCCCTTCTCCCGCCCAACAAGTTTTGCACGGCGCTGAATATCACGGTAATAATCCTGCGCCGCCGGCAGATCATAAGCCACCGCATAAATCGCCTCGGCTTTTGTCGCGGCCAATGCCCTGCCCTGATCCGATGCACCGGCCTGAAACAGAACCGGATGTCCCTGCGGCGGGCGCGGAATGGTCAGCGGCCCTTGCGTCGAGAAATGCTCGCCTTTGTGGTGGATCGCTCGTAAGCCATCTTTACATGCATAGTCACCGGAACGATCACAAGTGATCGTATCCGCATCCCATGAATCCCATAATTTCTGCACCGCTTCGATAAACTCTGCCGCACGGCCATAGCGCCATTCATGGGGCGGCATGGCATCATAGCCATGATTACGCGCTTCGCTGTCAAACATGGATGTCACCACATTCCAGCCGATGCGCCCCTTCGACAGATGATCCAGTGAAGCCAGCATACGCGCCGCATGAAACGGTGTGGTGAATGTGCTGGAAACCGTGCTGATAAGACCGATTTTCTCCGTGACCTGTGCCAGCGCTGCCAGCAAAGTCAGCGGGTCAAAATAGCTGCGCGGCCCGTCCGCAATATTATCAATCGCATGCCAGTCGGCGAAGAAAATCGCATCAAATTTACCGCGCTCGGCAATCTGCGCCAGATTTGTGTAATAGCTGATATCACTGAGCTGTTCGACCGCCGATTGCGGATGCCGCCATGCAGCACGGTGATGTCCGCAACCGAAGATAAACAGATTGAGGTGCATTTCCCGCATCAGTTTTTCACCAAACCGCCGTCCACAACCAGATTTTGGCCGGTCACGGAACGCGCCCATGGCGAGGCAAAAAACAGAGCCGTATCGGCAAATTCCGCAGGCGTGGTTACACGGCGCAACGGCGTGGCAGAGGCGATATAATCAAACACTGCCTCCGGTGTTGCAGCAGACGCATCAGTCGTGCGCAGCAAACCGCCGGACAACATATTGACGGTGATATTCTTCTCACCCAGATCCTGCGCAAGTGTGCGGGTCAGTGACAGCAGAGCGGCTTTAGCCGCTGTATAATCATGGTACGGCACAACCGGATTTTGAAACAGGTTGGTGCCTATATTGATGATACGGCCGAAACCGGCCTGCTCCATGCCAGCCAGAGCGGCCTGCGTGGTATTGAGTGCACCGCGCACAATGCCTTCCATCTGCTGGTTCATCTGTTCCCAGCTGATCACATCCGCATGGGCGCGGGCATCACCGTTGAAACTGAAAGCCGGCAAAGCATTATTGACGACAGTTGTCACCGGCACCCCAAAATGCTGTTGAGCCTTGGCAAACAGTGCCTGCACGGCAGCAACATCGGTCACGTCGGCCTGTACCGCCAGTGTCTTTTCCGGTGCCAGAGCAGCCAGTTCCGCTGCCGCATCCGCACTGGTGTGATAATTAATCACAACGCGTGCGCCCTCGCGCAGAAAGGCTTTAACGAGATCGCGCCCCAGACCGCGCGCGCCGCCGGTAACAAGCACGAGTTGCTGGTGAAGTGACAGATTAACTGGATCAGACATATAATTTCCCTCGCCTAAAAGAATACGGACGGCCAAGGGAATAAGGGCTTGCACCGCATCGAATACGGCTGGGCACACAGACATCCCTTCGCCAGTATGAGCTGGATCAGGTTCAACGGGTTTAAAATCTCAGCCCTGTAAAACAGGACACCCCGTGTCATTCACGCAATGCTCTAGCAAGTTTAATCACTGCGGACAAGCCTCCGTGGTTGTTCTGACGGATCAAGCCGGATAAGAAACCCTATGTCTGAAAATAACACTGCCCCTTCATCCGACCGGTTCTGGCTCAGCATCATTGCAACAACGCTCTATGCGGTGCTGCTATACATCCTCATATGGCTGATCCGCGAAGGCAGCGGCATGGCCTTTATCACCGGCCTGATCCTGATGCCGATGGCGATTACCAGCCTGCTGATTATTCAGATTGACCCGCAAGGCACAGGCAGTATTCGCAAGCATATGAAAACCGCCATGCTCTGCATGTTGGGCTTTATCCTCATCTCGATGATTATCTTCGGTGAGGCCGGTATTTGTGTGGCCATGGCCGCGCCGTTTCTTTTCGCAGGCACAGCGCTTGGCGTTTATGTTACCATGCGGCTCTTACGTAATTATCAGGCTAAACGCAGTGTCACATTTGTGATTGCCCTGCCTTTTCTCGCTCTGCCGCTGGAAAATCAGATTGAATATCAGGATCATTTCAGTTCGGTCACAACCGTCATTGAGATCAATGCCCCTGCTGATGTGATCTGGAACAATACGCTGGAAATTCCCGACATCCGCCCCGATGAACTGGGCATGACTTTCAGCCACAGCATTGTCGGTGTGCCGAAGCCCGAAGATGCGCGGATTACCGGCTCCGGTGTGGGAGCCGTGCGTCATTTGAAATGGGGCAAAGGTGTTAATTTTGAAGAAGTTATTACCGGCTGGCAGGAAAACCGCTATCTGCGCTGGGATTTCCGTTTCAGCGACACCTCAATCCCGAAAGCTGTTGAAGCGCATATCAGCGTCAATAGTGACTATCTGGGCTTGGATTATGGTGAATATCTGCTGGAGCCGATTGATGAAAACCGCACGCGTCTGACACTAAAAACCCAATACCGAATTGCAACGCCGATCAATATTTACTGCGATTGGTGGGGACAGATTTTCCTCAATGATTTCCATTCCATTGTGCTGAATGTCATTAAGGAACGCTCGGAAAGCGCAGTTCAGGCTTGAAAAATGCGGCGGATTATAAACCCGCCGTCACTTTAAATTATTTGTTTTTACGCATTATCCAATGCATCGAAGCGGGAATAGAAATCAGTCCGGCGAACTGATTTCCCCGCGTAGGCGCTACGCACTTTTGCTGGAAATGCTATAATTTCAGATCATCGCTTCGATCAGGAACGGGCCTTTGCGTTTGCTTGCTGCGGCAAACAAATCAGCAAACTGCTCAGCTGTGGTAGCGCGTGCGCCTTCAACACCAACACCTTTGGCAAGGCTTACCCAGTCAATCGTCGGCTCGACCAGATCGAACATGCGCTGCGCATTGCGTCCCGGTGCACCGGCACCAACATTCTGCAATTCACCATGCAGGATCGCATAACGTTGATTAGCGAAAATGATGGTGATGATATTCAGGTTTTCGCGGGCATGAGTCCACAGCGCCTGCATCGTATACATACCGCTGCCATCAGCCTGCAAAGCTACGACCTGACGATCCGGACAGGCTACAGCCGCACCGGTTGCCAGCGGCAGACCGATACCGATTGCACCACCGGTCAACTGCAGAAAATCATGCGGCGCTGAATTATGCGTCAGCCCGAACATTTCACGACCGGATGTAATGGATTCATCAACGATAATCGCATTTTCCGGCAGGAGTGACGCAACAATCGCGCTGATTTTATCATCATCCAGCGTGCCGGTCGGCATGACTTTCTCACCACGCTGATTGAGCAACGGAGTAACAGACGCCGGAATGTTCATTTCATCGGCCAGCGCCTGCAATGCATAGAGCTGGTCGTCGGCTTCACCGGCATAATCGACCACAGCGCAGCCTTCCGGCAGGAAGGTGCTTGGTTTGCCCGGATAGGCGAAGAAGGCGACCGGAATTTTCGCGCCGAGCAGCACAACCTGTTCGATGTCGGCCAGATCGGCCAGTGCATCATCCACGCGATAAAGCACACGATTAACCGCAACACGCCCTGCACCGCGCTCAATACGGCCATTGGATTGCTGAGCCTGAATGCGCGCACCGGACACTTGCGCAATACGGCTGGCGATTTCCAGCGCATTGGCACGCAGAGCAAGATTACCGAGGAGGATGAGTGTGCGCTTGCCGTTGCGCAATGCCTGAGCTGCTTCTCGCACGGCCTCCGCATCAACTTTACGACGCTCGGGACGGCTCAAAGGCTGCACAATCTGCTGCGGTGCTTCAGTCCATGCGGTATTGGCAGGCAGGATCAGCGTTGCCACCTGTCCCGGTGCATTGCAGGCAGCGGCATAGGCTTCAGCGGTATCTGCAGAAATATCATCTGCGGATTTAGACGTTTTCACCCAGCCGGAAACCGGACGCGCCAGCGATTCAATATCACTGGTCAGCGGTGCATCATATTTCAGATGATAGGTTGCATGATCGCCGACAATATTCACAATCGGCGTTTTTGCACGTTTCGCGTTGTGCAGATTGGCAACGCCATTACCAAGACCGGAACCCAGATGCAGCAAAGTTGCTGCCGGTTTATCCGCCATACGGCCATAGCCGTCGGCAGCACCCGTTACCACGCCTTCAAACAGACCCAACACGCAGCGCATCTGCGGCTTGCGATCCAGCGCAGCCACAAAATGCATTTCTGATGTGCCCGGATTGGCAAAACAGACATCGATCCCATGCGCCAGCAGGGTGTCGCAAAGGCTATCAGCACCGTTCATTTCTCACTCCCATTATGCTTGCTCTCACAGTCTAGAGATCACGCGTTTCCTCCATGCGCCATCACTGTGAGCCGCAACAGCTATATCCGGCTTTGCGCTCATGTCGCAAGCTTTGCGCAAAACTATTCCATTTGCCTATCAGTGTTTCGGAATAATTTTATGCACAAGCATCATGTTTCAATAAATTTAATAAAATCAGTTATTTAAAATTCAATATGACATGTTTTTAAATGCAGGCAGGCCAATCACAAATTTTTGGTTGCACAATATGGCGACTTCATAAAAAATCACCTGCGAAACAGAGCCTCTATTTTACATTTTATCTGTCTGTCTAATACTTTAGGATGATTAGGGCTCTTTTTGTACATTAAATGTCTTGGTGATGTTAATCGGGGATTGTTCTGAACCACCGGCTTACAGCAAGATATTATACGGGCGGTCACAGTCACAACCGGGAGAGTTGATGACTGAGGAAGAGCCGCCCATGAGTGAAATATGGAGGATTTCATGGGTTATTTGGGTAAAAAATCACTTTTATCAGCCTTTGCAGCAGTCACACTGACATTTGCCGCAGCTGAAGCAAATGCGCAGAATTTCATCAATATTCTGACCGGCGGCACAAGCGGCGTTTATTACCCGATGGGTGTTGCCCTTGAAAAAATCTATTCCGGCATTCCTGATGCCCGTCCGTCTGTGCAGGCAACCAAAGCCTCAATTGAGAATATCAATCTGATCAATAGCGGCCGTGGCGAAATCGCTTTCACACTCGGCGATTCCCTGCGCGATGCGTGGGAAGGCAATGAAGAAGCCGGCTTTAAAAAGAAGCTGGAAAATATCAGCACAATGGCCGCGATTTATCCGAACTATGTGCAAATCGTTGCTTCCAAAGAATCCGGCATTAAAACGCTGGCGGATCTGAAGGGCAAACGCCTGTCCGTCGGCGCGCCGAAATCCGGCACCGAGCTGAATGCGAAAACCATTCTCGGCGCTGCCGGTCTTTCTTACAGCGATCTCGGCAAAGTGGAATATCTGCCATTTGCGGAATCCGTGGAACTGATGAAAAACCGTCAGCTGGACGCCACTTTGCAGTCCTCCGGTCTTGGCGTTGCATCGCTGCGCGATCTGGCCAATGCGGTTGAGATCAATGTGGTGGAAGTGCCTGCCGATATTATTGAAAAAATCGGGGCGCCATATCAGGTCAACACTATTCCGGCTAATACCTATACCGGTCAGGACAAAGACGTGACCACGGCATCGGTCATCAATTATCTGATCGTGCGTCCGGATATGGATGAAGAACTGGTCTATCAAATGACCAAAGGTCTGTTTGAAAATCTGGATCAGCTGACTGCAGCTCATTCCGCAGCCAAAATGATCAAACTCGACAAGAGCACGATCGTATCGCCAACCCCGATCCATCCGGGTGCGATGCGCTATTACAAAGAAAAAGGCATTGAATAATCACGCCTGAAGCGGATTTTAAGGCTGCATATTCTGTATTTTGCAGAATATGCAGCCTTTTCTGACCGCCTGTTCCTGTCATTTTTTGCGGTTTTAAATTTATGTCATCTTCAGAAAACAATGCGGTTGAATCGGCCGAGCATATTCCGGGTTGGGGTGTCAGCACCGGCGCCAAAATATTGTTTGGCATTGCCGTTGCTTTCTCCGTTTTCCAGCTCTGGACTGCGGCTTATTCACCTCTACCAAGTCAGGTTGTCCGCTCCGTTCACGTCGGCTTTTTGCTGCTGCTGCTGTTTGGCCTTTATGCCAATGCAGCTCCGCGCGGTTCATTTAAAAAATTGCTGATGTGGTCAACTGCCATTCTGGCTTTTGCCGTCAGCTTCTATCACTGGGTTTTCTATAATGATCTGATCCTGCGTGCCGGTGAGCCGGAAATGCAGGATATTGTGATCGGTGTGCTTGCCGTTGCTCTGGTGTTCTGGGCAGGGCAGCGCATGATGGGCTGGACATTGCCGCTGATCTGTCTGATCTTTCTGGCCTATGGTCTGTTCGGCCAGTATCTGCCCTCACCGCTCAACCATCGCGGCTATGATTTTGAACAGGTCGTTGAAGTGCTGTTTCTGGGAACAGAAGGTATTTACGGCACGCCGATTTACGTCTCATCCAGCTATATTTTCCTGTTTATTCTGTTCGGCGCGTTTCTTGAACGCGCGGGCATGATCCAGCTGTTCAATGATGTGGCGATGGGCTCTGTCGGCTCGTCGCGCGGTGGCCCTGCCAAAGTTTCGGTAATCTCTTCCGCATTGATGGGCACCATCAACGGTTCCGGCGTGGCCAATGTGGTAACAACCGGTGCCTTCACCATTCCGCTGATGAAACGCTCCGGCTTCAAGCCTGCTTTTGCAGGTGGCGTGGAAGCCGTTGCCTCGATGGGTGGCCAGATTATGCCGCCGGTGATGGGCGCTGTCGCTTTCATCATGGCGGAAACGCTGGGTCTGCCTTATCTCGAAATCGTCAAGGCGGCGATTGTACCGGCAGTGCTCTATTTCATCACAGTTTTCATTATGGTGCATCTGGAAGCCGGACGTCTTGGTCTTAAAGGCCTGTCAAAGGCCGAATTGCCAAGTGCACTCGGTGCTTTGCGCAAGCACTGGTATCTGATCCTGCCGCTTGTGGCACTGGTCTGGCTGCTGTTCTCCGGCTATACGCCGCTCTTCGCCGGAACCGTGGGTATGGGGCTGACCGCACTGATTATTCTCGGCGTACCGGTCTCTGCCAATATGCCAATGGCAGTGCGTGTGCTGTTCTGGGTTGCACTGGGTCTGATGTCCGCAGCAGCCTTCGGCACCAGCTTTAATATTCTGGGACAGGAAATTCGCGGCATCACGCTGATCCTGTTGCTGATTGCCGCATTGGTTCTTGTCAATTTCACCATTCGCGGTGGCCGCGCGACTTTGCGCCTTTGCCTTGAAAGCCTTGCAGAAGGTGCAAAAAATGCTTTGCCTGTTGGTATCGCCTGTGCGCTTGTCGGTGTGATTATCGGCGTGCTGGCACTCACCGGTGCCGGATCAAGCTTTGCGCGTGTGATTGTGAGTGTGGGTGAAAACTCCCTGTTCCTGTCTCTCGTGCTGACCATGATTACCTGTCTGATCCTCGGCATGGGTATTCCGACAATTCCGAACTATATCATCACCTCATCCATTGCAGGCCCCGCTTTGCTGATGCTGGATGTGCCGCTGCTGGTCTCGCATATGTTCGTGTTTTATTTCGGGATCATGGCCGATCTGACGCCACCGGTTGCACTGGCAGCTTTTGCTGCTGCGCCGATTGCGAAAGAGTCCGGCATGAAAATCGGGATGCAGGCCGTGCGTATTGCGGTTGCCGGCTTTGCCGTACCATTCATGGCGGTTTATGCGCCGGTTATCATGTTGCAGGATGGCGGCCCGCTGGCAGAAAGCATGGGCTTCTGGCCTGCTGTTGCCTATATGATCGGCAAAGCTCTGCTCAGCATTGTAATGTGGGGCGCAGCAGCGATTGGTTACTTGCGCGGTCACCTGAAAATCTGGGAACGCGTCTGGGCATTTGCAGCGGCCGCGATGATGCTGGCAACCTATCCGCTCAGTGATGAGATCGGCTTTGCTGCCTGTATGGCCTTCCTGCTGTGGCACTGGTGGAATACCAGAGAGCCACAGATGAAAGCCGCCTGATGGCACTCTGTGCACTATCCGCAGCCGGTGTGCTGCGGATAGCGACCACATCTTTCATGCTGCAATGGACACATAGTGTCGAGAAAATACCCTGGCAGGAAGACTGGCAGATTACACCGGCAGGTTTTGTGCTCACAGAAGCCCGTGTGCAAGGCTCCGGTGCAGGTATGGAACCACCGGAAGGCGCTGTGTTACGGGATGAATGGTATCATTATGTGCCGAAAATCCCGCCGCGTCAGGAATTGGTTCTGGCAGCCTCCGGTGAGACGGTCAGCGGCTGGAAACTCTGTGCAAATGGCCAATGCCACGAGCTTGGCACGACTGCAGAACAGCCGATTAAAATCACGCAATGCCAATAAAAAACGCCCGATACCAGAAATGGTATCGGGCGTTTTTTAAACAATACTCAGATCAGTTCAGACCGAGCTTGCCGCGCAATGTCGACAGGTCTTCCGCCAGCGTATTCACTGCAATGGAGAGCACTTTGCGATCTGCTTCAGTCAGCTTGTCATAGCTCTGATAGCCTTCGCCTTCCTTGTATTTATCAAGTGTCTGGGAAACCGTGTTGAAGTTTTCATCCACTTTCTTGGTGAATTCCGCTTCTTTCGCTTCAATCAGCGGACGAACCAGATCAAAAATCTTGCGGGAACCGTCAAAATTGCCTTTGAAATCCCAAAGATCTGTATGGCTGTAACGGTCTTCTTCCCCGGAAATTTTGGTGGCTGCCACTTCTTCCATCAGCACTGCCGCACCACCGACAACTTTTTCCGGCGGGAAAGTCAGATCAGCAATACGCTTGTTCAGCTCGCTCACATCAGCCATCAGCTTGTCAGCAACCGGCGTCAGCTCTTCTGTCGAGTTCTTTTCCCACAGACCATATTCAATACGGTGGAAGCCTGTGAAACCCGGATCCTGCTCGGCCTTTTCCCAGTCGTCAGCGCGGCTGTCAATTGCCACGTCCAGATCGCTGAACAGTTCTGCAATCGGTTCAATGGCTTCATAGCTCAGGCGGGTTGGCGCAAAGAGCGATTTTGCCTTTTCCACGTCACCGGCTTTCACAGCATCGGTAAAGACCTTGGTGTCTTCTTCCAACTTCTGCACTTTTTCACTGACATAGATTTTATATTCTGCCAGCGGCTCAACGAGGTCATAGGTGGTATCCTGCGCAAAAGCCTGAAAAGACAGGCAGGAGGCAAGTACCGAGGCGGCAAGTAAAGATCCAAACTTCATTACAGACGTCCTTCTGATACGCTTCATGTTTTTAGAGTTGCAGCCGTTCTTACAAACGGTTGTAGGTTAAACCTTGTTATCCGGATGGTTGCGGATTGCCTCAACCAGAGTGCTGCCGAGATAATCCTTCTCGTCCACCGCACCCGGTAAAATATAAAAATATCCGCCGCCGACCGGCTTGATATATTCTTCCAGCGGCTCGCCATCGAGTTTGCGCTGCACAGCGATAAAGCCCTGTTCCAGATCAGCCTGATAGCAAATGAAAAGCAGTCCCTGATCAAGCTGACCGGACTTGGTAACACCATTGGAATAGTTGAACGGACGGCGCAGAATGAGATTTTTCTGCGTGGCATGGCTGCGGTCATTGGCAAGACGGATATGCGCATCCATCGGCGTGACTTTACCTTCAGGGTCTTTGGAATAGTCCGGCACCTGACTTTCCTTGGTGCCATCCATCGGCGCACCGGACATTTTTTTACGTCCGAAAATCAGTTCCTGCTCCTGCAAAGGTGTGCGATCCCAACGCTCCACAAAATTACGGATAATACGCACCGCCTGATAGGAGCCATTGGCTGCCCAATCCGGCTCCTGATGGGCCTCCCCTACCCAGACCAGCTGGTTCATCAATGCACTGTCACCGGCATCAGGATTGGCAGAACCATCGCGGAAGCCTAAGAAATTGCGTGCGCTTTCAACCTCACCGGAAGGCGAAGGCGGGATCACCGGCACATTGCCTTCCTGTTTCCAGCGCAGGAAAACCAGATCGGACATGGTTTTGAGAATATCGCGCAAAGCGTGAATATTGGTATCCGGCGTATTCGCGCAAAATTGCAGCGACAGATCGCCGTGGCAAAGATCAGCCACCAGTGCATCATTCGGGAACTTGGTCATGCGCTGCAAAAGCTTCGGCTTATGGGCTTTTAGCCACGGATGATGCTCAAACAGGCTATCGCCAAGACCTACCGTAATCGTCAGGTTATCCGGCCGGATTTCAGGGCCGATAATACCGGAATCCGCAGGCGGCAGTTTCGGATCAAGCTCCGGCGGTGTGCCGCCCTGCGTGAGAAAAACTATGCGCTGCGTTAAAGTGCGAAACAACCGCTCCAGATCATCCGGCGTTTTCACCAGTACATCGAAAGACGCAACCAGACCATGGGCAGGACGGGCATTGGTGATACCGGACTGATGAATGCCATAAAAAGGCTGGCGCTGATGAAAACCATTGCTGCCGACCGGCGCATCGGTCACATGATGCTCAACCGGAGCCGATGAGGCTTGCGCATGACCTGCAGTCCCCGCAGTCATTGTGCTGCCTAAGGCCAGCCCCAATCCTTTGAGGACATTACGGCGGTTTGCAGTGAGCTTATTCTCTTCCTTTTTCATCACTTACTCCAATCCGATTGCAGACATCAGTGCGGTGATTTTCTGGCTGAGTGTTTTCACTTTTTTCGCCAAAGCGCGGCGGGCTGCGTCATCAATTTCCGCATAGGAACGCTCAGGATTTCCTGCCGATAAGGTCGTCAGTTCCTGTCGCACATCCTGTAAGGCAGAAAGCGCATTTTGTGTTTCGCTTGCTGCCGGTTTTTCACTGAGCGGTTTCAGCAAAGTGAGAATTTTTTCCGCGCCGTCGAGTTTTGCCGTCAGGTCAGCCAGATCAAGATGCGAATAGGCATTATCACCGGCAATAACGGCACCTTCAGCCTGCTGGTTCAGATAGGTTGCAAGACTGCGCAGCAGCATATCCGGTGTCAGTTTCGTGGTTTTCAGGCGCTCTTTCAGCTCTGTCAGATCAGTTGCCAGTTGGCTGGCAAAAACCTCCAGTCCTGCGGTATTGTTCTGCGCCCACAGACCATATTCAATACGATGGAAACCGGTAAATGCAGGGTCTTCCTCGCGTTTTTCCAGATAATTAGCGAGAGGATCAATCTTAGACGCCAGATCAGAGAAACGGCCGGAAAGCACATCTGTGCGTTCATAGGCATCACGCGCCTGCGAGAATGCCGTGCGCGCTGCCTGCACATCGCCTGCGGCAATTGCTGCTTGCAATGCCTGCGTATTTTTAAGCGCCGCATTGCTCTGCATAACCAGAAACACTTTATATTCCGAGAGCATACCAATGAAAGCGCGGATATCCGGCTTGGCCGCTACAGCTGCTTTCGAATGTTCGGACGGCGTTACCGTCAATTTGCCACGTGGATTGGAAAGCAGACCGCAGGTAATCTCATACTCACCGGGCAGCAACTGCGCACGCAGCACGGATTTCATGCCCGGGATAATATTTTCGCGCTCTTCTACGACCATCACACCGTCGAGAATTTCCCACTCAACAGGGCGGTCGGAACGGTTGTGAATTTCAAAACTGTGAAAACCGGACGGCAAGGTCAGATTCATCGGCTCACAGGCTTTGGCACCAACCTCAATCGGGATCAGCTTTTCATTGCCTGTCGTGTTTTTCGTGATGGTTGCATAATAAAACAACCCGCCTGCAGCCACTGCCAAAACAGCAGAACCGGCAACAGCCAGTTTCATAAGGCCTGATGAAGGTGCGGATGGATTCTTACTCATCATAGCCTCTTACGCAGCAGCGGTTTTTTGTGCAGGTACCGGCCGCAGATAAATGGCCAGTGCCGCAAACAGGAAGATAAAATAGGCAATCACTTCGCCAATCGCCGGTGTATCGTGATAGCCGAGCAGGCCGGACAGCAATGTGCCGAGCGGTGTAGACAGCGGCAGCACATGGCTCAGATCCCATGCCGGTGCCTGCAAATAATTCCAGATGCCAGCCTCATGCAGGCTGCGAAGTGAGCCGGACAATAAACCGGCAGCAACGAAAATAATCAGAATGCCTGTCCAGCGGAAAAACAGCCGTAAATTCAGGCGCAACCCGCCCTGATAAATCAACATGCCGAGCACGACAGAAACAGCTACACCCAGAAATGCTCCGAGCGGTGCCGCATAGCCTTCGCTCTGCTGAAAAATCGCCAGCAGGAAGAACACGGATTCCAGCCCCTCGCGCGCCACGGCAAAAAACACCATGCCAATCAGGGCCCATGTCGCTGATTTCGCGGCAAGTGCATGTTCGACGGAATGCTGCAATTCATCTTTGAGAGAGCGTGCGGCTTTTTTCATCCACAGCACCATGGACATCAGCACAATCACCGCGACAAAGCCGACAATGGCTTCGAACAATTCCTGCATTTTTTGCGGAAATTCAGCGCTGATGATCTGCAAGGCGGCACCCGCCAGAAAAGACAGCGCAATAGCCAGAAATATGCCGATCCAGACGGCGGGCATATAGGATGAGCGTCCGGTCTTGTTCAGATAAGACGCAATAATACTGGTGAGAAGAGCAGCTTCCAGCCCCTCACGCAACATAATCAGAAACGGTGCCAACATCGGCTTGCTCTCAGTGTCGTTTAAACAAATGCAAGCCGGAAAAGCCTGCGCAACAATGAAAATGCCCGGCCGGAACGATCACTAATTCAGTAAAAGCAGAGGTCTAAGCAAAGACAGTTAAACATGTGAATTAAAGTCACCTTTTACATGAAACTGCTATTTCCGACAACGCAAAAACATGGGAGCGGGCAGATTTTTCTAAAAACCCGAAGACCGGCAGAAAATCGCTATCCCTTTTTAAAAACTTATAAAAATACAATCATCATAATGATGCCGCCTGTTTACCTGCAAACGAGTAGCCGTTTTTACCGGCATCATGCTCCTAAAAACAAAAAAGCCTGCACCGGTGATTCCGGTGCAGGCTTCTGCTTGTAATAGCTTGCCAGATCAGAAGTCGAACAACTCGCCCAGCAGCGATTTCTTTTTACGATATGGCTTGCCATGGCCGTAATCATCATGATCACGGCGGTCACGGTCATAATCGCGATCACGGTCATGACCGCGGCTGTCGGAGCGGTGATCATCCTTGCTCGCTGTGCGCACAGGTTCTGCAGGAACTGAGCGCTCAATAATCTTGTCCAGCTCACCACGATCCAGCCATACACCACGGCATTTCGGGCAATAGTCGATTTCAATTCCCTGCCGGTCAGACATGACAAGCTCGGTATTATCGATAGGGCAAAGCATTATTAAGGGCCTCCTGATTGGTCAGGATTTGCACTTGGGTTGCGAATTGTGGTTTTTCAAGTGCGAGACCACAGTTTTATCTCTGCCCGCCCATATTTCATCTCATCAAACAAATTCCGCTTAATCCATTGACGGAACAATACTTTTGATGATCGTGCGGTCAAGTTCCTCATACTGGTTCAGCCCGATTGCATCATAAAGTTCGGCACGGGTCTGCATTTCATCAATCATGGCTTTTGTTGCGCCATCCCGCTTGATCGTAGCATAGAGTTTTTCCTGCGCTTTATTGGCAACGCGCAAAGAGGACACCGGCCAGATCACCATTTTATAACCCATCTCTTCAAATTCCTGCGCGGTGAAGAAAGGTGTGCGGCCAAACTCGGTCATATTAGCCAAAAGCGGCACGCCGGGCATGCGTCTGGCAAATTCACGGAACATTTCAGCCGTGTTCAGCGCTTCCGGGAAAATCGCATCGGCACCAGCTTCCATATAAAGCTTGGCACGTGCCACAGCACCGTCCATGCCTTCACTGGCAGCGGCATCGGTACGGGCAATCAGATAGAGATGACGGCGTGCTTTGGCAGCAGCAGCCACTTTTGCGGCCATATCCTCGGCTCCCGCCAGCTTTTTATCATTCAAATGGCCGCATTTTTTCGGCAATAACTGATCTTCAATATGTACGGCAGCAGCGCCTGCATCTTCAAATGTGCGCACCATATGCATCACATTGAGCGCCTCACCATAGCCGGTGTCGCCATCGACCACGAGCGGCAGACCACTGGAGCGGGCAATCTGACGAATGAAAAACGCCACCTCGTCCACGGTGATAATACCGAGATCCGGCACGCCCATTGAGGCCGTCATAGCCGCGCCGGAGAGATAAAGCCCTTCGAAACCGGCATTACGCGCCTGAATGGCGGCCATACCATTATGCGCACCCGGCAATTGCACAATGCCGGGTCTGTTCATCAATTCACGGAACCGCTCACCGGCGGCTTTAGTTGGCAGATCGGAAGCAGATAAATAAGGCATAATACTCACTCGGGCTGTCTCAGTTAAATAGTCTTGGGAGTGGATGCGGATCGTTCATCAATCGGCACAAAAGTCAGATTGTCAGGGCCGATATAATTCGCGGACGGACGGATGATTTTATTGTCGATACGCTGCTCGATAATATGCGCTGCCCAGCCGGAGGTGCGGGCAATCACAAAAAGCGGCGTAAACATTGTGGTCGGCACACCGAGAATGTGGTAGGAAACAGCACTGAACCAATCGAGGTTCGGGAACATTTTCTTGTTGTCCATCATCACCGTTTCAATACGCTCGGCAATGTCGAACATTTTGGTTGTGCCGGCTTCTTCCGACAGTTCCAGCGCGACTTTCTTGATAATCTCATTACGCGGATCGGCAATCGTATAGACCGGATGACCGAAACCGATCACTACCTGTTTCTGCTCCAGCTGGCGCAGAATATCGGCCTCCGCTTCATCAGGATCGGCATAACGCTGCTGAATTTCCAGCGCCACTTCATTGGCGCCACCATGCTTCGGCCCGCGCAGCGCACCGATAGCACCGGCAATGCAGGAATAGACGTCTGAGCCTGTGCCTGCGATGGTACGAGCTGTAAAAGTAGAGGCGTTAAACTCGTGCTCCGCATAGAGGATCAGCGAGATATTCATCGCCCGCACGGCTGCCGGTGTCGGTTCTTTGCCGTGGAGAACACGCAGGAAGTGACCACCGATTGTGTCATCATCAGTTTCCAGTTCCACCCTGCGGCCATGATGGGCAAAGTGATACCAGTAGAGCAGCATCGAGCTGAGGGAAGCCATCAACCGGTCGGCGATATCTTTGGCACCAGCCTGAGGATGCCCGCTGACTTCCGGAAGCACGCAACCGAGGACGGAAACGCCGGTACGCATCACATCCATCGGATGGCTGGCGGCTGGCAGCAATTCGAGCGCGGCCTTCACATTGGTCGGCAAACCGCGCATGGCTTTGAGCTTTTGCTGATAGGCAATCAATTCGCGTTTGGTCGGCAGCGTACCATGCACCAGCAAATGCGCGACTTCTTCAAAATCGCATTGCAAGGCTAGATCATGAATATCGAAGCCGCGATAATGCAGATCATTACCGCTGCGCCCCACGGTACAAAGGGCAGTATTACCGGCAACCACGCCGGACAGTGCCACGGATTTCTTTTTTGGCGGTGTCACCGGTGCATTTGTTTCACTTTCTGCAATGCTCATCATTCTCTCCCTTGGCTGCAAAGCACCATCTCCGATCCCTCCCGGATCATTGCGGAGACTATGCCTGCAACTCAGATTGTGCGTTGCGGATAACGGGTGCCATCAAATGCGGCACCCGCAGAGACCCACTCAACTCTGCCAGTCAAAAATGCCATGCGCTTTGCCCGGTTCACATTTGCCCGGCAGCGCTGTGATATTGAGACCGGCCAGTTCATCGGCAGTCAGTTCAGTCAGGCGTTCAACGGTTTTGATGAAACGATCCTGTTCTTCCTGCCCGATAATACCCTCAGCCAGTGTGCGGAATTTACGGACATAATCCGGTCGTTTGAACGGGCGGGCGCCCAACGGATGCGCATCGGCCAGTGCCAGCTCATCTTCAATCACCGAACCATCCTGCATGGTAATCACCACGCGGGCACCAAAGGCTTTTTCATTCGGATCATGACTGTGATAGCGCTTTGTCCATGCCGGATCTTCCACCGTGCTGACCTTGTGCCACAGCGCAACTGTCTCCGGACGCTTGGCACGCTCCGGTGCATAGGAATGTTCATGATGCCATGTGCCGTCTTCCAATGCGACCGCGAAAATATACATGATCGAATGATCGAGCGTCTCGCGGCTGGCATTCGGATCCATTTTCTGCGGATCATTGGCGCCGGTACCAATCACATAATGCGTATGATGGCTGGTATGCAGCACAATGCTGACAATCTTGGCGAAATCCTTGACACTTGAGCGCATCCGCCGCGCCAGATCAATCAGCGCCTGACTCTGATATTCTGCCGAATGTTCCTTCGTATAAGTATCCATGATCGCGCGTTTGCGCTCACCGATTTCCGGTACCGGCACAAAATATTCGGCTTTCGGGCCACCGAGCAGCCATGCGATAAAACCGTCTTCACCTTCCCATGCAGGAGAAGGTGCGCCCTCGCCGCGCATAATGCGGTCAACAGCTTCCACCGCCATTTTACCGGCAAAGGCTGGCGCATAGGCTTTCCAGCTGGAAATCTCGCCTTTACGGGACTGACGCGTCGTTGTTGTGGTGTGCAGACCCTGCTGAATAGCCTGATAAATCTGCTCAGTGCTTAAACCCAGCATGGTGCCGATACCGGCCGCAGCCGAAGGCCCGAGATGTGCAATATGATCAATTTTAAACTCGTGCAGACAAATGCCTTTCACGAGATTGACCTGAATTTCATAACCGGTAGCAATACCGCGTGCCAGCGCAGAACCGTTGAGGCCACAATGCTGCGCAACCGCCAGCATCGACGGAATATTATCCGCCGGATGGGAATAATCAGCTGCGAGAAATGTATCGTGAAAATCCAGTTCGCGTACTGCAACACCATTCGCCCATGCCGCCCATTCCGGTGATACACGCTGATTAGCAGGCAACCCAAAAACAGTGGCACCGCGCTTATAAGGATGGGCAAGTGCCTGCATTCTTGCGCTGACAACCGGACGGCGCATCAATGATGCCGCCGCCACAGACGCATTGTCGATGATACGGTTGCCGATCATCTCAACAACATCATCATCCAGCGGCACATCATCGGCAGCCATAGCGGCAAATTTCCATGCCAGCTGATCTTCACGCGCCAGATGTTCAGCCGATTTATAGGTACGCACTTTATGGAGTTTCACAGAAAAATCCCTCTCTGTCTTAGCCAAAGACTATGACAACCCGTTTCTGCCGTCCTCCGACAGCAGTGAATTGTGTAACTTGCGAAGCCGAATGCACTCTGTAAACCAACTATACAGCGGCAAATCTTTGCGCCTATGGTTGAAAAAGCGAAGTGACGGCGGTGATTTTTTGTGAAATTGTGAAACTTGCGAAGTCGTCACAGTTTCGCAAACCGCATGCAAATAAAAGGAATGACGAGAATAGCGTTGATCTGAAAGGTCGGGAGGGCCTGAAGAATGCGTAAGACTTTTGTTGGCATAAAATTGAGAAAATTGCGGGAAGAGCGTCAGCTCACCCAGATGTCTCTGGCGAAAAGCCTAGGGATTTCTTTGAGTTATCTCAATCAGATCGAGAATAATCAGCGCCCGCTGACCGTGCAGGTTTTGCTAAGGCTCAATGAGGTCTTCGGCATAGATGTTCAGCTTTTTTCTGAGGCTGATGAGGCACGGCTGTTCAGTGATTTGCGCGAAGTTTTTGCTGATCCGCGTTTGAATGAGCAGCTCGGCAAAACTGAAATCCGCGAACTTGCCGCCAATATGCCCGCTGTCGGACGGCTGATTGTGGAAATGCACAAACAGCTTGGCGAAGCGCAGGAACAATCTGCATATCTTGCAAACCAGCTTGGCAATGACCGCTCCGCTGATCTGCCGGTGATGCTCTCCACGCCCTATGAGGAAGTGCGCGAATATTTCTATGCACACCGCAATTATATTCCGGAACTCGACCATGAAGGTGAGGCGCTGAGCCACAAACTCGGCCTTCCTGTCGGCAAAATGAAACATGCACTGGCAGAGCGGCTGATGCAAATGCACGGCGTGCGGCTGGTTGAGCAATCGGGTCCCGACAGTTCAGACAAGGTTCGTCATTACGACAGCAGCACCCGCCTGCTCTCTCTCTCCCCGCGTCTTGATGAAGGACAGCAGGCCTTTCAGCTGGCAACGCAAATCGCCTTTATGGAACAGAAACATCTGCTAGATCAGTTGCTGGAAAAAACGGCATTTTCCAGCCCTGAAGCACGGGTGCTGGCGCGGATCGGGCTTGCCAATTATTTCGCCGGTGCCGTGCTGATGCCCTATATGCATTTTTTGCAAAGTGCAGAACAGTTGCGATATGATATTGAATTACTTGGACAAAAATATGCAGTGAGTTTCGAAACCATCTGCCACCGGCTTAGCACTTTGCAGCGGCCTGAGGCACGCGGCGTGCCGTTTTTCTTCATCCGCGTGGATCGTGCGGGCAATATTTCCAAGCGCCAGTCGGCGACCGATTTTCACTTTTCACGCTTTGGCGGCACCTGCCCGCTGTGGAATATCTATGCGGCTTTTTCCTCACCGGACCGTATTCTGACTCAGCAGGCCGAAATGCCGGACGGCCGCACTTATTTCTGGATTGCCAAAATGATCCGCCACCGGCAGGGCGGCTATAAAGCGCCGTCAAAAAGCTTTGCCATCGCATTGGGTTGTGATCTGCATCATGCCGACCGGCTGGTCTATTCCAAAGGTATGATCCTTGATGATCCGGCGGCACGCACACCGATCGGCGCAGGATGTAAAATCTGCGAACGGCAAAAATGCCCGCAACGTGCCTTCCCGCCGCTCTATTCCACTATACAGGTTGATGAGGCGCAGACGAATTTTGCTCCTTATATGACCGCCTGAGAAGTGATTGCCTCCCGTCAGAGCACTGAATTCAAAGGAGTTTTTTCTTATTATACTAAAGTATAATGTGGTTTCTATCTATATCAGAAAGGTTGACAAGTCGCGCCGGCCTTTTCATGTTCACTGCAGAGGATATTCCAGAGGGAGAGAGAATATGAAATTTGGCAAAAATTTTCGCCGCTTTATGGCCGCAGCTGTTTTGGGAACGGCAGCACTCGGCGTAACCATTGCAACTGCACAATCACCTTCGTTTTTCCGTATCGGCACCGGCGGTACCGCAGGCACTTATTATCCGATCGGCGGATTGATCGCCAATGCGATCTCCGGCAATGGCGATCAGGGCGTTCCGGGTCTGGTGGCAACCGCAGTCTCTTCCAACGGTTCTGTCGCCAATATTAATGCAGTACAAAGCGGTGGTCTTGAAGCCGGTTTTACCCAGTCTGACGTCGCCTATTGGGCCTATACCGGCACCGGCCTTTATGAAGGCAAAGGCAAGGTAGAAGATCTGCGTCTGATCGCAACACTCTATCCAGAAACCGTGCATCTGGTTGCCCGTAAAGATGCAGGCATCAAATCTGTTGCTGATCTCAAAGGCAAACGCGTCTCACTTGATGAACCGGGTTCCGGTACCATTGTCGATGCCCGTATTGTACTTGGTGCCTATGGCATGACAGAAAAAGACGTGAAGGCCGAGTATCTGAAACCGGGTCCTGCCGGTGACCGCCTGAAAGACGGCGCGCTGGATGCTTATTTCTTCGTTGGCGGCTACCCGACCGGTGCGATTTCCGAACTCGCCAGCACCAATGGTATTTCTCTGGTTCCGATTGAAGGACCGGAAATGGAGAAAATCCTCAAAGAATACAGCTTCTTCGCCAAGGATACTGTACCGGCCGATACTTATAAAGATGTCGGTGCAACCGATACAATTTCCGTTGCCGCTCAGATGGTGACAAGTGCGAAACAGTCCGATGAACTGGTCTATAACATCACCAAGACCATGTGGAATGACGCAACCCGCAAGGCGCTGGACGCCGGCCATGCAAAGGGTAAAATGATTACCCTGCAGAATGCAGTGACCAGCCTTGGTATTCCGCTGCATCCGGGTGCTGAACGCTTCTACAAAGAAGCCGGCCTGCTGAAATAAAAAATCGTTTATCCTGCACCAGACTCTCATAAAGTCGGTGCAGGATTTTCTCACAGGTTTACAATACGCATTTTGACGGGCGAGTGCGTCCGGCTGCTACAGTCAGCCGTGAACGCCAGCGCCTTTAGCCATATTTTCAGGAAATTTCCCCATGACCACAGAGCAACAATCGTTGAAACCTATGGAGCTGGATGAAGAAAAAGCGCGCGAACTCGAAGAGAAATTCGATTCAGAAATCCGCTTTCGTCCGTTGTTGCCTGTCACTGCCCGGATAGTCGGCACATTGCTGATTATTCTCTCACTGTTTCACTATTATACGGCCGGTTTTGGTATTCTGTCTGAAACCATGCATCGCGGCATCCATCTGGCTTTCGTGCTGGGTCTGGTGTTTCTGGTGTTTCCGTTTTCACCAAAAGGTTATACGGAACCGGCAAAATCCACTTTGCTGCGGCCGCTCGGCATTTCCATTATCGACTGGGCGCTGGCTATCGGTGCTGTCATTGCTGTGATGCATGTGCCGCTCATCCCGCTGGATGATCTGGCTTTCCGCGTCGGCAATCCGACAACAACCGATGTGATGCTTGGCGGTTTGCTGATTATCGTGCTTTTGGAAGCCACACGCCGCTCGGTCGGCTGGCCGCTGCCGATTATCGCAGTGCTGTTTATGCTCTATGCCTATTTCGGCCCGTCCATGCCCGGCATTCTGGTGCATCCGGGTTCGTCCGTTTCTCAGATCGTTGACCATCTTTATCTGACAACACAGGGTGTTTACGGTATCGCGCTTGGCGTGGTTGCTACCTATGTGTTCCACTTCGTGTTGTTTGGTGTTTTTGCCACCCGTATTGGTCTCGGACAACTGTTTCTTGATTGTGCCGCATGGGTTGCAGGGCGCTATGCAGGCGGCCCTGCAAAGGTCTCGATCTTCGGCTCGGCGCTGTTTGGTATGATTTCCGGCTCCTCTGTTGCCAATACAGTAACCGTCGGCTCGCTCACCATTCCGGCGATGATCCGCCTTGGCTATAAACGCAATTTCGCAGCGGCAGTTGAAGCCGCCTCCTCGACCGGTGGTCAGATCACCCCGCCGATCATGGGCGCTGCAGCCTTTTTGATGATTGAGTTCCTCAATCTGCCTTACACCACCATTATTATTGCCGCGATTGTTCCGGCCTTCATGCATTTCTTCGGCGTTTTGATGCAGGTGCATTTTGAAGCCAAGCGCACAGGTCTGCGCGGCATGACACCGGATGAAATGCCTGATCTGAAAGAAGCTTTCAAACGTGACTGGCCGACGGTTATTCCGCTTGTCGTTCTGGTTGGCGTACTTCTGTCCGGTTACACACCTTATCTCGCCGCGTTCTGGGGGATCACGCTGTGTATTGCCGTCGGTCTGCTCAATCCGCGCAAGCGTATGTCCGTCAAAGAGATTTTTGAAAGCCTGCGCGATGGTGCAAAATATGCCCTCGCGGTCGGTGCAGCAGCGGCAACGGTCGGCATTGTTGTCGGCGTGGTCACGCTCACCGGTGTAGGCTTTAAAATCTCCTATATTGTGACCACAACAGCTGCGGATATTGCCGCATGGTTTGGCACATTCCTGCCTGCCGCGCTGATCGGTGCCTCAACGCTGACCTTGCTGTTTACCCTCATCATGACCGGCATTGTCTGTATTCTGATGGGTTGCGGTATTCCGACAACGGCAAATTATATCATCATGGCAACCATTGCCGCACCGACACTGGCACTGCTGGGTGTTGAACCGATTGTTGCGCATTTCTTCGTGTTTTATTACGGGGTTCTGGCCGATATCACGCCGCCGGTGGCGCTTGCAGCCTATGCGGCGGCGGGGATGGCCGGTGCCGATCCGTTTAAAACCGGTAATACCGCCTTCCGCTTAGGTTTGGGTAAAGTGCTGGTACCGTTTGTGTTTGTATTCTCGCCGTCACTCTTGCTGGTCAATGCCAATTTCTCATGGGGCGAATTCTTCACCGCCTTTATCGGCTGCGTGATCGGGATTACCGCCTTGGGCGGTGCGCTGTCCGGCTTTATGATGGTGCGTACCAAACGCTGGGAACAGGTGCTGCTGATTATTGCAGCAATCCTGCTGGTCGTACCGGAAATTTATACATCCCTGCTGGGTCTGGCACTGCTCGTTCCTGTGCTGATGCGACAAGTGGCAGGTGTGCGGCAGGCACAGCCGGTATAATAAAAAGGGCGCTTAAAGCGCCCTTTTTAATGGTCATCTTTTGTCTGTTTCAAATCCGGCAACCGGTTCCAGAATTTCTCAATCACAGAACGCTGATTGTTTCTGGAGCGGTAAAGACGGATTTCCAGCGGAATATTCCATGACATATCCGCACCATGCACCAGCTGGCCGGTGGCCAGCTCTTCGGCAATAAGGCTGCGCGGCACCCATGCCACGCCCCATCCGGCCATCGACATGCCTTTAAGCCCGATGGACATACTGCCTTCATGAACCAGACGATGTTCCGGCATTTTCAGCGCAAATAATTCACTCAGCAAATGACCGAAGAACGATGATTTTTCATAGCCGATATAATCAAACGGCTGCTCGCCGCGGCCAACCATATGCAGCGGGTTGCCATCAGCATCCGGTGCGCTGATCGGAATGATCTGCTCAAAGCCGACAACTTTGTAATCAAAGTCTGCAGCATCGAGCAGCAGTGGCACAGACGGATGCACATAGGTCAGCAGAAAATCACAATCGCCGTCAACAAGCGCATTCACATTGCCTTCAACACTGCCTGTATCCGGCCGCAACCGTGTGAAAACCGGTGCGGTATTATCACTGGTTTCCTTCACCCATTGCGGGAAAAATGTGAAAGACAATGTATGCAATGCGATGAAAGAAATCGTTTGTGCTTCCAGTGTCTGGTTTGCCTGAAAGCCCTGACGCACCTGATAGAGTGACTTCAGTGTTTCCTGCGCCACCGGAATAAATTTCTCACCGGCCTCGGTGAGCCGCGAAGGATAAGTCGCACGGTCAATCAGGGTCGTACCGAGCCATGTTTCCAGCTGCTTGATACGGCGGCTGAAAGCAGACTGGGTAACGTGGCGTTCATCTGCAGCTTTGGAGAAATTTAAAGTATGAGCAAGCGCCAGAAAGTCTTCAACCCACTTAATTTCCACAATACGGATCCTTCGTCATGATTGCCTGTTTTGCATACAGGCATGCAGGTTCAGAATAGGCCTTATACGATATGTCAGCATATTTGAACAGAAACATAAAAAACGGCCTCTCTCTTAAATATCCGCAGATATCAGAGAACGGCAGTCACTTCAGTTACTGAAGATTAGCGGGTATATTCCAGCATACGGCTGCGGCTCAGCACCAGTTCAACGCGATTATCGCTCAATCGGTTGATGCAAACCCGTTTCACCCACGGGCCGTCATGAAGCGTAAACAGATAACGGCCATTACCAAGATCGGTGACAGGCATTGTCTGCTGCACTGGGCCGACACCCATAATTACTGTGCCGTTGACGATTTCAAACGCAGCGCCGTAAACCGACTTCCAGCTACCGTCGAGCTCGTTGCCCGCAGGCTTCGGTGTTACCTGATAGAGGCGGCGTGGCGCATGGCCAAGTTCCCCTTCCAGCACTTCACCTGTCCAGCGCAGCAGGATTGGTGACGTAGCCGAGCGCGATGAAAACCAGCCATTACCTTCATCATAGAGCGCATCTTCATTGTCGATATAAGTGACGTTACCGCCCTTCATCTCAACCCAGTGATGACCGGTTTCGGTGACATAAAAACCATCCGGAATTGTACTTCCGGCCTGCGGTAACGAACGACCTGCAAGAGCGGCCATTGCAGCTTGCGCCATTTTACTGCCATTGGCGTCATCACGGTTGGCTACAACAACAAAACCACACTGCTGCTCAGGGCAGATCAGCACATAGCTCTTATAGCCCGGATGCGATCCGCCATGGCCAACCAGCTTCAGACCATCAAGTTCAGAAGCAACAAAACCGAGACCATAGGCAGACAGACGACCATCAGCCATTTTGCGTGGCTCGCTGATCTTCTCAATCACACCGGAAAGCTGGCCCTTGCCGCACATCAATGCCTGCGCCCAAGTCGCCAGCGCTGTACCACTGCCGGTCAGGCTGCCCGCTGCGGAAATATAAAGACCGGCTGAACTCAGCTGCCATTTTTTACCATCATTATCAAATCTTGGCCAATAACCCGGCACCAGACCATCCACCGGATCATTCCAGACATCCGGTGCTTTCAGCTGTACGCCGAGCAAAGGTACGATTTCATTTTGCAGATAGTCATCAAAGCGCAGACCCAGACGCTCCAGCGCAATTTCCACCAGACGGTAACCGGTATTGGAATAGGAGACCTGCGTACCGGCATCAAAATTAAGGCGTTCCATCGTCGCGTGGAAGTCCATCAGCCGGTCATTATGGGTTTCCGTATAAATCGACAGGCCGAGCAAAGTCAGACATTCGCGCGTGTCGGGCAGACCGCCGCTCATATCCAGCGCCTGACCGACACTCACTTCGCTCAAAGGCTTTTTCAGCTCCGGCAGATGTTTTCCGAGCGGATCATCAAGGCTGATTTTATCTGCATGTTTCAGCACCATAGAAACAAAGACATGCTTGGTCACAGAAGCATAGCGCACAACACTGTCAGCGGAAAACGGCTTATGGGTTGCCAGACTTTCCACACCGCTGGCAGTGCTGAAACGGATACCATCGGCATCAAAGCCGATAATCACGCCTCCCGGCTCATTGGCAGGCCATTGTGCAGCCAGTTTTTGTGCGGTTGATAAGGCGGCGTCCCAGTTCATAGCCATGATCGCTTCTTCCCATGCCCCTGTTCATGCAGGTTTTTAATTCAATATTGCATAAAGAACAGGCCGGAAAATCCGGCCTGTTACACTCTCATTATTTTGGTTCTTCAACCGTTACGCTCAATTCGCGTAGCTCTGTAGTATGCGGATGGATGGTGCGGCCTAAACGCAGGTCTTCTGCTGTCAGCTGTTCCACCATCACACCATTCTGCATCACGCCCACTTCCGGGCAGAGATGGGCGATAACTGCGAGGTTATGGCTCACCAGCACATAGGTCAGATTGCGTTCTTCACGCAGATCCGACAGCAGGTTGAGAATTTCCGCCTGAACAGAAACATCCAGTGCCGAAGTCGGTTCATCGAGCAGCAATACCTGCGGATCTGCAATCAGAGCACGGGCAATCGCCACGCGCTGACGCTGACCACCGGACAACTGGTGCGGATAGCGGAAACGTGCCGTCTGCGGCAGAGCCACATCGGACAGAGCCTGCTTGATGCGTCCTTCAACATTGTCGATCTTATGAACCAGCAACAGCTCGCTCAGAATACGGTCAATGGTCTGACGCGGATGCAGGGAGCCGAACGGATCCTGAAACACCATCTGAACAGAACGGAAAAATTCCGGTGTCCGCTTCAGCGGCGCGTCTTTACCGTCAAAGGCAATACGTCCGCTCCAGCTTTCATTCAGACCGGCCATCGCACGCAGGATTGTCGACTTACCCGAACCGCTCTCGCCCACGATACCGAAGCTGCCGCCTTTTTCGACGTTAAACGAAACGCCTTTAACGACCTGCTTGTCACCGAACTGAATTTTCAGATTATCAACTTCAATCATTATTTCAGCCACTCCGGATCACGGGTCATTACCGGCAGACGATCACGCGGATGCGTCAGCGACGGAATACAGTTCAGGAGACCCTTGGTATAAGGATGCTGAGCATTATTGAGTTCTGATGCTTTCAGCTCTTCCATCACCTGTCCCATATACATGACCATAACGCGGTCACAGAAATGGGAAACAAGCGGAAGATCGTGGCTGATGAGGATCAGCCCCATGCCGCGGCTGTCGACGAGATCATCGATCAGACGCAGAATTTCAGCCTGCACGGTTGCGTCAAGCGCCGAAGTCGGCTCATCGGCAATCAACAGTTCCGGATCCGGTGCCAGCATCATAGCGATCATGACACGCTGCCCCATACCGCCCGATACTTCGTGCGGATAGGTATGTGCCACTTCACGCGGATTGCGGATTTTCACCTGATCGAGCAGATCAATTGCCGCTTCCAGAGCTTGTTTTTTGCTGCCGCCTTTGTGTGTGCGCCAGGCTTCCGCCACCTGCACACCAATGGTCTTTACCGGATTCAGCGAGTATTTCGGATCCTGCAGAATGAAACCAACGCGTTTACCACGGATCTGACGCATCTGTTTTTCAGATGCGGTCAGCAGATCCTGTCCGTCAAAGCTTAAGCGATCAGCTTTGACTTCCGCAATATTCGGCAGGAGTTTCATCAGAGCGCGGGCAGTCAGAGACTTGCCCGAGCCGCTTTCACCCACAATACCCAGCTTTTCACGGCCAAGCTGCAGAGAGAGACCGCGCACCGCCTCAAAACGGGTGGTGCGGGTTTCAAATGCGATTCTCAGATTTTGAATATCTACCAGCATTTTATCCCTCAATTCTGCTTCGGATCGAGGACGTCACGCAGGCCGTCGCCGAGGAAGTTGAACGCGAGTGAAACGAGGAAGATCGCAATACCCGGAATTGTAGCAACCCACCACTGCTCAAAAATGAAGCGTTTGGCTGTTGCAATCATCGCACCCCATTCCGGTGACGGCGGCTGCGCACCCATACCGAGGAAGCCAAGGCTTGCAGCGGTCAGAATGATCGAGCTCATATCCAGCGTAATACGTACAATCAGGCTCGGTACGCACAAAGGTGCGATATGACGGGCGATAATACGTGCAGGGCTGGCGCCGGTCAGGCGATAGGCTGCGATATAGTCAGTGTTGCGGATGGTCATGGTTTCCGCACGGGCCAGACGTGCATAAGGCGGCCAGGCTGTGAGTGCAATCGCCAGAATCGCGCTTTCAACGCCCGGTTTCAGCGCGGCTACGAAAGCCAGAGCCAGAATAAGACGCGGAAAAGCGAGGAACACATCGGTTACGCGCATCAGGATTGTATCGACGATACCGCCGAAATAACCTGCAACGCAGCCGATAATCAGACCAAGCGGCGCAACCAGAATAACAACGGCAATAACCATGCCGAGTGTTACGCGGCCACCATATAGGATACGCGAGAAAATATCGCGTCCCAGCTCGTCCGTACCGAACCAATGCTGAGCGGAAGGTGCCGCAAGACGATTGCCGAGATTTTGAATGCTCGGATCATGCGGTGCCAGCCATGGCGCAAAAATGGCGATGAAAACAAAGACCGCAATGATGAACAGGCCGATCATCGCCAGCGGATTTGACTTCAGATTGAGCCAGATACGATAGCGCCGGCCCCAGAGAGCCTGCGACGGCGAGGACGGAGTTTCGTCCAGCGCCCAGTTATGAAAATTGGAAAAAATCATCTGACGCGTGGATCCAGTACCTTGTAGAGAATGTCAGCAAGCAGATTGAGCCCGACATAGATAACACCAATCAGAAGAGTGGCGCCGACGACAGGGTTCATGTCTGCATTCATCAGCGAAACAGTCAGATACTGACCAAGACCAGGCCAGCTGAACACGGTTTCGGTTACAACGGCACCTTCAAGCAGACCGGCATAGGTCAGTGCAAGAACGGTCACCAGCTGTACGGCCACAGTCGGGAAAGCGTGTTTCCAGATAACTGCGGTGCCGGACAGGCCCTTGGCGCGGGCTGTAACAACAAACTCACCTTTGAGTGCATCCAGCATGAATGCACGGGTCATACGGGTGATATAGGCCATGCTGAAATAAGCGAGAATGATAACCGGCTGGGCCATATGCGCGAGCGCATCCCAGAAAGCATCCATATCGCCGTCGATCAGCGTATCAATGGTCAGAATACCAGTGACATGCGGGATCATGTCCTGAAAAATAATATCCTGACGGCCGGGTCCCGGTGCGATACCGAGCGCGGCATAGAAAACCAGAAGCGAAATCAGCGCCAGCACAAAGGTCGGCACGGAGTGGCCGGCCAGACAGATAACACGGATCGTCTGATCCGTCAGAGTGCCCTGACGCACCGCTGCCCAGACACCCAGAGGAATACCGATCAAAGCAGCGAGGAGGAGCGCTGCGGTGGCCAGTTCAAGGGTTGCCGGAAAATAGCGGGCAATATCCGTGGTAACAGGGTTGCGGGTCAGAATGGAATTGCCGAGATCACCCTGCAAAACCTGACCGATATAATGGAAGAACTGCACGACGAGCGGCTGATCCAGCCCCATCTCCGCGCGCACACGCTGAATAACAGCCTCCGGCGCATTATCGCCGACGGCTGCAATCACAGGATCAACCGGCATAACGCGGCCGATCATGAAAGTGACAATAGCAAGTCCGAACAGCGTGATTAACACGCTGCTCAGAGTACCAGTCAGAGTTTTCAGTCTCTTATTCAAGCTTTCGCAATCCCTGCGTAAGAGTGGGTATCGGACAGAACGCCGAGACGCATGCCGGTAACATCTTTACGGCAGGCAGCAGTCATTACAGTCTGCAGCATGACAACAAACGGGCTGTTGTTCATGAATTCGCGCTGCAGGTCTTCGTAAAGCTTAACGCGGGTTGCCGGATCTTTTTCATCGCGGGCAGCCAGCGATTTCTTCGCGAAATCTGCGTTCTGGTAGTTTGAGCGCCATGCGAAAGGCTTGCTCTTTGCATCGTCCGACAGGTCAGTCACGTTGCAGAATACGTCCGCATTGGTATTCGGATCGAAATAGTCCGAACCCCATGAAGTCAGGGCGATTTCATGTTCACGGGCACGCATTTTGGTGAGAACCTGACGGTTTTCAGCAGCACGCAGTTCCAGCTTGATGCCGATTTCTGCGAGGTTTGCCTGAATGGCCTGAGCGATATCCGGCCAAGGCTGTGCGGAATAATGATCCATGCTGATGGTGAAACCATCAGTGAGACCTGCTTCAGCCATCAGAGCTTTTGCCTTCGCAGTGTCTTTCTGGAATGGTGTGTCGTTAACTGCACCCGGGAAACCTTCAGGAATAATGGTCTGATGGATCTGGTGGGTCAAAGGCACGATATTTTCCTGAATGCCCTTATAGTCGATCGCCCATTTGATTGCTTCCCAAACCTTAGGATTGGTCAGTTTTTCAACTTTCTGGTTGAGCGACATCAGGCCGATACCGGCAATACCTTTACGCACAAGCGTAAAGTTTTCGTCGTTCTGGATCACGCGCAGCTGCTCGGAAGTCAGGTTACGGGCGATATCCACGTCACCTTTCTGGAGCATCAGCAGCTGGGACGAAGGGTCAGCAACGTGACGCAGAACGATACGCTTTACATTGCCTTTATAGGCGCCGTGCGGGTTCAGGTTCAGCATAACGCTTTCGCTTGGCTTCCATGCAGCCAGAGTCCATTCAGCGGAACCGGCGCTGTTTTTACGCAGCCATTCGTTACCGAGATCGTCACCGGCTGCATTTTCCATCACCAGTTTCTTCTCAACAACGCTACCGACGCTGGAAGACAGGCAATAAAGCAGGAAGGACAGGGAAGTCGGGGTGTCGAGAGAAATAGTCAGCGTACCGGCATCGGTCGCGACAACAGCTTTCTCAACATTCTCAGGGGTCAGACCGAACTGGCCGATGATGAAAGCTGGGCCTTTGTTCATCTTGATCGCGCGGTGCAGCGAGAACGCAGCATCTTCAGCGGTGATCGGATTGCCGGTCGCAAATTTTGCTTCAGGGTTGATTTTGAAAGTATAAACCTTACCTTCAGCATCAGCTTCCCATGAAGTGGCTACGCCGCCTTCAATCTTTTCAGGATTTTCAAAGCTCGGATGCACAAGACGCTGATACATGTTGTTGCAGATTTCGCTGCCGACAGCTTCAAAGCTCTCATGCGGATCGAGCGATGTCATGTTGTCCAGCTGCATGGCCACAACCAGAATGTCCTGACGACCGGCAGCGATCGCAGGCAGCATGCCGGCATATGACAGGAACGGAACAGCAGCAGCGCCCGCCAAAAAATTACGTCTTGAAATCACGGTGATTTCCTCTTCCCTATCCGTAAACGCAAGAAACCGGCCGGGTTGCCCCTGCCAGTGGTTAAGTTTTCTAACAGCTTTGAAAATGAGTTATCTTCGCGGGAGATCGTCCACCGGACCGATTTTTGCCCGTTCCGATCCACCCGAAACTGCATCAAAACAATGTGTATAAGAAAACCGTCTAATGTCCGGTTCAGTTATCATGAAGCCCAATAACGCGGCCAATGCAGATTTTGCCAGTGGCTATGCATGGTTTGCATGCAAAATCTTGTTCAAAACTTTGTTATTTTCTAATTTAAATTAATATGCAGAAGAGGACTATCCCCTGCAAGAAAAGGCATTTGCAATTTGGTTGCAAAATGGTCAGTCTCGCAAATCACGCGACGACTTGTATTTCCGCGATGAAAAACCGCAGAATCGCAGGTGCCTCCCTGAAATCTCAGAGGAATACCGTTGCTAACGAGATGCAATAACAGGATTTAATCCGCTAAATGTTTCTGTTTGCGACATATTTTATGTCGCCAGCCAGAAAAGTAAGGTTCCCTTTCCCATGTCCAGTTCTTCAACGGCAGACAATTTCACCCCTGTCTTTGATGGCCATAATGACGTTTTGCTGCGTCTGTGGTCATCAAGCGAAGCCAATCCGGTCGACCGCTTTATTGATGGCGAAAAGGTGGGTCATATTGATCTTCCGCGCGCTAAAAAGGGCGGCCTCGCAGGCGGCCTCTGCGCAATTTATGTGCCGTCCCCTTCGATGGAAAAAGACGCAAACGGCGATTATCCGACGCCGGAACACGACAGCGCCTTAAGAATCACCCTTGGCATGGCTGCGCTTCTGGCGAAGATTGAAGCGAAGTCCGCAGGCGGCTTGAAAATCTGCCGTTCTGCCGATGATATCCGCACCGCGATGACCAATGGCGCATTTGCGTCAGTACTGCATATTGAAGGTGCTGAAGCCATCAGCGCTGATCTGGATGAACTTTATGTGCTGCATCAGGCAGGCCTGCGCACTTTGGGTCCGGTCTGGAGCCGTCCGAATATTTTCGCATATGGCGTGCCGTTCCGCTTCCCGAGCACACCGGATATCGGCCCGGGCCTCAGCGATGCGGGCAAAGCCCTGATCCGCGCCTGTAACGAGCTGAAAATCATGGTTGACCTGTCGCATATGAACGACAAAGGCTTCTGGGATATTGCAGCGATTTCCGATGCACCGCTCGTTGCCAGCCATTCCAACGTACACACATTGTGCACCCACAGCCGCAATGTGACCGAAAAACAGATGGATGCGATCAAGGAAACCGGCGGCTTGATGGGCATCAATTTCGGCGTGTCCTTCCTGCGTGCAGACGGTCAGAAAATCACGGCCACACCACTCAGCGAAATGGTTCGCCACATTGATTACATCATCAATCGTATCGGTGTTGACCATGTGGCTCTCGGCTCCGACTTTGACGGCACGACCATTCCGGATGCTCTGGGCAGCGCCGCTGATCTGCAGCTGCTGATCGCCGAATTGCGCAAAGCCGGTTACGATCAGGAAACCATCGACAAGATCGCCTATAAAAACTGGATCCGCGTCCTCGAAAAAACCTGGGCGTAAGATTGCTGCATTTATAACCGCAAAATTGAAAAAGGCCTCCGCTATACAGCGGAGGCCTTTTTCGTGATGTTAAGACGGCTGAGGCACCCGATATTGCAGCTTTGCTTTTTTACGTCCCAAACGCATAAACGGTTTCTCAATAATCAGATAAGAAATCTTCGCGCCGACAAGACTTGCAATAATAATTGCAACCACCGCCAGCGGAAAAGCCCAGCCACCCAAACCAAGCCGGTTGAAGACCGCCCAGCCCGCACCAACGACAAACATATGTGTCAGATAGAGCGAATAGGAACTGTCGCCAATTTGCACAAACAGATTACGCGGCGATAAAGTTTTGACCCAGCGATCCGTACAAAGCGCCGTTACAACAAGCAGCACGGATGCGGTCAGATAAGCAAGATTTTCGATAAACAGCGGCAACACCGTCAGATCAACACTGAACAGCAAACCTATGCTGAGCGTCACGAAAAACAACAATACCGGCAAGGAGTTGACGGAAAAATCACTCCAGAAACCGCGGCGCTGCATTTCAGCAAGCCACATACCGGCAAGAAACGGCATCAGATTAAAGTTAAGATAAAAAGCTGTGACACTGCTGTTTCGCTCAACAAAAAACGCACCTGCAATCAGCACGCCGAGTGCCAGACTCATAAAGACTGTGCGCCGCAAACTGCTCTCACACCACCAGAACAAAATAAAGATGAGATAGAAAATCATCTCATAATTGAGAGACCAGCCCGGCTTCAGCAAAGGGCGCCAGTCATCAACAGTCCCCGGCACCAATTCCGGAATAAAAGCGAGCGAGCTAAACAAATAATATGGCGTAAAACTTGTCGACTTAAACAAGCTCGGCAAATAAACCGCGCAGAGCGCAAGAAATATTGTGCAGAGCCAGTAAAGCGGCACGATGCGTATAATGCGCCGCCACAAAAAACCTGCAGGTGCGAAGTCACGCGGATGAATATAGCTGATAATAAATCCGCTGATTACAAAGAAAATTGAAACACCAAAAGCACCCAAAACGCCCAGTATCGGCGGCGGTTCATCCATCGGATGCTGTAATGTGTGCCCGATAACGACCAGCAATGCCGCCAGGCCGCGCAAGATTTGCACAGAGTTGAATTTCTCACTCTGAATAACAGTGTTTGTCTGCATTTGCCTCACCCGATCACATGTATCAAATGCACGCACAGTCCGTTGCGGCGCATTTATTGTTTTTGTTCCGGCAAGGCTCCAAGTAAAAACACATTCGATAATGCATTATTAAAATATAATTTTATAATTAAGTTAATTAATTAAATATAATTTTTAAATTGCCAAAACTATATTTCTATAATTATTCAATTTATCAATAGTCAATAGCGCAATATATACTTTAAATATAAATAATACGTATCATTACTTAATAATAATACAGAAAAACAAAGCGCAAATATCGGAAATAATTACATTGTAACGATCTTTAAGAGCGGAAAATTTCATCACCCCATGCCGTTTATGCAGTTGTAATCACGGGGTTTAGGTCTAAACTGCGCGCAAAATTTCTAAAAAACCGCATAAACAGCATGACAGGATGGGAACTATGGATCACGCGCTCAAATTTTATATCAACGGTGAATGGGTTGATCCGGCAATAAGCCCAATTACAACACTGGATGTCATCAATCCTGCAACCGAGCAGCCTTTTACCAAAATCGCAATGGGCACCGCTGCCGATGTCGATAAGGCAGTAGCCGCCGCCAAAGCCGCTTTTGAGAGCTTCTCCGTCACCACGAAAGAAGAGCGTCTCGCTCTGCTTAAGCGCATTCTCGAAATTTTCATCCGCCGCTCGGATGAAATCGGCGCCGCAATCTCGCAGGAAATGGGTGCACCGCTGGCCATGGCTAAGGCTGCACAGGCCGGTTCCGGCACTGCCCATCTGATGGAAGCAATTAAAGCCGCTGAAATTTTTGAATATGCCTATATGCAGGGCACAACCCGCGTTGTGCATGAACCGATCGGCGTGGTGGCAATGATTACGCCATGGAACTGGCCGATCAATCAGATCGCTGCCAAAGTTGCACCAGCCATTGCTACCGGCTGCACAATGGTGCTGAAGCCATCAGAAATTGCACCGGTCAGTGCCATTTTGTTCGCAGAAATCATGGATGAAGCCGGCGTGCCGAAAGGCGTGTTCAACCTCGTTCATGGTGACGGCCCGACTGTCGGCGTCGCACTTTCCGGTCATAAAGATGTGGATATGGTATCCTTTACCGGCTCTACCCGCGCCGGTGTCAGCGTTGCACAGACCGCAGCACCGACCGTAAAACGTGTACATCAGGAACTCGGCGGTAAATCCCCGAACATTATCCTGCGCAGTGCCGATCTGGATAAGGCCGTGCGTACCGGCGTCACCCGTTGCTTCGGTAATAGCGGTCAGTCCTGCAATGCACCGACCCGCATGCTGGTACCGCAGGAAGCTATGGATGATGCGATTGCAATCGCCCGCGATGCAGCAGAAAAATTCCGCACCGGCGATCCGAATTCCGCCAATACCGATCTCGGTCCGGTCGTCAGCCAGTTGCAGTTCGACAAGATTCAGGATCTGATTCAGGCCGGCATTGATGAAGGTGCGGAACTGGTAACCGGCGGCACCGGCCGCCCTGCGGAACTCAATGCCGGTTATTATGTGCGCCCGACCATCTTTGCCCGTGTCGGCCATGATATGCGCATTTCCCGCGAGGAAATCTTCGGCCCTGTTCTGTCGATGATTGGCTATGATGATCTGGATGAAGCGGTCGAAATGGCCAATGATACGGTCTACGGCCTTGCGTCCTATATTCAGGGTGACCTGAAAGAAGCGCAAGCCTTGTCCAAGCGTCTGCGCACCGGCAATGTCTATATTAATGATGCGCCATGGGACGGTGCGGCACCTTTCGGCGGCTACAAACAGTCGGGCAATGGTCGCGAATATGGCGTTTTCGGCCTGCGTGAATTTGTCGAAATCAAAGGTATCGTCGGCTTTGAAGAATAAGCACCCGCTATAGAGAGATAAGAAATAGCGCGTCCGTCAAAAGACGCGCTGTTTTATATAATTGTTTTGATATATATCACATAAAGACTGACTATCTGCCGAAGCGCGCAACTGAGAGATACTCTCTCCGATGACAAAGCATGTCGCAGGCAGCGGATCACTCAAAATACGGCCAGCATATCCTGCCAGCAGATGCCTGCACTTATGCTGCATTCTCACATATAAGGCTGCTTCATAAGGAGCGGCAGGTTAAACATGAACAAGTCACCCTCCGAAGCCGCGCCAATCAACGCAACCGGCCTGCTGCAAAGCACGCCTGAGACACAGAGAAAAGCGATTATCGCGCTTTTGCTTGGCGGGCTGCTCATCAGCTGTTCGCCTATTCTGGTGCGTTTTGCCGAAACCGGCCCGATTGTTACGGCTTTCTGGCGGCTGGCACTGGCGATTATCCCGATGCTGATCCTGAATAACCGGATGAAGCATGGTGTGGATCAGGTCAAACCGGCTTCTCTTGGTGATCTGGCAATCCTTGCCGTTCCGGGCATTCTGATCGGGCTGGAACTGGTGGTCTGGCATATTTCGCTGACCATGACATCCGTTGCCAATTCGACGCTGATTGTGAACCTGTCCCCGATTTTTGTAGCGCTTGGCGGCTGGCTGTTTCTGAAACAGAAAATCAGCCGGATTTTCATCAGCGGTCTTGTTATTGCAATTTTTGGCGTGCTGATCCTCAAAGGCGGCCCCGACCTTTCCGGCCACAGCAGCCTCAAAGGCGATGCCGTGGCTCTGGGCGCTGCCATTCTTTATGCCGCTTATATTCTGATGCTCGGCTTCACGCGCCGCCGTTTTTCCACCTCAACGATCATGCTCTGCACCACAATCAGTGCAACCCTGACTATTCTGCCGCTCGCATTGATTTTTGAAACGCAATATTTCCCGCTGACCTTGTTTGGCTGGGTTGTTGTCTGCGCCCTGGCATGGATGACGCAAGCCGCCGGGCAAAGCCTGATTACATTTGCCATTGCATGGCTGCCGGTTGCGTTTTCTTCGCTCACACTTTTGATCCAGCCTGTTGTGGCAGCAATTCTGGCATGGATCCTGCTGTCAGAACCGCTGAGTATCTGGCAGATTTGTGGCGGCCTCATCGTCATCGCCGGCATTATGCAGGCAAGGCGCGGCTGACCACTTGTCTGGACGTTTATATGCATAGACATATCAAAGCGCCCTGCAAAAACTGTGGCTGAAATACACAGGCGCAATTATTTTACGTTTTGGTCAAAAAAACTGTGAACATGACCTTGAACTTATTTAACGCTTGCTCCATATGAAGGTCACTTGCTGGCGCGCTTCCTCCCATTTCGCGCTGCAAGTGTTCCCCTCGAAGGCATCTAAATGTCTTCTTAAATTCAGCCGGGCTTTTTAGTCCGGCTTTTTTTCTGCCTGAATTATGGATTTTCCGCCCGTGAGCGGCAAAGAATCACCCTGCCCGCAGCATTTTCCCGAAATCACGAACTTTATGGCACGCAATTTTATTATCGCTTGTTTTGTGACAAACTCTTCGCCAAAATGTGTCTGCGCATAGAATTATGCGTGAATAGCTTTCGTAATTGTGCTTTTCTCTTTCGTATTAAATGTTATATGCGCTAAAACGAAAGAGCTTAATGGCAACCACGGAACTCTCGTCTGAACGGCGTACACATAACACCGGCTCAGCGATATTCCGTTTCATTGATCTTCAGGGACCTTCAGGGAGAAGTCATGTCCAAACGTCTGATGACTGTTTCAGTAGCGGCATTAACAATGTCCGTTGCATTCGCATCCAACGCATTTGCGGTTACCGAACTGCAATGGTGGCACGGTATGGCCGGCTCCAACAACGAAGTTGTTGAACAGCTCTCCAAAGAATTCAATGAAAGCCAGAGCGAATTCAAAATCGTTCCTGTTTATAAGGGCACCTATCCTGAAACTCTGAATGCGGGTATCGCTGCATTCCGCGCCAAGCAGGCACCGGCAATTCTGCAGGTTTTTGATGCAGGCAGCGGTGTGATGATGGGTGCTGAAGGCGCGGTTATGCCGGTTGCCGAAGTACTGGAAAAAGGCGGCTTCACATTTGATAAAGCCAAATACCTTGCCGGTATCACCGCTTATTATTCAAAAGCAGACGGCACCATGCTGTCCTTCCCGTATAATTCGTCTTCACCGATCCTCTATTACAACAAAGACGCCTTCAAAAAGGCCGGTCTTGATCCTGAAGTTGCGCCAAAAACATGGCCTGAAGTGTTTGAAGCAGCACGTAAGATCAAATCCAGCGGCGCAGCAGCCTGCGGTTATACCTCTACATGGCTGACATGGATCCAGACAGAAAACTTCGCTGCATGGAACAATGTTCCTTACGGCACCAATGAAAACGGCCTTGCCGGTCTGGACGTAAAACTGGAAATCAATGCGCCTCTGTTCGAGCAGCATTTCCAGGGTCTGGCTGATCTCGCCAAAGACGGCGCGTTCCGTTACGGCGGCCGCACATCGGAAGCCAAGCAGCTCTTCACTTCCGGTGAATGCGCTATGCTGACAGAATCCTCCGGTGGTCTGGGCGATGTGGTTAAATCCGGCATGAATTACGGTATCGGCCAGCTGCCTTATTATGAAGGTGAAGGTCGTCCGCAGAACACTATTCCGGGCGGCGCCAGCCTCTGGGTATTCGGCGGCAAGAGCGATGAAGAATATAAGGGCATTGCCCAGTTCTTCAACTTCCTGTCCCAGACCAAGATTCAGGCTCGCCTGCATCAGGTGTCCGGCTATCTGCCGGTAACACTGGAAGCCTATGAAGAAACCAAGAAATCCGGTTTCTACGAAAAGAATCCAGGTCGTGAAACACCAATCCTGCAGATGATGGGCAAAGAGCCGACCGCCAATTCCAAGGGCGTACGTCTCGTAAACCTGCCGCAGGTACGTGATATTCTCAATGAAGAATATGAAGCGATGCTGGCCGGTAAACAGGATGCAAAAACTGCGCTGAAAAACGCCGTTGAGCGTGGCAATGCAGCCATTGCTGAAGCTGTAAACCGCTAATACTCATAGCCGCGCATCCTGCAAAGGATGCGCGGTTTTCTTCACTCTGCATATAAACCCATCTTCAGGATTGCGTTGAGGATTGGCTTATATGTCAGGGCACATTCCGGAAAAGTCTTACCGTCTCCGGAAGCGTGTAAAACGATCAGGCAGAGTATTTCATGATGTCCGCGCAGGACGGAAATGCTCTGAGCTGACAGCACAGTCTCTGCCTGCCAAGAGCATCAGAAATTGTGTAACATTTCAAAAATCTTGCTGTGCCCCTTCAGCACCTTTTCGGTGTGTGGCGCTGCAATTTGAAGGAGATCTTTGTGCAGCGTGTTGTTTTTCCCAACAAGGTGCTACCCTATTTATTAGTTGCGCCGCAGCTCATACTCACATTCGTGTTCTTTTTCTGGCCGGCCAGTCAGGCTATTTATCAGTCGATGATGCGTGAAGATCCGTTTGGTCTGCGCAGCGCTTTTGTCGGTTTGAAAAATTTTCAGGCCTTGTTCGCCGACCCGAATTATCTGCATTCTTTCCAGATTACGATCTTTTTCAGTATTGCGACTGCTTTGCTGTCGATGGCTGTTGCCCTGTTTCTGGCAACCGCTGCGGAAAAAGTCGTGCGCAGTAAAAATCTGTACCGCACCCTGCTGATCTGGCCTTATGCCGTGGCACCAGCCATTGCCGGTATTTTGTGGCTGTTCATGTTCTCCCCTGCGATGGGAACTCTCGCTTATCTGCTGCGCAATGCCGGTTTTGACTGGGATCCGCTGCTCAAAGGCGATCAGGCGATGGCACTGGTTATCTTTGCCGCCTCGTGGAAACAGATCAGCTATAACTTCCTGTTCTTCGTTGCCGGTCTTCAGGCGATCCCGAAATCCCTGCTGGAAGCAGCGGCCATTGACGGCGCACGCGGTGTCAAACGGTTCTGGTCGATCACCTTCCCGCTTCTGGCACCGACCACGTTCTTCCTGCTGGTTGTGAATACTGTTTATGCGTTCTTCGACACATTCGGTATCATCCATGCGGTTACCGGAGGCGGCCCTGCCAAGTCCACCGAAACTCTGGTCTACAAAGTGTATAATGACGGCTTCGTCAATCTGAACCTCGGCTCCTCTGCAGCACAGTCCGTGGTGCTGATGGTGATCGTTATTGCCCTTACGGCGTTCCAGTTCCGCTTTGTTGAAAAGCGCGTGCATTATTCCTGAGGTCAGACAATGATTGAACGTAATCCCGTTACTATCGCAATCAGCCATCTGGCGCTGATTATCGGCATCATCATTGTTGCCTTCCCGATCTATTATACATTTGTGGCTTCAACCATGACGTCGGCGGAAATCCTCCGCCCTCCGATCCCGCTCTGGCCGGGTGACCACTTTATTGAAAACTACCGTGATGCGATGACCGGCGGTGTCGAACGCACCGTAGGTGTGAGCCTTGAACGCCTGCTGTTCAACTCGACAGTCGTGGCGCTGGCGATTGCCATCGGTAAGATCATCATTTCTTTCACCTCTGCTTTTGCGATTGTGTTCTTCAACTTCCGCTTCCGCATGGTGTTCTTCTGGATGATCTTCATCACGCTGATGCTGCCGGTGGAAGTGCGTATTCTGCCGACCTATAAAGTGATTGTGGATCTCGGACTGATCGATACTTATGCCGGTCTGACATTGCCATTAATGGCTTCAGCAACGGCGACATTCCTGTTCCGCCAGTTCTTCCTGACTATTCCGGGAGAGCTTGTGGAAGCAGCCCGCATTGATAATGCCGGACCGTGGCGCTTTATGAAAGACATTCTGCTGCCGCTGTCCAAAACCAATATTGCAGCACTTTTTGTTATTCTGTTCATTTTCGGATGGACACAATATCTCTGGCCTCTGCTGGTCACCAATGATGCAAAGATGAACACAATCATCATCGCATTGCGCAAAATGGTGGACTTCGCCGATGCCGCAACACCATGGCATTTTGTGATGGTGACAACGATCCTTGCGATCATCCCTCCGATCATCGTCGTGGTTCTGATGCAGCGATGGTTCGTCAAAGGTCTTGTTGAAACGGAAAAATAATGGCCCGCATTTCTCTTCAAAATGTAAAAAAAGTCTATGGCGGTCATGTCGAGACCATTAAAGGCATCTCGCTGGATATCGCCGATGGTGAACTGGTTGTTCTGGTCGGCCCGTCCGGCTGCGGCAAATCCACTTTGCTGCGCATGATTGCCGGTCTGGAAAGCATTACTTCCGGTACTGTCTCGATCGCTGACCGCGTGGTGAATGAGCTGGAACCGGCAGAACGCGATATTGCGATGGTGTTCCAGAATTATGCGCTCTATCCGCATATGACTGTGCGCCAGAATCTGGCCTATGGTCTGAAGAACCGCAATACTCCGAAGGCCGAGATTGAACAGCGCATTACCAAAGCGGCTAAAGCGCTGGAAATCGAGCAGTTTCTGGAGCGTAAACCGCGTCAGCTTTCCGGTGGTCAGCGCCAGCGTGTTGCCATGGGTCGTGCGATTGTACGTGAGCCTGCTGCGTTCCTGTTTGACGAGCCGCTCTCCAATCTGGATGCCAAGCTGCGCGTGCATATGCGTGTGGAAATCAAGCGTCTGCAGCGCTCCCTCGGCGTAACAAGCGTTTACGTAACCCATGACCAGATGGAAGCCATGACACTGGCCGATCGTCTGGTGGTGCTCAATGCCGGTCATATTGAGCAGGTCGGCACACCGATCGAGCTGTATGAAAAGCCTGCAACAACCTTTGTTGCAACTTTCATCGGTTCGCCTTCGATGAACCTGCTGTCCTGCAAAGATGCTTCCGGTAAAGATGCAACATGGATGCAGCAGCTCAGCTCGGTTGTACCGACCGGCACTGCAACTGTCGGCGTGCGTCCGGAAGGCTTTATGATTGGCACAGAAAATGCGGCCTTCACCACGGATGTGACTGTTGATGCCGTCGAACTCGTGGGTGCGGAAAGCTATGTCCATGCCCGTCTTGCAGATGACACAGCCATCATTTTCAGCGTTGCCGGACGCAGCACGATTGCAAGTGGTGAAGTGCTGAAAGTCAGCGCAACAAAATCCGCCCTCCATTGCTTCGACAAGGATGGCAACCGCATTGAACTGACCGTTTGATGTTATGAAATTGGTGATCCCGAAAGCAATTTCGGGATTATTGTCGCCGATGCCTGCGCTTGCTGGCAATCGGCGACACCATGATAATCATGCCCCCGTATGAACTCTCATGGCTACCCTGTTCGGGAATCCCAAGAAGTTTGCAATCAGATTGCTGCTTCTTTGTAAGAAGCTTAACTTTTTAATGCGCCATAATTAAATTTATAATTTTGATAGAGCACATCATAAATATTCATAATGCGGCTATCTCTAAATTATCATGTGTTTATAAAGGGAATGCCGGAAATAAGCGCCCTCACATAGCGCTTTTTCTGAAAATAGCCGTTTAATGATACGCGCGGAAATGATTGCGGATGCTGCAAACAAGCTGCATTCAGCATCGCGGGTTGCGTTGTCACAGCCACTGCAAAACCCGACTCACGCGCCGCAGCAAAAGTATTTTCACTCACCGCTGTCTTCCACCCATATGGATAGGAAAATGATTGCGGAGCCGCACCCAGCTCATCTTTCAGCCATTGTGCGGATGTTTCAATCTCATATTTCCTGCGCTGATGATCAACGCGACTGAGATTAATATGGCTCACCGTATGTGCACCAAAATGCACCAACCCGTTGTCACACTGTTGCAAGGCCCGCAATTCCGGCACGTCCATCGTCAGATCGCGCGTGAGGCGTAACGGATCAATACCACTCTGCACAGCAAGATCCGCAATATGGCTCACCGCTTCATCTTCGTCATGACTGTCGACATAACAAGCGAAGCGGGCAAAAGCCTTTGTCTTCTCCCATCGCGTTTTTAACGACAGGGTTTTGTCGCCTGCGCCGAAATCAAATGTCAGACTGTCTTTGTCACGCAGGATTTGTTCAATAACTTCCCACCACAGAATATTCTTACGTTCTGCAAAGCCCGACGTGATGTAAATTGTATAGGGGATATTATAACGCCTGAATATCGGGGCTGCGTAATCAGCATTATTCCGGTAGCCGTCATCCAGCGTAAAACAGACATAGCGCTTATTTTCAGGATTATTCGCCAGCAGCTCCGGCAAATCATGCACATGAACAGGGATCATTCCTGCCTGCAGAACTTCCTGTATCGCCTGTTCCAAAAATTGCGGCGTGACCGAGAGAATTGCGTTGGGAGAGAAATGCTGCGCGGCGTTTTCCGGCCGTACATGATGCAGCGTAAAAATCAGGCCGTTTTGAGCAGCAGACGGCAGAATTTTACCCAGATGCAGCGCGGAGATCGCATCCAGCCCTGCACGGATAACGGAGTATTTCAGCAGACGTTTTGCTTCATGCAATCCGTATATCATCCTGTCTGTCACCAGCCGAAAATATTCAAAGAAGAGCTGCGATAGTATAAGCGCATATCGCAGCTTTAAATCTTGTATATTTTACAAGCGGTAAGACCGAGTTAACGGCAGGCTCCGTTGCGCATATTTTCATAACCGGCATTGCGCGCGACACAGGCATTCGGAAATGTCTGGCTGCGGCCGTGGCTGGTGGCACAAACCGGCGCATATTCACGTGTGCAGGCGGTTTGCGGACGGTTATTACCACCCCAGTTTCCGCCACTATTGCCGCCCCAGTTCCCTGACGGGCGACCCGGTCGCATAGCTCCACTTGGATAATCCGGTCGCATAGCTCCGCTTGGATAATCCGGTCGCATAGCTCCGCCGGGACGATCAGGATGTTGCTGCCACTGCGGTGGGCGCGATTGTGACGGTCTGCACTCGCCATTGCTGATAATGCGATAGCCCTCAGCGCGTGCCTGACAGCTATTGCCCAATGTACGGGTTTTTCCGTTACGCACACCGCAGACCGGTGCATATTCCATCGTACACATTTGCGGACGATCCGGCCGGACTGGCGGGCGCTGCGGCCTGCCCTCATCAACTGAAACACTACAAGCGGAAAGCACCATCAACGCTGCCAGCGGCGCAGCAAGATGTTTTAAATGCGATAAAACAGAATAACCCATCATTGCGCCTCATTTTAACCGGACAGAACTGCCGCAATACTATCGCTCTTATAACAATGCGCAATAAAAAAGCTCAGAGACTTTCGCCCCTGAGCTTAATTTAATTCCGGAACAGATCAAAATCAGAAAATCTGACGTTCGCCCTGCTCGTCACGGATCCAAGTAGTCAGACCGATTTTGCTCATTGTGGTCAGGAACGGACGCGGATCAAGTTCTTCAACATTGACCATTGTCTTGGCATCCCACTCACCGCTCGCAACCAGCATGGCAGCCGCTACCGGCGGAACACCGGCAGTGTAGGAAATACCCTGTGAACCAACTTCATTATAGGCATCCTTATGGTCTGCCACATTATAAATGAAGACTTCACGGTCTTTACCGTCTTTGCTGCCCTTAACCAGATCACCGATACAGGTCTTGCCGGTATAATCCGGTGCCAGTGATGACGGGTCAGGCAGTACAGCTTTGACCACTTTCAGCGGAATAACTTCCAGACCTTCAGCGGTTTTAACCGGCTGTTCGGACAACAGGCCGAGATTGTTCAGCACGGTGAAGACATTGATGTAATGATCGCCGAAACCCATCCAGAAGCGCACATCCGCACCCTCGATATTGCGTGCCAGCGAATGCACTTCATCATGGCCGGTCATATAGGCCTTCTGCTTTCCGACGACAGGAAGATCATATTCCTTGCCGACTTCAAACATCTTATTGACCTGCCATTCACCCTTCTGCCACGAATAAACGCGACCGGTGAATTCGCGGAAATTGATTTCCGGATCGAAATTGGTGGAGAACCAACGGCCATGGGAACCGGCATTGATATCGATGATATCAATATCGGTGATCTTGTCGAAATATTCGTCTTTGGCCAGACGCGCATAGGCATTCACCACGCCCGGATCAAAGCCGATACCGAGAATAGCAGTAATACCTTTTTCAGCGCAAAGCTCGCGGCGCTTCCATTCATAGTTTGCATACCACGGCGGGGTCTCACAAATCTTGTTCGGTTCTTCATGGATAGCAGTATCCATGTAAGCCACGCCGGTTTCGATACAGGCCTGCAGCACCGACATATTGATGAAAGGCGAACCGACATTAATCACGATCTGTGAATTTGTCTTGGTAATCAGTGCCTTCGTGGCTTCAATATCCAGAGCATCCAGTGCATGGGCTTCCAATACGCCCTCGACCTTCATACTTTTCTTTTCACGAACGCTTGCGACCATATCATCGCATTTTGATTTCGTTCGCGAAGCAATGTGAATATCACCCAGTACATCGTTGTTCTGCGCACATTTATGCGCCACAACCTGCGCCACGCCTCCGGCACCAATAATCAGGACATTTTTTTTCATTTCACGCGGTACGCTCCATAGTAGCCTTTTCGGCATAATCACAAATTTTTCCAATGATGATTATGCACTAATCAATGATACGCCCTGTACAGATTGCTCCGCACAAAGCGCATCGGTTGCATTTTATAGTATCTGCCTCAGGAAAGGGCGGCAGCAAAGTCGTCAAAGGTAAACTCTTTGACAAGCTCTTCAGTTCCGTCGAGCTGACGGACAACGATGGATGGCATTTTAACGCCGTTAAACCAGTTCTTCTTGACCATTGTATAACCGGCCGCATCCTGAATGGAGAGACGGTCACCGATCTGCAACGGTTTTTCAAAACGGAATTCACCGAAAATATCACCGGCAAGGCAGGACTTGCCGCAGATCATGATTTCATGATCGCCTTTATTCGGCTCCAGTTTCGCGGTTTGACGATAGATCAGCAGATCGAGCATATGGGATTCGATCGAGCTGTCGACAATCGCAAGATTTTTGCCGTTGAACAACGTATCGAGCACGGTCACTTCTAACGTAGCGGATTTGGTAATCGCAGCTTCACCCGGTTCCAGATAGACCTGTACACCATATTTCTCGGAGAAAGCTTTCAAACGCGCGCAGAACTGATCCAGCGGATAGTTTTCGCCGGTAAAGTGAATACCGCCGCCGAGGCTGACCCACTTCACGCGGGAAATCAGATGGCCGAAACGCTCTTCAATAATGCCGAGCATCTCATCAAAACGCTCGAATTTATCGTTCTCACAATTGTTGTGGAACATGAAGCCCGAGACTTTATCCATCACGGTTTCGATCTTCGCAGCATCCCATTCGCCAAGACGGCTGAACGGGCGCGCCGGATCGGCCAATGAGAAGTCGGAAGTGGAAACCTGCGGATTCACGCGCAGACCACGAATGTGGTTTCGGGATACTTCTTCAAAACGGGTCAGCTGACCAATGGAATTGAAGATGATCTTGTCGCTGTTCGCGAGCACATCTTCAATTTCATCATCCGCATAGGCAACACTGTAAGCATGTGTTTCGCCGGCAAATTTCTCTTTGCCGAGGCGCACTTCATAGAGCGAAGACGATGTTGTACCGTCCATATATTCACTCATCAGATCAAACACGGACCATGTGGCAAAACATTTCAGTGCCAGCAGCGATTTCGCGCCGGACTGCGCACGCACATATTTAATCTTTTCCAGATTTGGCAGAAGTTTGGTCTTATCAATGAGGTAATACGGGGTCTTGATCGTCAATTCGTTTGTCCGGTCCGTTACTGTTACGTGTTTTGGCGGGGAAATTTATCCTGTTAACAGGAGACCGCGCGGCAAGACTGCCGGACTGCGGTAGCTTTCTTTACTGCATAATCTTCAAAATCGAAACTGATTTTATAAATTTATACAGATCGCAATATAAAAAACCTCCGTCCGCCTGTGCTTTGGGTGTCAGATTATATCTGCCTTTATATAGGGGCTTAATATGACGTTTTAAATAAGGGCTGACAAAGCTTTGCCGTAATCGCTTTTTGTGCCCGCAAATATGCAGCTATTACCGGAAAAATTTAAAAAATCTGTCTGTGCGGTTGGCAGCCCCGCAATCCTGACGGATAATGCAGCATTCTTTCGACCCGATCAAAACCAATGATATGAGGTAATTGAATGTCCCTTACCCGCAGAAATATCTTCAGCCTTGCCACGGCTGCAACACTCACCGGCCTTGCTGCGCCGCAGATTTTAACCCGTGCGGCCTTTGCTGATGTACCGCTTTCCGGTGTCTCATCACCCGGTTTTCACCGTTTCATGCTCGGTGATTTTCAGATCACAGTCTTACTGGATGGCCTGCGCGCCGGTGAAGCCCCGCAAAAAACCTATGCCATCAATCAGCCGGAAGAAGCGGTTGCAGACTTGTTGAAGGCCAATCTTCTGCCTGCTGATCGTTTCGTCAACGGATTCACACCGACACTGATCAATACCGGCTCAGAACTGATCCTGTTTGATACCGGCATGGGTGCCGCTGCCCGCGAAAACGGACAGGGAAAATTACCGGCAATGATTGAAGCTGCCGGTTACAAACCGGAACAGATCACTATTGTGGTACTCACTCATTTCCACCCTGACCATATTGGCGGGTTAATGGAAAACGGCGCTCCCGCCTTTGCCAATGCGCGCTATATTACAGGTCAGGCAGAATATGATTTCTGGACCAGTCCTGACCGTGCAGGCACACCGGCCGAAGGCGTGCAGAAAATTGTTCTCGCCAATGTCAAACCGCTGGCAGACAAAACCAGTTTTCTTAAAGACGGAGATGCTGTTGTTTCCGGTATTACGGCACTTGCTGCTTTCGGCCATACACCCGGCCATATGGCTTTCCGCGTTGAATCCGGCGGCAAGCAGCTCATCCTGATTGCCGACACAGCCAATCATTTCGTCATCACATTGCAAAGACCGGAATGGCATGTGGTTTTTGATGCCGACAAAGAAATGGCGGCTGCAACCCGCAAGCGCATCTTTGATATGATCGCTTCGGAACGCCTGCCATTTATCGGTTATCATATGCCGTTTCCGGCTATCGGCTATTTGCAGGCAATGGATCAGGGGTACCGGTATGTTCCTGAGAGCTATCAGCTCGATTTATAGGCGCGCGCAGCAAAATACATCACGCTGTTTTTCATCAACAGCGTGATTTTACATGAAATAGGTAGCGATGCGCTTGCCTTCCACATCCTGCACTTTGAACACGGTGCCATAGATAGATTCCAGCACCACAGGACAAACGATTTCTTCCGGCGTACCCTGACAGAAGAGCTTGCCGTGCTGCATTGCAACAATATGGTCGGAATAGCAGGATGCGAAATTGATATCATGCAGCACAACGACAACCGTCTTGCCCAGATCATCCGCTGCTTTGCGCAAGAGTTTCATCATCTCGACAGAATGTTTCATGTCGAGATTATTCAGCGGCTCGTCAAACAGCGTATAATCCGTATCCTGACACAGCACCATTGCCACATAGGCACGCTGACGCTGACCGCCGGACAACTCATCAAGAAAACGATCAGCCAGATCATTCAGATTCAGATATTGAATAGAACGCGCCACGAATTGCGCATCTTCTGCAGTCGGCCTGCCTTTGCTGTAAGGATAACGGCCGAAGGTCACCAGATCGCGCACAGTCAGACGCGCCGTCATATGGTTTTCCTGACGCAGGATCGACAAACGCTTGGCCAGCACATCGCCGGCGGTACGCGCCACATCCATATTGTCGACCAGCACCTGCCCCTGATCAGCCGGAATAAGGCGGCTTATCATCGATAACAGCGTGGATTTTCCCGCGCCATTGGGGCCGATAATTGATGTGATACCGCCGGATGGCAATGTCAGTGAGACATCATTCACAACCAGAGTTTCGCCATAGGTTTTACTGACGGCTTTGACCTCGATCATCGGGCAACTCCTCGTACCAGCATCAGAATAAAGAACAGACCACCGACAAATTCGATCACAATACCCAAGGCGGTATTGAAAGCGAAAACGCGCTCGAGAATAAGCTGCCCGCCAACCAAAGCGATCACAGCCAGCAGCACAGCAGCAGGTATTGTGTAACGGTGACGGGTAACCGGCATAATCATATAGGCCAGATTGGCCACCAGCAGCCCGAAGAAAGTGACAGGCCCCACCAAGGCAGTGGACACCGAAACCAGCACAGCCACCATCATCAGAATGATCATTGTTGTGCGCTTGTAATTAATACCCAAGCCGATGGCTGTCTCGCGCCCAAGTGACAGAATGTCGAACCGGTGACCAATGCGCCATGCCGCAACAGACACCAGCCCGACAACAAGGGATGAGAGGCCGAGCAGCTGGCTGTCAATCGTGTTGAATGATGCAAATAACCGGTCCTGCAACACAACAAAATCATTCGGATCGATAATCCGTTGCATAAAGCCGGTACCGGAGCGGAAAAACACGCCGAAAATAATCCCCACCAGCATCAAAAGATGCAGCGAGCGCCCCTCACCGGCAAACAGCCAGCGATAGAGCAGACCGGAAAAGCCCATCATCAAAGCGATTTCAACCAGAAACATCAGCTTCGGATTGGCCATTGAAACCGCATGAGCACCCAGCGAGAACACCAGCACCGTCTGCAACAACGCATAAAGCGCGTCAAAGCCCATGATGGAAGGTGTGAGAATCCGGTTGTTGGTAATGGTCTGAAACAAAACCGTCGACAAAGCGATCGAATAGGCCACCAAAATCATGGCCGCGAGCTTGGTGCCGCGAAACGGCAAGACAAAGCTCCAGCTGCCCTTGGCACCAATGGTCATGAAAGCCGCCATCGCAATCAGTGCCAATGCACCAAGCAAGATCAGCCGCTTCACAGCGCTTCTGCGATTGGCCGGATTTTCAACCGGCAACGTGCCTTCACTGTGCACCGGATAAATTGTTTCATGCACCACGGGCGGACTTCCTTAAAACGAGATACAGGAAGAAGGCACTGCCCAGCACGCCAAGAATTGTACCGACAGGAATTTCATAAGGCGCGTTAATCGTGCGGCCGATCATATCGCAGATCAGCACCAGTCCTGCACCAAGCAGCGCAATCCACGGCAGCGAACGGCGCATACTGTCGCCCATCACCATGCTCACCACATTCGGCACAATCAGACCGAGAAACGGCACAATACCAACAGTCGTCACCACGCAGGCCGTGACCATGGAGACAATGGTCAGCCCCAAAGTCATCACGCGGCGGTAATTCAGACCGAGATTGGTGGTAAATGCCTCGCCCATACCCGCAACAGTAAAACGGTCAGCGGCAATATAGGCGGCAATGGTCAGGCCGAAAGACAGCCATAACAGCTCATAGCGCCCGCGCAGCACGGCAGAAAAATCACCCGTCGTCCATGCGCCCATGGATTGCAGCAAATCAAAACGATAGGCAAAAAATGTGGTGATTGCCGAGATCACACCGCCGAGCATAATGCCGACAAGCGGTACAATCACCGGCGAGCGCAGCGGAATCTGACGCAAAATCAGCATGAACAGCGCAGTGCCTGCGAGTGCAAAACTGGTTGCAACCAGCATTTTGCCAAAGACCGGCAAACCGGGTGCAAGGATCATCACGGTGAGAATACCGAGTGAGGCAGAATCCACCGTACCGGCCGTTGACGGCTCTACAAAACGGTTGCGCGCGAGAATTTGCATGATTGTACCGGAGACGGCCATGCCTGCACCGGCAAGGATCAGCGCAAGTGCGCGCGGAATGCGGGTCTCCACCAGTACGAATTGCGCACGCCGTGCGGTCTCATCGCCGAACAGGCTTTGTAAAGACACGTCGCTCACCCCGATAAACAGACTTATCAGGGCAAGAAGAACCAGCAGGCATGTTGCAGCGATCAGTTTCACAAGGCGGCAACCGTTCTAGGTGCATCCCAAAAACGGAACAGGATGCACAGACACACAACAAGCTATTCCGCAGACAGAGAGGCTCTGACAATTGCGGTCAGCGGCGGGCATAATACAGGACAAACAAAAGGCAGCAGTGACAATGCATTGCCGCCTTTTTTGATATCCTTGCAGACAATCCGGATGCTTTAACCTGAAAGAACCGGCGGGGTAAAGTCAAAACACGACATATTTACTCCGCTTATCCGTAAAGCCGTCCGGAATCTTATTTCCGCAGGCTTATTTCTTTAAACCGGCAATCAGTTCATCGACAATATTGCCCATTGAGGTCAGACCGCTGGCATTGAGATACCATGCGGAGCCGTCGAGATAGATAACCTGCTTGTTCTTCCAGGCATTGGTCTGGGCAACCACTGCATTGTCGAGGAATTTCTCGGCAGCCACACCTTCACGGCCGATCGCTGCGTCACGGTCGATCACATAGAGCCAGTCTGGATTCTTTTCGAGGATATATTCAAAGGAGATCGGCTGGCCGTGACCGCCCGGCTTGATATCATCAGCAGCAGGCTTCACACCGAGATCGTCATAAAGCACACCAAAGCGCGAGCCCGGACCATAGGCGCTGATCTTACCGCCGGTTGTCAGAACCAGCAGACCGGTGCCTGCTTTTGCAGTCAGCGCTTTCAGCTCGTCTTTTTTGGCATTCAGCTTGGTCAGCGCATCTTCAGCTTCTTTGTCTTTGCCGAAAATATTGGCCAGAGTGCGAACATTGTCTTCCGAGCTTTTTACGAAATTTGCAGCGTCGGCAGTCAGGTCAATTGTCGGCGCGATTTTTGCCAGTTCAGCATATTTGGCAGCGGAGCGACCACCAACAATAATCAGATCCGGCTGCGCAGCGTTGACAGCTTCATAATCCGGCTCAAACAATGTACCAATCTTGATATATTCATCGGCATCATATTTGGTCAGGTAATCCTGCTTTTTGATGGTCGGAACACCCAGAACCTTAACGCCCAATGCATCCAGCGTATCAAGGGATGAAAGGTCAAAAGTGATAACCTTCTGCGGAACATCCGGCAGTTTGGTTTCACCCTGTGCGTGTTTCACGGTGACTTCACCGGCAAGAGCCGCGCCTGCAAACATTAGGGCACCGGCAGCGATGCTTGCGAAAAGTCCTGTCATCCGTTTCATTGCTTTTCCTCTTCAATAGCCTGATTTATCCGGCAGATTTTCGAAATTTCACGTATCAGTCTTCAACATGGTCATGGCCGCCGATACGACCCGGACGCCAGTAACCTTCAGAAGCGATCTGCTCGCGGGTCAGGCCGCGCGAGATCAGATTCTGGCGCTGCTTGCGCACATTGCTGGTTTCACCGATCAGAATGGCATGGCCACGGCCATGCGGCAGCATGAAGCCGGCAACCGCCTCTGCCATCAGATCGCTCGGACCGGCTTTCTGATTGCCGCGATGCAGCCATGTGATCTGTGTCGCTGACAATCCTTCGCGGACATCATTCAGCGCGATCTGCGAGGCCACACTGTCCACCTCGATCAGAACATGCATCTGCGCTTTTGCGGGCATGGTTTCAAGAATATGGAAAATCGCCGGAATGCAGCATTCATCACCGGTAATCAGATGCCAGTCAGCATCCTCACGGAAAGAGGCACCACCGCGCGGACCACGCACACTGATCTTGTCGCCGATTTTGGCATCACGGGCAAATGCCGGTCCGGGTGTCAGATGTGTGCCGTCACCATGCATGAAGAAATCCACATCCAGCAGGCCTTTTTCTTTATCAAGACTGCGGATTGTATAGTCACGGCGGCCAAATTCGCCATCGCCGGTCGGCAGCATCATCACAATGGCCTGTCCGGCACGATAGGTGAATTCTGCAATATCCGGCGCGGTAAAAGTGACACGGCGCATATTGGCCGGAGCATCCGCCACAGCGGTTACAGTCAGTTCCCACTGACGTAGTTGCGGACGGCCTGCCGGCGATGTCTGGACTGGTGTCGTCTGATCCGGTGTCATTTGCATATTCACTCCCTATAGGCATTCAGAGCGCCGTGCGCCCCATCGGGCGTACAAAACTCGCTACACGGCAGGCAAACATCATTTCTGACGATGCCTCATCGCTTTGCCTTATGCTATAGATAAGTGGATAAAAGAAATCAACTTTGTATTATCTTATCCGGAGCTTTTCACCGGCATATCCGGCTGCACCAGTCGCGCGAGGGCTGCAAGCAGGTCGGTTTGCGAGATCAAACCTTGCACATGGCGGTCTTGATCCACAATAATCACCGCATGAGAACGGCCATTGGTAAGCACCGGCAAAAGACTCAGAGCCGTATCTTGCGGCTGAGCCACAGGCGGACTGGTCATCAGCGCTGCAACAGCCCCTTTGCCTTTCAGCAATTCACGCAAGCCCACCGTGCCAAGCAACACATTGCGATCATCAACCACCGGCAGCGAGCGGATATTATGCCGGAGCAATAATGAACGGGCATAATCATCCGTATCATCCGCTTTCACAGACACAACGTGCCGTGACATGATCGACGCGCAATCGGGCCCCGCTTTACCCGCAGCATTGTTACGCATGACGGACTGCATCTCGATCTGCCGCAGCAAAACTTCCAGATCTTCACGGCTGATGTCGAAACTCTCCTGCATTTCAGACAAAGCAGCATCAATATCAGCGGAGGTCGGGCCGCCGCGCATTTGTGTCGGCGTATCCTGCGTCTGGTGCGGATTAATAACCGGTATTGTGTGCGGATAAGGGCGTCTCAGCAGCCTGTGAAAGACAATGCCGAACAGCACCACAATCGCAGAATCCAGCGCCACCGGCGTAAACGGAAACAAGAAGCCCGCCTCGGTCACCGTATGACCGCCGATGACGGCAGTAAGCGCAATCGCTCCGCCGGGCGGATGCATGGCACGTGCCAGCGACATGGCAAGCACAGATAAAGAAACCGCCAGACCGGCTGCCAGAAACGGCTCTTTCACCAACTGATAGACAATAACGCCGATCAGGGCTGAAATCGTGTTCCCGCCGATAATTGCCCATGGCTGCGCCATCGGACTGGTCGGAACGATGAAGAGCAATACGGCCGAGGCACCGACCGGTGCGATCAGAAATACATAATGCGTGGTGTGGTCATAGAGCCATGCGCTGACCATGCCGGTCACAACAACACAGAGCAGAATACCAAGACTGGCAATCAGGCGGGAACGAAAAGTTGCACCGGCCAGCAAGGGCGCAAAAAGACGGTCTGCCGTGCGTTTCAGACGGCTGCCGTTTTTTTCAGGCGAGGACATTTGAGAAAACCACTATCACATTTCGGGCTGAACGTGATTAGCAGTCATAGACCCTAATAAACAGACAAACCAGAGATAACTGACTAAGAATCTCCGCTTTAATGGCTGAAAATCCTGCGGAATTGCATAATTTGCGCAAATGGTGCCGAGCGTACTTTGCCGAATTTGCTACCATCCACCACCAGATAAGAGTCCATCGCGCGGGCAATTGCCATCTGTTTGACCGGAATCTCATGGAAATGTGAACAGGTCACGCCATGTTCATCATGCACACCGCCCGCCGAGATAAAGGCCTTATTGATGATAATCTTCTTCAATGTCTCAATCCCCTCCTCACCGGAGAAAGAGGCAGCGGAACGGTGGAACAGACCGCCCAGCACAATCAGGCGCACATCCTCGCGGGATGACAGGATTTCCGCAACATTAAGCGAATAGCAAACAACCGTAACAGACTTATTCTCTGGCACCAGACGCGCCAGATGCGGTGTGGTCGTACCGCAATCGATGAAAATCGTGTCATGTTCTTCAATCATCGCGGCAGCTTCCGCGCAGGCCTGCGCCTTGGCGCCTGCATGACAATCACTTTCGTGGTCAAGACTGTAATCGCTGTGACCATTATTATCCTGCGCAGAGAAAATATATCCGCCAAGACAATTCAGCCCCTTGAGCACATCACTATCCGAGCGCGCCAGATCCCCGCCGTTGAGATCCCGCTGCGCCATATCACGACGGATGGTCATTTCAGAAACACCGAGTTGCGCTGCCGCATCCCGCAAACGCATCACACCTTGTTTTTCCATCAATGCTGCGAGTTCTGTGAGACGCTCGTCCCTGCGGCTGGTTCTGCTCAAGATTCTCCCCCTTTTTGAATCATTTTACTCTCCCACCTACAAAAAATAGTGCGTTGCGTGAAGCGGCAGTCTTTGCAGACTTGACACATTAAATTATTTAGTGAAACGATCCAAACATAATGATCGGATACTAACAATATAATATCCGTCTTATTGTCAGATAATTTCCATGATCCGGGGGTGAAGGAAATTATCGGATAACAGGATGTTTAACAGGTAGGGTTTCTCAGGGAGGATCGCGTGAAAAAACTTCTCGCTTCTGTTGCAGTTGCAATGTCCATCGCTATGCCATCCGCTTTCGCGGAAGGTGTAATCGACACATCCAAGGTCAATAAAGACCTCATCACCACAGCCAATGACAAGAAATATACCATTGCGACCGTTGTTAAGGTCGATGGTATTGCATGGTTCGACCGTATGCGTGACGGTGTGGCTCAGTTTAAAGATGAAACCGGCCATGACGTATGGATGGTTGGCCCAAGTCAGGCTGATGCGGCCGCTCAGGTGCAGATCGTTGAAAATCTGATCGCACAGGGCGTTGACGCTATCACCATCGTACCGTTCTCGGTTGAAGCGGTTGAGCCGGTTCTGAAAAAAGCCCGCGAACGCGGCATCGTGGTTATCTCCCACGAAGCATCCAACATTAAAAACGTCGATTATGACATCGAAGCCTTCGACAACAAGGCTTACGGTGCCAATCTGATGAAGCAGCTCGGCGAATATATGGGCGGCAAAGGCAAATATGTTGCCACTGTCGGCAGCCTCACCTCGAAGTCCCAGATGGACTGGATTGACGGTGCTGTGGAATATCAGAAAGCCAATTTCCCGGAAATGTCGCAGGCAACCGAGCGTCTGGAAACCTATGACGATGCCAATACCGACTACACCAAGCTGAAAGAAGCAATGACCACCTATCCGGACATTACCGGTATTCTGGGTGCGCCTATGCCGACTTCTGCCGGTGCCGGTCGTCTGATCGCTGAAGGCGGTCTGAAAGGCAAAGTCTTCTTCGCAGGTACAGGTCTGCCATCGGTTGCCGGTGAATATCTGAAGAATGACGATATCCAGTATATCCAGTTCTGGGATCCTGCTGTTGCCGGTTATGCCATGAACATGCTGGCTGTTGCTGCTCTGGAAAAGAAAAACGACCAGATCAAAGCCGGTCTTGACCTCGGCCTTGCCGGTTACAATTCTCTGCTCGCTCCGGATGCTGCACAGCCGCATCTGCTCTATGGTGCAGGCTGGGTTGGCGTAACCAAAGACAACATGGCTGAATACGACTTCTAATCTGTAAAGAGCCGGAGGCGGTAACAGGCTTGTTGCCGCCTCTGTTTTTACCGGAGCAGGTTACGTCCAGATTCAATTATGGATATCGCTCTGGTTTCTTTAATGGCCGCATATCACAGATGTCCGAATTGATCCGGGTTGACTGTGAAATGCTCCAGCTCTGCGGGAACACATCCGTTCTGTCACAGGCAGGAATAATATGACTGAAAATCTGATAGAACTGCGCAATATCGGCATGCGCTTCGGGGGTGTTAAAGCCCTTGATGATGTATCGCTGACCATCCGCCGCGGTGAAATCCATTGCCTTGCCGGTGAAAACGGCTCCGGAAAATCCACAATCATCAAAGTGATGTCCGGTGTTTACACACCACAGGACGGCGAAATCCTGTTTGACGGCAAACCTGCCGGCAAGCTCAATCCTGTCAAATCCGTTCATCACGGCGTTCAGGTAATTTATCAGGACTTTTCCCTGTTCGGAAATCTGACTGTTGCCGAAAATCTGGCGCTGAACACTTTCCTGATTGAAGGCCGCAAAACCATCAACTGGAAACAGGTTCGCGAACTGGCACAGAAGGCGCTCGACCGCCTTGATGTTAAAATTAATCTCGATGCAAAAGTCGACAGTCTGCCGACCTCGGGCAAACAGATTGTTGCCATTGCCCGTGCGGTCATGGCCGATGCACGCCTTATCATCATGGATGAGCCGACGACAGCGCTGACCCGCCATGAGGTGGATGCACTTTTCAAGATCGTGCGCGATATTCAGGCACAGGGCATTGCCGTGCTGTTTGTCAGCCACAAAATGCGCGAAATGCTGGAAATCAGCGAGCGCCTCACCGTATTCCGCAACGGTAAGAAAGTCGCGGAAGGCCCGATCAGTGAATTTGACGAACCGGCAATTACCCGCGCGATGACCGGTCTGGATCTGAAACCGGACAGCTATGTCTGGCAGGCACAAGAACAGAGCACACAGCCGGTGCTTCAGGTTGAAGACCTGAAAGCCAAAGATTCAGCGACCGGCAATGTGCTGCTCGACGGGGTAAACCTGTCGCTCCATGCCGGTGAAATTGTCGGTATTTCCGGCCTGATCGGTTCCGGCCGTACAGAGCTCGCTTTGTCGCTGTTTGGTATGCTCCCGCAATGCACCGGAAAAATGCAGCTGAACGGCAAAACCATTCATCCGAAATCGGTGCGTCAGGCTATTGATCTCGGCATTGCCTATGTGCCGGAAGACCGCCTCACGGAAGGTCTGTTCCTCACCCAGTCGATTGAGCGCAATATTATTGTGACCTCGCTGGATAAGATGGTGAGCGGCCTCTTCATCAACCGTAAAAAAGTCGATCAGGTCACGAAAGAAATGTTCGACGCCATGCAGATTGCAGCACCGGGTCCGCATACACCGGTCAACCATCTGTCCGGCGGTAACGCGCAGCGCGTGGTGCTTGCCCGCTGGCTTCTGACCGGCGCGAAAGTGCTGATCCTCAACGGCCCGACGGTTGGTGTGGATGTGGGCTCCAAGGCGCAGATCCATGCGATTATCCGCAAGCTCGCCAAGGATAACGGCCTTGCTGTTCTGATGATCTCCGATGATGTGCCGGAACTGGTGCAGAATTGTAATCGTGTTGTCGTGATGCATCGGGGCAAGCTGGTGGATGAATTGTCCGGCAGCAGCATGACTGAAGATGCCGTCAATGACCGGCTGAAGACACTGAACTGAGGAACCGGTCATGAAGTTCTATCAAACAACAGAATTTATCATCGCCTGCGTTCTGCTGCTGGCCATGATTACTATCGGCTTTATCAATCCGGCCTTCTGGTCGTTGGATAATATGTTCGGCCTGCTACGCTCCAATGTCGTGATCGGTATTATGGCGCTCGGCGTGTTGCTGGTGATGATCTCCGGCGGGATTGACGTGTCTTTCACTGCTTTCGCGATTGCGGCAATGTATCTGACTGTTAAAGCCATGGTCGCCATCGGCTATGACGGTGTGGTTATTCCGTTTATCGCGGCCACGCTGATCGGTCTGGCACTCGGTGCTTTCAACGCGGCGATTATTTACAAGTTCCGCATGATCCCGCTGATCGTGACACTCGGCACCGGCTCCATTGTGCGTGGTCTGGTTCTTGGTCTGGTCGGCACCAGTATCGTCAACATCAACAAGATGCCGAAAGAGCTGATCGAATTCGGCAAGACCGACGTCGTTTCCATGACCTCGGCCACCGGTACGAATTTCGGCCTCACAGCGATGGTGTTGGTCTATCTCGGCATCGCGCTGCTCATTCATCTGATGCTGAAATATACAATGATCGGCCGCTCGATCTATGCCTATGGCGGTTCGCCTGAGGCGGCGAAACGCGTTGGTTTCAGCACCGCCAAAACCATTTTCGTGGTCTATTGTGTGGCCGGTGCGCTGGCCGGTTTTGCAGGTCTGCTGCATTCCTCGATGATCTGGCTTGCCAATCCGCGTGACTTTACCGGCCTTGAGCTGGAAGTGATTGCAGCGGTTGTGCTCGGCGGCGCGTCGATCTTCGGCGGTCGCGGTTCGGTGCTTGGCACTTTGCTCGGCGTTTTCATGCTGGTGATGGTCAAGAACTCGCTGATCATCATGAAAGTCGACACCACATGGCAAAAAGTTGTCGTTGGTCTCATCATCATCATCGCCACGGCAATTACCGCATGGCGTGACCGGAAAAATCTGGTGTGAGCGGCGGGGATAAAGATATGAAAAAAGATATTGATACGCGCCGTTTTCTCAGCCCTGCCAATATGGATCGCAATATCCTGCAGCTGGTGATTATCACCGTGCTGGTGTTTGCTGCCATGAGCTGGCTCAATCCGGATAAATTCCTGCGCTATTACAATTTTGAATCGATCAGCTACATCATGCCGGAACTCGGCATTCTGTCGATTGCCATGATGATCGCCATGCTGACCGGCGGTATTGACCTGTCCGTTGTCGGCATTGCCAATCTCTCCGGCATTCTCGCCGGTGTCTATTTCCACTCCACCATGGTGCAGGCCGCCCAGAATTCCGACAGTAATATGCTGTTCTATACGGTGATTGGTGTGCTGCTTGCCTTGCTGGTGGGACTGGTGGCAGGGCTGGTCAACGGGATATTGATCGCCAAATTGCGCATCACGCCAATTCTCGCCACGCTCGGCACCGGTCAGGTATTTATGGGACTGGCACTGGTACTCACCGGCGGCCCTGCGATTGTCGGCTTTCCTGATGCATGGAACATGATCGGCAATGGCAAAATCTTCGGTATTGCCACACCTTTCATCATCTTTGTTGCTGTGTCCGGTCTGATTGCGCTGCTGCTCAGCCGCACCACCCTCGGCCTCAATCTGATGCTGATCGGCACCAATCCGAAAGCTGCGGTATTTGCAGGTCTGAAAAAAGACCGCATGATCCTCTATTCCTATATGCTCACAGGTATGCTCGCCTCACTGGCCGGTATCATCCTGTCTGGTCGTACCAATGCTGCAAAATCCGATTACGGCGCATCCTATCTGCTGCAGGCCGTGCTGATTGCCGTACTCGGCGGCACCAATCCGGCTGGCGGTAAAGGGCGTGTGCTGGGTGTGGGTATTGCACTTGTTGCACTGATGTTGCTGTCATCTGGTTTCCAGATGCTGCGTTTCTCCAATCATCTGATTGATTTCATCTGGGGTGCATTCCTCATTCTGGTGATTGCAATCAATGCATTCCGCAATTCAGACAGGTAAAGCCATGCAGGATATTTCCGTTCATCTTCGCCGTCAGGATTTCACCGACAAGCCGCATGAAATTGCTTCATCGGATGGTCTGACCGTTACTGCATTCCGCTACGCCACCGGCGTTGAAGCGCTGATGATCGAAAATCAGCGCGGCCATCTGATCGTTCTGCCCTATATGGGGCAGATGGTCTGGGGTGCGGAATTTGACGGCGTTGATCTGACCATGGGCAACAGCTTTGCCATGCCGCGTCCTGCCAAAACCATTGCCGAGACCTATGGCTGCTTTGCCTTCCATTCCGGCCTGCTGCGCAACGGTGTGCCATCGGCACAGGATACCCATGCCGCGCATGGCGAAATGCCTTGTGCCAATATGGATGTTGCAGGTCTCATCTTTGGTGAGGATGAACAGGGCGCCTATGTCGAAGTGACAGGCGAATATGAATATGTGATGGGCTTTGGTGCGCATTATCTGGCACGCCCGTCCGTGCGCCTTTATGCGGATGACACATTATTCGACATCGAAATGGACGTGGAGAACCTCTCTTATGCCCCGATGGAACTGATGTATATGTGCCATGTCAACTTCGCCTATACGCAAGATGCCCGTATCATTCAGCCGACCTCCTTCTCGCCGGAAGATACTAAAGTGCGCACCGCCGTGCCTGCCCATGTGACACCAAATCCTGATTATCTGGCGCTGATTGACGAGCTGGCCAAAGACCCGTCCGTCATGGAAGTGCTGGACGATCCTGATCGTTACGATCCTGAGCAGGTTTTCTATCTGCGCAATCTGAAACAGGATGAAAACGGCACCATTCATCAGATGATGAAACTGGAACAGGGCGAGGCTTTTGCCATCTCCTATCCGGCGGCAGATTTCCCGAAATGCGTGCGTTGGGTTCTGGTCAATGGCGATGCGCAGGTTGCAGCTTTTGCCCTGCCTTCCACCTGCGAACCGGAAGGCTATCTGGCAGAAAAAGCCAAAGGCAATGTGCGCCTGCTGGCTCCGGGCGAACGCGCGACTTTCCCTGTACGCCTCGGCTATCTGGCACCTGCGGAAGCTGATGAATTTGAGCAGATGATCACTGCGCTTTAAGGCACTGATCCGGAACAGCTGATGGTGTTCCGAATAAGATTAAGTGCGGAAACAAAGAGATAGAGTAGTTCTGATGTCGAAAAAAATCGCTGTTGTCGGTTCCAATATGGTCGATCTGGTTACCTATATGGACCGTATGCCGGTTCTCGGCGAAACGCTGGAAGCGCCTTTGTTTGAAATGGGCTGCGGCGGCAAAGGTGCCAATCAGGCATTTGCTGCGGCACGTCTTGGTGCCGATGTGATGATGGTAACCAAAGTCGGTGATGATATTTTCGGTGACAACACTATTTTCAACCTGAAAAAGGCTGGTATTGACACCAAACATGTCGGCGTTATCAAAGGTAAATCCAGTGGCGTTGCCCCGATTTTTGTCGATAAAAGCGGCGAAAACTCCATTCTCATCGTTAAAGGCGCCAATGCCGATCTGCTACCACAGGATGTGGATGACGCTGCCGAAGATCTGAAACAATGCGGCCTGATCCTGATGCAGATGGAAGTACCGGTCGAGACCGTCTATCACACCATCGCCTTTGCAGCGGCCAATGGGATTGAAACCATTCTCAATCCGGCACCGGCTGCAGCTGATCTTGATCCTGAACGTATCCGCCAAGTGTCCTTCCTTGTGCCGAATGAAACCGAGCTGGCGTTGCTTTCCGGCATGCCAACCTCGACAGACGAAGAGACTATTGCTGCTGCCCGCTCGCTGATTGCCAAAGGTATCCGCACTGTCATCGTAACCCTCGGTGGTCGCGGTGCGCGTCTGGTAACCGCTGATGAGGTGGTCAATATCGCACCGGTCAAAGTCACCCCGAAAGATACAACCGGCGCAGGCGATGCCTTTATCGGCTCTTTCGCACGGTTCTATGCCGAACACGGCAATGTGGCGGAGGCTCTGAAAAGCGCCAGCCTCTATGCCGCCGACAGCATTACAAAGACAGGCACGCAGAAATCCTATGCATCTCTCGAAGAGTTTGCAGAGTTCTGCAAAAACCATAGCTAAACCAGAGCGGTTCCAGCCAATATTGAACCATTGGAACCGCTCTATCTATTTGCCTAACGCATTTCCGAACGCAAAACCGGTTCCCACTTTTGCTGGAAAGTGCTCCTAAACATGCTGCGCCAAACGCCTGATAACAGGCAGAACAGCGCGTTGATTTAACCGGTGCAATCACCGGAACTGACAGCTTTCCGGTTTTACCCCCGTAGCCGGAAACCTGTCAGGACAGCTTGCTTCCACCCAGAACAGGCCTCTGATTGCACCCCAATTTTACGGATATACGATGAGCACTTCTCATGCACGTAACACCGGAACCCCGCTGAAAACCGAATGGTTTGACGATATCAACGTCAACCGCTCGGCACTTGAGCGCCGTGCCGCGACCATTCCCGCCCGCCGTTCGGTGAAAAAGGAATATCAGGCTGCCTGGCTGGTACGCGCCATCCAGTGCATTGACCTGACAACACTGGCCGGTGATGACACTGCCGGTCGTGTGCGCCGCCTTTGCGCCAAAGCCAAAAACCCGATCCGTGCGGATATTCTGGAAGGTCTTGGACTCGCTGATGCCAATATCACCACCGGTGCGGTCTGCGTTTATCCGACAATGGTTCCCCATGCGGTTAAAGCGCTGGAAGGCACAAATATCCCCGTTGCTTCCGTCGCCACCGGCTTCCCTGCCGGTCTTATTCCGCTGCCGCTGCGTCTGGCTGAAATCCGTTATGCGGTTGAAGAAGGCGCGAAAGAAATCGATATCGTCATCACCCGCGAGCATGTTCTGACCCAGAACTGGCAGGCGCTTTATGATGAAATGGCTGCGATGCGTGAAGCCTGCGGCGAAGCCCATATGAAGGCCATTCTGGCTACCGGCGATCTGCAGACCCTGACCAATGTCTATAAGGCATCTATGGTTGCAATGCAGGCCGGTTCTGACTTCATCAAAACCTCAACAGGCAAAGAAGAAGTCAACGCAACCCTGCCGGTCAGCCTGACCATGGTGCGTGCACTGCGCGATTACGGCGAACTCACAGGCCAGATCATCGGCTTCAAGCCTGCCGGTGGCCTGCGTACCGCCAAGGAAGCTCTTGTCTGGTTGTCGATGATGAAGGAAGAGCTGGGTCATGACTGGCTGCAGCCGGATCTGTTCCGTATCGGCGCTTCCTCATTGCTCGGCGATATTGAACGCCAGCTCGAACATTATGTGACCGGCCGTTATGCCGACCTCTCCCGTCACGCTGCGGCATAAGGAATTACGACTATGGCACAGATCAAGGATATTCTGAACACAATGGAATATGGTCCGTCTCCCGAAGCCAATGGCGATGTTGTTGCATGGCTGAAAAATCATTCCGCGCCGTTTGGTCACTTCATCAATGGCCGCTTTACCGATGCTGGCAATGCGCAGATTATTGATGTTATCAATCCGGCAACGGAGCAGCGTTTGGCAGGCATTGCCAAGGGTACAGCGGAAGATGTTGATACGGCTGTCAAAGCCGCACGCGCTACGTTCGGCAAATGGTCGAAACTCTCCGGCCATGAACGCGCCAAATATCTCTACGCAATTGCCCGACATCTGCAGAAGCGTGAGCGTTTCTTCTCCGTGCTGGAAAGCATGGATAACGGCAAGCCGATCCGCGAAAGCCGCGATATTGATGTGCCGCTGGCTGTCCGTCATTTCTATCATCACGCCGGTTGGGCTGAGATGGTGGAAGATGAATTCCGTGGTTTCTCCCCTGTCGGTGTTTGTGGTCAGGTGATCCCGTGGAACTTCCCGCTACTGATGTTGGCATGGAAAATCGCCCCTGCTCTGGCTGCCGGTAATACGGTTGTGCTGAAGCCTGCCGATCTGACCCCGCTGACCGCGATTGCCTTTGCGGAAATCTGCCATGAAGTCGGTCTGCCTGCCGGTGTGGTCAATATTGTACAGGGCGACGGTGAAACCGGTGCGCTGATCTGCGGCCATGAAGATGTCAACAAGGTTGCATTTACCGGCTCGACCAATGTCGGCCGTGTCATCCGCGAACAGATTGCCGGTTCCGGCAAAAAACTGTCGCTGGAACTCGGCGGCAAGTCACCGTTCATCGTTTTCGAAGATGCCGATCTCGACAGCGCGGTTGAAGGCGTGGTTGATGCGATCTGGTTCAATCAGGGTGAAGTGTGCTGTGCAGGTTCCCGCCTGCTGGTACAGGAAGGCATTGCCGAGCGTTTCTATAGCAAGTTGCGCAAGCGTCTTGAAACAATCCGCGTCGGTGATCCGCTGGATAAATCCACTGATGTCGGTGCAATCGTCTCCCCATTGCAGGTGAAGCGCATTTCCGCACTGATTGCCAAAGGCGTGGAAGAAGGCGGTGCGCTGTGGCAGACACCGAATGCCCTGCCAGCCAAAGGCAGCTTCATCGCGCCGGGCTTCTTCACGGAAGTGGATCAGGCTTCCACTGTTTGTCAGGTTGAAATCTTCGGCCCGATTGCAGCGGCAACAACCTTCCGCACACCGGCTGAAGCGATTGCACTGGCCAATAACACTTCTTACGGACTGGCCGCTTCTATCTGGTCGGAAAATATCAATACCGCTCTGGATATTGCCGCTTCCGTTAAGGCCGGTGTTGTGTGGATCAACTGCACCAATATGCTCGATGCCGGTGCCGGTTTCGGCGGTTATCGTGAAAGCGGTTTCGGCCGCGAAGGCGCGCGCGAAGGTCTCTATGAATATCTGGTCAGCGACTGGGAAAAAGCTCTGCCGCTCATCAAAGAAACCGATGCACCATCTTTCTCCGCTCTGCCTGTAGCCGGTGAGAAAGTGGCTGCCGGTTCCATCGACCGCACCATGAAAAACTATGTCGGCGGCAAGCAGGCACGTCCTGACGGTGGTGCAAGCTATGCGGTTTACGGCAAAGGCAATGTTGTCATCGGCGAAGCACCGCTCAGCAACCGCAAAGATATCCGTAATGCCGTAGAAGCAGCAGCCAAAGCCGGATCATGGAGCGGTGCAACCACCCATAACCGTGCACAGGTACTGTATTACTTAGGCGAAAATCTCGAACAGCGCCGTGCTGAATTCATTGAATTGCTCACCACCAGCACAGGTGTTTCCGAGAAAAAGGCAGAAGAAGAGTTCGACGCTTCAATCCGTCGTATTTTCTACTATGCCGCACAGGCAGACAAGTTTGACGGAGCCGTTCACTCCACCAAGTCGCGTCATGTCACTCTGGCCATGAATGAGCCATGGGGCGTGACCGGTATTGTCTGTCCTGATGAATTACCATTGCTTTCAATGGTCTCACTGATCCTGCCGGCGATCGCTATGGGCAACCGCGCTGTGGTTGTGCCGTCCGGCCGTCACCCATTGATCGCCGGTGCTTTCTATCAGGTGCTGGATACATCAGACGTACCGGCCGGTGTGGTCAATCTCATCACCGGTGAACGCGATGTGCTGGCGAAAACACTCGCTGAACATGATGCCGTATCCGCGCTCTGGTATGTCGGCTCGCAGGCAGGCAGTGCCATGGTTGAGAAAGCCTCGACCGGCAATCTCAAAGCCACATGGGTAAGCAATGGCCGTCAGCGTAACTGGCTAGATACAGCACAGGGTCAGGGACGTGATTATCTGCGCCGTGCAGTGCAGGTGAAAAATATCTGGGTGCCATACGGCGCATAATTCAGATTACAGCGTAACAAAGCCGCCGCCTGAAAACAGGCGGCGGCTTTATTTATGAATCCTGTTAGCAATTTTACTTGTGTGTTTTGACAGCACTCAATCTTTTGCGGCGCAATTCACCCGGTGTGACCATCCGGCATTTTTTCAAAGCTGTGGTCATATGACTCTGGCTGGAAAATCCTGCTCTGTCAGCAATTTCCGCCAGACAAATATCACTGCCGAGCAGCATTTCTTCCGCCGCATTTAACCGCAGCATCAGCAAAAACTGATGCGGTGTCTGCCCGAAGCTCTCGCGGAAAGATGTCAGGAAATGCCCGCCGGACACGCCCAATATATCCGCCATTTTGGAGATCGATAATTTGCGCATATAGTTTTCACGCAAATAAGCTTCGATACGCCGTGATGCCTGATAAGACAGGCCACCGCTCTCCTGCCGCCCGCTCCCTGCTCTCAGGAAAGAATGGTTCTGCACCAGTTGCACCATCAGAACTGACAATAAAGCTTTGATATAGCCTGCGCTGACCGGCGCATTTTTAAGCAGTTCCGCGCGCAGCAGATTGGCAATCAGCAGCGCCTTTGGATTTGGCAGTCTTGTCGGATGCGGGAATAATTCTTTGAGTGACAAACCACCGGTAATATCCTGTAAGTCGCCCAGCAGACCGTCATCCAGTGCAATCTGGATATAGTCCGTTTCAATCGGCCAGCTCATAACATATTCCGCACCTTGCGGAATAATCAGCACTGATCCGGCTGGCGCGTCAAAACTTTCCCCGAATTTGCCCTGCAAAGACCAATGCAGATCTTTAATAGCCGCCAGCGTGATAATGACCACATAATGATCATGCTCACAGCTGAATTTACCGCTATGGCTCACAATATAGGCAATCTGATTATTGTAATGCACCAAATTCTTAAATGTATCAGAGAAACTGCTGTTCAGTTGTCCATCCGCCTCACGGAATAAAATCCCTTGTGAAACTGCAGCATGATCTTCGCCGTTGGCTGTAAATAGATTGTTCATCTCGCACCCCAATGAATTAAACATTATTTACTTGTAATATTTTGCCTTTCCCCTTCTGCCCGCATTTACAGAAAATGCTGTACGGCAGCGGGATGGCACCCCGATTTACACAACCTGTTTTACGCAACCTCACTTCTCACAAAATATCTACCATAGGTTGTATTAACCATGCAATTAAATTTTTACGACACAAGTTAAATTTTTAATTCTCTGTCCGTATTTTTATTATCCTATTGATTTAAATATAAAATTTACAAAAATCGTAATATTTCAGATTATTGCGATGCTAAAATTGAAAAATACAACCATTGTAAATCTCTGCACAATAAACAATTACAGGTTGCATTATTGTAAAAATCATTGAACACACCCGACTGATAAAACTGCGTGCGAAATTACCGTTTTCTCAGCTCCCTCCCCGTCAATGCTGTGCTTTTAAGCCAATCCGGTTGGAAGTTTCACATTCCATTTCACAACACCTGTCATTGTCTCATAATCAGGACATTAAGGCATAAACTTCGATCTATACAGATGATTGGTGCAGTTTTATGTTCATATCCAGACGATAACACTTCACGAACCACCGGCTGAGCACAAACAACCAGCCATCAGTCAGTGAGCGTTATCAGAAGAAATTGCGGGGCAGAACAAGTTGTCTGACCGCACAGCAGATACCCCGTCCGCGAGGCGGATTAACAACTGAGGAGACTTAAAATGACCAATCCGGCAAATTTCAACGGCCAGCGTCCTGTTATCGACCCAAATGATGCAGTTATGCTGCTGATCGACCATCAGAGCGGCCTGTTCCAGACTGTCGGCGATATGCCAATGCCTGTTCTGCGCAACCACGCAACTGCGCTTGCCAAGATCGCAACACTGGCCAATATTCCGGTTATCACCACCGCTTCTGTTCCACAGGGTCCGAACGGCCCGCTGATTCCGGAAATCCATGCCAATGCGCCTCATGCGCAATATATTGCCCGTAAAGGCGAAATCAATGCATGGGATAATCCGGACTTTGTTGCAGCCGTTAAAGCAACCGGCCGCAAAACCCTGATTATTGCCGGTACAATCACCAGTGTTTGCATGGCCTTCCCGTCAATCAGCGCTGTGCAGGATGGTTATAAAGTCTTTGCTGTTATCGATGCTTCCGGCACTTATTCGAAAATGGCACAGGAAATTACTCTGGCACGTGTGATGCAGGCCGGCGTTGTGCCGATTGATACCGCAGCTGTGGCTTCTGAAATCCAGCGCAGCTGGAACCGTCCGGACGCTCAGGAATGGGCTGAAGTCTACACCAAGATTTTCCCTGCCTACCAGCTTCTGATTGAAAGCTATGTTAAGGCACAGGAAGTTGAGAAAAACCACGAAGTTCTCGACTCAATGCGCAAGTAACAACAAAAACGGCAGGCGGTTTCCGCCTGCCGTTTTTTCATTAATACTAACACAAGCAATAAATATCTGAATTCCGCTTCAACTATTCGGAAGGGATATCAAGCCATGCATGCTGTTCTCAAAACCACCCCTCTTATATTTGCCGGTCTGGCTGCGCTGATGAATCCTGCCGCGGCGAATGATGCAAATCTCATTCTTTACAACGGCAAAATCATCACAATGAATGAAAACCAGCCTGCTGCAACAGCGCTGGCGATTTCGGGCAATCATATTCTTGCTGTTGGTGATGACACGCTCGCAGAAAAATTCAGCACTGACAAAACCCGCCGCATTGACTTGCAAGGCAAGACTGTCATTCCGGGTCTGGTCGATACTCATATTCATGCCATTCGCGGCGGTCAGACTTATACATCCGAAACCTATTGGTATGATGAAACCAAACTGCCGGACGCTCTGAAAACCTTACAAGAGGCAGCAGCAGAAAAACAACCGGATCAATGGGTTGCCGTTGTCGGCTCATGGTTGCCAGAACAGTTTGAAGAAAACCGCGCTCCGACTGTGGCGGAACTGAGCAAAGCCGTTCCCGATCATCCGGTCTATGTTCAATATTTGTATGATTATGCTTTGCTCAATGAGAAGGGTATCGAAACCTTAAAACTCAATGAAGCCGAACCGGCCCTACCGCAGGGTATTCAGGTTGAGCGCGATGCGAATGGCAAGGCAACAGGTAAATTACTGGGGCATATCGGCTCCTATAATGCACTCTTTGCCAAGATGATGCCCGCAGATCGCCAACAACAGTTGCAAAGCATGCAGGTATTTTTCTCGGCGCTTAACAGTGCCGGTATGACTGGTTTTATTGATCCATCCGCTGGCCCTTCTTCCGCCTATGAAAACCTCTTTGCCTTGCAAATGGACGGCAAACTGACACTTCGCGCAGGATATCGCATTCCGGCCATGCAATCCGGTACGGAAGCGGAATGGTTCAAAAACCTTATGGCTTTCCGCCAGCCTTATTATGACACCGGCATGGTCAGCTTTCTCGGCATTGGTGAATCCATCGTCGCAGCCATGAATGACGGCGTTCAGATGGGGCCTGGCTTCACCTCTCCGCAGGCAGCCAAAGACGAGTTACGCAAGGTCGCACAATTTGCTGCACAACGGCGTATTCCGCTGGAAATTCACGCCTATACCGATGATGCAGCCAGCGATATTCTGACCGTGTTTGAAGATGTGAACACGGCTTATCCCTTGCAGGATTTACGGTGGTCTCTCGCGCATCTCAATACTGGGTCAGAAGCTACACTGGAGCGGATGAAAAAGCTGGGATTGTCCTACACCGTACAGATGGGTCCTTATTTTGAAGGCCCTGCAATTCTGAAAGCCAATGGCGAAGATATTGCTGCCAAATCCCCGCCAACCCGTGCAGCTATTGATAAAAATATTCTGGTTGCAGGCGGCACGGATTCCACGCGTATCGGCATTTATGGCATCTGGCAGGCGATTGAATATCACGTTACCGGCCGTTCGCTCGGCGGTGTTATCCAAAAAGCAGAGGATCAATTGCTGTCCCGTGAAGAGGCTCTCGCGCTCTATACGAAAAACGCGGCATGGATCGGTTTTGCGGAGCAGAACCGCGGCACACTGGAGACAGGAAAACAGGCCGATCTCGCAGTTCTGGATCAGCCTTACCTGACCGTTCCGGCAGAAGAAATCGACAAGATACGCTCGGTTCTGACCATTGTAGACGGCAAAATCGTGCATGAAAATCTGACGGAAACACCCGCAACCGCGCAATAAATATAGATTGCCGGACAGCTAGCCAATAGCAGGCAAGGAGCATAATCCGCTCCCTGCCTGCTATATCCGCACATTCAGAGCACCTCACCCGAGACAGTATGTTTTCTGTCTTCATCGGTTACCGAAGTCAGCTTTTTCAGCTTTCTGCTCAGCCAGTTGTTCAGATCATCCATTGCGGTAAACATAACCGGCACGAAAACCAGACTGAGTGCCGTTGAGGTTATCAGCCCGCCGATCACAGCAACCGCCATCGGCGCGCGAAACTCCGCATCCCCGCCGATACCAATGGCAGCAGGCACCATCCCTGCCACCATGGCGATTGTGGTCATGATAATCGGCCGGACACGCGTAATACCGGCTTTCAGCAAGGCCGCATCGCGATCAAGACCTTCCTTGCGGCACTCAATGGCATAATCTACCAGCAGAATAGAGTTTTTGCAGACAATCCCCATCAGCATCAGAATACCGATAACCGATGACAGATCCAAAGCCGCACCATAGAGAAGCAGTGCAATCGCCGCGCCGCCGATGGAAAGCGGCAAGGCAATCAGAATGGTAAAAGGTTGCAGAAAATCCTTAAACAACAGCACCAGCACTGCCGCCACCATCAGAATACCGGTCAGCAGCGCCAGTCCGAAATTACTGAACATTTCTGCCATATATTCCGCACTGCCATATTCCACTTCGCGGACACCTTCAGGCAGGTTTTTATAGGCGGGCAGCGCAGCAATCGCTGCCAGTGCCGTGCCGAGCGTCGCATTATTATCCAGATTAGCCTGCACCTCGATCATCCGCATCCGGTTCAGACGCTCTACACGGCTCTCCGCAGAACCGAAGGAAATATCCGCAACGGAAGCAAGCGGAACCGGATTGCCGGTTGAAGTTCCCACTTTCAGGTTCTTCAGCATATCCAGATCGCTGCGGGCAGAATTTTCCAGCAGAACACGGATCGGTATTTGCCGGTCACCCAGATTAAACTGCGCCGAATTGGCATCCGTCTCACCCACTGTTCCGATGCGGGCAACCATACCGATCGAGGCCGGTGACACACCAAGGCGCGCAGCTTCATCCAGACGCGGTTTTACATGCAGCTCCGGTGCAGGCAGAGGTTCGGATGAAACCACATTGGCGAGTTCCGGCAGTTCACGCATCTGGGCTTCCAGCTCGCGGGCAGCACGGGTGAGATTTTCTCCGCTATTGCCGACGAGAATAATAGCCACTTCTTTGCCGCCGCCGTCTTTTGTAAAGGTGAACTGAATATCCGGTATTGCAGCAACCAAAGGACGGATAACCGCTTCGAATTCCTTCTGGCTTGTCTCCCGTTCCGCACGCGGCTTGAGATTAATCAGCAGGGAGAACTCATTCACACCATCCGATGATGTGGCCAGAATATCCTTTATCTCAGGTCGTTTCAGCAGCTGATTGACAATGTCGTCTGAGACACGGGCGGTCTCATCAAGGCGGGTACCCGGTGCCAGAGTTACGCTGATTTGTGAAACATTGGAGTCGCTTTGCGGCATGAAGCCGGTGGGCAGCAATGTCATGAGATAGACCGAACCGGCAAAAATACCCGCCACCATGGCAAAGGTTGCTTTACGGTGATGCAGCGTCCAGCTCAGCAATCCGAGATACCAACGGCCAAGTACAGAAGATCCCGGCGCTTTATCACTCACCGGATGCGGCTGCAACATATAGGCAGCCATCAGCGGCGTGAGCAAACGAGCAACAGCGAGGGAGACCAGCACCGCAATCGCAACAGTCAGGCCGAACTGTTTGAAATATTGCCCGACCGCACCGCCGATAAAACTGACCGGTGCAAAAATAGCGACAATCGTCAGGGTTGTCGCAACAACAGCAAGGCCGATCGCATCCGATGCTTCTAGCGCTGCAATATAGGGGCGCTTGCCCATATGAATATGGCGCTCAATATTCTCTATCTCCACAATCGCATCATCAACGAGAATACCGATGACGAGTGTCAGAGCCAGCAGACTGATGCTGTTAAGTGTAAAATCGAGGAGATACATCGCCGCAAATGTTGGCAAAATGGAAAGCGGCATGGCCACCGCTGCGATCACGGTCGCCCGCCAGTTGCGAAGGAAAAGAAACACCACCGCAACCGTCAGCGCAGCGCCTTCCAGCAGTGTGGTGATCGCATTATTATAGCTCTGCACCGTATATTCGACCGTGGAGCTGACCTCCCTGATCTCTGTGCCCGAATTGAGCTGTCTTATGTCCTCAAGCCGGTTTTTGACACCATTGGCAACAACCGTATCGCTATAGCCCTTTGCACGGAACACAGAAAAGCCAACCACGGCTTTGCCGTCCAGACGGGAGAAGCCGCGCGGCTCACCCGCCCCGTCCTGTATTGTGGCAATCTCACGCAACGGGATCCACCGGTTGCCCGGCAATAAGATCGTTAAAGCGGAAAGCTCTTCCACCGTTCTGGCGCTTGCAATCGTGCGCAGCGACTGCTCCCTGTCGCCGATATTGCCCCGCCCGCTCGGCACATTCACATTCAGCTCGCGCAAAGCAGAATTGACCTGATCCGCCGATACACCAAGTGCCAGCAACCGCTCCGGTTTCAGCGCAATACGCACCTCACGATTGACACCGCCCAATCGCTGCACTTTCTGGACACCGGGCACTGCCAGTAGTTCACGGGTAATCGTATCATCCACGAACAATGACATATCAACCGCCGAAATATCCGGCGCGGAAATCGTGTAATAAAGGATTGCCCCGCCTTCAACATCGACACGGCTGACCACCGGTTCCTGAATAGTCTGCGGCAGATCTGAGCGGATCTGCGCCACGGCCTCACGCACATCATTGGTGGCACGGTCGGGATCAACCCCGATGCGGAACTCGACTGTGGTCGTCGACACACCATCCGCAATGGAGGAGCGCAGATGTTTGACCCCTGCGATGCCGGATACCACACCTTCAATACGGCGTGTAATCTGCGCTTCCATTTCGGAAGGGGCAGCACTGGCCTGCGTTACCGCAACCGTCACCACGGGAAAGGATACATTGGGATTGGCATTCACCGGCAGCTTATTGAATGCAGCCCAGCCGGCAAGGGTCAGAACAATGAAAAGAACAAGCGTCGGCACCGGCTTGCGGATGGCCCAGGCGGAAATATTACTGGTCATAAACAATACTTTCAGGGAATCCGAATTTTCAAGGCGCTCGTGCAGGAACAGGTGTTACTGTCTCGCCGTCACGGAGCAGCGGCCCTGCTTTTTCAATGATGTAATCACCTGCATTTAAGCCGGAGCGGATTTCAACAGCTCCGTTCTTGCGCAAGCCGAGCTTGACTGTTTTCTTGACAGCCTTGCCGCCGACAACAACAAAGACCGAGGCATCGGATGCCTCACGGCCATGCAAAAGCGCAGAGTCATTGACCAGAATTGCCTTGCTTTGCGAGAACACCACGTCTGCCCTGCCGAAAGCACCGGAGAAGAGCGATATTTGCTTGCCCTCAATCGCGATATAGGCTCTGCCCAGCCGCGTTTGGCGGTCGATTTTCGGCGACAATAAGCGGATATGTCCGGCTGCGATTTTACCATCCGGCAGTGTGACATGCGCCGCCTGACCTGCTTTCATCAGCAGGATTTCACTTTCCGGCACTTCAGCCGCAAATTCTATTTCGCCGTCACGAATAAGACTGAAAAGCGTGCCGTTACCAGCCAGCGCACCGACACGGGCATTGCGCTCCGAAATGATACCACTGACCGGCGCATGAATAATCGCCCGTGCTCTCTCGCTTTTAGCCTCTGCCAGCTGCGCCTCTGCCTGCGTGAACTCGGCCCTTGCCACCGCCACACTCTGCTCGGCTATATTCAGCGCCGACAACTTGTCATCATAGGACTGTTCGCTGACAGCACCATTGCTGCGCAGGCGCTGTGTGCGGTTCAGATTGGACTGTGCCTGTATCTGTGCAGCCTCCTGCTGAGCCAGCCACGCACGGGCGCGGGCAACACGCGCGTCTGTTTCTCTGAGCTTGATATCCAGTTTCACTGTATCCAGCCGCACCAGCACCTGTCCGGCGGTTACATAATCACCGGCCTCCGCCTCAACCGCTGCAATATGCTGATCCTGTAATGTTGTGCCTACGGCCACTTCTTCTCGCGGCACAAACAATCCGTTAAAACCCAGTTTCCATTCCATTGGCACCGGCTTGGCCACCGAAGTGGTGACAGTGCGCTCCGTCACGGTGATCTGAGCCCCCGCAATCGCCGCATCTGCACGGGCAGCCTCAGCCGGAAAAGCCGTTGAAACGGCCAGAGAATATGCGGACAGGGAGAGGCATAACAGAAACCTCATATGTAATTACCTTTCAGGTTGGCGGAATTGCATCCGGAACGGCAACACAAACAATATTTTTGTTAAGCTTCGGCGCAGAAACTACAGGAAACTGCTGAACCCGCCCAAACGCGGCGATTTTGATCTTTCAGCAGCATTTTCAGCGCTACACACAGGATATTCCTGCGCCGAAATTTTTCAGCTTTTAAATATGAGTATTTTTGTATAGTATTATAAGTCCATTCATTCGCCCCCCTTGCACGCAGTCACACGGCATGAGCATTCAATCAACCGATCATTCTGCAGACCTGTTGTCTGTCTATTTACGGCAGTTGAAATGGCTGCGTGAAAAGCTCAAAAAACGCACCAGCTCCCATGAGCTGGCCGATGATGCTTTGCAGGAAACATGGCTGCGCCTGTCCAAAATACAGGAACGCTCTTCTGAGGTTCGCGATCATCGCGCATTCATCATGCGGATTGCCAATAATATTGCGATTGATCTGCTGCGCAAAGAACAACGCCATCACAAAGCCTGCCTCAGTGACGAAGAAACATTACAGGCGATTGCCGATACTGCTCCGTCACCGGAAGCTTTTGCGATTGACCGGGATCAATTGCGACAGCTTATTTACGCTCTGCTGCAATTACCGGAAAAGCCGCGCAAAGCCTTGTTGCTGGCACGTTGCGACCTGCTGACCCATTATGAGATTGCTCACCGTCTGGGTGTATCGGAAAGCATGGTCGCACGTTATCTCGCGCAGGCATTGCGCCATTGCCGCGATCATTTTCGTACACTCACCTGAGCCGCTATGCCCGGAAAAATCAAATATAAAACGGATATCAGCTTAAGCGATGAGGCTATCGACCGGATTGTGCAGCTCAGCTCCGGACGGGCAACCGCACAGGATCATGCAGGATTTGCGAACTGGCGCCGTCAAAGCACTGAGCATGAAATGGCTGCACGCGAGGCCGAGGCACTGTGGCACGGTATTGGCAGTGCCGGTAAAAGCCTGCGTAAATCCGCAAAGCAAAAACAATTCACCAGACGCACAGTTCTCGGGCTAGCCGGACTGATAACCGGCGGTGCCGCGCTGCATCAGACGGGACTCATCGGGCCGCGTCTCTATGCCGATTATACAACCGGTACAGGTGAGCAGCGCAGCATTACGCTGACTGATGGTTCAACCGTGTTTCTCAATGCCGGTTCTGCACTCTCCGTTGATATGTCAGCAAATGAGAGACGCCTGACCCTCTATGAAGGGCAAGCCTTGTTTACTGTCGCAAAAGACGCGGCACGCCCGTTTATCGTTGAGGCACTTGACGGGCAGACCCGTGCTCTGGGCACGGTTTTTGATATTGATATCAAACCTCAGCAGGTTGCTGTCACGGTGATTGAAGGCACTGTCGGCGTCAGCAGCCGGATACAGCCCGCAAACCAGACAAGCAATATGGTGGTCGCCGGTGCTAATACCCGCATCCGCTATGAAGACACAGGTAATATATCCGCACCGGAAGAGGTGGATTCCGACATTGAAACCGCATGGCGCCGCGGCAAACTGATTTTCAACGCCAAGCCGCTCCGCGAAGTCGTTACAGAAATTGAGCGTCATCGCGGCGGAACAATTGTTCTTGCCAGCAACCGCCTGCAAACATTGCAGGTCACCGGCGTTTTTGATCTCAGCCAGCCGGAAGAAATTTTACAGGCTATTGAAACCACCCTGCCTGTCTCCGTGATCCGCCTGCCTTTTGTGACAATTTTGCGCTAAAAAACTACCCGATTCAAATTTATGATAAAAATAATCATATTTTTATATTTTACCGGTGCAAGATCAGCCACGCCGTTTCGTCTTTGAATTATGAGGCCGGAATTTCCGTCATGAGCGGAGGCCGGAATGTGTCATATTGGTAAGGCGGAATATTTCCATGCAGGCTATCATCAAGGCGAAAAAGCTCTCTTTGTCCCAACATGCGCAAAAGGCCGGACTTCTGGCTTCGGTTGCGTTTATTGCAGTGCTTGGCACCGGATTGCCGATGATTGCCCATGCGCAGAGCACTGTATCGCAGACGATCAGTTTCAATATCCGCGCACAAAATCTGGGTTCAGCACTGGCCGGTTTTGCTGATCGTGCCGGTCTCAAACTGTTGATGCGATCCGATATGGTATCCGGCAAGACAAGCCCTGCTGTGCAAGGCACGATGACACGGGAACAGGCACTGGGCAGATTGCTGTCCGGCTCCGGCCTGAATTACTCTATTCAGGGCACAACGCTCACAATTCATGATCCGGCAGGAAGCGCCCAATCCGTAGTTGCACCGGACGGCACCGTGACGCTGAACACAATCACCGTGACCAATGGCGGTTCAATCGCCGCGGCTGAAGCGCCATATCACACGGCAGCACCGACCTCTTATATTTCAGAGCAGACGATTGAGCGTTTTCGCGGCGCAAGCCCTGCAGACATTTTCCGCGGCACACCGGGCGTGATGTCCGGTGAAGCCCGCAATGGTGCCGGTGCGATTGATGTGAATATCCGCGGTATGCAGGGCATGGGGCGCGTGGCCACCACCATCGACGGTGCGGAAAATGCCATTAATGTCTATCAGGGCTATCAGGGCATCTCGAACCGCACCTTTGTTGATCCGGATTTTCTCGGCGGCATTGATATCCAAAAAGGCTCTGATGCTGCATCCAGCGGCATTGCCGGTACGGTCGCCATGCGTACAATTGAGGCGGGCGATATTGTCAAGGAAGGCAGCCGCTTCGGCCTGCGTGTGAAAGGCGGTTTCGGCACCAATTCCAGCAAACCTGAAGAGGGTAACGTTGCTGGCTACAAAATTGAAAACCGAGGATACCCTCTCCCGCAGCAGTCAGATATAGACTATGTTAACAATTCCAAAGTTTCTGCCTCTGATAACACAATGAACCGCCCGGCTTTTCTAAAGCCAACAAATGGCTCAGGCAGTATCGTTGCGGCAATGCAGGATGAAAATATCGAATTGCTGGCAGGTTATGCCTATCGTAAGCGCGGCAATTATCATGCAGGCAAAAACGGACCTGCTGCAGATATTATTAATCGCGGCGGCATGATAGCCTGCCTTCAATACTGTAATGTTCCATCTAATTACCAATGGTTTCCGAACTTTATTGAGAACACTGGTATTGCCAATTTCCGCCCGGGCGAGCAGGTTCTCAACACCCAACTGGAAACAGAATCTCTGCTACTAAAAGGCAAGGTAATGTTTGGTGACGGGCATAGTATTCAGCTTGGTTATACAGGCTTCGATAGTGAAGCAGGTGCCATTAAGGCCAATGCTTTGAACAGTCTCCAGTTACAAGCCAAACAACACCGCCTGACGACGGATATGGAAGCGCATACAGGAACATTTAAATATCGCTGGGATCCTGCCGACAATGACCTGATTAATCTGAAAGCCAATCTCTGGGGTACGAAACTGAAACAACGCAACCCGACCGATTGGCTGCCGGCAGATGCACCAGCCGACTTTAAATCCGGACCGGACCTGTGGACATGGGGCGGCGATATCAGCAACCGTTCACAGTTCACGACTCCCTATGGTGATTTTGATATGACCTATGGTGCATCATACAAAAAGGAAGATACCAAGCCGACAGAAGCCACAAGGAAATGGGACACGTTTCTTGATCTGCGTGACGGCACCCGTGAAGAAGCTGCGGCCTATATCAAAACGGCATACAAACCGGTTGACTGGCTGACGGTCAATGGCGGGATGCGTTATTCCCATATGTGGTCGCGTGATCGTAGCCAAACTCATATTAACCACCCCGACATGGTCTATGGAAAAGCCCGCTTCAAACAGGGCGGTTTCAGCCCGTCATTTGGCGTAACAATCGAGCCGTTTGAAGGCGCACAATTTTACACCAATTATTCCAGTACCTTACGCGCTCCGAGCATTATGGAGGCCGTGTCCGCTTTCAACATGACTGTAAACGAAGACACTAAAGCTGAGCGTGCGAACAATTGGGAAATCGGTGCGAACTTCATTCAGAATGACCTGATTGCCGGTACAGATCAGGCTATGCTCAAACTGGGTTACTTCAACTGGGATGTAAAAGATTACATCGCCCGCGATTTTCATAGATATGCAAACTCCCAGAATGTGCGCATTTTCAATATTGACCGCGCCCGTTTCTCCGGTTTTGAAATGTCGGCGAATTATGCGCTCGGCGGTTTCGAAGCCACACTGGCTGCCAATTATTATCTGAATGTGGAGTTCTGCCGTACCGCTGAAACCTGTGAAAACAAATCTCTCTATGCCGACTATGCCACCAATCAGGTACCGCCTAAATATGGTATAGATCTGACCCTGACCCAGAAATTGCTGGATGATGCACTCACAGTCGGCGGTCGCATTTCCTATACCGCATCGCGTGCGAGCGGACATGGTGATGTCACAGGTCAGGGCATGTCGCAGTTTATCACGATGATCAACTGGCAGCCTTACACATTGGTAGATGTGTTTGCAGAATATAAAATCAACGACACTTATACCGCCAGCGTGCGCGTGGAAAATCTGACAGACCGGTTCTATGTCGATCCGCTCAGCCTTGCACAGCAGCCGGGACCAGGCCGGACATTCTATGCATCTCTGACGGCCAATTTTTAAGGTTCGCAGGGACAACCAGACCGCTATGCCGTTGGGTTACACTCACCGGCATAGCCCCTGCCCGTATCTGAAGCGAGATTTATGCCTTGCAAAATAAACTTGATTATTATAGTCAAGATTTATTCTATCATCATTGCCTGACGAGCCGGACGCATATGCTTTCAGAAAACGGTTACACAGATGTGGGATCTCCATCATCTTTTTAAAAAACATGCGCGTGATATTATACAATCATTACGCCGCAGAGGGCTTCCTGAAGAAACGGCTGCCGATCTGACGCAGGACACGTTTTTACGCGTTTTGGTTTCTCCCCCTGCGGAAAGCAAAACCACTTATAATCCAGCAGCCTATTTGTTCAGAATTGCGCGCAACCTCGGTACAGATCATCAGCGGCGTGAAGGTTTGCTGCGCAGAGCCGATCTCACACCCGAAGATTTTTCTGCCATTGCTGACCCCTCTCCCTCACCGGAAAAACAGGTCTATGACCGGCAAAAACTGATGCTGGCACAACAGGCTTTGCAGGAACTGCCCGCCCGAACACGCAAAGCATTCGAGATGCATCGTATGGATGAGATGACCATTGCGGCGATTGCAGCGGAACTTAATCTCTCCGTGGGCAGAACATGGACCCTCATCAGAGATGCCTATGAATTTATTGACAGGCGCCTTACCGGACTGTGACAAATTTCCCCATATACTGAAAATTAGCCACGCTCATTCGTAAACAGAAGTGAGACAGTAATCTATCCGGACAGGCTTGAAACATATGACCAATTCCGCTGATGAGACAGAGGAAGCACAGCGGCTGTTTCGTGAAGCAGCCGATCTGGCTATCCGTCTGCAAAATGACCCCGTTAATCCCGTTTCTGCCGACATGATTAAAACATGGGTCACCCGCAGCCCTGCCCATGCCGCAGCCTGGGCGCGTGTGGCTGCCATTCATGGCATGACCGGCACTTTGTTCTCAGAAAACCGGAAAATACCGGAGAAAAGCAAATTATCCCGCCGCAATTTTATCGCCGGAACCACACTCGGCCTTGGAGCCCTGACCACCGGCGCACTGACAGTACCGCAGCTGTGGCTGCTGTCGCAGGCCGATCACATCACCTCCACGGCAGAGATCCGGGACATTCCCCTGCCTGACGGCAGCCTCGCAACGCTGGGGCCTGACAGTGCAATTGCCGTTGATTTTTCCGAGCAAGACCGCCGTATCGGGCTGCTGTCCGGCATGGCGTATTTTCAGGTTCAGCCGGACAGCGCAAGGCCTTTTACCGTCTCAACCGGCCCTATGCTGGTCACTGCGCTGGGCACGGCTTTTGATGTTTCTGCAGAAAAAGGCTTTCTCTCTGTGGCCGTAGCGCATGGCAGTGTTGAAGCCAGAACCGGCACACCGGCAGGAGAAAAGCTGGAGGCCGGTACGTGGCTTAGTTTTGACAGTACAACCAGCCGGATTACCCGCGGCGATCAGGAGCCATCACAAATTGCAGCATGGCGCTCCAATATGCTGTTTGCGGAAAATGAAACCGTTGCCGCCCTTTGTGCAAAAATTTCCCGTTGGCAAAACGGGCGCGTATTGATCGCTGATCCTTCACTCGGATCACGCACGGTCAGCGGTGTGTTTGATCTTAACGACCCTGATGCAGCCATTGCAGCAGTTGTCCGGCCTTTTGGCGCTAAAACACGAAAAATTGCGTCTTTGCTGACAATTGTCTCTTCCGTATAAAATATGAGTAAAAACTGAATATTTTTATCCGCCACTCGTAAAGAAGAATATGAGGGCGTTTTCTCATGCAGAAAAAACGCCTGTAATGATTGACCGACGGAGTGAGCAGGCATGACAGGCGCCACCAAACAAGCGGCACGACACACCAAATGCAGCAAAGCCATGATAGCCGCTTTGCTGGCAACCACCGCAATGATAACCGGCGTGGTTCTGACAGCAACCAGCTTCAATGCACAGGCACAGCAACAGACAGGCTTCAATATTCCTTCCGGTCCGCTCAACCGTGCACTCGCAGCCTTTGGCAGCCAATCCGGCACCCAGCTATCCTATGAACCTGCCGTCGTGCGCGGGAAATCTTCTCCGGGGATTTCAGGTGCAGCCACCAAAGAGCAGGCACTGGCGCGGATTTTGCAAGGCTCCGGCCTGACCTATAATTTCACCGGTACAAAATCCGTGCTGATTACCGAGCGTCTTGCCGCCAATACCGGCGGCGCTGCGCCGGACGGCTCACTCATTCTGAACCAGATAACTGTTTCCAGCGGCGGAGCAATCGCCGCCGCAACAGCGCCTTATGAAACGGCAGCACCAACCACCTATATTTCCGGCGAAACAATTGAGCGTTATCGCGGTTCCAGCCCTGCGGATATGTTCCGCGGTACACCCGGTGTCAAATCCGGTGAAGCCCGCAATGGTGCAGGATCAATTGATGTCAATATTCGCGGTATGCAAGGCATGGGGCGCGTATCCACAACCATTGACGGCGCGGAAAACTCCGTCACCGTCTATCAGGGCTATCAGGGTGTTTCCAACCGTACCTTTGTTGATCCTGATTTTATTGCTGGCGTGGAAATCAACAAGGGCGCAGACACCGCTTCATGGGGCAATGCCGGTTCGGTCAGTATGCGCACCGTCGGCGTGGATGATATTGTTAAAGACGGTAATCACTGGGGTATCCGCGTTAAAGGCGGCATTGGCGGCAACACGTCCAAACCGCTGGCCGGCGCTCTGAGCGGTTATCAGTGGCCCTTTGCGCCATGGGATGCAATGAAAGCCCCTGTCGGTTCAAAAGACGGTTTGGACAGGCCGTCATTCCTGTCTCCGACATCCGCTTCCGGCAGTATTGTCGGCGCCTATAAAGGCGATTCAATCGATGTTCTGGCCGGTTATGCGCGGCGCAAACAGGGCAATTATCATGCAGGAACGCGTGGTTCTGCAGCGGCCGATCCGGTCAATCTGGGCAGACAGCCTTATTGTAATTCAATGGTTGCCATTCATTGCACACCCAGAAGCCCGAGTAATTACTGGAACGAATATTATGCCAATCAGGGGCTGACCAATTACCGTCCGGGTGAGGAAGTCCTCAACACCCAGCTGGAAACCGAGTCATGGCTGGCAAAACTCAATGCCCGTTTTGCGGATGATCATGAAGTGCAGCTCGGCTATATGGGTTATCGCAGCGAGGCCGGTGACAGGCTGGCCTCACGCTTGAGCGGCATTAAAGACCAGTCCATACAGCAAAAGCAAACCGCGGGAACCAGCCTCGACACGGTGACTGCGCGTTATAACTGGAAACCGGAAGACAACGAGTTGATTGATCTGCGCGCCAATCTCTACTGGACGCATCTGCAATTGCGTAATCCGGTACGTGGCGGTCGTGGTGTTACACCGGGAGGGATCGGCCTGCCTGCCGATTTCCGTGTCGGATCTGACAGTGATATGTGGGGCGGGGATGTCCAGAACAAATCCTCTTTCACTTTTGATGCAGGCGATCTGGATTTGACTTACGGCACGTCTTTCCGTGTGGAAGATACGCGCGGCAGTGAACATTCCGCAGCTCTGGAAGGCTGGATGACACCGCGTGATGCGATCCGCCATGAAATCGCGACTTATTCGAAGGCTGCATATAAGCCTGTTGACTGGCTCACTGTGAATGGCGGTTTGCGCTATTCGCATTTCTGGTCGAAAGACCGCTTTGATCCCTATGAGCGCAATCAGATCAAGAATGCAAAGGGACAGGGTTCCAGAACCAATGATGGCGGTTTCAGCCCGTCTGTCGGTCTGACTTTTGAACCGTGGGAACAGACCCAGTTCTATGTCAATTATTCCAATACACTGCGTGCGCCGAGCATTATTGAATCCGTTTCCGCATTCAACAGCGTTACTGCAAATACGGATGTAAAGCCTGAGCGTTCCAGTAACTGGGAAATCGGCACCAATGTCGTTCGTAACAGCCTGCTTACCGATGAAGATACGGGGATGCTGAAACTCGGTTACTTCAACTGGGATGTTAAAAACTACATTTCACGCAATATTGTTTATGACACTAAAAATCCGAGCAATTTTGCCCTGAATATCGGCAATATCCACCGCGCGAAGTTTTCCGGTCTGGAATTTTCCGGCCGCTATGAGCTGGACGGCTTCACGGCCGACCTTGCAGCCAATTATTATCTGAATGTTGAATATTGCCGGACACCCGACAGCTGCGACAGTAAGAGCCTTTATGGTGACTATGCCACCAACCATGTGCAACCGAAATATTCCGTTGATCTGACCCTGTCGCAGAAACTGCTGGAAGAACGGCTGATGCTCGGCGGTCGTGTCTCCTATACGGGGCCGCGCGCTATCGGTCATGGCGATGTGACTGCACAGGGCGCATCTGAATTCATCACACCGGTGCTCTGGAAGCCCTATGCGCTTGTTGACCTGTTTGCAGAATATAAAATCACCGACAATCTGACAGCGGCATTCCGCGTCGAGAATGTGTTTGATAAATTCTACATTGATCCTCTGGGGCTTGTGACGCAGCCGGGACCGGGCCGTACTTTCTATGCCAGCCTCACAGCCGAGATCGGTGGTGAACAACAATTGCCATCTCTACCATCCTTCCTGACACGGCGTCCAACGGCTGAAGGCGCTCCGATTGACTGGACAGGCCTTTATGCCGGTGCCCATGCCGGTGGTGTTCTTGGCCGTATATGGGGCAACACAACCGCTCTCGACGGCACCTCCAATGCTGTTTCGGCAACGGAATCCGCTGATTTCGGCATGGATAGCGGGTTGTTTGGTGTGCAGGCCGGTTATAACTGGCAATTACCAAATCGTGTGGTACTGGGCATCGGTGCAGACTGGAGCAAAACCTATCTGAATGCTGCACATAAAGCCCGCACAACAGAAGGCGATTTTGCCGGTACCGGCAATGTGCAGGCGCAGACCCTCTATGACATTGACTGGGCCGCCGCTGTGCGCGGTAAGCTTGGTTACGCGCTGGATAACCAATGGATGCTTTACGGCACCGGCGGTGTGGCCTTTGCCCGCGAGAGCCAGTCGCGCGAGCAATATCGTGTCAGTGCAGACAGTTCTGACAAGGTCACAGAAATTGCGCTGACTGAAAAGGAGAAAGCAACACGCTTCGGCTGGACAGCCGGCGGCGGGATTGAATATGCCATTAATGACCGGTGGTCGGTGATGGCGGATTATTCCTACACACGTTTCGGCAAAACCAATTTCAACTTTAACAATGCCCGTGCCGGTATCATGCGTGACTGGGAAACACAGGAAAAGATTGGTGTTGAGATTGTTGACCCGTCAAAACAGCCGGGCATGGGTGACTTCTGCACTCAGTTCCCGCAATATTGTGAGCCTTATGAAAAAGCGATCTATGAGACCGTCAAGCATGAAGGATCGTCGAGTGTTAAAAACGGACGCAAAGCATCCAATTCGCTTGATTTTCATACATTCAAAATCGGTGTGAATTACCGGTTCTGACAGGTCTCAAAAGCCGGTCTGAGAAAACTCAGACCGGCTTTTTTATTTAATGCTCAGAGCCTGTATGGCTATGTTCTTTGCGCTTGGCAGCATCATCCACCAGCTCATACCACATGGCGTTGAGCACCGCGAAAGCCGCTGCGAGAGGTAGTCCTAAAACCCAGGCGAAATACCACATTTAAAACCTCATATTATATAAGAGACAGAAATGATGACGAAAACGGGCATCAGTAATGCCCCTCTTCCAGATCGCTTTCCGTCACTTTTCCGCGCAGCACATAATAGACCCAGCTCGTATAGAGCATGATGATCGGCAGCATAATGCCGGTGCTGATCAGCATGATGAACAGGGTCAGATGGCTGGATGAGCTGTCCCAGACCGTCAGGCTGGCACTCGGATTCAGCGAGGATGGCAGGATGAACGGGAACATTGCCACACCCACCGATGTAATCACACCGAAGATCGACAATTTACCGAACAGCAATGCCACGAGCGGACGCCGTGCCCACAAAAAGAGGATCACCGCGAAAGGCGACAGCAGGCCGAGGGCAGGCACAGCCCACAGAGCCGGATAGCGCAGATAATTGGCAAGCCATGCGCCTTGCTCAACCACTGCGGTTTTAAACAGCGGGTTCGACGGGCCGTTCGGATCAATCTCACTGGTAATGCGGTAACCCAGACCGGATTTCCAGAGATACAGCCCTGCGGCGACATAAAAGACCACTGTCAGCAATGCGAGAAGCGTACCGTATTTTTTAGCACGCTCAGCCACAATGCCTGTGGTTTTGACACAGAGCCACACACAACCATGCATGGCCAGCATGATGACTGACATCAGACCTGCCAGCAGCGCAAACGGGTTAAGCAAGGCAAAGAATGAACCTTCATAGAAGATCATCATATCGTCATTGATACGGAACGGCACGCCGAGCAGCACATTGCCGACAGCCACACCAAAAATCAGCGACGGCACAAAACCACCGATGAACAATGCCCGGTCCCAATTGTTGCGCCACAGCGAGCTTTCACGCTTGTTGCGGTATTTAAAGCCGACCGGCCGCAGGATCAGTGCGAACAAAATGATGAACATCGCCAGATAGAAGCCGGAGAAAGACACCGCATAAAGCTGCGGCCATGCGGCAAAAATCGCACCGCCGGCCAGAATGAGCCAGACCTGATTGCCTTCCCAGACCGGTTCAATGGTTTCCAGCACTAGTCTGCGTTCCAGATCGGTGCGGGCAACAAATGGCAGCATGGTTTCAATACCAAGGTCAAAACCATCCATCGCCGCAAAGCCGATGAGCAGCACACCCAGCAATACCCACCAGATCAGGCGTAAGGTTGAATAATCAAGAAGTTCGGACAAAACCATTATTTTGCCTCCCCGATTTGTACCGGTTTACTGGGAACAGGTTTCTCAAAGGGTGCGGAAACCGGAGCATGATCCGGCTGCGGCCCGTTGCGGATCGCACGGATCATCACGCCCATCTCAATAATGAACAGAACTGTATAGATCAGGATAAATCCGCTCAGCGAGATCAGCACGGTTACGGGGCTGAGATTGGAGACCGCCACGGCTGTCGGCAGAACTCCTTCAATACTCCATGGCTGACGGCCGAATTCCGCAACCAGCCAGCCCATTTCTGCAGCCAGCCAAGGCAGAGGAATAGAGAAGACCGCAACCCAGAGCAGCCAGCGGTGTTTGTCCAGTTTTCTGCGTGCAGACAGGAAAAAGAAGGTACCGGTCAGCAACAGGAAATAGAAGCTCAGGCCCACCATCACACGGAAGGCAATAAACAGCGGCAGCACACCCGGAACAGTATCATTGGCGGCAGCCACGATCTGCTCATCCGTAGCAGTGCGCGGATCATCAACATATTTCTTCAGCAGCAGACCATAACCCAGACGCTCACCATATTGTTCAAAAGCCTGTTTGGCTTCTGCCGGTGCCTGCTCGCCCCGTGGCGTCGCTTTGATTGTCTGCAAGGCATCATAGGCCTTGATGCCGTCACGGATGCGATCCTGAGCCTGCAAAACCAGCTGGTTAATACCCGGAATTTCAATGGTCAGAGAGCGCGTACCGATCAGCCCCATCACATAGGGAATGTGAATGGCATAATGGGTCACGCGGTTTTCCTGATCCGGCACACCAATCAGCGTGAAGGATGCCGGAGCCGGTTCTGTATCCCACATGGCCTCAATCGCAGCCATTTTCATGCTCTGATGATCGGATGTCAGATAACCGCTTTCATCCCCCAGCACCACAACCGACAAAGCACCGGCCAGACCGAAAGAAGCCGCCACAGTCATCGAGCGTTTGGCCAGTTCCAGATGACGGCCTTTGATCATATACCATGCCGAAACACCGAGAATGAAAATGGAAGCTGTGACATAACCGGCCGAGACCGTGTGCACGACCTTGGCCTGCGCAACAGGGTTGAAAACAACGGCAAAGAAGTCCGTGATTTCCATACGCATGGTTTCAGGGTTAAAGCGCGATCCGACCGGATTTTGCATCCAGCCATTGGCCACCAGAATCCACAATGCGGAAATATTGGAGCCGATCGCCATCAGATAGGTCACGGTCAAATGCCCGATTTTGGACAGGCGATCCCAGCCGAAGAAAAACAGGCCGATAAAGGTTGCTTCCAGAAAGAAAGCCATCAGCCCTTCGAGCGCCAGCGGCGCACCGAAAATATCCCCGACATAGTGACTGTAATAGCTCCAGTTCATACCGAACTGGAATTCCATCACAACGCCGGTGGCGACACCGGTTACAAAGTTAATACCAAACAATGTACCCCAGAATTTTGTCATTTGCCGCCAGATCAGGCGGCCGGTCATTACATAGACCGTTTCCATGATCGCCAGCAGAATAGACAGGCCGAGCGTCAAAGGAACAAACAAAAAGTGGTACATGGCGGTGACTGCAAATTGCAGACGGGATAGTGAAACAATATCCAGTTCCATCATCATCCGCCGCGGGGGCGCGGCGCTCCTGTTGTAGCTTAGCGCCGGAAACTATTCGGTATCCGGCAAACTATGCTTGAAAACAAAGCTTTTACGCGTCTCTCCGGAAAATAGGGGGCATTCCGGTCAAAATGCGCGTATATCAAACAGTCCGTATGACCGGCATTGTTGCCGGAAATGTCTGTGAGAAACCTGCAGGGCGGATATGCTCTATCTATTTGCTTTTATTCGTATCTTGTCCGAAAACCGCTTCGCACTTTTCGGGACACGCTTAAAATAGACCAATTCTAGATTATACTAATTTATAGCATCAGGAAATGCATATCCGTTCCGGCTGGTAATACCGGCCGGTTACAGGGTTCTCACAGTGTGGGAATGAAAGCGGCGCTTGGGAGAAAACCGCTTTCAAAATCAGATAATGTGATCCGTTTTTGTCAGATCATCCCTCTGATTAAGTGTATAAAATCATGCTTCATAAAGCGGGGCTTCCTTTTCAAAGACATGGCTGTCAACGCGTCCGGTTCCGGACAGGTATGCTTGTTAAACCTGACGCAGTGTCTTCAGAATATCTGAAAATGCCTGCGTTCCTTTCAGTGCTTCTGCCGTCATGCGACCATTGCTCATCACGACAATACGGTCGGCAATCTCAGCTTCACGGCGCAGATGCGTCGCAATAATCATGGTTCTGCCGTGGCCGCTATTCTGACTTGTGGCCTGTGCCAATCGCTGCAGAATGTCCTGCGCAGTGGCTTTATCCAGCCCTTCCGTCGGTTCATCCAGCAGCCAGAGCGGGGTATTGTGCAGAAACAGACGCGCCAGTGCGAGACGGCGTGCCTGACCGCCGGACAGGCCAAGGCCGCCCTCGCCGAGCATTGTTTCCAACTGCTGCGGCATGTCACCTACCGTTTCTGACAGGCCGGCCATTTCCAGTGCCTGCATCAGATCATCGTCCGTTGCCTTTGGCTGAGCAAGACGCAGATTTTCCGCCAGACTATCCTGAAACAGCTGGGTTTTCTGCGTCAGCAACGTTGCTGCCTCATGACGGATAATACCGGAATCCGCGGTCACCTCACCGGCCAGCAAAGCCATGAGTGTCGATTTACCTGTGCCGCTTGTGCCGACAATCGCCAGTTTTTCACCCTTGCGCACGCTCAGGCTGATATCTTGCAGCACTAGAGGCATCTTGTCCTCATAGCGCATATTGATCTGTTCCAGATAAACAGCCTCATGAGGATCGGCCGGTTGTACCGGCACATAGAAATGCGGCTGTGTTTCATAGCGGTCGCCAACGCGGTGCGCAGCCATCAGCGTGCGACCAAGTTCCATGGCACCGCGGCGCAATGCTGCAAATGGTTCCATCGCACCCAGTGCCATCAGCAGCGCAAAGGCAGCAACAGCAGGTGAAATTGTGCCAGCCTCTGCAAGCCAGACACCGCCAAGCAAAGCAACACAGAGCAGCAAAGCCGTAGCGATACCAAAACCGGCACCGACCGAAATTTCAATCCGGTTGAGCTGATCATCAGCATCGGACAATCTTTTGTCAGCCGCACATATGCTTGCGCTTTGCGCCTGCAATCGTCCCGCCATCAGCAGATCGGTCTGGCCGGAGACCAGATCAATACTGCGCGCGCGTACGGCTTCAACAGCTTTGGCACGGCGGCGCATTGGTTTCATCGCCCAGAGTGCTGCAATCAGCGGCAGGCCAAAACCGGCAAGTACCAAAACCGCCACCATTGCCAGCGAGAAAGTGCTATCCATCAGCCAGAAAGCAAAACCAACCACCAGCATGGTGACAAAAGCCGCACCGGCAGGCACCAGCACGCGCAGATAAAGCGCATCCAGCGCATCAATATCCGCCGTCAGGCGGAACAGCAGACGGCTCGGACGGCGCAAAAGTTCTTTTGCTGCCTGCGGTGCAGCCCAGCTGCGGAACAATTTCTCACGCAATGCCGCCAGCACAGCCAGCGTTGCATCATGAGTGACCAGACGCTCCGCATAGCGCGACGCAGTGCGCAGAATAGCCAGCAAACGAATACCCGCAGCCGGAGCAAACACATCGAAAGCCAAAGCAGTGGCCGTTGCCAGACCGGCAATTGCCGTTGCGGTGATAAACCAGCCGGACAGACCAAGCAGCAGAATACCGCACAGAACTGTCACAGCGGCGAGCAACATACCGGCCCATAATTTGCCGCGCTTTTCCGAGAAAAACAGTTTGAGAACAGGTTTCAGAACCGCAAGTTTCTTCATTCCGCCGCCCTCCGTGCAGAACATACAGGTGCAGCAGCATTGCCGCTGTCTTCCTGCACATGCAGATTTTCCGCACCGCTCAGCCTGTCAACGCGAATGATGCGTCCCATTTTGCGCGCCAGTTCTTCATCATGGGTGGCAATAATCAATGTCTTGCCTTGCGCCATAGCCAGAAGACCTTCTGTTGCCTTGAGCGCGGTTTCACTGTCGAGATGGGCAGTCGGCTCGTCGGCAAAGATAATATCCGCACCGGATTTCAGAGCTGCCCTTGCCAATGCCAGACGCAGGCCTTCACCACCGGAAAGACCGGTGCCGTTTTCACCAAGATCACTGGCTGCAGCGGCAGAAGCCACATTATCCAGCGCTGCTGTCTTCAGTGCAGTCTGCACATCGCTCAGGGCAAAACCTTCACGGCCGAGTGTAATATTTGAACGCACAGAACCGGAGAAAATATGCGGCTTCTGGCCAATCCATGAGAATTGCTGACGCAGTGTGTCAGCACTGCTCTGATCGAGCACGGTATCATGTATCAGAACATCACCACTGCGTGGTGCGATCAGACCGGCCATCATCGCCAGCAGCGTTGATTTACCGCTGCCGCTTGGTCCTAAGAGCGCAACATGCTCGCCTTGCGCAATCTGTAAGCTAAAGCCGGAGAGCAGATCAGTTTCATCATCTGCATCATAGCTGAAATCCACATCGCGCAGAGTGACAGCATGATTTTTCTCTGTCTCAGCGGGTATCGCAGTCGCAGCAACCGCAGTGAGTTTCATACCGCCTGCACTGATATTTTCCAGCGCGTCAATCGCGGCTTCACCGGCAGCGCGGTCATGCCAGACAGCGGAGAGTTCGCGCAGCGGTTCAAAAAATGTCGGCGCCAGCAGCAGGATAAACAGCCCCTGCCCCAATGTCAGCGTTGCGCCCCACGCGCCGAAATTCAGCTCGCCCAAGAGGTGGAAGCCTATATAAACCGCAACCATCGCCACGCCGAGCGCAGAAAACAGCTCCAGTACCGCAGAAGACAGGAAAGCAATGCGCAACACGATCATGGTTTTGTGGCGCAGCGTTTCCGCATTATGGCGCAAGCGCTGTGCGGTCAGATCAACAGCGTGGAATGTACGGATTGTTGCCAGTCCGCGCAAACGGTCGAGCAGGAAACCATTCATCTGCCCCATTTCCACCAGCTGTTCTTCACTGGCGGCTTTGGCGCGATAACCGATCAGCGCCATGAAAACCGGAATAAGAGGCGCCGCAACCAGCAAGACCAGTGCCGCAGCCCATGAATACCACAGCACAGCAATGAGAAAGACAATCGGAACAATCATGACTTTCATCTGCACCGGCTGGTAACGCGACCAATAAGTCACTACCATTTCGGCCTGTTCGGCGAGAATGCTTGCCGCCTCACCCGATGCCGCACGGTTGCGATCCAGCGGGGAGCGGTCAGCCAGCGCCTGCACCGATTTTGCACGCAGATCAGACAGTGCCGCACGCGATGTTTTAAAGGCAATCCGCTCGCCCGTGCCCTGCAAAATGGTACGCAGCAGGCCAAACAGAAAAATACCGGCAACGATCATCAGAAGATTGCTGACTGTCCCACTGACGGTCAGCTCATTAATCGCATAGGCCATCAGGCCTGCCTGCGGCAGCCAGATCAGCGCCGCCAGAACCTGTAACCAGCCGCCTTTGCGCAAATTGGCCGGTTGTGCACGTTTTTTACGGCGCCGTGCAGACGCCTTTACAGTTCCGGCAGCCTTGTCGCTGCCGGTAACTGTTACTGCATCAGACATGGATCGTTCCGGCGTTGCCGCCGGAATTTCCGAAGGGGCAGACGAACCGGATAAAGCTTCACTCACTCCGTCCCTCCTTTCACTCGGATTGTCCTTCTTTTTTCTGCGCACGGCTGCGGCCGAGCGAGACGATTTTGTCCTTGGCTTCAAGGAAACGCGTGACCTTTGACCCCATGCTCAAAAGCATGGTCAATCTTTCGGTTTCGAGCGATTTCACATCATCATACCAGTTGGTCAGGCGTTCAATCAGACCATGCATATCGCCCATACGCGCTTGCGCAAATGCATCGCTCTCTGTTGTCGGCTTTTCCATGAGAATTTCACGCAACACACTCAAAGTCGGATCGACTTCGCGTTTTTTGCGTTCTTCCGCCAATGTGCGCAGAATCTGCCAGACATCGCCCGGTGTGGAATAAAAATCGCGACGGTCACCCGGAATGTGCTTCAGCAAAACAAGGTTCCAGCCTTGCAGCTCTCTGATACCCATAGAAACATTCGACCGTGAGACGCCAAGGGCATCCACGATCTGATCGGCACAGAGCGGGTCTTTAGAAAGATAGAGCAAGGCATAGATCTGCCCGACCGTGCGGTTGATACCCCAGCGGCTGCCCATTTCACCGAAGTGCAGTACAAATGATTGTACGATTGGCGACAATTCCAAATCAGTTGCTCCCGTATTTTCTGAACTTTCAGAAATTACTGAAATTTCAGATATTATTATTGTTGCTCCTCCGCAACCCGCAAAGCAGGTCTGGACAATAAGTCGCAACACAAATCAGAGAAGAGGCACGTCCAGAAATCGCTAATAAAGGTCGTTTGAGGTCGGCAATTGCCGGCTGTCATCCGTTTTATCGCGATGCATGGTTGCCCGCGTCAATAGCATCAGTGTTACCGGCGTTGTCACAAACACAAAAGCGGTAATTAACAGTTCATGCAAAACCGGTCGCGATTGCAAGACTGTAAAGAAAATAATTGATGCAATGAGAATGCCGCCGACACCAAAAGTCGTGCCGAGTGTCGGGGCATGAATCCGTTCATAGAACTTTTTAAAGCGCAAAAGACCGATCGCGCCGATCAGCGTAATCACTGATCCGCCCAGCAAAAAGACCGAAACCAGAATGGCTGCCCAGAGCGGCAGTTGCGTTGCATGGTTCATTCGATCACCTCGCCGCGCATCAGGAATTTTGCCAGTGCCACGCTGGACACAAAGCCCAGCAGCGCAATCACCAAGGCAGCTTCAAAATAAATCGATGTGCCGGTACGGATACCGAAGGTGATAAACAACATCATCATCGTGGCATAAAGCGTATCCAGACCCAGTATACGGTCCTGCGCACGCGGCCCTGCAATCAGACGCCATGTTGCACAAAGCAGAGCTGCCCCCAGACAAAGCTGGGACAAAAGCAGCGCCCAGGATAAAATCACTGTACTCATGTGAAAATCTCCATCAGCAGGCGTTCATAATGCTGTTTTATCACGGTGCGGAACTCATCTTCTCCGTCTTTATCGAGAATATGAATCAGCAAAACACCCGTTACGGGATTAAAATTTGCCCATGCCGTACCGGGCGTTGAGGTCACGATACAGGCCAGAATACCGAGCGGCAAACGTCCGCGCAATTGCAGGCTGATGGTCACAAATCCTGCCTGACGCTCTGGCCGGTCAAAAAGAATGATTTTGATGACCGCAATATTTGACCAGAAAATATCGGCAACAACGCGGAAAAACAGTTCGATAATTGCCCTTACAGAGCGAACCCGCACCGGTTCCGGATCCAGCGAGGTGAAAGCCAGACCTGCGCCCAATGCAATGAAAAAACCCAAAATCGTATGGCCGGGTGTGAAACCATTGAGCAGCAGCCACATGATCCAGAAGCTCAGCGACAAAACGGGATGCGGAAACAATGCTCTCATTGTGCGTCTCCCTTCGCAGCCGGTGTACTGGCAGCGGCCGGTTCAAATCCCGCCGAGCGTTTTGCGTACAGAACATGGTCGATATAATTATGCGGACGATGCAGTGCCTGCGCGGTCGCATCGAGATAGCGCATCACCGGTGCCGCCTGAATGGTCAGAGCGAGACACAGAAACAACAGCCCCGCCACCGGCACCAGCTCAATAATCAGCACGCGCGGTACATTGCCTTCCATCGATGCCCAGAAAGTACGGATACCGGAGCGCGACATCGCAATTAGTGCCGAGACACCGGACAGAATAATCAGCGTTACATAGGCCCAGCTTGCTGCGGAAATCGGTGCATCAGTGCCCATGCCAGCCGGATTGAACAATGCCGACAACAGCGAGATTTTTGCCACGAAACCGGAAAATGGCGGCAAACCAATCAGCAAAATAGCGCTGACGGCAAAACAGGCACCGAGAATAGCAAGCGTTGCAGGCAAAACTGTGCCGACTTCCTCTTCCTCTTCTTCTTCCTCGTCACCATAGGCTTCAATCGTCACCGCCAGCACGTTGGCCGCCGCATCCTGACCGCGCTCCACCAGCTCAATCAGCAGAAAGAAAGCCGCAATCGTCAGCGTTGAGCTGATCATATAGAACAGAGCGCTGCCGGTTACCGCCACATTGCCCGTACCGATTGCCGCCAGCAATGTACCGGAAGAAACCAGCACGCTATAACCGGCAATACGCCCGAGCGCCTGCGATGCCAGCACCCCGATCAGACCGAAAGTGATGGTCGCCAGACCGATATAAAACAGTCCTGCATCACCGAAACCTGTTGTCCGTGGTGTCAGTTCGCCGAAAAACAACAAAGACAGGCGCAGCAAAACATAAATCCCGACCTTGGACATGATCGCGAACAGTGCCGCAACCGGTGCTGCCGCAGCCGTATAGGTTGTCGGCAGCCAGAAATTCAGCGGCCATGCACCGGCTTTCACCAGAAATGCCGTGCCGAGAATGGCACCGCCAGCTTGCAGGAACATCAGATCATCTGCCGGTACATTGGGAATACGTTGTGCCAGATCGGCCATATTCAGTGTGCCGGTCACACCATAGATCATGCTAACGCCGATCAGAAACAGCGATGAGGCCGCGAGATTGACGGCAATATAATGCAAGCCCGCTTTAACGCGGGTGGCACCGGAGCCATGCAGTACCAGCCCGTAAGATGCTGCCAGCAGTACCTCGAAAAACACAAACAGGTTGAACAGATCGCCGGTCAGGAATGCGCCGTTCAGCCCCATCAGCAGCAGCTGGAACAGCGTATGGAAATGCGACCCCGCTTTGTGCCAGCGTGCCAGCGCAAAACACAGTGCTGCCAGTCCGAGAATGCTGGTCAGCAGCACCATCATTGCCGAGAAACGATCCAGCACTAGCACAATCGCATAGGGTGCCGGCCAGTTACCCAGCAGATAAGGAAGCACGCGGTCGTCCGGCGTATTGGCCATATTGACCAGCATGATCGCCACAACAAACAACACAAAAGTCGCTGCAATGCTGATTGCAGCTTTCAGCACACGGCGACGCTCATCATAGAGCAGCAACAAAGCTGCGGTGATGAGCGGCAGCAGAATCGGCGCGATAATCAGATGTTCCTGCCAATCCTGCATTACTGGCTCTCCCTGCCGTCAACATGGTCGGTACCGGTCAGACCACGGGAAGCCAGCATGACCACCAGAAACAGGGCTGTCATGGCAAAGCCGATCACAATTGCTGTCAGCACCAGTGCCTGCGGCAATGGATCGGTATAAAGAGCGGGATCAGGCTGATCGCCTAGAATAGGCGCGGAATCTGTGCGCAGACTGGCCATACTGAAAATAAACAGATTAACCGCATAGGAAATCAGTGACAGACCGATAATCACCTGAAAAGTACGCGGACGCTGCAAAAGCCACAGGCCGGAAGCTGTCAGAATACCGATACCGAGAGCGAGAATAAGTTCCATTAGCGTCCCTCTCCCTGCTTAACGAGTACGGCCTGTTCAGCCTGTTCCGATTGTGTCTTTTCCGAGCGGCGATGACGGATCGACTGATGTGCCAAGGCAATCAGCATCAATACAGTGGCACCGACCACAAGTGTGAAGACGCCGATGTCAAACAGCAGTGCGGATGCCACCGGCATTTTGCCGATCAGCGGTACTTCCGCATAATCAAAATAGGTGGTGAGAAACGGATAACCGGCAAAGAACGAACCCGCACCGGTTGCCGCTGCGGTCAGCAAACCGAAACCCATCCATTTCACCGGCAGAATGCGCAAATGGCTTTCCACCCAGCGGGTACCAAAGGCGAGATATTGCAGAATAAAGCCGATCGCCATCGTAATACCGGCCGCAAAACCGCCACCCGGCAGATCATGACCGCGCAGCAGCAGATGCATGGCGAAAACGATAATCACGCCGAACAAATATTGCATAATCACAGAAGGCACAGCGAGATATTCGGACAGGGTTGCACCGGCATGACGTTCCGGGTCAGCCTCATCAAAAGCATTCTGGATTTTCTGTTGTTGCGGGGATTCCATAGTGTCCGATGCCGGACGGAAACGACGCAGCAGCGCATAAACCGTCAAACCGACAATGCCAAGCACCGTGATTTCTCCCAGCGTATCAAAGCCGCGGAAATCCACCAGCAACACATTGACCACATTCTTGCCGCCCGCTTCCGTATAGGAATTGCCGAGGAAATAATCGGCAAGCGTTGCAGGGCTGAAACGGGTCATCATTGCATAGGACACAAGCGCCATACCGCCGCCGCCAGCCAGTGCGATAATCAGATCGCGGTAACGGCGTAAGCGCGGCACCAGAGGAATGCTTGCATTTTCATCTTCCTGCCAGCGTTTCGGCAGCCAGCGCAAACCAAGCAGCAACAGAACTGTGGTGACAATCTCCACCAGCAACTGCGTAACCGCGAGATCCGGTGCGGAGAGCCACACAAATGTAAAACAGGTCACAAGCCCTGCGCCGCCAAGCAGCATCAGCGATGCCAGCCGGTGATATTTAGCCTGATAGGCTGCACCGACCGCACAAAGCGCGCCGATCAGCCAGACAATGGCAAAGACCGGATCCACAGGAAGCGGCACCAATGGCCCCATAAATAGTCCCGCCTGATAAACAGGCCAGGCACCGGCAAAAATCGCAATCAGCATCAGCACCCGCATTTGCGGTTGCAAGCGACGTGTTCCGAACCGGCTTTCAATACTACGCGCCCATTTCCATGAAACAGTTACCAGCACCAGCTCAAAAATACGCTGACCATTGAGATGGCGCAGCAATGGCGGCCCTTCATCGCATTTTGCCAGATAGTTTTTCATCACCATGAAGATCACGGTTCCGCCGATCAGCGCAATTACACTCATCAGCAGCGGCACATTAAAGCCGTGCCAGATTGCAAGGCTGTATTCCGGTGTGGCACCACCAAGAACCGACATGACAGCCGTGTGCAGGAACGGCCCGACAATCAATGTCGGCACAATACCGATCAGCAGGCAGAGCAGCACCAGCAACTCAATCGGGAAACGCACCCATTGCGGCGGCTCTTTCGGTGTATGCGGCAGGTCAACCGGTGCGGGGCCAAAAAAGGTCGAATAGATAAAGCGGATCGAATAAGCGACACTGAAAGCGCTCGCCAGCGTTGCCACATAAGGTGTGACCGTATCGAGCCATGAAGACAGATGTGTCTCCACCGTTTCTGCAAAGAACATCTCTTTGGAAATGAAACCGTTCAGCAGTGGCACACCGGCCATCGCCGCACTGGCAACCATCGCCAAAGTTGCCGTAATCGGCATGAAGCGGAACAAACCGCTTAGTTTTCGCAAGTCACGCGTGCCGGTTTCATGATCGATAATCCCCGCCGCCATAAACAGCGAAGCTTTGAAGATCGCATGATTGACCATATGGAAAATCGCGGCAACAGCTGAAAGAGGACTGCCAAGGCTGAGCAAAGCCGTAATCAGTCCCAGATGGCTGATGGTCGAATAGGCAAGCAGGCCTTTCAGATCCTGCTGGAACAGCGCAAACCAAGCACCCAGCAGCAAAGTCGTCAGACCGGCAAGCCCAAGCAGCCAGAACCATTCTTCTGTGCCCGCCAGTGCAGGCCACAGCCGCACCATCAGAAACACACCGAGCTTCACCATCGTTGCAGAATGCAGATAGGCTGAAACCGGCGTTGGCGCGGCCATCGCATTCGGCAGCCAGAAATGGAACGGAAATTGTGCGCTCTTGGTGAAAGTACCAAGCAGGATCAGCACCAGAGCCACCGTATAAAGCGGATGGTTTTTAATCAGATTGCCCGATGCCAGAATAACATCCAGCTCATAGCTGCCGACAATATGACCAAGCAGCAGCACACCGAGCAACAGGCCAAAACCGCCAAGACCGGTAACGGTCAGTGCCATACGCGCACCGTCACGGGCGCTGACATTCTGATACCAGTAACCGATCAGCAGGAAGGAGAAAATACTGGTGAGTTCCCAGAACACCACCATCAGGATCATATTGCCCGACAGCACCACGCCGAGCATTGCCCCCATAAAGGCAAGGAAGAACGAGAAAAAGCGCGGCACCGGATCTTCCGATGACATATAATAGCGCGCATAGATCACCACGAGCAGACCAATGCCTGTGACCAGCATGGCAAACAGCCAGGCAAGACCATCCATCCGCAAAGTGACATTGAGACCATAAGCAGGCAACCATGCCATCTGCGTGTGCAGAACTTTACCGCCGGTCACATAAGGATAAAGCGCAATGGTCAGCAGCAATGCGGCAACCGCGGTCAGCCCCGCGAACCAGACAGCAACCTGCCGGTCATTCGATCTGAGAAGGCCTGTAAGAGCGCAGCCAATAAATGGCAGTATGATGAGCAAAAAAAGGACTTTTCCGTCCGTCACCATCCGCGCCTGCCCTCCTCAAATTCCTCAAGAGCGGTTTTCACTCTCATAAAACTACATAATTGAAACGAAATTATCTCGTTAAATCCGGTTGTTATTATGTGGTTTTGGCCTGCATAATAGCAAGTGCTTGATTGCAACTTATGTCTGCAATTTCCCGATCTCAGGCACAAAATTTCCGATTTCGGCGGCTTTTACACAAGGTGTGGAAAAACTCGCCCGCAAATTATCTATTAAATTGGTTTGATGACAAAACTGAGTGCGGATTATGACATGTTTTTTTCATCAACCGGCAAGTTCCGCCGTTGTTTCTGCAATTGTCGAATCAACCGGAATAGCCGAAGCTGCAAAGTGCAATTAATACAGGCATACAGGAATATCTTATGGGTCCGCAGACAGACAGCGTCCAGTCCTCTCCGTCCTTACCGGCAAAAACGCAGATCGCTATTATCGGCGGCGGGATTATCGGTGTGTCCACAGCACTTTATCTGGCGCAGCGCGGTATTCCTGTAACCCTGCTGGAAAAAGGTGTGATTGCCGGTGAGCAATCCAGCCGCAATTGGGGCTGGTGCCGTCATACCGGGCGCGACAGCCGCGAAATGCCGCTGATTGTTGAGAGTATGAAACAATGGGCGCAGATGAATGCGCTGACCGGCAGGGAAACCGGCTTCCGCACCACCGGTATCGCTTTCGCCGCAGAAAAAGAAGAAAATCTGGAAAAATGGCGTGAGTGGGTGAGCATTGCCAAAGAACACGGCATTAACAGTCAGGTTGTAGGCAAACAACAGGCCGAAGCGCTGGCACCCAGCCTGCAGCGGTCGCTCTATGGTGCGCTCTATACCGCCGCGGACGGCCGCGCAGAGCCGCAAAAAGCAGCGCCTGCTATTGCAGAAAAAGCGCGCGAGCTCGGCGCTGTCATTATGCAAAATTGTGCTGTGCGCCGGATTGAAACCACCAATAGCCGCGTCAGCACTGTGATTACCGAACATGGCGCAATTGAGTGTGAAGCTGTAGTGATTGCCGGCGGCAGCTGGTCCCGTCTGATTTGTTCTGATCTGGGTATTACCCTGCCGCAACTGAAAATGCGCTCATCCGTATTGCGCACCACGCCGGTTGAAGCCGGTGTTGATGCTGCCATTGCTTTCTCCGATTTTGCACTGCGCAAACGGATGGATGGCGGCTATACGGTTGCCAGCCTCTCAGGCAGTATTGCCGATATCGTGCCCGACAGTTTCCGCTTTCTGCCTAAGTTCATTCCTGCATTGCGCACTGAATGGAAAACCGTGCGTCTGCGGTTCGGACAACGCTTTATTGAAGAAGCCTTTGAATGGAAATTACGCCCCGCAGATCAGACATCTATCTTCGAGAAAATCCGTATTCTTGATCCGGAGCCGCATAAAGCTGGCAATCAGGCCGTTTTCAAAGCACTGCAACAGGCTTTGCCTGCTTTCAAAAATGTACAAATCGCCCAGCAATGGGCGGGTCTGATTGATACAACACCGGATATTGTACCGGTTATCTCGCCGCTGGATCATCTGCCGAATTGCATTGTCGCCACCGGCTTTTCCGGCCATGGCTTTGGTATCGGCCCAGGTGCGGGTAAACTGATCGCCGATATGGTGACCGGTGAAAAGCCCGTTGTTGACCCTTCACCGTTTCATATCAACCGCTTCAGCGATGGTTCAAAAATCCATATTGAAATGTGGTAGCGGTATAAATGGATTCAAAACTTAAGCCGCTTCTTCCAACAACCAAGCATCAGGAAGTTCTGAAAGGCCAGAAACCATACAGAGGCGTTCATCACTATCATTAATATTATAAGCAGATAGCGCAAACGCTTTATCCACGGAATACATACGATATATGTTATTCTGCTGCGTAGAACTAAAATACAAATTTAACTTATTTTTTTCTTCATACAAAAGATAAGTCGCGTTAACAATTTTAATCGATAGATTATTATCTTTTTTTGTTGGCCCAAAATTATCAATCAAAACAGATCCGTTAACCGCGGCACTTATTGTATGTACTTCTGTATCTTGGAAAGCTATGCTTTGATGTATTTCCCATTTTGTTGAAGCATTTTCCTTATTTATTAAGCTTTTCAAATCAACATTATAATAGCCTCCCTCCAACGTCATTTTTCCCAAAACGATATATTGATTTGTTCGTAAATTTTTAATATGATAATACATATTTAAATTTCCTAAATATAATTTATACACACCCAAAACTATATTAGATAAATACTTTGCTTTCTAATGTTAATTATTACAGGATATATTTTTTATATATCAATTAAAAAATTACAATAAGCGCATCAGATACAGCCCTGCCATCAGGGCTGCTGCACCCAAAATCACAGAGGACAGGATATAGACCAGAGCTGTACCTATATTACCGCTTTCCATGAGCAGCACTGTTTCCAGTGAAAAGGCAGAAAATGTCGTGAATCCACCCATAATGCCGGTGGTAAGAAGCAGTTTCCAGCTCTCCGCGAGACCACCACGCGCTGAAAAATAGCCTATAATCAGTCCCATCAACAGGGAGCCGGTAATATTAACCGCAAATGTGCTGAGCGGAAACATTGTCAGTGCGGAGAAACGTGACAGTAGCAAACCGGTGCCGTAACGGGCTGCCCCGCCGATTCCTGCTCCGAGAAAAACAATCAGAAAATTCATATTACTCCCCTGACCGCTTCTGTTTTCTGTCAGCTGTTTTCCTGATCGCTGTCGTCAACCGGCTTGCCGGGAATGACATAGGCATCTGACAGCCAGCGGTTTAAGTCGACACTACGGCAGCGCGGCGAACAAAACGGATAAGAGTCGCGTATTGAGGGTTTTCCGCATTCAGGGCAAGGCCGTGTCGGACGCAACGGCGTCACATTTCCATAGGAGGCGGCAGGTTTGTCTTTATCCGCCATCACACTTTGCCTTCATGCCACTGGTCGTAAACCGGAAAATTTTCACCTTCCAGCAATGCCTGCGTTTCATGCAACGGCAGGCCGACAATATTACTGTAGGAACCGACCATTTTGACGATAAAACTGCCTGCCAGCCCTTGAATTGCATAACCGCCTGCTTTGCCGCGCCATTCACCGGAACTGATATAAGCGTCCATCTGGCGGCGGCTCAGCCGGTCAAAGCGCACACGGCTTTCAACCAGTACCTGACGCAGGCTGCCTTTCGGCGTGACCAGACAAACACCGGTAAAAACTTTATGGGCACGGCCGGAAAGCAGGCGCAGACAATCAAGCGCCACATCCTCACTCTCCGCCTTAGGCAGGATCTGCCGTCCCACGCCTACCACAGTATCGGCTGCGAGAATGAAAGCGGATTTGTAATCCGCATCATTCTTCAACTTGTCCTTAGCTCTTTCTGCTTTCTGTTTTGACAAACGTTTTGCCAGCGAACGGGGATGTTCCGAACGCTGTGGTGTTTCATCAATATCAGCAGGCTGCAGAAATGCAGGTTCAATACCGATTTGCGCCAGAAGCTCAATGCGCCGCGGCGATGCCGAGGCCAGTACCAGAGGATAGGACATTGTTGTCTTCATGGTCAGATATGAGTCCGGCAGCAGAAATTTTATTTAAAGCGGTAGGTAATACGACCTTTGGAAAGGTCATAAGGGGTCATTTCCACCAGTACCTTGTCGCCGGCCAGAACGCGAATGCGGTTTTTACGCATACGGCCAGCCGTATGAGCGATGATTTCATGTTCGTTTTCGAGTTTTACCCGAAACATAGCATTCGGCAAAAGTTCCGTTACAATACCCGGGAACTCAAGGACTTCTTCTTTAGCCATACGTAACCTGTCTTTTAGTTTAATAAATCTGCATCATGCAGAAGGTCTGAATTTGCGCGGAACCTATATGATTAGAGTCCGTTTGTGAACAACTGAAATGGAGAACTGTTAAAAGCTCTGCTGAATCACAGAAAACGTTCAGTAATTTTCTGTTTTAAACGGTCGCGAACATCTCGGTAGGCCGATAAACGCTGCTCCCGTGAGCCGGTGACTAGTGTCGGATCAGGCATCGGCCAATATTCCACATTGGCCGCAAAACTGCGCATCCGCTCCAATACCACATGATGTGCCTGCGGTGTCAGCGTAATAATCAGGTCAAAATAACCGTCATTCAGCTCTTCCAGTCCGACAGGCTGTCTTTCATTGAGCGACAGCCCCTCTTCTTCAAGAACCGCATCCACAAACATATCACGTTCGCCGCGTGTTACACCCGCCGATGCGACATAGGTTTTGCCCTGCAGCATGGAACGGGTGAGAATCTCCGCCATCGGCGAGCGTATAGCATTCATTCCGCAGACAAACAGAACGGATGCCGGTTTTTTGACAGTGGCAGCATCTGCAAGAGCATCCGGTACCGGATCAGGAATTATGCTCATCCGTCACCCGCGCCAGTGCAGCACACAGACAAGCGTAAACAAACGCCGTGCCGTATCGAAATCAAGGTCGATCTTACCTTCAAGCCGGTTCATCAAAGTCTGCGAGCCTTCATTATGCAAGCCGCGCCGCCCCATATCAATCGCCTCAATACGGCTCGGTGTTGCCGAGCGGATGGCTGCATAATAGCTTTCGCAGATCAGAAAATAATCTTTGACCGTTTTACGCAGCGGAGACAGCGAGAGAATATGCGTTGCCACAAGCTCCCCTGCCTCACGCGTAATATTGAAGATCAGGCGTTTTTCAACCAGTGACAAACGCAGACGATAAGGCCCGCCATTACTGTCACCAACCGGAGAAAAACTGTTTTCCTCGATCAGATCAAAAATAGCGACGGCCCGTTCATGCTCAATATCCGGCGTAGACTGGCCGATTGTCTCGTCCAGTTCCACATCGATCAGCCGGGCATTGTCACTTTTTCCGGTCATCACTCTTTACGCAGGCGGTATACAGAAAACCTGCCCGCTGTCCCTCATTCATCGTTACATATTCAGCCGTCGTGAAATCGACAGACCGTGTGCCTGCAATCCTTCAGTTTCAGCCAGCGTAATCGCGGATGGCCCGAGAAGACGCAACTGCTCCGCACCCAGTTTTAAAAGTGAGGTGCGTTTTACAAAATCCATCACCGACAGGCCGGAAGAGAACCGCGCGGATCGGGCTGTCGGCAGAACATGGTTCGGCCCGCCGACGTAATCACCGATCGCTTCCGGCGTATATTTTCCGATGAAAATCGCACCGGCATTGCGGATTTTCGGCAGCAGACCATCCGTATCAGCCACTGCAATTTCCAGATGCTCGGCAGCAATACGATTAATCAGCGGCACAGCGCTGTCAAAATCATCCACCAGAATGACCGCACCAAAATCCTGCCAGCTTGCACGGGCGATTTCCGCGCGCGGCAAAGTCTGTAACTGACGTTCAACCGCATCTTCTACCGATTTGGCGAAATCCGCACTGTCAGTCAGCAGAATTGACTGGGCAAAAGCATCATGCTCGGCCTGCGCCAGCAAATCCGCGGCAATCCAGTCCGGATTATTGTCACTGTCAGCCACAACCAGCACTTCTGACGGGCCTGCAATCATATCAATACCGACTGTGCCGAAAACCAGACGTTTTGCAGCAGCAACATAGGCATTGCCAGGACCGACGATTTTAGAAACCGGTTTGATGGTTTCAGTCCCATAGGCCAGAGCTGCAACTGCCTGCGCACCGCCCACACGGTAAATCTCTGAAACACCGGCAAGATGCGCAGCCACCAGCACCAGAGGATTCAACACGCCATCCGGTGACGGAACCACAATAACGATACGCTCGACACCCGCGACTTTAGCCGGTACCGCATTCATCAGCACCGAGCTCGGATAGCTGGCTGTACCACCCGGCACATAGAGCCCGACCGATTCAACGGCTGTCCAGCGTGAGCCAAGCTCAACACCGAGTGCATCGGTATAATAATCGTCTTTCGGCAATTGGCGCTTGTGATAGGATTCAATCCGGTCACGCGCCACAATCAGCGCATCAATCACAGACTGGTCGGCATTTTTAACAGCTTCCTGTACTTCCTCAGCAGTCACAGCAATGCCGGTCTTTTCCAGATCAATCCGGTCAAAACGTTTGGAATAGTCGATCAGCGCCTGATCGCCGCGCTCGCGTACCTGCTGCACGATCTCACGCACGGCACGGTCAACATCTTCTGAAACTTCGCGTTTGCCTGCTAGAAACGCCGCAAAACGGTTTTCAAAATCTGCGGCACTTTGTATGAGCGTCTGAACCACGCTAACCCCTCATTTCGTCATATTATCGGCAGCTATGTGATCCGGCTTATTGCCGGTTTCCCAGGCAGGCCCCAGATCAGCAAGGCGCATTTCTATCACTTCAACAGTAAGACGAATGGTCTTATCCGCTGCAAAAACCAGTTCAATCACACCGGAAGGCGTATCAGCCGGTTCAAAATTAATCGCCAGCAAAGACAACACATCCTGTGGTGCGGTGCGGTCGATATTCTGTACACGTACCTGCGTTACACGGTCAAAATGCAACACGCTGCGGCGGCGCTCATAGCTCTCTTTGCCGCGTGCGCGCACAGGTTGCTGTTCGCGGGCAAAACGGTTGCACGCAAGAATAAAACGCTGCTCCGCAGGGCGGTAATCCAGATCGCCGACTTTCAGAACCGCATCCTGCATATGTGCAGAAATAATCTGTAAGTCTTCCTCATCCATTGCCACAAGCTTGAGCATTCGCAATCATTCTCCTTGAGCATTTCAATTCGCTAAGAACAGTCTATCCCATTGATATAAGCACTTAACAGTAAAAAGCACTACTGATTAATAGCAAACCCCGACCTGCGACAACAGATCGGGGTCTGGTTCAGAAAAACCTGCAAACAGATTAACCGCTGATGCGGGAAACTTCGGCCCCGCAATTGGACAGCTTCTCTTCCAGACGTTCAAAACCACGATCCAGATGATACACGCGGTTCACAGTGGTTTCACCTTCTGCCGCCAGACCTGCAATCACCAGTGTTGCAGAGGCACGAAGATCGGTCGCCATCACCGGCGCACCTTTCAGGCGCTCAACACCTTCAACCGTTGCGGTTTGGCCGGACAGGGAGATTTTTGCACCCAGACGCGCCAGTTCCTGCACATGCATGAAACGATTTTCAAAAATCGTTTCCGTAATATGCGATGTGCCTTTGGCTTTGGTCATCAGACCCATAAACTGCGCCTGCAAATCGGTCGGGAAACCCGGGAACGGATCGGTCGTAATATTCACCGGTTCAATGCCGTGACCATTGCGCACCACGCGAATGCCGTTTTCCACATCGGTGATCTCTGCGCCGGTCTGGCGCACGACATCCAGTGCAGACTGCAACAGGTCAGATCGGGTATTCTGCAGAACCACATCACCGCCGGTCATGGCAACAGCCATGGCATAGGTGCCGGTTTCAATACGGTCAGGAATCACGCGAACACGCGCGCCATTCAGGCTGGTCACACCCTGAATGTGAATAGTCGGTGTACCCGCACCTTCAATTTTCGCACCCATGGCATTCAGGCATTCTGCGAGGTTTACCACCTCCGGCTCACAGGCCGCGTTGTGAATAATTGTATCGCCCTTGGCGAGACAGGCAGCCATCAGCGCCACATGGGTCGCACCGACAGAGACTTTCGGGAATGTGAATTCAGCTCCGACAAGACCCGAACTGGTTGTTGCACGGGCATAACCGTTTTCAATCTCGATCTTTGCACCCAGTGCAGTCAGGCTGTCGAGCATCAGATCAACCGGACGTGTGCCGATCGAACAGCCACCCGGCAGCGACACAATCGCTTCACCGGCACGTGCCAGAAGCGGTCCGATAACCCAGAAGCTGGCGCGCATTTTAGCAACCAGTTCATAAGGTGCAGTGGTGTCAACGATATTCTTCGTGGTGAAATGCACAGTGCGCTCATAGGAGCCGTTCTGATGTTCGCGACGGCCGTTGACCGAATAATCCGCACCGTGATTGCCGAGAATGCGTGTCAGCAGCTCCACATCGGCCAGATGCGGCATATTTTCAAGCGTCAGCGTTTCATTGGTCAGAAGCGATGCAATCATCAGTGGCAGAGCTGCATTTTTCGCGCCGGAAATCGGGATAATGCCGTTCAGTTTGTTGCCGCCGGTGATTTTAATACGATCCATAATTTTTCACTTTCACGGCAATGTCTTCCTGCACAAAACGCATTCCCTGCATTTGTCGAGACAGCCTGTTTTCAGACAGTCACAGCAGATGCTGCTTCTGTCCTGTTCCGGTTTTCCTGTTACAGATATCTTTGCCGTGCAAAGTCTGCGCTGATATTAATGCTGCCATAAAGCAGTTTGGTGCTGACACAACAGTCTGATTCAATCAGAAATGTGTCTTTTATTCTAAAATCACACTTTTCATTAAAGCCATGATCCGTCCGGCAGCTTTGCATTATGCGGGAGGCTCATAATGCAGCCCCGAACTGTAAACATTCAGGCTTTCGTCTTCCGGACATGATCCTAAATTGAAAAAGTTTAGAAATATCATCCGGACGAGGTATTCAGTCAGTTTCAGTCTTACCGGCAGCAGGCAATCCTTCGCCGCGCTCATCTTCCGCACCGGAACGTCTTGAACGAATCTGCGCTTTGCGACGCATGAGATTCGCACGCAATTGTTCAGAACGGCGCTTAGCACGCTGATCTGCTTCTGCTTTTTGGGATGGGGTATCAGGCTTATCAGTCATTATGCGGTTCTTTTACACCAGCAAACCTGTTTGGAAAAGCATACATATGCACAGGTTTGTACGGTTTTTGTATTTTAAGCAAAAGAAATGCATTTGATGGCTTGCGGTTTCACGAATCTTATGCCAGAAGTCCGCCGCAACGGACAGTATGCTGCGGTAGCTCAGTGGTAGAGCACTCCATTGGTAATGGAGAGGTCGAGAGTTCAATCCTCTCTCGCAGCACCAGTTTTCCCAAAGAATTCAAATAGATGCAAAGCGCCTTATTCGGGCGCTTTTTTCATTTCTGCATGAACGTACGGAACAAAGCGCGAATAAACACGTGCATCCGTGCAAAATCCGTGCACGAGGAATCGCAGCAAGCGCTTTAAAGAATCAAAATCCCAAGCGGAAATCATCAACACTGATTCACAGCCTCAATTAGCACTCTCGAATCTTTCTTGACTCTTTTCGCATAAGAGAACATTTGTAGAACAGAATTGAATTTTTAAAACTTGCTGACCTTTTGCGCACTCGTTTGCGCCACGGATTTGTTGTGCCATGCGTAAGCCAGAAACGATTGAACGATTATATTTGGATTTTGACGGCTTCTTTGCCAGCGTTGAACAGCAATGCGATAAGCGCCTGCGTGGTCGGCCGGTCGGCGTTGTACCGTTTGTAGGCACAGATCGCACGGCCGTTATCGCCTGCTCAAAAGAAGCGAAAGCCTATGGCGTAAAAAACGTCATGAAGATTAAGGATGCGAAAGCACTTTGCCCTGACCTCATTTTAATTGGGCAGAAACCAGACCTTTACCGCCGCGCTCACAACGCCCTGCTCTGTGAAATTGAAACCGTCATTCCTATCGATACAGCCAAGAGCATTGATGAGCTGACCTGTATTCTGGATGACCGCGGACGGCGCGATCCGGAAGGCTTGGCGTATGAAATCAAAAGCACCATTAATAAAAATATAGGTGAGTTTATCACCTGCTCTATCGGCTTCGCAGCTAACCGGCAGCTGGCAAAGATGGCCTGTAAGGCTGGCAAAGATGCCAGCAAGAAGGCTGGGCAATATGGCAATGGTTTAGCGATCTGGCACCCGCACATGATGCCGGAACCGTTGTTTCAGGTGAAGCTTGAAGACGTTCCGGGGGTTGGCCACAGCATGAAAATGCGACTGGCTCATAGTCAAGTGATCACAACCGAGCAGCTCTACAACCTGCAGCCAAAGCATATGCGCAAAATCTGGCGCAGTGTGAACGGAGAGCGGCTTTGGATGGCACTGCACGGCTACGACATTCAGGCCATGCCACAGAAGCGGGGCATGTATGGACATGCCCGTGTATTGCCACCAGAGAGCCGCAGTATCAACGGAGCCTATGAGATTGCCCGTTTGCTCTTGGTGAAGGCTGGCAGACGGCTGCGGCGTGAGGAATACTATGCCAGCGGCTTGTGGCTCTGGATGGCAATTGATGGCGGCTCATGGTTCCGAACGATCAAAATGCCAACCGTGAATGATGAGCAAGCCATCATGACAGCGCATACAGCCCTATGGGAATGCGCACGGCGAGAGCTGCCGAGGCGCACAACCATATTCCGTGTTGGTGTGACCCTGATGGATTTGAGCGAGGCCAATGCCCGTCAGCTGGATATCTTCAACAATGATGATGCAATCCGGCAGAAATGGGAAAAGGCAAATGGCGCTATGGATGCGCTCAATTCCAAATATTCCAGCACGATTGTTCACATGGGCGAATGGAAGCCGCCTGCGGGTGGTCATGTCGGCGGCAAAATCAGCTATGTGCGCATTCCCTCTGCGGAGGACTTCTATTAATGGGCAACTGGAAAACCAATTACAGGGTCAGTGATTTGTCCGACACTCAAAAGCTGGAAATGATCTGTAAAAAATGCAGCAGGCTTGTTTACATTAACAAGGCCACAATCTGCACAGCCAAAGGACGCGAACAATTATATCTGGATGAGATAGAGAAACGCGCCCGATGCAAGGCACGAGGCTGCAAAGGTCAGATGCGTATGGCCATGGTTCGGCAGGATGAAATGTCCGGCTTTACCGGAGGGCTGGCATGATGCCAACTTTACGCAGCTTAAGTCATCTTGACCTGCTGCGCCTGACTTGTGGAGGGTGTGGACGGGTCAGAGATATACCGTCGCGATTCATGGCCATGATGTGCGGAGAAGAGACCGAAATACTCACTATGCCACGTCGAATAAGGTGCCATGTCTGCGGTTATCGCGGCATCAGTAGCGTGGATATACTTGCTGGTCAGGTCGATCTGCAGGGATCGTATTTTATTTACCAGGAAGATGACGGTATGAGGAGATTGTTTTGAATGAGGACTCGGCACAATGAGCGATGACACCCCGCCATGGGAAAACAAACCGGCCAAACAGGAGGCACTCTATATCCACTGGTGCATGCATGAAGGCTGCAAAAAGTGGGGTAGCTGGGGATTTAACGGCCGGTATGGCGTCGAATGGTTCTGCTTTGAACACAAAGAGGACGGCAATAAAACAGTTAAGTGACTTACATATACTAAAGCTCTATAGACTGCTGTTTTAATTCTCCAACATGAGGGATTGACCAACTCATATTGGGTCGTACTGCTTAATTTCAACTACAACTTAAAATTGATATAAATAAATTTAAAAAACTAATGATTGACAAAAAATATTAATAGTCCATATTGGTGTTATCGATATTTTACTTGTTTAGCTTTGCTTTTTGCGCAGCATCTGCGCCCTTAACGAACCTTTCATCTCAAAAATCGCTATCATACTCGTAACGCTATTCTGCGTTATGAGCACCTTATGTTGCTATGAAAGGGTTCATTATGACCACCGGCACAGTTAAATGGTTTAATTCCACAAAAGGCTTCGGCTTCATTCAGCCTGACAACGGCAATGCAGACGTATTTGTTCACATTTCAGCCGTTGAACGCGCTGGCATGCGTGAAATCGTTGAAGGCCAGAAGCTCGGTTACGATCTTGAGCGTGATAATAAGTCAGGCAAAATGTCAGCTTGCAATCTGCAAGCAGCATAACTTGGTGTAACTCACTCCTTTGACCACGGATGTACTGGCACTGGAGAGAATACACATAATGAGAGGTCAGGCATTTTTGTCTGGCCTTTTTTATTTCTCACATCAAGATTGGCTACCAGATGAAATCAATGCATAGCTTATTACGTCAAAATGCAGAAATTGCCTTTGAGAAAACACAGCATCAAAGCAGTGTTCATGCACGTATCTCCGATGAAATCGAAGAAAATGTGAAACTTCGTGATGAGAAGACCGCCCGATTAAAAGCACAAAGACTTGCTCAAGCCGCGATCACACCGCCTTCAAAAACAAAGAAATCAAAACCAAAGAGCAACATTAAGCCACATTAAAACCACCCTTTATCATGAAGCTGACAACCCCAAGGATCAGAGCGCTTATTATAAGCCAAACGACCTTAGCCAGAGTATCACTTACACCGGATATTTTCTTCTCAAGATCGTTAAACCGGTTGTCCATATGCTTCCATTGTTCGTCTTTGCGTGCATCTGCTATTTCAGACTGAACCTAAAACTTCTCCAGAACCACAAGGCGAGGGAGAATACCCGTTAGCTGCTGCTCAAGATTTACAACGCGGGAACGAAGATCGAAATCATTCTCTGTTGGCGACATCACCAGCACCCCGCCTTGTTCCCATATGCATTATGACCAGCAATGCCCTTACCTGCGCTTTGGTCATTACCTGCCAGATAGACAGCGGTTTCGGGCTTAACGCTGATCTTCTGCCAGCCCGCGCAATTGTTCGCACTGGTCGCGCACCCCGCCAAGCTCAACACACAAAGCAACGCTGTCCAAATTGTCGATTGTTTCATTGATCCCTGCCCTGTTCTGAATTGCCTGTGTGACAGCTTGAGCGGCTTTCAAGGCCGCATCCTGCTTGCCGTCATGTTGCCCAAGCGCATAAAAAAAGAGGCCTGAAACTGCCCCTCCGATAACCGCACCAGTGATGTGTTGAAAGTTGATCTTCATGCCGCCTGATCCTGCATGCGCTTGATGAGGAAATAAACACCGGTGGCAAATGCTCCGACCATGATGATTGCAAGCGCCCACTGCATCGGACCGGTGCCGGAAGCCATACCGCCAAGACCTGACAAAAGGCCACCGATTGATGCCCATGCCTCTGGTTTTTTCAGCGTTTCCGTGATTGACTGATCTTTGGGGTTGGCTTTAGCTGAAGCATTATGAGCAGCAGAATCAACATGGCCTCCCTCGGTTATCTGCCGCGCTTGTGCTTCCACGCCTCTCACCCGGTGTTGCCAACCCCGACCAAACACCGGCCAAGTTTTCAATGTCTTCATGAACCGAAGACGCTCCGCCGCATAAGCGGCGATCAGATCGCCCTTATATGCCTTCACAGCCGCAACGGTATGAGCGCCGACGATACCATCAGCCGTCACGCCAACAATCCGTTGTAGCGATTTAATCGCCTGTGCTGGGCCACTGTTCACACCATAGTCAAAAGCCATGAAGTCAATGCCAACCGGAAGCAGATCGCCGCCGGATTGCACCCAATAGGAGCGCCGATAAATCTTTGCAGCTTCTTCCTTGGTGAGCGCTTTGACCTGTGCAGGTGTAACGCTGGCAACACCACGGTGAGCGGCCAATGTCCTGTGTGTGATGCCGTACTTCGTGGCACCGCCCGGGTCTTTCGGATTATTCACATATCCGCCCTCATGACCAAACATCAGGTCAAGCGCGGTCGTTAAGGTCTCACGCATAGCGTTCCTTTCATAAAAAAAGCCCCGCAAAAGCGAGGCATCAGTTCATTGTTGAAAATAATAATTACAAAGCTTAACTGCTACAGACAAATGAATATGCGTTTTCACATGACTGTTGCTGTCATGTAACAGCTATTTTTCACTTGCCAGTGTAGAAAATAACTCAAGAATCATCTTTTGGGAGATCAATATGTTTAAAAGCCTTACCCTTGCAGCATCCGCCGCACTTTTGTTCACCGGCTCCGCTATGGCCGCCGATGCCGTAGTTTATAACGAACCAGCACCAGCTGTGGTTGACACCTTCTCTTGGACAGGTGGTTATATCGGTGTGAATGCCGGTTATGCAGGCGGTAAATTCAAAACTGATTTCAACGAATTGCTTGGCGACCTGTCACTCAAAGGTAATGCCAGTGGTTTTATCGGCGGTGTTCAGGCCGGTTATAACTGGCAGTTTGACCAGGCAGTTGTTGGTATTGAAACTGATATTCAAGGCTCCGGCGTAAAATCCGATTTTGATGTCAGTGTCCCAGGCGGTACATTGGTGAACCTCGGAACAAAGGTAAGCTGGTTCGGTACAACACGTGTCCGTCTTGGTTACACTCCGGTTGACCGCTTCATGGTCTACGCAACTGGTGGTGTTGCATATGGTAAAGTTAAAACCTATGCGAACGATTACATGGGTGGCTCATCTCAGTCTGACACCAAAGTTGGCTACACTGTTGGTGCTGGTGCAGAATATGCAATCACAAACAACGTGACGCTTAAAACAGAATATCTGTACACTGACCTTGGTAAGCTGAAACTCGATGCTTATGATGGTGTTCGCGATGTTCGTATCGGCGAAGCTAAATCTCAGTTCCACACTGTGCGCGTTGGCTTGAACTATAAGTTCTAATTCTTTGTATTCGGAACTGCATTGCAGCCTCAGATTAATTTCTGGGGCTGTTTTCGTTTTAAGCGCTTAACGCCTGCTGCCACATTACATCAACTTGCTCCTGCGTTAATGACAGATGCGCTGCCACTTGGTTGAGCAGCGGGTGCAATCGCCGGTACTCAGAAGCGTCCTGCCACTCGATTACAGCTTCATCACCCATCGCGAGAATAGCCGCATCAAGGTCAGACAGGCTGATGCCATTGCGTACCAATGTCAGGCGGAGCTGTCGCTTGCTGATTGGCGGCATTAGTGCGCGGCGCTGTTCTGGCGTTAATTCTGTTTCAGGAATACCCCCGCCTTCATGTTCTTCCACAGGCACTTCTTTCGTGGGGAGCGCATAATCAGGATACGCTTCTGGGTGCATGGGAAAGCCTTTTTTCCCGATACGTTCATGATCAACAACTGTCACAGTGCTCATGTTAGACCTCTTTATCAAACTCAGGGATAAAACGACCGGTGCCGCGTTCGCAGTTTGGATCGCTATAAAGTACATATGGGTCTTTACGTCGACCTGTGACCATCCAAGCGATTTCATCATTGCAGGCTGTATCAGCACAAGTAATGTTCAATGTGCCACCGGTCATTTTGCCTTCAGGCCAGACAACTGTGCTGCCTTCCTGATTTTGCAGAGCTGACACCATGATATCGGTATTCACCGCCCAGAAGGTGCCGAACATCATGCCGAAATATTCATCAATGTTCACGGTTGCCTTGCCGTTAACAAGGCGGACAACACCGCGGTAAATATTTACGTACTCTGGTGCTTCAACAAAGCCATGGCGAAGGTTCTTGTTGGCAGGATCAAGAGGGTGGTCGATAAGAAAAGTACCAGAACCTTTTGAAAGGCTACCATTGATAGCAAAATTGCCCGATTGTGTCAGGAGCATGCGTTGTCCGTAAGTATCACCTGTGTTCTCGTTATAAGCCCACCAAGCAAGACTTTTGTCACCGTTCAAGATAATGCGCCAAGGTACGAAGCCAGACGACCAGCCGATTCCCTGTATTGCCTGCTGCGTGAATGCTGCTCCGCGACGAATGTCAATATACTGAAAGTTACAGTCACCTGTGAACGTATCACCCGCCTTGTTGGCTGGCGTATAACCCAAATTGTTCTGTTTGCCGTTGAGCGCAGTCTGTTGTGCGGTCGAAACAGGTTTATTCGCGTCACTGGTATTATTGACATTACCAAGACCGACTTCTGAAGGCGTATGAGTATGCGCTGAAGGTGGGAAAGTCGCCGGTTTATTGGCAATTGAAGATATCCCGCTTGCAGCATTCCAGTTGGTTTGAACCTGTGCGGCTGGAATTGTCGGCTTATTAGACAAGTCTGTGTAACTGCCTGTCGTGGCCACCGCTGCAAGTGTAGGCGTCTTGTCCGCATCAGCAGGAATATCGGCCAGCTTATTCGCCTCTGCTGTGGTGTAGCCTTGATAGCCAGCGGCGTATGAGATGGTGATTGTGCCGCTCGTAGTAATGGCGCCAGTTGCAGATAAACCAGTTGGTACAGCAACCCCGACACTTGTAACGGTGCCTGTGTTCGCCGTCGCACCGGTGGCAATGCCTGCAAGCTTTGTCCGCTCAGCTGCGGTCATAATCTTGGCAGATGTCGTTTCGACCATACTGCCCATGCTGAAAGCATCGGTGGCCTTGTTATTCGGGTCATATGTTGCACGGAACATGTCGCCGCCGCCGGACGGATCAACCCATACACCGCCGCGGGTTAGCAACGCCCCACCTGCTGTTGAGCCGGAAGCATCAATATCTGCTGTCGCAACTTTGCTTTTTGTTGCCAGAGCACCAAGATCAGACGGCTGAACAGCAGTGTCAGCTTTTGCGCCCTGCGCTGTGGTTGCCTTTCCATCCAGTGCAGTTTGCGTTGCTGTCGAGATTGGAAGCGTGAGAGCCGTATAACCTTGCAGCTTCGCACTGTCCGCAGCTTGAGCGCCGGTATCAAGCTTTGTTCCAAGTCCGGCAGTCAGTTCCGCCCTCGTGGCAAAATTGGCGATTGCTGGCGGCTGCACGGCTGTGTCAGCTTTTGCAAGAGACGCAATGCTTGCGGCGTTAAGCGCCACTGTCCGGTCAGCGGCGAAGTCGCCTCCACCCGTCAGTCCCGTACCGGCAGTAAGCTTTCTTGAAGGTTGAACAGCAGTATCAGCCAAAGCCAGCGAGGCGAGTGAGGTGGAGGACAGAGCAAGAGCGATATTTGCAGCCAATGTACCGCCGCCGCTCAACCCCGCTCCGGCAGTTACAGTGATGCTTTGTTGAGCGGCATTAACGATACGGGCATCGTCACCTGCCGCAACAGTTCCCGCAGTCGTGCCAACATTCAGCCCCGAAGCACTACCAAGCGAAGGCTTGTTCAGCAAATCGTCATAGCGACCTGAAAAGCCCACAGCGGAAACCTGTGCAGGCTGCACTGCCGTATCTGCCTTCTGCCCCTGCTCTTTGGTCGCGGCATCAACAATGCCATATCCGGCAAGGGTGGTAGACTTATCGGCCTTGTCTGCAAGCACAGGGAAAAGCTTATCAGGCGTGATAGCTTTACCGGCTTCTACGCCAGTGCGGATTTCACCCTCAGATGCGGTGGGAATGTCAAATTGATGGGTATGATAAGGAATATCAACCATGCGTCACCTCTTATAAGCCAGCCGCAGTAAGGCGGGCTTCAAGTTCTGTTATTCGGTCAGCGAGAGGTTTCAAAAGGCCGTCTAACGGCGCATGCACCTGTTGCCCGTTCGCAAGGAGCAGGACACGGATGCTTCTCGTATCTGAGACACCGGAAATCGCCTGTGGAGTAGGAGATGTTTTTTCCATCACAGCACCCGAATAATCTTGTTTTTGATAATCGTCGGCTGAACGTTGTTGTGAGGCTGGTTCCCGCCCTTGTAATTTGTCTCAACATAGTGGGAGTGCTCACCGGCTTCGTCTGTCGCAGACTTGCTGTTGCCTCCGGTGCCAGATGGGCGGTCGCCACCGTAATTCACGTTCGTGGCTGCGCCTGTATAATGGTGCCAGTGCCTGCCGGATTGATTGGTATTGCCTTCATGCCGGTGACTTGGCATCTGCGCTTCCGTCAGTACATGAGTTTGCGAGCCACCCACAGCGCCAAGAACATCACCGTCAACCCCACCGTACGCAGCGGTGAGCCTGCCGGTTCCGCGATTAATGCCAGCTACAACACGCCCCCGACTATCAGGGATATTGAAAGTCGTAGTACCGTTGCCAGCCCCCCATTTTGTGCCAAGCACAGCGAACAGTGCCGGATAAGTTGTGCGGGACAATGCGCGCCCGTCCTCGAACATCCAGCCTTCCGGCTCTGTATCGCCATTCCATTCGATTGTTCCGCCAACAGGTACGACCATATTATAAAGCTTAGGGTCATAGGCCTGCACATCCGTACCGATCACGACATTGAGAAAGGCTTTCAGCGCCTGCTTGTCGGCCAGATCGGCCATAAGCTGTCGGATCGCATTGTTGATGTTGGAAGGCGCACAACCCTCGGCAATATTAATCCCGTTGATGGCCGTGTTATTTGACGGTGTGGTACTGTAATCTTTGATCGGCATTATGCGCGTCCTTGTTTGATTGAAGCCACAAGCGAGGCGAGTGCGTTGGACTGGTTGGGAGAAACGCCGGAGAACTGAACCGGCGAAAACGGTGATGCTTCCGGCTGTTGCTGGCCGAAGGCTTGCAAAAGCGCATTCAAGCTGGATTGCGTTCGGCTCGACTCCTGCGCTGCGGCTTCTGCAAAGGCTGGCGCTTGCTCATTGCCTAAGACAGGTTGCGCTGACACTTGTGCAGACAGTTGCGGGGATGTACTCGGCAGAGGTAGGGCTGATTGTGAAGGCGGAGCGCTGGCAACCAGTGCCGGATCAGGCTTCCCACCTCGCCTGCCTGCAAGTTCGATATGCCAGTTCTCATTTGAAAGCGGGAAAGCCAGCCCAAACCGACCGGCATTCTCATGCGCCCATGTCGTTGCAGACGGATCGAGATATTTCAGATCGACAGCATGACCATGATTGTGATTGGATCGCCCCGGAGGCGCTACCCACTTCCTCGCTTTTTCCGGTGATCCGTATTTCTGTAACGCATCCTGCCATAGCTGTGCCTGCCGCTCAGGAGAGCGAAAGCCGGAAGTAATGCGTAAATGTTGAGCAATTTCCGGCGGCGCAGCCGCAAACATATTGGACAGTGCAGAAGCAAAGCCCTGATCCAGTCCTGAGAAGCTATCAGGCCGCATCGCCCCGCCGACAGCATACTTTTTGAAGTCAAAGGACATGGCTTTCTCCAATAAAAAAGCCCCGCATTAGCGAGGCTGTGGACATGGTGCTGAATTGATTCAACTATCTAGAAAATTGACGGGGGTAGAATCATGGATAACCAAATAACGAATGAAGAACTCAACAAGCTTGATTTCTTTGCTCTGCAAACCTTGACGAAAAGCATGTTGGCTTTCGTTATCGCGGATAAGCCTGAACTCGAGCAGCACATTGCAGAGCTTTTCGAGAAATCAGTTTATAACTTTCAGTTTTACAATAACCCACATCCAATCAAAGATGATGCTGCCCGTCAGTATATGCTTGAGCAGGGTCATCAGTGGATCGCTGCCGCTGCGAATTTATCGAAGCGTTGATCCTGTTAAGCGGGCACGCTGGCACGCTGCAATACGTTGCTTTTGACTTATGACAAAGGCAGCCGCTTCCATCCACGCCCTGCATATTGATGCGTGACATAGGCTTCCATTCCTTTCAGGATTGAGTATTGTTGAGAAATGCAAATAGACCACGATCCAACTAAGGTCGAAAAATGAAGCCCTCGACTTTTCCAGCGCTGTGAGTAAAGTCACCTGACCAATAAATTCGGGGGCGAATGTGAATAAAGGTAAATCTCGTTTAGCGGCCTCTGTACTATTCATATTGTTAGGAGTGAGGCATGTTTATGCTATTTCTGCTACACAAGAATCTTATCTTGATAAAATGGCAGGAACATTGAGCGTCATCTCTCAGCCATTTATTTCAGAAGGCACAGTAACAGGCTGTACATTTGTTTTTAACGTTTTAACTCGCGATCACATTTACCGCCAAGGCAAATTTATTAAAGTCACAGGCTCCATCGGGCTTATGAAAGCTCAAAACAGCCTCGGGGTTACAGTCAAAGTAGTTGTTAATGAGATGGCTGTTGATCAGAGCGGTCAGGTCGTCCTAAAGCCCTCAGCTCCTGATAGGGCATACCTTATCGGGAGTGGTTACAAGAACAACTTAAGCGGGCTAGTTAATTCTGGTCAATCTGATACGGCTGGCGGAGTTTTTTCTGTATATCAATTAGAGCCATCATTGCCGATACTGATGGAGCAACTACAAACACAAGCAGCTTCCATCGGGTTTAATCGTGCGGGTGGGCAATCCGATATTCAAATTAATATCGACCTCACTGTAGAGAATTTTACCAATGCTGGAGAGCGTTTACATAATCAAAAAGCCATACAAGAGTTCTCAGAGTGCATGATTGTGCTGTTAGAGGCCGACAAATGAACCAAATAGACTGCATAATTAGATAGCTAGATGGAGGATTAATGATATTCGGTGAATGGTCAGACAGCCACGATAAAAGAGTAGACAAAATATATGAACACGCTTCCAAACAAGGGAAAGCTATAAGTCCGCAAGAGGTAACTAATTTTAATCTTGTTGGCATCCGTCGCCGCCTCAACAATATAGAAGTCGGTGTGTGGATGATCGTACTCCTCCTATCCTTGCTTTTATGGCGCCTCTGGTAAATGTTATTAATTTAAGGTTCGCCTTTATTATTTATCTGATTGGCTGGCAGCTTGCGACGCTAATAACGCCTCAACAATCCGATTGTTTAACTCACCAGTAGTCCACTTAGGTGCGTTACCTCCTGAACGGATAAGCGCTGATAATCTATCGACGGCGCTTTTCGTACTGTGATCCGCTGCCATCTTTGCTGCTAATCCGCCACCGCTTGCAGCAAGGGATAGCCCGCCGGTTCCAAGTGCCGCCCCTGCATTGAGTAAAAGAGGCAATCCGCCGCGCGTAGGAGACAGCCCTCCGCCTAAGCGCAATAGATTACGCACCGCCGTTCCATTGGCGATTTCCGCCATAGCTCGCTGTTCACCCACAGTGAAGCCCTTACCTTTTTGGCGTACCTTATCGATTTCCTGCCGTATGGTGTTGTCAATATTACCACCGGTTCCGGCTTTGCCAGCGCGATCTTTTGCTTTGTTAAATGCATACTCAATCTGTTCGGCCTTGGCTGATCTCTGCCACAGATTGCGGGCTTGTTGCAGCGCTCTAATGCCCTCTTGCTGATTTCCCATAAGGATATCGCCACGCCCCGGCTTTGTGACCATATTGTCAAAAGAATCTATCACTTTTTTTAGTGCGGCATTATTCTCTTTCCTGAAATCTGAAAGTGGGCCTTTATAACCTGCCCCCATCGCCTTGCGTGCCTGCTCCAAGCCTTTCAGCGTAATATTTTTTCCTGAAAGTTCGCCGATCACATCGAGAGCATTTTTCACACCACTATGTAAGTCTGGCCTATAACCAAAGTCCGCAAGTTCAGGCACGATAGTGCTTTTGAGTTTTTCGATAGCATTAGGAGAATAAACAACGCCTGCATTATCTGCCGCCTCATAAGCGTCTTTTGCGCCCTGTTTGAGCTGCTCAATAGATGGAATAGACCTTTCTGCTGCTTTGCGGGTGGAACGGTTTGCTATACCAGCAATCGTACCACCCGAACCGATACCGCCAAGTAATTCACCGGCAATTTCAGCCCCGATATTATCAGGGAAAAGTTGCTGCGCTGTTGCGCCGACAACGCCACCACCTGCCGCTGCACCAAGTCCTGCGGCAAGCTGCCCTGCGGTCTGCGCCGTTCCAGCGAGTGGCACGATTGCACCACCTACGGATTGTGAGACACGGCGGGCGAATTGTTGACCGCTGTCATCACTTTCTGGAGATATTGCCAGCCCTTGACGCAATCCAGAGGAGCCACCGAGAGGCGCATCAGAGGCTTTAATGTTCGTACCGAAAAGCGCATTTACGCCGCTGACGGCTGGCTTAACGACGAAATTATTCATCAGATCAACAGGAGCGCCCAGTGCGCCTGTCGCACCTTCCATCAGGCCTGAAAACATCTGCGAGCCATAACCAGACTGATCATCAGCCTGAGGCTGTGGTGCAGATTGTTCAACCAGTGGGGCAGCATCCCACCAGTTGCCGCCTGCTGTGTCTGTCTGTGTCTGCTCAACAAGAGGCGCAGCTTCCCACCAATTTGCCATTATGGTTTCCTCCGAATACTTCCATCCGGTGCCGTAAATTGTGTGCCACTCGGCAGAGCATCAAATTCAGCCTGACTGTTAACTTTGGCTGTGCCAGCAGGAGGATACGCTGCATCTGTGTTTCCACCAGCTTTCTGCTTTAATTTCTGCATGCCGTCTGAGACTGCGCTTCGAAAATCCTTTAGCGCAGTTTTAAAATCATCCTCGCTTAGCGAGCGATCCATTCTCGCCATTGCTGCTTCCGCTTTTGCGCCTTCAATTTCAGTGATAGCGCCACCGCCTTTGAGCATGCCGAATGCCTGAAGAAACGCGCCGCCTTGAAGCTTTTTGATATAGGTCAGTGCATCACGCCCACTTGCTCCCATTGTCCAATTGGGACGGTACTGGTCAGCAGGCCCCACAATTGCAGATAACCCGTCATGTGAGAGCAGTGTATCAATATCAGCAATCGTTTGTTCACTCCTCGCAAGATCAGAAGGAAGCGCAGTGAAAGCCTCTCCCTGCGCCTTTCCTACGACTTTTTCTTTCTCAGCATTTGCAAGATTTTTAGGAACGGAGCCAATAATCTGACCGGAGCGCTTGTCCTTAATGGCATAACTATCACCAAGATCGATTTGTTCAGTACCGGACGAAATATCAAACCCGCCTGTATCGACCTGCTTGAAAGAACCGTTTTTACCAAGAACGCCCAAAACTGGTTTGCCCTGATCATCCTGCCCCCAAATAGGATTAAGACCATATTCAGTAGCCCCACCACCGTTGTTTTTCTCCCACTCGAATTTCTCGCGGGCGAGTTGGTCAGACGGTGAGAGCTGCGGGTTTTCCAGCTTCTGAATTTCCAGTTCCATCTTGCGCTGTTGGAGCGCCTGCATCGGATCAACACCTTTGCGCATGGCGATCAGATAGGCGTTGAGAGAAGCGCGGTCACTGGCAACGGCCTGCGCTTCGCTTTCATCCATCCCTTTGCTTTTCAGCCATTCAACAGTCTGGTTCTGGTTTTTCTTCGTCTTCCTGTCCTGATTACCGGCGGCAATCATCTGACTGCCTTTTGACAGGCTGTCCTGCATAGTGCCGCCCATGCCCCAGCCCAGAAACATATCGCCTAAACGCTGACCGAAATCGCTTTTGCCAAACTTGGACAGACCATCAAAAAAGCCGCCAGATTTGGACTGCGGCGGCTGTGCTGGCATTGCTTGGGATGTTGAGTGTGTCGGCATTGGATCGACCGCTCGTGGCACCTGTGCGACCTGCTGTTGCAACACATCTATTGGCACGGGTAACGGCGGCGCGGGCTGTTGTGCAGCTTCTGCACCCTGCAAAAGCATGTTCGGATTTGGTCGCGGCGCAAACTGTTGTGGCTGCCCTGTCAGAAATGGAGCCAGCAAATTGCCGATAGTTTCACGCTGATCAAGAAAGCTTGTGAGAAGATTGCGCATTATACCTGACCACCTTTCCCCATGATCTGAGCGATATAGGCTGAGAGCGGGTTCCCCTGCTGACCACCAGCCATCTGTACTGGTGAGAATTGTGCTTTGGGCTGGTTCTGTCCGATCTGGGCAAGCAAATCCTGCCTGCTCTTTTCTGCGTCCGTCATTTCAGAGCGATACTTACCGAGTTTGCCGCCGCTCATATCCTGCAAGGCTTGAGAGAACATATTGCGGTTCTCAGGCGTGCCAGCAATTGCCTGCTGAAAACTTTCCAGCTTGCCACCGATACCACTGAGAAATCCACCGCTGGCGGCAGCTGTTGGTTGTGCAATGGTGTTCATGGCGCTGCCTGCGCCTTTCAAAGCATTAAACATACGCCACCACCTCTATGTTAATGCCGAGAGCGTCGTAATTGACCGCCAGATAGCCGTCATCTTCCAGCACAACCGCATCCGGATACTTATCGGCCACATCATGCGCCATCAGGCCACGGAAGCGTGTGGGTTCGCCCATATAATTGAATTCATACATTGGCAGCCCATTCTCATAAGCGCCGGTGTGTTCAATATTTTCTTTGAGCCGCGCGTCAGATTTCATGAACAACGAACCGACAGCACCAAGCGCACCAAGCGGATTAGACGGCTGATTGACCGTCTGAACATTAGTGCCATAATTGCCCGCAGAACCAGCAGCAGCACTCTGCAACAGGCCGAGCCGCGTCCAGTCCTTCATATCCTCTGCCTGCCACTTGGCATAATCGGCCTGCAATTTATCCTGAGCGTTCTTATCCTGTAGCTGCCCTGCACCGATCTGTGCCTGACCACGACCAAGCTGCGCGGCATCCACACCAAGCTGGCTCTGAATAGACTGCGCATTGGCTGCATCAATCGCGCCAACAGCCTTGAACTGATTATCCATTGCACGGTTGTAATCGCTCTCCAACCCTTGCAGCAGCATATTGGTGGTGTTCTTGCCAAGCACATCGGTGTTCGCGCCGGAGCCATAGCGCCCTGATCCGGCAAACTGGCTTTGGATCAGGTCATTGGCTGAGCTGATTTCATTGTTCAACCGCTCACGATAATAGGGATTACCCTCTTTGAGATATTTGCCGGAGGCATAATCTTGCAAATTGGATTGCGCACTGGTTGGCTGTCCGGCCTGCTGTTTCAGCGCGCCATAATCCGCGCCACCATTCATGACGCTACCAATACCGGCCTGCGTATTGGCTCCAAGATCGGCAACGGTCTGGCCTTGATAGACATTGCCACCTTTACCGCTGTTATAAAGATCCATTGCCTCGCTGGCAGACTTTTGAAACAAAGGAGCCGCCCATGCAGGCGGCTTATTCTCGGTTGTCTGTGTCTGTGAGCCGCCTTTTTTACCCATTATGCAAGTCCTTTCCGAAACATTGCCAGCTCAGCGCCGTAGCCCTGTTTTGCTAATGCACGTTTCCAGCCCAAGCGGCCAAGAACGCTGCATTCATGGCAACCCTGATCACGGCCATATTGTTCGATTTTTTCAATCAATGGCGTGCTGTCCAAACCATCTTCACCGGCCAGTACCGTCACCATGATTGTGCGGTGATCTGTTGCCTGATTATGTTTGATTTCAGTGAGCACAAAGGAAACATATTCCTCGCCATCGAGGATCAGCCATAGCTGGCGCTCACCTGACAGGATTTCCTTCATCAGGGATTTGATTTCGATATCTTTGGGAAACCGCGCTACCATTCGCTGCATAGAGGCGGTGATTTGTCGGCCATAATGCGCAATACGCTCCGGCGGCCAATCGTTTGTCAGATGAATGTCGAGTGTCATTTCATACCTGCCGTGCTGATTTTGGTTTCAATGCCTTGCGCATGCGTCCAGATTGAACCGGCAGGGATGCGAACTCTAACTTTATGAAACCGCGAACGGGACATGCGACGATACATGCCGGTGCGTGAGGATGGCGCTTGCTCATCCTGCCAGCGAAAAGCTTCTGAACGGCGAAAGCGTGAGCCAATCGCCAAGCGGGCATCATCTGTATCGGCAATCAGATAGGTTTCATGAATACGTGTCACGCCGCCGGTGGTATCGCCGATCTCCTGTGTAGTAATCACGGCTTCCTGCGTCTGGCCGTTGAAGAAGCCAAGTGCCCCATCCGGCGTAAAAGCCGCCAGTACAGGCGAACCGCCCTGCCATGAACGGGCATCAAGCGAATAAGGCAGGGCATCAATCGAAGTTGAAACCGCGTCCAGCCCTTCCAGCGTATAACCAAGTGTGGCAGCAGACATGAGCATGGATGCGGCAATATCAGCCTTTGTCCAACGGCTCAGCGCCCAATCATAGATATATATCTGATTGTAATTCTCATTACCGAAGCGCCGGATTGCAAAATATACACGAGAGTAAAACGGATCGACAACGCCCATGATTTCAGCAGTATCCGACCATTCTACCTGATCAAAAACCGTGCGGTCAACTTTTTCAAAGCCGATATTGGCCATAGAGCCGTCAGGAGCAATCTGGAAGAACCCGCCCTCGTCAGCATAAAAAGCCAGATTTGCACGCGACGCGATAGAAAGACGTGAACGCGCGCCGCGCTGATCATGAATTTTCTGAAAGGTGAATATCTCAACCGAGCCTGGAACAAAGGTCACCCGCCGGATTGCTTTTTCCTGAAACACAAGCGGGTTCGTCGCCTCAGTTGAACCTTGAACCACGCCACCATCAGGAAACTCCTGATAATCGCAATTCTTGCTACCAACAGTCCAGTGCTCTGCATCATTTAAACCAGACCACCATACACGGCGCGGATGCGCAGGCAGCCCCATCAGAGCAACAAAATCACCCCAGACCCGCACAATCGCAGCGCGGGGCGGATTCCCGCCAAGATCACGAAACAACGCCTGCCCAAGCTCAATCACCTGCGGATTGTCGTTTTCATTCACCGCGATTACAAAAGTGCCAAATTGCGCAAATGACCATCGTGCCTCTCGGCTGGCATTATACTGCGTGTCGGTCTTCGATATATTGACCCATCCCAGATCGGTATTATCCAGCCGAAAAAGCCCCGTTGCTGTGCCTGCAAAAATATAGGTGCCGCCCAGATCATCGCGCGCCATAAATCCACCGAGACAGGCAGTAGGCAGCGCTTGCGACAAAGGTTTAAACTGAGGAAACGGGATATAAGACCCGTCAGCGCAGAGCACATTGTTCACATCACCGGTGTAAGCTCCGTTCAGATCAGAAACATCGGGGCGAAATTCTGCAAATGGGATTGTCGGCATGGATTATACCTTAAAATGCTGTCGCACGGATAACTCCCCGCGCATTGCGTGAGGTTGTTTCTCGCTTCAAAGCTTTGTGCTGATCCTGATAATCACTTAGCGCTTCTGTGGCGACCTGCGGGTCTTTGAGCGTATCTTTAGCCAAAATATATTTGGCGCGGGCTTTGATAAGGTCATAGGCCTCAGTCACCCATGCATTGGGGATTTCAAAGCTGGTCAATGGTGCAAGACGATATGCGCCAAGCTGCAAGCGGATTTTATAAGCATCATCCGGCACCGGATAGAGGCGCAATTGCTGATTGAAATAGGTATAGGAAACCGGTTCGCCTTTGACAGCATTACGGTCTGAAAGCCGTTCCATATTTTCCGGCGTATCACGACGCAGATCGAGCACATTTCCTGCATTATCCTCACGATAAGCAGCCTGAATATGCACAAGGCGCGGAATTTGCTCATGAGCTGGTGCGCCATACCATTGCTGATCGGCAACGGTATTAAACGTCACATCACGGGTTTCATTGAAATAATAGGTTTCGCGCTCGCAATAACGGATTGAAGCCGCAATCGCGCGCTGGATATCAGCAGTATATTCACCGGTCGTATCGTCAACATCGCGGGAAATATCTGCGATAAGTTGCGGAAATGTATAATCGCCACCGGTGAAATTCGGCCCCGATGTTACAACTGTAATCGCCATATGACCTCGCCTTTCACAAAAGAGAAAGGGCGGGAATGACCCGCCCAATCAGGATTTATGCAGCCGGTGCAGCAAAAGAGGTCAACACAACGGTGCCGTAATCCACGCCGTCATAAACGGTCTTTTTAAGGCCGCCGATCATGCTGGCACGAACACCAAGTTCACGATCATAGTCAAACAGATCTTCCACCCATTTGAACTTGTTTTTGCCGCCGTCTTTACCAAACGCCATCGAGGCCGACTGCGCACCGCAGAATATTGCACGGCGGGTATTGGCTTTCTGCTTGAGGCTTGCCGGGTCGGTTGCATCGATGCCAAGCGGTACACGGCTGTTCTCAACAATCAGCGTACGGTTATAAACACCGAGCGCACCGGTATAGAGACCGTTCTTGTCGATATCACCGCCCTGCAAGCGTTTGCCCTGCAGGTCAAACCAGTTGCCGACCGTTGCCACGTCCTTGCGCATTGAGAGCGTCTGATCCGGATGAATAAAGCAGACATAATCAATATCCGCGCCCAAGCCCTTGATCGGACGCACCATTGGAGCCGCGTTTTTCGCACGGTTCACAGCATCGTCGATCATTTGCAGTTTGAACACATCAGCAGCAACAAGTGCCTGATCCGTTGCTTTACCACCGGCGCGCAGGATGCGGCCAGCACTTGGAGCAATGGCGGCATTGAAACCGGTATATTTGCCATTGGTGACAAAGGTATTGCCCGCGAGCTGGTTGAAGAACCATGTATCAATACGGTCGGCCATCCAGTCCTTCAGGCTGTCATAGCTTTCTTCACGCATATTGTAAGGTACGCGCTGACGATCAATTGTACCTTCGTTGCGGACGCGATGGGCATGACCAAGTTCGTTGATCACCATCTTGTCGCTCTGGCGGGTCAGGCTTTCTTCATTACCTTCCTGCACTTCGTTTTCAGTCGTACCGTCACCGGTAGCCAACATACGAATGCCCCATGTGATCTGGTCACCGGCACCTTTTTTGGTTTCGGTCATGATCTGGCACAGAGAACCGGCCTTTTCGCCCATATACTGATAGGCGGTTGTTTCTTTGAGTGCCTCAACATCCATACGCTGAGACCAGAGTTTTACAGTCAATGCATCATTGACGGGCTGAACAGTGGTAGCCATCGGGCTAAACCTCCAAAATCTGATTGGGAATTTGAGTTAATGCTTGCGCATCACGCCGCGCGGCTAAGCGGAAAGCAGGATTACGCCTGCTGCGGTTCGGTCTGACGTCCCGAATGACGAAGGGCAGTTTGAAAGCATACCGAGGCTTCATTGCTGTGCTCAACGACCGCCAAGCACCTTGATAAGACGTGTCTGATTTTCAGGCTTGGTGTACCACCGCTCGAAATCTTCCGGCGACATGTCTGCAATCGCTTGAGAGGTCAGTACATCACCACTTGGCGCGCCACTTGCCTGAGCAACTGTTTTATTACGCGACTGCGCATCCTGAATTGTCTTTAGCTGTTCTGCTGCTGCATTTGGAGCCGGAGCGGCACCAGTAAAGCCGTATGCTTTGGACATATTATAAATCACCTGTGCAGGTGACTGGCCGGTTTTTGCCGCCGTGATTACGATATCACGCAGCTCGGCGTTCATTTGCTGATTACGCCCTTCTTGCGTCTGGAACTGAGGATAAGCCGCCGCCATAGACTGCAACTGCTTGTCACGGGTTTCGGACAGAAAATGTACAGCATCCCCATAGTCTGGCGACTGAGTTGCAAATTCCTGACATGAATCCCGCCAGTAATCAGCAACAGCTCTTTCCTGAGCCTGAACCTGTTGCTGTTGTGCAGCTTGGGTTTCTCGCTCCTGAATTTGTTCGAGCACTTTCTTATTCTGCCGACCTTGCCACTGCATATGGGCGAAGATATCAACAGTCGGATCTGGTTCCGGATCATCGTCGACAGCCGCAGCCTCACCATTCTGCCGCATAGCCTGAGCGAGAGTGTTCCAACGGTCTTCAAGGACTGCTTTCGCTGTTATTTCAGCTTGCAGTTTAGCCTCAATTTCCTTGCGCCTGCTGCGCTCTTTGCTGAGTGCACCATAAGGCACGGTACGATTAGGATCACCTTCCTGCTCAGCGCTGTCCCCATCTGTCACAGGGGCTTCCGGCTGTGGCTGCTCCTGAACAGCGCTTGTTTCCGGCTGCTCGATAGCTGTATTCAGTTTATCTTCCGGCAGCACTTCACCGCCCGACGAAAAATAAGCCTCTGCCTCAGCAGAGAGCTTGCCTTCTTCCATATCCGACATGATTTTTCCTTGAGAATAGTCTGACGTGACCAACGGCAACCGATAGCGCTCGGTTCAGCGAGAACAGGGCTTCCCCCTGCTATTTGTTAAATGGCTGAGCCGCGCCGCGCCTCTGAAGTACGACGGATTGCATTGCGGCTCTCCTCAATGGCAAGGCGTTGCGCATCCAGTCTGCCTTTTTGCTCCGCAGTACCGGCCTCAATCTCAGCCTTGCGCTGCCTGACCATAAGCTCAGTCGCTTTTTCCTGCAATTTCATCTGCCCGAGCTGCTGTTTAACAGCCAGATCAGCTTGTGCGCTCTCCGCCTTAGTTTTAGCCGCAATTTCTTCCGGAGAAGGCTGCGGCGGTTGCTGGCTTTGCTGTTCCTGCGCTTGTTTAGAGCGCTCTCTGATGCTTGCCACAAGTGAGGCTGGCAGCGGTGAAAGCTCCAGAAGCTCAAGCAGAATATCCGGCGTGACCATATTACCGATCAGCGGGAATAGGCTCTGCATCACCGCCCAAGTGCGCTCTTTTTCGTTCGGGCTGGTCGGGCTGTCATCAATGATGATGTCGTATTTCTTGTCGACTTGGCGAACCAAGGGCAGATATTGCTCTTGTCCTTTACCAACGACACGGATTAGGCGGCCATCCGACAAATAATTCTGCAAGAGATAGAGAATGGTTTCTGCCTGACGCTTGCGATAAAGCCGCAATGCATTGAACAAGGAGGCAAGCACCCCAAGCGATGACTGCTTGCGGGTGTTTTCCAGCACACCAGCCTGATCAACTTCACGCGTACCGATAAACTCCCGTGAGAGACCAGTTACTTGCGTAATCGCTTCCTTGCTCTCGTTGAACAGTGCGAAAAAGCCCTGCGGGAATTGCGCCGGTGGTTTGGGCTGGATTTGCCCGCTTTGCAACGCTCCGGCATTCACCCATGTGATTGCATCCGGACTTGCCCATGTTTCCTCAGCCTGCCGAATATTATCGAAAGCCTCTTTTTCCGCCAGCAACCCGCCTTTGGATTGCGAGTTGAGCAGATGCATGATCTGGCTAAAGAACTTGTTCGTCCAGCGCTGCGGATCAATTGCAGCGCGAACAATACCGTAAAACAGCCCGTCTTTAGTGTCGAAATAGCCGGTCATAACATCCCAACCAAGACGGCCTTGCGGCGCCAACGGGCTATCGATCTCAGCCAGCAGACTGTTGCCAAGAAATGCACGTCTTGCCACTTTGCGCATCTGGCGCACCAGTTTCAGACTTGGCGCAATCTCAGGCATTTCCTTATTGATCTGCTTGACCTCAGCAGTCGTAAATTCGCGCATAGCCTGTGGGTTTTGCGGATCAAGGCCACGATAATACGGCTCACGTTCCAGCCACCGCGCCTCAACAATAACAACCTTCTCACCTGCTTCGAATGTCCGCTCACCCTGATTATCATCAGAATAGCGATTGCCGTGGTTCACTTGATGCGGATTGTCCCGCCCTGCATCATCACGTGCCCAACCGGCGTGCAGCGCTTCTTTGGGCATATCCGGAAACATATCTTGCGCTTCTTCAATGCTCATTTCCCGCACGCGAAACATGCGCATAGCATCAGTCATGTTGAGCTTACGAGCAGTTGATGGAAACACCATTTCAAACGGATCAATGCGCTCAGTCACCGGCGCACCGTCTGGATCATCCTCATAATCAAGGCGCGTATCCATGAAACTGAGGCCGCTGACAATCATATCGCGGAAAGCTTCACTATCCTCATATTCAGCATTGGCTTCATCACGAAACCATTCGCCACCAGCAGTTAGGATTTCATTCGCGTGTGCATCACCCTGTTCACGCGGGATAAAGCGCATTTCGCGACGGTTGTTCATTTCAGAACCAACAACCGCATTGGCCAGAGGCGCAATATTGTTGAAGGTTAGAACAGGGCGCTTTTGCTCCTGCATGGCAACCAGATCGCCATCTGACCACTGATTGCCCGCCACAAAGTCAAAATGCTCTTTGGCATGTTTGCGCCATGCACGCACTTTATCGATATCGTCTTTGTACCAGCCTTTGAGCCGGTCAAATATCGCTTCGCTGTCGATTGCTTTTTCAGCCATATTTTACCCACTCATCCAACTTGAACCGGTATTTGGCCCGAACCCGCGATAAGCGCGGCTGGTTTCCGGTGGCGGTGCCTGCTTGGCAAACCGCAACATCATCAATGCGTAACGGGATGCAGAAATCACGTCATCACGCTCTTTCACAACTTTGCCGTCCTTCCGGTGATAGGTTTGGCGCTCCTGCAACCAATCCTGACAGGTCGAGAATACTTTCCAGCGCCCTGTCTGCATCCGCAGCAACATGTCTGACAGTCCGGCCTCAACACCGTTTGAACCGTCAAGAAACTGCGCGCGTTGCGGCAGCATCTTCATGCCCTGCTCTTTGTATTGCTTCGCTATCTGCTCACCGGAGCCTTTATCGTGCTGCAAGCCGTCATGCGGCCACGACCACGGCAGCCATGCGCCCCACGGTTTCAATGCTGCTGCATGAATAAGCGGTGTTGCCTCACGCTTGCGGTAATCTCTTGTGACATAGACAATATCGCTGTCCCGATCCCATGCGAGGCTGGTGGCAGCAGTCGGGTGATCCCAACCAAAGTCGATACCGCCGATCTGTACCCAATGCGCAGGGATCGGAAACGGTTGCACCACAATATCTTCCTCAGCCACCGGAAAGATCAGACCGGAGCCGAGTGTCGGTATGCCCTTGGTGCGCGCTTCACGCTCATGTGCCGGGTAGCTGGCAATAATGCGGTCGCGTTCCTCTTGCGAGTAATGCAGCGCATCCTGAATGGTCATCATGATCTTGATGCGATCCGGCGCATCTTCAAGAAAGAACCGCGCAGAAACCGCCGACATACCTTTGAGCGGCGTATAGGTCATCATCACGCTGCCCTTGGTGGCATTTGTGCGCGTGATACCTTCAAAATAAACGTCTGAGGGCGGTTCTTCATCAAACCAGACGAAGTGCACCGTATTGGCCTGCCATTTTGAGCGACCTTGGTCATAGGATTTGAACAGCAGAGACGAAGCTCCGCCACTCACATGCCCGACCGTCACCGTATCAATGGCATTGGAAACGCCCTGTCTGCGCGTCGTGCGCTGGATGCAGCGTTTCGGGATAAAACCTGTACCCCATTCTTCTTCACGGTCAGGCTGACCAACAAGCAGGCGCTGCACACCATCACGGGTCAGCTCACCGCTCTCGGAGCCTGCAATCACCACAATCGGATGGTCAAAGCGTAAGCCCTGCCACCAGAACGGATATTCTCCGGTCAGATGCATGGCGACCTCTGCCGCACCGGATAGGGTTTTGCCCAACTGGTTACCGGCAGCAAAAAGGCGCTCCCGATAAGAAGCGCCTGCATTATGAAATTCTATCTGTTTTGGATAAGGCTCATACCCTTTGAGCCTATTCACCTTCTTCCGGTGCGCCCTCTCGGCCAGCAAGCTTTCCAGCTCCAACTTTTCCGAGTAACTCAGTGATCCGAGCATCTAATTGCTCCTCTGGCATAGACTGGAGCGATCCAGAAACATTCAGATCAAGCTTGTCGCTGTATTTCTTGGGGCGAAGCTTACCGGCCATCCATTTACGGGCATCGACCCGCAAAGCTGATCGGCGCAATGCCTCACCATTCTCCCGCCAGCCAATGTTTTCGCCGTCCCCGTTCTGGCGCTCCATCCAGTCATTGCGCCCATCATCGGCAATTTCAAGGATATCATCGAAAATAGCGTCTCCTTGTGCCTCGCGTGCGCGTGCGTACTGGTCTGAAAACTCAGGATGCAATGAAAGCCATCTGAAAACCGTAGAACGAGCTGGGAGAGCTTCATCTTCACAAATGCTGCGTAGGCTCTCCCCGTCTGCCAGCCTCTCACAGATCAGATCAGCTATGTCCTGACTATAATCTGTCGGCCTGCCTGTTACCGGCGCTTCATCGGTCATCACTTACCCCTTGCTCCTGCTGCAATCCATGCAATGCCAGCGAGTACCGTCCACATGAGAATGACCATCCCGATAAAGTGCCAGAATGATTGAAAGGTGAATTCGAGGAAGGGCATAGTTCATCCTTATGCAGGTCAGCCGAAAAGGTTAAGACAGCATTGGCAAAAATGAATCGCAAATATTCGTAGAGGTGGTAACTTTAGTTTTTACTTACATGCGGGAGGATACAATGCCATTTCGATCTAAGGATTATATCGGGTCTTACACGCCCGAACAGTTGGATATGCTTCAAAACATGTACAACGAAGTTTGCGCTATTTTAGGCGAATGCCCCACCACAGGAGAAAAACGCGAAATAATTGCAAAGGCGGTGATACGTTTAACTGAGCAAGGCGAGAAAGACCCAATCCAGATCGCACATACCATAAAGTTGCTTGCGCCAATTATGTACTAATTCTCACTCCGCAGTGTTTGTCTTTAGTATCACATCTATCCTCTCTCCTGAGGAGATAGAAATGAGCACCCGCGCCGAACCGTGAGGAACGGCGGGGTGAAACCGGCAAATTAAAATCTCAACGCCCTGCAGCAATGTGCGGGTCGATATGCTTGTAGGTATCAACGGCAAGCCGGAAGGCCGAGTTGGGCTGGTTCTGAATATTGTACTCAACAGCATGGGAGTTGGTACTTCGATCAGGCAGCGATGTGATGCCGACAGTGATAACGTCTGCCTTAAAGACATCCGGCACGTCATAGTCAGAAATGGTGAGTTTTACTGCATACACTGCTGGGCTGACATCAAATGCAGCAGCCGGCGTACTCAGGCAGAAGGCGGCAGCAAGCATAGCAATGCAACCGAAGAACATACTTCGTAAAAGTTTCATGCGTTTTCCTTTCAATTTGATATCAGACAATAAAAAACCCCGCACTAAGCGGTGCACCAAGAATTGCATACATATTTACTTAAGAATTTTATATTAGTAATATATAAATTCATGGGGAATTTTTATTACTTTGGAAGGTTGATTATGCATCATTCAAATAATGAAAATCACGCAATTCCGCCTCCTTTAGAAGAGGAGTGTCGAACCTCATTAGAGCGCAAAAGCTCAATCACTACAAATTTAATTTATATAACCACTATATTGATTATATTTAATGCTGTTTATTCAATATCTTGTTTAATTGAGTAGCAAGCTGAGCTGCTTTCCAATGCAACATCTGGTTCCGCCTCATGGGATCGAACCACGACCGGCGCATTCAAACTGCGCTGCCCTACCTTTAGGCGAAGGCGGATTAGCTAAACCATCTAACAGTAGTTGCTTATCTTAAGATCGTCACCTAATCTTACAGTCAGTAATATGGAGGTGATCTATGAGGGACAAGATTCACAAACTTATTGTTGATGCGGTGGTGGTTGATCGCACCCTTAAAGAACCATTCTCAGCCCATGACGTGCGCCGAATATGCCCAGGTTGGGGTTTCCCTCGTTATTATTCCTATCTCGCAGCGAATTGTGCTGAAAATTGTAAAGAGGAGTCTGCACTCTACATGCGGGTTGGGCGGGGAAGATATGTGCTAAATAAATTAGCTGGACTTAATAATCAAAAGTAATAAGAGATGCTCTCGACTACGCGCTCATCTACTGTCATGCTGGGGGGCCACAGATAGCTACGGTTTGAGTGCGTAGTCGCCAATAAAAAAGGCAGCCTTTAAGCTGCCTCTCAAATCGGATTGCGCGTTAAACGCAAATCACCACAATACAAAATATAGTATATTCCGTTATAACGAGCAACAGCCTATTGTGTTTTATACCCCCAATGCACAGCCAGCTCGTCTAACCCATCTTTGAGATAATCGCCTAACGTGGTGCGCTCTCTGTGATTGGCCGCCATATCCTTTATCTCCATGCCCTGCCCGACGACTTTGATCATCAGGTCAAAGGCTTTTCGACCAAGGACAGGCTTGCATTCATTCAACCGCTGCACCGCATCAATCATGCTGTCCGGCAGCGGGTCGATACCTTTACCGCCATCCACCTGCTCGCGGCCATAGTCTATGGCAATTGTGCCTTTCGCGCCCGACCGCTCCCAATATTGACGGAACCGGCCAGCAGCCGCCCATTGTGCATCATTGATATGGCCGCGTGAATAGAGAGTGCCCACGGCGCTTTCCTTGATATTCACATAGGCTTTGATCTTCGGCGGGTTCCAGCTCTCACCCGAGTGATCCGGTGAATAAAACGGATTTGGAACGCGATGCACCCGAATATCGGATTTGAGGGTTCCCACCTCGCCGCGGGAGATTGCTTTGCGCTGTTCTTTTGATGGTGCCGCCATATGTATTTCCCTGCGCTGAATATCTATTGTAACTCTATAAAATACTGCTAATATTGAAACTTGTTGCCACATCATCTGAGGGGTAAACGAGTGCGTATGCAGCGTTTTATGAAGTGGCATTTGTCAGGTGACGACTGGATCGTTATGGATTGCCTGACTGGTGAGGAGGCTTTTGTTGGTGGCGTCAAGTATGGTGCATTGATTGAGGTCGAGGCTGAACGATATGCTGAAACTCTCAATTGGCTACATAGTTATGCACCTCTAAACTCAGCGCCCTGGATTTACGAAGAGCCATACGAAAGAGAATGACTACACACGTCTGCAGCGTTAACTCATTCCCAACGCGTCCATATAAAGCTGGATCATCGCTTCTTCTTCCTGACGCTCATGCGCTTCCTTCTTACGAGCCCGGATGATTGCGCGAACAGCCTTGGTGTCAAAGCCTGAGCCTTTGAGCTCCGCGAACACTTCCTTGATGTCCTCACTGATGGTGCTCTTTTCTTCTTCCAATCGTTCAATGCGCTCGATAAAGGCACGAAGCTGGCCAACTGCAATGGTCTGGGCGCTATCACCGGTAATATCGTCACTCATGGCTTAATCCTTATGCTGCTGATTTCGTTTGTGATTGACTGGTATAAATTCCGTATTTCCGCAGCGCGTGGAGCGCACTTGTGTGATCCACGAAAAACTCTCGCCCAAGGGCAGATAGCGAAATGTCTGGCCAATGGATTTTTGCTGCGCAAATGGCAGCATGTTTAGCTCGAACAACACGAACAGTTCTGTTTTTCTCATCCAAAGTTTCCTTTGGGACATTGAACAGATCAGCGGCCATCATCCGCAATTCCTCAAATGTCTCGAACTGCAAGGAAACAAGCAACTCAGCTGATATTAAAACGTCAGGGATGGTGCTGTTATGCGTCTGCGTTTTATGTTCACGCTGTTTAGATCGACGCTTTTTCCATACCCGCTGAACGAATTTAGGATTCATTCCGCGATAGATGCTCACATCTTCAACACTGGAGCCGCGACATCCAAAATCCACTTCTGTTTTCATTTCCCTGCCTGCCTCATGCGTTTGAAATTATTGATCTGCGCGGTTCGCTCAAGGTGGATCAGTTGTTCAATTTCAGCCTCTGGCCTGCCCATAGCTGCCGCGATTTCCAGCGTATCTTTCCCCATGCGGAACATATCGAGTGCCGTCATGCCGCCACTCCGATGATCTGCCAGCCCTTGCCATCGTTCGGCTTGAGAAGATGCTCAGGAATGCGGCAACCATCCTGCCATGGAAGAGCGCCAAGCAGAGGGTTCCAGCGGCGATGCAGCCTTGCTTGCTCAAGAAAAAACTCGAGTTTGCGCTCCTGCTCTGCCTGCGGCAGTGCGAAAACATCAATCTTTGTCACGGTCGCAGGCTTCGCCAGCCCTTCACCGGCTTTGATACGGTTGTTGTAAGCATCACGGATCGCACCGACGAAATATGCCCATGAATTGGCTGGTTTAGACATTCGGGACGCAACAGCGCGGATTGTCGGTAGAATATCCGCTTCCAGATCAACGCCATTGTTGATCAGCTCCAAGATAGTTCCGACAACCAGTGAACCGTGCGGTTGGATTTTACCGTCCACCGCTTCCGTCAGCTTTTTCGTTAAATCTCTGAGGTCGAGATTTTGCTTTTGAGAAAGATCAGCAGCAGCCTCGCGCACATGCGCGTTAGAAGCTTTAGCTTCTTTTGGTTCTGGTTCTGATTGGTCGAACCGTGGTGATTTTAAGTCTTTGATTTTATTAGAACGAGAACGATTTTCAGCTTGTTTATCTTGAAGTTTTCTCAGAGTTTCGAGCTCGATAATTGCGCGTTCATTTGTCAGAAACTCGCCGCTCACGATAATTTTGCCCATAGCAACAAGCGATCCGCGCAATGAATTCCACTTCCGAACAGTGCATCCAAGCAGACCGGAAATGTAACGTGCATCATCAGGGAGATTGCCGCCCTGCATGTAAATCAGATCAAGGACGAGCCGATAAGCAGCCTTTGTTTCGAAGTCCATTCCTATGGTGCCCTCGATAAAGTCACGTGGATATGCCTTGTAATATGGGAGGCCATTCATGCTTCATACCTCGCTGCGTTTCTGACAGCAGAACAAGCGACATCAATGAACAGATCAACCTGTGTGACCGGTCCGTTGCGCTGCTTTGCAATGTGGAATTCAAGCTTGTTTTTGACTTCTGCCAGCCTGTCCTGACGGGCAATTTCCTTATCCATATCATCGTGCTTTTCACGCTCAAGGTAGTAAGCCTCGCGGTAAAGAAAGATGATTGTGTCGGCATCTTGCTCGATGGCTCCGCTATCACGCAGAGCAGACAGCTGAGGGCGTTTATCGGCTTGTTGGTCCACAGCACGGTTTAACTGGGAGAGAAGCACAACAGAAATATCGTACTCACGCGCCATAGATTTGAGCGCACCGGTCATTTCTGCAATTTCATTTGTGCGGTTGCCGGAATAGCGATTACTGGCGCGGATCAGCCCAAGATGGTCAATCATCAGGCAATCAAGAGTATGACCGGCCTTTTCAGAGGCTTCCAGCATCACTTCAAGTTTGACGCGGATATCCGAAATAGAAAGCCCGGACTGCTCTTCAATGAGCAACGGCAGGCCGTCCATTTCTTTCTGAACGCGCTTCAATGCATAGAGGTCTGGCTGAGACAATCGACCTGTGACTAAATCCTGATAAGGAATACGAATATTATCGTCATAGGCCAGATCCGACACGGCTCTGGCCGCCAGCTTCTCAGCATCCATTTCGAGGGAAATAAAGCCAACGCCATGACCCTGCTTGGCAAGTTTGCAGCCAACAGACATTGCAACGGAAGTTTTACCCATTGATGGACGCGCACCAATCAGCGTCAGATCGCGCTTATGAATACCGCCGGTTACATGATTGATGTCTGACAATCCCCACGACAGGCCGGTAATACCTGTGCCGGTCGCCATAGCTATTTCAGCAGCAATGATTGCGTTAGATGCGGCGTGAGATACAGACACCTGAGACTTGCGTTTAGAGCCGCGGCGCAAATCAGAAACGATATCATCAAAAATCACGCCAGCCTTAGTGACAAGCTCAGCGGGATTGGAGTTCGGATCACGTGCAGCTGCACTCAGGCTTTCGGCCTGATCTGCCAGTGCCAGCCGTGCTGATTGCTCAATAACCTGCTTGGCGCTCTTCTCGATATTGGCAGAGCCAAGCACTGACGAAGTGGCAAGGCGCGCCAGATAATGCGATATACCCTGCCCTGTAGACTGCTCGTGCGTTTCTGCTACAGTTTGAGGTAACAGCTTGACCAGAATATCAGGACGAGCAGAATTAAAGCGCTCATGTGCCGAAGCTATCGCCTGATAGATATGCTGGTGTACAGGTTCAATGAAGTGTCTGGCTTCCAGCATAGATGCTACACGGCTAAAGCCACCAAGCATCAGCGAACCAAGAACCTCTTGTTCAATTTCAATAACAAAATCAGCTTGGTTGAGTGCAATGGTCATATCGCACCCAAGTTTTTCTGAATGATTGGGCATTCATAGCAGTAGAAAGCTTTCAGGCAGCGTTTAGCCTCAATCGCATCTAAAAATGCGCCTGTGCTATCAGCCTTGGCCTTGGCATCGACATAAGCCTGCCAGAGGATAAGTTCATCTGTTGTGACTGACATAAGTACTGGCTTCATGCTGCCTCACTTTCGCGCTCTTGACGGCGGGAGATTTCGGCATCAATCAACGTCACAACCTGACGGCGATGCTGTAAAATCTCTTCCTGCTGAATGAACCAAGCCTCACCGCGCGTTTTATTGATCCGGTGAAGCGATATGAAATCTTTGAGGGAATTGACTTGTCCCTCGGCAATTGTGCGCATAGTGCGCAGATTAAGAGTGGCCGACATGCGGCACCCGATAGGTTTGAGTGCCGCCGAATAGGTCGTCACCGGAGGGCAAAACCATGTGATTAGCGATGAGCCAAAGCGCAGACGAAAACCCAACTTTCTTGCCGTCAGGGTGTGTGAAGTAGATGAAGCCATTACCTTTCATCGTTGCCTCCTCTGACGTAGAGGATTGTCGGACAAGTGCCCCCCCCTGACGAAGGCGAGAAAGAACTGGTTTTGCATGATGAGGTATTTTCAATTCCTGTTTCATTCCTGCCGCCTCTTATTGATTTCCAGATGTCTGTTATTCTGCTGCTTTGTTCGCTTCGTCAGACGCGTCCAAAAGTGCCGGAATTTCTGCGTCAACTCGTGGAGCTTCCTTCCCAGCAACAAGATCAGAGAGCCCGATAAGTTTCGAATTACGGGCATGTGCCAATTCCCTCTCTGTTTCATATGCTTTTTCTGATGCCTGACATGCGAGTTCATAGGCGCGAACAATCGCCCCGTATGCGGACACAGGCATATCTTTGATGTTTCGGTATCTCAGACGATGCAGCCATGTTGCAGGCACACCAAATCGACGCTCGGCGCGGTGCATTGCGGCTTCAACCGTGTCGCCCGCCCCGCGATATGACCGGTTCAGGATGTACTCAGACATCCCACGGGCATGACTGATGTAATCCACACTCATTTTGTCAGATCTTTCAAAACCTTTGTCGGACATTGCAAAACCTCTCCGTTACGTTTGACCTTGCGACGGACAAACGAGACAGGAGCAACCAGTGCATGGAGCCAGTGGGAAAGATTGCGCTGCGCATACTGAATAAAAACAGACATGCGCAGATACACCGCCAAAGGACGGGAATTGATGGCCGAGACGATCAAGCGGGGGCAAAGAGCCGTCTCGGCCTCACCGGCGGGAGGAGTGACCGGTGATATGAAACTGAATGATGGGGTCGCGTGGCTCATGCTGCGCGATCCTTTTTCTTGGAACTTTTTACAGTGTCTGCGATCAAACGATCGATAAACGCCTTGGCAGCACCTCTTTTAGGTACGCCTTCATTCTCCCATCGCCACACAGTAGACAGGTTAACGCCCGCCATTTCTGCAAGCTGTGGCTGAGTTAATTTCAGAGAACGCCGAATGGCGGCAAGGTCAATATGAACGTGTTCCATGCGCAAAGTATGCATAACGCAAACTTTATAGTCAAGTCGAAATGCATACTAATAATGTGCATATTGCAAGCATGACTCAAGATGACCGACCTGCTCCTGCCAAGCGACTTGAAGAGGCACGTGTTGCGCGAGGCTTTAAGACAGCCAAAGCAGCATGCGAATATTTCGGCTGGAATTATGTCAGCTACTCTCAGCACGAGAGCGGGCAACGAGGTCTGTCGCGTGTCGCCGACCGATATGCAGCGGCTTTTCGTGTCGGCGAAGGCTGGCTACTTACCGGCGAAGGTCGCGGCCCTTCTGGGGAGCACGAAGACCTCCCAGCTGCCCCGCAAAAAGAACAAACTGCTGAGCGCGTCGAAGGCTTCACGCCAACGATAATCCCAGGCAAAGAACTGGTCGGCAATCGTGATTTCCCTATCTACGCTGCAGCAATGGGTGGCGATGGGCACACAATTATCACCTTTGATGCAATCGACTATGTGAAGCGGCCAGCCATTCTTGAAAACGTCAAAGATGCTTATGGCGTCTATATTGTTGGCGACAGCATGGAGCCAGCTTATGAGCAAGGGGATATGGCACTTGTTCACCCTCACTTGCCGCCAGCTCGTGGAAAAGACGTGATTTTATTTCATGTTCCACCGGCCAACGAAGCAGAATGCATCATTAAGCGTTTGGTTGGCTTTAATGACTTCGAGTGGAAGCTTAGGCAATACAATCCTGCAAAGGATTTCACCGAATACCGCGCATCGTTCCCTTACTGTCACCGTGTCGTTGGCAAATACAGCGGGCGCTAATCCGCCCTCTCCAGCTCTAAAATCTCCTCCGGCAGCTCACCAATTGCAACCAAAAGCCTTGGAACAGAGTAATCGCCCGTATTGATGTCGGCCACTCTGACAAAGGCAATTACAGCCGCTTTGTATAATGACAGCCTTTCTGCCAGACGACGTGCTTGTGAAGCGTCCTGCACTTGAATAGGAGCATCAGGCGAGTAGCAGCCTTTAGCCTGATTAAAACTCTGCACCACAAACAGTTCAGCCATTACGCAAACTCCCAGCGACTGATTCAGCTTTATCTTGACCATGTGGAGTGAACATAGCAAGAACAACTTTACGCAAGCGAACAGATTTTTAACGGATGGTTAAGGATGCGCTAGATGTGGTGACGTGGGGAATTGGGGAAACAAGTGATCATATTTAGAGTTGTGGATGATCGGATAGGAATCGGCTACTCATGTAAAAACGATAATTGTTGCGGCGGGGGAAATGAACTCACATCAAATTGACCAAATATTTAACTTCTTGGACACAGTGAATAAGTCTGAAAAAACCTTTGATGACTTCTCAAAGTGGGATGAATACACAGACCGATCCTCTGGAAAGCTACGTTATGTTACGGCAATTCAGTTAAATGGCATTCTTGGGGGTGGTGTTTCCATAAGGATTACAACTCCTAAAGAAACATGGGAAGTAGATGTTTATGGCCAGATTGAAGTGCGCCCACCACGCATGAAGCGCTCCCTCAGAGTTAACCCAATTGAATGGAGGCCATTGCGTCCCCATGTTAACTCTGCGACAGCTCCATCCCCATATGGATTGCAACAATACTTTGATCGCTGGCATCCATATGATTTAAACAAGCCATTAGGTATAGGGGCATTCGACCAGTCAGACAAAGGCGTTGCGACGCCTTTACCTCGTGCAATATCATCTTTTTCGGAGTACCTTGAATTATGTTCCGAGATTTGGAAATGCCCAGACGTTAAAGGGATACCTACACCGCCATGGTCTCCACAGCTAACATTTTAAATCATAATCTTGAGAAGATTGCACATAGCGTTGCAAAACAGCTGTCGTTTGCAAAAATCTCAGGCAAATCAGCCTTTATTAGTACAGGGGTCTTATACCCAAACGGCACATCGGTTGTCGTTAGAATTGACGAAATAAATAATAACTATCTTGTGTCAGATGATGGTTATGCCGCTTGCCTCGCTGAAACAATGGGTATCAAAGATATATTTTTTAAAGTCGCTGGAGCAACTGCAAGACGCTCAGGAATTGAATACGACAACCACGCGTTTTTTCTAAACAAAATTCCTACGTTAAATCTACCATTTGCGGTTATGTTGATTGCAAATGCTTCATCTCAATCAATTGAAAAGACAATATTTTCCGCGGATCTGATTCGCATTAAGCCTTCAAGGCAGCTATTTGAGCAAAAAATGATCGAAGCTTTTGGCAAAAAAGCCTCGTTTGACGTAGGTATCTTGGGTGCAACAAAAGAATGGAAAGTCGATGGAGCTTATATCGAAAACAGCCATGTAATCGCTGCATATGAATACGTATCTCCATCTTTTAATGCTATTGCTGCAGCCCACCTTAAAATGGGCGACATAACAATTATGGATAGCGCTCCCAAAACTGTAATTGTTTTAGAAAATTACAAAGCCACAGATGCTGCCATGCGACAAATATTATCGTCCTCAGTCAATCAGGTGATCTCTGCAGATAGTCCATCTGATAGCTATCGTATTGCAGCGTGATGAACCATTATATATTTTACAGCGCCGGTCACTCAGGCGCTTTTCTTTTGCGCTTAAGTGCTAATAACTCCGCCTTACGATTGCGTTTTGCATTTTTTTCCCCCCGTAGCTTTTCCTTAAGAACGCAAATAAGTAGCGCATCAACCAGATCCATTTGAGAATTATGCCCCATTGAATACTGATGTAAGGCCTCCTTCTGTAAAGCAAGGCCTTTCCTGCTACTCAGATTGATATCGGTCACTGAGCAAACATGAGATACCGCAAGATTAATTAACCTCATATCCCTCTTGACCGAGCTGTTTTTGCTTGCTGCGATTGACATATTTCCCTCCCATTGCGTTAGAATTTTCTAACGAATTATAGAGAAGCGACCAGCTTTCAAGACGTATGCGGTACATAACTCTATGACGAGAAAATTCGCGAGTAGCGAGAAGAAATAATTTGATAAAATTTGCATTAGTTGAATATGCAGAAAGCGCCAGTTTTCCGGCGCTCAGAATTTGCGTTTGATCTAGTGCTCTATAATCCGCTCATGTTTTCGTTTTAACTTATCGGCCATATTAATTCGCCTAAGCATCAAATCTACCAGCTCTTTCGGATCATGATGGCCGACCATGTATTCGCGAACAACGGAATTCGCTATTGCCTGCCCTTCTTCACTTTTTAATTCAATGAATGTGGCGGCGCAGATTTCTGAAAGCGCATTATTAATAATCGAAATATCTGCTTTGTCGATTACATTCCTCTGTGTGGATTTATTCACTTTAGTATCCTCCCGCCCTCTTTTGGGAGTATTCCGCAGAGAGGGCAAGGACAGAGTAACATGGTTAATGCGCATCCCCTAATCATCATTAACTACTAATTATGGTCGCCCGCCTCGTGCGGGCTTTTTGCTGCCCTGATTCTAGCATGGTTGGGGTAAAAAGCATACATCGTAGTATGCATTCATACATTTAATTCTCATTTTGCATACTTTTATATTGACTGCATAGTTTGCATTATGCATACTGTATCCATCAACAGCGCGAAGAAGCAACCGCCGATCCGCTAAACGATGGAGAGAAACATGCGATACCCGTTTTGCACTGATCTGAGCGATAAAGCTCTCGGCATTACACTGTTTCAGGATTTTGAATGTGAAGTCGATGTGTCCCTGATCTGGGATAACGGCGAGCCGGTTCTTGAAGTAAACGCGGTCTATCTGGACGGTGAAAACCTGTCCAAAGGTGAAAGCGCATCGCAGTTTCTCGTTCATATGATCGCGGACAAGGCAGAGCGCGACGATGACCTCCTGACACGCCTCATTGAAGATGAAGAAGTCCGTTTTCCGAGGGCTGCGTGATGGTCAATTATTACCGCGTTTCCACTCTTGCAGCCAATATTTCTCAAGATGCCGCAATGGCTCATGCGTTCCGGCTGTCCGGCGCAACTCAGGACTGGCCAATGGCTGGCTCACACGTTGCCGAGCATTTCGAACGCCTTGCGGAGGCGCTTGGCTACAAAGTCGAAAAAATCAACGCACCTGAACTGAGGGCGGCATGAACGGCTTTATCCAAGACCTCTGCTCCCTCGCCTCAATGTCAATCTTTGTGGCTGTTTTACTCACTTATATCGGAGCATTTTCATGAGCGCCGCACCCGCAATTATCGAACAGACAACAGAACTCCAGCCGGTTCAGCAGAGCGAAGTCGCTGCCATCATTCAGGTGATTGAACGCGCGGCCATGAACCCGAATGTCGATATCGACAAGATGGAGCGTCTGTTGCAGATGCAGGAGCGCGTTATCGAGCGCAATGCAAAAGCAGCCTTCAATGCGGCCTTTGCCCGTATGCAGCCCGATCTGCCAGCTATTGAGAAGAACGGCAAAAGCAACAACGGCGCTTATGGTCTTTGGGAGGATATTCAGGGCGGCATCCAGCCGGTGCTTGCCAAGCATGGCTTTGCTTTGTCATTCAAAACCAAAGTCGAACAGGACGCCATTACCGTTACAGCCATTCTTCACCATGAAGAAGGCCATGACGACAGCACAGACCTAAAACTGCCAACGGATAAGAGCGGCAGCAAGAACGCTGTGCAGGCGGTTGGCTCCTCAGTCAGCTATGGCAAGCGTTACGCAGCCTGTGCCCTGCTCAATATCCGCGTCGGCGGTGAAGATGATGATGGATCAGCAACCGGTGAAATCGTCAATCATGATCAGCGTCCCACCGCACCGAGCAAATCCAGTGCCGCACTAAAACGCGCCGACGCGAACGGTGACGATGCATGGAGCCGCCTTATCAAAGACGTTCGCGCCGATATGGCTGATTGCCAGTCACTCGTCAGGCTTGAAGCCATCAAGCAACATTATCGCAGCCGAGCAACCGGTGAACGCTGGCCACGCGCTTGGATGGATGCACTTGCCAATGAATTTGAAACTTACGCTCAGGCATTCGGAGAACAAGCATAATGGCTAAGAAAATTCGCGATCTCGCTGTCAAAGTCGGTTCCTACACTGATCGCAATTCAGGGCAGGAAAAAGCTCGGTGGGAAAGTGTCGGCGCACTCATGCAAAATGATGAAGATCAAAGCTATTTCATCATGCTCAAAAAGACATTCAACCCTGCCGGCGTCTCAGGTCAGGACGGCAGAGAAAGCATCCTGATCAGTGCGTTTATTCCACAAGATCAGCGCGAAACACATCAGTCCAGCCAACAGAACCCATCTCGCCAGTCCGAACAGTCCTATGCGCAGCAGTCAGGTGGGCATGGAAGTGGCTTTGATGATCCAAATATTCCGTTCTGAGGTACCTCATGGAAAAGCAGCGTTACACCATTGTAAATCCGCAGGTTCGCCAGAATGCAATCAGAGCGCTCATGGCTCTGCCTGACGGTCACACAGCAACCTTTGCACCACCAACCAGAAGCGGAGGCCAGAATGATTTCTTTCATTCAATTTGTTCTGACATTGCGAAGTCTGGCTTTGAGTGGGCTGGCAAACCGCGAAAACCGGAAGAATGGAAAGTTCTGCTCGTTTCCGGTCACACAAAAGCAACGCAGGGCGAAGTCGAATTTGTGCCGGGGCTTGAAGGTGAATTCGTAAACATCCGCGAAAGCACCGCCCGCATGTCAGTTAAACGCGCCGCCTCTTTGCTCGAATACGCGCTGGCGTGGTGCGCCGATCATCATATCCCCCTCACCGACACACGACGCCAAGGCTACCTTATGGAGGCAGCATGATTATTCAGTTCCTCATTTCAAAACTGCGCAAGCTTCTTGGCTATCAGGACGATCCATTGCCAGAGCTTCGCGCCACCGCTGAAACTCTCAAGGCCACTATAGCCAAAGCCAAGAAAGACAAGAAGCGATACAGCCACCTTGAGCGTGAACTGCTCAGAACCACAGCTGTAATCGTCGCCATTGAACGCGGCATTCCTTACCGCAATGGCTCTCTGGATTGGGGGCGCTGATGGCCCGTACAGTCAAAGAATGGATCGGCAAGACTGACGACACGAAAATCCCGCCACGCGTGAGCCAAAGGGTTTTTGATCGTGCAAATGGTATCTGCCACTGCTGCAATATTCCGATCAAAGTCCCGTTTGAAACATGGGATGCAGATCACCGAATTGCACTGATTAACGGTGGCGATAACCGTGAAAGCAACTTAGCCCCTGCTCACTCTCACTGCCACATTAAAAAGACAAGGCAGGACGTAGCAGAGAAAGCAAAAGTTGCAAGCGTTCGCGGGAAGCATATCGGCGCAAAGCGCCCGTCATCAAAGCTTTCCGGCAAGAAACAACCAAAGCCGCCACTCACAAAAATCGTTCAGAAGCGTCGCTCACTATTCGAGCCAATCCAGCCACAGGAGCGCATGCAATGACAGATAGTTTAATGTTTACTGCTGCCCATCAGTTCCCGATCAAGCTTATTAAGCAAATCAACCATATCGTCAGCAGCATCCCTATCAAGGCCAACCTGCAAAGATCCATCGACCATAGTTATGAAACCAGTAGCTCTATCAATAATAGCCCAAGTGCCGTTCACATCTTGTTTCATATCATATCGGCTTTCAGACACCGGAAGAACCTCAAAAATAAGAATCCTATAGCACAATCATTATCAGATCCAGCTATTGGAGGGACAGTCGTATGACAAGAGATGAGCTGATTGTTCAGATAGGGCTATTGAAGGCTGAAGAAAAACAAGAGCAATCCAAAATTGCAACCGCTGAAACAAATATCATCCGGTTAAGGCGTAAAATCCGCGAATTGAAGCGCCAAGTTTTCAAAGCCTCACCACTCGCACCGGAAGGAGGGAATGAATGTTAAACACATCTGGCCCACTCGGCCGTGTTTATACGCTGAATGAAGCTGCAGAATATTTGAGAATGAACAGCCGGTCAGTTGCAAAGGTGGCGCGTAAAAGCGGCCTCTGCTCCGTTAATGGCCGCGACCTTTTGTTTAGTGATAGTGACCTTCTGGCAATATGGGATTCAATGCGATGCCCCTCATCAAATTCAGGCGCGGAGACAAAGGAAACTGGATCATCCGCGGTACAGTGCGAGGACAAAGCGTTTATGAATCTACAGGAACGAGCGATGAGCAAGCAGCGGAAGCAATTCGCGTCCAAGCGGAGGTTCGCCTATTAAATGAAAGTGTTTACGGAAAGAAGGCCGTAGTAACTTTTCAGGAAGCTGCAGAATCCTTTGTGAGTTCTGGCGGGTCTGACCGGTTCATATTTGAAATCAGGAAGAAAACACAAAAGCCAGTCGGACTTGCCGTTCACTTTCGCAATAAACTGCTCCACACGATCACTCAGCGCGATCTGGATGAAGCCGCACGAAAGCTCTATCCGGGCTGCCTGCCTGAAACCTTGGTTCGCCAGTGCTACGCACCGTTCATTGCTGTGTGGAACCATGCTGTTCGAAACCAGTGGGCAGAACCTCGTCAATGGTCACGACCGAAGAAAGCAAAAGGCACAGCTATCCTCAATAAGAAATATCGCTCTGGCTCTCATCCAGTATCATATGATCACGCTATGTCATTTATTGCCGGTATGTCACCAGCACCTGCAATGGTCATGACAACTCTGTTTTTGACCGGCATGCGCCCTATTGAGTTATTCGCACTCCAAAGCAAAGACGTGGACATCAGCAACCGATGGCTTGTTGTTCAAAGCAGCAAAATCGGAGAGAAGCGCGGCGTACCAATCCACGATTATCTTGTACCACTTTTCACTGCTCTGAAAGTGCGTACCGGTCAGATGTTTTTAACTCATAAGCGCGAACCATACCCGCTGACCGAAGAGTACGGCGGCCAGCTGGCGACGGCAATTACCGGAGCGCGCAAGCGAACCGGCATCAAGGATATTTCACCTTATACAGCTCGACATAGTTTTAGCACTCAGCTTGTGATCAATGGTGTGCACCCATACATCAAAGATCAGATACTTGGTCACGTTGCCGACGATATGAGCAGGCTTTACACAACAGTGCCGCAACAGCCTTTGATTGAAGCGGTAAACAGCATCAAGCTCGCTGCTGGATGGAGCGAATTTATCTGGTATTCAGACCCGATTAAATGGGAGGGACGGCTTATTAGCTGGAGCAAAAAATCACACGCCACCAAGGCAGCGTAGTGCATTATCCGTGCAAGGCGATTTTTCAAGCTTCTATTTCAATGTAAATTCAGCGCCTTATCAAAAGAGAGAAATTCCATTGGTAATGGAGAGGTCGAGAGTTCAATCCTCTCTCGCAGCACCAGTTTTCCCTAACAAATCAAGTATATGTAAAGCGCCTTATTCGGGCGCTTTTTTTCAATTCTGCATGAACGCACGGAACTAAGCGCAAAGATTCGTGCATAATCCGTGCAAGCAAGCTCATACATCATTCCCTGCACATTGGTTTCCGCCCAGTTCATAAGCAACCTCAGGCGCTCGAATCTGTATTGACTCTCATACGCAATGAAACATTTTAAAATCATTCATTGAAGTTCCTGAAATTCTGTCATTCCCTGCTGTGGGAATAAGGAAGAAGCAGAGGAGTGTCCCGGTGCCCGAAATAAGTAGTCTGCTTGCTTTTGCGCTTATCGCACTCGGCATGGTGCTCACGCCCGGACCAAATATGGTTTACCTCATTTCACGGTCGATCTGCCAAGGCCGCACGGCAGGGCTGATCTCACTCGGCGGTGTTGCCCTCGGCTTTGTGTTCTACATGCTCTGCGCTGCGCTCGGCATTACAGCGATTGTTATGGCTGTGCCCTACGCCTATGACGCGCTGCGTTTCGGAGGCGCGCTCTATCTGCTCTATTTAGCGTGGCAGGCGGTAAAACCGGGAGGCAGATCGCCGTTTCAAGTGAAGGATTTGCCAAAGGATAGCCCCCGTAAGCTTTTTATGATGGGATTTCTGACGAACCTGCTCAATCCCAAAATCGCAGTCATGTATCTGTCGCTCCTGCCACAATTCATAAGCCCCGATCATGGCAGTGTGCTTGTTCAATCCTTAGCCCTCGGCTTTACGCAAATCATCATCAGCGTGACTGTCAATGCGATGATCGCTATCGCTGCCGGTTCAATCGCAGCCTTCCTTGCCAGCCGTCCGACATGGCTGGTTATACAAAGATGGCTGATGGGTACGGTACTCGCAGGCCTTGCCATACGTATGGCAACGGAAGCGCGCCGTTAGAGGCTCAATAAAAAATCACCAAAGAACAGAAAAGGCCGCTGTCGTCGGGAAAAGTGATAATGCTTCAGCGAGCAGCCTGCTTCTCCTCTTCGTCAACGCTATGAATTGGTTAGAATTCTATGGCTTTTGCCCCAACACCAATTTCGATAACAGATCAATCTGTTGCTGTTGCTTTTCGATCAGCGCACTCAGTTCAGTTGAGATAACCTTGTCCAGCTTATCGTGCAAAGCTAATATCTCGATTTCAGCTTTCAAATTGATTTCATAATCATGACCTGCATCCATACGATCTTTTGCGGCCTGTCTGTTTTGGCTCATCATAATCACAGGTGCCTGAACCGCAGCCAGCATAGATAGTATGAGATTCAAAAATATATACGGATAAGGATCAAATGCCCGGATCGCAGCAAGCGAGTTAATGCCTACCCATGAAGCAAGCAGAACAGCAAAGATAAAAATGAACGTCCACGAACCACCAAACTTGGCTACTTTATCGGCGAGCCGCTGCCCGATTGTTAATTTATCATCGAATGCGACATTCACGTTACGCGCAATAGTCTGACGATCAACCAAACGCTTAAAAATTCGCATTTCTTTTTCGGTAAGGGACTCTAACGGTTTCCCGAGATAATGGATCGCCTGCTCGGAAAAATGATATTTTTGATCTGCCTCTGACTTTAAGTTTTTTGGCATATGAATCTCCGCACTCAATTCCAGACCAATGTTTCGATAGACAAATATCATTCCGCAATATTACGATTTAGCAACCGATTTTCACCATCAGGAAAATCGTGAAGATCAATGAAATGAGCAGTCTCGCAACAATAATATTTGCTCTTATAAAGGGTACACCATGACCACAGATAAGAATGTAAAAGGCCCTGCTTCATACTTTCCGTCCATTGAGAAAACATACGGAAAACCAGTCAGTCATTGGTTAGAGATTTTAAGCGGGATAAAAGGCAAAAAACATATGGAGATGGTAGCTATACTCAAATCCGAACACGGACTTGGCCATGGCCACGCAAATGCTTTGGTTGCCTATCATATGGCCTCAGCTGCACAATAACCCCTCAATCAAGGCCATCACAGATCAGTATGCAAACCTCCCTGAACATCCCTCTCAAAGCATCATTTGGTGGCTGGAAAGCGCTTCCGTGGTTTGCATGGGGAAGCAACAACATGAAACCCGTACTGACGCTCCATCCTGACAAGATAGAGTATCGGTTATTCCGCCTTCGTCAGAAACCATATTCGGCTATTTCACGCGTTGATTACCGATCAGCATGGCGTACTGAAAACATCGTCATAGAGTTCAACGATACCTTCAATACATTCATCGGGAATACAGGTGATCGCGACATGACCTGCAAAGCCCTCATATATTTGCGGGGCAGAGGCTGCTATCTTTCTGAGAAAGCCGCAGTTTTGATTGCTTCAGCCAAATAAGTGTTTCAGGGAGTGGCAGCCCATTACATAGTCACTGCGGAAATAGCACCGAGCAACCAATCAAGAGGATTATATGCGGGGAATTATTGTTACAGGTATATTGCTGGCATCTGCTATTTCAGCCCATGGAGCAGAAAAACCACTTGAATCTTATTATGCGCGGTTAAGTGCAGAAGATCATTTCAATTCAGCGGGAAAGCGCCTTACATCTGCTGCGGCGATTATCCGGCAGGATCGTGCAAACTTTCATGTCTATGATAAGCGCGATCAGGAAGATGAAGCTGATTACACATTCTCATCCAAAGAAAACCGTGCCCGTTTCGAACGCATGGCCGCCAAAGGTAAATTTTATGATGGCACAGAAAAAGCAATTCTCAATGGAACACCATTGATCAATGTTGAGATATATGAGGATTATGTCATCGTATCAGTGCGGGAAAATTAATTAGCTACAGGCATTGCTAAGTGCAGGAGTGTGGCGGTTTTCTTTAACGTTCATTTTGCAAATATTTGCAATAAAATACATAATTATATCAAATGGATAGCGTTATGGAAAACACCATCATTCTTTCTACAGAACAGCACTTCAATCTTAGACAGGAAGACCAATATTGTGATCTTTGGATCGTTGATTCACCAGAGAATTTATCGGTTGCAGATAGGTTGAGAGCGGACATATCTGTCAGATCAGTAACAACATTCAGAGATCGAGGCGATGCTGCTACGAATATAATTATGGTGCTCCCAACTGTGCTGGAGCACCACCCTGATTGCATAAAAATTATTGTGAGGGGGCTAGCATCTGAAGTTCATGATAAAGTTATTAAGGGCAAACCAGAGCTATCACAAATTGCTTCTCAACAGGATATGCTTGTCTTGAAGTTAACGAACAATACCCCTGACATATAGCACTCATCCCGCCTGCTTCGTACACGCTTTTTACTCGCATGATCTAGCATGCGGTATGCAATAGGCGGGCTCTTACAGCCCGCTTGCTTCGCCGCTCATCTGCGCTTCTTCTCTTTTTCTCTGCGCCTCTTCCTTATCTTTATCATAATGCCACTTGATAGCGAAGAACATGCAAACGCCTAATACACCAAGCTTGAAGATACCGAAGACGATAGGAACCCAATCCATTTTTTGAAGCTTTCTATGCTGCAATCTATGGTGCAGAGCACTAGCAGAATAATTCTGATTAAACAGCTCATTTTTATCTGATCACGCTTTGGTGAACAGATAAATCCCCCCTTACTTCACACGCCTGGGACAGATTTTATTGCTCTGATTTTGAATGTCTGGGATGTGGGCAAGTACATGAAATACGGCGGATAGTGATGCTTTTCTAGAAGGCTTAAGAAACAACACAGATTTCACTACCACCTGAAGTTCACATATATGAGACCGGCATTTCTTTACTGATTATTCTTCATTCCTAAACCTCTTCTGTAAATGCCTCTTGCTTTGAAATGAAAGTCACGCTTCAATCATCAGATAATATAGGGAGGTGGAAATGAAGTTAGTTACTTTGGTTACTCTCGGATCAATATTTATATCGCTGCCAGCTTATGCATCTACTGACTGCGACAAAGCTGAAGACCAGTCAACAATGACCAAATGCGCCAGTGACGCATTGGCCAAGGTTGATAAGCAACTTAACGAAAACTACAAAAAGATAGAAAAACGTTTGGCCGATGATGAGGAAACCAAGAAATTATTGGTAAGTTCACAGCGCCTTTGGATGAAGTTCAGAGACGCAGAATGTAACTTCGCAACATCGACAACATCCGGCGGAAGCATTCATCCAATGATGGTTGCAACATGCAGAACCCAATTAACAACTGCACGTAACAAACAATTATCAGATTATCTCAACTGCGAAGAAGGCGATCTCACCTGCCCTGTACCGTCAGCAGATTAACCCTCCCCCTCCGAAAGAGAAAGAGATCCGCAATCCCGTCAAGCAGAAAAGGGCGCTCAATTTTCTACACCGCGCATTCAACTCAGTAACGGAACATTTTTCACACAAAGGGCAACGCCGGGCTCTACATGCCGCATAAAATACACTGAAATAAAACGCGTCCAAAAAATTGTCATGCAAGATGAATTTGTTACCCGCAGGAAAGGTGAAGTACTGGTGGTCGGGTATCAGGTTAAACTGCTGGAAGATTTCACAGCAACCTGCAAACAGTTCGTTATGAGAAATGGCCGTTAATCAGCATTGGTACAAATGCCGTTTTGATTGTGTCATCGCTCATCAAGTGAATTTCTCTTGATTTACTATGCAAGCCGCTGTTCAATTCCTGCACATAACTGAGGGGCGAAACATGGATCAAACGACCGAGAGCGCACGAACCAGACTTTCACTTATCCGTACTTTGACCTTTACACTTCCTCTTCTCGGACTCGCTGGCTGCGTGTCGCAGCAGGTAAGGGATTTGGAGTGGTGCCGAAACATCGAAACCGCCAAGCCCCTCATTGATGAAACAGGTCAGGCGAAGCTCAATGCAGCAATGACTAAAAACAAATGTGCAGACAAATTTCTGGAAGCAAAAAAAGCCGCTGAAGAAGCGGAAAAGTTAAAAGCCGCAAAGGCTCAGCCTGCCAAAGCCAAGCAGACAATAAAAAACCCCGCCAAAGCGGGGTTAGTAAAAACCAAGCCAAAAGCTCAGAATTTATAGTTCAAGCCAACCCGAACTGTATGAAACTGCGATTTGGCTTCACCAATACGCCAGCTTCTGTCGAGATCAACATAATCCAGTTTGAGCTTACCAAGATCGGTATAGAGATATTCGGTCTTCAGCGTTACGTTATTTGTAATAGCATATTCTGCACCGGCACCAACCGTATAGCCAACTTTGGTGTCAGACTGGGATGAGCCATCTAAATAGTTGTTCGCATAGGTTTTAACTTTACCATAGGCAACACCACCGGTTGCATAGACCAGAAAACGATCGACCGGGGTGTAACCAAGACGGACACGTGTTGTACCAAACCAGCTAACCTTGGTTCCGAGATTCACCAATGTACCGCCCGGAACACTGACATCAAAATCGGATTTCACGCCCGAACCTTGAATATCAGTTTCAATACCAACAACTGTCTGGTCAAACTGCCAGTTATAACCGGCCTGAACACCGCCGATAAAACCACTGGCATTACCTCTGAGTGAAACGTCGCCAAGCAATTCGTTGAAATCAGTTTTGAATTTTCCGCCTGCATAACCGGCATTCACACCGATATAACCACCTGTCCAGGAGAAGGTGTCGACAACTGCAGGTGCCGGATCATTATATACAACAGCATCAGCAGCGAAGGCTGAGCCTGCTGTTAATGCCAGCACGGAGGCCAGAATAATACTCTTCATGATTGTCCCCTTTATTTATTGATAATTATTTTTACATTATAGAAGACAATTATTCATATAGTAAAATAGCAACAGGTAATGATAATTAATTAAAGATATAGGCAATATTTTTTTACAAAACATAATAACTGATATTAAATTATCATTTATATTCAATATCATAATTATATATACTCTATCATCATAAATATAAAAGAAACAACATCCCGATCTGATGATATAGTTTCTCGTGCATTTCACAATGCAGAGTTGTAAAATTTCAACTGCAGACAATAAAAAAGGCCGGGGCAAAAATGCACCGACCTTCCTACTCATCAATTAATTGCCAGTGCCAGTACATCCGTGGTCAAAAGCTTAAATTGATGAAGACATTTGCGAGCGCTGTGAGAAACGCGCTGCTTAGCAATGTCTATGCTGTGTATATAGACAGTGATTGTGTCTTAAAAAAGATCAAGACAGCTTTTATTTTTAAAATTGTTGTACCCAATTAATATTATCAGGATCAACACCAACCCCAGATGCAACCTTAATCGCTCTGTCTTTTAACTCCTCTGGTATTTCAACTGTGCGGGAGAGAACCCAAAAATACTTCGGGCTTGATCCGACAATAATTGCCCAGCGATAATCCTCATCCAAAGCAACTATATTATAGCCGCCATAAAACGGGCCGAAAAACGATACCTTCAATGCGCCCTCAGATTGGCCGCGTACAAAAACAGCCGTCCCCGATGCACGCTTATGCCGACCGGAGATTTCATCGACACCGCTGTTCAGCACATTTACGGTGCCGTCACCATTGAGTGTATATTCAGCAGTGGTTTTAATCAGACCTTTTTCAAATCGGTTTTCTACACGAGCGACTTCATACCACTTCCCCAGATAGCGATTGAGTTCGAAACCGGTAACCGGCACCACATTATAAGGAATTTTAGGATTAGCGGCTTTGTATAATTTATATCCGGCAAACAGGCCGATAGCGGCCATCAATAGCTTTTTCACGCTCATAACAAACTCCCGTCAGTTATAGTGTGAACGCATATAGGTATTGAGAGTTCCCGAAACTACGAAGCAGAACAAAAATCAGCGTAAAAGCTGCCGCGATAATGGCCGGAAGCGGAAAATCAGATCCTCTTCAGTTTCAAGCTTTTCTACATTTTCAGCTTGAGCTGATCTGATCACAGCCTGCCAGAAATGGAACGCAGTTGTGTTTTTTGGCGCGATGCGCAGTTCCCAAAACCCGCTATGCATTTGCAAAATCTCAGCAGCTGCATAGCGTGCCAGTCCCTGCTTGCGATAAGCTTTCAGAATGAAAAATTCCGCAAATGAATAGTCCGTGCCTTTACCGGAAGGTGACCAGTTATTGATAAAGGCAAAACCAATATCTTTTCCCTCAAAAGATATCAGATATGGCCATCTGTTTGCTTCTGACCAGTATAAATCAAAATACGGATAATCATCGTCTGTCTCTTCGTAAGCGCGCATTTCAGCGAAATATTCCGCCATAAAAGCGCTTATGATTGATTTCTCAGCTTTCGCAGCCAGACGTATCTCTAATTTCACACTAAATTCCGATCATACCCGACAAAGAAAGCCACACATCCGGTTTAACTCCAGCTAGTATAGCGCTGCAAAGAACCTGTCAGGATTATTCAAAGCTTTAACGAGCCATCTGCTACCTCAATTACAACGGCAAAAGCGGCATCATCATTCCTGCAAAGGCCATCAAAACGACAACAATCCAGGGCTGCACTTTCCAGACTGTGAGCAATAAAAACCCTGTCAGTGCCAGCGCAAAATCCTGATTGGTAAAAACCGCCCCTGTCCATACCGGATTATACAGTGCCGCACCGAGTATGCCGACAACCGCTGCATTGGCACCACGCATTGCCGCCTGTGCTGTCGGGCGCAAACGCAGCCTGTCCCAGAACGGAAGCATACCATAAACAAGCAGCAAGCCCGGCAAAAATATCGCGATCAGAGCAATAGAAGCACCGCTAATGCCGTTTGGCTCCGGTTGCATCACCGCACCGAGATAGGCTGCGAATGTGAATAACGGCCCCGGTACAGCCTGCGCCAGCCCATAACCTGCCAGAAAAGCCTCTTTGCTCACCCATTGCGGTGTCACAACTTCTGCCTGCAACAGCGGCAAAACCACATGCCCGCCACCAAAAACTAGCGAACCGGCACGGTAAAAAGCATCGAACACAGCAACAGGCTGATATCCTGTAACAGCGGTCAGCACCGGCAAAAATGCAAATAAAACCGCAAACAGGCTTAAAGCTATAAAGCCGCCTCTGCGCGATACAGGAAATTTCAGATTGCCGGTCACAGCCGTACCATTGCCACGGCAAAGCCACAGGCCAAGCATGGCACCGCCGGTAATAGCCGCGATCTGCCCGATTGCTCCCGCCACAAAAACCACAAGCGCCATTGCTGAAAGCGCAATGAAAACGCGGGGCTTATCCGGTGTCAGACTGCGCGCCATACCCCAGACCGCCTGTGCAACAATTGCCACGGCAACCAATTTCAGACCATGCAGCAGACCTTCCGCATACACACCTGTGAATGATGCTGCGCCCAGTGCAAAAGCCGCAAGAAGGAGTGCTGATGGCAGTGTGAAGGCCAGTGAAGCCGCCAGACCACCGGCAAGACCATTACCGCGTAAAAGACCAAGCGCAAAAGCGACCTGACTGGACGCAGGGCCGGGCAAAAACTGGCATAAGGCAACCAGATCGGCATAACCGGCTTCATCCATCCATTTACGGCGCACGACAAGCTCGTCTCGATAATAGCCCAGATGTGCAACCGGCCCGCCAAACGATGTCAGCCCGAGTTTAAGAAACACGCGGAAAACTTCAGCACAGGAACCCTGTGCCGGTTTTGTCAGTGATCCGCTTTCATTTCCTGAGCGCATTATGCCCCTCATCCGCAACGCTTTGTTTCTGCCAGAGATTTGATCCGATACAAATCAACCGGCTCATAAAGTGCCTGAATGTCAGACAAATGACACAAAATATTTTGCGCAGCCATTCAGACAAGTAAATCTTGTCGATTAACGTGTTTTCTTGATTTTTGATCGTGACATGACATGCATTTATAATCTCCGCCGGTCATGCGTATTTCCGGCTTTTGCGAGTTTATATGTCGGGAGGTAAAGGCATAATGCGCAACGGGGGACAACTCCTTGTAGAAAGCCTGATCGCGCTTGGTGCGCGTAAGAGCTTCGGTGTTCCGGGAGAAAGTTATCTGGCAGTGCTGGACGCACTTCACGACACCAAAGGCAAGCTGGATTATATCCTGTGCCGCAATGAAGGCGGCGCCGCATTTATGGCTGCCGCTTACGGCAAACTAACCAACACCCCCGGCCTTTGCTTTGTCACCCGTGGCCCCGGTGCCACAAATGCCTCCATTGGCGTGCACACGGCCATGCAGGACAGCGCGCCGATGCTGCTGTTTATTGGTCAGGTCGGCACCGATATGACCGGCCGTGAAGCTTTTCAGGAAATCGACTACCGCGCCATGTTCGGCACAGTTGCCAAATGGGCGGTACAGATCGATCAGGTCGAGCGTATTCCGGAAATTCTGGCACGCGCATGGACAGTGGCCACAACTGGCCGTCCGGGACCTGTAGTGATTGCACTGCCGGAAGATATGCTGACCAGTCTGACAGACAAAGCGCCTCTGACCGCACCGGCTAAAATCGCCTCCCCTGCCCCGCAGGCAGAAACAATGGCGACCGCGCAGCACCTACTGAAAGCCGCGAAAAAACCGGTCATTTTAATGGGCGGCACCAACTGGTCTGAATCTGGTCGCGCAGCATTACAAAATTTCGCCGAGCAGTCTGATATTCCGGTGGTTGCAGCCTTCCGCTATCAGGATCAGTTCGACAATTTCTCTCCAGCCTTCGCGGGTGAAGCCGGTGTCGGCATGCTGCCCCATGTCAAAGCGCTGATCCGTGATGCCGATCTTATTCTGGCAATCAATGTCCGCTTTGGTGAGATGACCACTGACGGCTATACATTGCTCAATGTACCGGTGCCGCAGCAAAAGCTGATCCATGTCCATCCGTCCGATGCGGAAATCGGCAAAATCTATGTGCCGGATTTAGGCATTCACGCCTGCCCGAACAGTTTTGCACAAAGCCTCCAGCCGGTCAGCGGCGCATGGGGAGACTGGCGCAAAGCCGCCCGTGAAGCCTATCTTGCCAGTTTTGATGCCCCTGCCCAGCCGTCACCGGTGGATATGGTTGCAGTCATGGCTTACTTGCGCGACCGTCTGCCGGAAGATGTGATCCTGACCAATGGCGCAGGCAATTTCACGGTCTGGCCGAATAAGTTTGCAAAATTCGGCACCAAAGCACGGCTGCTCGCCCCGCAATCCGGCGCCATGGGCTATGGCGTACCCGCAGCGATTGCCGCCAAAGTTGCAGAGCCTGAGCGCATGGTGATCTGCTTTGCCGGTGACGGCGATTTCCAGATGAATTGTCAGGAACTCGGCTCCGCCATGCAGGCCGGTGCGCAGCCGATTATACTCATTCTCAATAACGGGATTTACGGCACGATCCGCGCCCATCAGGAAAAGCATTATCCGGCACGCGTCTCCGGCACCACAATGGAAAATCCGGACTTTGTGACATTGGCAAAATCCTACCGTTTCCATGCGGAGCGAGTGGAAACCACGGCAGATTTTGCCGCCGCTTTTGAACGTGCTGCGGCGTCTAAATCCGGCGCGGTTCTGGAACTGAATATTTCACCGGAAGCCCTCACACCCCGCCAGACATTAAGCCAGATGCGCGCCGCCGCATTGGCAGCGAAGGAAATGGCATGACATCCCGAAACGACATCCGGCTTGGTGCAGATATCGGCGGCACATTCACCGATATCGCACTGGATATGCGCGGAACGCTCTACTCCACCAAGGTTCTGACCAATTATACTGCGCCGGAACAGGCAATTCTCGACGGTATCCGCATTGTCACGGAACAGGCAGGCATCAGCCCTGCCGAGCTCGATATTGTTATTCATGGCACCACACTGGCTACCAATGCGCTGATTGAACGGCGCGGTGCCAAGACAGCTTTTGTGACCACCGAAGGCTATCGCGATGTGATCGAAATGCGCAGTGAAAACCGTTTCGAGCAATATGATCTCAATCTGAAACTGCCTTCCCCTCTGGTCGCGCGTGAACATCGCTTTACAGTCAAAGGCCGCATGAATGCGCAGGGTCAGGAATTGCAGCCGCTGGATGAGGCAAAGCTGGAAGAAATCGCCGATGCGATCTCAGAAGGTGGTTTCGGCGCAGTCGCCATCGGCTTTATCCACTCCTACATGAATTCGGAGCACGAACGCCGTGCCCGTGCGATTTTGCAGCGCAAGCTTTCCGTGCCGATTTCCATCTCGGCGGAAGTCTCGCCGCAAATGCGCGAATTTGAACGCTTCAACACAGTTTGCGCCAATGCCTATGTGCGCCCGCAAATGGCCGATTATCTGGCGCGTTTGCAGGTACGGCTCAAAGAAATGGGCGCAACCTGCCCTGTTTTCATGATCCATTCCGGCGGTAGTCTGATTTCCGTTGATACAGCATCTGAATTTCCGGTGCGTCTGGTCGAGTCCGGCCCTGCGGGCGGTGCGATTTTCGCTGCTGATATTGCCCGTCGTTTTGGCATTGAGAATGTTGTTTCCTACGATATGGGCGGCACCACAGCCAAGATTTGCCTGATCGAAAATTTCGTCCCGAAAACCGCGCGTACTTTTGAAGTCGCCCGCACCTATCGCTTCTGCAAAGGTTCCGGCATGCCGATCTCCATTCCGGTGATCGAGATGATCGAAATCGGTGCAGGTGGCGGGTCCATCGCTTGGGTGGACTCAATGGGTCGCATCCAGACCGGCCCTGAAAGTGCTGCCTCTGAACCAGGTCCTGCCTGCTATCAGCGCGGCGGTACCCGCCCTGCGATTACCGATGCCGATCTGATGCTCGGCAAACTCGATGCTGATAATTTCGCCGGCGGCGCGATTAAATTATCCGTGCAGAATGCCGAAACGGCCATCGACAAGGATGTCGGCTCCAAACTCAATCTGAAACCGCTCTCCGCTGCTTTCGGCATTTGCGAAGTGGTCGATGAGAATATGGCCAATGCCGCCCGCGTTCATGCGGTGGAAAACGGCAAAAACATCTCCGATAATATTATGATCGCCTTTGGCGGTGCCGCACCTTTGCATGCCGCACGTCTCTGCGAAAAACTCGGCGTTGAACAATGCCTGATCCCGCAGGGTGCCGGTGTCGGTTCTGCTATCGGCTTCCTCAAAGCACCGTTCGGCTATGAAGCTCTGGTTTCGCATCTGGCGAAGTTATCCGGTATCAATCTTGAGGCGGTTAATGCCACGCTGGCAGACCTCAGTACCGCAGCGGAAAGCTTTGTGCGCAGCGGCACTGATGCACCGCTGGAGCGTGAAGTCACCGCCTTCATGCGCTATGCCGGTCAGGGTTGGGAAATTCCGGTCACCGCGCCACAGCCACCGTTTAACGATCAGGCACTGACGACAATCCGTGAGCGTTTCCTTGAAAATTACGCCCGTTTCTTTGGCCGTCCGATTGAAGGCGCAGAAATTGAAATCGTCACATGGTCGGTGAAAGTGGAAGTCAAACAAAACTTCACCCAAAGCGGTACTGTCAGCTATGGCGATCGTGTCATCGCCCCTGCTTTACAGCGCGATGTATTTGATCCGAGCCATGGTGCGATGCTGCAGACCGGCATTTTTGATCGTGGTTCTTTAACGACCGGTGACCGTGTAGCGGGCCCTGCGATCATTACCGAGCGCGAAACCTCCACCATTGTGACCGCGCCTTTTGATGCGGTTATCCAGCAAGACAGCACAATTCTGCTGGTGAAAAAAGGAAAATCCGCATGAGTGAATTAGATGAAATCCGCATGCAGGTCATGTGGAACCGCCTGATTTCCGTGGTGGAAGAACAGGCGCTGACTTTGCTGCGCACCGCTTTTTCCACCTCGGTGCGCGAGGCAGGCGATCTTTCTGCCGGTGTCTTTGATCCGCAAGGGCAGATGCTGGCACAGGCTGTGACCGGCACACCGGGTCATGTGAATACTATGGCCGAAGCAGTACTGGAATTTATCAATGAAATTCCGCGCGAAGAGATGTTCGAGGGTGACACCTATGTCACCAATGATCCGTGGAAAGGCACCGGCCATCTCCATGATATCACAATGGTTTCACCGTCCTTCCTCAATGGCGAACTGGTCGCGTTCTTCGCCTGTACCGCCCATGTAGTCGATGTCGGCGGTCGCGGTTTCGGCGCAGATGGCAAATCCGTCTATGAAGAAGGCATTCAGATTCCGATCATGAAATTTGCCGAACGCGGCGCGGTCAATAAAGACCTGATCCGCATTCTGCGTGCCAATGTGCGCGAGCCTAATCAGGTGATCGGCGATTTCTACTCCCTCTCCGCCTGTAACGAAGTCGGTCATCGCCGTCTTGTCGATATGATGCGCGAGATCGGCCTGACATCGCTCGATAACCTGTCGGAATTCATCTTCTCGCGCACCACCAATGCCATGCGTGAACGTCTGGCACAGTTCCCTGAAGGCTCGTGGTCAAATGAGCTGATAACAGACGGTTATGATGAGCCGATCCGTCTTACAGCCGTTGTGGATATGAAAGACGGTCTGGTGAATGTGGATTTCACCGGCAGCGACCCGATGAGCCGTTGGGGTATCAATGTTCCGGTCATCTATACCAAGGCCTATGCATCCTATGCGCTGAAATGCGTGCTGGCACCGGAAATTCCGAACAATGCCGCCTCGCTGGCTTTCTTCACTGTGTCTTCCGAGACCAATATTCTCAATGCGCAACGCCCTGCACCGGTTAGTCTGCGCCATGTCATCGGCCATATGGTGCCGGATCTGGTGTTTGGTGCACTGGCCAAGGCTTTGCCGGGTCAGATCATGGCAGAAGGTGCCGGTGCACTGTGGAATATTCATATTTCCGTGCGCCCTGTGGCAGGACAAAGCGGACAGAATGCCGAAGTGCTGATGTTCAATTCCGGCGGTATGGGCGCACGCCCTGCCCTTGACGGCTTGTCGGCAACGGCCTTCCCGTCCGGTGTTCACACTATGCCGATTGAAGCCACTGAGCATACCGGCCCTGTGATCATCTGGCGCAAAGAATTGCGACCGGATTCCGGCGGTGACGGCGAGTTCCGCGGCGGTCTCGGACAAGTCATCGAAATCGGTGCGGCGGATAATCATGAATTTGATTTTTCCGCGATGTTTGACCGTGTTACACAAGCGCCGCGTGGCCGTAATGGCGGGCAAAACGGGACTGCAGGTTCCGTGAAGCTCGATGACGGCACCGCAATGCGCTCTAAAGGCTGGCAGCATGTGCCTGCAGGTAAAAGACTGGTGCTGAACCTGCCGGGCGGCGGCGGCTATGGCGATCCGGCGCAGCGCTGCGCAAAGGCACACGAGCAGGATAAAATTCAGGGTTATGTCACGGAGGAGAGACAATGACCTATATTTCTTCACGGCTGGCAGCGGTTAAACCGTCTGCCTCCATGGCCGTTTCACAAGCTGCCAAAGCACTGAGTACCAAAGGCATTGATGTGATTGATCTGGGGCTTGGTGAACCGGATTTCCCGACACCGGCGCATATTACCGAGGCTGCCTATCAGGCGGCCAAAGCCGGTGACACGCTCTATACGGCAGCGCTCGGCACATTGGCACTGCGCAAGGCGATCGTCGCCAAATTTTCCCGCGAGAACGGGCTGGATTATACCACCGATGAAATCATCGTTTCCAACGGTGCCAAGCAGATCATTTTCAATGCGCTGATGGCAACACTGGAAGACGGTGACGAGGTTATTCTGCCGACACCATACTTCGTGTCTTATCCGGAAATGGCGAAATTGCTTGGCGGCAAACCGGTGATTGCTCATTGCCGTGAAGAAGACGGATTTCGCCTGACACCGGAAATATTGGATCAGGCAATTACCCCGAAAACCAAATGGTTATTCCTCAACTCCCCCGGCAATCCGTCCGGTGCAGTCTATGATGAAACCAGCCTCAAGGCGCTCGGCGCGGTGCTGGAACGCCACCCGCATGTGCTGGTTTTGTCCGACGAGATTTATGAGCACATCATCTTTGACGGGCTGGAATTTATCTCTTTTGCCAAAGCCTGTCCGCAGCTGAAAACCCGCAGTCTGATCGTCAACGGCATGTCCAAAGCCTATGCGATGACCGGCTGGCGTGTCGGCTATGCCGCTGGCCCCCTGCCGCTTATTAAAGCCATGGCCACGGTGCAGAGCCAGTCGATCACATCTGTCTGCTCGATTGCGCAGGCCGCCGGTGCAGCGGCACTTGAAGGGTCGCAGGAGCATATCCGCACCTTCCGCGATGCTTTCCAGCGCCGCCGCGATCTGGTGGTCAAAGGCATTAATGCGATTGAAGGCCTGAGCCTGCGTGTGCCGGAAGGCGCGTTTTATGCCTTTATCAATTGTGCCGGTCTGATTGGTAAACAGTGTCCGGACGGTTCTGTGCTGAGTGATGATACGGCGGTGACAAATTACCTGCTCAATGAAGGCCATGTCGCAGCTGTACCGGGCGCCGCTTACGGTATGTCACCTTATTTCCGCATCTCCACAGCAACCTCAGATGAGGTGCTGAGTGAAGCTATCAAGCGTATTGCCGGTGCTGTTGCACGTCTGAAACCGGCACCAAAGGCATAAATCATGGATTTTGATACAATTCTTATCACCGGAGCTGCCGGAAGGCTCGGCACAGAATTGCGCCGCGGACTGGCACCACTGGCGCGCAAATTACGCCTCACAGACCGCGTTGCGATCAATGATCTGCAGCCGAATGAAGAAGCCGTCATCTGCGATCTGGATGATGCCGATGCGATCATGAAACTGGCGGAAGGCGTGGATGTGATCCTGCACTTCGGCGGTGAGCCGCTGGAAGTGTCATGGGAGCGTATTCTGCGCTCGAATATTCAGGGCAGCTATAATATTTATGAAGCCGCCCGCAAAAATGGTGTGAAGCGTGTGATCTACGCCTCTTCCGTTCATGCCATCGGTTATCATGAGCTGGAAACACATATTGATGCAGATGCCCCGCACCGGCCTGACAGTTTCTATGGTCTGTCCAAATGTTTCGTCGAAGACTTAGGGCGGCTCTATTGGGATAAATTCGGCATTGAGACAGTCGCCTTGCGCATTTTCTCATCCTTCCCTGAACCGGCAGACCGCCGCATGCTGTGGTCGTGGTTGTCCTTTGATGATTGTGTGCGTCTCGTTTCCGCCGCCCTCACTGCGCCGCGTGTTAGTTTTACCGTCAGCTTCGGCATGTCGGATAACCGTGTCTCGCCGGTTAATAACAGCAAGGCGGGTCATCTCGGCTATCAGCCGCAGGATAATACGGAAAGCTATCGTGCCGCAGTCGAAAGCCGCACCAAACGCTCTGACCCTTATGCCCCTGCCACCCGTTATCTCGGCGGCTGGTTTGTCGATATCGGCCATCCTGATGATGAGGCAAAATCATGAAACAGCATTATGATGTTGTAATTATCGGCGGCGCGGTCATCGGTTCTTCTGTCGCCTATTTCCTGTCACAGAACCCTGATTTTAACGGTTCAATCCTCGTTGTGGAACGCGACCCGACCTATGTGCGCGCCGCTACATCGCTGTCATCATCTTCGATCCGCAATCAGTTTTCCAACCCGATTAATGTGGAAATCAGCCGTTTCGGCACAGACTTTATCCGCAATTTTGCGGAAGTCATGCAGGTTGCCGGTGACAAGCCTGATCTGCAATTCCACGAAGGCGGTTATCTGTTCCTCGCCAATACGCCGGATCAGGTGCAGACTTTGCGCGAAAATCACGAAGTGCAGATCGCCTGCGGTGCCGATGTGGTGCTGTGGGAACGTGAGGAGCTGAGCCGCGCATTCCCGCACCTCAATACGGACGATATTCTGCTGGCCTCCTATGGCCGCTCCGGTGAAGGCTGGTTCAACAATACCGGCCTGATGTATGGCTTCAAGAATAAAGCCCGTGAGCTCGGCGCAGATTATATCACCGATGAGGTGGTAGCCATTCAGCGCGATGGCAATCGTGTCACCGGTGTGGAACTGAAATCCGGTCAGAGCATCTCGGCGGGCACCATCGTCAATGCGTCCGGTGTCAGTGCGGCATTGACCGCACGCATGGCAGGGCTGGACGTGCCGATTGAACCGCGCAAACGAACATTATTTGTCTATGACTGCGCTCAGACACCGGAAGGCAGTGCCACAGTCAATGGCGGCCGCCTGCCGCTGATGATTGATCCGAGCGGTGTTTTCTGCCGTCCTGAAGGCCGTTTCTTCCTGACCGGTTGTCCGCCGGTAGAAGACCCTGCGGTCGATTGGGACGATTTCACGCCGCGTTATGAAGAATTTGAAGAGATCATCTGGCCGGCTCTGGCAGAACGCTCACCGGCCTTTGAGGCGATCAAAGTGGTGAACCAATGGGCGGGGCATTATGACTTCAACGTGCTGGATCATAATCTGATTGTCGGCCGTCATCCCGAGGTGGAAAACTTCATTTACGCCAATGGCTTCTCCGGTCATGGCCTGCAACAAGGCCCCGCAACAGGACGCGCTGTATCCGAGCTGATCACCTATAATGCGTTCCGCACACTCGACCTCTCCGAAGTCGGCTATGAGCGCGTGATTGCCAATAAGCCTTTCCTTGAAAAGGCTGTGATATGATATAGACCCTAGCAAGCATAAGGGCGAGCGGAGGCAGGTAATGCACATTAATCAGGTCGTTATAAACATGGTCACAGACCATGAATGACAGGGTGCCACGCCTCCCCCCGCTCAATGCTTTACGCGTCTTTCATGCGGTGATGCGCTATCGCAGTTTCCGCAAGGCGGCTGACGAATTATTTGTCAGCCCGCAAGCCGTCAGCCAGCAGATTAAACTGCTGGAAGACACATTAGGGATCATGCTGTTTGACCGTAAAGGCCGCATGGTTGACCCGACAGAACAGGCCATTCTGCTCGCGCATTTTGTGCAGGCCGGTTTTGACGAATTTTCTGAGGGTGTGCGTCGCGTCACCAAGACCGGCCACCGCAACCGTATTAATGTCAATGCCAGCCCCTATTTTGCCACCCGCTATCTGATGGATCGCCTTGAGCAATTCCGCACCACAATGCCCGGCGTGGTATTGCAGCTTACTACCATGGTAGAAATCCCTGATTTTTCCCGCGATGATATCGACGTTTCCGTGCAATGGGGCTTCGGCGAGTGGACAGAATTCGACCAGACATTGCTGGTGCGTGACCCGAAAATTATCTGCTGTGCACCGGCGCTCGCACATCGGGTGCGGAAACCGGAAGATCTGCTGAGCATGACTTTGCTGCATCCGGTGCTGGCCACCAATCTATGGCAAAAAGTACTGCGTCATCTGGATTTGCAAGATATTGAAGCCAAAGGCGATGTGCAGTTTCAGGATGCCGCCACCATGCGCCGTGCTACACTGGCTGGTATGGGGATGGGGCTGGTTTCGGCCATTGATGCTATGGATGATTTGCGTCAGGGGCGGCTGATTGCACCGCTCGGCATTGATGCTCTTAGCACCATGAAAGAAGAAGATATTCCGGGTTTTTATCTGGTTGTGCCGCGCGGCTACCGGCGTGTGAAAACCATTGCGGCTTTTTGCGACTGGATCAAAGGCGAAGACTGGTCAGCCATGCTGCGCCGTGAAATGACCATCGGCGACATGCCTTACGATATATAAGTAAGCCCTCAGATTATCTTGCGTCTGCACCTGTCAGCCTGCTCTTTTCGCAAGCGGCTGCGTGCTGAAACACGCCCGTTTTCTGCAAAATTTCCACCTGAATATATCATCAAGAAAATCTTGTCGTTTAGCCACTTTTCTTGATTTGGTACGCGCGTCCGACGCGGCAAACTGCTCTCAGCACGGGACGGTGTAAACAATTGCAAAATAAATAAACAGCTTTGCCAGCACGCCGCCGTCCTGCGGGGAAACATATTTCAGTGCCGCTCAGATTTTATCCGGCGGCGGTGACGGAAAAGGCAATGCAGCAGACACAAAATAACATTAAGCCACTGGTGCGCGTGGAAGCGCTTGAAAAGAGCTTCGGAGCTCTCACAGTACTCAATCGTGTGAGTTTAAGCGTTAATCCGGGCGGTGTATTGGCTATTATCGGGCCCAGCGGCTCCGGTAAAAGCACATTGCTGCGCTGTCTGAATTATCTGGAAGTGCCGGATAAAGGTCGCATCACACTCGGTGATATGGAACTTGTTGCCGAGAAACATCCGTCCCAAAAGCAAATTCTCGATCTGCGCCGTTCGGCAGGCATGGTGTTTCAGTCCTTCAACCTGTTTCCGCATATGAATGTGCTGGAAAATGTGTCGCTCGCACAGAAACGCGTTCTCGGCCGTTCGCAGCAGGAAGCCAATGAGCGTTCTATTGAACTCCTCAAACGCGTGGGACTGGACTCCAAGGCTGCCGAATATCCGCATCGCTGCTCCGGCGGCCAGCAGCAGCGTATCGCCATTGCCCGTGCGCTGGCATTGAACCCGAAAATCATGCTGTTCGATGAGCCGACCTCGGCACTTGATCCGGAACTCGGATTAGAGGTTCTCGCGGTCATGCGTGAGCTGGCGCAAGACGGTATGACAATGATTGTCGTCACTCATGAAATGCATTTTGCCGAGAGCGTTTCCGACCATGTGATGATTATGGCAGACGGCAACATCATTGAATCCGGTATCAGCAAAGACGTTATGCGTGATCCGCAGACTGAACGCGCACGCCGGTTTCTGCATGCTGTGAGAGATCGCTGATGCAGGATATTATCTTTAATATTATCAGAGGCTTGCCTGCGACAATCGCTTTAACAGCCGCAGCACTGATGATCGGGCTTATTCTCGGTGTACCGCTGATGCTGGCACGTATTTCCCGTCATAACTGGCTGCGCTACTCAGCCATGGCGCTGATTACTTTTGTGCGCAGCATTCCGCCGATTGTCTGGCTGTTTGTGATCTTTTTCGGGCTTGGCAGCGGTTATTTCCGTGTTGCCCCCTTCCCTGCGGCCGCAGCCGGTCTCGGTCTGATTGCTTCAGCCTATATGGCGGAGATTTATCGCGGCGCGCTTCTCTCCATTCATCGTGGTCAATGGGAAGGCGCTGCCGCTCTGGGTATGCATCCGGTGCGGATGTGGATTGACGTGATCATGCCGCAGCTTATCCGCGTCGCCCTGCCGGCAATGGCAACCTATGCCATCGGTCTTTTGAAAGATTCTGCAATTGCCTCGACAATCGGCGTTTCTGAAATGACCTTCTATGCCAATCAGTCCTCTATGGCGACCTATCGCGGGCTTGAAGTCTTCAGCTTTGTCGCCCTGCTCTATATCGCGCTCAGCCTGCCGGTTGCGTGGATGTCACGCGGTATTGATGCGCGTATGCGAAAGAAGGTGTCCCGATGATCCCGGTTTTGGCGGAACAATTCCATAACTGGCTACCGCAAATGCTCAGCGGCCTGCGGATCAGCCTGATTGTCACCGGAATGAGCCTGCTGATCGGCATCCCGCTGGGCTTTTTTCTGTCGCTCGGCGTAATGTCCAAGACAAAACCAACCCGCTGGGCTGCACTGACACTGGTTGAAGTGGGCCGTGGCGCACCGTCTCTGGTTCTGCTGCAATTTGCCTATTTCGGCCTGCCTTCTGCCGGTCTGACGCTGACCTCCTGGTCGGCCAGTATTGTAGCTCTGAGCTGGACAACCGGTGCTTATACCAGTGAGATCATCCGTGCCGGTCTGCAATCTGTCCCCGCTGGACAGCGTGAGGCAGCTCAGGCAATCGGTCTGACACCGCTGGATATGATGCGCTTTATCGTTGTGCCGCAAGGCCTGCGTATCGCTATTCCGGCTCTGCTCGGCTTTGCGATCCTGATTTTTCAGACCACATCCTTGTGTTTTGCCATTGCGCTGCCGGAGCTGACAGCCCGCGCCTATGAAATTGGAACCAATACATTCCAATATCTGCCAGCCCTGATCCTGGCTGGTCTTCTCTATCTGCTCATTTGCATTCCGGCGACGCTGATTGTCGGCGTCATCGAAGCCCGTGCGCAGCATTAAATAAGCAACAAAAAGGGGAAATCATGAATAAGTTTTTTACACTCACACTGGCTGCCGGTCTTAGCAGCACTTTTCTGGCAGGCGCTGCTTTTGCACAGGATTGCACGCCGCAGCATAAAATCACCACTGTTGAAGCCGGTTATCTGACGATTGCAGCACCGACTTTCCCGCCTTTCTCCATTCCTAAAGGCGAAAGCGATCTCAGCGGTGTGGATGGTGAAATCGTCAAGGAAATCGCTGCCAAAGAATGCCTGAAAATCAAAATCGCACCGGTTGAATATGCAACAGCCATTCCGTTTGTTGTTTCAGGTCGTGCAGATATTGCCATCGGCAATTATTACCGCACCGATGAGCGGCAGAAAGTGGTCAATCTTTCCGCTCCGCTCTATCTCGATCAGATGGGGCTTTATTCCAAAGAAGGTGTGACCACTGTTGGCCAGCTTGAAGGCCGCAATGTCGGAACCGTACAGGGCTATCTCTGGGTCAATGAGCTGAAAGCCATTCTCGGCGATAAACTCAGCCTCTATAACAACTATGTTGCGCTTTATCAGGATCTGGAAGCCGGACGTATCGAGATCGCAATTGACGGCGTTGCCGTTGGTACTGCCGCGCAGCAAGGCGGTGCGCTGAAAGATGTTCAGATTAAAGTTTCAGAAAAAGACGAGCGCGTACAAAGCTCTGTCTATCCGGCACAGGCCGGTCTGCCGCTTTCCAAAAACAATCCGGATCTGCTCGCTGCCGCCGATGATGTGGTTAAAGAGCTGCATAAATCCGGTCGCATGGTCGAAATTCTCAAAGAATACGGCCTGTCTGAGAGCGCTGCAGATGTCGGTGAAGCCCGCCTGATCAAGTAACAGGTTTTATTGATGGCTCCCCTGCTTTATTGTTGGCGGGGGAGTTTTATTTAACTAATTGATATTATTATATAATTTAATCATCATCTTCCGATTTCGGTTTGCCTTCATACCGGATCAGGAACACGGCCATGCCGAACACCATCAATGCCAGTGAAAACCACGTCAGTGCATAAACCAGATGATTATCTGCAAATTTTACTACGGTCAGCCCGCCTTCCGGCCGGTCAGCACGGTTTTGGGCGCCATTCGCATCAATGAAGTAATCCGGCACATTCTTCACATCGGCATGTTTGGCAAAAGCCTCAATATCGCGGGCATACCAGATATTTTTTTCCGGTTCATTCTGGCGCAAGAAAAAGCCTTTCGGCTCTGTCAGGCGTAGCAGGCCGGTGACTGTTGTTTCGCCTTCAATCTGACCGTTTGTGCGGTTCTCAGGATCGCGCTTGGCACTTGCAACATAACCGCGATTGATAAAGACGGTCTCGCCGTTATCGCGCAGAAAAGGTGTGACAATCCAATAGCCTGAACCCCGCTCGGTCAGTGCACCGACTGCGATTTCCTTATCATTAAGATAATGACCGGAGAGCGTCACAGCACGATATTCATAAGCTTTCTTATCAGCATTTTGCCAGGCATTGATATCAGGTGCGGAAACAGGGCTTGCATTGATATTTTGCTCGACGCGGGCGATCAGGTCATGTTTCCAGCTCAGTCGTTTGACCTGCCAGAGACCAAGAGCACTTAGTCCAGTGATTAGCAGACCGGCAATCAGAGAAATCAGCATAATTTTATTGCGTTTTGAACCGGATGAATGGGGCTGAATTTCTGCCATGAACTTAATCTCTTTTTGCCTTAGATGCTGCACATCGTGTCTATGCCTTATCCGTAGTCAGGCAAATCAGAATTTACATTACGCACAATTGTTTGAACGCGTTGCTGTCATAAAAAGCGACTATGTCGGTACAATGACCTTCACTCAGAGCATTTCACAAGCAAGTCAGGTCAACTTGGACAGGTTGTGATAATGCGACAAACAAAGGATTCAGTTTGAAATAGACGCTTAGTGCCTTGTATTGGATAGGGCGCGCAGTGCGGGTTTTACGCAATATTGGCCGTGTTCTGCCTGCTGGGTTAATTTTCGCAAATATCCGCCAGCCGATCGGATCTTATCAGAGCGTTCAAGGATTGCTGCAAGTGTAATCGCTGCATTGATCTCTCCCATAATTTCACAAGCCTTTTGCCATGCAGAAGCGGTAATTCCGAGCATCGGACGAATATGCCCTGCTGTAAGGATTAAATCACGCCATTGATGAATACCATGCTGTGCGTAATGGTTGATTTGCGGACAATGTTGTAAAATTTCCTGAAGATCAGGTGTTGATGTATGAGTTTGCACTTTAGAGTCATGCTGCAAATTTTTTGATATTGGCTCTGGTTTAATGTTTTCGCGATTTTGTACTTGTTTATTATCAAAAGATTCTATGTTTGAATTCTGAATGTGGTGCTCATTTTCGCATACATTGCCGCTCGTTTTTTGTTCTGAAACCTTTGAAAGATAAAGATTTTCCACGTTTTTGCGCAAAATGCTCAAAGCCTGTTCGCGTTTACCCAGATTTTCCAGCGTGCCATTGCGCTCAACGCGACCGGAAAGTGCCTGTAACTGATCATAAAGAGCATTCCAGTCCTCTGCTCTCCCCTCATTGAGGGCGGCCAGAATGGTTTTGGAAATATCGCGGAGATGAATGGTAATATTGAAACGCAATTGCTGACGGATACGTGCCTGTTCACGCAATTCACTTGCATGGGTTTCAATTTCTGAGGCTTTAAATGTCAGCGGTGACAGATCAAAACCAAAGGCCATGGTAATTTCACCATTGCTGTCGCGGCGCACAAAACGCTTACCATTGGGGCTGTCACGGCGCAAAATGAAACCAAGTTCAACGAGAATGGCAATATGACGACGGATTGTCGGTTCGGACATTCCGCGCAGGCGCATGGAAAGTTCGTGATTGGACGGAAAGACGATCAGCGCGACACGGCTGTCGAGAATTTTATCGGGATAAAAACTCAGCAGAGCTTCGAGCACGGCAATGGTGCGCGAAGACAGCTGATAGGCTTCACGGGCTTCTGTTAAAGCACGCAACAGCTTCCAGCGATCAATGCTGTGATGATCCTGTTCAGTTTCACTCTGTTTCTGACGCACTTCTTTCTGTTGTTGACGAAGTTTCTCGTAACTCAGAAAATGCGCAGCATTCATCATTCGCCCGCCAAACGGGGACGTCGCAAAATGCTCAGTCATTTGTTACCTCATTTGAGGCAAGCAAAAACACTGCCGGAACATTGCCGACTCTTGACTTTTGATCGCGAAAGTGATTCTCTCTAATTGCTACATCGAAAGAGGGCTTCCGGTTCGGTAACGTTCAGGGGGCCTTTTTTCTTGCCGTTTTTTCCTATCTGTTAAAACTGGCTCTGTCGTTTTCGGGGCTTTTGATCTGGTAGCGCCCTTCTCACTCCATAAACCGTGTGGTTCCTTCATTTATGCTGTTGATAATTTCAGTCTGTTATTTCTGAAATTATTTGTAACGCCTGATACGCATTACTAACGCGCAGAGAGAAGACGGGAATAGATTTATCCGTTTTTCTTCTGCTGAAATTGTTCATAAAGTTCAGCCATTTCACCGGCGAGATATTCCGCAAAACCTTCCGCATCGTGGCGTTGCAGATCAAACTGCGCCCTGCCCTGCTGTAACCGTAACAGGCCAAGGCTCTCGCCATTGCGTGTTTGCAGCTTCTGTTCTGCAGGTTTGTTTATTTCCGGCTTCTCTGTTGCGGTGAGCTTCTGGAGCAAATGCTGAAAGCGTAGATCAGTTTCCGCATCTTTGAAGTCGCTGTCAGTGATAATACGCTGAGCCTGTTTGAGCTGCAGCTTATCACGCAGAACATCTGCTAATTGCATCCAGCGCGGTCTTCCGACTTTTGGTGCTGGCCCAATCGCACGGATAATCTGTTCAGGAATAGCTGCTGCCACTTGCAGGAAACGTGTCATTTCTGCCTTATGCAGCGACAGAGCATCCTGAACAGTGGAGCGTTCAAAACCACGCTCAATCAAAGCCTGAGCAAATAAAGCACGCTCAATGAAAGAAAGATCACGGCGTTCGCTGTTTTCTTTACCCTGCGCAAGAACGAGCTCTGCATCGGTAAGAGGCTTGATAAGGGCTTTTACCGGTAATCCAAGCCGCGCAGCGGCACGCATACGGCGGTGACCATAGGCGGCCTGAAAACGTCCCGCCTGATCGGGATGCGGGCGTACCAGAATTGGCACTTGCTGGCCATGCTGATGCAGGCTTTGCACCAGAGCCAGAAATTCCGGATCATCGGTTTCCTGACGGGTCAGACGATCTTCAACGAAGGAACCGTCAATCAGCGAAGCATCAAGTTCAACAACCTGATCGCCTTTGGCGAGGCTTTCAGAGAGTTGTTTAGCACTTTCCAGCTCTCGGGACATATCGGCCAAGGACAGCCCCATAGCCTTGACGGCGCCGGAACGGCTGGCTGAAGGACGGATCAGCTGATCGGGTGTTTTCTCCGGTACTGATGCCGGAGCCTCAGCCTGTGATGATGAGACTGAAACTTCAGGAGCTTGTGGCTCTGTTGCTGCCGGTAAGGGCGCGCCGAACAAAGCCTTTAACTGATTTTTGCGGCTTGAGCTGTTCATGCCTTACCTCCCCTCGCCGGACGGTTCCAGGCGGAATGGATCAGTGCTTCGATCTCGCCGTTGACAGCTGTCAACGACTCCATCGCCCTGTCATAAGTGACACGACTGAAATTCTCGCGGCCAACTTCATAAAGTGTCTGTTTGGTCAGACCTGCGTCGGAAACGGCGGTTGATTTAACCATGGGTGCTGTGAGTACACGATCGCCGAACTGCGCGCGCAGGAAACCTGCAATCTGTGCTTGCGGGCCGTCATTTGGTTCATAACGGGTAATCAGATAGCGCAGGAAGTCGAAATTCAGCGATCCGCCGGCTTCACGTACAACCGAGAGCAGGTCGGATGTCATGAACAAGAACTGGCTCATGGAAGCGACATCAAGCATCTGCGGATGCACGGTTACAATCACTGATGTTGCTGCGCATAAAGCTGACAAGGTCAGGAAACCGAGTTGCGGCGGGCAGTCCAGAACAACAACATCATAATCATCTGCGACCGATTGCAAAGCAGCCTGAACACGGGTGAAGAACATATCCGCGGCAGGGCCGCGACGCTCTGCCAGAACACGCGGCGTGGTATGTTCAAATTCCTGCAGTTCCAGATTGCCCGGCACAAGATCGAGCCCGTCAAAATAGGTTTTACGGATAATATCACGCAGAGGGCGCTGTGCCTCATCGTAACGGATAGCACCATAGAGCGTATCATTGCCGCTCAGATCCAGTTCCGGCTGATAACCGAACAAGGCCGACATAGATGCCTGCGGATCGAGATCAACGGCCAAAACGCGCAGGCCGGACAGAGCCAGATGCTGCGCCAGATGGGTGGTGGTTGTGGTTTTCCCCGAGCCGCCCTTGAAATTGGTGACAGCAATGACTTGCAGATGCTCGCCGCGTTCTTCATCGCGCCATGGCAGATAGTTGCGATTTTTATTGGCATTTTGCTCGGTCAGCAAATGACGCAGCGCATTAATATCTTCCAGAGTATAGAGACGGCGTCCGCCGGAGCCGGTTTCCGGCTGCGGACCTTCACCGGCAATGGACAGCTGTCGCAGATAGCTGTCGGAAACGCCAATAAGCTTGGCCGCTTCACTGCTGCTGAATTTGCGCAGGATCTTGTTCGACGCCGGGGCAAACAGACGTTCGCGCATGGCCTGTAATTGCGCAGATAAAAGCTCGGCATCCGCTGCGATTGTACGGTCTGCCGCCAAAGGTGCATTTGCAGCCTTGTTTGTGGTTGCTAAATGCTGCTGTGCATCAGCAACAATATCTGCCCAATTCGTCGTCAATTTATCCAACCTTTATGCGCATTGGCCGCGTATAGTCGTAAACCACTGCTTTTCTTTGTCCATCATGCTACGATTCGGACAAAATTACTAATCTGTTAACGCAAGTGCTTAAATCAACACTGGAAAACGCAAATAACAGATGCAGTGGCGAGTAACGGTAAACCGGCAAGATTTTGTAATTTTTCGTTAGAAGAGTGTAAAATCCTGCAGGGAAAGTCAAATTATTTATAGTTAACGGATATTAACCGCTCTGCAACGCATTCTTGCAATCAAAAACTGATGCCGGTGATAGTGCGTAGGTGGTGCGCTCTCTGTTCGGAGATGCTCTGTGTGACTGGCGTGAGGATGGTGTGAGTTTGCAGGGCTCATCAATCTGTATCTGATCGTGATCCGGTTGACAGCTGTCAACACTGCTTGCCGGTTTCAGAAACTCAGATCTTCTGCCTTGTCCGCAATCTGAATTCTGCCTGCCGTTATATCTGTGAGCATACGTAGCACAGCGTCTTTTTGTTGTGACGGAATTTCCAGACGCAAATCGGCGCCGGTATTATGAAAATCTTCCGATGCGATTGTCAGATGTTCGACCCCAGCAAGGCGCGCTTTTATCAAAGCGAGCTCAGAAAAATGTGCACGGATAAAACTTGTCTGGGTCGGAATAAGTTCAACCAGTTCCGAAGCGCGCAGGCATAAGGCTGCGGTGCCGCCATAGGCACGGATCAGGCCACCGCTGCCTAGCAATGTTCCGCCAAACCATCGGGTGACCAGCACCACAACATTGTCGAGTTCCAAACCGTCAATGGCTTGCAGGATCGGTTTGCCCGCTGTGCCGCTTGGCTCACCATCATCATTGAAGCGATAATTTTGCCCCATACGCCACGCCCAGCAATTATGATTGGCATCATTATAGGATTCACGGACGATAAAATCTTTGGCAGCTTCTTCATCAGCGACGGGAAGTGCAATGGCAAGAAAACGGCTTCGTTTGATTTCCTGCTCAAAAACTTCTCGTTTTGCTAGCGTAAACATGGCGTCTCAATTTCTGCGGATGAATGCTGTCTGACAATATCCATTGTTTTAAAGCGCATGAATATCGTGAATGTTCTGATAGCAGATAATGTCCGCAGCACCAAATGCATCACGAATGATGCCGGTAGGAATGACGCTGATGAAATTGCTCAAGCTCGCGGGCAGAGGGCAGGGTACCGGAAAATATTGCCACATAAGAAGGCACTCGCTGCATTCGTGTTGTCACATCCTCATTTGTATTGAGGCTGATATAGCCGATCTGGGTCAGATAGAGTGCTCTTGAACGGACATCTGCCAGCAGAGGCTCACAACCGTGGCGGATAAACATAGATCGTATAGCTTCAAGACGGGTAGCGTCAGCCTCATTTAAAGCCTGCGCAACCGCAGGAGACTGTACACCCCAACTGCGTACGGCATGTTCGAAGCTGCTGTCGAAAACCGTGCGGTCAAGCCAGCAGTCAAACAAATTGAGGGTGGCTTCGCTCAGGCTTTGTGCATCTGTACCGGCCTGCCGGAGCAGGGCTGTGGTATTTTTTTCCTGCCAAAGCTGTAACAGCGCATCAAGCAATGCATCACGGTCTTTAAAGAACCAGTAGAAACTGGTGCGTGATAATTTCAGCATTTTGGCCAGTGTCAGAATCCGGACATTGTCGATACCGCTTTCCAATAATACCTGATAGGCGGCATCCAGCCAGAGTTCCTTTGAGCCACGCCAGCCGCTCTCACCGTCATTATCAATCGCGGACATATATAATCCTTTTAAAATTATTATTATAATTCAGATGTTTAAGTTCACTAAAGGGGTGCATCTTAACCTGACTGCGATAAAATGTACACTGCTGTATATAAAATTGACAGTATTGTACATTTTAATTAGGCTTCCTCAAAAAAGGGGAATGCAATGAATAATGATCCGCTCTTACAGTCTTATCAGCTTAAACATCTGCGGCTTCGCAACCGTATTATCACAACATCCCACGAGCCTGCTTATCCGGAAGACGGCATGCCGAAAGATGCCTATCGTGCTTATCATGTGGAGCGCGCTAAGGCTGGTGTGGCGCTGACCATGACTGCCGGTTCGGCAACGGTCTCGCGCGATAGTCCGCCGGTTTTCAATAATGTGCTCGCCTATAAGGATGAGGTGGTGCCGTGGATGAAAGCGCTGGCAGACGAATGTCATGAATATGGTGCAGCGGTAATGATCCAGCTCACCCATCTCGGCCGCCGTACCCGTTGGGACAAAGGCGACTGGTTGCCAGCTGTCACCTCGTCTCACGAGCGGGAAGGGGCGCACCGCGCTTTTCCGAAACGTCTTGAAGACTGGGACATTGAGCGGATTATCAAGGATTTTGGCGATGCGGCAGAGCGTATGCAGGCGGCCGGTCTCGACGGGATAGAGTTGCAGGCCTATGGCCATCTGATCCAGCAATTCTGGTCACCGGTGACCAATGATCTCGATAATGCCTATGGCGGTTCGCTGGACAACCGGTTGCGCTTTACCTTTGATGTGCTGACAGAAATCCGCAAACGGGTGGGGCCGGAATTTATTGTCGGTATCCGTTATACCGGAGATGAAATGATGGAAGGCGGCCATGATAAGGAGGAGGGGATCGAAATTTCCCGCCGTCTTAAAGACAGTGGTATGATTGACTTTCTGAATGTGGTGCGCGGCCATATTGATACTGATCCGGCAATGACAGACCTTATTCCTATTCAGGGAATGGCTAATTCACCACATCTGGATTTTGCCGGTGAAATTCGCGCGGCTACCAATTTTCCGACTTTCCATGCGGCGAAGATACCGGATGTGGCAACAGCCCGCCATGCCATTGCCTCCGGCAAGCTCGATATGGTGGGAATGACCCGCGCGCATATGACAGATCCGCATATTGTGCGTAAAATAATTGAGGGAAGAGAAGAAGATATCCGCCCTTGTGTTGGTGCGAATTATTGCCTCGACCGGATTTATCAGGGCGGTGCCGCCTATTGCATTCATAATCCGGCGACAGGGCGTGAATTGACCATGCCGCATGTGATCAGCAAAGCACCGGTCAAAAAGAAGGTTGTGATTGTCGGTGCGGGGCCTGCCGGTATGGAGGCAGCCCGTGTTGCCGGTGAACGCGGCCATGAGGTGGTGGTTTTTGAAGCCGCGGACAGGGCAGGCGGGCAAATCCGTCTCACCGCACAATCACCACGCCGTCGTGAGATGATCAGCATTATCGACTGGCGTATGGCACAATGCGAACGCTTTGGCGTGCAATTCCGTTTCAATACATGGGCAGAGCAGGCGGAAATTGATGCTGAAAGCCCTGATGTCGTGATTATTGCCACCGGTGGTATGCCGCATGTTGAAATGCTTCCCGAGGGCAACGATCTCGTTGTTTCTGCATGGGATATTCTCTCCGGTGATGTCAAAGCGGGCAGCAATGTGCTGATTTTTGACGATGCGGGCGACCATGCGGCTCTGCAGGCGGCAGAAGTGTTGGCAAAAGCAGGGGCAAAAGTTGAAGTCATGACCCCGGACCGGAGTTTCGCGCCGGAAATCATGGCAATGAACCTTGTGCCCTATATGCGCAGCCTGCAGAAAGACGGGGTAACTTTCACCGTGACCTATCGTCTTGATAAAGTCACCCGAAACGGTAACAGCCTCACTGCGCATATCGGCAGCGATTATGGCGGTGTAGACAAACAACAGGATCACGATCAGATCGTGATTAATCACGGCACAAGACCGCTGGATGATCTGTATTTTGAACTCAAGCCGCAGTCCAGAAATCTCGGTGCGGTCAATTATGATGATCTGATCGCCGGGCAGGCACAGCAGGTGAATAAAAATGAGAGCGGCCGCTATCAGCTTTATCGTATCGGCGATGCTGTTGCCGCGCGTAATACCCATGCAGCGATTTATGATGCGCTGCGTCTGATGAAAGATATCTAGCCCTTAAACAGGGGAGGGCTTTGATAAAAAATGCCCTTAAAAAAATTACCCCCTCCCCTTCCGGTCAGAAGGGGAGGGGGTAATTATTAAGCCGGATAAAGACAGATCAGCCTTTTTGAGCAGCCAGAGCCTGCTCACGCATCGCGCTCAGGCTCATTTTCGGTGTAATCGCTTCCTGATCGATGCGGATTTCAATCAGAGCAGGTTTGCCTGAAGCTACGCAGCGTTCAAAAGCCGGTACAAATTCGTCTGTTACTGCAACTGTTTCACCATGCAGGCCATAGGCTTGTGCCAGCGCTGCAAAATCCGGATTAGCGAGACCGGTGCCGGAAACACGACCCGGATAGGTGCGTTCCTGATGCATACGGATGGTGCCATACATGCCGTTATTGACGACGATAAACACGACCCGGGCATCATATTGCATCGCTGTTGCCAGTTCCTGACCATTCATCAGGAAGCAGCCGTCACCGGCAAAAGCAATGACAGTGCGGTCACGGTCGGTCAGTTTGGCAGCAATCGCTGCCGGCACACCATAGCCCATGGAGCCGTTGGTTGCGCCGAGCTGGGTGCGGAAGGTCTTGTACTGATAAAAACGATGCGGCCATGCAGTGTAGTTACCGGCACCGGTGGTCATAATCGTATCTTCAGGCAGATTTGCACGCATCCACTGCATGATTTCGCCCATCTGCACATCACCCGGAATTGGCGCATGTTGCAGATTATCGTTGTAATTCTTGTTCAGCTCGGCTGTCCAGGATGCCCATTTATCAGAACCGATCTTGCCAAGACCGCGCAATTGCTTGGCAAAAGCAGCCATTGTCGCATTGATCGGCAGGGTAGGGTAATAGACGCGTCCCAGTTCTTCCGCGCCGCTATGCACATGGATCAGTTTCTGGTTTGGCACCGGAATATTGACCATTGTATAGCCGGCACTTGTCATTTCCCCGATCCGCGCGCCGATCACAATCAGCAGATCACTGTCTTTAATGCTTTGCAGCAGTTTCGGGCTTGCGGATGTGCCAAGCTCGCCGGCATAATTAGCCAGCGCATTATTATAGAGATCCTGACAGCGGAATGATGTGGCAACAGGCAGATTATTCGCAACGCAGAAGGCTTCCGCATCAGCCACAGCCTGTTTATTCCAGCCGCTGCCGCCGAGCATGACTACAGGGCGCTCTGCTTGCTTCAGCAGATCAGCCAGTTCCTGCAATTGCTCTGTACCGGCAGAGATTTCGACCTTTTTATGTGCCGGCACGTCAGCAACACTGGCATGAGCTGTCAGCATATCTTCCGGCAGTGCCACAACAACAGGACCCGGACGACCATTCACTGCGCGATGAAATGCCTGAGATACCAGTTCCGGAATACGGGCAACATCATCAATCTGCACAACCCATTTGGCCATCTGGCCGAACATGCGGCGATAATCCACTTCCTGAAAGGCTTCGCGCTCAACCTGATCGCTGGCAACCTGTCCGATAAACAGGATCATCGGGGTGGAATCCTGAAATGCCGTATGCACACCCACAGATGCGTTGGTTGCACCCGGTCCGCGGGTGACAAAAGCAATCCCCGGCTTGCCGGTGAGCTTGCCATAGGCTTCCGCCATGTAAGTCGCACCGCCCTCCTGACGGCAGACAATCAGCTCAATATCCTCTTTTGCATCATGCAATGCATCCAGAGCCGCCAGATAGCTTTCACCCGGTACGCAGAAAGCTCTGTCCACGCCATTGATGCGCAAAGCATCAATCAGGATCTCTCCGCCTGTCCGGTGATTATTTTTATGATTCATAGCCGACATTTCCTCAATAATGTTCGCCTGCAGTGACTGTAACCGCACCGGTATCCCCCCGGATAACCTTGTTTGCGGTTAACTGCCGTCCGGAGCATAGCGTGCTCCGGTTTTGTTTTGCATGCCGGTGCCGAATAACCATGGTCCGGTTTTTCGCAGCATGCCCCTAATCCGTCTCCCACGGATATAAGATCACAGAAATACAGTTTGAAAATTGAGCTTAGTCAACAACAAGCACAATCATTTGTGATGAATAGTAATCACATTGTGCTGCTTATTCATCATTTGGCCGGAGAGCGGCTGCAAAATGACGGATGAAGCGGAAATTTAGCGATTTAACGGGCTTTGACGCGTGCATGAAGGCGCAGGGCAAAAACCGCGGCCAGCAGTGAAAACCAGACCTGTCCGCGCGGGGCAAAGAACGGCGATTCCAGAGAGGCATAGAGCATCATAAAGACCCAGATGCGCAGATACATGACTGCGAGTGCCGGATCATTGCCGGATTTCTGGGAACGATGATAATCCAGAAGCGGACAGAACAGCATCCAGACAATGAAAAGCGTGATGCCGATCAGCCCTGTTGTCATCATCAGGTTAATATAACCGTTATGCGCATGACCGGCTCTTGATGCCCAGGTCTCTATCTCATAGCCGCCATTGATCAAATGGGACATATTCCAGAATGTATCAAAGCCGAAACCGACCCACGGATGCGCACGCAATTGCTCCAGTGCGAATTTCCAAATTTCGGTGCGCCCTGTAAATGTCGGATCCGAAATCAGGCCTGTAACAAAATCCTGCACAGGCAGGCTCACAACCGTGCCGACCGTGAGCAGCAGCATCAGCCCGACAGGTATGATCGCAGCGAGATATTGCAACGGCAGCAATCGCACAAAGCGAATAATCTCGGCCACGAGAAGAGCGATAACAATCAGACCGATAGAGGTTTTATTGTTTGAAAAAATCAGGAAAATCGTGGCCAGAACAATATTCAGAGCCGGTATCAGATAATCATCTTTACGCAGCAGATACAGATTATAGATGATCAGTACGATCATCGCAGGTCCTGCAATATTCTTATGAGAGAAATGCCCGCGCCACGAACCGGCATTAATCAGTTCCAGCACCTCAGCTTCATTATGAATGGAGACTTCCGGCATGAATATCACGCCGAAATAAGACAATCCCAGAATGAACAGGCTTAGATATTTCAACATGCGCTGAAAATGCTGCTGGTTTTCAGGCAGAATGACCCAAGCCATGGCGGTCACAATCACCGTTATACTGTAGACATAACGGCGGAAGGATATACCGGAATAATCAGACGTGAAGACTGTAATGAACTGCCAGAACAGCAGGATAATCAGCAATGGCGACAGCATTTTGAGGGCAATTTGCCAATTTGCCAGCAAATAAAGCGCAGAGATAAAGAACAGTGACAAAGACACAAGCTGCTGGAGCGCATTGCCCTGTTCCTGTGCGAGAAGCACCGACGGATCACGTAAATCCATAAAAGGTGTCAGCGTGACCCAGAACAAAAGAAAAATCAGTACAAACAGGAGCGTCTTACCTGTCCGGTTCACTAATTTTTCCTTTCAAAATCATTATCTATTTAAATAGCACTAATATAGTTCATTCTGAACTTATTTCATTCTAGCACTTATGTATTTAAACTTCTATAATCTTGAAATTATGTCTGATTTTTGACTGAAACTATATCCAGCGCAGCTCGGCTTCCATACCCATACGATCTTTCCGGTTTCGTAAATTGAAAAGCACACCGACACGTTTGGCGGCCGTTTCCACAATGGTCAGCCCAAGTCCGGTGCCGGTCTGGCTCTTATTGCTGCCGCGATAAAAACGTGTGGTCAGCAACGGGATTTCTTCCTCCGCCACGCCGGGCCCGCAATCTTTGACGACAATGCCGCTGCCGGTTGGCAGGCTTTCCCAGCTGATAGTTTCGTTCTGCGGTGAATAATGCGTGGCGTTTTCATAAATATTGCGCAGCATCAGTGTGAGATTATGCCGGTCGGTCTGTATCACTTGTTCATAGAGAGCAGGATCAATGTGGTTTTCGATTTTTCGTCCGCTGACCGGATTTTGAGCAATGATTTCTTCGGCCAACTGACCGAGATTGACCTTCTCACTCACCACGGGAGAGGCATCGGCATCCAGCTTGGCCAAAGCCAGCAATTGGCGGACAAGACGGGTTGTCCGGTCAACGGACAACAGAATTTGCTGCAATGCGCCTTCTTTAATTGCCGGATCGGCTGCCGCCAGTGCAATTTGTGCCTGTGTTTTCAAGCCGGCGAGGGGGGTGCGCAATTCATGGGCGGCAAAAGCCGTTACTTCCCGTTCATGGCGCCGTGCGGCTTCCACTTTGATAAACAGCCCGTTCAGTGCATCGGCCAATGGCCGTACTTCGGAAGGGATATTCGCTGCCTGCAACGGCCGCATATCATCCGCATCTTTTTGCCGGACTTTATCCGCCAGTTCATGCAATGGCCGCAGGCCACGGCCGAGACTGACCCAGATCAGGAAACCAAGCAGCGGCAGGATCAGAATAACCGGAGCGAGAAGCCCTTTAACCAGATCGCTGACGAGACGGTCACGCAAAGCCAGCCGATCTGCAACAATAATTCTTACGCCTTTTGCAGGATCAACGATTGTATAGACACGCCATAATTCACCCTCAACCACCTCATCGGAAAAGCCGGTGCTGTTACCTGCTATTTTAATGTCCGGTGCGCCGGTTGAACTGCCGACGAGTTCGCCGTCCAGTGACCAGATTTGACAGGAAAGATAGCGTTCATAGCTGCCATGCTCATGCGGGAGACTGATGGCTTTGGTGGTGTTCATGCCGGTGGAAGCATTGCCCAGCAGCGAATGCACCATGCGTGCGGCTTCCTGCAGACGCGTGTCGAGCACTTTTTCAAGTTCGTTGTGGCTGTTGAAATAGGTCCATGCAACAGCACAGGCCCAGATAATGCCTGTGGCTGTGACGAGGATAATAAACAGTCTTTTATGCAGAGAAGTCATTATGTTACCCGCATCCGGTAGCCGAGGCCGCGCACGGTTTCAATGGCATCCCGCCCGACTTTATTGCGCAGATTATGGATATGCACTTCAACAGTATTGCTTTCCACTTCTTCCTGCCAGCCATAGAGCCTTTCTTCAATATCACTCTTGGAGCGGATAATTCCGGGTCTTTCCATCAAAGCAGCCAATACGGCAAATTCCCTGCGTGACAGCGGAACCCGTTCGCCTTTCACTTTTGCATTGAGGCTGGAAGGATCAAGCTCTACATGACCGGCAATCATGACTGCGCGGGCGCGTCCGGCACCGCGGCGGGCGATGGCTCTGACCCGCGCCGCCAGTTCATCGAGATCAAAAGGTTTGCCCATATAATCATCGGCACCGCTATCCAGACCCGTAATTCGGTCTGCGGTTTCATCCAGCGCAGTCAGCAATAAAACCGGTGTCTGATCTTTATCGGCACGCATTTTCTTCAAAACATCAAGGCCGGAACCGTCCGGCAGCATCAGATCCAGCACAATCGCGTCAAAGCGTGAGCACGCCAATGCGGCCAGCGCATCTGCACAGGTAGCAACCTGATCCACGGTTGCGCCGGTCAGACCCAGCCCGACCTTCAGGCCGTTGGACAAAACCGGATCATCTTCCACTACCAAAACACGCATCTTATTCTCCGGAACATTCTCGCTTGCGACCCCTCTTTCAGACCCGCTTAGGAATGCACTTTAACTATCAATATTGTTCCGCTTAACTTTTGCGGTCTATTATCTGCAAGACTGACTTTTCTGCCTTAAGGCTGACTTAAGGTCATAAGATAGTATGGACATTATAACAGGCATCCGCCTATCTGTGTGATATTCGGGCGTCTTATTAGGGTATCGCATACAAGATTCTAGAGCGTGTTGAGTTTAATGGCATTCATGGCACTCGCTCTAGGTTCTTTCAATTGTCGCATGTTCGCGAACGCTAAATGAACTCATTTAGCTGCGACATGCTTTAGTTTTCGCAGGATAATATGATCCGACATTTTTACCGACAGCTTTTCAGTCTGCTCTTTTTCAGCATTGTATTATCTGCTGCTTTTACACCTGTGACCGGTATTCAGGCTGTTGCGCAAACCATGCGCAGCGCTGAAGAAGTTATGCAATTGAGTGTCACGCGCGATGAGAAAAACGCGCTGCAATTTCAATGGAATATTGCGCCTAAAATTTACATGTATCGCGACAAGATACAGGTGGAAAAGCCGGACGGCACAGTACTTCCTGCCGATGTCAGTGAAGGTGTCATCAAGGACGATATGAATTTCGGCCGTACCGAAGTTTTGTATAACCGCGCTTTTGCACAGGTGCCTGAAAATGCGCTGCCGAAAGACGGGCATGTTCTGGTGCGCTGGCAGGGATGTGAGGAAGACAGTATCTGCTATCCGCCGGTAACACGCTCTCTTGATCTGCAAACACTGGAGCTTTCCAAAGTGGCGCTGGGTCTGGGAGGTCTGTCACAGACGGAACTTGCTGCCCCAGATTTATCACTGACCGATGATACTGCGCCTGCACAGGAACCCGCAGCACCGGCTGAAACCGGTCTGATTGCAAGCCTCACCGATGTCAGCACGGAAGAAGTAACTGCGTGGCTTGGCTCCAATTTCGCTTTCATGCTGGCCGGATTTTTTGGCTTCGGTCTGTTACTGGCACTGACACCCTGCGTTTTCCCGATGATTCCGATCCTGTCGGGAATGCTGGCAAAATCCGGTGAGAAACTGTCATCCGGCCGCGGTTTTGTCCTGTCGTCGGCTTATGTGGTGGCGATGGCTGCAGCCTATGCCGTGCTTGGCTTTGCCGCATCCTGGTCGGGCTATAATTTGCAGGCCGCATTGCAAACACCCTATGCGCTTGGGTTTATGGCATTGGTGTTTGTCGCGCTCGCTTTGTCGATGTTCGGCTATTATGAATTGCAATTGCCACAAGGCTGGACAAATTTCTTCAGCCGCAACACATCCGGCAAAGGCGGTGCAATCAGCGGCGCTCTGGTGCTTGGTTTTGGCTCCGCGCTGATTGTCGGGCCTTGTGTGACCCCGCCGCTTGCCGCTGCATTACTCTATGTCGCACAGACAGGCGATGCCGTGCGCGGTGCCTCTGCTCTGTTCGCTCTGGGACTGGGCATGGGTGTACCGCTGATTGTTTTTGGTACATTTGGCGCAAAATATCTGCCGAAATCCGGCCCGTGGCTTAACACAATCAAACAGATTTTCGGCGTCGTCTTTCTGGGACTGGCGATCTACATGATCCTGCGCCTGCTTTCCGACGAAAATGCAATGTTGTTGCTGGCGCTCACAGCACTGGCTTGCGGTGTTTTCCTCGGTGTGTTTGACCGCCTGAGTGCTAAAAGCACCGCATGGATGCGCCTTGAAAAAACAACCGGCATTGCCGCGCTGATTTACGGAACTTTGCTGATGGTCGGTTTTGCAGGCGGTTCAACGGATCCGTGGCAACCATTGGGCTTTTTACAGGGCAGCACCCAACAGATTGCACAAACTGCTACAACCCAGCCGGTCAGAATTGTAAAAACTTCAGCTGAATATGACCAGGTGCTCAATCAGGCAATTGCGACAGGTAAGCCGGTGCTGGTGGACTTCACCGCAGACTGGTGCACAACCTGTAAGAGCAATGAAAAAGTGATGAAAAAGCCGGAATATGCGGGACGTCTGGGCAATCTCACACTGATTAAAGCAGATATCACCGATTATAATGATGCCAGCCGTGATTTGATGCAGCGTTTTAATGTTGTCGGACCGCCAACGCTGATGTTCCTTGAAGCACAAACAGCCAAAGAACAAACGCAAAATCGTATCATTGGCGAGCTGACACCGGACAAGCTGGACAATCGTCTTCAGGCACTCGGCCTCTGAGCCGCGCCACCTTATTTACCTATTGCATTGCAGGAGAACCATATGCAACGCCGCCAGTTCCTTCAACTCTCATCCGGTATTGCGCTGAGCACTGCTTATCTGCTGAACAGCCAGCAGGGGGCTTTTGCGCAGGAGGTTGATGTCAACGGGATTCTCTATGATCCGGAAGCGCCTGCCGGCGGCAATCCCAAAGGTGATCTGACCATTGTCGTTTTCACCGATTATAACTGTATTTACTGCAAAAAATCCGGTGTTGATCTGGCGCGTATCGTCAAAGAAGACGGGAATATCCGCCTTGTTTATAAAGAATGGCCGATCCTGACAGAATCGTCGGTCTATGGCTCTCAGCTGGCACTGGCAGCGCAATATCAGGGCAAATATGAAATCGTTCATAAAGCACTGATGTCCATTCCGGGCGGCAAAGTGCCTAAAAAGGCGATGCTTGATGCTGTTAAAGCCTCCGGCATTGATATGCAGCAATTGCAGGCTGATCTGAACAAAAACAACGGTAAAATCACTGCGCAGCTGAAGCGTGTCATGGCGCAGGCGGAATCAATCGGCGTTGAAGGTACTCCAACGCATCTGATCGGGCCGTTCCGGGCGATGGCACTGGATTATAACGGTTTCAAAATGGCGGTGGCTGATGCCCGCGCCCGCGAGAAAGCGGCGAAATAACAAGCCAGAGCGGTAATGCCAATATTACCTGTAAGTGCGCGCGGCACGAAAGTCGCCGTTCTCTGACCGGAGTTTTATGATGAACGATCCGCTGACACATAATCGCTATAGCAAGTCCGGTGAACAGCGGGTCGTTTATCATAATAATGGTGCTTTTATAAATGCCACAGCGGCTGAGACAAAAGCTTATATGGCGGCATTGCTCACATCCCTGACCAATCATGTGCAGGCATTATCTGCAGGATGTGAAACAAAACCGGCTTTTACCATCCGTGTGGTTTGCCACGGCGCGGGTCTGGATTTGTTTCAGATTGCGGAAGCCGACGATATTCTGAAAAAACGTTTTGATAATTTATGCGAACAGGGCGTTCGGTTTCTGGCCTGCGCCAATACAATGCGCGCGCGTAATCTCGAGATTAAAAGCCTGTATCGTCTTTCAGAAGATGATGTGGTGCCAAGCGGCGTTGCAGAACTTGCATATCTGCAAATACAGGGCTTTGCCTATATCCATCTTTGAGTGTTGAAGACCAAAAACGGGTTGCCGAAAAAGTAAACGCCCGACGCTGGGAGGAGCATCGGGCGTTACAATGAATGACCGGTTGGGAGGAGGGAGACCGGTCTTCGATCAAACCTGAGTTGGGAGGAGGAGGGAGGCTCAGGTTTGATATCTCTGTAATTCTTATTAGCGCTGAGCTGCCTTGCGAGCTACAAACGGAATTTCTGCAGGCAGGATGCCGAGATCGTTCAGTTCGCGGGTTGAGAGGCGGTTCAGTTCGTTTACTGTGCTGCGGTAACGGCGCCAGTTGTTGTAAGAGCGGATCAGGTTCATGTTTCTCACCTAGAAAATTTTATGTCGTTGTTTGTTGAGTTGTATATAGCCCTAATGATCCGAAATGAGCAGAGACAAATTTGCATAGCTGCGTTGCTTATTCGGATTGGGAAAACGCTCCGTCAGGCATTAAATTGTCATAATCATCATTTTAAGTGAAAAACTTGCCGCAAAAGCGCTCAGCGCAGCCCTGAAGCGGTCACAATCCCCCTGAAATTCGGATAAGACCTGCTTTTTCTTGAAGGTACGCGCATAGCTATGCAGAGCTGGCGGGAAACGAACAGGTTTAATGGGTCTGAAAAGACTTTACCGCTCGATGCGGGTGGAGAGAATAATAGACGACATGGTGCGTTCAACACCTTCCAGTGCGCCGATCTGATCGAGCACACTGTCGAGTTCGCCGATTGACGGTGCCTCAACAATAACAATCATATCAAAATTGCCGCTGATCGAATGAACAGATCGCACGGACATCATGGTTTTGAGACCGACTTCAACCTTTGGTGAAAATTTCGGCAGGGCTGTAACCAGCACATGCGCACGCACCAGATGGCTTTCATGTTCTGAAGACAGTTTAACAGTATAGCCGGTAATGATGCCGCGTTTTTCCAGCCGGTCGATGCGGCTTTGAACCGTTGTTCGGGAAACGCCGAGCCGTCTGGCAAGTGTTGCTGTCGATGCGCGGGCATTCTCGCGTAAAAGAGCAATCAGGGCCATATCGGCTTTCGTCGTCATTTTGAACCTCGCTAGCGTCACTTCGTTCAAATATATAGCGTCATTCCGTCATTTTAGATACTTCTTTTTGACGAAAATTCTGCGACTCTATGCCATCATTTCCTGAGACTGAATCAAGTCCTCGGGAAATAATACAGTATTATTAAAGTGTTACATTTTCCTTGTTGCGCAGGCACAGGCAGTGGCACTCAGGCAATATAATAAAGGGTCAGTCATGAAAGACGTCGTCGTCGTTGGTGCCGGTAAGATCGGTGTAACAATTGCACAGCTTCTGGGTAACACCGGTGATTATAATTTAACGGTAACAGACCGTGCGGAAGAGCAGCTGAAAGCGCTTGCCGGCAAAAAGAACATCACAACCAAGGTTGTTGATATTGCTGATGAAGCCGCTCTGGCAGCCGTTCTGGCCGGTAAATTTGCTGTTCTCAGCGCTGCGCCTTACCAGATGACAATCCGTATTGCTGATGCAGCTGCAAAAGCAGGCGTTCACTATCTCGACCTGACCGAAGACGTTGCAAGCACACGCCACGTTAAAGAACTCGCTAAAACCGCTAAAACCGCTTTCATTCCACAGTGCGGTCTGGCTCCTGGCTTCATCTCGATCGTTGCTTACGATCTGGCCAAGAAATTCGACAAGCTGGAATCCATCGGCATGCGCGTCGGCGCTCTGCCACAGTTCCCGACCAACTCCATCACCTATAACCTGACATGGAGCACGGACGGCGTTATCAACGAATATATCGAGCCATGTGAAGCCATCGTAAACGGCAAGCTGACACTGGTTCCTGCTATGGAAGAGCGCGAAGAATTCTCGCTCGAAGGCGTTCAGTATGAAGCGTTCAACACTTCCGGCGGTCTCGGCACTCTGGCTGAAACCCTTGAAGGCAAAGTTCGCACCCTGAACTACCGCACCATCCGTTACCCTGGCCATTGCGATATCTTCAAAACTCTGCTGAATGACCTCGGCCTGCGTCATCGCCGCGATGTATTCAAGGACATTCTTGAAACTGCAGTTCCGGGCACCCAGCAGGACGTTATCGTTATCTTCGTAACGGTAACCGGCTACAAAGACGGTCGTCTGACTCAGGAAACTTATGCGAATAAGGTTTACAACCAGACTCAGGATGGTCTGGAAATGACCGGTATTCAGGTTACCACTGCTTCCGCTATCTGCGCTGTTGTTGATATGCTTGCTGACGGCAGCATCCCTGCACAGGGCTTCATGAAGCAGGAAGATATTGCGCTGGATAAGTTCCTCGCAAACCGCTTCGGTAAAGTTTACGCTTAATAGCGGGATGAATACGTATCTACATGATGCGTATTCAGAATGTCTTGATGAAATGAGAAACGGGGCAAGGGCTTTCCTTTGCCCCGTTTTTCTGTTTAGCTGCCCCCGGAGAATGATTTTCACGACATAATGAGGGAACTATGCGTAAATCAGTTTTATTTGCAGGTATGGTACTGGCTGCTATTGCGACATCGGCGGGCGCAAAAGAATGGAAAGAAATCCGTATTGCCACAGAAGGTGCTTATCCTCCGTTCAACTTTGTTGATGCTGACGGTTCGCTGAAGGGCTTTGACGTTGATATTGCCAATGCTCTTTGCGAAGAAATGAAAGCCAAATGCACCCTCGTTGCCAATGATTGGGACGGCATGATTCCGGGCTTGCAGGCGGGCAAATTTGATGCGGTTATCGCGTCGATGAGCATTACCGAAGAGCGCAAGAAACAGATCGACTTCACCAATAAATATTATTCCACGCCTCTGGCGATTGCTGTACCGAAAGACAGCCCGATTAAAGATGTGAAACCGGAAAGCTTCTCCGGCAAAACAATCGGTGCGCAGGGCGGCACAACTCAGGCGATTTATGCGGAAGATGTGCTGGCTAAAGCCGGTGCTGAGGTCAAACTCTATGTGAGCGCCGACGAAGCCAATGCGGATCTGAAGACCGGCCGTCTGGATGCAATGATCTCCGACAAATTTCCTGTCGTTGACTGGCTGAAAACGGAAGCCGGAAGCTGCTGCCATATTCTTGAAGACGTGCCGGGCACACAGACAGAAACCGGTATTGCTTTGAAACAGGGCAATGATGATCTGAAAGCCCAGTTTAATGCGGCGATTGACGGTATCCGCAAAAACGGCACCTATGACAAGATCATGAAGAAGTATTTCGACTTCGATATTTATTGATCGCAACGGCTGTTAAAACCGTTTGATGAGCGCGCAACTTTGCGCGCTCATTGTCTTAATCCTGTATTTTCAGTCCTCCGTGGCAAACTGCCGGCCGGAATTTTTCTGCCTGTAGTCATGACCCGTATTATCCGGCCATAACATGCGTAAATTCGATACAATCATTCTGGGTGCAGGCATTATCGGTGTCAGCACTGCCCTTCACTTGCAGGCTCGCGGCCATGCCGTTTGTCTGATCGACAAAAAAGATCCGGGTGAAGGGACGAGTTATGGCAATGCCGGTCTGATTGAACGCTCCAGCGTTATTCCTTATTCATTTCCGCGCGGGCTCGCCAATCTGATTAAATATGGTCTGAATAATCGTACGGATGTGCGTTATGATCTGGCCTATATGCCAAAACTGGCACCATGGCTGTTTCAGTTCTGGCGTCATTCTTCCGCGGACGGATTGGCAAAAGCAACAAAAGCCATGCTGCCGCTTGTGGAAGCCAGTGTGACCGAACATGATTTCCTGATTGATCAGGCCGGTTGCCAGAATCTGGTGCAGGACAAAGGCTGGCTGGAAGCGTTTTGCAGTGAACAGGCTTTTGATGCTTTTGTGAAAACACTGCCGTCGCTGGATCGCTTCGGTCTGAATTATAAAGTGCTCGACAGCACCGGTTTTGCAGCAGCGGAACCATCCATGCGCAATATTGCCGGTGCCGTTCATTGGCTCGACCCGAAAACCGTGAGTGATCCTTCGGCTCTGGTCAAAGCCTATGCTTCTCTCTTCACACAACGCGGCGGCGTGTTCCTGCACGGCGATGCCTCGACTTTGCAGCAGCAAAGTGATGGCTGGTCGGTACGGGCAAGCGAACCTGTGACCGCACGTAATGTTGTGGCCGCGCTCGGACCTCAGTCCCATCTCATCTATGACAAGGCCGGAATGAAAATGCCGATGGCAGTCAAACGCGGCACACATCTGCATTTCTCGCTGGAAGATAATGCAGCACTTCACCATCCGGTGGTGGAAGTGGAAGGCGGCTATGTGCTGGCACCGATGCGTCAGGGTATGCGTCTGACAACCGGTATTGAATTTGCAGCGCCGGATGCACCGGCTAATCGTATCCTGCTCGATCGGGCAGAAAAACGTGCGCGTAAAGTATTGCCGTCATTGGGCAAACCGGTTGAGGCGCAGCCATGGCTGGGTCTGCGCCCTTGTATGCCGGATATGCGTCCGGTTATCGGTCAGGTGCCAAACAAGCCGGGCTTGTGGATGAATTTTGGTCATGCTCATCATGGTTTGACACTGGGGCCTGCATCCGGCCGGTTGCTGGCAGAGCTGATGACGGGAGAGAAACCATTCATTCCGGCAGAGCCATATTCTGCAAGTCGCTTCATGTAAGATGCAACTTCGACAATAACAGCAAGCTTGACAACCAGTCTGTGCAGTATCATCTTTAAGTTCAGGAGATGAAAATGGTACAGACAACGCAGAATACACCGAAGGCTGAGAAAGCACGGCAGTCCCCTGCAGCAAAGGCAAAGCCGCGCGGCAATACAAATGCGCGTGCCATTGCTAAACGTCAGCCTGTCCATAAAACTGCTGCTACGGCTGTTGCCAAAGAGGCCTATCAGCCGGATGCGCGCGCTCTGGCTTTGCTGCGTGGTGTTGAAATCGCCCAGCAGGATCTGCGCGAGGCAGGCGGCGCCTATACGCTGGAGCAAGTGCGCCTGTTATTGCAGGGTATTTCCCGTCAGGCCGTGGATAAACGCGTGCAGGATGGTTCATTGCTCGCAGTTCCGGGGCCTGGCAACCGCCGTGCCTATCCGACGATCCAGTTTCTCAATGACGGCAGTATTGTTGCCGGACTGAAAGCTGTGCGTCAGGCACTTGGCAGCGCTAATCCGTGGTTTTTGCTGAACTTTCTGAGCAGGCCGGATGAACGTCTCAACGGCAAAAAGCCGATTGAGCTGCTGCGTCGTGGTGAAACAGATGCGGTGCTGGAAGCAGCACGGCTCAATGGTTTGCAAGGCGCGTGAGCGGGCCGCAACCACCACAAAATCTGGCTTCCCGACAGCCTGAGCTGATCACTCTGGCTGCGGGAAGCAAATTATATCGTTTTTATACAGCTGCTTTTGAACCCGTCTATTTCGACCGCTCCGATATGGGCAGGCTGAATGCGCCGGATGCGTCTTATGGTGTGCTTTATACAGCCGCTGCACGGGAAGGCGCTTTTGCTGAAACATTCTTACGTGAACCCGGTCGCAGCCTGATTGATTTAATGCTTTTACAGAAGAAAGCGCATGTGGTGCTGGAGCTGACAGCGCCGTTAAAGCTGGCCAAACTTGCAGGGCGCGGACTGGCTGTAGTTGGTGCAACGGCTGAAGTGCTGCATAGCGGGTTGCCTTACGATACCGCGCAAAACTGGTCAAAAGCACTGTATAATCATCCGGAAAATTTTGATGGCATTGCCTATTATGCCCGCCATGATGACGAGCAGCTTTGTTATGCGCTGTTCGATCATTGTGCTGAGCATATTAATATTGCCGAGCGACAGACTGATCTTGATGCAGATTGGTTCTGGCAAATTGCCAATCACTATAATCTGGGTATTGCCCCGTACTAAATAATTATAAGGGAACTGAAATCATGCCGGACAAAACTGCCAAAATCCTGATTACGGATCATCTGGAGTTGCGTCTTGATGCGCAAGGGAAGCATCAATGGCATGAAATCCGCCATTATATTGAAGAGAAAGGCGGGGTCTTTCATGATCATGCTTTGCAAGCAGTCTCGGCACTCACAGCCGGTAAGCTGCATTTCTTTTATTGCCCTGATCTTAGCACTGAAGAAGAGCTGATAGCCGTTGCGGGGCAGGGGCAATATGATGCGGTGATCGCAGCCGCCACCCGTATCCCGCCGCAATGCCAGTTCGCCGAGGGCGGTGTGCGTATCGGTGCAGGCACCGGCAATATGCAATCGCAATCATGGATTTCCGGCACAGCGCCTTTGATGAATACACCGGGCATTAATAGCCGTATTACCGCGCAAATGGTGCTGAAAGCGCTGTTACAGTTTTGTCCCGATCTCGATACGGAAACACTTTATGCGCAGGTGCTGGAAGGAAAATTTGATACCGGCCGCGATCTGGCGCGTTTTCCAAGCACTGGTCTTGAAGGGCGTAAATTTGCCATTCTCGGCAGCGGTAATATCGGCATGGAAGTGGCAAAATTGGCCAAAGCCTTTGCTATGGATGTGGTGATCTATGCGCGGGAACATCATCGCTCATGGATTGAAAGCCAAGGTTATACTTACGCGGCGACACCGCAAGAGGCCGCACAAAATGCTGATGTATTGAGTGTGCATCTGGGGCTTGGTGCGCTGAACAAGGAGACAGGGCGCTACAGCAATCAGGGTCTTGTCGGTCATGATGTTCTGTCGGTAATGGCGACAAGCGCAATGGTCATCAATTATGACCGTGGTGAATTGGTGGATGTTGCAGCACTTGAACCGCTGATGCAGAGCGGTCATATCCGCAATGTTGCAGTGGATGCCGACCTGTTTGAAAAAGATGGTACTCTGTCAGGACCATTAGCGCCTTATGTGCCATTAGCTAAAAAATATCCGAAAGCCATGTTGTTGCTGCCTCATGCGGCGGCAGATACTGATCATCCGTCACGCCTAGTTGGGGCAAAACAGGCTGTTGATCAGATTTTTGCAGCGATTACGGAGCGCCGTATCATCAATGCGGTTGGAGCCATCCCTGCCGGTTATAGCGATGGTGGCAGTCAACTGCCACAGGGCATCGGACGGACACAGGTTAAACTGAAACAGGGGCAGGAACGGGAATTTCTCAAATCCCTGTTTGAAACAGCCGTGCAGGCGGCTGATCCGCTGCATTGTCTCAAACCCTATTTGCCGCAAGCACCAAAGGGCAAAACCATTGTGATCGGTGCCGGTAAGGGCGCCGCACAAATGGCGCAGGCTTTTGAGACTTTATGGATTGAGGCCGGTAACCCTGCGCCGGAGGGTGTGGTCGTTACCCGTTATGGCTACGGGGCGGAATGCCGGTTTATCAAAGTGCTGCAAGCTGCGCATCCGATGCCGGATGCAGCGGGACTGGAAGCAACCAAGCATCTGAAATCCGCTTTGCAAGATCTGAGCGCGGATGATCTGGTGCTGGCATTGATCTGCGGCGGCGGCTCGGCTCTGTTGCCTGCGCCACCGGAGGGGCTGACACTGGCCGACGAGCAGGCAGTCAATGCGGCGCTGCTCGCCAGTGGTGCGCCGATCAGCGTGATGAATGCTATCCGCAAACATGTTTCCACGATCAAAGGTGGCAGGCTGGCAGCCTTGGCAGGACCTGCCCGTATGGTCAGTCTGATTGTCTCGGACATTCCGGGTGATGATCCGGCACTGATCGCCTCAGGGCCGACAATTGCTGATCGTGCAACGCGCCATGATGCTCTGAAATATATTGAACATTACAAGATGCAGCTGCCGGAAAAGGTGATAGCGCATTTGCGAAGTGAAGCAGCCGATGCTCCGCAGCCGGATAATGCCGTGTTTGCGCGGCACAGTCACCATATTATTGCCAGCGCAGCGCAATCACTAAAGGCGGCTGCAAAACTGGCTGAGGAGCAGGGCGTTGAAACGCTCATTCTCTCGGATTCCATTGAAGGGGAAGCGAAAGACATTGCGCTGATGCATGGGGCAATGGCGCAATATCAGGCACGCAACCGCACATCCGGCCAGCCGCTTCTGCTGCTTTCCGGCGGTGAAACAACGGTAACGCTCGGCTCCGGTTCAAAGGCAGGCAAAGGCGGGCGCAACAGCGAATTTATGCTGGCGCTGGCGCTGAATATTGCAGGCAATGCTAATATTCACGCTTTAGCTGCGGATACGGACGGTATTGATGGTTCGGAGAATAATGCCGGTGCTTTTGCTGACGGCAACACAATTCAGCACATGACGGAGCTTGGTCTTGATGCGAAACAGTTTCTCGCAGGCCATGACAGCTGGAGTGCATTCAATGCCAGTGGTGATCTGTTTGTAACGGGACCGACCGGTACAAATGTCAATGATTTCCGTGCCATATTAATCAGCTGAGCTTGCTCAAGCGGTGGACAGCCGCATCCGGCTCTGCCATAATGACGATGAGAGACAGGGGCGCCCGGATCATACCGGCTGAGAAGTACCCTTTGAACCTGAACCGGATAATGCCGGCGGAGGGAGTCAGATCAAAGGGCGGCTTTTCGCAAAAGCGACGATAACGGCACCCCGCGTCAGACCCTCACCGTTGCGGAGGGCTGATATGAAAGATCTACCGGATTTCGGCGTGATGCTGGAAACCATGCGACAACGCAAACCTCTCATACAATGCATCACAAATTTTGTGGCGATGAATACGGCTGCCAATGTGGTTCTGGCTGCCGGTGCATCTCCGGCTATGCTGCATGCGCAGGAAGAGGCGGGGGAGTTTGCAAAATTATGCGGCGCGGTCACAATCAATATCGGCACGCTGTCGCCGCTCTGGGTGCAAGGGATGATTGCTGCTATCACGGCCGCCAATGCGCATAATATTCCGTGGGTTTTTGACCCTGTTGCGCATTTTGCCTCAACTTTCCGCCGCGATGCTGCGCAAAAACTTCTGGCACTGAAACCTACGGTTATTCGCGGTAATGCTTCAGAAATTCTGACGCTTGCGGGCTTTTCCGCACGCGGACAGGGCGCAGACAGCGGTGATGATGCCGGTAGCGCGCACCACGCGGCTCAAAAACTGGCGCGGGAGCATCAATGTACAGTCGCAGTGACCGGCGCTTATGATCTTGTGACCGATGGTCAGACAACTCTGCGCATTGACGGCGGCTCGCCACTGATGCCGCAGGTCACAGCTTTGGGCTGTGCACTCACCTGCCTGACCGGTGCTTTTGTCGCCGCGCATAGGACCTCTGCTCTCGAGGCCTCTGCCGCAGCTCTGGCTATGTATGCTGTGGCCGGAGAGCAGGCGGCCTTGCAGGCAAAAGGCCCTGCCAGCTTCCAGATAGATTTTATCGATGCGCTTTATGCGCTCTCCCCCGCACAATTCCAGTCTCAGGCAAAGGTACAATTCTATGAAACAGTTTGATCTGTCGCTCTATCTCGTTCTCGACCGCGAGCTTTGCGGCAGTTTGGGTATGGTAGAAACGGCAATCGCAGCGGTGCGCGGCGGTGCCACAATGGTGCAGTTGCGTGACAAAGATGCTAACCAGCAGGAGATGCTTGAAACTGCCAAAGCATTGAAAGCGGCGCTTGAAGGTACTAATGCCAAGCTGATTATCAATGACAATATTGAGGTTGCCATTGCTGTTGGTGCCGATGGTTTGCATATCGGCCAGCATGACGGTTCACCGGAACAGGTGCGGGCAAAGATCGGGCCGGATATGATCCTTGGTCTGTCGGTACAGACTGCAGAAATGGCCACCAAAGCGGATAGTGCTGTGGTGGATTATCTCGGCATCGGCCCAGTTTTCCCGACCGCTACCAAAAAGAACTGCACACCTTCCATCGGTTTTGACGGATTGAAACGGGTTTACTCGCACAACGGCCTGCCAGCTGTGGCAATCGGAGGCATTAAACTGCCGCATGTGGAGGATGTGCTGGCGACCGGCGTTGATGGTCTGGCTGTGGTGTCTGCAATTTGCGGTCAGGAGAGTCCTGAGCAGGAAGCCCGTGCCTTCAATGCGGCGATTGCTCATTTCCGTGGAGCAAAGGGCTAAGTCATGAAAAATGTTCTTTCTCTCGCCGGTTCCGATCCGTCCGGCGGTGCCGGTATTCAGGCTGATCTGAAAACCTTTGCTGCCCGTGGTACTTACGGCATGGCGGCGCTGACAGCGCTGACCGCACAAAACACGCAAGGCGTTTCCGGTGTTTTTCCCGTACCGGCAGATTTTGTTGCCCAGCAGCTAACCATGATTTTCAGCGATGTGCGGGTCGATGCGGTTAAGATCGGCATGATCGTCAATGCGCAAATTTCTGATCGCGTGGCGCAAGTTTTGCAGGAGCAGCTTGTCAAACAACCGGATTTGCAGATTGTGCTTGATCCGGTGATGATTGCCAAAGGTGGTGCAGCGTTGCTCGACCCGCAGGCGGTGGAAAGTCTGAGGCAGAAATTACTGCCGCTGGCAACATTACTGACACCAAACCTGCCGGAAGCGGCAGCATTGCTCGGACAACCGGTCGCTGAAAGCCGCGAGGATATGGAACGCCAAGGCCGTGCTTTGCTGGCTAAAGGTTGCAAAGCCGTGCTGATGAAGGGCGGGCATATGGCAGGTGAATTCTGCCCTGATCTTTTGCTGAGCAACACGCATACAGAATGGTTTGAAGCTGAACGAATTGAAACGCCGGATACCCACGGCACCGGCTGCACGTTATCGAGCGCTTTGGCGGCAGAACTGGCAAAAGGCAATATATTGCCGGATGCAGTGCGCGAGGCCAAAGCCTATCTGTTGCGGGCGATTGGTGCTGCGCATCAGCTTGAAGTCGGCATGAAAGATGGAAATGGCCGATCAGTCGGCCACGGTCCTGTGTTCCATTCGATTGATCAAATCAGAGCGCCGTGAGCCATATTTGGCTCACAAAGGTCGCTCTGACACTTTAAAATAGCTGACGATTGAAGGTTTCCTGAGGGATCACGAAGCCTTCACTTTACGGGCTATCAGCATGCCGATGACCATCGCCGGTACAAAGATCAATGTACCGGTTGCGGCTAATCCCACCGTGGTAATAGCAGGCCCCGGACAAATACCGCCAAGCCCCCAGCCGATGCCGAACAGGATTGCCCCTGTCATCAGGGATTTGTCGGCTTTACGGTTTGCAGGCACATCAAAATCTACGGCGCAGAGCGGTTTCTGACGAGCAAAAACCACGCGATAACCGATGAAAGTTGTGACCACCGCTGCACCCATCACCAGAGCCAGCGATGGGTCCCAATTGCCGGTAATATCCAGAAAGTTTAGCACTTTCTCAGGATTGGCCAGACCGGAAATCACCAGTCCCAGCCCGAAGATCAGACCGATAACAAGATTAACCAGAAATGACATGATCGACCTACTTTAACTGACGAGATGACGCATGATGAAGACGGTGATGAAACCGGCTGCCATAAACAATGTTGTCGCCAGCAGGGAGCGGGGCGAGAGACGGGAAATGCCGCATACACCGTGGCCGGAGGTGCAACCGCTGCCCAAGACGGCGCCAAAACCGACCAGCAAACCGGCGCTCATCATCAAGACCGGATCGGATGCAACTGTGATTGTTGGCAGTGCACCGGTGAAGAGCAGATAGAGAAAAGGTGCGGCCAGTAATCCCAGCACAAATCCGGCGCGGGATAAAAAACGATTGTCGCTATAGGGCGGGAAAAGCCTGCTGACGATACCGCTGATACCGGCAATCCGGCCTTCAAACAACATCAGCAAGACCGCAGAAAGCCCGATCAGCAATCCGCCGCCAAGAGCAGACCATGGGGTAAAATTTTCCATGATGTTATGTCCTTATATCCGGTGCACAAAACAACTGGTGCATGGTGGCGATGAAGATTTTCACCCGCTCATCGGCCAGAGAATAGAACACGGCTTTGCCTTCCTTACGGGCGCTGATCAGTCCGGCAGCGCGCAATTCTGCAAGCTGCTGCGACAGACCGGGCTGGCGGATGCCGAGCATATCTTCAAGCTGGCGCACAGACAGTTCACCCTCAACCAAAGCGCAGGTCACTTGCAAACGATCAGGATTGGACATTTTTTTCAGAAAGGCGGAAGCCTCGGTCACCCGTGCACGCAGCTCATTAGCGTCAGGTGCTGTGACTTCAGTTGGTATGATATCAGACATGTTCACTCCCACGGCGCGCCGTCAAAACGCCCGAGCGGGATTTTGATATAGCGCTGTCCGTTATCTTCCGGCTCCGGCAAACGTCCGCCGCGAATATTCACCTGCAAGGCATGGAGCATCAGTTTGGGGATCGGCAAAGTTGCATCCCGTGCCTGACGGGCGGTCACGAAACTCGCCTCGTCACGGTAGCGGCTGAGATGAATATTATCCTGCAATTGTTCACCAATGCGGGATTCCCAACGGGCTTCGCGGCCGTTCGGCCGGTAATCGTGGCCGGTAAACAGGCGCGTATCTTCCGGCAATTGCAGAATGGTCTGAATACTGTTCCACAATGCAGTGGCATTGCCACCGGGGAAATCGGCACGCGCTGTACCGCCATCGGGCATGAACAATGTATCATGGATGAAAGCGGCATCGCCGATTACATAGGTGACCGAGGCCAGAGTGTGGCCGGGGGAATGGATCACGCGGGCATCGAGATTGCCGACTTTAAATGTCTCGCCATCTTCAAACAGATGATCCCATTGCGAACCGTCACAGGCCAGATCCGGCCAGTTATAGATTTCGCACCAGATTTTCTGCACTTGTCTGACTTCTGCACCGATAGCAGTCGGTGCGCCGGTGCGGGTGTTCAGGTAATGGGCGGCAGAAAGGTGATCGGCATGGGGATGCGTGTCGAGAATCCGCACCAGCCGGTAGCTGCGGCGTGCAATATAGTCCAGCATCTCATCAGCATGATTGGTGGCAGTCTGGCCGGATTTTTCATCATATTCCAGCACGGGATCAATAATCACGCAGTCCAGTGTTTCAGGATCGGCAACAACATATTGAACCGAGCCGGTGCGCTGATCGTAAAATGCGGCAATGTCTGGTTTCTGCATTTTTTACCTGCTTTCATTAACATATTAATTAAATATATTTGATTGCAAAAAAATGCAATCATTAAAATTTACATATTTTGGGTAATAAAAAAGCCGCCCTGAAATTCAGAGCGGCTTTTTTTAGTTTATAAATCAGGCCTTATGCAGCCTGAATTGCGGAAAGTTTCCATTCTTCAATGCGGCCATTGGCAGGACGGACAAATGTCCAGACTTCGGTGCTTTCCGAAATCTCCATGCTTTCGCCTTCAGCCAGTTCACCGGTATTGCGGTCCGCAAGATAGTCGATGCTTTCATAACGAATGGCAACGGTGGCGTAATCCTTGCCTTCTTCGCTCCAGCCTTCTGACACATCGCCCTGCAGCAATTTCACATCGCTGACATGGTTGCGCAGACCGTTGGTGGCGTTTTCGCCGAGCTCTTCGGCCAGATAAGACATGGCTTCCGGCGTTGTCAGCTGACGCAGTGTGCCGTAATTTTCCTGACCATAGGCAGTCTGGACTTCGGTCAGCATTTTTTCAAAATGCTCCAGATCTTCCTGTGTAACAGTCAGCGGTTTTTCTTCTACAGCAGGCTGCATCATGCTTGCACCTGCAGCCGAACCAAAACCGGCTGATGGTACAGAGGTTGAAGAACGTGCATGTGTGTTGTCATCGCGCTTGCCAAACTGCGCACCCAGATTCTGCATCGGGTTCGCACGGTTCGCGCCAGCATTACCGGCTCCGGCAGCAGCCGTTGCAGGCTTATTACGGTTGGCGAAGAAGCGCATGGCCAGCATGGCCAGACCTGCGAACAGGGCAACCTGCAGGATCAGGCCGAGGAAACCGGCCATACCGCCCAGACCATTGCCCAGCAGCATACCGATCAGACCGCCGACCAGCAAACCGCCCAGCATGGAGCGGCCGAAATTATTGAAGAAACCAGGCTTTGCTGCATTGGCAGCCGCCGCACCCTGTGCAGGGCGGGTCTGCGCGCCGGTATTCGGGGTCATGGAGCGTTCAATCGGTGCAGCAGTATTTGGCGCAGTTTGCGTTGGTGCAGGTGCCTGATAGGTCTTGCTGCCGCGGCTGCCGAAGCTGCTGCCACCACCCGCACGTCTGGCATCGGCAATATCCATCGCCGAAAGCGATACAACGAGCGCCAGTCCCAATGCGACTGTGAACTGACTTAAACGTGAGGTGGCACGCAACATATGTGTCTCCTGAAAAAAGTGCTTTGGCTGCATATAGGAACGGGATTTTTCAATTGTAAGTGTTTGCCATAAGAAAATCCTATGATTTACAAGAATTTGTTCAGTCAGGTGAACACAGGCAGCTATGCACTTTTAAAATGCGGCGCTGCATTGATTTTTGTAACCGGCCCGTCGCATAGTCAGCGCAAAGACTTTAACCTGACTTTTCAGGAGCTGATTTGACCTACCGCTTCATTCACGCGGCGGATATCCATCTGGATTCACCGCTGCGCTCACTGGCCTTGCGCAATCAGGAACTCGCGGTGCTGATCGGCAATGCGACCCGTCGTGCTTTTGAACGCATTATCGATCTGGCGTTGAGTGAACGCGTGAATGCACTGCTGATTGCCGGTGATCTTTATGACGGCGACCAGACTTCAATGAAAACCGCACGTTTTTTGGCAGAACAACTCCGTCGTCTCGATCAGGCGGGGATTGATGTTTTCATCATTCGCGGTAATCACGATGCGCTGTCGAAAATTACCAAAGAGCTGACCCTATCGGAACGCGTGCAGATTTTTGATCGCAAAGCCCGCGCGATAACTGTTTCCGCGCCGGATCATTCTCAGCCGGTGGTTATTCACGGTTTGAGTTTTGCCAAACCCCATGCGCCGGACAGCCTGTTGCCCAATTACGAATTGCCGGTCAGCGGTGCCGTCAATATCGGGCTGATGCATACCAGTCTCAATGGTGCAGAAGGGCATGATCTTTATGCGCCGGTCAGTGTCAATGATTTGCAAGCCCATGGTTTTCATTATTGGGCGCTTGGTCATATTCATAAGCGGGCGGTCTATGCACCGACCAGTCATTATAACAGTACGGTAGTAATGGCTGGTAATCCGCAAGGGCGCGATATTAATGAGGCCGGTGTGAAATCCGTAACGCTTGTGACGGTAAATGATGACGGCACTGTGCAGACAGAAGAGCGGCTGACATCAATCGCGCAATTTGAACGGGTGAGCGTGGATGTCTCGGCTTGCGAGGATTGGCGTGCTGTGATTGCGGCAGTGCATGAGGCGCTGGAGAATAAGCGCGAAGCAACTGCAAGTGAGCAACTCGTCGCGCGTTTGCATCTGATTGGCACGACACCTCTGGCATGGCAGATGCGCCGTGACCATGATCTGCTGCTGACTGAGGCCGAGGACAGGGCAGCACAAATTGGTGATTGCTGGATTGAAAAGCTCGAGCTTGAATGCACCCCGCCACGCAAAATACAGAAAAGCGAAGGCGCACTGACCACTGATCCGCTGCTGGAACTGGGCAGATTGATTGCCGATGAGCTGGCCGCCTCTAAACATTTCCAAAGCGGTCTTGCAGAGCAGATGGATGCTCTGGTGAGAAGATTGCCAGCTGAGATGCGCAATGTTTTCGGCGGCGATGAAGCACAGGCACAGGCTCTGATTGCTGATTTATTGCAAAAAGGCAGTGAGGATGTGCTGGCAGAATTGAGTGCGGCCGCACAGGCAGAGGAACAGGCATAATGCGGATTAATCGTCTGGATCTCACCCGCTATGGCCGCTTTACCGATCATGTGCTGGATTTTGGTGCGGCAGATCAGGGCAAACCTGATTTGCATATTATTTACGGGCCGAATGAAGCGGGAAAATCAACCACATTTTCGGCGCTGCTCGATCTGCTCTTCGGTATTGAACATAAGAGCCGCTATGATTTTCTGCATTCATATTCAGCGATGAAAATCGGCGCTTCCCTGCAGTTACAGGGTATAACGCAGGAACTGGTGCGCACCAAAGCGCGCAATAACAGCCTGAGTGATCCGGCTGGCCGCGTTTTGCCGGAAACACTGATTTCCGACGAATTAGGCGATATTGATCGTAATGCCTATCGTATGATGTTCTCGCTGGACGATGACACATTGGAAGAAGGCGGCGATGCGATCCTTGCCAGCAAGGGTAATCTTGGTGAGTTGCTGTTTTCGGCCAGTGCCGGTCTTGCGGGCATCAGCCAGAATCTCAATTTGCTGCGCAGCCGCGCTGATCAGTTCTATCGTTCCGGTGGGCGTACAGGCGGGCTGGTTGATCTCAATGCACAATTGAAAGAGCTTGAAACCGCGAAGGCCGAGCTGGATGCGAAAAGCTCGGCACAAAGCTATGGCAAATTGAGTGACAGTTTCCGGCAGGCCGAGGCGGAGTATCAGCAGGCTCTGACTGCGCATGGGCAGATAAGAGGCCGCATTGCAGAGATTGAGGCTATGCTCAATGCGCTGCCGCATTATCACCGGCTGCATCGCCTGCGTGAAGAACTGGCCGCTTTTGCAGATATTCCGGCGGTGCCTGCCGGTTTTGCCGATGAGCAGCCGCGATTGATGATTGATGATGCGGAACTGCGCGTTCGTGTTGAAAATCAGTCGGCAGAGATAGCGCGGCTTGAACGGGAAATTGCTGAAATTCATCCTGATGAAAATGCGCTGAATCTCGCCACTTCTGCCGGACATTTGCAGGATCTGCAGGCACGGTTTGTAACGGCAGAGAAGGATCTGCCGGAGCGGGAAGCTGCGTTACATGCTGAGCAACATAAAATTGAGGCGCTGCTGTTCCGTCTGGGACGGGATATCAAAACTGATCCGCGCACATTACTTATCAATATTCAGACAGAAACGGCATTGCGCAGCCTTATTGAGCAGCGCTCCGGTATTACGGCAGCCTTGCAAATGACCGGCAAGGAATTGGCTGTTGCGGAAGAACGGCTGAAACTTGCGCAGGATAAGTTGAAGCAAAGCGGCATCACGCAGGCACATTGCGATCCTGCATCAATGCGCTACCTGCATGATCTGCTGAACCGTTTGCGCAGTGAGGATTTGAGCAATTCTTTGCGACTGGCCGATCAGGCTGCACGGGAAGAAGAAGCGCAACTGCATGAAATCTGGCAGGCACTGTCTTATCGTCAACATGATTTTGAGACTGATCTGAAACTACTTGCCGCCTTGGCAGTGCCGGATGTGGCGGAAGTGGAAGCAGCAGGGCGGGATATGCAGGTGCTGCAAAACCGCTGGCAACAGACACAGGATAATCAGGCCAAAAACACCGATGAAATGGTGCAATTGCGCGCGCAATTGCAGGCTGTGCAGCAAAATAGTCTGGTTATCACGCAGGAACAGGCTGCGGAACTGCGCCAAAACCGCAATGCCGCATGGCAGCAGCATCGCAAGAGCCTGAGCAGTGAAAGTGCAGATGCGTTTGAGCGCTATCTAATGCAAGACGATCAGGCCGTGCATAACAGGCTGACACAGGCTGCAGAATTTGCCCGCGCCATGCAATTGCGGGAACGGCTTGCTGTGCTTGAGGCACAGAACCTCCATCTTCAAAATTCCGGCACGGCGGCACAGGCGGATTTGCAGGCGGTGGAAGCGCGTCTCGCTATATGGCAGCAGCAGTTTGTACCGGTCTGCAAAGAGAAACTGTCTGCAGGCAGTTTATTGCGCTGGATGGAGAAACGCGAAGCTTTACTGCAAAAACGTCAGCTTTGGCTGCGCGCCCGCCGGTCACGTAATGAGAAGCTGGTACAAATCAGACAGGCGGAAACTGATCTGACTACGGCACTACAACAGGTCGGCGTGGCTGTTGCGGAAACTGGCTTAAGCGCACTCCAGACACAGGCCGTTACGCTGCATGAGAGTTTTCAGCTTTATGCCGGTTTGCAGGCCGAACTGGCAGAGCGGGAGCAGGAATTACGCCTTCGCCGTAAAAATGCTGATGAGGTTCAGGCGCAGGATGCGCAGTGGCAGAAAGACTGGGCAAGCACTTGTCAGGCCACATGGCTGGGGCAGGCGGATGCTGTTCCGGCGCTGGATGAGGTGCGCGAAATTCTGAACCTGATGGCAGAACTGGCTCCGGCACTTGAGCGCAGTCATGATCTGGCGCAACGTATCCATGCGATGCACGACGATCAGGCAGCCTATCGTCGTGAGACGGAAGCTTTGGCGAAGCGTCTTGGTCTGCCTGTGCAGACATCGACGGGTGAGGGTATTCCGGTCGCCGAGCTTGCTATGCATAGCGCGCAGCGCATTCGCAAAGCGGAAGACGAATACAAAAAGCTGCAAGAGCTGCAAGGTCGTCTGGCGGAAGCTGAACAGCACAGGCTGCAACTGAACCAGAAAGCCGGTGAGCTCAATGCCAGAAAGCAGGCTATGCTCACGCAATTGCAGGCGGACACACTGGAAGATGCCGGTTTTAAAATTCAGGCCGGTGCTAAAAAAACGCAGCTGGAACAAGTGCTGACGGATGAAGAGCAAACGATCACGCATTTGTTGAGACTTGCGCATCCGGCAGAAGCTGAGGACCTGCTGGCGCAAGCTGATAGTGGTGAGCTCAAAGAACAATTACTGGGTCTGCGCGAACAGGATGAGGCACAGGATCGGCATAAGCAGGAACAATACCGGCTGAAGATGCAGGCTGAGCAGCTTTTGCGTGAGGCGCAGGCCGGTGATGACAGCGCTGCAAAACTGGATGAACAGCGCCGCACATTATTGCTGGAGATTGAAGAAAAATCGAAACAATATCTGCGACTGCGCTTTGGTATCAGTGCGGCGGAGCAGGCTTTACGCCTCTATCGCGATCAGCATCGCTCATCCATGATGGCGCAGGCATCAGAGGCCTTTGCTGCGATCAGTCAGGGCAGTTATCGCCAGCTGACAACACAGACCGATAAGGACAGTGAAATTCTGATTGCTGTGGCGGCTGATGGCAGTTCAAAAACGGCGGATCAACTGTCTAAGGGCACGCGGTTTCAGCTTTATCTGGCTCTGCGTATCGCCGGTTATTATGAATTTGTGTCGCGCCGTCCGATGCCGTTTATCGCTGATGATATTATGGAAACATTTGACGATGACCGTGCGCGGGAAACTTTCCGGCTTTTCACACAAATGGCCGGTCAGGGGCAGGTGATCTATCTGACCCATCACCAGCATTTATGTGAGATCGCGCAGGATGTGTATCCGGATGTGCGTCTGCATCAGCTCTGATACGCAATGAAGATATAAAAAAGCCTGCATCCGGAGATGCAGGCTTTTTGCTTTTATTTGTTGGCTTCGACTTTAACGCCCAGCACTGACCAAAGTTTTTTCGGCTCAGCCATACCAACCGCTGTCAGAATACCGAAGGTCACCGGATTTTCCGGCTGGATTTTAAAGCTGATTGATTTCGGTGCGTCCAGATATTCGCCCACGGCCTTCGCGGCCTCAACAACAAGCGGCTCATTTTCAAAATAAGCAACGCCGATCTGCAGCTGGTCTTTCATTTCCTGCACGAGAGCTTCACGGGTAATACCGCGTTCTTTTGCCTGATAGTCCAGCACTTTGCCGAAGAAATTTGCATCATCGTAACGCAATTCCATATTGCTGATGGACAGGTTCTGCAACATGCCCACGGCTGCAATCTGCATGGAAGTGTTGTCACCGCCGTCTTCCATCACACTGGTCAGCAGATCCTGCACAGCTTTTATGAATTTCAGATTATAACCGCCCATTGCGAGCTTATAATTATAAGTACCGATATTCTGACCGCTAATGGTCATCTGATCGACAGTATATTCGCCGCTAAAAGGTGACCAGGTGCCTTTGCCATCCATGGTCAGGTGAATTTTTTCCAGTCCGAGCGCACGGATTGCGTCCATGTCCAGATCACTGGTATCTTCTGCCAGTTCTTCCGCGTCGCCGCTGTCTTCAATCGTCTCGTCAGTATTGTCTGTGGCAATATCTGGATTCGCATCGGCTGCAACCGCAGCATCAGCCTTGTCAGCAGGGGCGGCATCATCGGTTGCCGGTGCAGCATTTTCGGTGGTCGCTTTCGCGGCATCTGCTGCTTCCTGCGCAGCTTCTTCTGCCGCCTTCGTGGCCTCTTCTACAGATTTCTGAAACTCAGCGGCTTCTTTTTTCTTCTTTTCCTGATCGATGCGGTTCGCTTCTTCAAGATCAACCTTCAGCGCCTCAATGCCCCAGCTATAATTGCTGGCTTTTTCTTTGCTGAAAGGTTCCTGCGCGAAATGTACGCCGTTCAGTTCAAAAACCGGCTTGCCTTCGACCGTGACACTGATGGCACCGAGATGAAAGCTCTCGGCATATTGCATACGGCCGAGCAGATCGACTTTCGGGTCTTTGGTCAGTTTGACATTGTTGAAGCGGATATCAGAGGTGGTGAAAACGCTGTTGTCTTCAACGATTTTGACATCATCAAATGCGGCTTTTTCAACGAGATAAACATCGCCTTCGCCCTCGGTAATATTGCTCAGCGTAATCTTGCCGAGATTAACAGGGGCGTTGTCTTTCTCGTCTTTTTCCACTTCTTCTGTTTCGTCAGTCGAAGTTTTTGGCATAGCAATCTGTGCTTTTGCATCATGCAGAATGACATTTTTGCCGTCGGTTTCTGCTTTGGAGAATGTCAGTTCCACCATCTGTTCTTTGAGAAGAGCCTGCAGACGCTTTGCAACATCATCACCTGTCCATGCCAGTGCAGTGCCAGCCCAAAGCGGCGCGATCACAGCAGTCAGAACGAAAGTTTTGGCAAAAGCAGAGCGGGACATATTCAATGGCATGAGAAACCTCAGTAAAAAGAACGGACAATATTAATTTTGACCGCAGGATGATTGCTGCCGAACTTATTAAAAAACAGAACGACCTGAAGCGTAATAATTTTGTAAATCCCTATAACAATTCAGAACCAATTCCAATAAACATAATCTCACAAATCAAGGGGAATGAAATGCAAAGCGCTTCTGTCCGGCAGTTACTGCTGGAAAAACTATCCGGTCTTCTCGGTAAAGACATTCAAACCGGTTCTGATCTTGATATTTCGCATCTGAGTGACTGGAGCGATGAGCAGGGCGGCACACCGCTGGCTCTGGTTCTGCCTCGGGATACGCAAACTGTTTCTGAAATTCTGAAACTCTGCAATGAATACCGTATCGCAGTTGTTCCGCAGGGCGGACTGACCGGCCTTGCCGGCGGCGCAGTGCCGGTACAGGATTGTGTGCTTCTGTCGCTGCGCAATATGAACCGCATTGAGACAATCAATGCGCAGGCCGGAACGATGATTGTCGAGGCCGGTGCCATTCTGCAGAATATTCAGGATGCAGCGCGCAATGCAGGCATGAATTTTGCGCTGGATCTGGGCGCGCGCGGTTCCTGCCAGATCGGCGGCAATATCTCCACCAATGCGGGCGGCAATCGTGTGATCCGCTATGGCATGACCCGTGATCTGGTGCTGGGTCTGGAAGCGGTGCTGGCAGACGGCACAATTCTTAGCATGATGAATGAAATGCCGAAAAACAATGCGGCGCTGGATATGAAGCATCTGTTTATCGGTGCGGAAGGGACAATGGGGGTTGTGACCCGTGCCGTGCTGCGTCTGCGTCCGGGGATCGGCGGTGCCAATGCCGCAGTCGTTGCGCTTGAGAATTTTGAGAATGCCCTGAATTTGCTGAATTATGCGCAAAAGCGTCTTTCCGGCCGCGTCAGTGCTTTTGAAGCCATGTGGGGCGACTATTACAACATGGCTGCGAAATATGCCCGCGCACCACTCGAAGGCAGCTATCCGCTTTATGTGTTGATGGATATGCAGGGCGCTGAACCGGATGCGGAAGCGGATTTGTTTCAGTCTGTGCTCGAACATGCATTGGAACAGGGATGGATTGCCGATGCTGCTATTGCACAATCCCATCGTGAGGCCGAAGAATTCTGGACAATGCGCGATGCCATTGCGGAAATCATGACCCATGAAGGCCCGTGCATCGGTTTTGACGTGTCAGTCCCGCAAACACAGATCGGTGCAGCGGTAGATGCTATTCAGGTGGCATTGCAGAACCGCTATCCGGGCATGACCAGCCTGTTTTTCGGTCATGTCGGTGATTGTAATTTCCATATTGATATTACGAAATATACGGATTTCACCGAAGATGACCGCGCGGTTGAAGATATTGTCTATGACATTATCCGCACATTTAAAGGCTCGGTTTCAGCGGAACACGGTATCGGCCTGCATAAAAAACCGTGGCTGCATTACAGCCGCAGCGCTGCCGAATTGCAGACTTTGAAAACCCTTAAAGCGGCGCTTGATCCGCATAATATTCTTAATCCCGGTAAAGTGCTGGATTAAAAATAAAAGGCCAGAGTTTAAGCTCCGGCCTTTTGATCTTTACGCTCCGAAGCGTTTTTCGCTCATGGAAGCCTGCATCAGTGCTTTGGTATAATCCTCGCGCGGTGCATCGAAAATCTGCTCGGTCTGGCCTTCTTCGACAACCTTTCCGGTTTTCATTACCAGAATATAATCGGAAAGCGCACGCACCACTGCCAGATCATGGCTGATGAACAGATAAGACAGGCCGTATTTTTCCTGCAAATCACGCAGCAACGTTACCACCTGTTTTTGCACCGAGCGGTCAAGCGCACTGGTCGGTTCATCCAGCACAATGACTTTCGGTTTCAGGATCATGGTACGGGCAATCGCAATACGCTGACGCTGACCACCGGAGAATTCATGCGGATAGCGGTTGCGCATTGAAGGCTCAAGACCAACCTCTTTCAGTGCTTCACCGGCACGGATATCCCGCTCTTTGGCGGAGAGTTCCGGCTCATGGATCAGCAGCCCTTCGGTGATGATCCGCCCGACAGTCATACGCGGGCTGAGCGAGCCGAACGGATCCTGAAATACCAGCTGTAATTCGCGCCGTTTCGGGCGCATTTCCTGCGGGTCTGTCGGTAGCTCTTTGCCGAGATAGGCAATACGCCCGTCTGATTTCAGCAGGCGCAGAATAGCACGGCCAAGCGTAGATTTACCCGAACCGGATTCCCCCACAATGCCGATGGTCTGCCCCTGTTTGAGGTTGAGCGAAATACCATCCACCGCGCGCAGAACCGTCTGCGGTTTCAACCAGCCTTTTGCCAGATTGAAAGTGACAGACACATCATCTGCCTCAATCAGCAAAGGTGCAGTTGCGGGTGGTGCGGCTTTGGTGCCTTCCGGCTCTGCATCCAGCAGCATCTTGGTATAGGCATGCTCGGGAGAAGAGAAAATTTTCTCCGTTGCACCGCTTTCAACCACTTCACCGGAGCGCATGACACAAACCTGATCGGCAAAACGTTTCACAATACCCAGATCATGGGTAATGAAAACGATGGCCATGCCGAGGCGCTTCTGCAAATCGGCCAGCAGCTCCAGAATTTGCGCCTGAATGGTCACATCCAGCGCCGTTGTCGGCTCATCGGCTATCAGAATATCCGGATCATTCGCCAATGCCATCGCGATCATCACACGTTGGCGCTGACCGCCGGATAATTCATAAGGATAGCTGTCGATACGACGTTCCGGTTCGGGAATGCCGACCAGTTTCAGCAATTCCAGAATGCGCGGACGTGCCTGCGCTTTGCTCATCCCGCGATGGAAATGCAAAGGCTCGGCCAGCTGGTCGCCGATTTTATAAAGCGGATCAAGCGAGGTCATCGGTTCCTGAAAAATCATGGTGATTTTGGCACCACGGATTTTATTCAGCTCTTTGTCGGACATGCCGACCAGATCCTGACCGCGATAAAGCGCCTGACCGGTCGCTTTACCATTCGACGATAGCAACCCCATGATCGCCATGGTTGTCTGGCTTTTGCCGGAACCGGATTCACCGACGATTGCGACGGTCTCGCCGGATTTCACATCAAGGCTGATACCGCGTACCGCATGAACCGGCCCGTCATTGGTTTCAAATGTTACGCGCAGGTCGCGTACAGATAAGACTGTTTCTGCTGTCATCTTAACGGTCCTTCGGATCAAGGCTGTCACGCAGGCCGTCGCCCAGGAAGTTCAGCGCAAAGAGAATGAGTGTCAGGGTGACCGCAGGGAAAATCAGCTGCCATGAAGCGCCGCGCATATTCTGCGCCCCTTCAGAGATCAGCAGGCCGAGCGATGTCATCGGGTCCTGAACACCAAGACCGAGGAAGGACAACAAGCTTTCAAGCAGAATGGCTTTCGGTACCAGCAGGGTAACGAAAACAATCACCGGCCCCAGCGCGTTCGGAATAATATGACGGGTAATAATACCGCGTCGTGTTGCACCGAGCGCTTCTGCCGCCTGCACAAATTCCTGCCGTTTGAGGCTCAGGGTCTGACCGCGCACAATACGTGCCATATCCAGCCATTCCGTTGCACCGATGGCAATGAAGATGATGATGATCGACCGCCCGAAAAACACCAGCATCAGAATGACGAAGAAAATGAAGGGCAGAGAATAGAGAATATCGACAATACGCATCATGATATTGTCAGCACGACCGCCGAGATAACCGGAAATAGCGCCATAGCTGACGCCGAGAACAAGCGCCATAACGGAAGCCAGCAGACCGATTGCCAATGAGATACGTACACCGATAAAGGTACGGGTCATCATATCGCGGCCGAGATTATCGGTGCCGAAGAAGAAGTAATTACGTGCCACATCCAGCGAGAGCTTGCCGCTCAGCTTGTCGGCTGCCAGTTCAAGGCTCGGATTGCTGAACAGATCGGAGCGTTCGAAATAACGCAGAACGCGCTGATCCAGTTCACGTCCCGCACTTGAGGTCACGTCAATAGTGAGTTTCGAACCGGCAAGCTCCGGTTCTCCGCCTTTCAGGCGCGCGCGCGCCATTTCCCGTTCAAGGCCGGGAATAATCGTATCCGCACGCGGATAGGCTTCAAGGCTTGGTGCTACGCGCACAAATTGCGGATAGATTTTTTCATAGGGATGCGGGCTGACCATCGGCCCGAAAATACCGACGAGTGACAGAAAAATCAGCACAACGGCACTGGCAACAGCGGCGCGGTTGCGGCGAAGTCTGATCCATGCATCCTGCCAGAGAGAACGGCCGGCAACAGCTGTGTTGCCTTCCGGTGCGCCGTGAGACGGCATATTTGTTGAGATATCAGTCATAGCGCACCCGCGGATCAAGATAAGCATAGATCAGGTCAACAACGAGGTTGAACAGCACGACAAAGACCGAGATGACAACAACAGTGCCCATCACCAATGTATAGTCGCGCCCCAATGCGCCTTGTACGAAATAGCGACCAATACCAGGAATACCGAAAATGGTTTCCACAACCACCGAACCGGTGAGCAAAGCTGCGGCTGTCGGCCCCAGATAGGAGACAGCAGGCAGAAGAGCGGCACGCAATGCATGAACGCCGACGACGATGCGGGCAGGCAGACCATAGGCACGGGCGGTACGCACATGGTTGGCACGCAGGGCTTCAATGGTTGAGCCGCGCACTAAGCGGGCAATCACCGCCACTTGTGGCAGTGCCAGTGTGGTGATCGGCAAAATCCAATAGGTGACATTGGCGGAAGACCAGCCACCGGCAGGTACCCAGCCGAGAATAACGCCGAAGAACAGGCTGAGCAGCGGTGCGACAACGAAATTGGGGGTGGTGATGCCGAATGTTGCAACGGCCACAATGGTATAATCCAGCCATGAATTCTGGCGCAAGGCGGCAAGCGCGCCGAGCAATGTGCCGAGAATGGCGGCAAGTGTGAGAGCCAGACCACCGAGCATGATGGAAACCGGCAGGCCGGAAGCGAACAGATCATTGACCGTAAAGTCACGGCGGGCAAAGCTCGGGCCCAGATCACCCTGAAGCAGATTGCCTAAATAAATCAGATATTGCTGCCATAAAGGCGCATCCATATTATAGGCTTTTTTCAGGTTTTCGAGGATCAGCGGATCAATCGGGCGCTCAAGATCAAACGGGCCGCCCGGAACAAGCCGGATCATGAAGAAGGTCAGCGTGATGATGATAAATATCGTCGGGATCGCGCTGGCCAGCCGCCGCAGCGTATAGCTCAACATATAATTTTCCTGACTGCAGCCTTCATAAAAATAATGGCTGCGGCAAAGTTAAAATAGTTTGATATGCAACAGGCTGCATAGGTGAATATGCAGCCTGCCAGTAAAAATACTTACTGTTTGAGCGACAGCCAGCGGGTTGCATGTGCATCCATCAGGTTGTCATACCAGCCTTCGATATTTTCGGAGACCAGAGCGCGTGATGAATAATACAGCACCGGAATAACGGCTGTTTCTTTGAGCAACAGACGTTCCGCATCGGCAAGAATTTCCGCGCGGGCTTTAAGATCTGTTGTGGCTTCAGCTTTAGCCATCAGAGCATCGTAGTCTTTGTTCTTCCACTTGGAATAGTTAAAGCTGACGTCACTCTGGGTCAGGAACAGGAAGTTCTGCGGATCATTATAATCGCCGATCCAGCCTGCGCGGGCGATGTCAAAAGGACCATCTTCACGCAGGAAGTTGAAATAGGTAGCACCTTCGGTTTCATTGAGCGTGGCTTTGATGCCGATATTGCTCAGCATATCCGCAATCGCGGCCATTGTGTTCTTGTGGTTCTCGGATGTGTTATAGAGCAGTTCGATTGACAAGCTGCCCGGCTCAACACCGGCTTCTTTCAAAAGCTCTTTAGCTTTATCTTCACGTTCCAGCATGTCTTTGTCGGCATATTCAGCCTTCACACCGCCTTCAACATAATTGGCAATGCCCGGAGGAACCACGGAATAGGCCGGAAGCATTGTGCCCTGCCAGACCTGTTCTGCCATGAATTCACGGTCAATCGCCATGGAGATGGCTTCACGAACACGCGGGTCTTTCAGTTTACTGTCGGCAACTTTACCTTTAACCGGCAGATAATAGGAGCCGAGATAAGGGGCAATACGGAATTCTTTAGCCAGTTTGCTCTTCACATAGTCCATCTGTTCGGACGGAACGTCGGAGCAGACCTGCACTTCTTTGGCTTCAAAGCGGCGCATGCAGCTGGCGCGGTCTTCGAAAGGAATCCAGTTAACAACATCGATCTTGACCTGATCGGCGTCATAGAAGTTCGGATTCTTCTTCATGACGATTTTGTCGTTTGGTGTAAAGCTGACCAGCTGATAGGCACCATTGGTGACCATTTTGCCCGGTGTTGTGAATTTATCACCGTTTTCTTCAACGCTTTTCTTGTTCATCGGCAGACCGGTCTGGTGGGTCAGCAGTTCAAGAAAATACGGTGTCGGGCCTTTCAGCGTAATTTTGAGGGTCAGATCATCGACCGCTTCAACGCCCAGATCTTCAAGTGGTTTCTTACCACCAACCACATCTTCAGCGTTTTTGATTGGGAACAGCATGCTGGCATAACCGGCAGCAGTTTTAGGATCCATAATGCGGCGGAATGTGAACAGGAAATCACCGGCAGTTACCGGATCGCCATTCGACCATTTGGCATCGTCACGCAGGTGGAATGTGTAAACCAGACCGTCTTCGGAAATATCCCAGGACTTGGCGGTGGCAGCAACAGCTTCGCCTTTGGCGCTCTGACGAACAAGGCCGTCATAGAGATCGGCCATGATGCGGCCTTCGGAAACGGTGGATGTGCGGTGATGATCCAATGTTGCCGGATCTGTGTCGTTACCACGGTTCAGAACGACTTCGGCAGATGCCACACCGGCAAAAGCGCCGGTCAGTGTGAGTGCGCAGACACCTGCGAGCAAAATTTTACGATACATATAACCCTCCCTGTTAAAGTACTGAGACGGATTCTAGTATGAGTTTTTCAGGCAGAGTCAAACATCTATTTTCAGTTCTCAGCCGTGCGCCTTTAGTCGAAGGAGATTATTTTAAAACAAAAGAGAAACTTTGTTATTAATCGCAATATTATTGGCTAATTCTAAAATTTTATTACAAAGAACGAAACTAAAACAAATTGCCAGAAAACCATATTATTCAATGGGATAAAATATTTTATCAACACTGATAATTTAAGTAAAATACAATAAATATGGCTGATGAAAAAAAATTGCCTTTATGTGGATAAAAACCCCGCCATTTTAGCGGACAAGACCTTCATTCTGCAGGCAAATCAGCCAAATCACGAGTCAGTTTTGTAACAGCAATATGTCATCGCCTGTTTTACCGGACGATCAGCCAATAAAAAGGCCGCTGAAAGCGGCCTTCTGAAATACTGTTTTTGGTTATTTTTCAGAGTTCAATTCTGCCAGAATTTCTTCCGTATGCTCGCCTAAACGCGGGGAGCGCAGGCCGGTTTTCAGTTCTGCATTGGAGAATTTCAGCGGCGTGCGCAGTCCCGGAACACCTTGATTGTCCACCCGCATCTGACGGGCGATGAATTGCGGATCACTGAACACATCGGCAATGGTATTGATCGGCCCTGCCGGTACAGCGAGCTTTTCCAGTGCGGCCAACAGATCATCGCGCAACCATGCAGATGTTTTTGCTTCAAGCTGAGCTGTCAGTTCATCACGGTTTTGTACGCGAGCCGCATTGGTACGGAATTTCTCATCCTCAGCCAGTTCCGACAGCTCCAGCAAACCTGCCAGTTTGGCGAATTGGCCGTCATTACCGCAGGCGATGATGAAATAGCCGTCTTTCACCGGCAATGTCTGATAAGGCGCAATATTCGGATGCGCATTGCCGAGACGTTTCGGCGCTATGCCGGAAGCGAGGAAATTCATTGCCTGATTGGCAAGAACGCCGGTCATGCAATCAAACAGTGACATATCAATATGCTGACCGAGACCTGTTACCTGACGATGCAGCAGCGCGGACTGAATACCGATGACACCGTAAAGACCGGTGATAATATCGACCAGTGCCACGCCGATTTTCTGCGGCTCGCCTTTCGGGTCGCCGGTAATATCCATAATGCCGCTCATGCCCTGAATCATGAAATCATAACCGGCACGGGCTGCATAAGGCCCGTCATGACCGAAACCGGTGACGGAGCAATAGATCAGACGCGGATTGATTTCCTTCAGGGTTTCATAATCAAGGCCGTATTTTTTCAGGCCGCCGAGTTTGAAATTCTCGATGACAATATCGGCATCTTTGATGAGTTTGAGAACGGTCTCACGCCCTGCATCTTCACGAAAATCGCAGGTGATCGAGCGTTTACCGCGATTGCAGGCATGATAATAGGCGGCTGACTGTTCCGCACCGTCGTCAATATAAGGCGGACCCCATTTGCGGGTATCATCGCCCTCAGGGCTTTCTACCTTAATGACATCGGCACCGAGATCCGCCAATGTCTGGCCGATCCACGGCCCTGCAAGAATACGTGCCAGTTCAACGACTTTAATGCCTTCCAACGGCGCCTGCATCAGATTTGCTCCGGATATGAAAAACCCGCTTCCATCAGTTATGCCGCTGAAAAATCAGCGCCATACAGAGGGAAGCGGGCGATTATCAGTTATTAAAAGAATGCCTGAAGACCGGTCTGCGCACGGCCGAGGATCAGCGCGTGAACATCATGGGTACCTTCATAGGTATTCACTGTTTCCAGATTCTGCGAATGACGCATCACGTGATATTCGATCTGAATACCGTTGCCGCCATGCATGTCGCGAGCCTGACGGGCGATGTCGAGCGCTTTACCGCAATTGTTGCGCTTCATCAGCGAAATCATTTCCGGTGCAAATTTATGGTCATCCATCAGACGGCCAACACGCAGCGAGCCCTGAAGGCCGAGCGTGATTTCTGTCTGCATATCGGCCAGTTTCTTCTGGAAAAGCTGTGTCTGCGCCAGCGGACGGTTGAACTGCTTACGATCCAGACCATATTGCAGCGCACGGTGCCAGCAATCTTCCGCCGCACCGAGAACACCCCATGAAATACCATAGCGGGCGCGGTTGAGGCAGCCGAACGGACCTTTGAGGCCGGAAACATTTGGCAGCAGGGCATCTTCGCCGACTTCCACGCCGTCCATCACGATTTCACCGGTGACGGAAGCACGCAGGGAAAGCTTGCCGCCGATCTTCGGTGCGCTCAGACCTTTCATGCCTTTTTCAAGCACAAAACCGCGGATTTGATTGTCATGGGCAACGGATTTCGCCCAGACGACGAACACATCGGCGATCGGGGAGTTGGAAATCCACATTTTCGAGCCGTGCAGCTTGTAGCCGGTCGCGGTTTTTTCCGCGCGGGTTTTCATGCCTGCAGGATCAGAACCGGCATCAGGCTCGGTCAGGCCAAAGCAGCCGATCAGCTCGCCGGACACCAGACCCGGCAGATATTTGTCTTTCTGCTCTTCCGAACCATAGGCAAAAATCGGGTAGATCACGAGTGAGGACTGCACGCTCATCATCGAACGATAGCCGGAGTCAATGCGCTCTACTTCACGGGCAACAAGACCGTAGGAAACATAATTGGCTTCCGCCGCGCCGTATTTTTCCGGCAATGTCACACCGAGCAGACCGGCCTGACCCATCAGGCGGAACAGTTCAGGCTGCACAGCTTCTTCAAGATAGGCTTCTTCAATGCGCGGCAGCAGTTCGCTCTTGGCAAAAGCCGCAGCGGAATCGCGGATCATGCGTTCATCATCAGACAACTGATCATCGAGCAGGAACGGATCGCTCCATGAAAATTTTGTCATGTCACTCATTTACTATCTCCCGAAAAATTTGGCTCATTCTCAGACGACTACCCCAAAACTGCAAACCCTTATTTGCACTTTAGTCATGAATTCTACGCATCAACTCGGCAATGCCCAGCTTGGATATGTGCGGTTTTATCAGGCGGTTCGGGAGAAACGAGCCTGAATTTCCTGGCAATAATGCCTGCCAGCCCTTATCAGTGCTGAAAACGTGCTGCCAGTTCCAGCCATGCACGCGCGGCATGAGGCAGATAAGCGCCGCGCCGCCAGACCCATGCCATGTCCCATGAAAGATCGGGTTCTGTCAGTGTAATATGTCGGACACCGTCGCGCACCCGTTGTTCGGCAATCAGACGCGGGAGAAAGCCGATACCAAGCCCTGCATAAACCAGCTCGATGATGAAATTAATCTGGCTGGAGCGTGCGGCAATGGACGGCGTGAAGCCCTGACTGCGACAGGCATTCAGAATAATCGGATTGAGCGCAAAGGCACTGTCAAACAGGATGAACGGCATATCCTGTAATTGTTTCAAGGGAATAAAGGGCTGATCGGCCAGCGGGTGCGAAGCGGGGATCAGCACATCAATCGGCTCTTTGCGGACATTCTGCCAGTCAAATTCATCAGGCGCAGGCAAGAGGGAGGCACCAAGATCCACCTCGCCGTCGCGCACCATATCTTCGAGTTTTTTGCTGCCATGCTCGACAAGATGAATATCAATGCCGGGATAAAGACGACGGTAAATTGCAAACATCGGTGCGAACAGCGCGTCACTGCCGATTGGCGGTAATCCGAGCCGCAGCACACCTTTGGTCAGCCCCTGCAATTCTGCCAGTTCGGTTTTCAGATCATCCTGTTCTGCCAGCATACGCAGAGCGCGTTGGAATACCACTTCTCCGGCATCGGTCATCACCGATTTATGGCCGTTACGGTCGAGCAGGGTCACGCCAAGTTCGTCTTCAAGCTGACGCACGGCTTTGCTGACAGCTGATTGCGTGAGGAAAACAGTCTTGGCAGCCTGTGTGAAACCGCCTTGGCGGACAACCTCGGCGAATATCCGTAATGTGCGCAGTTCCATTGCTATTCCATTTGGGACTTAATTCTATTCAATCAATTCATTTTTATCATGAATGGGGTTGGCGTATAAAGGGGAAAATTAATTTGCATGAAAAGAGTGCCATAAAATGTCTCCAGCTCAAATGTCGGGAGGAGTCCGCCATTGGGTACAAAACAGCCGGATCGGCCAGATCGCTTTGATCGCCGGTTTCTGGGCTTTGGGGGAGGGTATCGCCAGAATAACGCATCTGCCTGTGCCGGGCAGTGTCATCGGCTTGTTTCTGTTATTCATACTTTTGATGACCGGCGGCATGAACCTGCTGACTGTGCGCCGTGGTGCGCAATGGTATCTGGCAGAGATGCTGCTGTTTTTTATCCCTGCGGTTCTTGCCGTGCTCGATCACCATGAGTTTTTCGGTCTGCTGGGTCTGAAAATTCTCGCGGTTATTTTGCTCGGCACGGTTATCGTGATGATCTCCACCGCATTGGCGGTTGAAGCGGGTTTGCGTCTGAGCCGTCATTTGCAAAAGATGAGACATTCATCATGAGCGGGATCATGGACTATCTCACCCCCGCACTCGGAATGATGGTGCTGTGGTCTGCGGCAACGATCCTGTTCTATCTGCTGGCGAAAAAGCTTTACCGTCGCTGGCCGCGTGTCTGGTTTTCACCGCTCATTGCCGCACCGGTTTTGCTGATTGCGGCGGTGCTGCTGATGCGCACCAGCTATGCGGAATATAATAGCGCAACACACTGGCTGGTGATGTTGCTTGGTCCTGCAACCGTTGCTTTTGCGGTGCCGATTTATGAACAACGGGCAGTCATCCGGCAATATTGGCCGGTTCTGTTGTTTGGTGTGCTGGTCGGCAGTTCTGTTGCCATTCTCTCGGCATGGGGGCTGGCTTCGCTGCTCAGTCTCGACGGCAGTCTGCGGCTCAGTCTGATCCCGCGTTCTGTGACCTCGCCTTTTGCCATGGCTTTGTCGGAAGATATTGGCGGTATTCCTAATCTGACGGCTTTGTTTGTGGTGGTGACCGGTGTGATTGGCGCCGCACTCGGCGATACAATCCTGCGTTTTCTGCCGTTGAAATCCGGCCTTGCCCGGGGTGCTCTGTTCGGCATGGGCGCGCATGGTGCAGGTGTGGCCAAAGCTCAGCAACTGGGTAAAGAAGAAGGCACCATTGCTGGTCTGGTGATGGTGCTGGTTGGTCTGGTCAATGTCTTTGCCGCACCGCTGATACGCTGGATTTTGTTGTAATAAAAAAGGCCACTCTGACGAGTGGCCTTTTCAGTTTTTATACGCTTTTCTTGCGCATGAAGAAATAGATCACGCCGAGCAGGACAAACCATACCGGTGTAATCAGCAGTGCCTGTGCCGTATCAGCCTGCTGTGCCAATGCCCAGAGGATGAAAGCAAAGAAAGCAAATACCATAATAATGGCTGCATAGCCGCCCGGCATTTTGAAGTTTGATTTTGCATGGAGATCAGGACGCTTACGGCGATATTGCACATAAGATGCCAGAATGATCGACCAGACAAAGATAAACAGCAGAGCCGAAATCGTGGTCACAATGGTGAAAGCTTCAATAATGCTCTGTCCTGCGTAAAGCAGCACAACACCTGCCAGCAGGAATGTGCAGGAGAAGAACAGCGCATTGACCGGCACATGACGGTGGTTCAGCTTGCCCAGTGTTTTTGGTGCCAGAGCATAGCTTGCCAGACCAAAAATCATACGCGATGTCGAGTAAATACCGGAATTGGCGCTGGAAGCCGCAGAGGTCAGTACCACGAAATTCACCACATGCGCGGCAATGCCGAGACCAGCCAGCGAGAACATGGCGACAAACGGACTGCTCGACGGGTCAACCTGGTTCCAAGGCATCACAGTCATGATGACAAAGAGCGAACCGAGATAGAACAGAACAATACGCACAGGGATTGAATTGATCGCCTTTGGCAGATTGCGCTCCGGATTTTCGGTTTCAGCAGCGGCGGTACCAACAAGCTCAATACCGACAAAAGCGAAAACCGCGATCTGGAAACCGGCAACAAAACCGAAGAAACCATTCGGGAAGAAGCCACCCTGATCCCACAAATGGGTAATGGAAGCCGCAGTACCGTTTGGTGACACATAACCGGAACTGAGCATGACAACGCCGGTAATAATCAGCGCAACAATGGCAACAATCTTAATCAGCGCGAACCAGAATTCGATTTCACCGAAATTGCGCACATTCGGCAAGTTCAGCGCAACCAGAACCACGATCAGGCCGAGTGCGGGAATCCACAAGGCCAGTTCAGGGAACCAGAACGACATATAACCGGCAACGGCCACAACATCAGCAATACCGGTAACAATCCAGCACAGCCAATAGGTCCAACCGGTAAAAAACTGCGCCCATGATCCGAGATAATCACCGGCAAAATCAGCAAAAGAGCGATAATTCAGATTGGACAGTAACAGCTCGCCCAAAGCGCGCATTACGAAAAACAGCATAAAGCCGATAATCGCATAGACCAGCAGGATTGACGGGCCTGCGAGCGAAATTGTTTTGCCCGAGCCCATGAAAAGGCCGGTACCAATAGCTCCGCCGATGGCGATCAGCTGCAAATGGCGGTTTTTGAGATTACGGGCAAGATGCGGCTCTTCCTCTTGGGAATGCGGGTGCCCCGATGCAGTATCCATTCAGTATGCCTCACAATTCATCTGCCAGAATATTTTCCCTCCTGAAATCCAAGAAAATACACTGGTTAGTTTTCTGCATGCTTTGCCGGTGCAGGATGATTCCACAGCACCGGCAAACACCCTGAGCGCTTACTCCCCCCGCTTTAAGAGGGAAAGTAAAATTTGCATGAGGTTAGACTAATGTCGCATAAGGCGGTGCCGTGGTTTGTCGGACAAAAGAAAAGGCCCTGATTTTCATCAGGGCCTTTCTGATTGTTTTAGTCTGTATAAGCATCCATCGGCGGGCAGGAGCAAACCAGATTGCGGTCGCCGCCTACGTTGTCGATGCGCGATACCGGAGCCCAATATTTGGAAGCCGGATCCATATTTTTCGCAGGGAAGGCTGCTTCCTTACGGGAATACGGATGTTTCCAGTCGTCGAGCATGGTGTCTGCAACGGTGTGCGGTGCATTGGCCAGCGGATTGTCATCCTGCGGCCACTCACCGGCTTCGACCTTAGCCGCTTCCTTGGCGATGGAGATCATAGCGTCGCAAAGACGATCCACTTCAGCCTTGGATTCGGATTCGGTCGGTTCAACCATCAGCGTACCGGCAACCGGCCATGACATGGTCGGGGCGTGGAAACCGTAATCGATCAGACGCTTGGCAACATCTTCAACGGTCACACCGGCTTTGTCTTTCAACACGCGGGTGTCAACGATGCACTCATGCGCAACGCGATTGTTCGCACCGGTATAAAGGATCGGATAATGATCCTTCAGGCGCTCAGCAATGTAGTTGGCATTGAGAATGGCCACTTCCGTTGCATTTTTCAAACCGGCGCCGCCCATCATACGGATATACATCCATGTGATAACGAGGATAGACGCACTGCCGAATGGTGCAGCGGAAACCGCATTGTCGCTGCCTGCGTTCACGTGACCTGGCAGGAATGGTGCCAGATGTGCGCCAACGCCGATCGGGCCGATGCCCGGGCCGCCGCCGCCATGCGGAATGCAGAAAGTTTTATGCAGGTTCATGTGGCAAACGTCAGCACCGATATCGGCCGGACGTGCCAGACCAACGAGTGCATTGAGGTTCGCACCGTCGAAGTAAACCTGACCACCATTCGCGTGAATGATTGTGCAGATTTCACGGATGGTTTCTTCAAACACACCGTGTGTGGACGGATAGGTGATCATCAGCGCCGACAGCGTATCACGATACTGTTCTGCCTTGGCTTTCAGATCGGCCACATCAATGTCACCGTCTTCAAGACAGTTAACGACAACCACTTTCATGCCTGCCATCTGCGCACTGGCCGGATTAGTACCATGTGCGGAAGACGGGATAAGGCAGATATTGCGGTTTTCGTCACCATTGGCGCGGTGATAACGACGGATTGCCAGAAGACCGGCATATTCGCCCTGACTACCGGCATTCGGCTGCAGGGATACAGCGTCAAAACCGGTCACTTCGCAAAGCCATGCTTCGAGATTGTCGGTCAGAACCTTGTAGCCTTCCAGATGCGCCTGTGGTGCAAAAGGATGCAGACCACCGACGGTCGGCCATGAGACCGGCATCATTTCAGCAGCAGCATTCAGCTTCATGGTGCAGGAGCCGAGCGGGATCATCGCACGGTCAAGCGCCAGATCCTTGTCTGCCAGCTTGCGCAGGAAACGCATCATTTCGGTTTCTGAACGATAGCTGTGGAATGCAGCCTGTGTCAGGAAATGTTCGTCACGCGGCGCATCAGGCAACAGACGGGCTGCTTTTTCAACAGGCTTTGCACCAAACAATGCAACCAGAGCCAGATAATCATCTTCCAGCGAGGTTTCATCGAAAGTGACAGACACAGTATCAGCATCAATGACGCGGATCAGGCGGTCGCCTGCCAGCGCCTTGTCAGCATAATCCTGTGCTTTGCCTTTAACCGTTACAGTCACTGTATCAAACAGCTGCTCACCGGCCAGTTCAAAACCGGCAGCTTTGAGCGAGGCTGCAAAACGGGCAGTGATCGCATGAACGGCATCAGCAATAGCCTGCAGGCCTTTAGGGCCGTGCCAGATTGCATAAGATGCAGCCATATTGGCCAGCAGTGCCTGAGCAGTACAGATATTCGATGTCGCTTTATCGCGGCGAATATGCTGTTCGCGGGTCTGCAGCGCCAGACGATAGGCCGGACGGCCATGTGCATCGAGCGACTGACCGACGATACGGCCCGGAATGATACGGGTGAGGTTTTCTTTCACGCCGAGATAAGCAGCGTGAGGACCACCATTGCCCATTGGCACGCCGTAGCGTTGCATGGAACCGACAGCAATATCGGCACCCCATGAGCCCGGAGACTGCGTGATGGTCAGCGCCAGAGGATCGGCAACGGCCACAACCAGAGCACCGGTCTGTTTGGCGCTGGCGATAATACGGGTGAAATCACCGTAAACGCCGCGTGTATCCGGCCAAGGAATGATCACCGCAGCGGTTGTGGTATCCACTTCGCCGCCAACTTCAATGATCATGCCATGCGGTTCTGCACGGGTGTTCAAAACATCCAGTGTTTGCGGGTGCAATTCACCGGCAATCACCATTTTCGGACGTTTTTCGCGGTGATGGCGATAGGCAATACCAACAGCTTCAGCAACGGCGGTTGCTTCATCCAGCAGCGATGCACAGGCAACCGGCAGGCCGGTCAGTTCTGTCACCAGTGTCTGGAAGTTGAACAGCAGCTCAAGGCGACCCTGACTGATTTCAGCCTGATAGGGTGTATAGGCTGTGTACCATGCCGGATTTTCAAACAGGTTGCGCTGAATAACCGGCGGCACATGGGTGCCGTGATAACCCGCACCGTAGAAGCTTTTGGCAACTACGTTGCGCCCCATAATGCCGGACAGCTCACTGAGAGCTGCGGCTTCATCAAGCGGAGCAGGCAGGTTGAGTGCGCGGTCAAGACGAATTGACTGCGGCACTGCCTGACTGATGAGAGCGTCCAGCGACGGCAGACCAAGCGCCGACAGCATTTCCTGCTGTTCACTGGCGCGAGGGCCGATATGGCGCTCTACAAAAGGAAGAGATGATGATGCCATGATTTAGCCAACCAGTGCCTGATAACCGGCAGCGTCGAGCAGACCTTCGAGCTGAGCTGCATCGGAGATTTTCATCTTCCACAGCCAGCCTTCGCCTTCTGCCGCGCTGTTGACGAGCGCAGGATTGCCATTGAGTTCTTCGTTGATTTCAATGACTTCACCGTTAAGCGGAGCATACACATCGGATGCAGCTTTTACAGACTCAACCACAACAATGGCTTCGCCTTTTTCCACAACGCGTTCAACTTCAGGCAGTTCTACGAATACGAGGTCGCCGAGCTGTTCCTGAGCGTGGTTGGTGATGCCGACAGTTGCAATGTCGCCTTCAACGCTGAGCCATTCATGATCTTCGGTAAAAAAGATTTTAGGCATGCGATTATCCTTTGTGATAGCGAGGTTGGGTAAATGGAAGTGTATGGACGTCTACAGGCACTTTATTGCCGCGGACTTCCGCAAAAAGACGTGTGCCCGGTTCTTTCAGATCGGCTCTGACATAACCCATGGCAACAGGGAAACCGGCTGAAGGGCCGAAGCCGCCGGACGTGATTTCACCGACTTCGCTGCCGGCTTCATCAAACAGCTTGGTGCCGGCGCGAACCGGCTGACGGCCTTCCGGCTTGATGCCGACGCGGCGCTTTTCAGGGCCGTTAGCAATCAGTTCCAGAACTTTAGCGGCGGCAGGGAAAGCGGCGGTTTCGCGTACAGCTTTGGTGATTGCCCATGTCAGACCGGCAGATACCGGATCGATGGTTTCAGTGATGTCCTGACCATGCAGGCAAAGACCGGCTTCAAGGCGCAGACTGTCGCGGGCGGCAAGGCCGATCCATGCAACGCGGGAATCGCCCAGCAGAGATTTCGCCAGTGCCTGTGCATCGCTGAGCGGTGCGGCAATTTCAAAACCGTCTTCACCGGTATAACCGGAGCGGGTAACGAACCAGCCCTGTTTAGGCTCAAAACCATGCATGAATTTCAGCTCTTCAACGCTGAAACCGAGATCAGATGCGAGGCTTTTCATAACATCAGCAGCCTGCGGGCCCTGAATGGCAAGCAGGACGCGGTCAAGCGGGGTTACTGTGCAGTTGAGACCTGCAGCACCTTTTTGGAAATGCGCAATATCAATATCGGCATTACCGGCATTGGCAACAATCATGAAACGTTCGTCACCCAGACGGGTCACGATCAGGTCATCAATGATGCCTGCGTCATTATTCATCAGGAATGTATATTTCGACTGGCCTTCATTGAGTTTGGTGACATCAATCGGGCACAGCTTTGCAAACAACGCGGCAGCATCGCTGCCTGAAACTTCAATGAGTTTCATATGTGAGATGTCGAACAGACCAGCCTGTTCACGTGTATGAACATGCTCTTTCATCACGCCAAGCGGATAAGTCAGCGGCATGTTCCAACCGGCAAAGCCGCCGAAACGGGCACCGGATGCAATATGTAATTCTTCCAGCGGAAGCGTTTTTAAAGAAGATGTATCGCCCATTTTTCACTCCAGAGACACACGTCCGCCTTCCGCAAAAGCGGAAAGCCATGATGTACCCCTCTGTCGGAAGCCTGAGAGACTCGCAAGCCTGTTGAGGCTTACTTACACCTTCGGCGCGGGGTTTCCCCCGACTTTCCAGAGTTGCCTTGCTTTTCTGCGGTTCTTGGTACCTGAGAGATTTCGGGCGATTTCCCCTTCGGTGGCCGTTACCGGCACTCTCCCGCAGACAAACAGGAATCAGGATATGATCCTCTCCTCGACATGCGTGCCTTTTATCGCAGCTGGCTGGTGAAGTCATCTGGAATTATTATAATGCGGCTCTTTGCGCAGTGATTGAATGTCGCGTCTTTTGAAAAAGCGGTTTTGGCAGCGACACAGAATGCACAATATAAGACGTATGGAATTTTCTGCGCTGTCAAAACCACGGCTGAGAATTTTCAACAGGCGGATTCGGGTGATTCACATCTGTTTTTCATCTGCGAGGCAGCGGATTTGTGTGATTTTGAGTTGAGTGCGGGAGTTTGCAAAAGAAAATATCCTTTAAAAATCAAGGAAAATCGGGCTTTTTGAAAATAATTGCCGGTTCGCTGCATAATTTCTGTTCAGGGTGCTGGACAGGCAAAAATTTAATGCTATAAAGCGCTCACATCAGACGGACACCAACACCGTCACGCTGGCCAGACAGGCTTGCAGGGATGCCCGGATAGCTCAGTTGGTAGAGCAGCGGATTGAAAATCCGCGTGTCGGCGGTTCAAATCCGTCTCCGGGCACCACTTAAAAATCCAATAAAATCAAATAATTATAACAATAAGAACAGCGATGATCGTACTGTTTACGTGTTGCATTGTGTTACATGCCAAAACGCGCATTTCTAGGGTTTTCAACATGTTACAAATTACTCCATGCAACACGGATGCAACATATTGAAGCGTTAAAGCCGCCTATCATGGCGGCTTTGTTATTTTGTCAGGTCAGCTATTTTGGTTGACATAAATCACACTGCTTCTTGTTGAGCGATCCAGTTAATAATTGTGGATTTTCGCGCGCAGAGTAAGTCACCGGCTTTAAAGTGGGGGAATGAGCCCTTTGCACATAGATGATAAATTGTTCGCTCAGGAAAGCCGCTGAACTTACTAATCGACTTTGCGCCAATTAAAATGTCGTTTGATAGATTTTCAGTCAATCCTTCCCTCCTTCCGATACGAGTGGTGAGGCGTTGAAAACTTGGCGCTTCAACTCTCGGATTTCCCGCCTTAGCCGGATGATATTGGGTTCAGGGGTTGCAATTTTGGATTGCTCTTGTTTGTCTTCAGCCTTCAATAGCCCTATCTGAACAATCAGCTCATCCCTTGTCATACGGCTGTGCCCCCCAATAGCCGAACCTGATAATGATTGCGCTGTAGGATTCTTATTTTTGAGGTGCTTCCCGTGTCTGAAAGCCGATATGATATGAAGCAAGATGTGAATGGTACTTGGGTTATTATTGATAGAGCTACCGGATTCATAACCATAGTCGATGGCTCTCTGCAGGTTGGTCTTGATAGGGACGCCGCCGACGGTATGGTTGATTTGCTTAATAAGCTTGATCGGGAGCTGATGGGCAGCAGTAAACATTAAACTATCTGTCATTGCATGCGCTCCTGTGGCTGGATTGGCTCGTATAGTGAGCGACGCTTCTGAACGATTTTTGTGAGTGCTGGCTTTGGTTGCTTCCGGCCTGCCAGTGCAGACTTTGCTCGTAGAGCGCCGCTTGCCTTGTCACGCTGCCGATCAGATTTTCTGACGCGCCGAATATCGTCAGCCGTCTTTTCAACATGGCAGACACGGCAGAGCAGGCGGCCATTAGCAACTGTTGCCTCGCCACCAAGAGCACAAGGTAAAATGTGATCGACTTCGCCTTCACCGGCTTTTAGTATGGCCGAGCATTTTTCACATTTGCCGTTTGCACGGGTGATGATCTGCGCTTTGATCTTTCGGGTGAATTCTATGCGCTTCGTCATTTTTAACACCACAAAAATTGGAACGTATTTGTCTTTTGTGGGTTGAGTTTTTGAGAAGGAGCAAATTTATGACTCACCCAAAAACTACTGGTAAGAACAAAACTACGAATCTGAATATTGAGACCGTGGAAGAGCCTGCAAATAGTACTGTGAATAAGGAGGGGCAAATTCCTCCCAAAGGACCAAAGGTTGAGAAGCGACTGAAAGAAGCGGTGAATGCCCTTGATGCCCCGACGAAGAAGTAGGTGTTTGCTCATAGCATCACCTCGGTTTCATCAATCTGGGCGATGCCACAGGCATGCTTGATGGCATCCGCAACTTCCATTTCTTGCTTGCACACTGCTTTAAAGTGCATGGCGATTGTTCCCGCTTTCTGATTGGCATACTCAGAAAGAGGATATCCGCCTGCTAGAAAAGCGTTGCATGTCATGCCGATTACAGCCGGGTCATCACCGACGGCGGCCTTTAAGCGATTAATCAGTTCCCGCAGTGAAACCTTGTCCTGATCGGTTAAATGATCAACTACGCTGAAATTGTCGAGGGTGGCGGCTGATGGGGACTGCTCACCACCCTCTGTACCGGCTTCGGACAGGGGAGTATCTGCCGGTATTTCTTGTCCTGCTGTTTCATTAAGTATTTCACCGTCAACTATCACAGTTTCCTGTGCGGCGATTGGTTCGTCCGACAGCGGGTCAGCAATCACTGTTTTTACCTGTGGGGATACATCTTTCATCCGGTCGTATTCATCCGGCTCCATGATGCCTGAAAAGCCAAATGCATAACGTGCAGCTTGAATTGCTGCCTTATGGCGAAGCATACGGTTCGGCCACTTCTTCCACGGATCAGTTTGGCGGAAGCATTCAGACATGTATTCGATTACGGATACCGGTCGTGCACGGTCTTTGCGGTAAATGCGGCATTCAACTGAGTACAGTTTCCCATCATCGCCGTTGCTGTCCTGAAACTCCATGCCGTCGAATTGCGGGTGCGAATTGATCAGGTTCATCCAGCCGTCAATCGAAACGATAGGCTGAATGCCGCCGCGATCAGGAAAGGCATAAATCTCTTTGGTGAGAGGATTGAGCTTGTATTCCTTGGCGACCATCAGGAAGGCTGCAAATTGCTCGTTTGAGCAATCACCTTTGATTACCGTTGCTTTGATAGCTGAAACGAACTCTGTAGGCTCCATGTCGTAACGGGATGCCATGCTATCCACGAGGGAGCGTTTTTGTGCTGGTACGATCTGGTTCATAATTACGATCCCGTCATAAGGCGCTGCTGGTACCAAACCGGCAGGTCAGTTTCGTCTAATTCTTCAAGTGGAGTGGACGGCACCCATGCTGTTTCAGTGCCGAATTCGGCCAGATAGGTGCGGTAATTATCGACCGCCTGCGCGATCATGCTTCGTGCATAACTGAACAGCGGATTGCCAGGGGAGAGCTTGATGCCGTGCGAGATAGGAGCGCCATCTTTCTGCCAAAAGACAAAGACGAATGCGAAAACCTCATTTGCCGCGACCTTCGCCAGCCATTCCGGATCATAGGAGCCGAACACGCGACCTTCATTCAGTAGGCGTTTAAGCTGGCGGCGGCCTTCGGTGTAATGCTCTGCGGAAATGATGTAATCATAACTCGCAACAGCATCGCAGCAGGCTTTGGTGAATTCCTTGTCGGTGCGATTGGCAATGGATTTCAGGTCGGTAATCGCATTCAGCTTGAGATAGTCAAACCGCGCTTTGAACCGTACACCGTCAGCAGTCCAGAATACGGACACTTCGGGCTGACCACCTTCAAAGGCATTGGACAGTGTTGTGTTCGCCTTGATGAAAGCCGATGCAGCAAGGATTTTTGCATAGTCCTTAAACTTGATAAGCTCTTTGCCGGATTTTTGTGCGAGAATGAGTACTTCATCAAATATCGCAGGGCAGTCAGGAAATTGTTTGGCTCGAGCTATTAACTCTGCTTTTGAGCCTGATTTGGATGCCTTTTTTTTAGATAGAAAATCGCGCAGATCATCGGCAGTTTTCAAGCAGCCCTGATAATTGTCAGAGATTGGTTCTGGTGCGTATTTAGCAATAAACTTATCTCGACCTTCCAAAACACATAGGTGCAACTGACGGCCGAAGATTTTAGCAGGCGTATCGTCGTTTTCTTCACGTGCCGGGTTCATCCAGCTTTCCCACCAGAAGTCAGGCGCATTGCCGACAAGCTTTTTCAGGCCTGTGGAACCGAGAGCCTTATCCGCATGATAAACCGCATCGGACATGCCAAAGTAAATTCCATCCGGATGCTCAGTGAAGCCTGCTTTTTCAGCGGCTTTCTGCACGACCTTTACGGACAGGTCGCTAATCGACTGAAACTCATCAAGATCAATCTTGATATCCATCACGCGGCCTCCAATCGGCGCGAACCTGCGGCTTGCAATTCGACTTCAAGTTCAGCGCAGAGCTGCGTCAGGCGTTCGATTTCGACATGAGCGGTAAGCAGAGCCTGCTTGGAATCTTCCTGAATAACTTCGACAACGCGCTCCAGTGCAAGCTTGGTATTGCCGTGATCCCAATAAGCATCCCAGACGCGATCCATGAGTGGTGCTGTCATGGTCACCACCTCATAGAGCTACTTGAGCGAATGAGCGCTCATGGGCTGCAAATTCACGGTTTGAACGGCGCTCAGCTGCAACGATGTTCCCGAAGCTGACGGAATGGCGAAGCCACAATGGTGGATTATCCAGAATATCACCGGTGAAATGCAGAGACACTTCATCGGTAATGTCGGTCACGCGCATTGACTGTTCATCAAACCGGTAAATCTCAATGGCATCATAATCGCCAGCCGCCTTGATAACGTCCGCATAAGTTGCGCCATTGATCAGGCGAGGATCGGCATATTCGTAACCGGAGAATGTCGGGACTTTGAGCATGATGCGCTCGGCGGCATTCAGAGCAATCTTGTTCATTTCATAAAACCCCATCGTGAAAAGCAGATCAGCCCGTGGGCTTCTTCGTGCTGTTGATGGGCCTAACATGGCAATCAACATGAAATATGTCAACATATAAAATGTTAATTGACATAAATTATGTTGATACGTTATGTGTTGATACAGCGGCGCGGTATGCGCTCATTGAAATTTCAGTGGTGACGAGGGTGCAATTCCCTTTGCTGGTGCAGCCACAAGCGCGGGGGTCGAAAGTCCTACGGTGCTGCCAGGAACTGAGGACGAACTGCTGAGAGGCGTTCTAGCATCTGTCCCATTACCGGCTCCGGCCTTCAGGACATGTTACAGATTCCCCTACCTCTGGGAGGACTTTTGTCTTTCTGGGGGTAGGGGGGTCTTTAGCTCGAACCCTTACCTCACCATCCTTCATAACCAAGAAAAACAATAGGTTATGTTAAGGGTTATTAACGTAAGGGCGCTGAGTAGATGATTTACATCATCAAGTTTTGTGAATAACGAGTTCACAGTTTGTTAAAATACGGACTTTTGTGACCTGAAAAGGTAGGGTGGTGATTATTTTTAATATATGTTAACGCCTCAGTGCTCTCCTGCCGGAGAAAGGAATTTGAAATGAAAACCATTTATACTATCGGATACGAAGGTACCGATATTTCTAAATTTATAGAGACATTGCAGGTTGTTGGCATTGAAGTTTTGGCTGACGTCCGTGCACTACCTTTGTCTCGTAAAAAAGGGTTTTCAAAAAATTCTTTGCGTGAGCATCTAGAAGCTGTTGGTATTGAGTATCATTCATACCAAACTTTAGGTGATCCTAAGCCTGGACGTGATGCTGCGAGAGCTGGCAAATATGATGTCTTTCGTAAAATTTATACGGAGCATATTGAAACAGCAGCAGCAGAAGATCGTATCAGCGAACTTGCTCAAACTTCATCTAATAAAGTTACATGCATGTTATGCTTTGAACGCGATCCAAAAACATGCCATCGATCGATAATCGCTGAAAAATTGGTTGGACACGGAATCTCGCATTTTGATTTATATGGAGATGACCCTGTGAAATACGAACGTAATCGACACCTGTTGCCAACATTTCAGTTAGAAGCTGCCGAATAAGTCTCCAGTCGTTGGTATTGGTAAATCTTTTGGTGGGTAAATTAAGCTTATTATTAGCCATTGCCATTGGTATTGATGCATATTGCCCATAAAGAAGATTAAATCTCTGGAGGACATAAATGTTACCATTTGGTCTCGGAATGGTTTTTCCCAGTGTTCTTTGTGTTTTTGAACGCAATTCCAGTATAAGGCCCCAACCTCCCAATCAACGATTTTGTGTTTGTATTCTTTTTCTTCACCATTTACATCGCAGATATAGCGATAATAAAAATCGTAAGGTAGTTTTCTGAGTAATTTTATTTCTGTTTCGTCGCCACTATCAAAAAGGTCTGATTGATCCTTACGGCGTAACAATTTATTTAATTCTAAGTCGGTCCAATTTGGATTTTGAACCGGTATGATTAGTAGTTCAATAATACGTCTTGGTTTTAAAAATGCTAATGAAGTATTGTGCTTAGCGCGAAACTCCTCAAGGTCATCAAAGCTTGTGAATTGACAGGCGCCCTCAATAGCCGCCCTACGATCTTTCCAGTTGTTCTTCGTTGATATAGCCTCTGGATCACATGAAATAGCATCCACATTGACTGTATGAGACTCAGGGCGATGATCTTTTTTAGCTTTGTTAATTTGGATGCGTGCCCATTGCCATTTTTTGAATTGATCTTGTTTTCGAATTAAACGAAATGGAATTGGATAGAGACGAACAAATTGTTTTTGCTCATTGATTGCCGCAACGCAGGAGGTCTCAGCATACTTTCCGCTTGGGGAAGGATATGTTTTACATAGAATTAGCAGTTTTTCCCATTTTGCAGCCATCTCCCTCCTCCTCTTTGCCTATCAGCCCCGAATATCAGAATATTAATTTTAGTGGTTGATGCAAATTTTTATACTCAAGCTCACACTGAAAGAGTATTCATTTATTTTGTGATGAGCTATTAGCACTTCCTTCATCTCTTATTGAATTTGCAATTATACCAATTAATTTGCATAAATATTGGGTAATTAGACCAGTAAGTCCAATTATAAATATCAATATTATTGAGTATTCAAGTTCGCTTGTATTGACGTATTTTTCTTGTAATTTGGAGGCGCCAATTAGTCCTGAGTTGTAACCATGCATATATGATACTACTAATAATGAGGCGCAGGTTATAATCATTGCAAACATTTGGCTATACTGGCTAAAACTTTTGGGTGCCTTGTATGCCCAACTATATAAAGCGCCTGCTATGGTCACAGCTAACGCAGATAGAGCAATAATTTCAGTTTGCATATAAACGCCCCTGCCTCTTTGAGGTGAATATTAAGATTATTTTCGCGCAATATGCCCGCAGATACGGCCAATGATCGTCAGCTTGTCTAGTTCCACTGAAAATGTCTCAAGGATTGGATTGTCCGAGATAATCTTCACTTGTTTCGGATCGCTGAATGGCACTTTTTGCAGCCGCTTGATCTGGGGCGGTTCATCGTCATAGCTGATCGCATAGACGGTATCCGCGCTCATTGTATCCTGTGATAGGTCAACAATAACTCGATCACCGGGCAGATATGTCGGCTGCATTGAATCGCCGATCACTTCCATAATGGTGCTGTGGCGCGGTGATGCTTTGATTTCATCCTGCAGGTAATCAACCGGAATAAGCCATTCGCGGATTACCTTGTGGCCGGATACACTGTTATCGCCGACCGGCAGATTAATCACTTCACCAATCGTACCATTTCCAGCACCAAGCTTTACATCAAGCTCAGGTATTGCTCCGGCGGTGTGTGGCTTCCAGTGTTCCCGCGTATATCCGTTGCCATGATTTTCATCATCATCAGGGTCAAAGCTTGAGACGAGGCGAGGTTTGGAGGTGGCTTGCTCTGCACCTGCACCTGTTAGGAGATATGCTGCAGTTGTGCCGAACTTCCGAGCATATCGGTCGGCTTCTTCTGGGCCAAATTCATTTTGACCGTTCTCATGTGCACGATAAGTCGATGCGGAAACTCCAAGGGCTTCAGCTGCTTTCGTTGCGGATGTGAAATTTGCTCGAGAGCGTGCTGCTCTGAGTCTATCGCCCATTGTTTCCATGAATCAACATTCGCAAAATACACAACATAAATCATGTTGACATATCAACATTAATCGTGTTGATTGTTGATATGAAAACGATCAATGAGTTGTACGAGAAATTTGGTGGGAGTGGTGCGGTTGCAAGAGCAATCCGTGTAAAGCCTTCTGCAGCCTCTGAAATGAGACGTAGAAAGTCCATTCCTGTTCGATATTGGCCTCTCTTGATTGAGCAGGCTGCCACGGCAGGCATGCTTCTGGACAATGACATGTTGGTTCAGATGCATGTTGCACAGATAGCTGATGCGGCCGCTTAAAACAGTTTCCATGTCTAATTTGCTTCCCCCGCTTAACTGACATGGAAAAGGGCTGGCGCGACAACTCCTCCCATCGCGCCAGCCCCACAGATTACCTGCCTCAATTCTGGTCTGAAAAATTATCGTCCAGTGTGAACGGGTCATTTGAATTGGCGGGTTTCAGGCGATTACCGTCACCTTTCTCCCACCAGTAAATCCCGCAGTTCAGGAGCGTAGTGTCACCTGAAAGCGGCAGTTCGAGTTGCACCGGCAATTTGTTTCTCAAGCGTTTCACCGGTGCTTTCATTTCATTCGGTTCCTTTCTGACACCTCCGGACAAACCGGCGTTTCCCGATATCAACGTAGCAAGGGAATTCGTGCATGTGGTGCAAAGAAAGTAAGCAGAAGGTGCATGAAGTTATGTGTAGCGCCGATTTAGCGAACCGGTACGTCCGGAAGATAGTTGCGAAAGAAACGAGAGGTTGGGGTGATCAAGAAAACGCTATGCGGCGCATTGGTAGCCGTTACGGGATTTCTTTCTGGTCGCTGAACAACATCCGAATAGGCAGAGCAAAGACGGTGGATGCCAGTCTCTTTGCTCGTATCAGGGCGGCGTATGTCGATGTTTGTGAAGAACAACTGAGACGGCTGCAGCATGAAATCGCAGTCGAGAAAGCGATTAATCCGCATGTTTCTCTGGAGGATATTGAGAGCGAGGCTGAGACTTTGGCTGCACTCTTTAAAGCAAAAAAGGACGCAAAAGCATGACAGCAAAAACAGGACATAATTCCCAACTGACACAGAATGATCGTAAGGCATTATTCTTCAATCATATGCGTAAACGTATGGTTCACAATGCGAAACTGGCAGAAGTGAACAAGGCCAAAAAAGAAGATGGTAAAATTGCTCAGTCCGAAGGCGTTGTTCTTGGTGATCTAGACTTTGCAATCAAAGCACTGAATGCCGACGACAAAGCCACAGTGACGGATCGCTATCTCAATCAGGGCACTATCCTGACATGGCTTAATCTTGTTCCCGGCTTTCAGTCGGATTTGCTGCGTGACCGTGCACCAGCAATCGAACGGATTGAAGGTGAGGGCGAACTGGCTGGCCTTGCAGGCAAAGACCCGAAAAGCCCACACGATGCCGGTTCTGATGAAGATGCGGCATGGCTGCGTGGTTGGGACAAGGGGCAGAAATTTATGCGCGATAATCTCCAGTCTGCCATGGAAAAAATCAATTCGGAATCTGACGAAGATGCCGATCCGGACTTTCCGGATCAGGAGGCGGCGTGAAAGAGCAGCCTTCTGTTGCTGAGCTGATCATGCTGGCGGCGGCCTGTTATTTCGTGGCCGCTGCTCTGATCGTAGCTCCATTATATCTCTGGATAATTGGGTAAATAATGACAACCGCGCCAGCCTTACAGCAAGATAATGAGACTCGTGATTATCGCCTGCGCGTCTACATGCGCGCAAATTCAGGCAGTTGGATTGCCCGTGGCAACATCATGCATGCTTGCGGTTTTGATAATCCGAAATCACAGCCGGTCGGCGCTTATGTCCAGTTCCAAAATAGTCTAATCCGCGTGAACCAGCAGCTTAAAGCTGAGGGTTTGAAGATTGCCCGATCTGAGGATGGCGCGGAAATCTATTCTCTCATTTCGACTCTGGAGGCCGTGTGATGGCACTTATTCTTGGGCTTGATGTAGCTACGACTACTGGCCTAGCGTGGTATGAACCAAGCTCCTCACTCTCTTCCATCAAGGCGGGTTCTATCAAGGCTATTGGTACAAGCCCAGAAGAAAAAGCAGAATCCTTAGCTCAACAACTTGTTACGATGCTGAAAGCAGAGCGTCCCGATTTCGTTGCGATTGAAGAACCGCTTCGAAACATTAAGACCTATAAGAAGACAATTCAGACCTTATACGGCCCCAAAGTCATACACACGGTCAATCCTAACCAGATGCTTTTGTACGCTCTCATTGGCGCTGTAGTGAGTATAATCGGTGCGTACCGTCTGCCTTGGCAAACAATTCCTCCTGCAACATGGCGCAAGAGTTTTTTTGGGGCTGGGTTCAAGCCACCAGTTAAAATTACCCATAAGGATGGCGAGGATCCACAAGAGGAAAAATTATGGAAAAAAGCTGCTCGTGACCGCTGTAACCAGCTGAAAATCAAAGTCACCAATGTTGATATGGCCGAAGCTGTTGGCATCGCCTTTGCAGCCTCAAAAACACAGACATTTAAGATGCTGAGTATGAGGGCGGCGGCATGAGCGCTTACTACAATGAATTTGATCCGTATGCCGCCCAATGGCTGCGGAATCTAATCAAAGCCGGTCACATCGCGGACGGCGAAGTTGATGAAAGGAGCATTGTAGATGTTCATGCAGACGACCTCAAAGGTTTCACACAATGCCACTTCTTCGCCGGTATTGGTGGATGGTCACTTGCAGCTCGACTTGCTGGATGGCCTGATGAACGACCACTCTGGACAGGTTCATGCCCCTGCCAGCCGTTCAGTGTTGCCAACCTCACCGACGCAAAAAACAAAGGAAGCGCAGATCCAAGGCACTTATGGCCTGAATTTTATCGGCTCATCCGCATCGTACAACCTTCAGCAATCTTTGGAGAACAGGTTAAAGACGCGATTGCGTGGGGATGGCTCGATGAGGTTTTCGGGGACTTGGAGAGTGCTGGTTACGCCTGCGGGGCGACAATTGTCCCAGCTAGTGCCGTCGAGGCAGATCATGAAAGACAACGGTTATTTTGGGTGGCCGACTGCAGTGGCGCGGGATGGAAAAGATATAAGCAGATCGAATGTTCATCTGTCGGCGAGAGCTCGTCACTCTCCATCAATAGCAGCCCGTTTGTTGATGCAAGGCGCGCCATGGCAGGCAATTACAGCCACTTATTGTTTGATGATGGGGTATCCGTTGGCGTGGAACGCGCTGCGACCAAGGGTTACGGCAACGCAATTGTCCCGCAACTCGCAGCAGAAATAATCAGATCTTATCAGGAGGCGCGGCAATGACTTATCATCATTCATCTATCGAGCCCAAGCTTCCTGATGCGATTGAGCACGAGCAGTATCTGCTTGGCAGTATCTTTCTGGATAATTCATCGTATTGGCGCGTTGCCGGTTTTTTGAAGCCCGAGCATTTCTCAAATGAGCATCATGCTGATGTTTATGCCAAAGCAGCAAAGATGATCAGTGAGGGGCGCATCGCTAATCCGGTGACACTCAAGCCGTATATCAATGCAGAATTGAAAATCAGTGATGATCTGAACCTGTATCAATACCTTATCCGGCTTTCGAGTGAAGCTGTGGGAAATATGAGCGTCTATGACTGGGGGCGGGGCATTCTTGAAGTCTGGTCACGCCGCCAGATTTATATGCTGGCACAATCGTTGATTGATCAGACAGTATCCATGCCGATTGATACCAGCCCTGCAAAACTGATTGCAGGAGCGGCAGATCGCTTGACTGAAATCTCCCGTGAAGGTGATGAACGTGCCGGTTCCATGAAATACGGTGTCTTGTTGCCAAAGGCGATTGAGCGGGTTGCTAAGGCCAGTCTTGAGCAGAATACGCTGTTACCGTGGTTCCTGCCGGAGATTACGCAAGTCGCCGGAGAAATCCGCCGTGGTAACCTGATCGGCTTCATGTCTGATAGTGGCGGCGGCAAAACCAGCTTTAGCCTGCAACAATGCCGCCATGCAGCAACAGCCGGTTTCAAGTCAGCATTCTTCTCCATTGAAATCACGGATGAAGAAGCGGCGCTACAGGCAGCGGCGCAAGCAAGCCGGATCAGTCTTGGCCGATTGGATTCCTATTCACTGAACACGAAAGAGCAGGGGAGCATTGAGGCTGAGCTTATGAAGTCCATGAACTTGCCATTCGATATCGTGGCGTTCTCTGACTGCACCCTGTCTGACATTCGTATCAAGATGGAAGCAATGAAGCGCTCTGCCGGACTGGATCTGGTCATTATCGACCATGCCAAGATGATTAATCTTCCGGGTAAATCGAATGAGCTTTTCGCTGAACGCGTGAATGCATTGTATCGCGGGCTTAAGGCACTGGCGAAATCTCTTGATGTGGCAATCGTTATCCTGATCCAGCGCAATGAAGAATGGAAAGGCCGCTGGAAAGCCAAGGGGAATATCCGGCCAATGATGGGCGATGCGTATGGCGGTGGCGGTGTAAAGCAGAACCTTGATGTGTGGTTTTCTCTCTATCGGCCGGAACCGCTCTACAAAGAGCTTATCCCGCAGGAGACGCATCAGGAGCGCCGCGACGAGTTAGTCCGGAAGTATGATGCCAGTCGCGGCAAAGCTGCTGTGATCAATCACAAGCGCCGCCGTGGCGAACCCAATCAGGATGCGCAAATTCTGTTCGATGCGGAATATACGGTGTTCCGCTCACCGCAGGAAGAAACTGCGCAAGCCTCTTTCGATGCAATGTTCTGATGGTGGTGCATGGCAAAAGGGAAACTTGATACGCTTCTGGACGGTCTGGGTATTAAGCTGGTGCCGATCTACCGACGCCGAGCTGCAGCACAGAGCCACGCCAGAGGTACAATGCATGAAATCCGTAACAGCTATGGTGATGGTCACCTGATCTTTGTTTTGCGGTGTATCCGGCAGACCAACAATAACCGTGACGAGTTATGGTCGGAAACCATCGGGGCAATCTCTGATGTGCTTATCCAGCGCCCAGATTGGGCGGAACGAGCCGGCGACGCGCTTGATGCCTTTGATCAGATTCCACTAGGTGTTTTGCGCGGTGAAGCTGTAGCGCGACGGCCTTGGCCAGTCCGGCCGACATTGAGAACTTTAATTTACAAGCAATTGGAGGTCATACTTGATGAGCCAGAAATCCGCCTTGACCTTTAATCAGCTGAATGAAAACGCTGCACTCATTATGGAGCTATCATTTGTGGTTCGTGCACGGATCATTGAAGCGGCAGACACGATGCTGCATTTGAATGTTGGTATGATCCGGCCATCTGCAGTTCGGACATTCTGGCCTACATATCAGGATGAAACTATCGGCGGGCATTCTTTGGGTTATGGAAATAACGGAAGCAATATTAGATATGTGCCATCCAGCAAGGCAATTAGCAGAGCTGAGGAAGTGTTATACTATTGGGTTCCGGAGTATGTGCACGATATCGAGCGCCGATTGATCCTTTCACAGTATGCCATGTGTATGGCGGCGCCGAAAAAGGTGGGGTCATTCCGGTCATTCTGCGAAAAAACGGGTCGTGTTCGTAGGACTGCAGAGCGACGCTTAGATGCTCAGATAATTGATTTAGCCGCGATCATTTGGAAAAAAGCCCAATCCTTACAATGCCCTGACTGGTCAAGGGTGTCGCCAATGCTGCCAAAATCAGGTATAGATTTAGGTAAGATGGCAACAGTCATGCATTGGATGAGTGAAGGGGCAAAACCAATTCATAATCCGGAAATGCAAGAGGCAGCTTAAAGGCTGCCTTTTTGTTTTTCGTTTGCAGCTAAAGGAACTACACCCAGTTAGATGCGTTCATTTTATAACTGACAGGAGTTTGTTATGAACGCAAAAAAGCTATTATTGGCCGCAGTGGGTTTGTTCGCAGGATATAAGCTATATAAAGCTTCCCACCCTGAAATTCCCGAAAATGTGTCCCCGGTTACTGGTTTCGAGCTTGATCGATATCTAGGTAAGTGGTTTGAAGTCGCGCGCGTTGATAACAGATTTGAAAAAGGTCTGATTAAAACAACCGCTGAATACACGCTTAATGGTGATGGCACAGTGAATGTGCTTAACAGCGTTGTTGATGAAAATTCTGGTAGATATAAGCGTGCATCGGGAACGGCTGAATTCGTGCGCGATAAATATGAAGGCGCTCTTAAAGTCTCGTTCTTTGGCCCATTTTATGGTGGCTATAACATTGTGGCACTTGATGAAGATTATCGTTGGGCAATTATTGTTGGTTCAAGTCCAAAATATTTTTGGGTTCTATCACGCACAGCAGAGGTTCCTAAGGAGTTGAAGGAGCGAGCAATTAAGGTTGCATCAGAGGTAGGAGTTACCTCTGACAAACTTAACTGGGTACAGCAGAATTAAAAAATCGGTTGTATCCTTGTTTAGAACACAATCGCTATCTATGTTGGTTTCATAGACGTTGCTATGCAGCGCGTTTCTCACAGCGCTCACAAACGTCTTCATCAATTTAAACCTTTGACCACGGATGTACTGGCACTGGTAATTAAATGGTGAGTAGGAAGGTCGGTGCAGAGTTGCCCCGGCCTTTTTTATTGCCTTAATTTATACTAATAAATTTAAATATAATTGAGTAAAATCATAAGTTTAACTGGTTATATTGACGGCATAGAAATGAATGATAATGATTATCATGCTCGGTTTTTATGAGCTATGACAGCATTAAACGAACCCTGACAGTTTACCCCCTGTCGGGGTTTTTTATTGTCCAAACATGGAGAGAGTGAATAGTTATGTCCGGTGATATCGTCATCACAAAGGACGGCATTTATGATACCTTTGGCAAAGCCCTGAACGTCGCAGGTGAGGGAAAAGCTAAACGTATATTTGCAAATGCTCTTAACCGAGGCGGCGACATGGCGCGGACACAGGTCAAGCGTTCCCTCGTCAGTCAGACCGGAATTAAATACGGCTTAATTAATAAGGCCGTTGAAACAAAACGGGCTAACCCGAATAAACTTTCTTACTCCCTTGAAGCGACTGGTAATGAGATGAACCTCAACCTCTTCGCAGCAAGGCAAGGTAAGAAAGGCGTAAGCGCTGCGCCTTGGAAACAGCGCCGAGTTTTCAAATCCACATTCATCGTGCCTGCTTATGATGGCAAGGTTTATAAACGTACCAGTCCAGAACGCGGGCCAGTCGAACCGCTGTTCGGTCCCAACATTGCGAGAGAGATCACCAAAGATCCAACCGTAGCTAAGTGGAAGCAAGTCGACGGGTTTACCATGAAGCGCGTCGAGCACGAGCTCATACGCCTGTTCAAGTGGTAGGCGATGCGCCAGAGGGAAAGTCACATAGAGGGCCGCAGACGAGCAAGGTGTAACGAGCTACATCAAAGTCATTCGTTTGCCTTCACCGCTCTGTGCGCCTCTGCATTGCAACGTCAAGGGGCGAAGAAAAGGTACCTTACCCCATAGGCAAGCTGTGCGGTCACGCTGCACCCCTAAATATGAGCGTTTTCCAAATTTGGAAAATCGGAGTTTGCTTTGCATTTTGAGGAAAATCGAAATGGCAAAAAAGGCCACAACATCTTCGACCTCGTCCGCAATCATCGACCTTACGGGTGAAGAAATGCTGTCAACGAGTGGGGCATCTTCACTGTTGGGTATTACATCTCAATGGCTTCGTCAGCTATCGGCGAATGGTTATATCCCCGTGGCAATCAAGGGAAAGTACCCACTGGTTGCTGTTGTACAAGGTTATGTCCGCTCCCTTAAAGACGAGGAACGAAGGTCATCTAAAGCAGCAGCTGACAGCGGCCTTAAGGCCGCACGGCAAAGAGAGGTCGAACTCCGGATCGGGAAAGAGGAAGGTCGCCTCGTCGATATGGAAGACGTTGAAGCCGTCGTCTCAAATGTTTTTGCAACACTACGCGCAGAACTTACCGGCATCCCCGCAGCGGTAACGCGCGATGTGAAATTGCGCGCGGAGATTGAGAAGGGATTAAATGGGGCGTTTGCTCGATCACAAGGCAAGTTCAGAGAAGCGGGTGAGGCTTTACGATCTGGCAGCGATCCTTTCGGAGCCGACGGAGAAAACGACTCCTGACAAATGGGGGGCGGATAACCGAGTTTACCCACCGACCTCCGGAAAGCCGGGTCAACGTGACCCTTTACTTACACCTTACATTGTCCCTTATGCGCGGGGTTTTGATGATAACCGTTATACCCGGAACGTCCTTGTCACCGGTGCGCAGAGCGGCAAGACCGAGACGATCCTTGACGTAATCGGTTACCGCTGTGATACGCGGCCAGTTCCTATTCTTTACGTGGGTCCGTCGCGTGAATTCCTCACTGACCAGTTTGAGCCGCGCCTGATGGGGCTTTTTGACGAGGCTCCGAAACTCAAGCGCAAGCTGGCGCGCGGTAAGCGTATGAAAAAGACCTTGAAGCGTGTCGCGGGTGTTACCGTTCGCCTGGCTCATGCCGGTTCTTCAACGGCTCTTAAATCCGACCCTGCCGGTTTGGCACTGGTCGATGAATACGACGAAATGCTCTCGAACATTAAAGGACAAGGCGACCCACTCGGTCTTGTCGAAGCTCGCGGTATTACATATGCGGACTTCATGACTGGCATAACTTCAACGCCGTCGCAGGGGATGGTCGAAACTGAGATGGATCACGAAAGCGGCCTTGAATTTTGGGGGGTTGTTGCCCCTGAGGATGTAACCTCGCCGATCTGGCGACTTTGGCAGGAGGGCACGCGGCATCATTGGACATGGCGTTGCCCGCATTGTCGCGAATGGTTTGTTCCTCGGTTCAAGTGCTTATCATGGCCGAAAACCGCGACGCCCGCACAGGCGCGTCGCGAAGCCTTTATCGAATGTCCTCGTAACGGGTGCGTTATCGAGGAAGTCCACAAAGAGGCCATGAACGCCGAGGGCATTTATGTTGCGCCGGGGCAAACAGTTAATGTGGACGGGAGCGTACTCGGCGATCCTCCCGATACGACGACGCTATCGTTCTGGGTATCTGGCCTCGCTTCACCTTTCGTTTCTTTCGGGGAGAGGGCGGAAACGTATCTAAAAGCACTCGCATCGGGTGAAACCGACAAGGTTCAGACTGCTGTCAACGCCGGTTTCGGTGAGGTTTATACGCCGGGCGGTGGTGATGTTCCAGAGTGGCAGGAAGTTGCAAAGCTTAAAGCACCGTACCTTCCCCGAACCCTTCCGGATCAAGCCCTGTTCTTAACGGCTGGTATTGACGTTCAGAAAAACCGCCTCCCGTTCGTTATCCGAGCGTGGGGCGCGCGTGCCACCTCTTGGCTGATCGATAGCGGTGACCTGTGGGGAGATACCTCTCAACAAGAAGTATGGGATGATCTGGCCGATCTCATTACGCAGCCGATTGATGGTCTGCAGATCCGTCTTGTGTTCGTGGATAGTGGTTTCCGCCCGGGCAAGAAATTTGCCGTGCCTGAACATCGTGTTTACTCGTTCGCACGGCGTTTCCCTCGGTTCGTATTCCCGACGAAAGGGCGGAGGACACAAACACGTCCGATTATTCAGTCAAAGATCGAAGTAAAGGCCGACGGTAAGACCTCTAAATACGGTCTTACCCTGCACTTGCTCGATACTGATCACTGGAAAAGTTGGGTTCATGAGCGCCTGCGGTACCCGCATATCAGGGAAGACGGCGAGGCCTCTCTCGGAGCTTGGTATCTTCATGGGGAAACGGCGGATGATTACTGCCAACAGATCGTAAGTGAAGCTCGAACAACCTCGCCGACTGGTGCTCCGGTCTGGGTTCAGCGTTCCCGCGAGAACCATTATCTTGACTGCGAGGCATTGGCGGCGGCGGCTGGCTACCAACTAAACGCGCATCGGATTAGTCCCGGTTCGCGTCGAAAGGACGACGACAAAACTGAGCCAAAAATCTCAGTTCCTGATGCAAACGGCGCGCCAAAAGCGGAGGCAGAGTCGAAATTCGACCGTATTGCCCGGCTTGCTGCTGGATTTAATGGGTTGTGACAATGGGTTTACTCTCTCGCGCTTCTGATATCTTACGAAATGCCGTTGGAGGCGCGGGGCATAACCTTCCGGCGTCTTCCCCGCAGCACTCCGCGCAGTATTTCCGGTCGCCTGGCAGCGGCGGGGCTGCTGCGCTCTTCGCGTGGCGTCCTGCTCTTCGAGATACCCGCGAAGATGTGCTTTCTGCCTATATCGAAGCTGCCGCCCGCGCGATCGACGCACTGCAAAATTCTGGCTGGATTGCCGGAGCGGTTAATCAGGCTGTAGCGAGTACCATCGGCACCGGCCTGCGCCTCAACCCGACACCGGATCATACCGTCCTCGGATGGGATGAAAAACAAACAGAGGAATGGATCAGTAAAGTCGAACGCCGCTGGATACTCTGGTCTGAAAATCCGGTTGAGTGCGACGCAGCCGGAAAGCACTCGATGGGGCAGCTCACAGGGATGGTTCTCAAAACCGCTTTCGCCTATGGCGAGGCTGTTAGCCTCCTCCCGTCGATCCGACGCGACGTTTCGACAACGCGAACAAAGGTTCAACTCGTTTTGCCGCACCGTCTTGTTCAAGATACGGACGCCATGACGCGAATGTATCAGGGAATTCGGACAGATGATTTCGGGTTCCCGCTTTCGTATCGCTTTACAAGAGACAGTGTTTTTCGTGAGCAGATCGATATTGCAGCCCGCGACGGCGCAGGGCGGCCGCAGGTTGTGCATGTCTTCGAAGGCTCGCCGGGACAGGTTCGGGGTATTACGCCGCTTGCTCCTGTTCTGCGCGTTCTTCGCCAGTATGACCAACTTGCCGACGCGACGCTGACGGCCGCGCTTATTCAGGCTGTCTTTGCCGCGACAATCGAAAGCGAGGCACCGACCGAAGCTCTCTTGAACGCTTTGCAAGATCAAAACGAACAGGACGCGAGTGCAGGCTCACAGGCCGAGACGCTGTTCGGCTTTAAACAAGCTTGGTATCAGCAGACTAAAATTGACCTCGGATCAGGCGGGCGCATTGCTCACTTGTTCCCCGGCGAGAAGCTGACGATGAACCGGTCGGAGCATCCGAACGATACCTATGAGGCTTTCAGCAAGTTCCTCCTCCGTGAGATTGCGACCTGCCTCGGCATGACGGTCGAAACGCTGACCGGTGATTACACCGGTGCGACTTACTCGTCCGTTCGCATGGCGACTGCCGAGAAATGGCCTCTCGTTCTCGCGCGCCGTAAAAATATCTGCGGCCGCTTTCTTCAACACGTTTACGAGGCATGGCTTGAGGAGGAGATAGAGGCGGGGAATATCCCGTTCCCTAACGGTTTGATGGGGTTCATTGAGAACCGCTCCGCAGCCTGTTCGGCTGACTGGCGCGGGCCTGCCCGACCGCAGGCCGATGACCTCAAAGCCGCAAAGGCTCACGAGGTTTACAAACGTATGGGCGTCATGTCCGACGAAATGATTTGCAACGATCTCGGCGTCGATTGGGAGGATGTTTATGAACAGCGCTCCCGTGAAGCCAAGAAACGTGCCACTCTTTACCTACCGGAGGGCGATACAATGACGCCTGACCCTGTAGGCGACAAACTGATTACGGAGGACGAAACGAAATGACGGACGACGTAATCGGTCACCCTGACGAGGTTGCGGTTAATTGGGATAACCCATGTGAACGCGCGAGAGCGTTGAAAGACGCTTACTATGACCGGCTTGCGGGCGGCTCTGCGCAGCGCGTCCGCTTCCGGCATGGCGATAACGAGCAGGAGGTACAAACGTCCATCCTGCAAGGAAACCTTTTGATCCTCCGTCGAGAGTTTCAGGACGCCGAGGATGAGTGCCGCAAACTGCAAGGATTGCCGCCCGTTAATCGGCGCTTTGCGATCCGAGGCGGCTCGCGCCGGTACTAACCTAAAGGAAGATTCTATGCCTGAAACGCGTGCCTTACAGGCGGCGCTTGCGGAGCCGTGGGCGATCACAGCCGAAGGGCTGGAACTCGTTCTCTCCGTCGCTGCCCGCGAAAACAATGTCTCAATCGAAGCACTTGAGGCGTATCGGTCGAAGCACGTACCGACGGCCGAGCGCCTGCAGGAGCGGGGCACGGTCGCAATCATCGAAGCGCGCGGCCCTCTTTTCCGCCGCGCGAATATCTTTACGTCGATTTCGGGTGCGACCTCTTACGACATTATGGCGCGTGATCTGCAAGCCGCCCTCGATAACCCGTCGTACCGGTCGATTGTTCTCAATTTCGATACGCCGGGCGGTGAAGTGACCGGCGTTGATGAACTGGCGAAGGCAATCCGCGCAGGCAAGGCAATCAAGCCGATTGTCGCTTATGTCGGCGGGTCTGCGGCTTCGGCCGGCTACTGGCTTGCATCGCAGGCAACGGAGATCGTGATCGCCGACACAGCGATCCTTGGCTCTATCGGTGTCCGTGCTGCCTTTCAGGACACGAGCAAGAAAGATGCGGAAGCGGGTCGGCGCGAATTTATCTCCTCGCAGTCGCCCAGCAAGAGGACAGACCTTTCGAGTGACGAGGGCAGAGCTCGTATTCAAAACACGATTGATGCACTCGCAGACGTATTTATCGCGACGGTCGCTCAAGGCCGTCGCGTGAAGCCCGACGACGTGATCGCCAAGTTTGGCGGCGGCGACGTGCTTATCGGATCGGCCGCCGTCGCGGCTGGGATGGCAGATCGCATCGGCACATTCGAGGCGGTTGTCGCAGAACTGGCAGGGCGCGGCCCAACGCCACCAAACAGCAAGAGGATTGCAAAAATGAATAATGAAGAGATTGAAGCCGCGCGCAAGGAAGGCGAGAAGATCGGCGCAACGGCGGAACGTACCCGTATTCAGGCGATTTTGAATTTGCCGGAAGCAAAAGGGCGCGAAGCTTCGGCAATGCACCTCGCATTTACGACCGACTTGTCGGCTGATGTTGTGAAAGGCACTCTCGCTGGCCTGTCTGCTTCGACATCCGAGCAGGCACCGGAAAGAGAACAGAAGCAGCCGCAGCCGACAGGTCAGCGCTCAAGCGAAGCTCCGAGTGGTCTTGTCACATTCGACCCGAAGGCCGACCAGCCTCAGACCCCTGTCGAAAAGACAAAAGCGTCGTGGGGCAAAGTCACAGACAAACTTAACGCAAGCATGTGATCGCCAGAGCGCTTTCAGGCGCACGCGATCCGCAGCGATTGAACCCTCTCATTGGAGAATTTGAACAATGTCTAAAGTGTTCAACGAACCGCGCCATGCGGGAGAATTTATTTTGAGCGAGGCTAACGGCCAGCGCTCCCGCGAAGGCGTCACCATCGGAGCAAGCCAGAATATCGAGGCCGGTACGGTCTTGGCTCTGCTCGCGCAGGCCGGCGGCGTAACGACCTCCGTTGTTGCCGCTTCCGGCAATACCGGCGACGGTACCCTTGCTATGGCCTCCCCTGCGGTATCTTCGAAAGCGAAGAACGGCACCTATACGGCGACAGCTACCTCCGCGACTGTTTTCGCGATTGAAAGCCCGTCAGGCGCAAGCCTCGGCAACGCCACCGTCGGTGCAGCGTTCAACAAAGAAATCAAGTTCACGATCACTGCGGGGACAGCAGCGTTTGTGGCCGGTGACAGCTTTAAAATCGCGGTCGGTGTTGAAACCCCCGGCGATTACCACGCGGTCTCGTATGACCCTGACGGTCAGGACGGCAGTGAAAAGGCGGCTGCTATCGCGATTTATCCGGCCGTTACCGGTGCGAGTGAAACCGTTAAGATCGCTGCAATCTTCCGTGACGCCGAAATTAACGGCCAGTGCATCGCATGGCCTGAAGACGTAACCGCCGAGCAGAAGGCAGCGGCAACTGCCGATCTCGCCTCCGTTGGCATTCTCGTTCGCTGACGCCCAACGTCTCGACGTAACTTAATAATTTTTGGAGATTTCGCAGATGTTGGACATTTTCAATAACGATGCGTTTTCGGTTACCAATCTGACCGACGCAATCAACGAACTGAAATACAAGCCAGGTCGCATTGGCGAAATGGGTCTTTTCACCGCCAGCGGCGTCGATACGACGACAATCGCCATTGAAAAGAAGGGCGATATTCTGACCATCGTACCGCCGACACCGCGCGGTGCGCCGGGTACGACAATCGGCAAAGAGAAGCGCGATATGCGCTCCCTGATTATCCCGCATTTCGAAATCAACGATGCGGTTTATGCGGAAGAAGTTCAGGGCGTTCGCGCCTTTGGAACCGAGCGCCAGCTTGAAACCGTCATGATGAAAGTCGGCCAGCGCCAGCAGACCCACGTCATCAACTTCGCTGTGACCGAAGAACATGCCCGCCTCGGTGCGGTAAAGGGTATCGTCACCTATGCCGACGGTTCAACGCTCAACCTCTTTACCGAGTTCGGCGTTACGCAGGGAAACGAGATCGATTTCGCTCTCGGTGCCTCAAATCCTGTTGACGGTGAACTCCGCAAGAAATGCGCGGCAGTCGTCCGCAAAATGTCCGACATTCTGGGCGGCGTTCCGTTTAACGGTATTCATGCCTTTGTCGGTGACAATTTCTTTGATGCTCTGCTCTCGCATCCGGAGGTCCGCGAAACTTTCAAAGGCTGGTCGGAAGCGCAAATTCTGCGCGAGGGCTATATCGGCCCGAACCGCTCAAGCTATGGTATCTTTGAATTTGGCGGCATTGTCTGGGAAAACTATCGCGGCGGCGTAATCGATGGGAAAACCTTCATCGAAAGCGACAAAGCGAATTTCTTCCCGACCGGTGTTCCGGGGCTGTTCAAAACCGCGTTCGCACCTGCCGATTACATTGACACTGTGAACACAATCGGTCAGCGCCTTTATACCAAGCAGTATAAAATGCCGAACGATAAGGGTATTCATCTCGATACCCAGATGAACGCCCTGCAATACTGCACACGTCCTAAGGTTCTTATGCTTGGCAAGAAGTAAGTGCCATGCGGTTGAACAGTCTCGCAGTACGCACCGCCTTCAAGGCGGTGCAACGCGAGTTTGGTGAGGTCGTACAGATAGAGCCGCTTAAACAGGGCGACTTTTCCGACGAGCTTTCCGACCCGTCCCGCATAATCGTTAGAGTTTACGCTGTCGTCGCGCTCACGCCGAAGACGGACATTCTCGACGGATCCCGGCAAGGATCGAAGATCAACACGACCGCACGCTTTTCGCAGAGGGATGCGGCCATATGGCTGTGCCCCGAAGTGTTCGCAGCGATCCCGTATGAGCTTCGGGAGGGTGATCGCGTTCGAATGATACAGCGGCCGAATGAGCCGCCTTACAAGTTATCCCGCGCGCCGGAAAGCTCCGACCGTGGCGATATCGTCATCTCTCTTGTTCTGGATGGTAACCGATGAGCCTCACAGCCCTCGCCGTTCGCTTCGCTACAATCCGCGCCCTTCAAGGCCGGACGTTCGCCGAGGATCGTGTTTTCGACAGCAAGATTAATCCGGTCAACCTCGTTGCAAGCAAAGAGAGCAAACCGGTGATTATCGTCACTACTGACGACGACAATATCGACATAACGGGAAAGGGCTTGCGCGCGGGCAATCATAAGCTTGAGCTTGTGATCGAAATTGCCGTCACGCAAAAGGTAACGGTCGAAGTTGAGAACGGCGACACAACGGAAGTTATAACTATCCCGTCAAGCGACGCAGGGCTTGAGGCGACGGTCGGCCTGATCGGCTGGCAGATTGCGAAAGCCCTTTCCGCAGACGGCGGGTTTTGGGGTGACATTTGGCGCACACTGGTTACGAACGTTCACTCGATTTCAAGCCGCCGCGGAGCGGACGATGAAAACGGCGTTCGGTACGCCGCGCGGCAGTATATTTATTCACTTGACCACGTTGAAGAACCGACGCCGGGTGAACCCCCTTGTGTAGGCAGCGCGTGGGATAAGGTCTTAATTGCTATGAAGGCCGACGCCGATTATGCGGGCGTCGCAAAGCTGATCGAAGCCGAGATAACGGGCGGCGATTATTTGCCGTGGCAAATCGCTCGCGGTCACCTCGGAGTTGCCGACGACGTTGCCGTTATCATGGGAACCAAGCCGGTGAAGATTGACGAAATTGTCCAGCTCGCTGCCGTTGACCTTACCGATGGCTTTACGATTGCCGAGCAACGGGCAGGTGAACTTGAGGTGCCGGAGAATGAGGCTTGACCAATTCCTCGCCGACCTTCTCCGGCGAACGTCTGAGATCGAGCGTCGTTTCGACGGGATGGTTTCGCAGGGCACTGTTCACGAGGTTGACCCGCAAGGCGGAACCGTCCGTCTCCGCATTGGGGGGACGGACGACGAGCCGTTTCTCTCTCCTCCGATCCCGTATGCTCAAGTAGCAGGCGCTTTGAAGGTTCACGCTCCCCCATCAAGGGGGCAGCAAATGACGGTGCTGAACGGATCGGGCGATTTCCGCCAAGGTCTGGCGCTGCCTATGACGTGGAGCGACGCGAACAAATCTCCGAGTGATAAGGGCGACGAAAATGTCATGACCTTCGGCTCTGCGACCGTTGCGGTGCGCGGTGACGAAATTGTCGTCAAAGTTCCGCGCCTCCTGATCGAGTGTGACGGAACGACTTTTGAACTATCGGGCAACGGCCTTCGCGCCGTTGCATCTGACTTTGATTTTTCACTGGGGTAAATCATGCCGGGAATTGCGCTCGTCGGTGTCGATGCTGCCGGAGGGACGCAACTCGGCTTGCAAGTGCCGTGGTTTCGCGTGAACGGCCAGCCGGTCGCGGTCAAAGGCGACAGTGTTGCGGGGCACGGCTTCCCGCCGCACGACAGCCCTATCATGGCAGAGGGAACGCCCTCGTTCCGCGTCGGCGGCATCCCCGTTTGTCGGGAAGGCCACCTTGCAACGTGCGGGCACGTAACGACAGGGCGATCATTCTTTCGCATCCCATAGAGAGGCAGCTATGAAAAAGACCTATCTCATTACCGAACGCGCCGGTCGCTATGTGGCAGGCCAGCGCAAGCCGGACAGCGGCAGGATTGAGCTATCGGACAATCAGGCGGCTTACGAATTGGCGCTCGGAACTCTCGTTCTCGCGCCAGATGATAATGCTGTCGGTGCGGGTCAAGAGGAAAAGATCAAGCGGCGTAAAGCGGGAGAAACCTCGGAGAAACCGGCATGGAACAAAATGCAGCCCTCGGCGTCGACCTTAACCGAGTAACTGGAGAGCTGATCTTCGGCTGGGAACACGTTGAACAATGTATAGGTGACTTTCTTACCACCTTCTTTGGAGAACGTATCATGCGTGAATGGTATGGCTCTGTAGTACCGAAGCTCATGGGTGAAAATCTTACAACGGATACAATCGTTACTTTTTTTGCTGCGGTCACTTCTGCAATTGAACAATGGGAACCACGTTACAAGGTTACCAAAATCACGCCAATTTCTGTAAGCCGAAGCGGTGAATTCCACGTTCGTATTGAAGGCGATTACCGCCCCTTGGCGTTGATCGGTAACTTCACTTCCGGCAGTCCAAAACATTTAACAATAAGCGGCGCCGCTGGCCGAGGGTTGGTATTGATATGACCATCAATCTTGATAGCTATCCATCGCCAGATGTAATTGAAACAATCTCATTCGAGCAAAGTCTTGCTGAAATGCAAGAGGAACTAATTCGTTTATTCCCAACTATTGAGCCGACACTCGTTCTGGAAAGCTCACTTGCTAACAAGTTACTTCAAGTTGGCAGTTACAGGGAAATACTCCTAAGAGCGCGGATCAATGATGCGGCTAAGGCCAATCTGCTGGCGTTTGCTACAGGGTCAGACCTTGAGCACCTTGCAGCATTTTACGATGTTGTCCGATTGGGGGGTGAGGGTGATGAAGCGTTGCGAAGCCGCACCGTTCTCAATATTCAGGCGCGATCACCAGCAGGCGGAGCTAATTGGTATAAGGCTGCAGCTCGTCGGGCAGACGTGCGCATCCGTGATGTTGCTGTTTTCCGTGAAGAATTTTGGCCGATCATTCATGTTGCAATTCTCTCGCACGAAAACGACGGCATTCCGGATGCTGCAATGCTCGACGCTGTGCGGGACATTGTCATGAGTGATGATGTACGCCCACTCAACGATACAGTAATTGTTGAGGCAGCGGTTACAAGCACGACGGAAATTGAAGCCAATGTTTGGTTACTCCCGTCGGCTCCGTTAACTGACCTAGCCCCGCTTGAAACTGCTTTGCGTAAGGCTTGGAATATTGAGACTGCAATTGGTTTTGATCTAACCCCGTCTTGGATCGAGGCACGCCTTCATCTGTCCGGCGTACAGCGTATAGAAATGGTTTCCCCGACAGTCCCGCTTGTTGCTGCTGCCGGTACCGCGATTGCAATTGGTAATATCAAACTCAATTACATGGGGCGCGATTACTGATGAAAGAGCGATCCGCATTGTTACCGAGCAATATGACTTTCTTAGAGAAGTCATTTTCGGATGCACTTGATCGTTCTCCGGAAATTTCTCCCGGCATTGTGGAGTTGCGCGGGTTGAAGTTTCACCCGATTGATAGGGTGATACCTTATCTTGTCGCTGAATACGGCCTCTCAGAAATTGCCGAATATCTTCCTGACCTGCGTACTGTGATTAGTGACGGGATCAAATGGCAGCGATTAATCGGTACACCTGCTGCAATTCACAAGGCGCTGGGCTGGATCAATCATGACGGGGATATTGAAGAGTTCCCCGCCAAAGCAAGCAAATGGTGGTGGTTTCAGGTTCACTTACCATTTGAGGTGCGCAATACCGATTTTGTTCGCCCTGTCACGCATCTTGTAAGAGCATCGAAGCCGCTTCGATCAGAATTTGCGCGTGTAACAGCCGGTCATGATGTTCGGGCGTTTCGTCTAAACAAGCACCGATTGAATGGTGATGCAGGTGTAAACAATTGGTCTGGCATCAAACGTTCGGATGCCGAGCCTTTGCTCTCACTCCGTGTGAACAGGCGTCAGCCTGTATATGCTCTGCTTGGCGGCGGCGTAGTTAAACGCACTCAGCATATCAGTATGATCCGTCCGTTAGTTCTCGGAATGCCGACGCGGCAAGAAGGAGCAATTCTGCTCAGCGGATCAGCGCGCCATATTGATCTAAACAATCAGGCGACCACTCCAACCCGCAATGCGCCGTTCAATATTCAGCCATTTGGCAAACCATCACTTATAGTTCAAAGAGGCCAATAATGCCTGTATTTACGCAAAACGGACGTGTGTTTCTCGCACGCGCTTTGTACGACAGCGTCATGTTCCTGGCCGTTGGTCAGGGTGATGCGGCATGGGATAACCTGCCTCCTCCGTCAAATGCCGAGGAACAAATGCAGTTAGATGCCGAGATGTCTGCGCAAACCGGTTTGGTTGCTCAGGTGGGCGTAACCCGGCTGCGTGAGAAATATTACGTCAAACCTGATCCGGCCGGTACCATTATTATGGCGGATGGTGCTGCTTACAGCAAAAGCGTTGACCCCACAGCGCATGTATTCGTGCGTTTCCAATTGGATTTATCCGATGCTGTAGGAACAACGCTTCGCGAAGCGGGCATCATGATCGGCACTGCTTTCGCTGCCGGTGTGCCAGAGGGGCAAATGTTTATGCCCAACATCGAGATCACCAATATTGGCACGATGATTCAGGCCGACCGTTTTCAGCCTATTGTGCGTGACGGGTCTATCAGCCAATCCCTGACATTCGTCATAACCGTCTGAGAGGCGACATGAACAGCATTATCAAGCGCCCTGGCTATGGTGATCGACATGACCGTAGCCGGCGACAGCACGCTATTGCGTTTCCAGATCTTGGGCGTGATCATCAGGGCATCTATCTTCAGTCAACTGACATGAATGAACTGCAGTCACGCGCGCTGGATCAGGTGCGTCGTGTCGGTGATTACATCATTCAAGACGGCCGTATCATGGACGGCCAATATCCTATTGTGGATGAACCGGACGCGGACCATATTCGTGTCCGTCTTCCTGCCTGCCCAATCTATATGCGTGGTCTGGTACATGATGTTGATGAGACTGTTTTCGTACTGCCCAACACAGGTGAATTGGTAATTGGTGTCCGGTCACAGGAAAACCTTGTAACCGATATCGAAGACAGCAGCCTGAAAGGCTCTGTACCCGGCACTGAAGCCTTTATGGAAGAAGGCGCTGCACGCGTTGAGATCATTCTGACGTGGGGGCACTCGCTCGAAACTGACCCACGACCTTTGCAGTCAGTATTTCAGGTGCGGGATGGTAAAATTCTAACCGTTGAAACCAATACCGATCAGTCAGAAATCTACAAAAGTTTGGAAAAATATTCGCGAGAGAGCAATGGCTCCTTTGTGAATACCGGCTTTGATGTGACAGCTGTCGGTTTGAATGGTGCTGGTAAACAGGTGTTGTCCATTGCCGAAGGTGTGGCCTATGTCAGCGGTCGCCGGATTGTACGTCAGCAGTCAATGCGTGTTGAGGTCACTGAAGAACCTGATCTGCGCAATGTTGATGCCGAGCCGCACCCTTTCACAGAAGCGACTGGCGGAACGCAGATTTTCAAGGTTTCCAAAACACCGATTGAAAGTGTCCGCCGTGTTGTGGTTGAAAAGGAAACGACAGAAACGGTTCTTCATGGTCCTTTCTCGGGTGCGGTTGATCCTCTGCAGCATCCGTCAGTCACAGCCATTCTTGAAATTAAACAGGGTGGCACTGTTTATACATCACCGGCCAGCTGGATACTGTCGCAAGGCCAGATCGACTGGTCACCGAACGGCGCCGAGCCGTCCCCCGGTTCAAATTACACGGTAAAATACCGTTACAATGAAAACATTCAGCCGGACGCTGTTACCCGTGACACAGTCACAGTGACGGGCGCGGCGAACGGTACCAATGTTCTGCTGGACTATGCCTACAAACTGCCCCGCATTGATGCCCTCTGCCTCGATATGGCAGGCGCACCAGTCTATATCAAAGGTGTGTCGGCTGTATCCCGTCCGCGTCGGCCAGTTATTCCGGAAAGCATGATCGAACTGGCACGTCTCCATAACGATTGGGGGCGTCCGCCAGCTGTTCAAGCCTCAGGTGTACGTAACGTGCCATATGATGAGATCACGGACATGCGCACAGCAATCGTTGATCTTTATGATCTGGTTGCTCAGGAGCGTCTCAAGAATGACGTCACTGGCCGTGATGTCGGCGCAAAACGCGGCCTGTTTGTTGATCCGCTCCGTAATGATGCGATGCGGGATCAGGGTATTCCGCAAACAGCAGCGGTGTTCGGTGGGAAAATGACGCTGCCGATTATACCACGGCTGCATGAGTTCCCGTCGTTTGTCGGCATCCGATGTCTTGCTTACACGGAATACCCGATCATCACACAGCCACGTCGTAGCAGCTCAAAGAAGATCAACCCGTATCAGACATTCACACGAATGCCCGGTCGTGCAAGCGTCGAGCCTTCGACCGATATTTTTACGGATCGGCAGACGGGCTGGACTTCACCGCAAACGCAATCCTTTGAAGCCCCTGAGGGTGAATATATCTCAGGAATTTCTCTGGAGCAGCGCGTTGAGAAAATCGGTGAGCGTATCGTGCAGGCAGAGTTTGTTCGTCAGCGCGATGTTAATTTCAGACTGGAAGGCTTTATTGAAAATGAAAAGCTGACTGCTCTGGAGTTCGACGGTATTGCACTTCCGGTTACTGACTACGCTCCGGCAAACGCAGATGGTGTTATTTCAGGGATATTCGCTATCCCTGCAAATGTACCATCAGGTTCAAAGACGGTGTTCTTTGAAGGGTCTGCGAATACTCGCGCATCCTGCACCTATGTTGGCCGTGGGGAGATCACCATTGAAGAATACCGGCTTGCATCAGCCTTGGAGACTTCATCCAAGACAATGCCGCAGCCGGTGATCAACAACACGGTGATTAACAACATCACCAACGTCAACAACGTCAGCGAACGAGGTGGCGATGGTGGCCGTGGTGAAGGCCGCGATCCTCTGGCACAGACATTTACTCTCGTGAATGCAAGGTGTCTCTCTGCGATCCGTTTGTGGTGCGCAAAGAAAGGATCAAATACCAATGCTGTGCTCGTACAGATCAGAACGTGTGAAGTGGGTATGCCAACTTCTATCGTTCTTGCAGAAGCATTTGTTCCTGCCACTGATCTGACTGAGGGCGAACAGTTTGTCGCGCGCTTCCGTTTTCCGGTTTATCTGGAAGCCGGTCGTGAATATGCATTTGTTGTCCTGACAGATGATGCTGAGCATTCGCTCTATACAGCGGAAATCGGCAAGATCGATATCGACACGGACGAGGTGATCACCGGTCAGCCGTTCACGGTTGGCGTGCTGTTGTCATCCTCCAATGCATCGACATGGACTGTTCACAACGAGGCAGACCTTTGGTTTGACATGTTGGCCTGCAAGTTTGATCCGGTCGAGCGGGTGATCCCTATCGGCAGTTTCAAAACCTTGAAAATGTCAGACATGATCGTTCGTGCCGGCGTTGAAATCCCTGATCCGGAAGCCGAGGTGCTAATTCGCCTGACCCGTTCAGCGCGTAATGAGATCATCACCTCTGCCCCTTCACAAATTCACCAGTTCGCGGATTACATCCAGAACGAAGATATTGTGGTGGAAGCGGTACTTCGTGGATCAGAGCATGTAACCCCGTTCCTGTTCCCTGATGTTCAGATTGTGGAAGGGGAATTACAGCCAACGGCTGACTATTACACCCGCGCTATTGATGCCACTGACACCAATAAAGTGTTGGTGACATTCGATGCGTTCCTGCCAGCAGGATCGGGCGCACAGGTCAGCATCGGTGCTCCGGGCAGTTATGTTCAGGTCAATGTATCCAGTGCAACGCCCTTGGGCGACGGTGTGGTTGAGCAGACTTATATCCGCGCTTCCTATCCCGCAAACAACCTTGATGCGCAAACAAAGGTCGTAATCACCGGCACGCCAGCGGCTCGGCCGGAAATCAAAAGCATGCGCATGTTGCTTTCAAAGGTGTAAAATATGGCAAATGAGAAGACGCCAAATTATCATTGGGATATCCCAAACCCATACGGGTTACAGATCGTTGAGATGATTAAGGTGGCGTCCACATTCGGAGCCATCGACAGCCGGTTCAAGGCTTTTGAGGATGCTTATATAAGCCATAAGCATTCCTTTGCGGATATCACTGACAGACCGACCACGCTCAATGGTTATGGCATTACGGATGCCATCACCACAGATCAGGTGAGAAGCGAGATTGAGACATCACAAGCTGCTCAGCAATCAGTTATTGATCAAAGCATTCAGTCACTCACTAACAGTACGGCTGATGCTCTCGCACTAAGAGTGCGTGTTGATTCTGTGCAGGCCTTTACCCTTGCTCAAAAATCGCGGGCGCGTCAAAATATTGATGCGCTCGGTACCGTTGACAGAGGTGTTCCAAACGGTGTGGCAACACTTGATGCCGCGGGTAAAATTCCATCGTCTCAGCTGCCACCGGTAGCAATTGCCGATACGTTTGTTGTCAATTCGCAACCCTCCATGCTGGCCTTGGTTGCTGAACGTGGTGATGTTGCTGTACGGACTGACTTGAAGAAGACGTTCATCCTACGCTTAGAGCCGGCTACAGTGTTGGCTAACTGGCAGGAAATGCTTACGCCGACGGATCAAGTGCTATCTGTTAATGGGCAGACAGGTGTCATCAACCTGTCTGCGGAAGATGTTGGAGCTGCTACTCCCGCACAGGTTGCGGCTAAGTTGGATCGCAATAACCCTAACTTTACAGGACGTGGAATTGGAACGCATCTTTCTCTGAGAAATGGGAATAGCGACGTCAATCGAAACCTTTTGGGCTTTGGTTTTACAGGTGATGCCGACGATACTCAGAAATGGATACTTCGGTCAGACGGTGCTCTCGTACTCTGCAAGATGAACCCTGCAACGGGGGCTTGGGAACGAGACCTCTTGCAGGTTCATCCGACCGGAGTGGTGCAAGCAGCCAACACCTTAAAAGTTTCTGGAGCAGAGGTTCACACTAACGGAAACGTTTCGGGGGCGATGTGGGATTTAACCGGTACACTGGATCTCTGGAACTACATCAATAAAATGACGTGGGGCAAAACCTCTGTAGAGATTGGTTTCTCAGTCTTCAATAATGAGGATTGGGGCTGGAGAGAAACCGTTGCGCCTTGGACGAAATGCTTGGCCTTCTGTGTTTCTAAAACCAGCCAAACACAAGATGACCGCCGACGCCCTCGAAAGCTAGAAGGACAGCATAATTGGGGGTGGGAAACCTGGGCTTCGATGGCAGGTGCTGATGAATGGGGTGCAGAAATTGCATCAAGCAACACCACGGGGGATCGAACAATGTTCACTATCGCCTACACCACTATGGGACGGTTTAGAGTGAACGCAGGCTGGGGACGAACTTCCGAACGCATAGTGTTTCTGCGTGTTGCCTAAGGGATAAGATATGAAAATTTTCTATAATCCGACAGACGGTGTTTACACGTCAGCGACGGACACCCCGATCAACGAAGACGACATTGTTGTGCCGACACGGCCACCAGAGAAATCAACCTATCATCCGGAAACTAACAGCTGGACGATTGATCCGGTTGAGCCAGTAATAGAACTGGTACCGGACGAGATTAGCTGCAGGCAGTTTTTCCAGCAGCTGGCTGCCATGGAAATTATCACCAAGGCTGAAGCGCTATCGGCCTTGCAAAACGGAACTATTCCGCCTCCGTTGCAAGTGATCATTGATCAGCTTCCAACGGAAGACGATAAGTTCAATGCACAGATGTTGGTCATTGGCGCTGCAACATTCAATCGCTTGCACCCGTTGGCTGAAATCGTCCGTCAGGCAATGCAGTGGACGGCTGAACAGAAAGACAATTTCTGGCGCGAAGCAGCAAAATTGTAAGCATCACTACAGCCGACACCACACACCGCCCTTGAGGCGGTTTTTTATTATTCAAACATAGCAGAAAGGCACGCTTCGGCGTGCCTTTTTTATTGCTCGGCGGGGTTCCCGCCTCAACAGGAGAAGAGGAATGAGCGATCCAGTCTTCGGCTTGTCGATTACCCAAATCGATAACGAGCCGCGCCCGGCGATTGTTACGAATATGTCGATTGTCGGCCTTGTGTTTACTGCACCGGCCGCCGATGCGACTGAGTTTCCGCTTAATGAGCCGGTTCTTTTTTACTCGTCTGACGATGCAAAGCTCGCAAAGATGGGCAAAACAGGCACCGGTTACAATGCGGTAAAGCTCATTAATCAGCAGCTTGGTCAGTTTCAGGCGGCGGCGACAATTGTCGGCGTTCGCGTAATTGAGGGCGCTACACCGGACGAAACAATCGTCAACCTGCTTGGCGATATCAACGCCCGCACCGGGATGTATGCACTGCTCAATGCAGGTGCTGAGCTTGGCATTACGCCTCGTCTTATCTGCGTGCCCGGATATACATCTCAACTTGCGTCTTCGGCGGATGCAAATGTGATTATTGCAGGCCTTCCGACTTTGCTTGACCGCCTGCTTGCTGTGGCTGTGGTTGACGGTCCCGCAACGGACGAAACTGCGGCGAGCGCATGGCGTGCGACAATCCAGTCGAAGCGCATAATCCCTGTCGATGTTGCGGCTAAGGTTATTGATGACGTCGGCGATGTTGTGACCGTCCCGGCATCCCCAGCAATCATTGGTATTGCGGTGCGCCGCGACCATGAGTTTCAGGGCCGTCCGTTCCATTCGTGGGCGAACCAGCCGGTTTACGGTATTGTCGGCCCGTCCCGTCCGCTTGAATTCTCGATCCTTGACGGCGCGACCGAAGGGCAACAGCTTTTGTCGAAAAACATCGGCATTATCGTACGGGGCGAGAGCACCGATGGCGCCCTTGCTGACGGCGGGTTCCTCTATGTCGGTACAGACACTTGTTCCGAAGATACGCTTTGGCAGTTCTATAATCAGGTGCGAGGCCGCGATTACATTCATCTGATGTTTATCAAGACCCTCCGCTTTTTCCTCGGCCGTCGCAATATTGACCGTGGGACAATTGAGGACATTCTCGCCACCATGAAAGGCGGGCTTCGCGACATCCAAGCAACGGGCGATCTGCTCGGCTTCCGTGTGAATTTCACGCGCGCCGCCAATAGTCCTGAGCAACTGCGCCTTGGCCGGTTTACTGTCGCCTTTCAGGCGGAGGAGCCGCCAGTCCTGCGCTATCTCGGCATCCAGTCAGCGCGTTATCGCCCTGCGCTCGATGCGCTCCTCGACGACCTGCTCACCAGCCTCGACGCTTAATCAGGTTCGTGCGGTGGCTTCGCGCCACGGCTAACGCTTCTCGATTATAGGGAAAAATCGTCATGTCAAATATCTATATCATGGAAGCGGCGAACCTTTTCGTCGGCGACCACGATCCCCAGAACTCAAAGTTTCTGACGCTGGAAGAATTGAAGCTTCCAGATTTGCAGGAAACGCTTGTCGATCACAATCCGGGCGGCGGCAAAGTAGCCGTCGAATTTGGCGTCGGCGTTGAAAAGCTCGAACCGACCTTCAAGCTGAAGGGTTGGGATATGCCGCTCCTGCGCTCGTTCGGCCTTGGCAGCACGATCCGGAAAAACTTCACCGCGTATGGTGTTATTCGCAATAAAAAGAATGGCAAGGCTCTTGAAGCGAAAGCAATTATGGAAGGGCGTCTTTCCCGTGTTGCGCCGGATGCGTTTACGCGCGGCGAAACGATGGGGCACGAATACGCGATCAATGAAGTTCTGCACTATGAACTTTTCTTTGATGGCTCCGAAGAACTCTATTGGGATTTCTTCACCAACACGCTCCGCCTAGGTGGTGTCGATCCCGATCCGGATTTCAACAACATTCTTCGGATCAGCAACGGCAGTTAATCGTTTATATCTCCATAAGTCCGCCGCAAAGGCGGGCATTTTCAGGGCAAGAAAATGAATAAGCACGATCTCAAGTATCCTATTACGGTGAACGGGGCGACGATCTCCTCCGTCACGATCCGTCGTCCGAATGGCGGGGACATGGTTGCCATTGGCGATCAGGTTGCGGAACTGATGAAGTTCTATTCGTCTAACGCGAAAGCCTCGCAAGAGTACGTCCTCGCCGAAGCGGCTGCAAAGCTGTCCGGAACGGGAACAGATCTTGAGGCTATCGCGGCGAAAATGACCCCGCCGACGAGCGCCGTTTTCTCTGCAATGGTTGATATTGCCAGTCGCTTGGCTGGCCTTGGCGAGGCAGCCGCAGAGCTGGATGTTACAGACCTGCAAGACATTGCAGGGAAGGCACTCAACACGGGGGAAGCTCCGGGGCGTGGGAGAGTGGAGACTGGCGACGCGTAATCGCGCTTGCTGCTGCAAACACCAACACGCCCCTAAGTTTCTTTCTCGATCTGCCGATCAAAGAACTTGTTGATTGGCTCGAAACAGCTTCGAAAATTCCGCAGAGGCGTATCTAAATGGCTAACCTTACCTCAATCCTTACCGTCCGCTTGATCGATGCCGTTACGGCTCCGGCGCGTGCGGCCGCGAATTCGATCCGCGGGATCGGGACGGCGGTCGATAGCACGAACGCACGCCGTCTCGCTATCGGCGGCGCGATTAATACGATGGTGACGGACGTTGGTAAGGCTACGGATCGCCTTCGCCGGAACTTTAATAATATGACTAGCGGGCTTTCTATGCCCGCTAGTTTCCTCACGTTCTTCGGTGCCCGCTCGGTTTATGACTTTGAGAAAACGTCGAACGCCTTGCAGGCCGTCACCAACGTAACCGACGTGCAGCGCAAATCGATCCAGAGTTACGCGAAAGAGCTAAACGAGCTTTTCCCCGCGACAAACTCCGAGATCATGAAGGGCACTTTTGAACTCGGCCGCGCCGGTTTTAAGTACGAACAGATTATGGGTTCCATGAAAGGAATGCTTAATCTCGCGCTGGCCGGTGACATTGAAATTAAAGAAAGCGCGGATATTGCTACGAACGTCCTGACAGCGATGCGTCTGCCTATGAAGACGGTTGAGCAGGCTTCGGAAAGCCTGACCCGCGTAAACGACGCTCTCGCCTATGCCGCGTCAAACTCGAATACCGACGTGCGCATGATGGGCGAAACCTTCAAGTATGTCGGCCCTATGGCTGCGGCTGCGGGTATGTCCATTGAGGAGGTATCCGCCGCGTCAATGGTTATGGCGCGAAATGGTATCCGTGCGAGTGAGGCCGGTGTCGCAATGCGGTCCGCTCTCGTTCGTATGGTTCGCCCGACAAAACCAATGCTCGCCGCTCTTGAGCGTTTGAACATCAACGTCAACGACTTTGTAAAAGGCGGACGTCAGATCAGCGCACAAGATATTGTCTCCTCGCTCGCTGTGGACGGTATTGATGCGACTTCATACGCAAAGCAGATTGAGCAGGTTCTCAATGACCCTTCGCTCAAAAAATCATTGAGCAAACTTACCGAGAAGCTGACGAACGTTATCGGCGGCGACGGCTCCGTTATGGATAAGTCGAAGCTCGCCGAAACGATTACTGAGGCTTTGACGGCCGCAGGCTCCGAGGTCGATTTCTTCGGGTTTATCCGTACCCTTCGCGAGAAGGGTGCCGACCTCGGCGATATCGCTCGCGTCTTCGACGCTCGGCAGGGTTCGCGCTTGATTACGCTCCTCGCTGGCGATCTCGATAAAGCTCTGTCTGATGTTGAGAATGGAGCTAAAGGCGCGACCGACCGCATGGCTAAAATCATGATGAAAGGTATCGTCGGAGATTGGGCGGCGTTCATTGCATCAATCGAAAACCTGTTCGTAACGCTTGGTGAAAGCGGCGTTCTCAAGACCGCCTCGGAGGCTATCAAGTGGGCGGCAGACGGGTTAAAATCTCTATCTGAGAGCAATCCTAAACTGCTAGAGTTCGGGACGTATGCGATCATGATTATGGCCGCTCTCGGCCCGATTGCTATCATCGGCGGCGGCGTGATCTCATTCTTCCTGTCGCTTGTCTCGCTGATGATGCTCGCCACCAAGTTCGGGCGTGGAGCGCTTGCTGTTGCCGCTGCAACGATGGGTGTTACGGGCGCGACAGCAGCGGGCGCTGCGGGCACGGCTGCGGCAAGCGCTACGGTTGCCGGTGCCGCAACAAAGGGAACCTCTCTTTTTGGTAAAGTCATCAAGGGAGCGGGCGTCGTTGGTACAGCGTACACGATTAACGAAATACTCGGTGCTATAGACCCAGAGGGCAATCTATGGGGGCTTACGAGCGGAATTGATGCGTGGATGAAAGAAAAGACGGGCATCGACCCGTCAAAGATCGGCGCAAGCGAACGCGTCGCCCCGCAAGTATCACCTGAGGAAGGTCGCGCCCATGATCTTGCCGAATGGCAGGCTCGACAGGCCGCGATTGATACTCGCCTCTCGCAGATCGAAAAGAATACTCACCCGTCTATGCGCGACATGCCAAACATGGAGCGCGAGAATTTGCAGGTAGAGCGGACAATGCTCGACCAGCAAATTAATGACATGACGCCGCAAGGCGACGCGGCGGGCGGTGCTTCGGCAGCAAACGAGACAATGGGGGCGTTCAACGCGGCTTTTGATGTTCAAGCGGCCGAGGCAAGGGCGAAAGCCGTTGCTCTCGCGCGAGAACTTCAAGCGATCCTCTCGACCACGATAAGCCCGACCATACGGCCAAAAATGGATATGTCGGCAATTTCAGGCGTCCATGCGGATACAGGAGTTGAATAATGCTTATGAATTTCGGAGCCTTAAAATTCGAGGTCTGGCCGTTCAACCCGACTGCAACAAGTAGCGAGAGCGGCGGTGAATATGTCGAAAAACCAATAATGGGTCGACGTCCGCCGCTCGAATTTGTTGGAGAAGCGGCTGAGAATTTTACGATCTCAGTAAAATTATTCCCTGCCAAGCTCGGTGGCCTTGGATCATTAGAGCAACTTCATACAATCCGCAGAAGCGGTATGCCCCAATATCTCATGCGTGGCGACGGTGTTCCTCTCGGATGGTTTGTGGTGACGAGCGTTGGGGCTGAAAGCTCCTACCTCGATGCGAAGGGCGTCGGGCAAGTGATCGACGTTGACATATCTCTGCGGCGCGCAGATGCGCCGCAGGATGCCGACTTCTTTGCAACAGTGATAGGAATGCTCGGATGATTTACACCGGCAACACGGAAACCGTCGTCGTAAAGGGTGAGGCAATTACCCTTTCCCTGCTGGTCTGGCGTCGGTTCAAGCGGCAAAGCATGGGTTTTGTCGAGCGCGTCCTCGATATGAACCCCGGCCTTGCCGATATCGGCCCGATTATTCCGGTCGGAACCTCTATTCGCTTCCCGATTGACGCTCCTGAATTGAAAAACAAAGAGCGAAACGTCGTCCATCTTTGGGATTGATCCATGAATACAACGGTTCGCAAGACGACCTGCATCGTCATGGTTGACGGGCAGGATATTTCAAGCGCGCTCCTCCCCCGTCTGATAAATCTAAGCATTACAGATAAGGCGGGAGTGTCGAGCGACACGATACGGATTGAGCTTGATGATGGAGAGGGCGCGATCCTTTTGCCAAGCGAGGGGGCAATTCTGAGCGTTTCCCTCGGCTCAAATGACGCCGGAGCCGCCGTGGTCTTTCGCGGCGTCGTCGATGAAGTCCGCTCCTCCGGCTCCCGCTCTGCCGGTCGTGTGCTCTCAATCTCCGGAAAGGGATTTGACGCGCAGGGCAAGGCAAAGCAGCAACAGCAAAAGCATTGGGACGGTAAGAACCTCGGCGATGTATTCTCGGAGGCAGCAAAGCTCGGCGGGATTGAAAACGTCCGCGTCGATGAAGAACTGAAATCTATCATCCGCCCTTATTGGGCGATGCAAGGCGAGAGCTTTATCCATTTCGGAGAGCGGGTCGCCCGCGAGATCGGCGCGACATTCAAGATTTCGAATGACGTTGCAATCCTCGCGAAACGAAACGGCGGGCGCTCGGCCGGAGGCCAGCAGCTTGCCGTTGTTCAGGCTGTTTACGGCGAAAATCTTATCTCGTGGGATATCGCACCCGTGACCGGTCGCCCTCGTTACTCGAAGGCTAGAACACGATGGTACGATAAAAAAACAGGGACGTGGAAAACCGAGGAAGTCGAGATCGAGGACGAAAAAGCCAATGCCGAATTTACGAGCCGGTATCCGGCCGGAGACGCGGACGAGGCGAAGCGCAATTCCGAGAGCCGGAAGGCCGACAGCGAGCGCGGCAAGGGTGATGGGTCGATCACGATTGACGGCAATTCGGAAGCACAGCCAGAGGGAACGGTCGTTCTTACTGGCGCTCGTCCAGGTATCGATGGGACATATCGAACTGAAACCGTCCAACATGATTTTTCCCGCAATACAGGTTGGATAACGCGTATTGATCTAAAGCAACCTAGTGGGGATGCCGGCAAGGATAAACGGAAAACCTCTGGCTAATCAGTATCTCTTTAATAAAGGATATTCTTACAGCCTCTAGCAATAACATTAAGCCCGAATGCATCGTTTCGGGCTTAATGCTGAACAACTAAACTCGTAATTGGTCGCTATTTGAAAGTTCAGAAGCCGACCAAGGAATTGGAGGATTAGGTATATCTAGTATGTCACGTTTACGGGCGAACCCCTGTATCGCGTTTCGTGCCGCTATTACTGGTTTTACCCCATCATAGGCATCACAACATGCCTTCCAGGCAGTTTCATAAATGAGATCGCGATCGTCTTCGGGCCATTCATGTAAGAACATAAGTGCATCGTGAACGTTGGAAAGTTCTAATGTCAGATAACGTCCTTTTTTAATGTAAACTGGTTTGTCAAACAAACGGTCGCTCACAGAAACCTCCTATTCTGAACGAAGAGTTGGGATGACGGTTTGGATTTAGTGATAGAAATCCTTTTTTCAAGACAGATCTTGATAGAGCGATATACCTGCCTTGGTTTAATCAGTTTCAATGCGGCTGTTGACCATGGAACATTCTTCCTTTGCCTCTGTTGTATTGGTAGGAGGAAGTGAAATGGATGGCCAAGAATATATCTCAGTATATTATTTATTAATTTCAATATTAGTGATCGCTGTTTTTATGTTGGTGTTTTCTATGTGGCAAATGCGAAAAAATTGCTGGCGCGATAAGGATAAAAAATAACATAAGAAACCTGATAGGAACTTTCCTAGCCTCCGCCAGTTTACAATACAGGAGGCAGATTATGAAAGTTTATGAGTATATTTCTATCTATAATGGTGCAGTCGCATTAATTACAATAACAGTTGTGATGATTGTCTTTTTGACATGGCAAATGCGTAAGCGACGCAACAAAAAACAACTGACATCAAAAAAATAAATCATACCCCGCTTATGCGGGGTTTTTCTTTTAGAAAGGAACGCAATGCGTGAGACCTTAACGACCGCGCTTGACTTGACCTTTGGTCATGAGGGCGGATATGTGAATAATCCGAAAGACCCGGGCGGCGCTACAAAGTACGGCATAACACATAGGACGTTGGCAGCACACCGCGGCGTACAAAGTGTTACGCCTGCGGAAGTGAAAACACTGACCAAAGAAGAAGCTATCGTGATTTACCGGCGCTCTTATTGGGTGCAATCCGGCGGCGATCTGCTTCCGGTTGGTATTGATTTTATGGCTTTTGATTATGGTGTGAACAGCGGTCCCGCACAGGCGGTTAAATCGCTGCAGCGCGTGGTTGGTGTGACTGCGGACGGCATTGTTGGCGGCCAGACTGTCGCTGCGGTTAAAGCTTATAAGGGCGATCTGATCGGCGCTTATGCGGCTGAGCGTCTTCGGTTCATGCGGACGTTGAAAACATGGCCGGTGTTCGGTAGGGGCTGGCGCGAGCGGGTGGTGAGCGTGGAAGCGCAAGCACGTCAGCTCGTCAAAGGCAAAGTGACAATTACTGACGTGTATACTGCTTCAGCCAAGGCCAACCCCAAAGACCAATCTCTCACAGAAACCTTAAAAAAACCAGAGGCGTGGGCATCGATTGGCGGTCTTTTATCCGGTCTTGGCGGCATGGCTTCCGGATCGGGGCCGATCCAGTGGGCGCTTGCAATCATCATGGTTGGAGCGTTCGCTACAGGTGCATATTTCCTTATTAAGCGCATGCAGGATCAGGCGGCATGAGGATCAGTCTTCAACACATCACAGGTGCGGTCATCGGAGGGGCAGTTTCAGGCCTCTTTTTTTATGCGCTCGGACAACATGACGGCAAGCAGGATGCAGCACTCAAAGTTGCACAGGCCGTCACACAAGCAAATCAGAACAGGGCAGGGATTAATGAGGAAGTTGGGAACATGGACAGCTACAGCCTTTGCCGTGAGCTTGGCGGGGTGCGCGACGAGTGCGAGCAATTGCGCGGGCTGGCAGAAGATCAACCTTAAATCGGAAACGGCTGTTTATCTGGCGGGCAATGACATGAATGCAGGCAAAAGCATTGCCGGTCACAACGCCTATGGGAAGAAAGCGGGGTGCTGGTAATGGAGGATCCATTAACTTCATATGGACTTAAGGTATCGGTTGTTATTGCAGGGTTCGCTGGCGGAGTACTTCGCGCATTATCACACCAAAACTATACCTTTCGTGAGGCTGTAGCATCACCTGTATGTGGTGCCCTCGCGGCTGGCTATCTCACCAGCCCGCTAGTTCACTATCTCAATGCTATTCATTTCCCACTACCGCCCGATGATGGTACCAATGTGACAATTCATGCTGGAGCATTTCTTGTAGGCATCTGCGCAATGTGGATAAGCGATGCTATTTTTGAGCTCATCAGCAGGTGGATTAAAAAACAATAGGTACAGGTATAGCAGGTCGTAAGTTTAACCTTCTGCTTTGAATTTTAATGCTTCCTTCAGCAGTGTTTTTCTATCTCGCCCAAATTTTTTAATGAGCTCTTTCGCTTGTAAAGGGGAGACGTCAGTATTTTCAGCTAAAAATTTGACGTCCTCATCTTCAGTTAAAGGTGTAGTATTTTTATCATCGGTCATAATTTATTCCTTTAATATCATTCACCTAATTGAGTATTTTTAGCTTATATTCACTCAAGGGTCTTTGCAGCTCTTTTGCAATTTCCCATGGCGCTGTCATCCACATATCGAATTCTTCCAGCTCAGTCAGAATGACTGGCATAGCTTTTGGGTGGATAGGGGCGACGACTGAATTCGGTTCACTGGTCAGGAATGCAAACAGGGTGTGATTTTGCTTGCCCTCTGATGGCTTTCTAACACCAATCCATTCTGTCCAGATGCCTGCGAAGAAAAACAGTGGTTCCGTTTCATCAATTGCAAACCAGTGCAGCGGCTTCTTTCCTGTCTTCGGGGCAGGCTCCTGTGCATACTCGCTGAATGATGTCGCCGGAATAAGGCACCGATTTGCAACGGTCAGCCACCGCTGCCAATGGCGGGATGAGATATTCCGCACATTTGTTATGCCTTCGTCGGCCTCGCCTTTGACGTACATCGGCGGGGTTGGCATGCCCCATCTGCTTAATGCTAACTCTGGTCCATCCAGATTGTTGCGCAATATTGGCGCCGGATAATCAGGGTAGATATTTTCATCAAATGATGCGCCGTTTGTTAGATCAATATATGACCCGACGGCCTGCTTCAGCTGAGCACTATGCATTTTAATATTATAGATATTGCACATTTCACCCTCCGCTTCTTTAGAAACGCAGAAACGTACTTTTGGTTCAAATCGCGAATATCAACGGCACATCAAATGATAGATTAAGGTTGTGAAACGCGCTGATGAGGTTCGTTTTACATAATTTGATTGTTCTGTAATTTTTAAAAAAAACAGGAACCCAACGCTTGCGAATGCATTTACTTACACGAACACCAAAGTATGGTCATCACAGAATCGCAGGAAAATCAGAGTGCATAAAGATTATTGAAAAGAACTATCATGGAAAATAAATCAAAAAATCTAAAAATATGGGAGACTGCAGCTTTCAGCCCAGATCAAGGCATAGGAACAAAGTTGCGGTCACTATACAACTCTCTAAGAGATGAGGAAATACCTGAGAACTTAATGAAGTTACTAAATGAATTGGATAAAGCAGAAAAATCTAAATAAAGATTTAAGTGGTATTGCTGGGAGATGTTTAACTATGAGTGACAATCCGTCGTGTTTTAAAAAGAGCCTAATAGAGTCGCTGCCGGATTTGCGCGCTTTTGCAAGATCTCTTATTAGAAATGCGGATAAGGCTGATGATTTGGTACAGGATACAATTTTAAAGGCGTGGGCAAAACAAGATTCCTTTGAAGTTGGCACGAACATTAAAGCTTGGCTTGTCACAATACTGCGCAATGAGTTTTATAGCCAGATGAGGAAGCGTGGACGTGAAGTGCAAGATAGTGAAGGCACTTATAGTAACGCCATGGCAATACATCCCGCTCAATATGGTTCACTGGATTTAAAGGATTTTCGAAAAGCGCTTGATCAACTCCCTGACGATCAGCGTGAGGCGATCATCTTAATAGGCGCATCAGGTTTTTCTTATGAAGAGGCCGCTGAAATCTGTGATTGTGCAATCGGAACCATAAAAAGTCGTGTTTCAAGAGCAAGGTCACGATTACAAGAGTTACTTGAGATCGAGAGCCTCGGACATTTTGGCCCGGATTTATCGTCCGCTCATGTAGCTCTTAGGAGTTTTGTATAAGGACTCCTTAAAAAATAATATTAAAGTCGCCCTGCAGTGTTTTTAAGAGACATTCGTATCAGTTGATGCTTAAAAGCAAGTTATGCAACTGCCTCTTAAGCCTTTTGGTGATTCCTTTGAATAATGTTCACTACTTTTTATCTGAGGTTGGAATATCAGCGGATGAAATAAGGGCTTTTGATTGGTCGAAAACACCACTCGGTGATCCTGAAAAATGGCCAGTGCAGTTAAAGACGACTGTCCAGCTTATGCTCGCATCACGCTTCCCAAAAGCCATTGTCTGGGGTGAAGAGTATACAACCCTCTATAACGATGCATTCAGAAATATCCTTGGTGCCAAGCAAAATTGCATGGGACAATCTTTCAGAGATATATGGAGTGAAGCTTGGCCAAATATTGAGCCAATGATACTTGATGCCTATCAGGGTAAGGCGACATTTATCGAAGATTTCCCGTTAGTTATTAATCGTCACGGTTATCCAGAAAAATGCTATTTTACATTTTGTTATAGCCCGATCATTGATGAAACGGGGCGTGTTTTGGGCATGATTGATACCGTCATTGAAATGACGGAAAAAGTCGAGGCTGTTCAGAACGCCGTCGTCATTAATGCTGAATTATCCCACAGAATTAAAAATACATTCAGTGTGGTTCAAGCGCTAGTAAATCAAACATTTCGTAAAGCTGATTTAAAAGAGGCGGTTCCAGTGTTTTCACGAAGGCTTCACGCTTTAGCAAAAGGACATGAAATTTTACGCTTGGGCGGCACCTCTAATGGAACAATTGAGCAAGTTATCACGTCGGTTTTTGAATCTTTAGCTAGTAAAAGCAAAATAGTTTTAGAAGGGCCCCAAATTCTGATCGGTCCTAAAGGTGTAATGTCAACATCACTACTAATAAATGAACTGACTACGAATGCTATCAAATACGGTGCTTTATCAGTCCCTGATGGCTCCATATTGGTTAATTGGAGAGTCAGCAATGAAGGTGATATTTCCACATTAATTTTAGAGTGGCGTGAGCGAAATGGGCCGATAGTCAAAGTTCCGACTACAAAAGGTTTTGGCTCACGTTTAATTAAAATGGGGCTTATGGGGATTGGCGCTTCAAATGTTTATTATAATGAAGATGGTTTGCATGCCGTCTTTACCGCGCCATTCCAACAAATCCAAGAAGAAGGTAGGCTATATAGCTCCGGAAGCCGCTTGACACGATAAACGGGTATTAACGGAGAAGAGAAGGATCTCAGTCAAGTCTCAGTTATCTGGTATGCACAGCTCATGGGTTGTGCATATTATAAATTTTGAAATTTTATGTATTTCGGGATAATTTTCTATACCATTCATTGATCTGCTCTCTCACCTGTTCAGGTGTTAGATTGTAGCGCTGTTGTATTTTATGCTCCAAAGCATTCTGTTCGCCAGCTATTTCGTCTAGTTCCTCTGATGTTATGTTACCCCATTGTTCACGAATATTTACTTTATATCGTGGCCAGTCCGTTTTAATTTGATTCCAGTCCATTACATGCCCTCCTAGGAAATATTAGAGAGATCACCTATAATTCAGTATCAGTCTGACAGCTCATTTATTGATGTCACACTATGCAAGCTGAGTGTTTATGCGATGATCTGATGATCTTAGTTTGTTTCGCTATTTTCATTGGTTTGATCGGAATTTATGGTGTTTTCACTTTTTGAAATATAACCTCCATAAATCTCTGCGCCCACCCAAGCCAAAAGGACAATGATAAGACTTGAGATTAAAACAATCAAAACTGGCCGGCCTTTGCTGCCTTGGCGAGCTTTTTGCGGGGGAATTTCCTTCATTTTAACCTCCTCTATAATCCAATGATATTGTTGAAGAAATTTTAACTCATCTTCTCAGTTCCTTATCTTTAGGCAGCAACTTGATTTACCAAAACCATAATGATGCCTGCTTAATGCGCATGTTTAAGCTAAGTGAAAAGCACGTGGTTTCAGCTATCTTTGTAGAGTTTATCTCAACCTATTATGCGACAATGAAGAAACGTTGCTGGATAAGGAAAAGCTCCCATGCGGGAGCTTTTGAGGATTACCATCCTTGGCGATTATACCAGTCATCAACGTCTTTTTTGACGCGATCTTTTTCAATTCCGTACCGCTCTTGAATTTTTCCTTCAAGCTGTTCACGGCGTCCGTTTACTTGATCCAGATCATCGTCAGTCAGCTTTCCCCACTGCTCTTTGATCTTACCTTTGATCTGCTTCCAATTCCCTTCAACTCTGTTCCAATCCATCAGGATTCTCCTTCGTTTAATGGTTTTGATACAATGAACTAACGAAGCACAACGAGAATGGTTCAATAAAAGCTGATAAAATTTACATATTTAACATCGTCTACTAAGTGCTGGAGTTTTCGAATTTATGTAGTTGCTGCCCACAAACAGGGTACTGGTCTGTAATACTGGCACTTTAAATTAGTTTCGGAACCAAGATAGCGTTGCAACATTCCTCTTATGAGCGGTGGTCGTGTCAACCGAACATGATGGTAATGAAAAACACTTTGATTTTTTCGGTTTCTCATTGTGGCCAACGAAATGGCAGCCGAGTTTCTACCCCATCCGGCTATCGTTCACATAATTATTTTATGGGAGAGAGCCGTGTCACAATCTTCAAAAAATTCAAAAAAAGCAAAAATTACTGCCTCCCGACAAAGGAAGCTGCAAGCACAGGTTTCCGATAAGAAAACGGAACATTCATACGAATCTGAAACTGGTGCACGTGAATATCCGGTTCCACCTTTTCCGAAGCAAAATATAGCTAAGCCAGGGTCTGAAGCAGTTTTGAAACCCGAGCCCTTGTACGATGCGCCGTACTACTCAGGATCAGGAAAACTACAGGATAAGGTAGCACTTATTACTGGTGGAGATTCCGGTATTGGGAGAGCCGTGGCAGTTTTATATGCGCGTGAAGGTGCAACCATTGTAGTTTTATATCTCGAGGAGAAAAAGGACGCCGAGCTTACAAAGCAAATGATCGAGAAAGAGGGGCGTGAATGCCTCTTAATTCAGGGAGATGTGCGGGATCTGGCATTTTGTGAAAAAGCTGCTTCAGATGCTGTAACAACCTTTGGCAGGCTTGATGTCCTGGTTAATAACGCAGCTTTTCAATTACATGCTAACCGCTTTCAGGATTTGTTGCCGGAGCATTTCGATGAGACAATACAGACCAACTTGTATGGTTATTATAATATGACAAAAGCTGCATTGCCTTTTTTGAAAAAAGGAGCGGCGATTGTTAATACCGGTTCCGTCACAGGATTGAGGGGAAGCAAGAAGCTCGTTGATTATTCAATGACTAAAGGTGGTATTCATGCTTTTACACGTGCTCTTGCCGCAAACTTGCTATCAGACGGCATTCGCGTAAATGCGGTAGCTCCCGGGCCTGTATGGACCCCGCTCAATCCAGCCGATAAAGAGGCTGCTGATGTTGCTGAGTTTGGGGCTGACACCCCAATGAAAAGACCCGCGCAGCCGGAAGAACTTGCACCCGCTTACGTGTTTTTAGCTTCTGAGCAAACAGCGAGCTACATAACGGGAGAGATTTTACCTGTAATAGGTGGATATTGATAAAATAATGGCCTTGGGCTGACGCGCCAAGGCTCTTAACTTCAAAAAATAAACGGCTAATTCTCCGGAGCCGTTTGTAATGAGTGAGGCGCTTCCTGAGTGCCTACAGTTGGTTTGCTGGGTTTGTTTACTACCCATACTAAAAGCATCAACAGCACCACTATTAAAATCAGGTAGCCATATTTCATAGTGCATAGCTCCTTTCAAGCATTAATGACTGCCCGGTACCAAGCCGGACAGTCATCATAAATATGTGTGCGTTATGGCGTGGTATTGGTTTGCGGAGTAGCCGGAGCGGGGGATGCCGGCATTTCCGTTGGGCTCTCTTTGTTTGCAGCTGCGGGATCAGCTACACCTTCCGGGAAAAGCGATGAACGGTCGAAAGCCGGCGCAGCATTCAGCTCTTCTTTGGTTGTTTTAATGACTAGCCATTTCTTACCATCGCTACGCATAGCAAGCTGTAATTGATCTGGGCTTACCGCTACATCTTTTTCACCTACACCCAAAAAACCACCAACACCGATTACAGCAGCTTCAATCTGACCTTCGGGACTCGTAATAAGGTCATTCAATTTACCGACAGACTGTGCGCCATTTTCCGAGCTATCATAAACGGATTGTCCGATGAATGATGAGACAAGAAGCTGCCCTGGCTTTGCTTCCAAAAAGCCAACCTTATTGGTTTCAGCAGCTGTATCCGAAGGTTGATTTCCGAACATGTTCTGCGTTTTAACGGTGGTTTGAAGCTGCTGCTCCATTGGCGCACTTGGCGTGGTAGTGGTGTCGCTAGTCTGAGCATAGGCCGCACTACCAATAAACAAGGCACACGACGTTGCCAGAAGTTTAGCTCTCAACATAACTATCTCCTTTGCACGTATGTTACAATTTTCTAACATTCGGGCGGCGGAATAGTTCCAAAATATAATTTCAGTTTTTTTCAGATTGGCTTTTTAGAGCTGCATGATGTTCGATTTTATCTCTTAATTTTTTGAGTTCCTCCAATGGCAGATGCTCAATTCCAATGACCCTTTCATCGGCATTTTTTAGCGCGTCAATCAACTCATCAACTTTTGTGTGAAGTGCGCATGAGTCTCTATTTTGTGAGTTCTGAATAAGAAAAACCATTAAGAATGTTATTATTGTTGTAGTTGTGTTTACAATTAATTGCCAGGTATCAGAGTAATTAAAGAATGGTCCAGATAATGACCATATAACTATAAATGTAATCGCTATTAAAAATGAGCCATAGTGCCCAGTAATTTTGGATATTTCCTCGCTTAGATCAGAGAAATATTGACCCATTTCGATCTCCCGTATTATTTTCATTTATTACATTATGTTATCCCTTGATTGATACTGAATTTTGGAACAATCAGATTTCCTCCTCGTTAGTAAAATATCCACAGGAGGTTATATGATGAAACTCAAACTGATCACTTTGACATCTGCGTGTATTTTTATGACTGCAAGTGCGTTTGCTCAATCAGGGACTAATCCACAAAACACGCAGACTGACACTACTAAGACTCCAGCAATTGTCACGCCGAATTCAACCAACCCTGCGGCACCCGTGAAAGGTGAGAACAGCTTCACAGAAGATCAGGCAAAAGAAAAAATTGAATCTGCCGGGTTTACTGAAGTCAAAATGCAAAATCTAGATACTGACGGCATTTGGCATGCAACAGCTCAGAAAGCCGGTGCGAGTGTGAATGTTCTTATGGATTATCAGGGTAACGTCACAACAGCCAATCCATAATATCACAATTGAATTGCTTTATATAAAAGGGAGAAGATTATGAAAAATATTACAGCGCTATTTGATGACTACTCAACCGCCAAACAGGCCGTTCTTGATTTGGAAGCAGCAGGTATCCCTTCAGATGATATCAGCATCGTCACTCATGACGCGAATAAAGAATCCGGAGCCGCTGAAGGAGCTGGAGTAGGTGCAGGTATTGGTGCGGCAGTAGGTGGCGCGGGTGGCTTGCTGGCGGGGCTGGGGCTGTTGGCAATTCCGGGTGTTGGACCAGTGGTTGCTGCGGGCTGGTTGGCTGCGACAGCCGCTGGCGCGGCTGGAGGTGCGGTAGTTGGTGCTGCTGCTGGCGGTTTGGTTGGAGCTCTGGCGGAAGCAGGTGTATCCGATGACGATGCGCAAATGTATGCAGAGGGTGTGCGTCGAGGTGGTACCTTGGTAAGTGCCCATGTAGCAGATGAAAAATATGGTATCGCGCAGCAAATTCTGACGCGTGCAAACATGGTCAATCTGGAAGAACGCCGTCGCAGATATACTGAAGAGGGCTGGGAGCGTTTTGATCCGGATGCACGACCATATAGTGTGGATGAAATCGATGCGGAGAGATTACGTTATCGATAAATAATTATTAAAGGCAGAGTAATCTGCCTTTAATTTTTTCCGAGAAATATTAGTTATGTGTATGATTATTAAGAAAAATATTTTCTTTTTCTGAATCGCTAAATTGATGCTCGGAACTTAAATCTCTTCATATCGTTGTGCTCAATTTACAGGAGGAGACAAGATGAAAACTCTAGCTGATATTTTTCTGCATACCCTAAAAGATGTTTACTATGCAGAGAATGCAATAGTTAAAGCTTTGCCTAATGTAGCTAAGGCTGCACAGGATGCTAAACTCAAAGAAGCCGCAGAGAAGCACTTGGAAGAAACGAAAGGCCAGATCGAGATTTTGAAAAAGGTTTTCAAGTCTATCGGTAAATCTGCGGAAGGTGAAAAGTGTGATGCTATAGAAGGTCTCATTAAAGAGACTGATGGATTGATAAAAGAGGCTTCAGGAACAGCCTTAAATGCCGGATTGTTAGCAGCATGTCAGGCTGTCGAGCATTATGAGATTTCCCGTTATGGGTCCTTGCGGGAATGGGCCAAGCAATTAGGTCATGAGGAAGCCCATACCTTACTTAGTGAAATTTTGGATCAGGAAAAAGCCACTAATAATAAACTAACTAACTTGGCTATCTCCTCAATCAATAAGCCGTAACGAATGAGATATGCAAATATGAGAACATCGGAATTATTCGATGTTCTCATATAGTTTGGAATAAATTTTAGAATAGATACTCTTCAATTTCGGAAATTAATTTTGCAATTTTCTGCGGGTCTTTTTCTCCGCTTTTATAAATATTTATCACGGCTCTTGCCAAAACATCCTTGTTCTCATCGGATGTAGGACACCGGCCAAGAATATTGCAAACCTCATCATAGGCTTGTTGCAGCATATGTAATTGCTCTGGTGTATAGGCACCAACGATATCAGCTTTTTTAAAAGGCATTTTCTTATCCCGCTTCTAATCATCAATATAGACTGATGGCAGCGGATGAAATTGTCATATCAAGATTTGTGAAGAGATATGACCGGCTGGAAAAAAACCATAAAAAGCCAATAATTATAAAACCAAGCAAATTTACGTTTTGCATACGCTTATAAATTACTTAGACTCTTTATTCTTTTTACGTGTTTGAGCTGCTTTTTTTGCCGTAGCGGATCGTTCGCTCGCACTCCTTGGTACGGCTACCTCACCACCCTTTTTGCCACCTTCTTTCGAGGCGGGGTGATCGGTTTTCTTGCCTCTTCCAGAGCCGCCGGGCATTTTACCGCCTCCATCATCTTTGTTTACGGTTGCCCATGCGCGGCTTTCGGCTTCATCTTCAGGTATACCTTTTTTCTCATAACTTTCAGCGATGTGTTGTGCTTTTCTCTTCTGTTTGTCTGTATACTTAGATTTATCGCCACGGGGCATGATTGCTCCTTTCTACCATTTGAGTGAATACCAGGTTCACACTGATATGTTGGTCAACGGTATAGAATTGGAGATGTTCCATATTTAGGAACTTTGGCTCAACGAAATTTGAATAAATTCTCGACGGGATCTGATTGTCCCTTTAATTTGGCGGAGATTATATCTGCAGCTATCTTGCTAAAAGTTATGCCGTTGCCTCCATATCCCATAACTGCAAATACGTTTTTATGATCAGGCACTTCACCGATCATCGGTATACCAAGTTTGGTATCTCCAAAGGCAGCGGCCCAACGAAATGCCGGCGTCCCAATATTTATATTCAAAAGAGTGCTGATTTTTTCCGCAATAGTGTTTGTTTTCTCAGCTAATAATTGAGGATCTTTGTATGCTTCCGGGCTTTCCGTGTCCTCACCGCCAGCAATTAGGCGGCCGTCATAACCGGTGCGGAAATATAAGTATGGATCTGAACCTTCCCAGACTAAAAAATCATTCAGCCAATGCGGTAATCTGATATTTTTCCGGCTTGCTAAAGCCCAGGTCGAAATAATTTGATGATTTTTGTTTTTTAGCGATTGTAAAAATTCGTACCCAGTACAAAAGATTACGAACTTTGCTGAATAAATTTCGCCTGCAGAAGTTGCCAGTATCACTTGGTCATTTAAAGATACAAAGTCAGTTATCTCAATATCTTGTATGATTTCTGCTCCGTGTTTTTGAACGAGCTTTAGTAAGCCAGCTGTCATTTGAGCCGGATTTGCAGATGCAGAGTATGTGCTTACAATTCCTGCAGTGCGGTTGATATTGAATTCGGTTTTTAGAGATTTTTGATCCAGATATCTGGCATCAATCTGGGCAGAGTTACGAGCTTTGGTCTCTGTCAGTAGGGCACGTTTTCCGTATTTATCACCCGCCAAATACAGCGCAGATTTGTGCTGCATCTGACAGTGAATTCCATGTTTTTTGATAAGTTTATGTAAATCGCTGACGGCATTTACAGAGCGTTGCCATATTGTTTCTGCCTGGAGTGTTCCGGTGTGCTGGACCATTTTGTGGAGAGGCAGATCAATTTCATGCTGCAACATAGCAGTACTGGCCATAGTACTCCCATGCACAGGTGTTCTTTTATCCATGATGGCAATTTTACGCTTATGACCGGTTAGTGCTTCGGCAACCAATGCACCGCTAATTCCCGCACCAACAATAATGATATCAAAGTTACGTGTTGAAGCTGTTTTTCTCGTTCTTACAGATATATGGGGTGTAGTCTGCCAGTAAGGCAGCGATACTCGGAGTTTTTTCTCAACTGTTACACCCGTCTTTTTCATATCCAGATCCTTTGTGAGTCAATCACAAGGCTAACTTTTCAAAAGTGAAATGGTTCAACATCACCTTAGGAGATTTGAACAAATGGAATACGCAGAACTGCCAATGCTCGGCATTCTGTGAGTGTTAAGGATATGCTGGCGATTTCACTCATCCTGATTATCGTTGAAGTTTTTGATCGACGATAAAGAAAAATATGGGTCAATAAAAAAGGCCAGACAAAATGTCTGACCTCTCGCGGTAATGTTTTCAACTGTGCCAGTACATCCGTGGTCAAAGTCGAGTTATACCAAATTATACAGCCTGAAGATTGGTGGCTGACATTTTGCCGGAACGGTTATCACGCTCTAAGTCGTAACCGATTTTCTGGCCTTCTGCGAGTTCACGCATGCCAGCACGCTCAACAGCTGAAATGTGAACGAACACATCTGCGCTGCCTTCATCAGGCTGAATGAAGCCGAAGCCTTTTGTAGAATTAAACCATTTAACTGTGCCAGTGGCCATAACGAACCCTTTCATAGCAATAATAGAAAACCACAGCGTATGAACGCCGTGAAAGTGATAGCGATTTTTTGAAGGAAGGTTCGTCAGAGGCGCATAGTGTGCGCTAAAAGCAAAGCTAAACAAGCAAATATCGATATCAAAAATATAGGTACTTAGCTGTCCTGTGTCAACCTTTGGTTTTTATTTTATAAAAATCTACTTTTGGTTGTTTGTTGATTTGGTAGTTGCTGGAACGATCATGTGCTAACGCCGCCGGTAAATCCCTCTTTATCAACTACTCCTAATCTTGTTTATTTTTATCGGTGAACTACTCTTATTTATTCCATTGGAGATGATGATATGAGTGGTTTGCTGGCGCTTTTAGATGATGTGGCTGCCATCGCGAAGGTAGCTGCAGCTTCTGTCGATGATATTGCTGCCAATGCAACGCGTGCCGGCACAAAAACCCTTGGTGTTATTATTGATGATGCTGCAGTAACGCCAAATTATGTTGTCGGAATAACTGCGGCTCGCGAACTTCCTATGATCGCACGAATAGCTATGGGGAGTTTGCGAAATAAGGCCTTTCTCATACCGGGCTTATTAGCATTGGATTATTATTTTCCGGTTGCAGTGACTGGGCTTCTAATGATTGGCGGTGCGTATCTTTGCTATGAAGGCGCAGAAAAAATCTGGCATAAGCTAATTCCCTCAAATTCCCACGAAGGCGGTGAGACTGATGAAGTTCAGGATCCTACAGCGCTTGAAGAAAGTCGTGTCTCAGGCGCAGTGAAGACGGATTTCATATTATCTGCCGAGATTATGACGTTAGCTCTCTCAATGATTGAATCCCGATCTTTATGGATTGAGTTAGTAACATTATGCTTGGTTGGTCTTATGGTAACACTGCTTGTGTATGGAGTCGTCGCTGTAATCGTTAAACTTGATGACTTTGGTGTGCTTCTAGCCAAAAAAGGCAGATTGTCTTGGACGCGTGCTTTTGGTCATTGGACGGTTCGTTCTGTTCCCAAATTATTGTGGCTACTGACCGTAATCGGCACCGCAGCGATGCTTTGGGTCGGTGGGAATATTTTCATTCACGGAATGCATGAATTGGGGATGCATCAGCCGAATGGATTCATAGAGTATCTGGCGACATTAGCATCAAGCAAGGTTTCAGAAGCCTTTGCTGCTGTGGCTAACTGGTTAGTGACTGCATTTTCCGATGGTATATTCGGCTTTATACTTGGTTCACTTTTAATCCCTGTTGTCGGAAAAATATTCTTTCCGACTTGGAACTTAGTGATGAACAAAACAAATCAATGAGCATTTCCATAAATTTGTTTAAGATACAGGATTGAACCGTTGGTTCATTTCGGCATGTATAATCCATCGTCCTTATGCTCGAAACAAAACCACTCTGTGCCGAAGCGACCTTTGAAGCCGTAGGCTCCCCAGTTCTTGCACCCTTTATGTAAGCAATAATGGATATAAATACCTTTGGATGTGCGGAATTTGATATCGTCGCTCATGCCAGCCCTCCGGTGAAGCCGGACATCTCATCCAGCCGAACCATGGCCATACGCATCTGACCTTTGCAGCCCCGTGCCTTGCATCGGGCGCGTTTCTCAATCTCATCCAGGTAGAGCTGTTCACGGCCTTTGGCTGTGCAGATTGTGGCCTTATTAATGTAAACAAGCCTGCTGCATTTCTTGCAGATCATTTCCAGCTTTTGAGTGTCAGATAAATCACTGACCCTGTAGTTTGTTTTCCAGTTGCCCATTAGTAGAAGTCCTCCGCAGAGGGGATGCGCACATAACTGATCTTACCGCCGACATGGCCACCCGCTGGCGGCTTCCATTCACCCATGTGAACAATCGTGCTGGAATATTTGGAATTGAGCGCATCCATAGCGCCATTGGCTCTTTCCCATTTCTGCCGGATCGCATCATCATTGTTGAAGATATCCAGCTGACGGGCATTGGCCTCGCTCAAATCCATCAGGGTAACACCGACACGGAAAATGGTTGTGCGTCTCGGCAGTTCTCTCCGTGCGCATTCCCAAAGCGCTGTATGCGCCGTCATAATGGCTTGCTCATCATTCACGGTCGGCATTTTGATCGTGCGGAACCATGAGCCGCCATCAATTGCCATCCAGAGCCACAAGCCGCTGGCATAATATTCCTCGCGCCGCAATCGTCTGCCAGCCTTCACCAATAGCAAGCGGGCAATCTCATAGGCTCCGTTGATACTACGGCTCTCCGGCGGCAATACACGAGCATGGCCATACATGCCACGCTTCTGCGGCATGGCCTGAATGTCGTAGCCGTGCAGCGCCATCCACAGCCGTTCACCATTCACACTGCGCCAGATTTTGCGCATATGTTTTGGCTGCAGGTTGTATAGCTGCTCGGTTGTGATCACTTGACTATGAGCCAGCCGCATTTTCATGCTGTGGCCGACGCCCGGAACGTCTTCCAGCTTCACCTGAAACAGCGGCTCCGGCATCATATGGGGGTGCCAGATTGCTAAGCCATTGCCATACTGGCCAGCCTTCTTGCTGGCGTCCTTGCCAGCTTTACAGGCCATCTTTGCCAGCTGCCGGTTGGCTGCGAAGCCGATTGAACTTGTGATGTATGGCCCGATATTCTGTCCAATCCTCTGCTTGATCTGAAGTGCCAAGCCTTCCGGATCTCTCCGCCCGCGCTCATCCAATATGCAGGTTAACTCATCAATGCTCTTAGCCGTATCAATGGGGATAACCGTTTCAATCTCGCAGAGCAGGGCGTTATGGGCGCGGCGATACAGGTCTGGTTTCTGCCCGACCAAAATTAGGTCCGGACAGAGTGCTTTGGCATCCTTAATCTTCATGACGTTTTTGACGCCATAGGCTTTCGCTTCTTTTGAACAGGCGATTACGGCCGTACGATCTGTGCCTTCGAATGGCACAACGCCAACAGGCCGACCACGCAGGCGCTTATCGCATTGCTGTTCTACACTCGCAAAAAAGCCGTCAAAGTCGAGGTAGAGACGTTCAATTGTTTCTGGCTTACGCATGGCACAACAAATCCGTGGCGCAAACGAGTGCGCAAAAGGTCGGTAAGTTTTTAAAAATTCAATTCTGTTCTACAAATGTTCTCAATCTTAAGAAGAGTCAAGACAGATTCTAAACAGCTAATAGACGTTGTGAATTACGGGAGTAACGTCTGTTTAAGCGTCCCATATTCGAATTGATAGGCGCCTTCTGTTGCATACATTCTGCGTGTCAAATAGCGTGTAACCATGGCTTTACGAAAACGAACATTACCATCCGGGAAGAACGCCTGGCTTGCCGAGTACCGCGACGGTGAAGGCAAGCGGAGGTTTAAGCAATTCACTCGGAAAAAGGATGCCGATGACTTCCTTTTGACCGTTCGTGGTGAGGTTCGTCATGGTACGCACGTTGCTGAATCTGAAAGTGTTACTGTTCAGAAGGCTGGCGAATTATGGCTGTCTGCAGTTGATGCGCGCGGGCTTGAGCGCTCTACGGCTAATCAGTATGCGCAGCATGTAAATCTGCATATTTCTCCATTTATCGGCGCTACCAAACTTTCGAAATTAAATATCGCTGCGGTACGCGCATTCGAAGATAGATTGCGTGATGAGGGTCGTTCTCCTGCAATGGTTCGAAAGATATTGGTGAGCCTCGGCTCATTGTTGTCAGACGCACAGGATCGGGGTTTAGTTGCTCGCAATGTTGTGCGTGAAAAATCAAAAACTCGTAGTTCCGGTACGGATCGCCGTATTGAAAAACGAAAGAAAGGCAAGCTGAAGGTCGGGGTGGACATTCCAACCACAGAGGAAATCCGGTCAATCGTCATGGCACTTGAAGGCAGGTGGCGACCTTTGTTTTTGATGGCAATCTTCGCTGGGTTGCGAGCGTCTGAGTTGCGAGGCTTACGGTGGAGTGATGTTAATCTGAAGAAAGGTGAGGTGCATGTAAGCCAACGTGCAGACCGGTTTAATGAAATCGGTGCTCCCAAATCTGAGGCAGGCGAACGAACCATTCCTGTGCCACCAATTGTAATTGATGCAATGAAAGAATGGAAAAAAGAATGCCCGCACGGAGTATTAAATCTATGCTTCCCAACGGGGGCTGGAACGGTCGAAAGTTTAGCGAACATTCGTCGACGCGGCTGGGCGCCAACGCAAATTAAGGCTGGCGTTGTTCTTAACACCGGTAAACTCGATGAGGATGGGCGGCCGATATTGGAAGCAAAATATTCTGGTCTGCATAGCACGCGTCATTTCTTTGCTTCATGGCTGATCAATCGCAAAGAGGATGGCGGCCTTGGTATGCCGTTAAAAGTGGTTCAATCACGAATGGGGCATGCAACAATCAATGTTACGGCTGACGTATATGGACACCTATTCCCATCTGATAACGCAACTGACGAACTGGCATTAGCTCAAAATGCATTGCTTAGAGGTGCAACATAACGTAACATATTTATAAAATTATTGTTTAAAAACAATGATTCAAATAGGATTGAAAATCCGCGTGTCGGCGGTTCAAATCCGTCTCCGGGCACCACTTTAATTCTCCACTGCCTAGCTTTGAACCTGTTTAATTACCGCTTTGTCGTTTGTTTTGGCTTTATGTGAAAATCAGTGCTGTATTTTTCCGCTGAGTGATTTGTAACACGCGGTCAGCTCCTGCATGGCCGCTTCCGACTGTGCAGATGCAAAATAATAAGGGCCGATTTGCAGCTTTTTTGCTGTTGAGATCAGTTTGATCCAGTCCGGTTCCCCGTTCAGCTCAACCGTTAATGTACCGGCGAGGGGCATGGCTTCGGCTTTGATTTCGCGGTCATTGATAAAAACCGGATAGCGGCCGGTATTTTTCGGAAATTCCTGAACGACTGACAGCATGGCGGATAACAGCGGCACCGTCTGGTCCGGTGTTGCTTTGACAACCACTATTGAAAACTCGCTCTGCTCTGTGCCTTTCAGAGAGATAAAGCAGGAGCATTGTGCGGTCTGCAGCGTCCAAGTTTCTATCTGCTTTTCAGACAAAGCATGATCCCCGTCTTCTGCGCTGCACATTTCCGGTTCTGGCGGTTTGGGAACCGAGAAATATAATGTCCACAGAATGATGACGGAGAATGTTGAGAGCATCACTTATCCGAAAATATCCCGCTGATGTGTTTGAAGCGGCAGGAACACTTCAAGCCGTCAGCAGCAGCGTAATCATCGCAATTGCGGCCAGAGGAATAATCGCCCAATAATATTCCCTGCGCAATTTTCCTGTACTGACCGACAGGGCAATAAGCATCGCGGCAACAATCGGAATAACGATAAACACAATATCAGTCAGTGACATGAGACACTCTTCAAAGGATTTGCAATTGCCGGAGCAAGCCAATCCGTAACATAAAAAAATGACAAATCCTTATGAAAATGAAGAGGGGGAGCAAATCTGCTCCCCCTCTTGTTGTTCTGTGGCTGCGTAATCAGGCGACTTCGGCAGCAAGGCGTTTTTTCTGACGTGTCCTGCGGGCAAGTACCGCCGGAATAATTGCCACGGCTGCGGCCAGTATCCAGAGGATCAGCGAGATTTTACTCTGGAACAGGATGGAGATATCTCCGCCGCTGATGGCCAGTGCATTGCGCAGGTTCACTTCCATCATATTGCCAAGCACAAAACCCAGAATAATCGGCGCCATATCAAAGCCCGCTTTACGCAGCAGCCAGCCGACCATGCCGATTGCAAGCATCAACAGCACAGCAAAGACAGATGCATGGCTGGAATAGACACCGATAATTGAGAGGATGAGGATACCCGGTACCAGAATCCAGTTCGGCAAAGTCAGAAGACGCGCAAATATATTGACGAGCGGCAGGTTGAGTAACAGCAGCAGAATATTACCGATGAACAGGGAGGCAATCAGACCGCCTACAATTTCAGGGCGTTCGGCAATCAGCATCGGGCCCGGCTGAATATTATAGAGCATCAACGCACCGAGCATAACGGCAGTGGTGCCTGATCCCGGTACACCCAGTGTCAGCATTGGCACAAAGGCACCGCAGGCTGTTGCATTATTCGCCGCTTCCGGTGCCGCAAGGCCGCGGACATCGCCTTTGCCGAAAGTACCTTCCGTGTCGGAGATACGTTTTTCAGTTGTATAGGAAACAGCACTGGAAACGGATGCGCCGGTGCCGGGCAAAACGCCGACGATGAAGCCGATGAAAGAACCGCGCAATGTTGCGCCGGTTGAGCGCACAACATCACTCCAGCGGGCAAACATACGTCCCATATTGCGGATAACAGTATGGCCTTTAGCCTGATTTTCCAGAATGAGTAATGCTTCGGAGATCGAGAAGAGACCAATCACCAGCACAACAAATTCAATACCATCGCCGAGTTCCGGTTCATTGAAGGTGAAGCGATAGGCACCGGAGGTTGCGTCAAGGCCAACAGTTGCCAGCATCAGACCGAGTACACAGCCGATCAGTGTTTTGGCAGGTTGTGAACCGACCATGGAGCCGAGTGTGGCAAAGGCAAACACCATCAGTACAAAATATTCGGCCGGACCAAAGCCGATCGCAATACCGGATAGCAGTGGTGCAAAAAGTGCTAGACCTGTTGCGCCGATCATACCGCCGACAAAGGAAGCCAGACCGGACAGCATCAGCGCTTCACCGGCACGTCCCTGACGCGCCATCGGATTTCCGTCCAGCGCAGTCATCACTGCACCGGCATCACCCGGGACATTGAGCAGGATTGAGGAAATACGACCACCATATTCTGCACCGCAATAAATGGCTGCCAGCAGGATCATCGTACTTTCCGGCGGCAGACCCATTGTATAGGCAATCGGCAGCAGCAGAGCGATGCCGTTAATGGGGCCGATGGCGGGCAGGGCACCGACCATAGTGCCGATAAAAGCACCGATCAGGCCGATGAGAAGATTTTGAGTTGTCAGGGCAACGGCAAAACCGTTCCAGAGATAATCAAGATTCATGTGAGAAATTCCTTTCGGCGGAAAAATGGCCGGCTGAGATACGGCCAATCAGCCAAAAACAATGCCCTTGGGCAGATAGACTTCGAGCAAATAGGAAAACACAAACCACCAGAGCAGGGCTTGTACTGCGCCACCTGCCAGTGCGAATTTCAGCGGTGCGCCAAACAGGGCTGCAATTACGGTAACGATGAAGAAAACGGTCAGCAGAAACCCCGCGGTTTCAAGCATAAGCACGGCCACAACCAGTGTCAGGGGCACGGCCAGTACCCGCAACAATGTGGCTCCGCGCGGAAAATCTTCAGCCTCGCCCGGATTTCTGAGATAAAAGAAACATAGCAACCCGAGAATGATTGCCAGCATCACCGGCACGACCCTTGGTCCGAGCGGATCTGACGCAAAAGCATAGTCAATGCGACTGCCACCGATGCCGTAAACCACGGCCAGCACCAGAAAACAGGCCGCATAAATCAGTCCTGTACGTTTTGAATTGACTGAGTTTTCGGACATAAATTGCCTCCTGCATCGCCGCCGGTAAGGCGGTTGCCGCATAATTTGTTCATGGCTTTGCGAAGATGCTGCTGCATATCCGGACACGGCCAGAGAAGTTTAGAAGTGAAACAGATTGGTCCTGCAATACCGGCAAAAGCTCAGGATGCGGGATCAGTTAGGGTGCGGAGCCGCTATGCAGGCGGCACGGAATGGAGGCCGCGCCACCCGCAAGGCTGTGTTTACATACCTGCTTCTTTGGCCAGTGTTTTAAAGCGTGCTACGTCAGCTTTAACCTGATCGTCAAAAGCCTGCCCGATCTGGGTATAGGCATAAAGGCCGCGGGCTTCACGCTCTTGCGCAAATTCCGGTGTTTCTGCCATTTTGGCAAAAGCATCGACCCACCATTTATAATCAGCGTCGGAGACATCTTTGCCGACATAGTAACCGCGCCAGACCGGCCAGTCGATTTCAACGCCCTGTTCGCGGGCAGTTGCCACATCTTTGAGATCACCCGGCAGACGCTCCGGTGCCATCACCGCAAGAATACGCACTTTGCCTGCGGCATGATGCTTTGACATTTCCGCAGCATCACCGGCGCCGACTTTGACATGGCCGCCTTCCAGAGCAGTCAGTACCGCGCCGCCGCCTTCAAGCGCGACATAGCGCATTTGTTTCGGATCCTGACCGGCATTTTTGGCCAACAGCGAACCCTTCATCCAGTCTTGCGATCCGACCGCACCGCCGCCGGCAATTGCAAAGTCAGAAGGGTTTTCCTTATAGGCTGCAATCAGCTCCTGAAGGTTTTTGTAAGGGGAATCTGCCGCCACAACCAGCACGCCGTAATCTGTGCCGAGAGCACCAAGCCAGCGGACGGCACTTTCATCATATTTACCGAATTTGCCCTGTGCGATCAGCAGCGCCGAGCCGGTGGAGGCTGCTGCGATCATATTATTATCGGCTGCGCGTTTGCCGATGACATGATTATAAGCAACTGCGCCGACGCCGCCTTCCATATAGGTGACAGCCATTGGTTTATTGATTGTTTTTGTCGCTAGCAGTGCATTTGCTGCCAGACGGCAGGTCAGATCAAAACCGCCGCCTGGCTTCGCCCCCGCGAGACATTCCGGTTTTGACGGTTCGGCCTGAGCACTTGCTCCCGCAGTGAAAGCCACTCCGGCAACGGCCAATGCACCGATAAATAGATGTTTCATATGCGCTCCCTCTCATCCGCTCTGCTGGCGGTTCCTCGCAATATCTGAACGACAACCGGCAGTTTTACATCGCGGTGTGAAGACCGCAGTCACCGGCATCACAGACATTCCTCCCAGTCTGTGATCGGGCGAAACTTCCATATGAACCTGTCATGAGACTGTCACCGAAAATAGATTTTCTCGTTCTTGTGCGCTGCGCTTTTCTCATGTTAACTCGGTATTATGCGCATTCTTTTGGTGGAAGACACAACTGATGTCGGGGAGGCAATCAGCCAGCGCCTGCAAAAAACCGGTCACCTGATTGACTGGCAAACAGACGGTGCTGTGGCTGCGGAAATTCTCGGCTTTACCGAATATGATCTGGTTATTCTCGACGTTATGCTGCCCGGCATGAACGGTTTCGAGATACTGAAACATATCCGTAAGACCGGTAATATGACGCCGGTGCTGATTTTGACGGCGCGTTCCGAGGTTGAAGACCGTGTTGGTGCGCTGGATATCGGCGCGGATGATTATCTGGTGAAGCCCTTTGATTTCCGCGAGCTTGAGGCTCGTATCAGGGTGCTGTTACGTCGTAAAAACGGTGGTGCCACCAATCTCATCACCTGTGGCGACCTTATTCTTGACCGGCAAAGCCGCTCGGTCTCGGTGGGTACAAAAGAAATTCAGCTGAAAAGGCGTGAAATCGCAATATTGGAACTGCTGCTCTCAAGGCCGGGGCGGTTGTTCAGCAAGGGTGAGCTGATGGATCATCTCTACGGTTTTGATGAAGAGGTAAACAGCAATGCTGTTGAGCTTTATATCAGCCGTCTGAGAAAAAAGATCGAGGGCGCACGCGTCAGGATCATTACACAGCGCGGCATCGGCTACCAGATGGTTGCAGATAATGGCACGTGAGCATTCGCTTTTTGGCAGGCTGGTTCTGCGGGTCACGATCATTCTGACTATCGGCGCGGCCTTGCTCATCACCGCTGCATGGTATTACGGGCGCAGTGCTGCCAGTCAGACCTATGACCGGTTGCTGCTCGGTGCTGCTTTGCAAATGGCCGGCAGCCTGTCCATCGAGGATGGCAAGCTGAATGCAAGTCTTCCGGTTTCGGCCTTTGAATTGCTGGGATTTTCACAGGAAGACCGTATCTTTTATCGCTTGATTGATACGGAAGGGCAGACCCTGACGGGTTATCGCGATCTGGCCGGTTATATTGATTATACTGCGGCGCGGACGGGGCCGGTTTTTCTCAATGATGTTTATCGTGACACGCCTGTGCGTCTCGTGGTTGTCTCCCGTGTTTTGTCGGACCCGCCTTTATCCGGATGGGCCTATGTGCTGGTGGCGCAAACGACTGAAGCCAGAAATGCGCTGACACAGGAGATTACCAGCCGTGCGATTCTGCTCGTTATTCTGATGAGTTTTCTGGCGCTGATCGCCGGAATTCTGGCGATACGCTATTCGCTGCAACCCGTGGCGGCGCTTGGCAGCGCGCTGCATAAACGCGATCCGCAGGATCTGACCCCGCTTGATCTTGATATACCGACCGAAATGAAGCCGTTTATCGGCTCAATCAATCATTTTATGAACCGGCTCGACCAGAGGGTGATGCTGCTGCAGCGCTTTATTGCCGATGCGGCACATCAGATACGCACGCCTCTGACAGCTTTGGCAGCGCAGGCAGATATGCTGGAAACCGAAACGCTGCCTGCAAATGCACAACATTCCCTGCAACGTATGCGCGTTCGTATCACGGAATTATCAAGACTGACGGGGCAGTTGCTCAATCATGCCATGGTCATTCACAGGGCAGGGACAGTGCATCTGGAAAAGACAGATTTGGTCATTGTCGCCAGACAGGCTTTCCGCATGGCTGTGCCGGTGACAGTTAACCCTGATATTGTGGTGTCATTTGAGGCTGCGCAAAAGCAAGTGCCGGTAGCGGGGGATATTGTCAGTCTGCGCGAGGCAATTGCCAATATTATCGATAATGCCCTGCGCCATGGCAGTAAGGCTGAACTTGCGGTCAGGGTTTCCGCAGAAAACAACCGTGCTCTGGTGGAGGTTGCTGATGACGGGGAGGGTATCCCGCCTGAAAAGTGGGCACATGTTGTAGAGCGCTTCATGACATCGAAGCCGCATGAGGGTAATTCCGGTTTGGGTTTTGCCATCGCTTCGGAAGTTGCAACCGCCCATAGCGGTCTGATCCGCTTCAGGGAGAAAACTGCGCATAGCAATTTCTGTGTCATTCTGGATATTCCGCTGGGGCAGGACACATGATGAGCAAAGGTCAGGCCGTGAGATTATCTGTGCTGGCAGTTTGGTTTGTGACTGGTTTTGCATCTCCTGTCAGCGCTTCCGAGGGGACATTCAGTCTTTTCCCTGCCCTGAAACCAGAAACAGAGCGCCTGCAAATCAGCGGAGCGATGGATACAGCGGCGATTGCGCCTTTAATCAGGGACTTTCAAAAGCAAAGACCGGATATAGCTGTTGCCTATAATGATCGTGTAACCAATGATCTTTACGAAGATGCGGATGCGGCCTGTATGGCTAAAACATCTTTTGCTGATGTCATTTTATCATCCTCTGTCGATCATCTGGTCAAACTCGCCAATGACGGATGCGCCCGATCCTATCAGTCGCAATATACGGTCAATGTTCCTGAGTGGACGCAGTGGCGCAATGAAGTTTACGGCTTCACTTTTGAACCGGCCGTTCTGGTCTATAACAGCGATTATGTGGCACCGGATGAAATGGCCGCAACACATGGCGAACTGGCTGATCTGCTGCGCAGGAAAAATGATTATTATTTCCGCCGTGTCGGAACCTATGATTTGCGGACATCCGGCATAGGCTATTTGCTTGCTTTTCTTGATGCGCAGCAAGTATCCGCGACCTACGGGCGGTTGCTGGAAAGTATGAGCCGGACAGAGAGCGCATTATATTGTTGTAATAATGATGTGCTTCGCAGGCTGGAAAGCGGCGAACTCTATATCGGTTATAATATTCTGGGCTCTTATGCTTATGCCGCGCAAAAGCGGAATCCCAAATTACGCATAACGATGATGCGGGATTATACGCATATTCTCAGCAGGGGTGTCTTGCTGCCGCGTTACGCAAAAAACTACCGCCTCGGGGAAAGTTTTCTGGATTATCTGCTTTCACCGCAAGGGAAGGCGGTTGCTTTGCAGGAAGGGATTTCATTTCCGTGGGATGGTGTGCCGCCGTCAGACATTAATGCACCGGGATCTTTGCTGACATCGGGCATTGGCAGGCCGATACGGATCGGACCTTCCTTGCTGGCGGCGCAGGATCAGATGCGCAGACAGCGTTTTATCGGTGACTGGCAAGACGTAATGCTGCCAGCATCGTTGGAGCCGTGAGGGTAGCAGAATAATAAAGCTCCGGAATATTGATTGAGTATTCCGGAGATGCTGTTTTGAGAGCTGAGGTCTTAGAATTTATAGGCTATACCCAGCCGTATATTGTTGGTGGTGAGTTTTGCCTCCACCAGATCATTATCGTCGATGCCTTTTTTGCCATAGTCGCTGTAGCGATATTCCGCACGCAGCAACAGATTATTGGTCAGGGCGTAATCAACACCCGCACCGAGTGTGAAGCCGACATTGGTATTGGATGTTGTACCGAGATCGGTGTTTCCGGTTGTCAGATTATGTTTAATACCTGCAAAAGCCACACCACCGGCGACATAAGGCAGCCAGCGTTCATAATTGATACCAAAACGGGCGCGGAGCGCGCCTTCCCATTCAACGCGACTGTTCCAGACATAATTACGTGTACCGATGAGAATATCGCTATCTTTGCTCAAATCAGAATAATTAATGTCGCCTTCAAGGCCGAATAAATAAGCGTTTGAAAACTCCCAGTTATAACCGGCATAAAGACCGCCCATAAAGCCGTTTGAGTTTGCAGACAGATCGCTATTATAGCCGTATAGCTTTGTCTTCGCCCAATTATACCCGACCTGACCGCCGATATAGGCACCACCCCAGATTGAGGATTCATCATAGGCAGGTGCTTCAGGGCTATTGTAAACGACATCAGCCGCATGAGAAATATTGATATTTGAAATAAAAAACGCAACAGTTAAAAGTAAAAATTTATTTTTCACGCAATGACTCCTTATTAAAGCATGAGTAATCAGTATATTTAAATTCAATCAAAATGATGTAGTAAAAATACAACTAGAACTAATATTATTCTTTCTTATGTAAAACGAAAATTATTAAAGTATAAACGTTTTTATAAGACAATATAATTTTAAAATTATTTATAATTTATATAGTTTGTTTAAATTGTATTTTAATTAAAATTGTTAGTGTAATGATTTACGCTTGCACGTGTGGGGCAGGGGCGATACGCAAAGCCTTGCCCTTGTTATTTATACAAACGCAGTTTCATTTCCCAGCGGTCTAGACCGTCTGCAAAGCCGTTCGGGATTACTTTTACAGTTGTGAAACCAAAACCCTCATAAAATCTGCGGGTATGTTGACTAGTCTCTAATACTACCTCATCAATATTCGGTGTAACCCGCGCCAGAGCCAGTCTTGCCTCTGTTAGGCTGGTTCCTAATCCCTGCCCATGAAAATTTCTGTCTACCATACCCCAGGATAATCCGGTCTGACGTTTTGTTGTCTCAATCACTAGACCGCCGCAGGCAATGATGGAATCTTTGTGCGTCAGCACCAGATAGGGCTTGTCTGCATGATTGACGCACTCCAAATGTTGACAAAAATCTGCATATTCTTCTGGTGCAAAATAGAGTGGCACATTGCTGGTGAATACTGCCAGACATGCGGCAAAGTCACTGGATTGGTAAGGTCTGATAATGAGATCAATCATATTATGATTATAGCGGGATCAGCATTCGGTTACTATATGTGGTATCAAAGCAGCGTTAAGAATATATCCAAACACTGATTGCAACATCTAACATAATCAGTCGCGGGCAAGAGCTGCCACAGGGTCAAGCTTGGAGGCATTGCGCGCGGGCAGGAAGCCGAAACAAATCCCGATCAGGCTTGAGCAGATAAATGCGGCGATGATTGAGAATGGTGAATAGATCAGTTCAAATGGTGTATTGAATTGTCTGAACAGCCAGCCGAAGCCCATTGCCACCATAATACCGAGAAAGCCGCCGATCAGACAGACAAGCACGGCTTCGATCAGAAATTGCTGCAATATATCGCTGCGCCTTGCGCCGACAGCCATCCGCACACCGATTTCATTGATCCGCTCTGACACGGAAACCAGCATAATATTCATCACGCCGATACCGCCGACCAGCAGCGAAATCAGCGCAATGGCTGAGACCAGCAGGGTGAGTGCCTGCGTTGTGCTGGTGATGGTTTTGCGGATATCATCAGTGTTCAGGATGGTGAAATCCTGCTCACCATGCCGCTGGATCAGAAAAGCTGTAACGGCTTTTTCTGCCAGTTCAGGAGATGTGTCATCGCTGATGCGCAATGTGAGGCTGCGCAAAACGCGTGAACCGGTCATACGGGTCTGCACTGTGGTATAGGGCAGATAGATGGACAGGTTTTCACTGGAGCCGAACCCGCCTTGTTCCGGCTGCATGATGCCGACAATTCTGACCGGCACATTTTTGAGAATGATAATCTGGCCGACCGGACTGCCGTGGAAATTCGTGAACAGGGTTTTGCGCGTATTCTCGTCAATCACCGCATCCAGCGCGATATCCTGAACGCTTTGCTCGTCAAAAAAGCGTCCTTCAGCAATCTTACTGCCGCGGGTGACAAAATACTGGTCGCTGACGCCGTTAATCAGGGCATTTGCTTCCACGCCGCCAAAACGCGCTGTGGCCGGTGTGGAAACCGTAGGCGTTGCGGCCATAATATAGGGTTGTTTGGCAAGCTGATTGGCATCATCAATCGTCAAAGTGGTGATGCGGGCAGACATACGGTCGCCAAAGCCGCGTCCGGGGAAAATCTCCAGCGTATTGGTACCGAGACTGCTGATCTGGTCGAGCACCTGCTTTTGTGAGCCTTTGCCGAGTGCCACAACACAGACAACCGAAGCAATGCCGATAATAATACCGAGCATTGTCAGAAAAGTGCGCAGCCGGTGCGCATTCATCGAGCGCAGCGCCATCAGAAAAGCTTCGCCGAAACGATCAGCTAGTGTGCCCAGTGATGAGTGCCCGCCTTTGCCTGTCCCCGTTGTGGCGGCAATGTCGCTCTCAGGTGCCTGCGCAGTTGCAGCCTTCTCGTCGCGGGTCGTGTCGGAGATGATTTCCCCGTCGCTGATCTCAATGATCCGTTGCGCCCGCTCGGCGACATTGCGGTCATGGGTCACGATGATGATCGTTTTGCCTTCGCGGTGCAGCTCTTCAAGGATTTTGAGAACTTCCTCACCGCTATGGCTGTCCAGAGCACCGGTTGGCTCATCGGCCAGAATAACATCGGCATTATTAATCAGTGCACGGGCAATAGAAACACGTTGCTGCTGACCGCCGGAAAGCTGGCCGGGTCGGTGATGAGTCCGGTCTCCCATACCAAGCCGGTCGAGTATGTGAATGGCCTGCTCCTGCCGGTCTTCGCGGTTTTGACCGGCATAAATTGCGGGGATTTCAACATTGCCGACAGCACTCAGCTCATTGAGCAGATGATAGCGCTGAAAAATGAAACCGAAATGCTCGCGCCGCAACTGGGCGAGTTCATCGGCATCAAGATCGGAGGTTTCCCGTCCCGAGATGAAATATTTGCCCTCGGAAGGTCTGTCGAGACAGCCCAGAATATTCATCAGAGTGGATTTGCCGGAGCCGGAAGCACCGACAATCGCCACCATTTCACCATGGCCGATCGTCAGATTGACATCTTTCAGCACAGTGGTGAAACCATCGCCCGAAGGGTAATGACGATAAAGATGCTCGAGGGTAATCAGCGGCTTATCCATCATCAGAACCTTATGGAACGGCCGCGGCGGCTGCGCGGAACTGCCGGTCCGCCGGCGCTGTCGCCGGTGACGATTTTCTCGCCTTCTTTCAGGCCGGAGACAATCTCAACCAGAACCTTGTCATTCAGGCCGGTTTCGACCGGTTTTTCGCTGATAGTCCCGTTCTGCTCCATCACCCGCACCGTGACTTTACCTTTTTCATCAGGCTCAGAGAGCGCGGTGGAAGGGATCAGCAAAACATTATCAGCTTGACCCAAAATGATATGAATTTCAGCAGTCATATAGGTTTTCAGCACGCCGTCAGGATTGGCAATGTCAAAAATACCCTTGTAGTAAATGGCTGAGGCTGTGCTGGTGCTGCTGCTCGCCGCACTGGTGCCGCCAAAACTCTTATCGCTGACGATGGATTGCGGCGCGGGTTCCAGAATCTGCAATTTGGCTGTGTAACGCTTGTTACTCTGGCCAGGGATTGTGAAATAAAGATCCTGCCCTTCTTTGACATTCACCACATCGGCTTCAGAAATATCGGCTTCAACAGTCATGGTGTCGAGCTGGCCGATAATGGCAATGGTCGGTGCCGATTGCACAGCGTTCACCGTCTGGCCTTCCTGTACAACAGTGGCCAGAATTGTGCCGTCAATCGGCGCACGGATTTGCGTATAGCCGAGATTGGCTTCAGCCGTTTCAACAGCGATTTTTGACACCACGATCTGGGCATCGCTCAATGCGATCTGCGCTTCGGCGGATTTAACGGCTTTAACGGCCTTGTCATAATCGGCGCGCGAAATGGCATTGCGCGATACCATCTGCTGCTGACGGGTCAGATCCTGTTTGGCCAGTTCCAGCTGGGCAATTTTATCTTCACGGTCTGCCTGATTGCGAACTTCTTCCGCTTTCGCCTTCCGCAGATCATTCTGCTGGGTGGTGGCGTCAATCTGGGCAATCAGATCGTCTTTTTTCACCAGCTGTCCGGCTTTAACATTGAGGCTCAGCACACGGCCGGAAGCCTGTGCTCCCACAGCTACCAGTCGTGCAGGTTTGAGAATGCCGGTGGCAAGGACTGTGGTTTCAATATCACCCTTGCGCACTGTATAAGTCATGATCTGCGGGGTTTCAGTTTTGAAATAATCCGCAGTGAAGTAATAGAGAACAGCAGCCAGTCCTGCGATTGCAATCAACCAGAAGAGCCATTTTTTAGCAAAACCGCGTTTCTTTTTGGAACTACCGTTCATCTATACCTCATCAGCCTGAAACTTCATTTCAGGGTATTCTTTTTTGGGTTACCAGATGCGGCCCTGTATAGCCGTCCTGAATTTCAGCTTTGTCTGTTATAATGGTACCGTCCCAGCCGCCACCCAGTGCCTTTTGCAGGTTGATATAATCCTGCAACAGGCTGACCCTGAGTTGAATCAGGCTGCCTTCATTCGAATAGAGTGAACGTTCGGATGTCAGAAGATCAAGGAAACTTGTTGATCCGCTCTCATAGAGCGCACGGGAAAGCTCCGTTGCCCGCCGGTAAGACTGCACAGCTTTTTGTGTCTTGGCATATTGAATACGCCGCTGATTAAGCGACACGCTGGCATTCTCAACTTCTTCCAAAGCGGTCAGAATTGCCTTGCGATAGCTGATAAAGGCCTGATCGCGGCTGGCTTTCGCAGCATCGACTGCGGCATTGAGCTGGCCGCCTTTAAACAGCGGAACGGTCAGGCTCGGGCCAAAACCCCAGCTGATTGTGGAGCCTTTTCCAAGATCGCCGATCCGCGCTCCCGCAGTACTGATATTACCGGTGAGGCTGACACTCGGATAGAGAGCTGCCTGTCTCTGGCCGATGACTGCGGTGGAGCGTGCATAATTGCGCTCTGCAACCCGCAAATCAGGGCGGTTCAGCAACAGATCGGCGGGGATACCGGCCGTCACGATTGCCGGAACCGCAGGAACAGGCTTCGTTTTTTCAAGCATAGCGGTCAGTGCCGTCGGCGCTTGTCCGGTCAATACCGACAGGCGATGCAGGCTCTTGGCATAGGCGGTTTTCAGTTCCGGAATTTGCGCTTCCGTACTGCTGGTTTGTCCTTCTGCATTGGCCAGATCGACTTCGGAAATATCACCGGCATTAAACCGTGCACGGGTCAGTTCAGCGGTTTTACGCTGAGATTTTATGGTGCGTTCTGTCAATGCAATGCGTGCCTGCAAGCCGCGCAACTCCGCATAATTGCTGGCAATATCACCGATCATGGTCACCAGAACCGCATGCATATTTTCCTGCTCGGCATCCAGACCATAGCGCGCGGCTTCCACAGAGCGGAGATTGGCGCCGAAAAGATCAAGCTCCCAGCTGGTATTCAGACCGGCAGTGAGACCGGTACTTTCACCGCTGTCGCCGCTCTTGGAACGCTTTGCGCTGCCTGAGCCGTCAAGCACAGGATATAACGCACCGCCTGCCTGCTGATAGGAGGCACGGGCTTCGCGGATTTTGGCTTTTGCCAGTGCAACATCATTATTACCTTGAACTGCCTGCCCGATCAGATTGTCCAGCACCGGATCATTGAAACGTTTCCACCATTGTGCAAGCTGCGCCGGTTTGGCCGGTGCAGATTTTTGTCCGCTCCAGGAAGCGGGCAATAAAGTGGACGGAGTCTGATAGTCGGGGCCGACAGCGACACAGGACGCGAGAGCCGGAAGCGTTATGCTCAACGTTGCCAGACGCAAAAACAGCACAGTCATGAAATGGCAATATCCCTGAAATATAAATAACAGCCGGAGCATTGCCGCACCCGCCCGGTATTCTCACCGGATGTGCGCAACAATGCGATAAAATCAAGACACCGGAGAGATAAAACATACTCCTGGCAAACACCGGCTGTCATGCCGTGGTTGCAGTCTTGTCACAGCTTGGCGATGAAAAAAAGCAAGAAAACTGTTTTTTTACCAAGCTTAACGATTTGTAATGATAAATCCGCTGACTGTGCATAACGGGCAAATGAATTGTCAGGATTTTGTCAGGGCAAACCGTTCAGCCTGAAAAAGATTGTGGATCAGCTGTCCGGACTGTGCAAGCGGATGCGGCTGATAATCAGATCGCTGGCTGTCAGAATATCATGAGCGATTGCTGCTTCCGCAGCATCCGCATCACGATTTTCAATCGCTTCCACGATTTTATAATGGTCATCAATCATTGCCCGCCCGCCATGTTTATAGGCATCGGCAATTAGTGGTCCCATTTGCAGCCATAGCCGGTTGATGATGGAATTGAGCACCGGCATGTCGGCTACTTCCACCAAGGCCGAATGAAAAATATGGTTCATCGCCAAGGCATCGCCCCAGAGCTGCTTTTTCATAGCCTTGTCATTATCTTCGACCAGTTTCCAGAGGCGGGCTATGTCTTTTTTACTGGCCTGTTGAGCTGCCTGTCTGGCGGCAAGTCCTTCAAGACGCACACGGATGGCGCGGATTTCTTCATATTTTTTCTGATCCAGCACCGGTACGCGAATATCCCGCGGTGTTTTCTGAATCAGCGCTTCATCCTGAATGAGCCGCAGCAATGCATCGCGCACTGGCGTGACACTGGTACCCAGTGATGCCGCCAATTCACGGATTGTCAGCCTTGTGTCCGGCGCGAATTGTCCGCGCATCAGCGCCTGAGAGAGTTTGCGATAGACGATTTCGCCGAGATTATGGTGTTCTAGCGTCTGAAGTTCTGAAATGCCATTCATGCAAGATATGTCCCCCGCAGTGAGCGAACTGTTCTGTTTTTATGATCTCACTTCATATCCGGCCCTGTTTTTGCCGGAAATGTTTCGAATAAAATGACTCATCATAACCATGAATAAAATCACGGCAATGTTATTGATTACGCTGTTTATCAAGCCTGTCGCAACAATAAATTGGGCTCTGCGATATGCTTGACAAACTATTATATAAAAAACATGATGCATCAAATGGGAGGCGGGATTTTATTTCAGATCATCGCTTCAGCGGAGAAATTTCAGAGCAGTTTTAAGCCAAAAGCGGAACCGGTTTTAGCTTAGAACTGCGCCGAGCAAAGCGATGAACGGTTTCCGGTTCGGAAAACAAAAACCGTTCTGAAATAAACCAGGTAGGGAACTATGGATAAGCAGCCGAATTCACCTGAAGCGCGTGATATTCAGTATCACCTTCATTCCTATACGAATGCGCGTCGTCATCAGGAAATCGGACCGATGATCCTTGAAAAAGGTGACGGGATCTATGTCGAGGACAATAACGGCAAGCGCTATATTGAAGGTCTGGCCGGTCTGTGGAGCGTGGGCGTAGGCTTCTCGGAACAGCGTCTCGTGGATGCTGCCACCAAACAGATGCAGAAACTGCCTTATTATCACAATTTCGGCCATAAATCCCACGGCCCTGTGATTGATCTGGCGGAGAAGCTGGTGACCATGGCGCCGGTGCCGATGAGCAAGGCGTTTTTCACCAATTCCGGCTCCGAGGCCAATGATACCGCGATTAAAATGCTGTGGTACCGTTCCAATGCACTCGGCCAGCCGCAGCGCAAAAAGATCATCAGCCGCAAGCGCGGTTACCATGGTGTGACCATTGCTGCTGCAAGCCTCACCGGCCTGCCTGCAAACCAGATGTCTTTCGATCTGCCGATTGCCAATATTCTGCACACATCCTGCCCGCATTACTGGCGCGAGGCGCTGCCGGGTGAAACGGAAGAACAGTTCACCGACCGTATGGCTGCTGATCTGGAAGCAATGATTCTGGCAGAAGGCCCTGAAACCATTGCTGCATTCATCGGCGAGCCGATCATGGGTGCCGGTGGTGTTGTGGTACCGCCGGACAGCTATTGGGGTAAAATTCAGGCTGTTCTGAAGAAATATGACATTCTGCTGATTGCGGATGAAGTGATCTGCGGTTTCGGCCGTACCGGTAATATGTTCGGTTCCGAGACCTTCAAAATGCAGCCGGATATTATGGTCTTCTCCAAGCAGCTTTCATCCTCTTATCTGCCGATCTCGGCACTTGTAGTGAATGAAAAAGTCTTTGCACCGCTGGCTGACGAGAGCAATCGTATCGGTACTTTCGGTCATGGTTATACCGGTGGTGCGCATCCGGTTGCTGCAGCTGTTGCCAATGAAAATATCAAGATTATTGAAGAAAATAATCTGGTTGCTAATGCCCGTGAAGTCGGCGCGCATATGCAGAAGCGTCTGCGCGAACTTGCCGATCATCCGCTTGTGGGTGAAGTACGCGGTAAAGGCCTGATCGCAGCGGTTGAACTTGTTGCTGACAAGCAGACCAAAGAACCGCTTGAAAAAGCCGGTAATCTCGGCCTGATGGCAAATAATGCGCTGCTGAACAACGGCGTTATCTGCCGCAATATGCTGGACACTGTTGCATTTTGCCCGCCGCTGATTATCAATGAAAAGCAGGTTGATGAAATGGTTGGCGCTTTTGCCAAGGCACTGGATACAGTGGCTGCTGAAGTGAAGAAATAATTTCTTCTGAAAATTGGAATGAAACGGCGCATGTGAGCAATCATATGCGCCGTTTTTATTTATACCCTTTCAAACGACTGCAATATGTGCTTAATCTCGCGCATCCACAGGGGGGCTCCGTAGTGCCGGGGCTGAGATGCTAGTGTCAAACTGGCGGACTCTAAAGCTGATCTGGGTAATACTAGCGGAGCGAGGCGGACCATGTTTTCTGGCGCACAAATTTCCCTTAATACTGTCACGGTAATTCCGGCGGGCTATTTCCGGCTGACCTGAAGAATTTCGCTGCAAGTTTTACCCGTATTCTTGTCACCGGAATTTTATCATGTCTGTTTATCAAGCTGCCGCTGCAGATTGCCCGCAATCTGCACGCAAATCGTCTGATTATATCGCTATATTTCTGCCTGCCATCTTGTCGGTCAGTGCGGTTTTTCTGTTTTGGGAAAGCTATGTCGCGCTGTCAGACATCGCACCTTCCGTCTTGCCTGCACCAAGCCGGATTCTTCAGCAGATGTTTCTGCATCGTCAGGCTTTGTGGGACAATACGCTGCCGACAATCCGTGCAACGCTGATCGGCTTCAGCTGCTCGGTCATCACTGCCTGCCTGCTCTCCGTACTGATTGACCGGTATATTCTGTTGCGGCGCGCGCTGTTTCCGGTTTTCATCATTAGCCAGACCCTGCCGCTGATCGCCATTGCGCCTTTGATTGTGCTGTGGTTTGGCTTTGGTTTGCTGCCGAAAATTCTGCTGGTCTCTCTGGTCACATTTTTCCCGATGCTTGTGGCACTGGTGCAGGGCTATGCTGCGACGGATAAAGAAATTGAGCATTTGCTGGCCTCAATGGGCGCAGGCAGATGGACGATTTTCCGCCTAGCGCGTATTCCTTCGGCTTTGCCTTACTTCTTCGCCGGCTTACGCATCTCAATTACCTATGCGGTTGTCGGTGCGATATTTGCTGAATATGCGGGCGCGCTGAAAGGGCTGGGCATCTATATTCTCAATGCCAAAAATAACTTCCGGCCTGATCTGGTGCTGGCTGCAGTGTTTATCAGCGCTACGCTGACTTTGAGCCTGTTTGGTCTGACTTTGCTGGTGCAGAAATGGGTCGCCCCGTGGCTGAAAACAGAACGGGGGGCAGGGCAATGACACGTCTGCAATTGCAATCTGTCGCCAAGTCCTTTGGCGCATTGGAAGTTCTGCGCAATATTTCCCTTCATGTGGCGGAAGGCGAGTTTGTCTCGGTTTTGGGGCCGTCCGGTGCCGGAAAATCGACGATTTTCAATCTGCTGACCGGTGCGGAACAGCTTTCGCAAGGGCGCATCATGTTTGATGGCGCACCATTGGCACAGGCAAGGGATGCTTTCGCTTTCATGCCGCAGCGCGATGCGCTGATGCCGTGGCGGCGGATGATAGATAATGCCACGCTGGGGCTGGAAGTGCAGGGCATGAGCCGCAAGGATGCCCGCCAATTAGCTGAGCCATTGTTTGAGGAATTTGGCCTTGCCGGTTTTGAGCAGGCCTATCCGGCGGAGTTGTCAGGCGGTATGCGCCAGCGGGCAGCCTTGCTGCGGACAGTTGTCCAGCAACGGAAAATGCTGCTGCTGGACGAGCCTTTCGGTGCGCTGGATGCTCTGACCCGCGCTTCGATGCAGCACTGGCTGGAGAGCATGTGGCAGAGTCATCGCTGGACGGCACTGCTGATTACCCATGATGTGCGTGAAGCCGTTTATCTCTCAGACCGGATTTATGTGTTGTCGGCACGCCCGAGCAGGGTTGTGCATGAGGTGACTGTCGATCTGCCGCGTCCGAGACGGGACTCTATGCACAAAACCGCATTGGAAAAAGCTGTCGCGCTGGAAGCCGAAATTCTAGATCTCCTCCTGAATGTGTAAGGAAATAATCATGGCAATTCTCAATCGCCGCCGCCTGTTATCCGCATTGGCTCTGTCCGGTGCTATGAGCCTGCTGCCGGTCACATCTTTCGCCAAAGATCCGGCGAAAGTGACTGTCGCCCTCGACTGGACAGTGAACACCAATCATATCGGCATGTTCATTGCCCGCGATCAGGGTTTTTATAAAGAAGCTGGTCTGGATGTAACGATCCTGCCTTATTCCGATACATCAGCGGGTGTGCTGGTCGCCAGTGGCGCGGCGGATTTCGGTATTGTCGGTTCTACCGGTCTTTTCGCGCAGCGCACTGCTGGTGCTGATCTTGTCGGAACCTATGCAGTTGTGCAGCATGAAACCGGCCGACTGGTCTTTATGGATGACAGGGCAGATATTCAGTCTCCGAAAGATCTGGATGGCAAAACCTATGCCGGTTTTGGTTCCAACTGGGAGCGCAGGATGATTGCCAGTATGATCCGCGCTGATGGTGGTAAAGGTGAGTTTGAAATTGTGACACTCGGCACCTCGGCCTATGAGGCGCTGGCCAATGGCGCTGTGGATTTCACACTGGAAATCGTGACATGGGAAGGCGTGAAAAACGAGCTTGAAGGTGTGAAACAGCGGGCATTCCGCTATTCTGATTATGGTGTGCCGGATCAGCATACGACATTGCTGGTCTCATCAGGCAAATATCTCAGTGAAAATTCTGATGCGGCAAAAGCCTTCCTGAGTGCCACACAACGCGGCTATGCTTTTGCTGCCGATCATCCGGATGAAGCGGCGGATATTCTCATTCGCGGTAATCAGGATGTGCTGACCGATGACAAGCTGATCCGCGCCTCGCTGAAGGCTCTCAATGACGGACATTTCCTGCGCGACAGTGATGGTACAATCGGCAAAATGCGCCCTGAAACCATGAATGCGATGGGTGAGTTTTTATTTAAAGCGCAGATTCTCTATGATAAAGAAGGTGCTGTTGTGCAGGAAAAACCGGATTTCTCCGCCTATTTTACCAATGATTTCCTGCCGTAAATAACGGAACAATGAATGAGAAAGCAGGAACCGGTGCGTATTATTGTGATGGGCGTTTCCGGTTCCGGCAAGTCTACTCTGGCCGGTGCTCTGGCGCAGACATTGGCACTGGTTTTGATTGAAGGCGATGATCTGCACCCGACTGAAAATATAGCGAAAATGCAGGCGGGTGAGCCGTTGGATGATGCTGACCGCCTGCCTTGGCTTCAGGCGATTTCCGAGCAGATTTTAGCACTGTCTAACGGTGCGGTGGCGAGTTGCTCAGCGTTGAAAAAGTCCTATCGGGATTTGCTGCGTGAGCAGACCGGCGAGCCTTTATATTTCATCTGTCTGACTTGTGATCCCGCCATGATTGCTGCGCGTTTGCAGGCGAGACACGGGCACTTCATGCCCGCATCTTTACTCATTTCACAGCTGGCCAGTTTTGAAAACCCGCAAGGCGAACCGGCGACACTGATGCTGTCCTGCGATCAGCCTGTGAGCACCATGATTGCGACTTGCAAAACATGGCTGGCTGATCAGGCTGGATTAAGCGCAATCACAAAGACTGTGCCGCTGCCGGAAAGCTGAAGCTCTGCATTGCTGCATTGCTCACACCGCAGACAATCATTGACTTCAAGCTGTATCTCACCGGCCTTAACTGCACCGCTGCTGCAAAAGACCAGCACGGTTGCGCCAGAAAGGGACACAGCTGTCTCAGCTGAAATCTGATGACGACTGACTTGATGCGTAAAGCGTCCGCGTCGTGTCATCACATTCAGATCGGTGATGGCAGAACCGAGCAATTTCGCACTGGTTGGACTGTCGGCAGGGAAGGAAAACGGCGGCGTCTCGCCCTTCAGTTCCTGATCGTCCAGCCCTTCAACAGACAGGATAATCCCGTCGCCTTCCAGTACGGACAGAGTGCGGTCGATGCCGGTAAAAACCGAAAACGGCCCGTCACTGGCCACAGTTGCCGTGCTGATACGCCAGTCGAAATTATCGACTGACGCATCGGCAGGGAAAACCGCGATTTCAACGGTAACACCGCCGCCGTTTTTCCACGGCATCCGGCGGTGCTGATGATTTTTGAGAAGCTGCATTTACTGTAACCAGCCGTTGGAAACCGCCCAGAGCGCCACAGGCGCTGTCAGCAGAATGCTGAGTGCCGTGCGGATATACCAGATCACAATCAGATCACGGAATTTGAGCGGGATTGAAGTTGCAAGCACACAAGGGATAGAGGCCGAGAGAAACAATACCTGCGAGACGGAAACCACTGCGGCCACAAATTTCAGCGTCACATCTGCATCTTTCAGTAGGATGGCAGGCAGGAACATTTCAGCCAGACCTGACGCCATGGATTTCGCCGCCAGCATTGGTTCTGACAATTGCGCAATCCATGTAAACGGGTAGAGCGCGAGACCCAGCACATCAAAGACCGGTGTATATTTGGAGGCCAGCAGGCCGAGCAGACCAACGGCCATAATGCTTGGCAGGATCATCGAAGCCATACGCAAGCCGTCGAGAAAAGTCGCACGCAGCATCGGCAGAATGTGAGGCGCTTTCTCTGCCTGTTCCAGACCGGCATCAATCGCGGTTGCGATGCGGGATTTACCCTCCGGCAGCGGTGTGTCGCGGGTGGCCGGATGATCCATTTTGGCCAGCGGCCACAGGCGCGCGACAATCGCCGAAACGATGAAAGTCACGAAGAAAGTTGTCCAAAAATACAGGTTCCATACATCCATCAGATTAAGTGTTTTGGCGACAATAATCATGAAAGTTGCTGAAACAGTCGAGAAGCCGGTGGCAACAATTGCAGCTTCACGCGCGGTATATTTGCCCTCGCGGTAAACGCGGTCGGTAATCAGCAAAGCCAGCGAATAGCTGCCGACAAAAGAGGCCACCGCATCAATAGCCGACCAGCCTGGTGTGCGCCAGATCGGGCGCATTACAGGCTGCACAATCACGCCGGTGAATTCCAGCAATCCGTAACCGATCAGAAATGCCAGTGCCAAGGCACCAATCGGCACGATCAGGCCGACGGAGAGCACCAGCTTGTCAAAAAGAAACGGCAGCATATCCGGCGTGAACAGCAATGCCGGCCCGACACCGGCGAGATACATGATTGTGAGCACCAGACCCAGCACACGCAAAACGGAGAAAATCGTCTCGGTCAGGTTTTTATTCCATGTCCCGCGGACAAACGGGCTGAGCGCGCCATAGGCAATCAGCAGGCAGACAAAAGTCAGCGCCGCAGGCCGTAATTGTGTGGCGATAGCGGTCGCTGCATGGTCGAGCAGAATGGTGGATTTGCCGCCGATCGTCACCGGTACAAAGAAAAAGAAGATGCCGATAAAACTGAAGAAGATGAGTTTGAGAGCAGCCCCGCCGCGTGAGCCGCCGCTGCTGCCGATTGTTGTATCTGTCATGATTACCCCTGATTATTGTTATTCATGCAGAAGGAGATTCCGTGATCTTAAATGCTTTTTTGTCCTTGTGTGATACGGCCTCTCCCAAAGCCGGAACTAGAAATTTGAAAGGCAGCCCCCTCAAAGGCTGCCTTTCATTCAGTGTTTAGTTGCCGAGAATACCCGGCAGGCGCAGGCCCTGTTCTTTGGCGCAGTCGACTGCAATGTCATAACCGGCATCGGCATGACGCATCACGCCAGTGGCAGGGTCATTCCACAGCACGCGCTCAAGGCGGCGGGCGGCATCTTCAGTACCGTCAGCGCAGATCACCATGCCCGCATGCTGGCTGAAGCCCATGCCAACGCCGCCACCGTGATGCAGCGATACCCATGTGGCACCGGATGCGGTGTTGAGCAGGGCATTGAGCAGCGGCCAGTCGGACACGGCATCGGAGCCGTCTTTCATCGCTTCGGTTTCACGGTTTGGCGAAGCCACGGAGCCGGAATCCAGATGGTCACGGCCGATCACAACCGGTGCTTTCAGCTCGCCGTTCTTGACCATTTCGTTGAAGGCAAGACCGAGACGATGGCGGTCACCCAGACCAACCCAGCAAATACGGGCCGGCAGACCCTGAAACTCAATGCGCTCACGCGCCATATCCAGCCAGTTATGCAGGTGCTTATTATCCGGCAGCAGTTCCTTGACCTTGGCATCGGTCTTGTAAATATCTTCCGGATCGCCGGAAAGTGCTGCCCAACGGAACGGACCGATACCACGGCAGAATAACGGACGGATATAAGCAGGCACAAAGCCCGGGAAGGCAAATGCGTCTTCCAGACCTTCTTCCAGCGCCATCTGACGGATATTATTGCCGTAATCGAGGGTCGGAATGCCCATATTCCAGAAATCAACCATCGCGGCGACCTGAACTTTCATCGAAGCGCGCGCTGCCTTTGCAACGCCTTTCGGGTCGCTTTCCTGCTTCGCACGCCATTCAGCAACACTCCAGCCGATCGGCAGATAGCCATGGACCGGATCATGCGCGGAGGTCTGGTCTGTGACGATATCCGGCTTGACGCCGCGCTTCACCAGTTCAGGGAAAATCTCTGCCGCATTGCCGATCAGCGCAATGGATTTGGCTTCACCGGCTTTTGTCCATGCATCAATACGTGCCAGCGCTTCATCAAGGCTGTGGGTTTTTTCATCGACATAACGGGTACGCAAGCGGAAATCCGCGCGGGTTTCATCGCATTCAACCGCGAGGCAGCAGGCACCGGCCATCACAGCCGCCAGCGGCTGCGCACCGCCCATACCGCCTAAGCCTCCGGTGAGAATCCATTTGCCTTTGAGATTGCCGCCGAAATGCTGGCGACCGGCTTCAACAAAGGTTTCATAAGTGCCCTGCACAATGCCTTGCGCACCGATATAAATCCACGAACCGGCGGTCATCTGGCCATACATAGCCAGTCCCTTTTTATCCAGTTCGTTGAAATGATCCCAGTTTGCCCAATGCGGCACCAGATTGGAATTGGCGATCAGAACGCGCGGCGCATCTTTATGGGTGCGGAAAATACCGACCGGCTTGCCGGACTGTACCAGCAGTGTTTCATCGCCTTCCAGATCTTTCAGGCTGGCAACAATCTTGTCAAAATCTGCCCATGTACGGGCGGCGCGGCCGATACCGCCATAGACCACCAGCTCATGCGGACGCTCGGCAACATCAGGATGCAGATTGTTCATCAACATGCGCATCGGCGCTTCAGTGAGCCAGCTTTTGGCGGTGATTTCCGTGCCCGTTGCAGGGCGGATTTCACGTTCATTATGGCGTGGATTAGTCATCGAATGTTCCCTTATTTAGATTTGAGATTGGCAGCGGCGGCTTCAAGCTGCTGCAAAATGTTTTTGAGATGGCTGCGCAATCTGGCTGCCTTGGCCTCGTCATAGGCAAATGGCACGGCTTCTGTTGCCAGATGTGTCGATTGCGCGAGTTCCATCTGAATGGCGTGCACACCCGTTTCCGGTTGGCCGTAATGGCGCGTTGTCCAGCCGCCTTTGAAACGGCCGTTGAGGATGGACGTGTAACCTTCAGCCTGTTTCGCTACACCGAAGACTGCTGCTTCAATGGCCGGTGCGCAGGTCTTGCCATTATCCGTTCCGATGTTGAAATCCGGTAATGTGCCTTCAAACAAAAACGGAATATGCGAGCGGATCGAGTGGCAGTCATAGAGAATGGCCACGCCGTGAATGGCCTTAACGCGTTCGATTTCTGCCGCCAGTGCTTCATGATAGGGCTTGTGAAAACGGCAGATGCGATCGGCAATATCGGCCTCAGCCGGTTGCTCACCGTCTTTCCAGATCGCCAGACCATCAAAATCCGTTTCCGGTATCAGTGTCGTTGTGTTCTGCCCCGGATAGAGGCTCACACCCGCCGGATCACGATTGGCATCAATGCAATAGCGGTGGAATGTGGCGCGCACTGTCGTTACATTATCCAGCAGCCCGTCATAGAGCTTGTGGATATGCCAGTCCGTATCGGCAAGAATGCGGCCATTCTCATTGAGGCGCGCCCAGATATCCTCCGGCACATCTGTGCCGGTATGGGGCAGGCCGAGAATTACCGGCGAGGTTCCCTGATGAACTTCAAATGCGCTCATTTAGGCCTCCAGACTCGAGCATTTCCCGCAAAAGTGGGAACCGGTTTTGCGTAAGGACAATGCGGCTAAAAAAACTGAAGTATTTCTAAAACTAGTCATCATGACGGGAATACTTCAGGGAGAATACCGCTCGTGATAGCTGCATTCAGCGAGCCGTCAGCCACGATTTCCGCAGCGGCAGCCAGATCATCAGCCATATAACGGTCAACCTCGAGCGTCGGCACTTTGGTACGCAGCACAGCGATTGCCGCTTTCAGTTCAGGGCTGGTTTCCAAAGGGCCGCGTAGTTCCACGCCGAGGGCACCGGTCAGGGCTTCAATGCCGATAATAGCATTGAGATTGTCGGTCATCTGCAACAAACGGCGGGCGCCGTGGCAGGCCATCGACACATGATCTTCCTGATTGGCAGAAGTCGGTGTTGAATCGACCGAGGCCGGATGCGCCATCTGTTTGTTTTCCGACATCAGGGCGGCGGAGGTGACTTCTGCAATCATCAGGCCGGAATTGAGTCCCGGCTTTTTCGCCAGAAACGCAGGCAGACCGAAGGAGAGAGCAGGGTCAACCAGCAGTGCAATACGACGCTGGGCAATGGCACCGATTTCACAAATTGCCAGTGCAATCTGGTCGGCTGCAAAAGCCACCGGCTCGGCATGGAAATTGCCGCCGGAGACCACTGTGTCATCGGAAAGCACCAGCGGATTATCGGTGACCGCATTGGCTTCAATTTCAAGCGTAACCGCGACCTGTCGCAGCAGATCAAGACAGGCACCATCGACCTGTGGCTGGCAGCGGATGCAATACGGATCCTGCACGCGCTGATCGCCTTCCAGATGGCTGTCACGGATCACGGAGCCTTCAAGCAATTTGCGCAGGGCTGCGCCGGTATCGATCTGGCCTTTATGGCCGCGCAGCGTGTGGATGTCTGCGTGGAACGGTGCGGTGGAGCCCATGGCAGCATCGGTCGACAGAGCGCCGGTAATCAGCGCTGCCTGCAAGGCTGTATGAGCGCGGAACAGACCGGCCAGTGCAAGCGCGGTGGAGGTCTGCGTGCCGTTAATCAGCGCGAGACCTTCTTTGGCTGCCAGAACAACCGGTGTCAGACCAGCTTTATTCAGGGCGGCAGCGGCAGAAATCCGTGCGCCCTGATAGAAAACCTCACCTTCGCCGATCATGGCCGCAGCCATATGTGCCAGCGGTGCCAGATCGCCGGACGCACCGACGGAACCTTTTTCCGGAATAACCGGAATGACACCTTTTTCAAGCATGGCTTCGATGAGCGCGATGATTTCAGGACGTACGCCGGATGCACCGCGACCAAGCGAAATCAGCTTGAGCGACATGATGAGGCGCACAATATTTTCAGCCAGAGGCGCACCCACGCCGCAGCAATGGGACAGGATCAGATTACGCTGGAGTGTTGCCACATCTTCCGGTGCAATGCGGATGGAAGCCAGTTTGCCGAAGCCGGTATTGATGCCGTAGACCGGCGCATCGCCTGCGGCGATTTCCGCAATGCGCGCGGCGGATTTGGCAATACCTGCATGGTAAGACGGATCAAGATGAGCAACTGTGCCGTTGCGATAAATATCTTCAAGTGTGGCGAGTGATACAGAACCTGGTTTCAGAATAATGCTCATGGCGGGTACTTTCTTCAAAGCGCATTCATCACATGCGCAGATATTCGGATATTTTAGTTGCCGCGGAAAACCCGCTTCCAGAGCGGGTTAAAGCCGATGCGATAGACAAGCTCTGCAGGGCGCTGCACATCCCAGATTGCCAGATCGGCATATTTGCCGGTCTCGATTGTGCCGGTTTCAGCCAGAATGCCGAGCGCACGGGCGGCCTCGCGGGTCACACCGGCAATGCATTCATCGACGGTGAGACGGAACAGGGTTGCACCCATATTCATGGTCAAAAGCAGGGAGGTCAGCGGGGATGTGCCCGGATTATTATCGGTCGCCAGCGCCATTTTTGTGCCTGCTGCGCGGAAGGCTTCAACCGGCGGTTTTTGCGTCTCGCGGATAAAATAATAGGCGCCGGGCAACAGCACTGCGACTGTGCCGGCCTTGGCCATGGCCTGTGCGCCTTGCGCGTCAGTATATTCCACATGGTCGGCGGACAGCGCATGATAGGAAGCGGCTAATTTGGCACCATGCAGGTTGGACAGCTGATCTGCATGGAGTTTGACCGGTAGGTCATGCGCTTTTGCAGCATCAAAAACACGGGCGATTTCATCGGGCAGGAAAGCGATCCCTTCACAGAAACCATCGACGGCATCGGCGAGATCTTCTGCTGCGATGGCAGGAAGCATCTCATTGATAATCACATCAATATAGGCTGACTTGTCGCCGTTCATTTCCGGCGGCAGCGCATGGGCGCCGAGGAAAGTGGTGCGGATTGCGATATCGCGCTCTTGCGTCAGACGTCTGGCTGCTTTCAGCGATTTGATTTCATTTTCCGTATCGAGACCGTAACCGGATTTAACCTCAACACTTGTTACGCCCTCAGCAATCAGGGCATCGAGGCGCGGCAGGCTTTCGCGAACAAGATCATCTTCACTGGCTGCACGCAGGGCTTTGACGGAAGAAACAATACCGCCGCCAGCCTTGGCGACTTCCTCATAGGAGGCGCCTTCGAGGCGCAGTTCAAATTCATGGGCGCGGTTGCCGGCGTGAATCAGATGTGTGTGGCAATCAATCAGACCGGGGGTAATCAACCGGTTTTCGCAGTCGGTTGCGGGATAATCCGCATAGAGTGCAGGCATTTCGGATTGCGGGCCGACATAGGCGATTCTGCCCTGTTCAACCACGAGTGCCGCATCTTCAATCAGGCCGAGACCATTTGCATTTTCAATCAGCGTCGCAACACGCGCATGGGTGAAAATATGGCCTTTGTCGTTCAGCGTATCTTTTGTCATGAATGTTTTCCCGCTTCCCCTCTCCGGCTATAATGTATATACATATTAAAAAATGGCAAAGGAAATTTTTAGCCGGATATTTCAGGAGGAGAGAACCGTGCTTCAGCAAAAACATGTCATCCATGCGCAACAGGCTTTATTGGAAAGCGGCTGGGCTGAGAATGTCCGCCTGACGGTTGAAGCCGGAACAATCACGGCGATTGAAAGCGGTGCAGACGCACAATCCGGCGATGAGCGCTATGAGGTTATCATGGCGGGGATGCCCAATCTGCACAGCCATGCGTTCCAATATGGCATGGCGGGTCTGGCAGAAAAGCGCGGGCCTTCGGCCGATAGTTTCTGGAGCTGGCGCGATGTGATGTATCGCTTTGCCCTGACCATGTCGCCGGAGCAGGCGGAAGCCGTAGCTCTGCGGCTCTATGTGGATATGCTGGAAAATGGCTTCACCCGCGTAGGTGAGTTCCATTATTTGCATCATGACCGTGACGGTGCGCCTTATGCAGATGTGGCCGAGATGGGCAAACGTATTGCATCGGCGGCCAATAAAAGTGGTATCGGCCTCACACTGTTGCCGGTTTTCTATGCGCATTCAACTTTTGGTGGTGCTGTGCCTAATGAAGGGCAACGCCGTTTTATCAATAGCATAGATCAATATCAGCGACTTCTGGATGGCTGCGGCACTGCACTGAAAAATATGGACGGCGCGGTTTTGGGTGTTGCTCCGCATAGTCTGCGGGCTGTGACGCCGGATGAGCTGAAAATCGTCACACAAATGCTGCCGGAGACACCGGTGCATATTCATGTGGCAGAGCAGATCAAAGAAGTTGAAGATTGTATTGCATGGTCCGGCAAACGTCCTGTTGAGTGGCTGCTGGATAATGCCAATCTGAGTGATCGTTGGTGCCTGATCCACGCCACCCATATGACGGATGACGAGACAACAGGCATGGCAAAAGCCGGTGCGATCGCCGGTCTTTGTCCGGTGACTGAGGCCAATCTCGGCGATGGTACGTTCAATGCCGGTATTTTCACACAGGCAGGCGGCAAGTTTGGTGTCGGCTCGGACTCCAATGTGCTGATCGGTTTGGGGGATGAATTGCGCCAGCTTGAATATTCGCAGCGTCTGCAACATCGCGCCCGTAATGTGATGGCGGTTGCGGAAGGTTCAACCGGTCGTGCGCTGTTTGATGGTGCGCTTGAAGGTGGCAATATCGCTATGGGTGTGCGCGGGCAGGGGCTGAAAACCGGTGCATCAGCAGATTTCGTGGCGCTGGATGTCAGCCGTATCCCCCATGCAAAAGGCGACATGGTGCTGGATGGCATGATCTTTGCCAACCGCGCCAAACCGGCGCATGTCTGGGTGCGCGGTGTAAAACAGGTTGAAAACGGCCGTCATCACCTGCATGAACAGGCAGAGACCGGTTTCCGTAAAGTTTTACATGAACTTCTGGAAAGCTGAGCCAGTCAATATTGACGAAAAGCGGGTAAAACTGAGTATGCAGGATATTTCTTCCGGAGACAGTGAACAGGCTTCATCCCTGCATCAGCGGATTCTGGATGATATTGAGAGCCGCATTCTCTCCGGCGAGTGGCAGCCCGGCTATCGTATTCCTTTTGAGCACGAGCTGACCGAGCAATATTCCTGCTCCCGCATGACTGTGAATAAGGCGCTGACGCAACTGGCCAAGGCCGGAATGATTGAGCGGAAACGCCGTTCCGGCAGTTTTGTTTCCAAGCCGCAATCACAGGCGGCAATCTTGGAAATTCACGATATACGCGATGAGGTGGAGCAGTTGGGTCTGCCTTATCGCTATGAGTTGCAAAAATCGATTAATCGTAAAAGCACAGCAGCAGACGGCAAAAAGCTTGATATCGAGCGCAATACGCCGCTGATAGAGCTGACCTGCCGCCATTATGCAGGAAAACGGGTTTTTGCACTGGAAGAGCGTATCATTAATCTGCGTGCTGTTCCTGATGCTGCGCAGACGGATTTCTCCAAACAATCGCCCAGTCCGTGGCTGGTTACCTATGTGCCGTGGAGTAATGCGCAACATGCAATCCGTGCGGTAGCAGCGGATGAGAATGTAGCCGCTATTCTTGGTATTCCGGCAGGCGCGGCCTGTCTGGTAATCGAGCGCCAGACTTGGAATGCCGGACTGCCGGTGACCTATGTACGCCTGACCTATAGCGGTGACAGTCATGCATTGGTTGCCCGTTTTGCACCATCACAGGGCTAAACTGTCACAATAAAACGACGGGCTTTCGCCCGCCGTCTGCCTTGAAATGACTGGAAGTCAGAGTGTCATTGTAATAACGCAGTCCTTCTACGTTATAAAAGGCAGTTCATCTAAGCACTCTTATGAATACCCTGCAATATGCTGAAATATACCGGCAATATATTGCAGGGCTTGTAAGATTTATCAGAAACTGCGCTGGAAACGGATCATGCCCTGAACCGCATCTTTGCCGTTCTGGATGGATTTTTCATCCTTCCATTTGGTGTAGGAAACTTCCGGTGTGATCGCAAATCCGGGCACCAATTCGTATGATACATTTGCTGATGCGGCGAATGTTTTGGAAGCATCATAGGCAAGCTGGGCATTCAGGACTGCCTGCGGGGTCAGCTTATAGGCTGCACCACCCCATACTGCCCAGTCTCCGCCCCATGTGCCGTAGAAGCTGCTGACGGCGCGAATCTGGCCGATGACCTGATTATCATCATTCAGAACATTGATATAATTATCCTTGTTGGACTTATAACCACCCATTGCCCAGACGGAAAACTGATCGGTGACATTCAGATCGCCGCGGACTTTTCCTGCCCATTCTTTATTGCGGGCATCATAGGCGGCGACAGCAGTGAGCGAACCCCAGCCTTGTGCATAACGCAGACCACCAACGACATGCGGCGTATAGTCTTGAATTGTGGCGCCCCATTTTTCACCGGCCCAATCAGATGGTACGTCATCAATATCGCTATTCCCGCCCTGTTCTACGGAGAGAATGGCTGACAAACCATTTTCACCGGTGACAGTATAACTAATCAAACCGGTACGGTAGCCACCGGCAAGGATCACATCATCATTCATGACATTACCGAGATAACCGGGGAAGGTAACAAAAGCGGACTCATCCAAACCGACCCGAAGGCCGCCAAGCTCTATATAGCCGAAGCGTAATGTGCCGGAAGATTTATCATCCTTACCGTCTTTCCACTGAAACCGTGCTTCCGCATAGGTTTTCAGCGTGCCAAGCTCGGTCTCAGAAGCGGTACTGAATTTCAGGGCGAACCGAGCCAGACCTTCATAAGTGTCACGCTTGTTGTTCTTTGCAAAGAGTTTGCCGTCACGAGCTTCAAAACCGCGTCCGTAAACATCGTCGCCGCTCGTGAGATCATAGCGGACATAGCCGTGAATGCGCAGGCAGGTTTCAGTACCCGGAATGTAGAAATAGCCTTGTCCGTAAGCATCACAAACACGGACATATTCAACGGCTTCAGGTTCCGGTGCGACAACCGGATCCGCGGCAAATGCTGCCGATCCTGTGAGCAGAGCTGCGGCGGAACTAAGTAAAATTAATTTTGTTTTCATTTTTATCTCCAGAACTAGACCCTGAAGATATTTATCGAAACCGCTTATGTTCCCAACGCAGAAATAGGGGGCTTCTTCTATAAAAATCAATATGTTGTATAATTGTATCAAGGCAATTAATTGCCGGATATTTCACGCTCAAAACTTTATGCAAGAGGCAGAAAACAGCCTCCTGCGTGTGTGAGCAACTATGCGATGCCAGCGTTTTGCAACCTACCGGAGAAGTAAAAACGATTTTTGCTTCTCCGGATCAGGTCTTCTTAAAATGCTTCTTTTGATAATGTCACGGTCTCAAGGAAATCGTAATCCAGAGTGACACCAATACCCGCCCCGTTTGACGGAACTGGCATAATGCCGTTTTCGGTTTCCAGCTTCTCACAAACAATATCCCGCTCGAAATAGCGCGAAGAAGAAGATGTATCGCCCGGACGTTTGAACTGCTCCAGCGTCGAGAGATGAATATTATGGGCACGCCCGATGCCGGATTCCAGCATGCCGCCACACCAGACCGGTACATCATGCGCCTGACAAATATCGTGAATCTGACGTGCATTGGCATGACCGCCGACACGACCGACTTTAATATTGATCACGCGGCCGGCATCAATGGCCAGTGCTTTGCGGCAAAGCTCCGGTGTGCGGATACATTCGTCCAGACAAATGGCTGTACGCATCATGGATTGTAGTTTTGCGTGATCCTGCAGATCATCCCATGCCAAAGGTTGCTCAATATAATCCAGATCAAAATCATCGAACTGGCGCAGCAAAGCGAGATCAGCCAGCGTATAGGCGCAATTGGCATCAACGGTCAGGTGAATATCAGGGAAACGGTTGCGTACTTTTTCCAACAGTTTCAGATCATGACCCGGCATGACTTTCAGCTTAATGCGGCGATAGCCCTGCTGCACATGACGTTCAACATCCAGCAAGGATTCCGGAATTTCCTTGATACCCAGTGATACACCGACTTCAACATCTTTGCGGGTGCCGCCAAGCGCATGGGACAGCGACAGACCGAGGGTTTTAGACCATAAATCCCAATAGGCCATTTCCACGCAAGCTTTGGCCATCTGGTGATCGCGCCAGTGCCGCATCATCTGGGTTAATTCATAAGGTGTCGAGAATTCTTTGCCGATAATCTGCGGCAGGAAAACGTCCCGCATCATCATCATGGATGAAACTGTGGTTTCCGGCAGATAATCAGGCAGGGTATCGCAGACACCTTCCGCATAGCCTTCGATATTGCCGCTGCGCAGGATCAGAAGCGGGAAGGTTTTTTTGGTTGCCACGCCAGTAGAAATGCGAAACGGGTTGAGGAGTTTCAGCTCTACAATACGTAATTCTGCGCTGTCGATCCGGATCTTCGGACGAAGTTGTGACGAGGGCTGGAGTAACATTATTGATCTCTGTAATTTCTGTATGCGGGAAAACGAAAAGTGCCGGTGAGGTCGCAGCACAGGCTGCGACCTCATAAGGCTTAGTTCCAGCTCATGTCATAGAAACGCACGAACTCATCCGGTGTAGGAGTGAAGTTCAGGTCTTTCGCCATCACATAATTGGTTGTGTAGGTCCAGAGCGGTACCCAATAGGCCTGATCGGCGATCTGGCGCAGAGCCTTGCTGTAAGATTCTTTACGCTTTTCCGGATCAGTGGTTGTGTCTGCCTGCTTGAGTGTTGCTGTCAGGTCGGCATTCTTGACATCATCAATATCGGAGCCGTCAAAGAATTTGGATGTCGAGGCAGAGGCATCAGCCACCGAGCCGGAGCCCCATGTGACAAAGCCCATCGGGATTTCGCCTTTGAGCTGTTTGTCTGCGAGTGCTGCATATTTCAGCATCTGCAGATCAACCTTTACGCCGACATTGCCCAGCATCTGCGCCATAGCTTCGGTGGCTGCTTTATCACGATAGAAATACATCGTGGTGGTAAAGCCGTTTTCATAGCCAGCTTCTTTCAGCAGTTCTTTGGCCTTGGCAGGGTCAAAATTGTAGGATGTCACATCCTGTTCACAACCAAATTGCAACGGGCTGCAGATGGAATTGATGATCTGCGAGGAAGGCGCGAAGAAAGCATCACGCACGGCTTTACGGTCAATCGCATGATTGATTGCCTGACGCACGCGCACATCTTTCAGCGGAGTGTCGGCACTGGAACGGCCGGATACATCCATCGAAATGTAGCCGAAGCGCAATGTTTCACCCTGAACCACATTGAAACTGTCGCGGGTTTTGAGTTTCTGTGTGAGGTCTTCAGGCACCTGCCAGATGAAATCCACGGAGCCGGACATCATTTCCGCGATCTGCGTATTGGTATCCGGAATGCTGCGGACTTCCACATTTTTGATTTGTGGTTTCTGGCGCGGGCCACCGTCATGATAGTCAGGGAAAGCCTTCAGCGTATAGCCGCTGCCTGGCTCGATCTTGTCCACCATATAAGGGCCGGTGCCGATTGGTTGTTTGGAAAAGCCTGCATCGCCGACTTCCTGATAATATTTTGCCGGATAAATCTGAATGGCGCTTTCAAGGAAATCGAGCGCAGCAGGGAATGGTGCTTTCAGATGCACGAGAACGGTCTGGTCATCAACCTTCTCTGCATTTTTGATCCATGCCACGGTGTTCGGCATAGCAACCGGAGTTTTCGGATCGGAGAAATGGTTCAGCGTGAACACAACATCATCAGCACCGAAAGCATCGCCATTATGGAATTTCACGCCCTGACGCAGTTTGAATTCAAGGGTCAGATCATCAACCCATTTGAAGCTCTCAGCCAGATTGCCGACCCATTCGCGGGTTTTCGGGTCGCGTTCAACCAGTGTGTCCCAGACGGCATAGCCGAAAATGGTGCTTTCGCGGGCTGAACTGAAATAGGTGTTCGGGTTGTCCAGCTCTTTGGCAAAGGCGATATTGACGGTGTCGTCCGATTTATCGGCCAGTGCCGCACCGGATACGCCCAGATACAGGCTGGCGGTAAGGGTAGCCAGAATTGCAAAATTCTTATGAAAGCTCATGTGTCGCTCCACTTCGACGCAAGGTTAAAAAGGTCAGGCATTTTTTGTTGTTATCGGGTTGAAGGCTGCGGGCTTTTGCCCTCAGCAATATCGGCAAATATCCCTGCCATGCAGCGCAAGGCATCACGGCAAGTGCTTTTCAGAACATGTTCATCCGGCGCATGCTGTGAACAGGCGCGGTAGGAATGCGGCACCCAGACGGTCGGCAGGCCAAGCGTCTCCGAAAAACACTCATTGGGCAGCGAGCCGCCGAGATTAGGCAGAATATGCGGCGGGTTGCCGGAAGTATCTGTCAGCGATTGCGCGACAAAACGTGCCCAAGGATGATCCGGATCGAGACGGGTCGCGGTAAAATCATCATCCTCACGTTGGGTGATTTTGACATCCTCATAACCATGCTGATCGAGATGACGGCGTAGCGCGGGTATAATGTCGTCCGCATCAGTACCGACAACATAACGCAGTTGGCAGGTTGCCCGTGCCTTGCCGGAGATGGCATTGACCGGTGCTTCGGGCACACCGGATGTCATGGCGAGAATGGCAAAACTGTTCCAGCCATAGACCCGCTCGGCTGGGGTCAGACTGGCTTCACCCCAGTCTTTATCAACGCTCGGGCCGGTTTCCATATCCACCGGCAAATCACGGAGTGCCGCGCGGATATTATCGGTCAGGCTGGTTGGACGCCATTCCGGAATGCGGATCTGGCCGCGTTCATCGGTGATTGTCGCAAGCGCCTGTACGAGCCGCATCGCCGGATCGGCAAGCAAGCCGCCCCAATTGCCGGAATGATGCGCGCCATCGCGTTTTTCAACAATCAGATCAACCGTGACTGCGCCGCGTGCACCCATGAAAACTGTGGCTCTGTCCGGTTGCAGCCGTGGGCCGTCGGAGGCAATCAGCACATCGGCAGCGAGTTCCTGTTTGTGTGATGCGCAGAAGGCCTGCAAACCCGGAGAGCCGTTTTCCTCAGCCATTTCCAGCAGAATAGTGGCGTTAAAGCCGAGTTTGCCATGCACGGTAATCAGGGCTTCAAGTGCAGCAATATTGATCAGATGCTGCACTTTATTATCGGCTGTACCGCGCCCGTACCAACGATCACCTTCTTCCGTTAAAACGAAGGGTGACAGGCCTTCGCGCCATTGTTCGGTCTGCGCATGAATGACATCGCCATGGCCATAGATCAGCACTGTCGGCAGGGCGGCGTCTTCTATGCGGCGGGCGATCATCAGCGGGCCGCCTTCAGCCACCGGATTCTCATAGATTTTGATCTCAAATCCTGCGGCCTGCAAACGCGGCGTAATAGCCGTGTTCAGATAATCTGCCAGCACCGGTTTTCTTTCCGGTACCTGACTTTCTGTCGGATAGCTCACCAAAGCGGCCAGTTCGGATTTCATCGTGCCGTTGTCGAAATAGGTTTCGATCCGGCTGATAACAGTCTCACGCAAAGTCATGGCTGTTCTCCTCGGTGACCGCATCACCCCATGGCGACATAATCTCGGTGCAGCCGGAGTTCAGATCGCCTTCACGCATCACACCGGCAGGGCAGGCAAAGGCGAAAGGCCAGACGGTGCGGCGGGTGGTGACGGTTCTGGCGACTTTATTCAGTTTCGCAATTGTATCCGCTGGCAAGCTGTCATCGGCGATGATGACATCGGCGGCAGACATATCGAGACGCGGCTGATGGAAAGCACCTTCAATATCCATGCCGGAATCGACGATGAAAGAGGAAAGCTGGGCAACGGCCGAGACAATCTTACGCCCGCCCGATGCACCAATGGCGAAGCGGCGTTCGCCTTGCTCACCAAGTGCAGGGCAGACATTCATCAGGCACTGCCGTCCCGGTTGCAGGGAATTTGGTTTGCCCTGCACAGGGTCAAACCACATAATGCCGTTATTGAGCAAAAAGCCGGTGGAGGGCGAGACGACTTTTGAGCCGAACAATGACAGCAAAGTCTGTGTCATCGAGACCATATTTCCGTGGCGATCCACTACGGAAAAATGGGTTGTGCAGCCCGGTGCTTTTGGCACTTCGCCGTCATCACCCATATTTTCCAATCGCTGCTGATAGGCATGGCGCAGCGCTTTGGCGTAGCCGGTATAGGCATCAGCGTCCGGCTGACCTTTGCCGATTTCCGGCAGGGCTTCAAAGGCTTGTCTCATGGTCGGGCCTGCGGTCAGATGCGGTGTGACATAGAAAGTCGCATCGCCGCGCTTAAAGCTCAGCGGATCGGCAATGGTTGCACGGTAATCACGCAGATCCTGCATTGATAATGAGCCGCCTTTTGCGCGGACATCTTTGACCAGTGCCTGTGCCAGATCGCCTTCATAGAATGTGCGATAGCCCTGTTCTGCCAGTTCGGTCAGCGAAGGTGCATAACCAGACATATCAACGCGCTTGTCGGACAGGCTCGTCCAGCCATTGATCATCGGCCATTGGCCGTCTTCCAGAAACAGCGCTGCGGCATCCGGATCTTTGGCCAGCTCGCGGGTTGCGCCTGCGATAACAAGTGCTGCGTACCAATCGACCGGCAGGCCTTCTTTTGCGAGTTTAATTGCCGGAGCCAGCAGTTCTGCCCAAGGCATGGTGCCCCAGCGTGCATGTGCCTGACCGATACCGTCGACCACACCCGGTACCGCAACGGCAGTTGCGCCCATAATGTTGCGGTCATCGACCACGGCTTCCCACGGGAAAAGATCGGAGTTTTTACCGGCACCGGAGAGCGGATAATCGGCAGGGTTCAGCTCCACAGGTGCACGCATTGCATAGGTCACGGCATGGGCTTTGCCGGAAGCTGCATCCCAAACCATCATCGCGCCGCCACCGGCAGGGCCTGACATCCACGGCTCAAGCACACCAATGGCGAAAGAAACGGCGGTTGCTGCATCCATCGCATTACCGCCTGCTGCAAGCACTGCCGCACCAATTTGTGCTGCACGGCTGTTTTGTGCGGCTACGACACCACCTTTGGTGCGGATGACATTCTTGCGAGTAACTTGTGTACGGGAAAGACTGGTTTGCATTTCAGTTCCTTAATCAGTTCAGGCAGGCAATGCAGTGGCATTGGTATAAAGGTGGCAGGCGACACAACCGCTACCGTTTTCCTGCAAGACAGGACGGGACTGATCGCAGGGGGTAAAGCGGTCAGGGCAGCGCGGATGGAAGGCACAACCTGCAGGCGGATTGATCGGATTGGGATATTCTGTGCCGAGCTGTGTGTCCGGTACGCCGAGTTCCGGTTCCGGTGTCAGCACAGAATCCAGTAAAGCCCGTGAATAAGGGTGGCGGGCATTGCGGAAAATGTCTTCAGTTTCGCGCTCTTCAACAATGCGTCCGAGATACATGACCGCAACCCGTGTCGCGAGATATTCAACAACCGCCAGATTATGGCTGATGAATAGATAGGTCAGACCGAGTTCACGCTGCAGGTCACCCAGCAGATTGAGAATCTGGCTCTGCACGGAAACATCGAGTGCCGATGTCGGTTCGTCGCAGATAACAATTTCCGGTTTCATAATCAGCGCGCGGGCAATAGCGACACGCTGGCGCTGGCCGCCGGACATCTGGTTTGGATAGGCATTGAGCATGCGCGATGGCAGCCCGACGACATCCATGATTTCCTTTACCTTCTTTTCGCGCGATGCCTGATCGCCGACACTATGCACCACGAGCGGCGCCATAATGATCTGACGGATGGTTTTGCGCGGATTGAGTGAGGAATAAGGGTCCTGAAAAATCGGCTGAATACGGCGGGACAGTTCAAAACGGTTTTGCTTGGTGATGTCTTCGCCGTTAATTTCGACGTGTCCACTGGTCGGCTTTTCCAGCCCGAGCAGGATTTTGGCCAGCGTTGATTTTCCGCAACCGGATTCACCGACAAGGCCAAGAACCGAGCCGCGCTCTACCGTCAGCGAAACATCACTGACTGCTGCCAGTGGTTTTTTGCCGGAGAAAAAGCCCTGTCGTACCTGATAGATTTTGGAGACATTATGGAGTTGTAAAACTGGCTGGCTCATAGCAAAGCCTCCGCAGGCTGACGCATGCCGTTTGCATGGACGCACTGTAATGTATGACGAGCGGAGAGATCACGCTGCGGGATAGTTCCGGTGCAGGCTTCAATCGCCTCAGGGCAGCGGTCGCGGAAGATGCAGCCGGTATGACGACCAACCAGATTTGGCACAATCCCCGGAATTGTGCCCAGCCGTTCTCCGCGTTTAATGCGCCCCGGTATCGGAATGCAGTCCAGAAGCCCGCGCGTATAAGGATGCGCAGGATTGCGGAAGATTTCGCTGACAGAACCGGCCTCAACCAGCTCACCGGCATACATAACAGCAACTTTGTCGGCGATGCGCGCAACGACACCGAGATCATGGGTGATCAGGATCATCGCCATGCCCATTTTCTGCTGCAGGTCTTTGAGAAGACGTAAAATCTGTGCCTGAATAGTCACGTCCAGAGCGGTTGTCGGCTCATCGGCGATCAGCAATTCCGGCTCACACATCAGCGCCATTGCAATCATGATACGCTGACGCAAACCACCGGAAAGCTGATGCGGATATTGATTGAGACGGCTTTCTGCAGCGGTAATCCCGACCATACGCAGAAGATCTGCGGCGCGTTTCAATGCTTCAGCTTTGCTGACAGATTTATGCAGGCGCAATGCTTCTGCCAGCTGGCTGCCGATCGTATAGGCAGGATTCAGGCTGGTCATCGGCTCCTGAAAAATCATCGCCATACGGTTACCACGCAGCGCACGCATTTCCCGTGCTGTGGCTTTTTGCAGGTCAATACCGTCAAAGCTCATTTCGGTCGCATTGCGCTGAATACCCGGTGACAAAAGCCCCATCACCGCAAGCGAGGTCAGCGATTTGCCGGAGCCGCTTTCACCGACGATACATAGCGTTTCACCCGGTTTAACCTCGAGATTGATATTGCGCACGGCATGAAGGGTGCCCGCGGCGGTGGGGATGTCCAGTGTCAGGCCCTGAACTTTAAGAATAGGAGCAGTCATTGGTTTTCCCCTCAGTTCCGTCCGCCCGGCGCGGTAATGTCGCGCAGGCCGTCGCCCATGAGATTGATCGCCAGCACCAGCACAAACAGCGCAACACCGGGGATCATCACAAGCCATGGCTCGAACAGCATCATGTCTTTGCCCTCGGAGATCATCAGACCCCAGCTGGCTGTCGGCGGCTGCACACCAAGACCTAAGAAGGACAAGGCGGCTTCCAGCAAAATGGCATGCGCCATTTCCAGCGTAGCCACGACAATCAGATTGTTCATCAGATTAGGCAGGATTTCGGAGATCAGAATGCGCGGCGTGGATGTGCCGATGGCATAGGATGCCGCTACATATTCCCGTCGCGCGATCTGCAGGGTTGATGCGCGCATGACCACCGCATAGCGATCCCACAATAACAGGCCGAGAACGGTGGCAACAACGGTCAGCGATCCGCCAAACAGGGCAACAACGGCCAGTGCAACCAGAACAACCGGCATTGCGAGACGTACATTGATCAGGAATGTCACCACAGCATCAACACGACCGCCGAAATAACCGGCTGCAACGCCCATAGCTGTGCCGATAATGCCAGAGATCAGAGCTGCTGACAGGCCGATAAATAATGAAACGCGTGCACCGTGCAGCAAGCGTGCGAGATAATCGCGACCAAGCTGGTCAGTTCCCAGAACGTGATCGGATTTACCGCCTAAGAATTCCGGCGGCACCATACGGTTTAGCAGATCCTGCGTATAGGGATCATATTTGAGAAGCATCGGAGCAAAGATTGCAACCAGTGCAATCACTGCCACGATGATCGTGCCGATCATGAAGCCGCTATGACCGAAAATACGGCGGCGCAGAATGGCAGATGGGGACGGTTCCAGAATTTGTTCTGCGGTCGGTATGGAAGAATATGTGGTCATGAGGTCCTCATGCGGGGATCAAGCCAGGCATTCATAATGTCGGCGAGCAGTGTGAAGACGATGTAAAACATGGAGAAAAGCAGGATCAGCGCCTGAACGGTCGGCAGATCGTTGCGGGTGATCGACTCCCATGCGAGCAGTCCGGCACCCGGCAAAGCAAAGACAGATTCAACCACAATTGAACCGCCGAGCATGAATCCCATTTGCACGGCTGACAGCGAAACGACAGGGATAATCGCATTGCGCAGCGCATGGGTGAACAGCACCCGCCATTCGGATGAGCCTTTGGCACGGGCAGTGCGGATATAGTCCGACGATAAAACTTCCAGCATACCGGCGCGGGTGAGGCGCATAATTGCAGGCATGGCATAATAGCCGAGTACAATGGTTGGCAGAATAAAATGCTGCCATGTCTTGGCACCGGATGCAGGCAGCCAGCCGAGATCAATGGAGAAAACCGAGATCAGCACAAGCGCAAACCAGAAACTCGGCATTGCTTGTCCGGCGACAGAAATAAACAGCGCCAGCTTGTCGGTCAGTGAGTTGGGACGTTTGGCAGCAAGCACGCCAAGGGGTACGGCGACGAGCAGCGCAAATACGATAGCGGTCAGACCAAGGCGCATTGTCACGCCAAGCCGGCTGGAAATGAGATCTGCAACCGGAAGTTTGAAATAATAGCTCTGGCCGAAATTGAAATGTGCGGCATTCCACAGCCAGTCCGCATATTGCAGCAGCATCGGGCGGTCAAAGCCGTAAAATTCGCGAATTGTTTGAATGTCCTGCGCACTGGCGCCTTCTCCGGCGATGGCCGTCGCAGGGTCACCGCTCAGATAGAGCAGACAGAAACTGATAAAAGACACGGTCAGCGCAACCAGTAAGGCAAGGCCGAGCCGCTTGAGGATGAAACCAAGCAAGTTTTGCTCCGTCAAAATCGTTTTAGGATATGAGGGGTGTGGCCGGAGGTGACAGTGCAGAACGCATCAGCTGGGTACTGCGGGATTTCACCTGTTAACGGATTGCCGGTTTACGCGTCATCAAAGCGGAATGATGCAGACGCGATACCGTGCAAACCGGAAATATTCTTCAGCCGTTTACTGCCAAAGCTGAATTAAAAAATATCGGCTACCGGCTTATTTGGCGTGCTGAAAACCACGGCAAAGATTTTTTGATTTTTCATTGGCATTCCCCTTTTGTATTGTATTGCAATACTTGTGATCGCATGTTAATATCGAACCATAGTTTTCCCTTCTGCGTCAAGAGTTTTTTGCGACTGGAGTGTGCCCCATTGAGTGAAAGCGAAAGAAATCCCTTAATTATCAGTTCGCTAATAAAAGCGATGACCCTGTTGAAAGCCTTCGGGGAGGGAAATGCTGTTTTGGGTATTTCTGATCTTGTGCGCATAACGGGCATTGAGAAAAGCAGCGTACAGCGCATCCTCGCCACGCTCTATGCGGAAGGCATGCTGAACCGTGATAATCATAGCCGCCGTTACCGGCTATCAAATCAATGGCTGCATATGGCCTATGCCCATTACATTGCAGAGCCGCTGACGTCGCAGGTCATGCCGCGTCTTTTCGCCTTGCAGCAGCAAATCGGGCAGTCGTTCAATCTGGCAGAAATATGTGACACATCAATTATTTACTCGGTGCGTCTTCCGGTGCAACGTACCAATTTTGAAGGTACATTGGTCGGGCGTACTCATCCGGCGCTGAACACTTCTGGTGGCCGTGCCATTCTCGCCACATGGGATGCAGATGCACGGCAAGACGCTGTAAAAAACTGGCCGGTGACGGAATACACGCCACGCACAACAGTTAATCGCGGGGAAATTTCAGAGCTTGTTGAACAGGCGCGACAGGATGGTTTTGCTGTCTCTGTGGAGGAAATCCTGCTCAATGAAATCGGTATCGCGGCACCGATTAAGTCGTCCAGCGGTAAAGCGCGTGCAGCAATTCACTGTTCTGTTTCGATGGCTGACTGGTCGGTTGATCGTGTCCGCAAAGAAATCGCGCCATTGCTGGTCGATACAGCGCGAACATTTTTTGATCCGCGGGCAGAAGAATAGTCTGCCGCATATTTGAGCTGTATAGCTATATGATGCATATGAAAACGGGGCCGTCAGGCCCCGCTTTCTTATTCAGGAAGTACATCTTCCAGCCCTTTGGTCAGTTCCAGTGCCTGCCGTTCAAACAACCGGCGGTAAATGCCGCCCGGTTTGCGGATAAGCGCATCATGATCGCCTTCCTCAAGGACCTTGCCCTTGTCAAAGACCAGCAATCTGTCCAGTGCACGCACCGTTGAAAGTCGGTGTGCAATGACCAGTGTTGTACGGCCGATCATCAACCGTTCCATTGCCTGCTGGATCAGCACTTCCGATTCTGAGTCGAGGCTGGAAGTTGCCTCATCCAGAATAAGGATCGGTGCATTGGCCAGAAACGCACGGGCAATCGCCACACGTTGACGCTCACCACCGGAGAGTTTCACACCACGCTCACCGACAAGGGTCGCATAGCCTTTTGGCAGACGGCTGATGAAGTCATGGGCGCTGGCAAGACGAGCTGCTTCCTCAACTTCCGCCTGTGTCGCGCCGGGGCGGGCATAGGCGATATTCTCGGCCAGTGTCCGGTGAAACAGGATCGGTTCCTGCTGCACAATGGCGATCTGCGAACGCAGCGATGCCTGCGTGACATGAGCAATATTCTGCCCGTCAATCTTAATGGCACCGCCGCTGACATCATAGAGACGCTGGATCAGCTTGACGAAAGTCGTCTTACCCGAACCGGAATGTCCGACCAGACCAACCCGTTCACCGGCTTCAATCTTCACCGAGAAATCGCGGTAGAGTGCTGCTTCATGATTACCGTAATGGAAAGTCACTTTGTCAAAGCGGATTTCACCATTGCTGATCTGAATGGCCGGTGCATTCGGCTTGTCGGCAATGCCGTAAGGTTCTGCCTCAATCTGCACCAGCTCCTCCATATCATTCACCGATCGTTGCAGATTGCGGATATGCATGCCGACATCACGCAAATAACCCTGCAGCATGAAGAATGCTGTCAGAACAAAGGTGATATCACCGGCCGTTGCTTTGCCCTGGCTCCACAAGTAAAGCGCAAAAGCAATGACAACACCGCGCATAATCAGCAGATTAGCCCCCTGAATAAAACCGTTCAGAGTTCCGATTAGCCATGTGCGGCGTGTACGGCTGCGCCATTTGGTGACAACTTTTGCAAGTCGTGCATCCTCACGCTTTTCAGCACCAAAGGCTTTCACAACAGCATTGCACGAAATGGCATCGGCCAGCGCGCCGCCCATGCGTGTATCCCAGCTATTAGCCAGTGTTGCCGCAGGCGCGACAAAACCGAGCGAAATCACGATCGTGCAGACAATGAACAGCACAGAGCCGATTGCAACCAGTACACCCATGAGCGGCCAGTACCAGGCCAGCAGCGCAACCGAACCGACCAGCATCAGCAGCGATGGCAACAATGCAATAATCAGCGTATCATTCAGCAGATCCATTGCCCACATTGCACGCGAGACTTTGCGCACAGTCGATCCGGCAAAGGCATTGGCGTGCCAGTCGGTGGAGAAGCGTTGCAATTTACGGAACGAACTGGCCGCCATGTCGCTCATGATTTTCAGCGTGAAATCGGTGATGACATAGAAGGTCAGCTGACGTGTAATCAGTGCCAGTGCGCCAAGCGCCAGCAGAACGATAAGTGCCTCAACTGCGGCAGACCATGCGCTGTCGCCGCTCAGCGAAAGCGCGTCAACCAGCCGTCCGGAATAGAGCGGCGTCAAAACATCTGCGGCCGTTGCAAGCAGCATACCGATTATCATCAGTGTCAGCCGCAGAGGCTGACTTCGCCAGTGGCCGAAAGTGTAGCCGAGGACATTGCGGAAGGCAGGCCCACGGAAATTTATGCGAAACCGGGTCATATGAAACATACCAGACCGCGCAGAGTCGGATTCTGGTCCTTTAAAAACATTTTCAGCAAAAGTGCGAAGCGGCTATGCAGGGAAATCAGTTCACCGGATTGATTTCTGATCCTGCTTCGATGCATCGGACAATGCTTGAAAACGAAGACAAAACAAACAACAGCTGAGTGTTGCGGCAAAAAAAGAAGAGTTTTAGAAAAGCGCCCTTTCAGGGAGGGCGGACAGGCCTTGGCCTGTAGCACGGGCCAAAGACTTAAAGTCTGGGAGCACCCGCGCGAACACCGGGCACCGACGGAAATGGATAGACACGCATCTCATACCTCTTGCCAGTGTTTCAGATATTTGCACAATAAATGAGCAATCGGTTTTGCCAAGTGCAAAAATATACAATTTGTTTCACAAAGTCCTGAGTGTGGCAAAAAAGTTCTGTTTTGAAATTTCAGCAGATTTTGCCTCACACAGACTTCGGAATATTATCAGGCTGCCGGAAATGACCAGTCAGGTTGTAATAAAACTATCAGGGCTGGCTGAGCAGCATGGAGATGCCCTGACCGACACCCACACACATGGTCGCCAGAGCGTGATTTATACCTCGTGTCTGCAACTCAATGGCAGAAGTTAAAGCCAGCCTTGCACCGGACATGCCCAGCGGATGACCAAGCGCAATTGCGCCGCCATTCGGATTGACATGCGCTGCATCATCATCCAGCCCGAGCTGACGCATACAGGCCAGAGCCTGTGCGGCAAAAGCCTCATTCAGCTCAACCAGACCGATATCGGTCATGGTAAGTCCGTGGCGATGCAGCAGTTTGTGTGTGGCAGGCACAGGGCCGATGCCCATAATGCGCGGTGCAACACCTGCTGTTGCCATGCCGCTGATCCGTGCCAGCGGTGTCAGGCCGTAGCGCTCAACCGCCTGTTTGGAGGCGATAATAACCGCTGCGGCACCGTCATTCACGCTTGAGGCATTGCCTGCGGTGATTGTGCCGCCACGGCGAAACGGCGTATCAAGCGCGGCCAGTTTTTCCAATGAGGTTTCACGCGGCTGCTCATCCTGAGCAACAATTGTACTGGTGCCTTTGCGTCCTGCAATTGTGTAAGGTGCAATTTCCTGTGCCAGACGTCCGCTATGCATGGCTGCTGCCGCACGCTGCTGGCTCAGTAGCGCGAATGCATCCTGATCTGCGCGGTTGATATTATAATCAGCGCTGAGATTTTCAGCGGTTTCCGGCATGGATTCACTGCCGTAATTTTTGTCGAGCTGCGGATTGATAAAGCGCCAGCCGATAGTCGTGTCATAGACCACATTCTGCCGTTGAAACGCTGCATCGGCTTTGGGCATTACGAATGGCGCGCGCGACATGTTCTCAACACCACCGGCGATGATAATATCAGCCTCACCGAGTTTAACTGCACGCGCCGCATAGCCCACCGCATCAAGACCGGAGCCGCAGAGACGGTTGAGCGTTGTTGCAGGTACAGTTTCACCAAGACCGGAGAGCAAGACCGCCATTCGTGCGACATTGCGGCTGTCCTCACCGGCCTGATTGGCGCAGCCGAACACCACTTCATCAATCATCTCTGCGCTCAAAGACGGGAAACGTGCCAGCGCCTCACGGATAGTATGCGCTGCCATATCATCAGGCCGCACCGATGAGAGTGCACCGCCATAACGGCCGATTGGCGTGCGCACACCGCCGATAATATAGGCTTCGCTCATATTAGTGTTCCTTATGGTTTTGTGCAGCAAACATTGGCCCGCCTTTGTTGGCGGGAAAGCCATAACCGTTAACCAGCACCAGATCGATATCGCTGCTGCGCGCTGCAATACCCTCGCGCAACAGTTGTTCACCTTCATTGGCCATTGCCTTTAAAAGCTGGTTGATGATTTCATCCGGTGTGAAGGAGCGCGGCGTAATGTTTTTTTCAAGCCGTGCCGCTTCGATAATCGCGGTGACATCCGGATCGGTCTGTCGCTTGCCGTCACTATAAATATACCAGCCTCTACCGCTCTTTTGCCCGAAACGGCCTGCCTCGCAAAGACGGTCGGGAATATTACAGTAAGGCTCATCAGGGTTGCGCTTTGCCGCCTGACGCTTGCGCTTTGCCCAGGCAATCTCCAGTCCCGCCATATCGCAGACCGCAAACAGCCCCATGGGAAAGCCGTAATGCTCCAGCGCCGCATCAATCTCATGCGGCCATGCGCCTTGCTCGAGTATGAACTCGGCCTCGCGGCGATAGGCAGAGAAAATCCGGTTGCCGATAAAGCCCTCGCAAACGCCGCAGACAATAGCCAGCTTGTTCAGTTTTTTGGCAAGTTCAAGCGTGGTTACCAGCACATCGGGCGCTGTTTCTGCACAATTGACCACTTCCAGCAGGCGCATAATATGCGCCGGTGAGAAGAAATGCATGCCGATAACCCGCGACGGATTACTGATTTGCTGTGCTAATTCATCAGGATTGAGATAGCTGGTATTGGTGGCGACAATAGCATCGTCACGCACAACGCCGGACAGACGGCGAAACAGATCTGATTTAACATTAAAATCATCAAACACTGCTTCAATCACCAAATCAGCACCGGCAAGCGCGCTGATATCAGCACTGACTATGCAATTGGCACGCTGTTGCTGCAATGCCTGTTCACTGAGGCGGCCGGACTGAAACTGCTTGTCCAGCAGTGCTGTGATGCGGGCAAGACCGGCATCTGCCGCTTCCTGTGTCGGCTCATAGCCGATAAGTTGATAGCCAGCGGCAAGGGCAGCCACTGCAATTGCCGAGCCCATCATACCGGTGCCGGCAATGCCGATTGTAGCAACCGGCCGTGGTACCGTACCGGCAGGCAGATCATGCTTTCCGGCTTCGCGTTCGGCGAAAAACACATGCCGCAAGGCTTTAGCTTCATCGCTTTCACGAAGGCGCAGAAATGTGGCGCGTTCTTCAGCCAAAGCCTGCTGGACAGGCAATGTTGCCGCCAGTGATACCAGACGCACCGCCTCGGAAGGGGCGAGACGCCCGCGCGCTTTGGCAAGAATTTTTGCCGTTGTCTGTTCAGTGTTTGCAGGCTGAACTGACAAAGCCAGCGTGCGGCGCGGTTCTGTGCCCATATGGTGTTGCGCTGCCTTTTGTGCGGCGGCAGTCAGGTTCTCAGCTGTTGCGATTTCATCAATCAGGCCATTCTGCAGCGCGTCCTGTGCAGAAATGGTTTTGCCCGATGCGATCATGTCGATTGCAGCATCAAGGCCGGTCAGTCGTGGCAGACGTTGGGTTCCGCCCGCACCCGGTACAAGTCCGAGCTTCACTTCCGGCAGACCGAACTTGGCTTTCTCAACAGCCAGCCGGTAATGGCAGGCGAGGATAATCTCGCAACCGCCGCCAAGGGCAGCACCATTAATGGCGGCAATCACCGGCTTAGCGGATGCTTCAATCCGTGCTGTCACCTGCGGCAAAGTCGGCTCGCTAGGCGGCAGATCAAATTCTTTGATATCCGCACCGGCGGCAAAGAATTTGCCTTCACCGCGCAAAGTGAGGGCACGGATCTCGGCAGACTTCTCTGCCAAATCCAGCGCTTGCATCAATCCTTCGCGGATGGCGGCTGAAATCGCATTCACCGGAGGGTTTGCCAGTGTGAGATGTAATACACGATCCTGCACCACACCGGTAACGGCAGATGAAAAACTGATCGGCTGCTGCGTGTCAGAAGGGTTGTGCATCATATGTCCTGTCCGGATTTTTAGTCACTTTTTCTGGCGCTTATTCAATCGGGCACAACAGCTGTGGCTTGAATTTCTATCTTGGCACGATCTTCAATCAATCCTGCAACTTGCATTGCTGCCATTGCCGGAAAATGCTTGCCGATAACATCGCGATAGGCCTGACCAAGGCCGCGCATATTGGCTTTGTATTCCTGCTTGTCGGTGAAATACCAGGTCATGCTGGTAATATGTTCCGGCCCTGCACCATCCACAGCGAGAATGGCGACGATGTTTTTCAGGGTCTGGTGAACCTGTTCAACAAAATCATCGGTTTCGAATTCGCATTGTTCATTCCAGCCGATCTGCCCGCCGATAAAAATGGTGCGTCCGCGTGCCGAGATACCGTTGGAATAGCCGATCGGGGCAACCCAGTTATCCGGCTGTAAAATCTTATGCATGAACTGTCTCCAGATGATTGAGAAGCGCGGCGCGGATATCATCGGGCCATGCGCGGGCTTTATGAGTTTTGCTTGAAGTGGCGACGAGCTTGTGTTTCGCCGTCCATAACAGATCGCCATTGGCGCGCACTTCATGGTCGAGTGACAGCGAACTGCCACCGACCGCAGTGACTTTGAGTGTGAAGTCCAGCAGATCGGCATGGAAGCCGGGTTTTACAAAAGTCAGATCCAGCCGCACTGTTGGTGTTGCGATCTGCCGGTCATGATTGAGGCTTTTCCAGTCAGCGCCGATTGAGGCGAAGAAGTCCTCCAGAACCCCGATCAGAATATTCAGATAAGACGGAAAATAAGCGATGCCCGAAGGATCACAATCGCCGAACCGTAAGGGTCTTGTAGTATGAAAAGCCATAATCCGCCCTTTAAACCGTTTTCAGCAATTCGCGGGCGATAATCAGTTTCTGAACCTCTGTCGCCCCTTCATAAATACGCAGGCTACGGATTTCCCGATAGAGCTTTTCGGTAATTGCTCCGCTTTGCACACCGCGTCCGCCAAACATCTGCAAAGCGCGGTCAATAATCATCTGGGCGGATTCTGTTGCCGCCATTTTAGCCATTGCCGCCTGCTGGGTGGTTGGCAGTTTCTGCACATCGCGGCGCCATGCGGCGCGGTAGGTCAGCAGGGTTGCCGCCTCCAATTCTGTCGCCATATCGCCAAGCGCTGCCTGCGTCAGTTGCAGATCGCTGAGTGTTGCGCCAAATATCTGCCGTTTACGCGCATGGTTGAGAGCCTCATCCAAGGCGCGGCGGGCAAAGCCAAGGGCGGCGGCTGCCACGGAAGCACGGAAAATATCCAGCGTGCGCATGGCAATTTTAAAACCTTCGCCGCCTGCACCCAAACGCCGTGAAGCTGGGATGCGGCAATTCTCAAAACGGATTGTAGCGAGCGGATGCGGTGCGATCACTTCAAGCCGCTCGGCAATGGAAAAGCCCGGATCGGTGGCATAGACCACAAAGGCCGAGATGCCGCGTGTGCCCGCAGCCTCACCTGTGCGGGCAAAGACGGTGTAAACATCGGCGATGCCGCCATTGGAAATCCAGGTTTTCTCGCCGTTGAGAATATAATCATCGCCGTCCTGTGTCGCGGCGCATTGCATGACGGCGACATCGGAACCGGCTTCTTTCTCCGACAGGGCAAAGGCCGACAGCCATTCACCGGAAGAGATTTTTGGCAGAATATGCTGTTTTAACTCATCCGATCCGGCAAGGCCGATCGCGCCGGTGCCAAGCCCCTGCATGGCAAAGGCAAAATCCGCCAGCCCGTCATGCCATGCCAGTGTTTCGCGCGCCAGACAGACCGAGCGGGAGTCGATTTCGGTCTTGCCGCTGTTACCGGTGACACTATCGAGAAGTCCTGCTTGCCCAAGCAGTTTCACCAGTTTACGGCAGGCAGCATCGGTGTCGTGATGATCGATGTTTTTCAAAACACCGGATGCGGCAAATTCCTTGAGCTTTTGAGCAAAATCACGCTGCTGCTGCTCGAAAAACGGCAGTTCCAGATGTTCATGAACGGGGGCTTCGCGGCAGGCTGTATCTGACATGGTTCAGTTCCCTTCAAATTCAGGGCGGCGTTTGGCGGCAAAGGCTTCAAATGCACGGCGGAAATCCTGTGTCGCCATGCAGATGGCTTGCGCCTGCGCTTCCGATTCAATCATTTCGTCAATGCCCATTGCCCATTCCTGAGCCAGCATGGTTTTGGTAATGCCATGTGCAAAATAAGGGCCGTCAGCGAGAGTTTTGGCGAGTTTTTGTGCCTCTGTCAGCAGGTTTTCACCATCATGCAGATGGTTGTAGAAACCCCAGTCTTTGCCCTCGGTGGCCGACATGAAACGACCGGTATAAAGCAGCTCCGCCGCACGTCCCTGACCGATAATGCGGGGCAGGATTCCGCAAGCCCCCATATCCGCACCGGCAAGACCGACACGGGTAAACAGGAATGCGGTTTTCGCCTCATGGGTGGCAAGACGCAAGTCTGAGGCCATTGCCAGAATGGCGCCGGCACCTGCGCAAATACCGTCTACAGCCGCGATCACCGGCTGCGGACATTTGCGCATGGCTTTCACCACATCACCGGTCATGCGGGTGAAGGCCAGCAGTTCCGGCATCGGCATTTTCGTCAAAGGCTCGATGATCTCGAAAACATCGCCGCCGGAAGAGAAATTACCGCCCGCTCCGGTCACAACTACAGCACGAATATCCGATGCATAGGTCAAATCACGGAACAGATCACGCAGCTCCGCATAGCTTTCAAATGTCAGCGGGTTTTTACGATCAGGGCGGTTGAGCGTGAGGGTGGCAACGCGCCCGTCTTCACTCACCTCCCACAGAAAATGCTGTGCCTGATAGTTTTTGAACGCTTTCAGATGACTGTTCATGCTGATGGTTTGTTCGCTCATCCTGCCAATACCTCGCCACCGGCAATTGCAATTGCCTGTCCGTTGATTGAGGCGGCATCAGGAGATGCCAGCCATAAGACTGTGTGTGCCACTTCCTCCGGTTTAATGAGCCGGTTTTGCGGATTGGCTTTTACAAAATGTGCCAGCGCTTCTTCTTCAGAGCGTCCGGTTTTCTGCATGATTTGTGCAATGGCTTCACGGATAATCGGTGTATCGGTAAAACCCGGACAAACGGCATTGACGGTAATGCCTTTTGTTGCGAGCTCCAGCGCCAAAGCGCGGGTGAGGCCGATTACACCATGTTTTGCAGCGCAATAGGCCGAGACATAGGCATAGCCGGTCAACCCTGCCGTGGACGCGATATTGATGATACGCGCATTTGCGCCATAGGTTTTCAGATCCGGCAGCACAGCCTGCGTCACCTGAAAAACACCGGTCAGATCAACCGCAAGTACCTGCGACCACATCTCGAGGCTGGTTTTTTCAAAGGGTGCGGAAGGCGCTTCACCGGCATTATTGACGAGAATACTCACGGGTCCGAAAGCCGCTTGAGCCGCCTGCAAACCTGTGCTGATCGCCTGCGCATTCGTCACGTCAAAACCGCTGGCGACAAAACAGGTTTTGCGTCCCGCAGTCTGATCGAGTTCAGCGGCCAGTGCCGCCAGAGGCTCATGCCGCCTGCCGGACAAAGTGACATTGGCACCGGACAAAGCAAAGTCACGGGCAATTGCCGCACCGATGCCACTGCCCGCGCCGGTGATTAAAACATGTCTGCCGTGGAATTTATTATTGCTCATATCCGGTCTCATTCTGGTTATTTCAGTGCGGCAGCCGCAGCGGCTTCACGAGCCAGATTGGTTTCATACTGGGTTTTGCCGGAGTAATATTGCTTCGGCCAAGGCACGGAGGTCAGCCCGATTTTTGCCGCTTCATGCAATACCCAAGCGGGGTCTGCGAGATGCGGGCGGGCCACAGCGCAAAGATCGGCACGTCCTGCGGAGATTACCGAATTGGCGTGATCGGCTTCCGATATCGCACCAACAGCAATTGTCGGGATGCCTATCTCATTGCGGATTTTGTCTGAAAACGGGGTCTGGAACAGACGGCCATAAACCGGTTTTTCATGTTTAACGACCTGACCGGACGAACAGTCGATGAGATCGGCACCGGCATCTTTAAACATCTGCGCAAAAATCGCTGCATCATCAGGCGTATTGCCGCCTTCCGCCCAGTCATGGCAGGAGAGACGCACCGAAATCGGCTTATCCTGCGGCCAGACCGCGCGAATGGCCTTGAACACTTCCAGCGGAAAACGCGCACGATTGGTGTGGCTGCCGCCATATTCATCCTCACGCTGATTGGTCAGTGGCGAGAGGAAACTGGAGAGCAGATAACCATGCGCGGCATGGAGCTCCAGCCAGTCTGCGCCGGTGCTTGCGGCAAGCTCAGTCGCGCGCACAAAATCAGCAATTACCCGATCCATATCTTCGCGTGTCATAGGCTTCGGCTTCTGGCTGTTGACCAGATAAGGCTCAGCCGAGGCCGAAATCAGTGGCCAGCCGTTTGCTTCATCAACCGGCTGGTCAATGCCCTCCCATGCGGGTTTGGTAGCGCCTTTGCGCCCTGCATGGCCCAGCTGAATAGCCACTTTGGCATCGCTGTTCTTATGCACAAAATCGACGAGACGCTTCCAGCCGTCGCGCTGCTCTTCGTTCCACAGTCCCAGACAATTCGGAGTGATACGCGCATCAGGGGAAACGCAGGTCATTTCCGCAAAGATCAGACCGGCACCGCCGAGTGCACGGGAACCGAGATGCACCATATGGAAATCATTGATCAGACCATCGGTTGCCGAATACATCGCCATCGGCGACATGACGATACGGTTCGCCAAGGTTACACCGCGCAGCTGATAGGGCGTGAACATCGGTGGCACATGACGTGTACTGCTGTTGCTCTCTACCGGCAGACCGGATTTTCTGGCAAACCAGTTTTCATAGCCCTGCAACCAGTTTTTATCGCGCAGACGCAGGTTTTCATGGCTGATACGCTGTGAGCGTGTCAGCATGGAATACATGAATTGCTCCGGCTCAAAATGATCCGCATAGCGCCGGCCAACCACCTCAAACCATTCCATCGCATTGCGTGCGGCATTCTGAATGCGCGCTACATCCACACGGCGGATTTCCTCATAGGTTTCCAGCGCTGCAGGAATATGACTTTTGTCATGACCGTGCAGGTTAAACTGGTTGGTCAGTTCAATCGCATCATCAATCGCCAGTTTGGTGCCGGAGCCGATGGCAAAATGAGCGGTATGGGCAGCATCGCCCATTAGCACCACATGGGAATTGCCGTTATAATGGCTCCACTTGCCGCAGATCAGCCGGTTGAAATTCAGCCATGCCGAGCCGCGCAAATGCCGCGCATTGGTCATCAGCGGTGCACCTTCCAGCACTTCCGAGAAAAGATTTTCGCAGAAAGAGATGGAATCCTGTTGTGACATCTCGTCTAGACCATGCGCCTGATAGGCTTCTTCTGTGGTCTCGATAATGAAAGTCGAGGTCTTGTCGTCGAATTTGTAAATATGCGCCTGAAACCAGCCATGATCCGTCTTGCGGAAATCAAAGGTAAAGGCGTCAAAGAGCTTATTGGTGCCAAGCCAGATATAACGGTTTGGCCGCACGATCATATCCGGCTCGAATATATCGGCATAGCGGTGACGGATTTTAGAATTCAGCCCGTCAGAGGCGATAATCAGATCCGCATCGGGATATTGCGTATCTGCATCCACATCGGTTTCAAATATCAGCTCAACGCCCAGATCTTCGCAGCGTTTTTGCAGAATATTCAGCAGTTTTTTGCGGCCGATACCGACAAAACCATGACCGCTTGTGCGCTGGCGTGTGCCTTTGAACAGCACTTCAATATCGTCCCAATGGTTGAACGCGTCCTGAATTTCCGCCGCACTGGTTTCATCCCAGACCTTCATCGCTTCCATCGTCGCATCGGAAAACACGACGCCCCAGCCGAATGTGTCATAGGGTTTGTTGCGCTCGACCACGCGGATGTGATGCTCGGGATGGTTCTTTTTCATCAACAGGGCAAAATACAGTCCGGCCGGACCGCCACCGATACAAACGATACGCATGGTCAAATTCTCCCCTTGAATGCTCTGTTTTCCGCTATACGGCCACAGTCATTTTTATGATGTGCGGTGGTATCGGATAGTGGCACACAATTTATTTTATACTTAAAACATATGGATGGAATGGATTTGGTCAAGTGATAAATTTGCATGATGCGTTCAGCCTTGCTTACGCAGCATGAAACGCTGGATTTTACCGGTAACGGTTTTCGGCAGCGCGTCGACAAAACGGACAGAGCGGGGATATTTATAAGGCGCGATCAGCTTTTTAACGTGATCCTGCAAGGCTTTGACCGTTTCAGGAGATGGCTGAGCACCATTACGAAGCACAATATGCGCCTCAACGATCTGGCCGCGTTCTTCATCATTCACGCCGATGACAGCGCATTCCTGCACATCTGCATGGGCGAGGAGGGCGGCCTCAACTTCGGGGCCAGCGATATTATAACCGGCAGAAATAATCATATCATCTGCACGGGCGGCAAAATGGAAATAGCCGTCCGCATCCTGAAAGAAACTGTCGCCGGTCAGGTTCCAGCCATCGCGCACATAGGCCTTCTGGCGTGTATCCGCGAGGTAACGGCAGCCGGTGGGGCCGCGCACTGCCAGACGACCAATTTCCCCGCGCGGCACTTCCTGCATATTTTCATCAACGATTTTGGCCTGATAACCGGTAACGGGCTTGCCTGTGCGGCCAGGTCCGGAATCGCCTAAACGGTTGCTGATAAAAATATGCAACATCTCGGTCGCGCCGATCCCGTCCAGCATAGGTTTGCCGGTCTTCTCTATCCAAGCCTCATAAATCGGGGCGGGCAGGGTTTCACCTGCTGAAACCGCAATGCGCAAGGATGACAGGTCGGCACCTTCATTCATTGCCTGCAACATCACCCGATAGGCTGTCGGAGCTGTAAAGCTGATGGTCGCCTTATAGGTTTCAATCAGCTCGATCATCTTAGGCGGTGTTGCCTGTTCAAGTAGTGCTGCCGCCGCCCCGAAACGCAGCGGGAAAATGGCCAGTCCGCCCAGACCAAAGGTGAAAGCAAGTGGCGGTGAGCCGACAAAAATATCGTCCGGCTGCACATTCAGCACTTCCCTCGCATAAGTATCGGCAATCAGCAGCAGATCACGGTGAAAATGCATGGTGGCCTTCGGCTCACCGGTTGTACCGGAGGTAAAACCCAGCAGTGCCACATCATCGCGTCCGGTTTTCACCGCATCAAAACGCACCGGCTTGTTGAGTGCTGCATGGTCAAGTTCCGCATCATGATTGGCGGTGCCGTCAAAACCGATCACTGTTTTAAGAAACGGGCTTTTTGCCGCGCAAATCTGCAAATCTTCCAGCAGTCGCGTGTCACACAGCGCCAGCGAGATTTCTGCTTTATTGACGATTTTTGTCAGTTCATCTGGGCGCAACATCGGCATGGAATTGACCACGACCGCACCGGCTTTGGTAGCCGCCAGCCAGCAGGCAACCATGGCCGGATTATTGGCAGAACGGATCAATATGCGATTGCCCGGTTGCACGCCGTAATCTTCAACCAGCACATGGGCAATGCGGTTGCTCCAGTCGGTGAGTTCCTTATAGGTGCGCCGCCGTCCGTTGCCGATCAGAGCTGTGTGGTCGCCGAACCCTTTTTCCACCATGGCATCGGAAAGTTCATAGCCGGCATTGAGCCATTCGGGATAGGTGATGTCGCCGGATGACAGTTCCGGCCAGTCCTCAACCGGAGGCAGGTTGTTTCTGGTAAAATGGTCTGTATGCGCCGTTGGTCCAAGCAT
>NZ_CP084392.1:3145000-3432145 GCF_020341615.1 Pseudochrobactrum sp. XF203 | reverse complement strand
ATTCTCTTTCTCACTCATAAAATCCGGCGCCGCATCAAACTGACCCTGCAGGCTGCGATTGATCGGCGGGACTGGCTGACCGGCTTCGCTCATCACGTCCAGTTTAGCCTCATTCTTTGCAATCATTTTCGCCTCACAATAGTGTTCAGTTTTTTGGTTGCGGCAGATCATTCCATCATACCGGATGCATCCTGTTCAGATGCTCGTTACTCAGCGGTTTGGCCGGGACTGTCCCTCAGCTTCCGCTCTGATTTTTTTGTTCGTTATAAAATTCTGTTCGCTTCAGTCTTGCCGGTCTTTTGCAGCGTGTCTTTCTCCGGTCCTTTTTCCGATTGTCCGGTGAGTATCCCGCAAGGAACGACTCATATTCCGGTCACTCCATGCTGATTGCCCGTATTGAACCATTCAACAACCTCTGTTTCCATCTGCAGCTGCGCAAAGCTTTTTTAGGGTTAATGACCGGTAAATGATGTCATTACTCATCATTTCAGAACGGCCTTACTCTTTCCGGCAACCGCAGGTCGGATCCTCATTCAGGATATTTCCCCCCGCAGTGCCGATCATTCGCAGACACACAGATACTCTTTCGCAGAACGGGAAATTCTGCGTCAGATCACTTTGCACGCCATGAAATTATAACCGGACGCCGAGAGCCTTTAGGCCAATGGTCCAGAGCACTGATCGGCTAACATTAGCGAAATCTTTGGCCTTAGGGCAAGACCGCCATTAAGAGTTTTTTAATCATTTGATCTGTCTTTCGGTACGCATAACTATTCTGATACAGGGTCTGAAATTAATAAGACCTTTGGATTCAACATCTTTTTATCGGAGCAATTATTAACCCTTCCGGAATCTCCGGAGCGAAAAAAAATAATAATAATTCACTTGACTCAGGCTCCTCCGAGGCAATCCCCAGACTCAGTTCAGAACTGTGCATAAAGACGGGTTCTGCGCTTAAAATTTATTGCAAATATAAAAATATAGAAAAAGAGATTCTCCCAATATTTTAGAGATTCCTTCTAATATTGCTCCCGATTCTGATCTTCTGAATATTCAGGAGAAACATAAAATTCAGACACAAAAAAACCCGGCACTGAGGCCGGGTTTTTTTAAACTGAAAGACAGTCTGAAATCAGGCATTCATGCCTTTAAGACGTGCAGCCAGACGCGATACTTTACGCGAAGCAGTGTTCTTATGAACAACGCCTTTAGAAGCGGCGCGCATCAGTTCAGGCTCAGCAATCTTGAAAGCAGCCTGTGCAGCAGCTTTATCACCGAGTGCTACAGCATCTTCGAACTTACGTACGAAAGTGCGCACGCGGGAACGACGGGATTTGTTGACCTCGGTGCGGGCTTCGATTTTACGAACCGCTTTCTTGGCCGAAGGTGTATTGGCCATAAATGCCTCTCTTTTTCTGTCAGCTTTCCAGCGGGCTTTTCAGCATCGATATTCATATCGAAGGGGCAGGCCACCGGGCAAAAATCTATCCGGACAGCCCGAAAGCCGTCTCACTGTTGCGCGCTTATAGATCAGCTTGTCCGCGCCGTCAATCTGGATTCTCTCTCCACAAAGGGCTGAAACCCGTAAAAGATGGTTTCCAGAACGTTTTCTGACAAGTGGCGCTGCGGTTTTACGGCCGGAGCGCCCCTATAAGACGACTCAGCGGTTGGAGAAAGACGGACTGCGCTTATCGACAAATGCCGACATGCCTTCTTTCTGGTCTTCTGTGGCGAAAAGCGCATGGAAGGAACGGCGCTCATATTTCAGCCCTTCCTGCAATGTCGTCTCAAAAGCACGATTGACCGATTCTTTTGCCGTCATCACTGAGAGCCGCGAGAAAGCAGCAATTCGCTCTGCCGCTTTCAGCGCTTCATCCAGCAGCACTTCCGGCGCTACTACACGCGACACCAGTCCGCAACGCTCAGCCTCAGCCGCATCCATCATCCGGCCGGTCAGCACCATATCCATAGCTTTGGCTTTACCGACAAAACGCGTCAGACGCTGGGTGCCACCCATGCCCGGAATGATTCCAAGCGTAATTTCCGGCTGACCGAACTTGGCATTATCCGCAGCAATGATGAAATCACACATCATCGCCAGTTCGCAGCCGCCGCCCAGCGTATAGCCGCTGACCGCAGCAATTACCGGCTTACGGATGGCATTGATCCCTTCCCAGTCGCTCAGAAAATCCTGCCCGTAAGCATCGGCAAAACTGAGATTCTGCATTTCCTTAATATCAGCACCGGCAGCAAAAGCCTTCTCGGAACCGGTCAGGACAATCGCACCAATCGCATCATCCCGGTCGAATGCCTGTAGCGCATCTGTCAGTTCGGTAATCAGCTGTGTGTTCAGTGCATTCAGTGCCTGCGGACGGTTGAGCCGGATCAGACCGGTTTTGCCGCGTGTTTCTGCAAGAATCGTTTCATAGGCCATCAAGATACTCCCCCAAGGCAGTGATTATTTATGAACGGAAAAGAGATCAGGCGCTGCAGGCAGCGCAAAAGAAAGTTGAGCGTCCGTTCTGCACAATGCGCTGTATCGTTGCGCCACAACGCCGGCATGGCTCATCCTCGCGGTCATAGACCGCAAAACTATGCTGGAAATAGCCCAGCGTGCCATCAGCCTGACGATGATCACGCAGACTGGAGCCACCTGCCACAATGGCTTCGGCAATCACCTCGCGGACAGAAGTCGCCAGCGATTCTGCCAGTTGCGGATCCTGCGCGACATCTCCGGCAGCACGCAAAGGTGAAAGGCCGGAGCGCCACAAAGCCTCGCAGACATAAATATTGCCAAGACCGGCAATCAACCGCTGATCCAGCAGTGCCGCTTTTAAAGTGATTTTCTTGTTACGGAATAAGTCTGCAAGCACCGCGCCTGACAGGCTGTTGCCTGTCGGCTCAACGCCAAGATCTTTCAGGGACGGATGCGTTTCCAGCTCTCCGGCACCGCATAACAGCAAAAACCCGAAACGACGCGGATCATTATAGATCACCTGACGCTGCCCGTAATTCTCTGTCTGCAAATGAAAAACCACATGATCATGGGCTGTATTCTTAGAACGCGGATAATGAAAATCATCTGCCAAGCGATGTCCGGATGAAGAACGCAAATCAGGTTCAACCCTGTACGAGCCGGACATACCCAGATGACTGATCAGACTGGCACCGTCTTCAAATTCGATCAGCAGATATTTGGCACGCCGCCCCAGCGAGATAATTTTTTGCCCCTGCAGGCGCTCACTCAGTTTTTCAGGAAAAGGAAAACGCAGGTCAGGACGGTTTAAAACCAGCCCTTCAACAGTTGCACCTTCCATAACCGGCTGCAAACCGCGACGGACCGTTTCCACCTCCGGTAATTCAGGCATCACTCTCTCCGCTGCGCTCTGACTGTCGGTCGGTATAAGCCGTCAGAAAATCTTCACCGGCAAGATCATTTTCCAGCCCCAGATAGGCGGCTACAGATTTACCAATATCCGCAAAACTGTTGCGCATATCGATTGTGCCGCTCCCCGCACCGGCGATCAATACAGGCACACATTCACGGGTATGGTCACTGCCCTGCCAGCCCGGATCACAACCATGATCTGCAGTCAGAATTAGCACATCACCCTCGCGCATTTTGCCGAGAATTTCCGGCAGGCGCTTATCGAAGGCTTCAAGTGCGGCAGCATAACCGGCAATGTCGCGCCTGTGGCCATAGAGCATATCGAAATCCACCAGATTGGTGAAAATCAGATCGCCGTCACCGGCCTCATTCATTGCCTCCAGCGTGGCATCAACTAAGGCCTGATTGCCATGCGCTTTGCGCAATTGCGTCACGCCCGATCCGGCAAAAATATCGCTGATTTTTCCGACCGCATAAACATCATGTCCGGATGCTTCGACAATATTCAGCAATGTAGGCTGCGGCGGCGGTACGGCAAAATCGCGCCGGTTGCCGGTGCGTTCAAAGCTCTCCTGCGTTTCACCGGTAAATGGCCGTGCAATGACACGGCCGATATTCAGCGGATCCACCAGCAGACGCAAAGCTGCACAAAGATCATAAAGCCGCTGCAAGCCGAAATGTGCTTCATGGGCAGCTACCTGCAACACGGAATCAGACGATGTATAGAAAATCGGTTTTCCGGTTCGGATATGCTCCTCACCATATTGCGCAATAATTTCAGTGCCTGAAGCATGGCAATTGCCCAATATTCCGCTCAAACCTTCCTGACGGATAATCGTATCCGTCAAATCCTCAGGAAAGGCCGGAATACTATGCGGGAAATAACCCCAGTCAAAAGGTACCGGCAGACCTGCAATTTCCCAATGGCCGGAAGGTGTATCCTTGCCTTTCGAGACTTCACTCGCAGCGCCCCACAGGCCATGAGGCAGCAAGGCAGAATTAAAAACGGCAGGAAAATGATTATCCGCGAGCTGCGCTGCCTGCCCTAATCCCAGTTCCAGCATATGCGGAATATGTAATGGTGTTTGTTTATCCGCACAAAAGCGGGCAATTGTCCCCAGCGTATTGGCTCCCTGATCGCCAAAGGCGGCCGCATCCGGTGCGCCGCCAATGCCGAAAGAATCAAGGACAATAAGGATAACCCGTCGCATGAGAATACTGCCTTCAGACCGCTTCATTGAGTATTTCATGAAAGGCATATCATGAAAACCACCTCAAGCGTCAAGCAAGGAAATCATCAACACTGAGGGCAAGGAATAGTATCTGAATAGCGCGGACTGGCAAAATAAATTTCTTCCATGTCTATATTGGGAAGAACCGATGAAAGCAGAGGTATATAAGTATATTGCGTCTCAACACGAATATAATTCATTGGCTCTTGTCGCAGTTTTTCCGGCAGATAAACCCGCCGGGCTTGTTGCGCGCTTCCACTCCCTTTTTCGACGAAACCGGGAGTTTTTCGCGACCAATCCAACCTGACAACAAGTGTATTACTATTATTTACTCTCTCAACTCTGAGAAACGAAATCCTCATTTCGGGTTTGGTTACGGACGGAAACATTATCGTCGAGCCAATAGTAAAAATATCATCGAGCTGTGCCGGCAGCACACTGATCTGCCGACTCACCAAATCTCCGACAACACTGGCAACCCGGTTCACCTTGCGGTTTGCGTCCACGCCACGCGAAACATCAGCGACACCTGCATAAATCAAAATCATAACCGGTAGCAGAAGTGCAAACTCCACCGCAGCTATAGCACGATCGTCATTGCGAAACTTTCGCAACCTGCTACTCAAAGCCAATCGTGTTCCGTTTATTTTATGATGAAGCCCAATCATGAAAACGGTTCATTCTGCCAGGTTACAGTTGTAAACAGAGGGAGCACCTTATTTTTATTTTTTACAGTCGGATTTAAATAATAGAAAATATTTGTCAGAACCGGCCAACGATATAATACATTAATCTGATTAATCGTTGATGGACCACCCAAATTAATCTGAGTAGGAAGCCCAAGCATTCCCTGATTTGTCACAAGGTTGTTAACAGGAACATCTGAGAAAGTGCCGTAATTATCCAAATTTATGTAAAGATTATTACAATCAACAAGAGGGATAATTCTTATTGTATTACAAATACGATTTCTTACCATTTCAGGTGTCGTATTTTCTCTCGTATCCTGACCTGAATAAAAACGCCGGCTTACATCTTCTGTCGCATGAACCAACATTTGCTGTACCGTGAAACTCAGCCCCAGCTCAACGATCATAAAAATCATAGCCAAGAATGGAATTGCGACCAGAGAAAACTCAATAGCTGTGGCACCTCTTTCATCCCGTCGAAATGTGCGGAATGACTTTGCAAGATGCTCTGCAGAGCATTGTTCAGATTGCTCACTCATGATCTTATTTAATTTTCCTGTATAGGACAGAAAGTATACGACTGAATCTTACTCAGGATTTTGGCGGAGCGGCAACTTTAGGCTCGCAAATCGGAGTACAGGACATAATAATCATATTAGCTCCCCGAAAAACGCGAGTCGTAGCCAGATCATTTTGTCCAACCATGACTTTTTCATCCAGTAATGTTTCGCCATTCTGATCCATCACAACCAGATTGGTGACACCATTATTACGTCCGGTCAGAATAATGGTTTTGGCATCCTGCATAACCGCATCTGCAATAGCATCATTTCCAATAATGACTGACTTAACAGGCTTATCCAGTCGCAAAATATGCGCCTGATCTGTCTGAACCTGTATTGCCTGAATTTCTGTCGCCCCAGCCGGATAGGTTAAGACACCTGCCCCCAGCAAAGCTGCAACTATCAGTTTTTTCAGATCTGTCATCTTCTTATCAGCCATAAAATATGCCCCGTAGCTCACCGCACTATGCGCAACAGGGATGAAAGAACAATTAATAGCTATATTTCCCTCATCGCCGATCTGGATGTTCTCCGTAAAATACTCTGGCATCCGGCAGCATTAACCTGAAGGTAAACAGCATACAGTATCTCTGGCAGCAACGGGATGAAACTCAAACAATGCTATTGTAAAATTCAGGCCGCATATGCTCGCTTTTCTCACTGCTCTGATTTTTTGCGGCACCATGATCTATGCTGCAGCTTCTGATCTTCTGTTTATGAAGATCCGTAATATTGCCTGCCTGCTTTTTGCCGCAGCGTTTCTTGTTCTGGCACCGCTTTACGGGCTTCCAACAAAAGATATCCTGCTTCACATCACGGCCGGAATTACAGTCCTAGCAATCTGTTTTGCTTTGTTTTTCATCAATGCCATGGGCGGAGGTGATGCCAAGCTGATAAGTGCCACGGCTCTCTGGACCGGCTTTTCGGCCAGTCTTATAGATTACTTGCTGATTAGTGCCCTTGCCGGAGGTATTTTGACCTTATGTATTCTTTTGCTGCGCAAATTTATCGACAGAAGCGAAATCGAGCATATCACATTTCTGTACCGTCTGAGCGACCCTAAAAAAGGCATTCCTTATGGGATAGCTTTAGCTATTGCAGGGTTATGGATATATCCCGCTCTCCCGATAATTCAGGCATGAAAACCAACGGAACAGATTTCTCCCACTCAAAACTAACAATAACTGCTTTAATAAAATCAATAATAATAGTTCGTTAACCATAATTATACGATTCCTGCTGCATTTAGAGTATGTGCCAAAATCACACGCTCAATGCGGGGATAAAAAATGAACACTTCACGCCTGATCATTCTGGCTGTTGCCGTGCTTGCCGCCGGTGCCGCAGGCTATATTGCACTGACTATGACAGATGCCCCTCCGCAGGTCATTGAAGTCAGCGCTCCCGCACCGGTTTTGCCTGTGAAAGATGTTCTGACAGTTTCTTCCAATCTTGTTGTAGGCTCCAGCCTGTCCGGTCAATTGCAATGGCAATCCTGGCCTGAAAGCTCTGTCGCAGCAGATTATATTACCCGTGATGCCCAACCCGACGCGCTGGATGTCATGCAAAAATCCAGTCTGCGCCTTCCTGTTCTGGCAGGAGAACCTATCCGTAAAACGAAACTGATAGGTGAAGGTGAACAGTTTATGTCCTCTTTGCTACCGCAAGGTATGCGTGCAATAGCAACCAATATTGCTGCTGAGAGTTCCGCCGGTGGCTTCATTCTTCCCGGTGATCGCGTCGATGTAATTCTCACCCGTGCGGACCGAAATAACGCTAATTCCGGTGTACCGTTTTTAACTGAAACCGTTATGGAAAATGTTCGTGTTCTGGCCATCGATCAGACCATCAAAGAAGACGATGCTGGCAAAAAGGACATAATTGGCCGCACAGCAACACTGGAAGTTACTCGCGAACAAGCAGAAATCATGACTGTCGCCCAGTCTCTGGCTGACCGGATCAGTCTGACATTACGCTCTGTGCGCGATGCTAAACCAGAACCATCCAGCACATCCGACTATCTTGTTGTTTCACCTGCCAAAAACGGGCCGGTCAAAATGATTAAATCTGGCAATCTTACCGAAGTCGGGATCAACTAATGACACGTCCATATTTTTCCAAAATTCGCGGCAGTTCACAGTTGAAAACTCTGTTTCTCTCTGCGGCTCTGATTGTACCGGTAATCTGCTCTTATCCTGCACAGGCACAGGACGTTCAAATTTCCAGCACCGGCCGCTCGCAGCCGGTCAATCTTGGACTGGGTAAGTCTATCGTCATCGATCTGCCGCAGGATGCCTATGATATTCTGGTTGCCAATCCGGCAACTGCCGATGCTGTTACGCGAACAGCGCGGCGTATTTATCTTTTCGGTAAATCCGTCGGGCAAACCAATATTATCATCTTCGGCAAAGACGGTGAACAGATTGCCAGTCTTGACCTGAAGATTGAACGAGATGTCAGCAGTCTGTCCTCTTCACTGCGGAAATATATTCCGGGCTCCGACATCAAAATCGAACTCATCAACGACAATATTGTTCTGACCGGCTCTGTGCAAACTCCACAAGATGCTGCACAGGCTGCAAAACTTGCCGAGTTGCTGGTTTCGGGTGGTGAGGCGACAACAGGTCAGTATAATGATAACTCCACCACATCCTCCGGTGAAGGCAACAATATTACGATCTCAAGCGGGCTTGGTCAGGAACGTCGCCGCTCCAGTAAAATCATCAATCTGATTACCATTGCCGGTGAAGATCAGGTAACACTGAAAGTAACTGTTGCAGAAGTCAGCCGCTCTGTGATGAAACAGCTCGGCGTCAATATGATGGGTGGCGCAAGCAGCAATGGCGTTACTTTTACCGGCATGTCAGAGCGTATTCCCGGTGCAATTGGTCAGGTGTTATCCAATACAGGTGTGGGACTACAGACCAAAAATTTCCGCGGCTATCTGCAGGCCATGGAAACCGCGGGGGCGATGAAAACACTGGCTGAACCAACGCTGACAGCAATTTCGGGTGAAAAAGCAGCGTTTAAAGTTGGCGGTGAATATAATGTTCTCAACAGTGTTACCACTGATGATGACGGCAAACGCACAGCCCAACTTGCTAAAATTGAATATGGTATCGGTCTTGAATTCATGCCGACTGTTCTGGGACCAGGGCGTATCTCGTTGAAAGTACGCACATCTGTTTCAGAACCGACCACCGAAGGTTCAGGCTCGCAAACCTCTGATGGTGTCGGCGCAAGCATTCTCTCTCTGCGCAAACGTGTTGCCGATACGACAGTTGAGATGCCTTCCGGCGGCTCTATGATGATCGGCGGTCTGATCCGTGATGAAACCCGTCAATCTATTAACGGCACACCCGGCCTGTCCAAGATTCCGGTACTCGGAGCTTTGTTCCGCAGTCGCGATTTTTTACGCAATGAATCCGAACTGGTCGTAATTGTTACCCCTTATCTGGTACGCCCGACAGCCAGAACAGAACTGGCACGCCCTGATGATAATCTGGCTCCGCCAAGTGATGCAGCTGGCTTTGTATTAGGCAAGGTCAATCGTGTTTATGGTTCTGCAAAAACCAACCTGCCAAACGGCCGCTATAACGGCGTTGTCGGCTTCATCTACAAATAAGAGGGCAGGCATTATGAGAAAAATTACCGTTCCCCACTCCCGTTCAACCCTCATTGGCAGCAGCCTTTTTGTTACTCTGCTGCTGGCAGGATGTGCCAATACACATCATGTAACAGTCGGCGCCACGCCGGATGATTACCGTACCAATCATCCGATCACGATTCAGGAACGTGAAAAAACAGCGGATATTCCTGTTAGCCGGAATGATCGCAAACTTAGTATCACACAGCGCAGCATTGTGCAGAATGCCGTTGACGGATATCGTCGCCAAGGTTCTGGCATGGTTTTCATCCTTTTACCTGAGGGCAGTGCCAATCAGTCTGCCGCCTACCGGATCAGTATGGATATTGCCAAAGTCTTAAGGCAAGGCGGAGTTCTGGCCAGCAATATTGCGACCCAGAGCTATCAGGTGAATAATCCGCAAATCTCCGCACCTGTCCGTATCAGCTATTATGCTATGACCGCAGGAACGGGGCCTTGCGGGCGCTGGCCTGCTGATATGCTGAGCACTGCTGAGAACAAACATTATGCGAATTTCGGTTGCGCAACGCAGGCTAACTTAGCTGCACAAGTTGCTAATCCCGCAGATTTCCTTGGTCCGCGAGCCACATCACCGCTGAAAGGTACACGTAATGACCGCGTTATCAGTGGAGACGAAGGCTATGAGGCTATGTCACCGAATGCAACAGGAGTTTGGCAGGAGCCTCGCAGCAGGGTATCCAACTATTAATACTTAGCTGTGCATAGTTATCAAAAGCAAAAAATGATCCGAATTATATTGAAATTCATTATAAATCGGATGCGCCAGTTTTAAAAAAGGTCGTGATCGTGGAAGACAGTGTCACATCAACAACTATGTTGCAGGATGCAGGTACGGATATAACCCATATCCGCCCGCTGCCGCGCCTGAATATTGATGCGTTCTGTGAAACAGAAGCCGGCCTGTCTGTTTTGCAGGCCTGCTCTCAAGACAGACGCCTGACGCGTACCCGCTGGCATATTCGCTCCGGTGGAGTCGATGTGGCACTGGAAGCCTATCAGAGCACTTCCACACCGCATCTTATTATTCTTGAAAGTGCTGCAGGACAGGATCAGCTGCTTGCAGATATTATGCAACTTGCCGAAGTCTGCGACAGCGGAACCCGCGTTCTGATTATCGGTCGCAGTAACGAAGTGCGCCTATATCGTGAATTAATCCGCAATGGCGTTTCCGATTACCTTGTTTCTCCTGCAAGCCTGACGGAAGTTATATCCGTACTGGATACATTATTCACGGATCCGGCTACTGCGCCTTCCGGCAGAAATGTTGCCGTTATTGGTGCCAAAGGCGGTGTTGGCTCATCCACTCTTGCCCATAATATTAGCTGGTGCCTTGCCAACCAGTTCAAACATGAAGTTGTGCTGGCCGATATGGATTTGCCATTCGGCACAGTCAATATTAATTTCGATCAGGATCCGACACTTGGCATCGCTGACGCAGTCTATGCACCGGAACGGGTGGATGAAGTCTATCTTGATCGCCTTCTGGCAGAGAGTTCGGAACATTTATCGCTGCTGGCGGCGCCGTCCACACTCGAAAAAACCTATGATTTTGACACGGAATCCTTTGTTTCCGTGATCGATGCTGCTCTGCGTACCACACAATTGCTGGTACTCGACATACCACATAGCTGGAACAGCTGGACACGTACAACACTGATGCGGGCTGATGAGATTATCATTGTTGCCACACCGGATTTAGCCAGTTTGCGCAATACCAAGAATTTGCTGGATACGCTGATCCTGCTGCGACCGAATGACAAGCCGGCGCATCTCATTCTGAACCAGACCGGCGTACCGAAACGTCCTGAAATTTCTGCTGCGGATTTCTGCTCACCGCTGAATATTAAACCTTTGGCTGTGATTGAATTTGATCCGCAGTTTTTCGGTACGGCGGCCAATAATGCTCATATGCTCGCAGAGGCCGATCCGAACCACAAGATTTCACAAAAAATCACTGAGATCGCACGCGAACTGCTTGGCAAACATGATGTACCGGAACAGGGCAAAAAAGCTAAACCGCTGGCCGGACTTCTCAGTAAGCTTAAACGCAAAAAATCTGCCTGACGGACAAGGATAAACAACAGCCATGTTTGGAAAAAGAGGTGCAGCCTCCCCAACCACCGGTACTGTAAAACCTGCTGCTGCGACAGCCGGTCAGACAGCGAACTTGACTCCGCCGTCACAGACCAACACGGCTGTATCTGCATCGGAAAAGCCTGCTGTGAAAGCACCAGCAGCACCGGTCGTCCGTGAAAAATCGCAGGCATATTACGATACAAAATCCCAGATATTTGCAGCGCTGATTGATACAATCGACCTGTCTCAATTATCAAGAATGGATGCCGATGCCGCCCGTGATGATATCCGCGAGATCGTCAATGATATTATCTCGATCAAGAATTTCGTTATGTCGATTGCCGAGCAGGAAGAACTGCTTGATGATATTTGCAACGATGTTCTGGGTTATGGTCCGTTAGAGCCACTGCTGGCGCGTGATGATATTGCCGATATCATGGTCAATAGTGCGCGCAAAACCTATATTGAGGTCAATGGCCGTGTGCAGGAAACCAATGTCCGTTTCCGCGATAATCAGCAATTGCTGAATATCTGCCAGCGTATTGTTTCTCAGGTCGGCCGCCGTGTTGATGAATCCAGCCCGATCTGTGACGCCCGTCTTCCGGACGGCTCCCGTGTTAACGTCATCACTTCTCCGCTCGCCATTGACGGCACAGCCCTAACCATCCGTAAATTTAAAAAAGACAAGCTGACACTGGATCAGCTGGTCCGTTTCGGCAGTATTTCGCAAATGGGTTCGGAGCTGCTGCAAATTATCGGTCGCGTGCGCTGCAATATCATTATTTCAGGTGGCACAGGTTCCGGTAAAACCACGCTTCTCAACTGTCTGACACGTTATATTGATTCCACCGAGAGAATTATTACCTGCGAAGATTCGGCGGAATTGCAATTACAGCAGCCCCATGTCGTTCGTCTGGAAACCCGCCCGCCCAATCTTGAAGGCGAAGGCGAAATTACCATGCGCGATCTGGTTAAAAACTGTCTGCGTATGCGTCCTGAGAGAATTATCGTCGGTGAAGTCCGTGGCCCCGAAGTTTTCGATCTGCTTCAGGCCATGAATACCGGCCATGACGGCTCCATGGGCACGATTCACTCCAACAGTCCTCGCGAATGCCTGAACCGTATGGAAGCCATGATTGCCATGGGCGGCTACACACTGCCGCAGCGTACCGTGCGTGAAATTATTGTCGGCTCCGTTGATGTGATTATTCAGGCGACACGTCTGCGCGATGGTACGCGCCGGATTACCCACATCACAGAAGTGGTGGGTCTGGAAGGTGATATCATCATCACGCAGGATCTGATGAATTTTGAGTTCCTCGGTGAAGACATTAACGGCAATATTATCGGCCGGCATGTATCGAGCGGCATCGGCCGGCCGGCCTTCTGGGAACGGGCGCGCTATTACAATGAAGATCAGCGACTGGCGACCATTCTGGACACGATGGAGGTTGCCGGCAGCCCTCAGATATAGAGCTGTCAGAGTGATTTTACTTTAAAACAAACTCAGTTTCTTTGTTGGATACGATACCGAACGAACCGAAGCAGGCACTGAAAGGGCACTTCAATGAACGGCACAACAATTATGCTTGTTGTCCTGGCTGCAATTGCGGTCGGTGCCCTGCTTTATGCAATTTTTTTCGACCGGATCACAGCTGAGAAAACCGGTCAAAAACGCCTTGATGCGATTAAAAGGACGACCACCAGCCGTGCTGTTATGCGCTCAGAGCGTGAAAAAGCCAGCGAAGCACAAAAGCGTCGCCGGACATTGCAGGATAATCTGGACGAGCTTGACCGTCGCAACAAAACACAAAACAAAACTCAAAAAAAACCGCCGCTACGTATATTATTGGCTCAGGCAGGTCTGAGCTGGAGTGTCCGGCAGTTTTATCTCATCAGCACGGCGAGCGCCTTTATCTGTTTTCTGCTCGGGCTGATGGCTGGCATTCCTTTGATTATGGCGCCGCTGATTGCCCTGATTGGCTTTTTCGGGGTGCCTCGCTGGATCGTCATGCATTTTCGCAAGAAGCGAATGAAAGCTTTCCTGAATGATTTTCCGAATGCGCTGGATGTCATCACCCGCTCCTTGCGCTCCGGCCTTCCTTTGAATGACAGTCTGCGCTTGCTGGCAAATGATGCGCCTTCTCCGGTCAAGGAGGAATTTCGCCGGATTGTTGAGGCGCAGCAAATGGGACTAACAATACCGGAAGCTGTCGCCAAAATGCCGGAAAACATGCCCTGCCCTGAAACAAACTTCTTTTCAATTGTGATACAAATTCAGTCGCAGGCCGGCGGCAATCTGTCTGAAGCATTGGGTAATTTGTCGCGTGTTTTGCGTGACCGTAAAAAAATGGCAGCCAAAGTCCAAGCCATGTCACAGGAAGCCAAAGCATCAGCTGCGATTATCGGCGCATTGCCATTTTTTGTTGCCGGAGCAATTTCTTTGATGAGTCCAGACTATATCACGCTATTGTTCACAACCTTCCCAGGAAATATACTATTAGTAATTGCTCTACTTATGTATTCACTCGGAATTTTTGTGATGAAAATCATGATTAATTTCAAAATGTAAGCGGGGCTGGTGATGCAGAATTTTTTTGAAACCACGCTCTTCCAGCGGCAAACGCTCATCAGCATTTTCATCATGTTTGCGATGTTCGCAACCATAATGACGCTTCTGCTGCCCTACTTTCAGCGTAACCCGCTGAAAAACCGTATGAAATCCGTAGCACTAGAGCGTGAGGCTCTTCGTGCCCGCGAAAGAGCGCGGATGGCTAATGATAAAGAACGCGGCATCAGTCTGCGCCATCAGCAAAAAGCCGGAATTCGTGACTTTGTTGAAAAACTAGATCTGCGCCGCGCTCTGGCCGATGAGAAGACCGTCGCATCATTGCGACAGGCAGGGTTTCGCGGACAAAATCCGCTCAATGTTTTTCTTTTCATGCGGTTTATTCTGCCCTTCGCATTTCTCGGTTTAGCAATATTCTGGATATTCGGTTTGGGTATGCTGGAACAGCAAAGTGCTTTTATGCGCTTTCTGATTTGCATTATTGCCGCTTATGCCGGTTTCTATGCACCCAATCTCTATGTCAGTAATATTGCAGCCAAGCGCCGTGAATCCATCACACTGGCCTGGCCTGATGCCCTCGACCTGATGCTGATTTGCGTCGAATCCGGCATGTCCACAGAAGCAGCCTTTCGCCGTGTTGCCGACGAAATCGGTATTCAGTCGGTGGATCTGGCTGAAGAGCTAATGCTGACCAATGCTGAACTGGCCTTTTTGCCGGAGCGCCGTCTGGCTTATGAAAATCTTGCCAGCCGCACCGGCATGGAGGCCGTTAAATCTATGACACAAGCCCTGATACAGGCTGAGCGCTACGGTACACCGGTTGCAACGGCAATGCGTACACTCTCTCAGGAAAGCCGCGATATGCGCCTGCTCGCTGCAGAAAAGAAAGCGGCAGGTCTGCCGCCAAAGCTTACTGTGCCGATGATTGTTTTTTTCCTGCCGGTACTTTTCATGGTTATTCTCGGGCCCGCGATGATCCAGATTTTTGGTGCAGGTGGTATCGCCGGAAACTAAAACAAAAACGCCTGCCTGAATATTCTCTTCAGGCAGGCGTTTTGTTTATAAGCTTTACAGAGATTTACGCCTGCTTTTTAACGCCCTGCTTTGCCAGCATTGAGCGCAAATAATCGGTATTGGCTTTTGCCTGTTCCGGTGACAATTCGCGGGAAGCAATTGTTTCCGCCTCCTGAAAGCGCCCCTGAAGACCAACAACCAGCGCCAGATTTTGACGGACACGGCTGTCACTGCCATTCGCAGTTGCCGCCTGACGCAGATATTTTTCTGCTGTTGGCAGATCACCGCTTAAGACATAAGACATTGCGAGATTGGAGAGGATCGAGGCTTCACCCGGTTTGATCTGCAGCGCTTTCTGATAGATTGCACGGGCATCCGCAGAATTGCCCTGCTGGTCAAGAATAGCCCCTTCCGCAGACAGCAAACGCCAGTCCGGATATTCCGGTGTCTGCGCACGGCGAACTGCATCCAGCGCCGCATCCAGCTCACCTGCGCCAGCCAGAGCTTTGCCATAGGCCGCAAGCACCTGCTTATCCTTCGGCAATTGAATGGCAATTGCCCGCATCACCGCCAGCGACTGATCGCTGCGGCCTGCCATACTCAGCACAGTCGCATAATTCAGAGCAGCCACTTTGCTGGTCGGGTTCTTCTGATAATGCGCGCCATAGGTCTGAGCAACTTGCGCCAGTTGCTGCGCATTCATTTGTTCAATGGAACGCTCAGCCTTAGTGCCGCTGCCTTTGGCAACCGAGCCGGTTGTGGTGCGGTCCACGCTGTTGCAACCGGCGAGTGCCAGTCCAGTGATGAAAAGAGCAGTGGTGAGTGTCAGAAAACGGCTTTTTCCGTAACGCAGGCCACGGCATGATTTATCCGATTGTTCAAAAGCCAGCGCATTTTTCTGCATCAAACTGTCTCCATAAAATACGGTCGTTGAAAGCGCCTGAAATCAGTCCTCTGCATTAACCCGCGCTTCACCTGAATATGATAAAATCAATATTCCATTAACCCTAATAGAGAGTTAATTATTGAGCTGACATCAGCGACTCATGCCGCTCTCCTGAAAATAAATACCGGAAATCAATATGACCTCCCTGCCTCTTTCTGCGAACCGTGCTGCTCTTCTCGATCAACAGGCTGCGGACAGCCGCCCGATATGGCTGGTCACACCGGAGACACTGGCGAATGGTCAGTTCCCGCAAACTGTCCTCAACTGGGCAGCAGCCAATGCCTATAAAGGCAAAGCCGGACAATTACTGACACTGGCCAATGAACAGGGGCAGATCAGCGGCGCTTTATTCGGCATTGAACCGGCGGACAAAGACAAGAGCGGCGAAGGTCGTCTGATCGGTGGCAAACTTGCCCGCCTCTTGCCTGCAGGCAACTGGCATATTGAAGGCAAAGCAGACCATGCGGAATTATTCGCGGTCAGCTTCCTGCTCGGCGGCTATCAGTTCAATCGCTATAAAAAAGACGCTTCTGCAGAAGACCAGAACAGCGTTTCGCTCTATATTTCCGGCCTGTCCGATCTGGCGGAAACCCGCCGTCTGGCCGATGCCAGCGCCATGACCCGCGACCTGATCAACACACCGACCAGTGATATGGGGCCGGACGCACTGGAACTGGCAGCCCGTAACCTTGCAACGGCTTATGGCGCGAAATTCACTGCTGTTATCGGTGATGATCTGCTGAAACAAAACTTCCCGATGATCCATGCTGTCGGCCGTGCCAGCGATACTGCACCGCGCCTGATTGACTTCACTTGGGGCAAAGACAGCGATCCGAAAGTTACGCTGGTTGGCAAGGGCGTATGCTTTGATACCGGCGGTCTCGACATCAAACCTGCCAGCGGCATGCTGCTGATGAAAAAAGATATGGGCGGCGGCGCCAATGTGCTCGGCCTTGCCCGCATGATCATGGATGCCAAGCTGCCGGTGCGCCTGCGTGTGCTGATCCCTGCAGTCGAAAACTCCATTTCCGGTAATGCATTCCGCCCGAGCGATATTCTGACATCCCGTGAGGGACAGACCGTTGAAATCGGCAATACCGATGCGGAAGGCCGACTGGTTCTTGCTGATGCACTGACCTTAGCCGACGAAGAAAACCCGGATCTGATCATCGACATGGCAACCCTGACCGGTGCAGCGCGTGTGGCACTGGGACCTGACCTGCCACCATTCTACAGCCATGATGAAGCCTTTGCTGCAAAAGTGGCCGAACAAGCGGCAGCACAGTCCGACCCGCTCTGGCGCATGCCGCTCTGGGCACCCTATGAGGCCAAACTCGCCTCGAAAGTTGCGGACATTAACAATGTGACCACCGACGGTTTTGCCGGCTCTGTCACAGCAGCACTGTTTCTCTCGCGCTTTGTTAAAAATGCCAAGGTCTGGGGGCACTTCGATATTTATGGTTGGACACCGGTTGAGAAATCCGCAGCCACTGTCGGCGGTGCTGCACAGGGTATCCGCGCACTTTATCAGGTGATCAAACAACGCTATGTTTAAGCCTCTTGCAGGTTCAATTCAAAAGCAGTTGAATACGCTACACGTAAAGTAAACAAGCAGCCTGCCTGTACTCACGGGCAGGCCTTTCTCTTAAACAAGTGGCATTTCATGGCTGTCGAGTTAAAACCACTACAGGCGCTGACGCTGTTACAGACCGTTTCCCTGTCGCAAGTGCGTGACGAAACCCATGATCTGACATGGCGGCAAATGGCCATATTGCTGACAATCTATCTTGAAACACCGCCCCATACAGTGCGCGCGCTGGCTGCGCGTCTTGGTGTGACAAAACCTGTTATTACCCGTGCGCTGGATACGATGGGCACGATGGGGCTGGTCAGCCGCCATCGCGATCCGCAGGATCTGCGCAATGTTCTGATTAAGCGAACAGTCAGCGGTGCGCTCTATGTTGAAAGACTGGGCGACCGCGTTATCTCCAAGTCCAGGGAATTGCCTTTATGACCCAGCCTGACCGTCGTCTCCATGCCTATCGTCCTGATCTGGCGGATAGTGCTTTACGCGGAAAAGTCGATGCCGCCGCTTTTACAGAAGGCAAGCGCAAACGTGTACTCGTTCCCGTCAGTGATCTGCGTAGCAAGCCTGAACTGACCAGCGGCCCGCAGAGCCAGATTCTCTATGGCGATGAAGTCACCGTTTTTGAGCAGGCGAATGGCTGGAGCTGGGTGCAAGCTGTGCGCGACGGCTATGTCGGCTATATGCCCGATAGCGAACTGGGTGAAATTAGCAATAAACCAACCCATCGTATCTGCGTACCGCGCACTTTCATCTATTCCGGAGCTGATCTGCGCTTTCGCCACACAGCGGCTCTGTCACTCGGCTCGGTCGTTCAGATCACCGAATTCGTTGAAAACCGTGGCAGCCGTTACGGAATGTTGCCGGATGGCACAGCGATTTTCGCCAAGCATCTGCGGGCGATTGACGAGACTGTTGCCGATTATGTCACCACAGCCGAAAGCCTGATTAACACGCCTTATCTCTGGGGTGGTACCTCCGGTTTTGGTATTGATTGCTCAGGACTGGTACAGCTTGCCATGCTGGATGCAGGGCGCGATGTATTGCGCGATTCCGATATGCAGGGCGATCATCTGGGCGAAATCCTTGATACCGGTAAGGATTATGCCAATCTGCAGCGTGGCGATCTGGTCTTCTGGCCGGGTCATGTGGCGATTATGGCAAGCCCCGATATGATGATCCATGCCAATGGCCATACCATGACTGTAGCCTATGAGCCGCTGCGTGAAGCAATTGAGCGAATTGCGTATCTTTACGATTTACCTTCTCACTTCCGCCGCCCATAAAATAAAAAAGCCGCCGGAAATTCCGGCTGCTTTTTTTGTAAGCTATATCTCAAACCTTTGGCGGCAATACGCGATCCGGTGTGCGGTGACCGTCCCAGAAGGCGCGGATATTGACGATGACCTTATCGCCCATATCAATACGTCCTTCCAGAGTGGCAGAACCCATATGCGGCAGCATCACAACTTTGCCCTCAGAGGCCAGTTTCAGCAGGCGCGGATCAACCGCCGGATGTTGTTCAAACACATCAAGACCGGCACCGGCGAGCTTGCCCTGCTCAATCTGATGGATCAGCGCATTTTCATCAACAATCTCACCGCGGGACGTATTCACCAGATAAGCATTGGGCTGCATCAACTCGATGCGGCGCGCTGAAAGCAGATGAAATGTCGCCGGTGTTGAAGGGCAATTGACGGAAATAATATCCATCCGTGCCAGCATCTGGTCGAGGCTGTCCCAATAGGTCGCTTCCAGCTCTTCCTCAACCGCCGCATGAACCCGCTTGCGGTTGTGGTAATGGATAGCAAGGCCAAAAGCTTTGGCACGGCGTGCAACAGCAGTGCCGATACGCCCCATGCCGACAATACCGAGGCGCTTGCCCCAGATGCGCCTGCCGAGCATCCATGTCGGCGACCAGCCCGGCCATTCGCCGGAAGTGGAAAACACATTCGCACCCTGCACAAGACGACGCGGCACAGACAGAATCAGCCCCATTGCCATATCGGCGGTATCTTCTGTCAGAACATTCGGGGTATTGGTCACGGCGATACCGCGTTTGGCAGCAGCGGTTACATCCACATTGTCCACGCCATTGCCGAAATTGGCGATCAGCTTCAGATTGGGGCCTGCCTGCTCAATCAGTTCCGCATCAATCACATCGCGAATCGTCGGTACCAGCACATCGGCCTCGCGCATGGCCGCAGCCAGTTCCTCACGCGACATTTTATGATCATCAATATTCAGGCGCGCATCAAACAATTCGCGCATGCGCGTTTCAACAGGATCCGGTAATTTCCGGGTAATGACGACCAATGGTTTCTTTTTGCCCGACATTTCTACCCCTTTGATGTGTCGCGTTGAGACCTCCTTAACCAAGAAGGTGCAGAGTGCGGCATTGTCATGGTTCATACACTGTCTAGCAAGGCAGGCGAACAAAGACAAAGAAAAAGCGCCGGTTCTGGTCTCCTAACGTCATATTGATCTTACAGACCAATCTTGCAAACCGTCGGGATGACTATACCAGAATATAAGCCGGTCAGGACTGCGAATGAAACAGCATATGCATAAAACAGAAAAATCAAATTTTTGTCTGTTACTGGCTATAGGCCTGTTTTCCTGCCTGTTTCTGCTGTCCCCTTTATCCGGCTCGCATCATGCCTATGCACAGGACGCTTCCGAAGGTGCAGAACCCTCTTCCGCGGAAGAAGGTCCTTCCGGTGAAGATGCACCGAGCAAAGAAGCAGCCTCATCTGCCAATCTGGGGCCAAGCGGCCTGCCGATCCCGCGTTTTGTCAGCCTGAAGCCTGCCCGTGTGAATATCCGTGTGGGTCCGGGGCGCGATTATGCGGTTTCATGGCTTTATACCAAATCGGGCCTGCCGGTTGAGATCATTCAAGAATATGACAACTGGCGCCGCATCCGCGATGCTGACGGCACGGAAGGCTGGGTTTACCAGTCGCTTCTGGCCGGCAAGCGCACTGCTATCGTTGCCCCGTGGGAGCGCGGCAAGGCGGATAATGTGATTGATCTTTACGCCAGCGCCAGCGACACATCCCGCGTTGTTGCCCGTGCTGAAGCAGGTGTCATCGCCACTATCCGTGAATGCACCGGCCAGTGGTGTCAGCTCGAAACACAAGGCACACGCGGCTGGATCCGTCAGGGAAAAATCTGGGGTGCCTATCCGGATGAGGTTTTTGACTAGAGCATAATTTTAAAATGTTAGAGCGACCTTTGTGTGCCAAGCTGGCACACGGCGCTCTAACCGGAGCATTGATCCGCTTTTAGGATATCTGGTCTTTCATAGTGTTTTGCGCGCATCTGTCCCCTTCTCAAGCTAAGGGAAAAGCGGTAAAAGCCGCGCCATGAAGGATCAAACAGCACCCAACCCGCATCATCCGGCCTCTGACACTCCGTTAAATGTCACTGCCTCCGGTAATAATCTGGCCAATAGCCGTAAGGTTTTTGTCAAAACCTATGGCTGCCAGATGAATGTCTATGACAGCCAGCGCATGGCCGACAGTCTGGCTGCAGAAGGTTATGTCACCACAGACAGCCCCGATGATGCGGATATGGTTTTGCTTAATACCTGCCACATCCGCGAAAAAGCTTCTGAAAAGCTCTATTCTGCGCTGGGTCGCCTGCGTAATTTGAAAAATAAGCGTCAGGCGGACGGCAAAGATCTGATTATCGGTGTTGCCGGTTGTGTGGCACAGGCTGAAGGCGATGAAATTCTGCGCCGTTCGCCGACTGTTGACCTCGTGGTTGGCCCGCAGACCTATCACCGTTTGCCGCAGGCGCTTGCTCAGGTACGTGAAGGCCGTCAGGTCGTCGATACCGAATATGCCGTGGAAGACAAATTCGAACATCTGCCGCTTGCCAGCCGTGAACAGGTACGCAAACGTGGTGTTTCCGCATTTCTGACGGTGCAGGAAGGCTGCGATAAATTCTGCACCTTTTGTGTTGTGCCTTACACACGCGGTTCAGAGGTTTCGCGTTCCGTTGCCCAGATCATCAATGAAGCGACAAAGCTGGTTCAGGCCAGTGTGCGTGAACTGACCCTGCTCGGCCAGAATGTCAACGGCTGGCACGGCGCGGGCGATGACGGCCGCGAATGGGGCTTGGGAGAACTGCTCTATCGTTTGGCGGAAATTCCGGGCATTGCGCGCCTGCGTTATACGACCAGCCATCCGCGTGACATGGATGATGCGCTGATCAATGCTCATCGCGATCTCGATATTCTGATGCCTTATCTGCATCTGCCGGTGCAGGCCGGTTCCGACCGTATTCTCAAAGCGATGAACCGCAAACATAAAGGTGAGGATTATATCCGCCTGATTGAGCGTATCCGGTCCGTGCGTCCTGATCTGGCACTGTCCGGCGACTTCATTGTCGGCTTTCCTGGTGAAACCGATGAGGATTTTGAGGACACGATGCGGCTCGTGCGCGAAGTGGGTTATGCGCAGGCCTATTCGTTCAAATATTCATCCCGTCCGGGTACACCCGGTGCCGATCTGCCCGATCATGTGGAAGAATCCGTGAAGGACGAACGTCTGCAGCGTTTGCAGGCGCTGCTCAGCGAACAGCAATATGCATTTCAGAATAGTCTTGTCGGCACGGAAATGGATGTTCTGCTTGAAAAGCCGGGACGTTTTGAAGGTCAGATGATCGGCCGCTCACCATGGCTCATTCCGGTAATCATTGAAAATAATCCGGGTGAAGTCGGTGATATGATCCGCGTACGCGTCAATTCCACCGGCACCAACAGCCTTGTCGCCGAAAAATTAGCTTAAATAACGTTCGCCTTGAACCGGCTCTGCTTTCCCGCGTGACAGTGTCATTAATCTGTACCATAATCGTGTCAGATATGATCCGTCACGGCGGATCAGCGCACTGACAATTAAATAAAGCTAAACCGCAATCAAGGAGAGCCGGTTGAACGTCACCACGGGCAAACAGGTTAGCAAAGAACTGAAAAAACCCGCCACCACAATCCCTGCTCTGCAGGATGGCGCTTCTGATATGGCTCATATAGTCCTCGATTTTGACAGCAACCGGCTGGCGAGTGCGCTGTTTGGCCAATTCGACGAGAATCTCGCTTATATTGAGCAAAAACTTGGTGTTGATGTCCGCTCCAAAGGCAATCAGCTGATCCTGCGCGGTGAAGCAACTGCCACAGCACAGGCGCGGATGGCACTGGATCACCTCTATTCACTTTTGCAAAAAGGTCATGACCTGAGCAAATCCGATGTCGATGGTGCCCTGCGGATGGCTGCAACTGCAACGCCGGTGCGTGATGACCAGCTGAGCCTGCCGACGCTTGAAACCAAAACCCGCCTTTCCGCGGCACAAATCTCCACACGCAAAAAGACTATCTTTGCCCGCACGCCGACGCAGGATGCCTATATGCGCGCGATGGAGCGCTCGGAACTGGTTTTTGGCACCGGCCCTGCCGGTACCGGTAAAACCTATCTCGCTGTTGCCCATGCCGCCATGCTGCTGGAGCGCGGACTGGTTGAGCGGATTGTGTTATCCCGCCCTGCAGTTGAAGCCGGTGAACGGCTCGGCTTTTTGCCGGGCGACATGAAAGAGAAGGTCGATCCTTATCTGCGACCGCTCTATGATGCGCTTTATGACATGATCCCTGCGGATAAAGTCGAGCGAGCACTGGCCGCCGGTGTGATTGAAATTGCACCTCTGGCCTTCATGCGCGGCCGTACACTGGCACATGCGGCCGTTATTCTCGACGAGGCGCAGAACACCACATCCATGCAGATGAAAATGTTCCTGACCCGTCTGGGTGAAGGTTCGCGCATGATCGTCACCGGTGATCCGAGCCAGATCGATCTGCCCGCCGGTCAGAAATCCGGTCTTGTGGAAGCGCTGGAGATTTTGGGCGATGTTGAAAACATTGTCACCGTGCGCTTCAGCGATAAAGATGTGGTGCGCCATCCGATGGTTGCAGCTATTGTCCGCGCTTATGAAAAACGCGGTGCTGCCAAAACGCTGAAACATCATAAAGTTAGTGTGACTGAGGGTGAAAACACGCCTTCGGAAACCTAAATAGGTTTTTAAATTACAAACTGACTTTTATAACAGCCCGTCTCTTTGCAGGCGGGCTGTTGTCTTAACAATAACCGGTTCACGAAACAAAAATGATTACAATCGACATTCTCATTGAAAGTTCTCTTTGGGAAACCCCGTCGGGGGACGACAATGAAACCTATGAAACGCTTGCCCGATCCTGTGTCGATGCCGTCTGGGCGCGGCTTGAACTGCCGCAGCAAGAGACCGAGCTCAGCCTTGTTCTGACCGACGATGCCTCGATCCGCACCATTAATGCGCAATGGCGCAATAAAGACAAAGCCACCAATGTGCTGTCTTTTCCGGCCTTTGACATCGCGCCGGGCGATGCTCCGGGGCCGATGCTCGGCGATATTATTATTGCGCGGGAAACTGTCGAACGTGAAGCTCTTGAAGAAAACAAAAGCTTTAATCAGCACCTGCATCACATGATCGTGCATGGCCTGCTGCATCTGCTGGGTTACGATCATGAAGATGATGAGGAAGCAGAAGAAATGGAGGGACTGGAGCGCGAAATTCTTCATGCTCTTGCCATACCTGATCCTTATACTGTACATTCAACCGATAATGAAAACGATTGACCATGGCTGATCAGACTAATCACAATTCTTCAACGGGCGCTGTTCACAGCGACGCCGTTTCTCAGAACGATCCGGAAGCGCAGAGTACGGGGCAAAATCCTGCACGAGCGGCAGGATCTGAAAAACGCTCACTCCTTTCCGGATTATTTCCGTTTCTCCGTTCGCGCCAGACCAGCTCTATCCGCGAAGATTTGACGGATGCGCTGTCCGATGATGCGAACAGCGACACAGCTTTTTCTGCCGAAGAAAAGGCAATGCTCAACAATATTCTGCGCCTGCGGGAACTTCGCGTCGATGACGTGATGATCAGCCGCGCTGATATTGAAGCTATCGAATATTCAACACCGCTGGGTGAGCTGCTGGAGCTGTTTGAGTCCTCCGGCCATTCCCGTATGCCGGTTTATGTTGAGACGCTCGATGATGCGCGCGGCATGATCCATATCCGCGATGTTCTCAACTACATCACCCGCATGAGCAGGCAACAACCTGCCGGTTCGGAACAGCCAGCCGCTGCCAAGCGCTATGATCTGTCCAAAATTGATCTCACAACACCGATCAATGAACTGAACCTGATGCGCAAGGTGCTGTTTGTGCCTTCCTCCATGCTGGCAAGCAGCCTGATGGCACGTATGCAGGCAAGTCATATTCAGATGGCGCTGGTGATCGACGAATATGGCGGCACAGACGGCCTCGTCTCGCTGGAAGACATTGTTGAAATGGTTGTCGGCGATATTGAAGACGAACATGACGATGAAGAACTGTCGCTGATCCGCAATCCGGACGGCTCTTATACTGTTGATGCCCGTGCGGAACTGGAAGAGCTGGAACAGCTGATCGGCGCAGGCTTTACGCAGGGCGAAGACAGTGAAGATGTGGATACGCTCGGCGGTCTCATCATCTCGGCTCTGGATCATATTCCGGAAACCGGCGCGATCATTGATGTGTTGCCTGCCTACGAACTGGAAGTGCTGGAAGCCGATTCACGGCGCATCCATAAAGTGCGCATCACGCCGCGAAACGGGGATTATTTCCAAGGCTAGAGCGGTTTACGTCCAGATTGGATCATAGCGCTCGCTCTAGATTCTTTATTTGGTCGCATTATCACGGGCGTCAAGTTGATCCAACTTGACTGTGAAGTGCTCTAACAGCATCACAATCTATTAAAACACCGCCGCAACCGGCGGTGTTTTTTTATCGCTGTATTCTCTTCTCAGTTTTTCTTAATCTTCGGCTCATAAACTGAGTAGAGCGCCGCGTGCCCTTTTGGGCACGCAAAACTCGCTCTGCACTTTATACTTACAGCCTTATCCCCATTGAGAGACCGAATATAGTGAGCAGCCTTTATCTCCGCCTGACTGAAAACCTCACCGGCTGGCGTAAAGCGCTCCTGACCATTCTCGCCGGTGCAAGTGTCACGCTGGCATTGCCACCTTTTGATTTTTTGCCCGCAGGATTTATCGGTTTTCCGCTGCTGGTGCTGCTGATTGACAGTTCGGGTACAACAACCGCAACCGGATGGAAGCGCCTGCTCCCTGCTTTTCGCACCGGCTGGTTGTTTGGTTTCGGATATTTTCTCGCCGGTCTCTGGTGGATCGGCATGGCATTGCTGGTGGATGCAGAAAATTTCGCTTGGGCATTACCATTAGCTATTCTCGGCCTGCCTGCCTTTCTGGCGTTTTTCTTCGCTTTTGCTGTGGCATTTGCACGGATATTCTGGGGTGCCGGTCTCATCCGTATTCTGATGCTGGCCATCGCACTCGGCGTTACAGAATGGCTGCGCGCTTTCATTCTCACCGGTTTTCCTTGGAATGCGCTCGGCTATATGCTGATGCCGACACCACTGCTGATGCAGTCGGTCACCATTACCGGCCTCTATGGCATGAATATTCTTGCTGTGGTGATTTTCGCCATGCCTGCTCTATTGTTTGGCAATAAACGACAGCGCTATGGCTGGCGCAGCGGATTAATTACCGCCTGTGCCCTGTTGATTGCCCATGCCGGTTATGGCGCATGGCGCTTACAGCAGGCACCGGCCTTGTCAGAGCAAGGCGCTGATGCACCTGTTATCCGCTTGGTTCAGGCCTCCATTGCACAGGATGCCAAATGGGATAATCAGTTGCGCCGCGCGATTTTCGACAAGCATCTTGATCTCAGTACCCGCCCGCCCGCCAATGGCGAGCCGGTGCCTGATGTGATTATCTGGCCGGAAACCTCCGTTCCCTATGTGCTGCCACAGGTCAAAGAAGCCTTGAGTGCCATCGGGAAGGCACTTCAGCCGAATCAAATGCTGCTGGCCGGAGCGGTACGTGGTGAGGGAGAGGATCTCTTCGCCTATTATAACAGTATTTTCGCGGTGAATGCCGCCGGTCAGGTGACCGCAACTGCCGACAAGGTTCATCTTGTACCATTCGGTGAATATCTGCCGCTGGAGGGTTTGCTGCGCGCTGTCGGCATGCAGGAAGTGGTGGAATTACCCGGCGGCTTTACCGCAGCACCGGTGCGCCATGCCCTCAATGTCAGCCCGAGCCTGACCCTGCTGCCTTTGATCTGCTATGAGGCGATTTTCCCGTCCGAGCTTGGCTATCAGGGCAAGAGTGTTGATGCGATCATCAATATTACCAATGACGCATGGTACGGCAATACACCGGGGCCTTATCAGCATTTCCGGCAGGCACAATTGCGCGCTGTAGAACAGGGACTGCCTTTGCTGCGCGCAGCCAATAACGGTATTTCAGCAATTACCGATTCTTACGGTCGAATCACCAAACATCTCAACCTGAATGAAGTCGGATTTATTGACGGCCGTCTGCCACCAAAAGCGACAGGCTTCTGGCGCAAACCGGCAGAAGAAACACAGTTCTTCACACTTCTGTTCATCTTGCTCGTAATTTCATGTGGTTTACATGCCATCCGTACCGAGCGTTTCGGTTGACATCATATTTTTGATGTTATGATATACACATGAAACTGATGAAATTTCAGATGAACCCTATAATTCTCCGAAAAATATGCTGATTTAAGCAAACCATTTTTCATCAAGGAAAGCTCGCATAAGCGAGGAGCATTTGTGAATGACTGAGAATAAAAAGAAACCCAATCCCATTGATGTTCATGTGGGCAGCCGCATCCGGTTGCGCCGGAACATGCTTGGCCTCAGTCAGGAAAAACTCGGTGAAAATCTCGGTATTACCTTCCAGCAGATTCAAAAATATGAAAAAGGCACCAACCGCGTCGGTGCCAGCCGCCTGCAAGCCATTTCATCCATATTGAGTGTACCGGTTGCCTTCTTTTTTGAAGATGCACCGGAGCAGGCAGGACAGCAGAACGGCGGTTTTGCGGAAGACAATGAAACAACCTATGTTGTTGATTTTCTTCAGACAAATGAAGGCGTGCAGCTGACACGCTATTTTACAAAAATCACTGATCCGAAAGTGCGCCGTAAAATCATTGATCTGGTAAAAACCCTTGCCAATGATGATGATTAATCTCTGAAGCGCCAGAGGCGCGAATTCGGTAAAAACAGAATCCCTGAAACTGCCCTATCCTATTGTTTTGTCGCATTATAGCAGGCGCTTAATGCGACAATTTGGCAGCTTCTTGCGTTAAATCTCGCACATAAACACATGCAGATAGTTGTATATCTTGTCATTTCGTGCTGATTATACGCGCAAATAACGTCTGATTTCTTTATAGAGCGATTGCTTCACTTTCATTCCGTAGCAGACAGGCTTTTCTGAAAGCGGCCTGAAACGGTTTGAAAACGGCGCGCAATGAATTATCAGCAGTTCGTGCGCAGAAATGCACAATGCTGAAAGCAACTGTTTCTCCGGAGAGTACAATGCTCCGCAGATTTTCAAGAGGGGTTTCCCGTGTCACGCAGTTCATATCTTTTCACCAGTGAATCGGTATCCGAAGGTCATCCGGATAAGGTTTGCGATCGTATTTCCGATGAAATCGTAGACATGATCTACAAGGAAGCACGTAAAACCGGTGTTGATCCGTGGTCTGTACGTATTGCCTGTGAAACCCTTGCCACTACCAACCGCGTCGTGATTGCCGGTGAAGTGCGTGTGCCGGACACATTCCTGAAAAAAGACAAAGCCGGTGAAATTCTGCTTGATGCCAAAGGTCATAAGCAGATCAACCCTTCCCGCTTCCGTTCCGCTGCCCGCAAAGCCATCCGTGAAATCGGCTATGAACAGGAAGGCTTCAACTGGCGCAATGTGAAAATCGACGTGCTGCTGCATCCGCAATCAGCGGATATTGCGCAGGGTGTCGATAATGCTGCCGACCGTCAGGGTGAAGAAGGTGCGGGCGATCAGGGCATTATGTTCGGTTATGCCTGCCGCGAAACACCGGATCTGATGCCGGCACCAATTTATTATGCCCATAAAATTCTTGAGCTGCTTTCTGCTGCCCGCCACAAAGGCGAAGGCGACTATGGCAAGCTCGGCCCTGATGCCAAAAGTCAGGTCACTGTACGCTATGCCGATGGCAAGCCTGCGGAAGTCACACAGATTGTGTTATCGACCCAGCATCTGGATGCTTCATGGGATTCCGCGAAAGTCCGTCAGGTCGTTGAGCCGGTGATCCGTGAAGCCCTCGGCGATCTGCCGATTGCTGCAAATTGCAACTGGTACATCAATCCGACCGGTAAATTCGTCATCGGCGGACCGGACGGTGATGCCGGTCTGACCGGACGTAAGATCATTGTTGATACTTACGGCGGTGCAGCTCCGCATGGCGGCGGCGCATTCTCCGGCAAGGACACGACCAAGGTTGACCGCTCCGCAGCCTATGCCGCGCGTTATCTGGCCAAGAATGTGATTGCTGCCGGTCTTGCCGACCGCTGCACCATTCAGCTGTCCTATGCGATCGGCGTTGCCCAGCCGCTCTCGGTCTATGTTGACCTGCACGGCACCGGCAAAGTTGCCGAGAGCGATGTGGAAACCGCGCTGCGTCAGGTCATGGACCTGTCCCCGACCGGCATCCGCAAGCATCTCGACCTTAACAAACCGATCTATGCCAAGACCGCATCCTATGGCCATTTCGGCCGCAAAGCCGGTCGCGACGGCTCTTTCTCATGGGAAAAGACAGATCTGGTCAAAGCACTGAAAGCTGCGCTTAAGGTCTGATTTCATTCTCAATATTCTGGATTTCAGGGCACCATGTTTCTCTCATGGTGCCCTGTTTCTTTAACAGCCACACAAAAATCAGTAGACTTTCCGTCGCTGATTATGTGTAAAGCGGCTTATTCCGATTATCTGAACCATAAAGAAACGTGCCGATGTCTGATACTGAACGCAACTGTGACCTCAAGGATGAAGCCATGAGCGCAGAGTCCTCTGAACAACAGCCACGCGGCTCACGTGCGACGGAAGCTTTTTATGGCCGCCGTAACGGCAAACCTTTGCGCCCGCATCAGCGTTTTCTGCGCGAAGACCTGTTGCCGCAGCTCAAACTCGATCTCCTGAACCCTGCGCCGCAGGATCTGCGCACGCTGTTTATGGCCGATGTTTCCAAAGTGCGTATGGAAATCGGTTTCGGCGGTGGTGAACATCTGGTGCATGAAGCCACCCGCAAACCGGAAGCCGGTTTCATCGGTGTTGAGCCTTTCGTCAACGGTATGGCGAAAATGCTTGGCGCACAGGATGCCAATCCGCTGCCAAACCTGCGTCTCTATGATGACGATGCCACACTGGTGCTGGACTGGCTGCCGGATGCATCGCTCGACGGCATTGATCTGTTTTATCCTGATCCGTGGCCGAAAAAGAAACATTGGAAGCGCCGTTTTGTCAGCCAGAAAAACCTCAGCCGTTTCGCCCGCGTGCTGAAACCCGGCGCTTTGTTCCGTTTTGCATCCGACATTGATACTTATGTCAACTGGACGCTGCAGCATTGCCACGACCATGGTGCATTTGAATGGCAGGCACAAAGTGCTGCCGACTGGCACACACCTTATGAAGCATGGCCGGGCACACGCTATGAAGCCAAAGCTTTCCGTGAAGGCCGTCAGGCTGCTTACCTTACCTTTATCAGGCGATAATTCGTCCTCAAGGACAAGGCTTGTCACAGGCGGCTTTTTTCTGTATAGTTGCCTCAAATTCTTGGTCGGTAGAACAAGAGTGGGTCCCACCGGTCCCGCTCTTTTTTGTTTGGTACACACTGAAAACTGAGCAGACTGCCGCCGGAAATCCTATTGCACGTATTTTAAGGAATACAGGGTGAACGAACAAACACAACAGGACCAGATCATTACAGCGCTTGACGCGACACAGGATGAACCACGCATTATCCGTGAAACGGGTATTGATGCAAAAGTGGCATCGCTGATCGAACCTGCGATTAATGCTGCGGGTTTCCGTCTTGTGCGCGTGCGTCTTTCCGGCCTCAACGGCCTCACCCTGCAGATTATGGCTGAGCGTCCGGACGGCACCATGACCGTTGAAGATTGCGAAATTGTCAGCCGCACCGTTTCTCCGGTTCTCGATGTTGAAGATCCGATTGACGGCAAATATCACCTTGAAATTTCTTCACCGGGCATTGACCGCCCGATGGTACGCAAATCTGACTTTTCCAACTGGCAGGGTCATATTGCCAAACTCGAAACCTCGATGCTGCATGATAACCGCAAGAAATTCCGCGGCCGCATCATCAAGGTTGAAGCTGAGACTGTCACTCTCGAAACCGATCAGGCCACTTACGGCGCGGAAGCTCAGACCACAATTCCTTTTGAGCTGATCGCTGATGCAAGACTGATCCTGACCGATGATCTGATCCGTGATGCGCTGCGCAAAGACAAAGCTCTTCGTGAGGGCCGTATTCCGGGCGACGAATTGAGTGATGAATTCAATCTGGACAGCGGCAATGCCGATGCTCCGGAGAGCGATAAAGACAACTAAGCATTTCACAGGCGAATGACTTCATTTGCTTGTCATGATAATGCGACAAAACAAAAAAGCTTTCGCACCCAGAAGCAAAAAACGGGTGCTGCACCAAGGAGAGACCAATGGCAGTCAGTGCAAACAGGCTAGAGCTTCTTCAGATCGCTGATGCGGTTGCGCGTGAAAAATCCATTGACCGCGAGATCGTGATTGCAGCGATGGCCGATGCCATTCAGAAAGCTGCCCGCTCCCGTTATGGTCTGGAAACCAATATCCGCGCGGATATCAATTCCAAAAGCGGTGAAATCAAGCTGCAGCGTCTGCTTGAAGTGGTTGAAACTGTAGAAGATTACGCCACACAGATCGCTCTGGAATCCGCACGTGAACGCAATCCGGATGCGCAAGTAGGCGATTTCCTTGCCGACCAGCTGCCGCCAATGGATTTCGGCCGTATTGCTGCCCAGTCCGCCAAACAGGTAATCGTACAGAAAGTGCGTGAAGCCGAGCGTGACCGCCAGTATGATGAATTCAAAGACCGTCTGGGTGAAATCATCAACGGTACTGTCAAGCGCGTTGAATATGGCAATGTGGTTGTTGATCTCGGCCGCGGTGAAGCCATTGTCCGCCGCGATGAATTGATCCCGCGTGAAGCATTCCGCTACGGCGACCGCATCCGCGCTTATGTCTATGATGTCCGTCGCGAACAACGCGGCCCGCAGGTTTTCCTGTCGCGTACCCACCCGCAGTTCATGGCGAAACTCTTCACCATGGAAGTGCCGGAAATTTATGACGGCATTATCGAAATCAAATCGGTTGCCCGTGATCCGGGTTCGCGCGCCAAAATGGCCGTTGTGTCCCGTGACAGCTCGATTGATCCTGTCGGCGCCTGCGTTGGTATGCGCGGTTCCCGCGTTCAGGCCGTTGTCGGCGAATTGCAGGGCGAAAAGATCGACATTATTCCTTGGTCGCCGGATGCAGCGACTTTCATCGTTAACGCCTTGCAGCCTGCGGAAGTGGCCAAGGTTGTTCTGGATGAAGATGCAGAACGTATCGAAGTTGTTGTGCCTGACGATCAGCTGTCGCTGGCCATCGGCCGCCGCGGTCAGAATGTGCGCCTTGCCTCGCAGCTGACCGGCTGGGACATCGATATTATGACGGAAAACGAAGAATCCGAACGCCGCCAGAAAGAATTCACAGAACGCTCTGCTTTGTTCATGGAAGCGCTGAATGTGGATGAAATGGTTGGTCAGGTTCTGGCTTCCGAAGGTTTCGGTTCGGTTGAAGAAATCGCCTATGTCGAAAGCGACGAAATCGCTTCGATCGATGGTTTCGATGCTGATACTGCTGCTGAAATTCAGGATCGTGCGAAAGAATATCTGGATCGTCTCGAAAGCGATCTGAATGATCGTCGTCTCGAACTGGGCGTCAGCGACGAACTGCGCGATGTACCGGGTCTGACCAGTGCAATGCTTGTTGCAGTCGGTGAAGACGGCGTGAAGACCATGGATGATTTTGCCGGTTATGCGGTGGATGATCTCGTGGGCTGGCGCGAGCGTAAAGACGGTGAAACTGTTACTCATGCCGGTGTTCTGACACCGTTTGAAGTTTCCCGCACAGACGCAGAGCAGATGGTTCTCGCAGCCCGCCTTAAAGCAGGCTGGATTACAGAAGATCAGCTGGAAGAAGCTGCCAATGAACTGGCTTCGACAGGCGATGATGAAGAGCAGGCAGATGCTTAATCAGCATCTTGCAACTGCCGCTCGCGCGGGCGGATTTTGATGTCCGCGCATCGGCATCTACAGCAATTTCAGGAAAAGTGGAAACCGGTTTTCCGTCCGAAATTGCGTCATAAAAACGGAAATAATGCCTGTGTCAGCTTTTTTGATACAGGCCTGTTTTCCGACAAACTGCATACAGCCGGAACCGCTCGGTTTACGGCTGTCTTGCGCACACATATTGCAGGGCTTCTTGCCCTTGCACTCATATTAAAGTAGAAAACAGTTCCTCTCCACCGGCGCTGTTTTCGAGCGAAGTGGAGTTCTGGTTGAAACCGGATAAAAACGACAGGACCTGTATTGTTACGCGCGAGAGCGGCCCGGCTGTAGATCTCATCCGGTTTGTGGCTGCACCCGACGGTAGTGTTGTACCGGATCTGAAGCGCAATTTACCCGGACGCGGATGCTGGATTAAAGCAGAACGGCATATTGTTGATGAAGCGGTTAAACGCAAACTGCTGCCCCGCGCACTGAAAACGCAAGTTTCGGTGCCGGCGGATTTGGGTTCTCTGGTCGACAGGCTATTGACAAAATCCGCGCTGGGCAGTCTAGCACTGGCCAGAAAGTCCGGTGCTGTGGTGACAGGATCGGCGAAAGTTGATTCTGCTGTGCGTACCGGCCGCGTTACAATGGTGCTTCATGCGACAACAGCGGCTCCCGACGGCATCCGAAAGCTGGATCAGGCGCGTCATGCGAGGAAGATGGCAACCGGAGCAGATATAAAAGCCTATTCCCTTTTTACAGGGGATGAAATGGATTTGGCATTTGGCGGCGGAAATGTAATACATGCCGCCGTGATTGAAGGAACGGCAGCAACCGGGTTCGTCACGCGGGCGCTTCAGCTGCATAAATATCGCGGCGAGAGCGCAGCGAACTTGGAAAATCTGGCAGCCACTGCTGCGAAGGAAACGGAATCAGAATGAGCGACAGTAATTCAAACGACGACAAGACGCTGAGCGTCGACACAAAAAAGACGCTGACCATCAAGCGGCCAGGAGTCGAACAGAGCACTGTACGGCAAAATTTCAGCCACGGACGCAGCAAGTCGGTTGTTGTTGAGACGAAAAAACGTAAGTTTACCCGTCCTGACGAAAAACCTGAAGCTGCAGCCGCTCCGGCTCCTGTTCAGCCAGTTGCACCGGCTCCGACACCGGCACAAGCTGCTCCTGCTCCGGTTGCTGAAAAGCCGGCCGTGATTGCAGATGCACCTAAGCCTGCACCTGTTACAGAAACTGCTGCGCCTGTTGCAAAAACAGAAAGCGCACCGGTTGCTCCGCAGGCTGCCAAGCCAGCTGAAGCCGCAGTTGCAAAACCTGTTGCACCTAAACCTGCAGCGCCTGCTGCTGCCCGTCCGGCGGCACCGGCTGCTACAACCCGTCCGGGTGCCCCTGCGGGCAATCGTCCGGCCGGTGGTGGCTATAACAAGCCGCAGGGTTCCCGTCCGGGTGGCCGCAATGAACAGCGCAACCGTTCCAATGACCGTCCGGGCATGGTGTTGAACACCCTGTCCTCCTCGGAAATGGATGCACGTCGCCGCGCCCTTCAGGATGCGGTAATCCGTGATGCGGAAGATCGCAAACGCGCAGAAGCAGAAGCTATCCGCCGCGCGGAAGAAGAAAAGCGCCGTGAAATCGAGCGTCTGGAATCTGAACGCCGTCAGGCTGAAGAAGATGCACGCCGCAAGGCAGAAGCTGAAGCCAAGGCTAAAGCCGAAGCTGAAGCACGCAAGCGTGAACCGGCTGCACCTGTGCGTCCTGCTGCTGCACGTCCAAGCGGCGATCGTCCTTCGGGTGATCGCTCTGGTGATCGCTCCGGCGGCCAGAACCGTGGCCCTGCTGGTCAGAACCGTCCAAATCAGGGCGGCTACAACCGCACCGGCGGCGCACCTGCCCCGCGCGATATTAATGCTGAAGCACCGCTGGCCGACAAAAAGCCGACCCAGCAGGTTCTGAACCGCAAGCCGCAGAATGATGATGATGATGATCGTCGTGGTGCAGGCGTACGTCGTAACGTACCTGCAAAGCCGGAAGTGCGCGCTACAAAGCCGACCAAGGCTGAAGAAGATCGTCGTCGCGGCAAACTGACCCTGAACAGCAATCTGGAAGACGAAGGCCGTTCGCGTTCGCTTTCGGCTATGCGTCGCCGTCAGGAAAAGTTCAAGCGTTCGCAGATGCAGGAAGTCCGTGAAAAGATCTCCCGTGAAGTGACTATTCCTGAAACCATTACCATTCAGGAACTGGCACAGCGTATGACGGAACGTGCCGTGGACATCATCAAATACCTGATGAAACAGGGTCAGATGATGAAGCCGGGCGATGTGATCGATTCCGATCTGGCACAGCTGATCGCGGAAGAATTCGGCCATACCGTTAAACGCGTTGCGGAATCCGACGTTGAAGAAGGTATCTTCAACGTGGAAGACAATCTCAGCGCAATGCTGCCGCGTCCGCCGGTTGTGACCATTATGGGTCACGTTGACCATGGTAAGACCTCGCTGCTCGATGCAATTCGTCAGGCAAATGTGGTCTCGGGTGAAGCCGGTGGTATTACCCAGCATATCGGTGCTTATCAGGTTGAACAGAACGGCCAGAAAATCACCTTTATCGATACGCCTGGTCACGCCGCCTTTACGCAGATGCGTGCCCGTGGTGCGCAGGCAACGGATATCGCCATTCTGGTAGTTGCCGCTGATGACAGCGTGATGCCGCAGACGATTGAATCGATCAACCACGCCAAAGCGGCCGGTGTTCCGATCATCGTGGCGATCAACAAGATCGATAAGCCGACCGCTGATCCGCAAAAAGTACGCAATGCCCTGCTGCAACACGATGTGTTTGTGGAAACCATGGGCGGTGAAGTGCTTGATGTGGAAGTTTCCGCCAAGAACAAAATCAACCTCGACAAGCTGCTTGAAGCCGTTCTGTTGCAGGCTGAAATTCTTGATCTTAAAGCCGATCCTGAGCGTACAGCTGAAGGTGTGGTTATTGAAGCTCAGCTTGACCGCGGTCGCGGTGCGGTTGCAACCGTTCTGGTTCAGAAAGGTACATTGCATCCGGGCGAGATCATCATCGCCGGCAGTGCATGGGGTCGCGTTCGCGCCCTCGTCAATGACCATGGCGACCATGTGAAAGAAGCATCCCCTGCAATGCCGGTGGAAATTCTCGGTCTGTCCGGCACTCCGCAGGCTGGTGACCGCTTTGCGGTTGTTGCCAACGAAGCAAAGGCGCGTGAAATTTCTGAATATCGTCAGCGTCTTGCCCGCGATAAGGCCGTTGCCCGTCAGGCAGGCTCGCGCGGTTCCCTTGAGCAGATGATGTCTAATCTGCAGTCGAGCGGTCTCAAAGAGTTCCCGCTGGTTATCAAGGGTGACGTGCAGGGTTCGGTTGAAGCGATTATCGCTTCTCTCGACAAGCTCGGCACTGATGAAGTTCGCGCACGTATCGTTCATTCGGGTGCCGGTGGTATCACAGAAAGCGATATCTCGCTGGCTGAAGCATCAAATGCTGCCATCATCGGCTTCAACGTCCGCGCCAATAAACAGGCTCGTGATGCCGCCGAACAGCAGGGTATCGAAATCCGCTACTACAACATCATCTATGATCTGATTGATGATGTGAAAGCAGCGATGTCCGGTCTTCTGCCGCCAGAACGTCGTGAAACCTTCATCGGTAACGCTGAAATTCTCGAAGTCTTCAACATCACCAAAGTCGGTAAAGTTGCCGGTTGCCGTGTTGTTGACGGTAAAGTCGAGCGTGGCGCCGGTGTACGCCTTATCCGCGACAACGTGGTTATCCACGAAGGCAAGCTCAAGACACTCAAGCGCTTCAAGGACGAAGTTGCCGAAGTGCCGATGGGTCAGGAATGCGGTATGGCATTTGAAAACTACGAAGATGTACGCGCAGGCGACATCATCGAAGCGTTCCGCGTTGAGATGATCACGCGTACGCTGTAATCAGCAAAGCAGCGGCAGTTATCAGAACTGCCGCTGCTTCATTTCTCGGGCGGTTTACACTCATCTTCAGACATAGTGCCGCTCTGAATTTTTAATTGGCCGCATTGTCATAATTGTCAGGCTGTATCAGTCTGGTTGTGAATAGGATGAAAGCCTCGCAGGCTTTTCCGCAATCATGCAATTTGTACAGTTGCCGACCGATATTTGGCTCAGATTTTGGAGTCCCCATGTCCCGTTTTTCTTCCACAGGACCATCACAGCGTCAGTTGCGCGTCGGCGAGCAGGTTCGTCATGCCGTGGCTCAGGTGCTGTCACGCGGCGAAATCCGTGACGATGTTCTGAATAATACCGTTGTTTCCATCACCGAAGTGCGCATGTCGCCTGACTTGAAAATTGCGACCTGCTTTATCAGCATCGTCGGCAATACAGATGTGCAGACAGTCATTAAAGCACTGGCCAATAATGCGAAATTTCTGCGTGGCCGCGTTGCACCACAACTGCGCCAGATGAAATATATGCCGGAATTCCGTTTCCGTCCGGATACCAGTTTCGACAATTTTGCCAAGATCGATGCCCTGTTGCGCTCGCCGGAAGTTGCGCGTGATCTGCAGCAGGATGACAGCGATGAATCTGACACAGAAACACATAAAGATAACGAGAATAACGGCTGATGGCACGCAGAGGTAAGAAAAAAGGCCGTCCGGTTTCCGGATGGGTGATTTTTGACAAGCCGAAAGGCATGGGCTCAACCGAGGCCGTTTCCAAAATCAAATGGCTTTTCAGTGCTGAAAAGGCCGGTCATGCCGGTACGCTTGATCCGCTTGCCTCCGGCATGTTGCCGATTGCTCTGGGCGAAGCCACCAAAACCGTACCTTACGTGATGGACGGCACGAAAATCTATTCCTTCACCGTGACCTGGGGCGAAGAACGCTCCACGGATGATCTGGAAGGCCCTGTAACCAAAACCTCTGATAAGCGTCCCACAGAAGACGATATTCTGGCGCTTTTGCCAAATTATATTGGTACTATTCAGCAGATCCCGCCGCAATTCTCCGCCATTAAAATTGACGGTGAACGTGCCTATGATCTGGCACGCGGTGGTGAAACAGTTGCTATTCCTTCCCGTGAAGTCGAGATTTTTCAGCTTGAGCTGGTTGAGATCAACGAAGCCGGACAGGCCGTGTTTGAAGTTGAATGCGGTAAAGGCACCTATGTGCGCTCGCTCGCCCGCGATATGGGACGCGATCTCGGCTGCCTCGGCCATATTGCGGAACTGCGTCGTCTGGAAGTTGCGCCTTTCAACGAAGATGACTTCGTGACGCTTGAGGAGCTGGAAGCCGCATGGCCGCCGCTGCCGCCGAAATCTGATGATGAAGATGCGGAACCTGCGCCTGCAGCACCTCGTGATTTCTCAGCCCTTGATGATTTTATCATTGATACCGGTGCAGCGCTGGAAGATCTGGTACAGGTTGCCTTGTCCGACGATCAAGCTCACCGTGTGCGCATGGGCAATCCGGTGATCTTGCGTGGCCGTGATGCACCGCTGGAAGCGGATGAGGTTTGCGCCAATCACAAAAACCGTTTGCTGGCTATCGGTTACATCGAACAAGGTATGTTCAAGCCGAAACGCGTTTTCACTTATTAAACTAGAGCATTTCACAGTCAAGTTGGATCAACTTGACGTCGGGATAATGCGACAAACTAAAGAATCTAGAGCGAGCACTGCGATTCAACATAAATGTAAACGGCTCTAGCGATTACAGCTTAGCGCATTTTATTAAAAAGCCTGCATTGCAGGCTTTTTTGAAATGTGTCTGGAAATAAGCCACAGTTTCGATTATATGATCCTCAGGTTCCGTATAAGGCATTCGTCAATGCTGACTGTACAGAACTGAAGTAAACGGCCCCGGCTGGACGACATCTTGGCCACGGGCGACATTTCTCCTCTTAAACAAAAAGGACATTCCGATGTCGATTACTGCTGAACGCAAACAGGCTCTTATCAAAGAATATGCAACCAAAGAAGGCGATACCGGTTCTCCTGAAGTACAGGTAGCCGTTCTTTCGGAACGCATTTCCAACCTGACCGGTCACTTCAAAGGCCACAAGAATGACAACCATTCCCGTCGTGGTCTTCTGAAAATGGTTTCTCAGCGCCGCAACCTGCTCGACTACCTCAAAGGTGTTGACGAAGCGCGCTATCAGAACCTGATCGGCCGTCTCGGCCTGCGCCGCTAAGCGCATCATCCGGCGAAAACCTGTAATGGTTTTCGCCGGAACTTTTACCGGAGTAAGACTTTTCATTAAATCTCTCCGGCAACAGGGTATTTACGGCTCAACAGCCTGAAAACACTCTGTATTATACAAAAATGCATTCTCCGTGCGTGTAAGCGCCAAAACGGGAAAAATGCAGCAGGGCTTTAACAATACTGTCGTAAAAGCCCGATATGGAACTGTATTGAACAGGTTCCGCAGGCAGGATTGCAGGCAGCTCGTCCTTATCCGAGCTTCTTGTTGTCTTGCCCGCTCCCTGTTCCAAACCGGAATATTACATGCGCTGACATCAGCGCAGAACATAAATATTCCAAACCAAGGACAAGATATGTTCAACACTCATAAAGTTGAAATCGAATGGGGCGGCCGTCCGCTCATTCTCGAAACCGGCAAAGTCGCCCGTCAGGCAGACGGCGCGGTTATCGCCACTTACGGTGAAACAATGGTGCTGGCCACTGTCGTTTCGGCCAAGGAGCCAAAGCCGGGTCAGGACTTTTTCCCTCTGACTGTAAACTATCAGGAAAAAGCCTATGCAGCCGGTCGTATTCCTGGCGGTTATTTCAAGCGTGAAGGCCGTCCGAGCGAAAACGAAACTCTGGTTTCCCGCCTGATCGACCGTCCGATCCGTCCGCTGTTTGCTGACGGCTACAAGAACGACACACAGGTTGTAATCACCGTTATTCAGCACGATCTGGAAAACAATCCGGACGTATTGTCGATGGTTGCCGCTTCCGCTGCGCTCACCCTTTCCGGCGTACCTTTCATGGGCCCGATCGGTGGTTCGCGCGTTGGCTACATCAACGGCGAATATGTTCTGAACCCGCATCTCGACGAAATGGCTGAATCCAAACTGGATCTGGTTGTTGCCGGTACCAGCGATGCTGTTCTGATGGTTGAATCCGAAGCGCAGGAACTCTCTGAAGAAGTCATGCTCGGCGCTGTTGTTTTCGGTCAGAAGGGCTTCCAGCCTGTGATCGATGCAATCATCAGCCTTGCTGAAGTTGCTGCAAAAGAACCACGTGACTTCCAGCCGGAAGACCTGTCGGCTCCTGAAGCCGCAATGCTGGCAATCATTGAAGATGATCTGCGCGCAGCTTACAAAATCATCGACAAGCAGGCTCGTTATACCGCTGTTGATGCTGCCAAAGCTAAAGTTAAAGCGCACTTCCTGCCGGAAGATGCGGAAACAACCGAATATACTGCTGAGCAGATCGGTACTGTTTTCAAATCGCTGCAGGCTAAAATCGTTCGCTGGAACATTCTGGATACCGGCAGCCGCATCGACGGCCGCGATCTGGTAACCGTTCGTCAGATCGTATCCGAAGTTGGCGTTCTGCCACGCACACACGGTTCGGCTCTGTTTACCCGCGGTGAAACACAGGCAATCGTTGTTGCAACACTGGGTACCGGTGAAGATGAACAGTTCATCGACACTCTGGCTGGCCTGCAGAAAGAATCCTTCCTGCTGCACTACAACTTCCCGCCATATTCCGTTGGTGAAACCGGTCGTATGGGCTCACCAGGCCGTCGTGAAATCGGTCACGGCAAACTGGCATGGCGCGCAATCCATCCGATGCTGCCTGCCAAAGAACAGTTCCCGTACACTCTGCGTGCGGTTTCTGAAATCACTGAATCCAACGGTTCGTCCTCCATGGCAACCGTATGCGGCACCTCGCTGGCGCTGATGGATGCCGGTGTACCTCTGACCCGTCCTGTAGCCGGTATTGCTATGGGTCTGATCAAAGAAGGTGACCGTTTTGCAGTTCTTTCCGATATCCTTGGTGACGAAGATCACCTCGGCGATATGGATTTCAAGGTAGCCGGTACTGAAAACGGTATCACGGCTCTGCAGATGGACATCAAGATCGACGGTATTACCGAAGAGATCATGAAAACCGCTCTGGAACAGGCTAAAGGCGGCCGTGTTCACATTCTCGGTGAAATGGCGAAAGCCCTGTCCGGCGCCCGCGCTGAACTCGGTGAATTTGCACCACGCATCGAAGTGATGAACATTCCGACCGACAAAATCCGTGATGTTATCGGTTCCGGCGGTAAAGTTATCCGCGAAATCGTTGAAAAGACCGGCGCCAAAATCAACATCGAAGATGACGGCACAGTCAAAATTGCTTCTTCTTCCGCCAAGGAAATCGAAGCAGCGAAGAAATGGATCCACTCCATTGTTGCTGAACCGGAAATCGGCGAAATCTACGAAGGTACAGTTGTTAAAACTGCTGACTTCGGAGCATTCGTAAACTTCTTCGGCCCGCGCGATGGTCTGGTACATATCTCGCAGCTGGCTGCAGACCGCGTTGCCAAGACCACCGATGTGGTTAAGGAAGGCCAGAAGGTCTGGGTTAAACTGATGGGCTTTGATGAGCGCGGTAAAGTGCGCCTGTCGATGAAAGTCGTCGATCAGGAAACCGGCAAGGAAATCGTTGCCGAGAAGAAAGAAGAAACCGCAGCTGAATAAGCTGATTTCGAGTTTCAAAAAGCCCCGCATAGAAATATGCGGGGCTTTTCATTTAAAGCACGCAGTAATTACAGTCTCAGTTCAGGAGTGCGTTGTTTAAACCGGCTCAGCCTGAGTCTCAGCTTTTATGCCCTTTTGCAGCCAAGCCTCCTGATGGGCACAATCGGTAATTGCCTGTGCCTCACTGACAGCCATAGTCAGCAAATAGGCAAAGAAACTCTGTTTGCTTTTATGGGCCTGTGAAATCATCTCATTCAGTTGCAACAAGCGCGCCTGATGTTGTGGCAGACATGTTGCAAAACATTGCGGCTGACAACATTTACGCGCCATAGTACTACTCCCCCGCGAGCAACACAGCATTACAGATAGTTTGAAACTTTAACCGATAATAAGTTCAATATAATATCTGCCAGAAACCACCTACTGTCATCCTTCTCAGGTAGAAAAGACCAAAGAAATTTTATGATTACCGGCGCCCAAAACACCCTCTTTCTGCCCTTTGAGAATGAAACACTTGATCTGCCGCAGCCGGGAGAAAAATATCTCTGCTTCGGCATCAGTGCCGACACGACACTCAGCACAGAGTGGAAACAGGCACTGCATTGTATTCAGCCATTGAGACCGGAATGGCTGGCGCTCAATAAAGCCGGATTTCATGTTACGCCGCAGATCAGCGAAAATGAGACCTATGACGGCGGTATGATTTTGCTCGGCAAACATCGCGGCCGCAATGAAGAATGGCTGGCGACATTGCTGACCCAAGTCAAAGCCGGCGGCTTGATTATTATCGCCGGTGACAAAAAGCTTGGCATTGACAGTTTCCGCAAGCGCAGCGACCAGATTTCAGCTTCCATCGACCGCCTGTCCAAAAACCATGCTGTAACTTATTGGCTGGCGCGCCCTGAGGCGATTGATGCCGGGATCACACAAAGCCTCATTCCGGAGCAAAAACGCGTAGACGGGCGTTTCTGGACGAAAGCAGGCATGTTCTCCCATGGCGAAGCCGACAAAGGTTCTGCTCTGCTGGTACCGCATCTCAAAAACATCGCCTTCGGTCATGTAGCGGATTTGGGGGCTGGCTGGGGTTATCTCAGCGCCGCCTGTCTCGACAATCCGGCCAAGATCAGCCGTATTGATCTTTATGAAGCGGATTTTGAGGCACTGGAAATTGCCAAAAGCAATCTGGCTGAACTCAACAGTTCAGTACCTCTGCACTATTACTGGCATGACGTCGCTTCCGAGCCGATGACAGAGATTTATGACACGGTTATCAGCAATCCGCCGTTTCATACCGGTCGCAACACTGATATTTCGCTCGGCCAGAGCTTTATAACGGCAGCCGCCAAGCGCCTTAAATCCGGCGGACGTTTCCTGATGGTGGCAAATCGCCAGCTCCCTTATGAAGCTGTCTTGAAACAGCATTTCCGGCAAGTGATGCCACTCACCGATAAAGACGGTTTCAAAGTCATCGAAGCACGAAAATAAAGCAGTTTCAGGAAAAGTGGGAACCGCCTTCGCGGGGAAAATAGTTCACTGGACTATTTTCTTGTCCCGCTTCGATCCGTCCGAAACTGCGCTAAAAAAATGACAAAAAAGCCGCGCAATGCGCGGCTTTTTTTCATATCATATGTAACAGGCTTATTCAGTGCCGGTCGCGTCCGAGCTTTTCAGCTCTTCCAATGTCGGCATGGAGACGATGTTGTAACCTGAATCCACAAAGTGAACTTCACCGGTTACACCGCTCGACAAATCCGACAACAGATAGACTGCGGATTTACCCACATCATCAATATCAACGGTACGGCGCAGCGGCGAATTACGGCGTTGATACGAGAAGATCGCGCGCGCATCACCGATACCGGCACCGGCCAGTGTACGCACAGGGCCAGCCGAAATTGCATTCACGCGGATATTCTGCGGGCCATAATCGGCAGCCAGATAACGCACCATGGCTTCAAGAGCAGCCTTGGCAACACCCATCACATTATAGTTCGGAATGGTGCGGGTTGAGCCGCCATAGGTCAGTGTGAGGATCGAACCGCCGTCTTTCATCAGCTTCTCAGCACGCTGAGCAACTTCCGTGAAGGAATAAGCAGAGATCACCATTGTACGGCTGAAATTTTCACGGGTGGTGACATCCGCATAACGGCCTTTCAGCTCTGTTTTGTCGGAGAAACCAATAGCGTGAACGATAAAATCGAGCTTGCCCCATTTTTTCTCGATCTCGTCAAAGACCGCATCAACAGTTGCAATATCTTCCACATCGCAAGGCAGTACGAAATCCGATCCGACCTGCTCCGCCAGCGGTTTCACGCGCTTGCCAAGAGCATCACCCTGATAGGTGAAAGCCAGCTCAGCACCCTGATCGGCAAGATGTTTGGCAATACCCCAAGCAAGAGAATGGTTGTTTGCAACACCCATAATCAGCCCGCGTTTGCCCTTCATTAAATCCTGCATACTCTCTCTCCGTCAGCCCTGATAGCGCTGGAAAACCAGCGTTGCGTTCGTTCCACCAAAACCGAAGGAGTTGGACAGTACCGTGTTAATTTCTGCATTATCGATGCGCTTGCGCACAATCGGCATATCCGCGAAATCCGGATCCAGTTCATCAATATGTGCGCTTTCGCAGATGAAATTATTATGCATCATCAAAAGCGAATAGATCGCTTCCTGAACGCCGGTTGCACCCAGCGAATGACCGGTCAGCGATTTGGTTGCCGCAATTGGCGGGCAGGCATCGCCTGAACCAAAGACTTTACGGATCGCTTCGATTTCCGGTGCATCGCCCGCAGGGGTCGATGTGGCATGCGGATTGATATAGTCAATCTTGCCGTTCACGGTTGACAGCGCCATGCGCATGCAGCGCTCTGCGCCTTCGCCCGACGGGGCAACCATGTCATAACCGTCTGATGTCGCACCATAGCCGACAACTTCACCGTAAATCTTGGCACCGCGCGCCAGCGCAGTTTCCAGATCTTCCAGCACCAATACACCGGCGCCACCGGCAATTACAAAACCGTCACGGTTTTTGTCATAGGCGCGGGATGCACGTTCCGGTGTATCATTATATTTCGAAGACATCGCGCCCATGGCGTCAAACAACACCGACAGGGTCCAGTCGAGATCTTCGCAGCCACCGGCAAACATACGGTCCTGCTTGCCATACTGGATCATCTCAACCGCATTGCCGATGCAATGGTTCGAGGTCGCGCAAGCCGAGGAGATCGAATAATTGATGCCCTTGATCTTGAAAAAAGTCGCCATCGTGGCCGATGCGGTGGAGCTCATGGCTTTCGGCACTGCGAAAGGACCAACACGTTTCGGGCCTTTGTCGCGGGTAATATCAGCAGAATCCACGATTGTGCGGGTGGAAGGGCCGCCGGAGCCCATGATGATACCGGTGCGATCGTTGGAAACCTGTTCTTCGGTCAGGCCTGCATCGGCAATCGCCTGATCCATGGCCACATGGTTCCATGCGGTGCCGCGACCGTGAAAACGCATTGCGCGGCGGTCAACCAGCGCTTCAACATCAATCTGCGGTGCGCCCGAGACCTGACAGCGAAAACCGAGTTCCGCCTGATCTTCAGCCCGCCGGATACCCGATCTGGCCTCAAACAAAGAGGTCAGCACCTCTTCGGTATTATTGCCAATCGAGGATACAATCCCCATTCCGGTAACGACAACACGCCGCATTGCGTTCTCCTTTGCACCTGTTCCCTGAATGACACCCTGTTTTTGCGGATGCCGCTACGCGGTTACATAAGTGCGACTTTTACATATTTTGAGAGCGGCCACATAAAAGCTTTCAATTAAATGTGGTCGCGCCCGTGGATAATACTCTTTTTGAGGCTATGCCCGTCGCGGTCTTTACGACTTACGACTCACTGTCCTTCGACAGGCCTACGCGCAGGTCAGTTGCCTTGTAAATTGTTTCACCGTCTGCCTTGAGCCAACCGTCAGCTGTACCCAGAACCAAACGACCGCGCATCACGCGTTTGAAGTCGATACCATATTGCAGAAGCTTGGTATGCGGACGCACCATGCCTTTGAATTTGACTTCGCCTGTGGACAGCGCCATACCGCGACCCGGTTCACCGAGCCAGCCGAGGAAAAAGCCGGTCAGCTGCCACATGCCGTCGAGGCCGAGACAGCCAGGCATGATCGGATTGCCCTGAAAATGGCAAGGGAAATACCAGTCATCCGGGCTCACATCATATTCAGCGCGGATATAGCCTTTGTCGAACTCGCCACCGGTTTCGGAGATTTCAGTGATACGGTGTACCATCAGCATCGGCGGCAGAGGCAGCTGGGCATTGCCCGGACCAAACATTTCACCGCGAGCGCAGCTGAGAAGCTCCTCATATCCGTAACTTGACTTCTGCTCTGCCATTACCGACTCCAATCATTTATCTGTCTGTTGTCTGGACAGCCCGAAACGAACACATTCGTCAGGCTCAGACAAAATCTTTGCACACCCCTAACACAGAGTGTTTCCTGCTGTAAAACACCTGCAAGAAACTATTTGCCTGTCAAGATATACAGGAATAGCTATTGCCAGTCATTCGTTCAGCGCATATATCAATCTTGTGACAGGATGGGCAACAGCCCTCAAGCATTAATTTTGAACCAATTTGTTTCAAGCTTCTGACAGGTCAGTGATGAATATTCATTCCTCCCATGCCAGCAACGCTTCGATTGAGGAGCGCCTTCGGATCGCCGGTCTCAGACCGACGCGTCAGCGGGTTGCGCTTGCCAGCCTGATTTACGCCCATGGCGACCGCCATCTTTCCGCAGAAGAACTGCATGAAGAAGCTGTTTTTGCTTCCGTGCCGGTTTCTCTTGCCACCGTATATAATACGCTGCACCAGTTTACTGAAGCCGGTATGCTGCGTATTATTTCGGTCGAAGGATCGAAAACCTATTTCGACACCAATATTTCCGACCACCATCACTTTTTTGTCGAAGGCGAAAATATTGTCTTCGATATTCCCGATGGTGAAACCGGCCAGCCTGTCGTCAGCAATCTGCCGAAAGCTCCGGAAGGCATGGAAATCGTTAATGTTGATGTAATTGTGCGGTTACGTCGTAAAGACTGACACGCCTGCTTAAAATAAATCCGGAAATTTACTGATCTTCCGCTGACGGGGTGATTTCGCGCCCCATCAGTGAGCTTTGCAGCATTGTGGTCACGCGCTCTTCCATGATGCGTGCCAGTTCTTTGCGGCTGGTATCTGCAAACACGCGCATCGGCTCACCAAAGCGGATCTCGACATCAATCGCGCCTTCTTTGAGAATACCTTTGAGATGCGGCATCAGTTGCACATCGCCCGGCCATGAGGCAATCGGACGGTGAAAACGCCCCATCGGCATTCCGTGAACTCCCGTATAGGCGATGGAAACCGGCTGCACGATTACCTGCTCCTCGCCTGCCTCACGAATAGCCGCATGGGCAGCGCCGAATAATGACGTTTTAAACGGCAGCACGCGGTTACCATCCGACGTTGTTCCTTCCGGAAACAGAACCATCGCATCACCGCCAGCCAGACGCAGGGCAATATCCGAGGCCTGCTGTGCTGTCCGGCCTTTTTTCTCACGTTCAACAAAGACAGTGCGCTGCAAAACCGCAAAAGTGCCGAAAACCGGCCATTTGCGCACTTCGGATTTGGCGATGAAACAGACATTGGCAACGGAGGATAAAACGACAATATCGCTCCATGACACATGATTGGCGACCAGCAGTAACGGGCGATCCTGCACGATCTCGCCCTTTACCTTCACGCGAAAGCCCAGCAACCATGCAGCAATCCGATGGAAAAAACGCGGCAGCGATTGCTGCCAGCCCAGACGCGCTTTAACAAACAGATATTGAAACGGCACCAGCGAAATAACCAGACTGACAAACAAGCCGAGTATGACCGCAATGCGTATGGCACCGATCATGATACACTCATCGCTTCCGGAAATTGCCTACGCAAAACCAGCGCATTGCTGCGCCCGTGACCGGTTTCATAATAAGCGGGCCGCTGCCCGACCTGAATAAATCCGAGGCGCCGGTAAAGCGCCTGCGCTGCCACATTGCTCTCATCCACCTCAAGGAACAGACTTTCCGCCCGCTCATGATGCAAATGGCGCAAAACAGCTTCCATCAGATCCCGTCCGATGCCACGACGCTGAAAAGCTGATGACACTGTAATCGTCAGAATTTCCGCCTCACCGGCGACCAGACGCGCCAGTACAAAACCGGCAGCCTGTTTTGGTTTACCCACAGGGCGGGCGATAAAGCCGAAAATATTGCCTTGCGAGAGCATGCCTGCAAAATCTTCCTCGCTCCATGCATGGTGGAAAGCCGGTGCATGGAGATCCGCGAGCTCAGCGCAATGTGCCTGCATCAGCGATTCATAGGCAAAACTCTGACGCGAAAAAGGAAGACCAATCATCCGCGCTCCTGATCCGACTGGCGGCGGGGCAGTGCAAATCCGGTCTGCGGCTTCACATCCGGCCCGCGCATATAAAGCGGCTCAGGGGGCATGCCTGCCTCACGCTGTGCCGCAAGACGCGCAAAAGTACCGATGGATGCATAGGCGGATGCACTGATAATCCGGCGTTCGCTGCCCTCTGCTGTCTGTAATTGCTCTGCGCCACTACCCGCCAATGCATAATCATCGCCAAGCTGCTGCAAAACCGGCAGCAACTCTGCCGCGCTGCCTGCAAGCGGTGTTGTGGAGGCGATACCATCGGCATCAAAACCCTGCGCATAAATATCACCGCGATAGGCAGACAGGGCAATCAGGACAGATTGCGCCGGTGCCCCGGCCTGCATTTCATGGCACAGCGCTTCAAAACCGCTCACACCAATCACCGGACAGGATAATGCCAGCCCGAAGCCACGTGCCGCAGAAACACCGACACGCACGCCTGTGAATGAACCGGGGCCGATATTAACCACGATACGACTAACCTCATTGCGGGAGATTTTTGCAGCCTCAAAACACTGCGCAACATAGTCCAGCAGCAATTCCGCATGGCCTTTGCCAATATCATGGCTGACCTCAGCAAGAAGCTGCTGCGTCTGCGGGTCATAAAGGGCGGCAGCACATAAACTGCCTGCGGTGTCGAGAGCAAGTATAGTCATGGCTTACGACCTAAAACAGAATTCGGTTATCGGCAAGTACAGGCAGTCAGGTTGCGTAAGAATTCTGCCTTGTCAGCTCAATAGGGCAACACCGATATCTATACAGAATGATGCACAAAAATCTGCTTAAACTCTTTAAATCACTGGGAACAATCCTATCTTTGATACGTTAGGTTTATAGCAGTATCTGCTGCTTCCGGTTTCTTGTGCTGCCACCTCCCGGCAGCCCCTCAGGCAAACGAAAATTTGTCCCTTCATAAAGGAAATCACTATGTCTGCATCCAAACTGAAAAATCATCCGACAAAAAACAATCTGCCGACCAATGCCAAAACCACGGTTATTGCCCTGCTGAACAAAAATCTGGCTGCGATCCTTGATCTTGCGCTGATAACCAAGCAGGCACACTGGAACCTCAAAGGCATTCAGTTCATTGCCGTGCATGAGATGCTGGATACATTCCGCACCGATCTGGATGAACATTCGGATGCAATTGCAGAACGCGCCGTTCAGCTCGGCGGCACTGCGCTTGGCACAAGTCAGACAATTACTGAGGCGAGCATTCTTAAGCCATATCCGGAAGATATTTACGCCATCAAAGACCATCTTCATGCGCTGATCGATCATTACGGCGCTGTGGCCAATCTGGTGCGCCAGTCCATCAAAGATGCCGCTGAGGCAGGCGACGATGACAGTGCGGATATTTTCACCGCTGCATCCCGCAGCCTCGACAAATCCCTGTGGTTCCTTGAAGCGCATATTCAGGAATAATCAGAACAGATTTCCGAAACACCGCCTGTCCCGGGACAGGCGGTGTTTTAAATTGGTGACGATTTAAAGAGCGTCAGCAATGGCCTGAAAAACAATAATGCTTTCATCTTTCATTTTCTGACCATCCTTATTGTAATCCGCATAGGCGGAAGTTTTGGCAATCACCACTTTGCGCTCGGGATTGACGTAGATAAACTGCCCGTAAATACCGACAGCGACAAAATCCCCCTGCGGTTTCCCCGGTATCCACCACTGATAGCCATAGCCCAGCGGCTTGCCCTGTACAGGATCATCCCTGCCCGGCATCAGATGCGGTGCATCCGGTGTAACGGAAGCATGTACCCATTCAGCCGGTACCAGTTGCTCACCTCTGAAATTACGCCCTCCATTCATATAAAGCAGGCCGAAACGCGCATAATCACGCAACACCGCATTCAGCCCGCCTGCCGAGACTGCGTCGCCTTTCGCATCAGCCAGCCAATAGGCATCAGCTTCTGCGCCCAGACGCGACCATAATTTTTCCCTAAAATAATCAGTCATCGGTTTGCCGGTTGCGCCTTCCAGCACCATAGACAGCACCTGCGTATCGGCGGAAACATAAATATTGACCGTGCCCTGTTCCCGCACTTTCTGCAGATGAGCAGTGAAGTCCTTCACCGAGCCGGTCAAAATCTGGATAATGTAGCGTACAATATCGGATGAGAGATCACCATAATCCTCGTTAAAGCCGATCCCTGATGACATTTGCAGTGCGTTCTTGACGGTCACCCCTTTGTAGCCGCCCTCCGCCAGTTGCGGTGCATAATGATCCACAGTCTGATTTATATCGATCAGACCATCCCGCACAGCATTGCCAATCAGAAACGAAATCGTGGATTTCGACATCGACATAGCGATTGCCTGCGTTGCAGCCATATTGCCACGCTCATAGCGCTCATAGGCAACAGCACCGTCTTTCAGCACTATGAAACCGGTCGTCTGCGTGCGTTCCAGCCAGTCCGCGACCCGTTTTGTCTCTCCCTGATAAAGATAGGTTTCAGGCAAAGGTCTTTCATTCTGCGGCAAGGGACTGACTTCGCCGCTATGTTCTACACGGATAGACGGGTAGATTTTATAAAGTGAACGGAAATTTTCATCAATCACATCGGGCTTGAATGTATTGGCATATTGATAGACCGCATAATATTCGTGAATTTGCTTACGAAAAACAAAGCCCACACCTGCCGCGATAATCAGCAACAGAGCCAGACTATATAAGCTCATGCGCAGCGGTCTTTTCATGATACAGCCCCTCCCGACACAATTATCAGCCCGCTTACGATAAACCGGATTATCGCTCCGGCAAGCTGCAATTCCCGAAATGCTTTTAAAAATAAAAATAGCCGCCGCTTGTTAAAAAAAGCGGCGGCTATTGTTATGAAAGCATCGGGAATTCAGATACTATCAGGCAACCCATTCGCCTTTGCGCATCACAGGCACGGATGTTCCGTCTTGTGCAATGCCGTCCACATCGATCTGATTGGAACCGATCATCCAGTCGATATGGATAAAGCTCTTATTGCCGCCCTGTGCCGCAATCTGTTCCGGCGTGAGATCAGCACCATTGATGAAACATTTGGAATAGCACTGACCAAGCGCAATATGGCTGGCAGCATTTTCATCAAACAGCGTGTTGTAGAACAGCAAGCCACTCTGCGAAATCGGCGAGGAATGCGGCACCAGAGCCACTTCACCCAGACGACGCGCACCTTCATCCGTATCCAGTACCTTGTTCAGCACGGATTCGCCCTTGCTGGCTTTGGCCTCGACAATCCGGCCGCCTTCAAAACGCACGCGGATATCATCAATGATCGTACCCTGATGTGACAGCGGTTTGGTGCTGGAAACAGTCCCTTCCACGCGCAGAGCATGCGGCGTTGTGAAGACCTCTTCTGTCGGAATATTCGGATTGCAGGTAATGCCGTTTTTAGCGGTCGATGAGCCGCCATGCCATTCATGGCCATCAGCCAGACCAACGGTCAGATCTGTATCCGGTCCGGTGAAATGCAAAGCGCGGAAATTACGCTCATTGAGAATTTTGGTACGTTTGCGCAATTGCGCATTATGATCTGCCCATGCGGCTACAGGATCAGCATTATTCACACGCGATGCGGCGAAAATTGCTTCAGCCAGTTTATGTGTCGCCACATCCGGCGCATCATCCGGAAAGACCAGCTTTGCCCATGACGGGTTCGGATAGGAGACGATATTCCAGTTAATGTCGAAACCGGCAATTTTTTCCAGCGCAGGCTGATAGGCCATCGACAGCGCTTTATTGGCACGGGCAACTTTTCCTGCATCCTGTGCGGAAAGCAACATCGGATTATCGCCGGTGATTGCAAGGCGCGCTGCACCGCCGGCATAGGCTTTGGCCATGCCCTGATAAAGCCAGTCACTGGCATGGTCGAAGCTCTCATCCGGCGCATATTGGAAACGCGACAGCGCCATGTCTTCATCGGAGAAAAACGGCGTTACCAACCCTGCACCGGTTTTATAGGCATGTTCCGCAATACGGCGCACCAGCGGCAATGCGATAACCGGCGCGGTAATGACCAGATCCTGCCCTTTACGCAATTGCAGTCCGACTTTAACCGCGACCTCTGCCAGCTTATCCAGTTTAACCGGATCGATAATTGCATCCGCGTGATTGTTTTGGCTGAAATCTGACATCACATACTCCGCTTATTTTCATTGATCATCACAGATACTCCTGCAAGAGCCAGCAAGCTAGAGCTTTAGCAGGATTTTATATTGTCGCTGTAGCCACCAAAGCGGAACAGCGTTAATATGCCATATGAAGTCATATTTATCGGAACAAATCCATGAACCGAAACTCCAATAATGCGCGATCATTTCAGAAGCTGAGTCTTGTTGCAGGACTGTTTGCGATAGCGCTGGCAGGCTGCACGACACTTACACCGGAACAGCAGCGTGCTGAGGATGAGAAAACCTGCATGAGCTATGGTTTTAAACCCAAGTCTGAAGCCATGGCCAATTGCCTGCTGCAAATTCATCTCGACCGCCGCGCCGATATCCGCGCATGGCAGAATGAACGGCCGCAATTCTCCACACCGATGGTTATTTACCAGCCGGTGGTGGTGCCGCGCTGATCTTCATCTCCATAAATAAAAAGCCCGCTTCACGCGGGCTTTTTCATTTCAGTCGATAACAAGATGGGGATCAGCTTGCCGGTTCAGGACGATCCTGCGTCAGCAACAATGCACCGATTGCATCAACTTTCTGCTTGTTCATATCTTCCGCACCCGCTGCAAAAGCATTCTGCGTTGCTGAGGCTGCAACCGGTTTGGTTTCAAACGGCAGCTGCGCCGGAACCGGTGTGTTTACAGCCGGCGCATGATAGGCAAGCTGCACCGGTGCTTCCGCTGCAACCGGTTGTGCAGCCTGCACATCCTGCGCAGCCTGTCCGGCAGATGCCACCATCACCGGAGCAACGACAGGCAGGCGGTCTCCTTTACCAGCCTTAGCCGTATCCGTCACATCATAGATGCTGTCCGGCATGGACTGATTTCTTGGTTCATAGGCAGCAGCCAGATTATACGGGGTTTCAGGCAGCGGCGATTCCAGCGTACCGTCTCTGCGGCGCTTTTCGTAGAAAGAATTGCCGCCGGCAACCAGCACATAATGCATATTTCTATACGGGAATTTCAGACCAGCCGTATGGAAGAACATTGCATTCTTCAGTTTCGGATGGCGTTCGCCTTTCAGCACGGAATCCGCCGCTTCTTTCACATCCGGCAAGGCTTTGGAATTCATGGCACGGGTCATAACGCCCGGCGCAAACTGGTTCTTCTGTCCGACAACGCCGCAAATGGTTTCCGGATATTTTTCCGAGACCAGACGGTTCATCACCACCGTGCCGACTGCAACAAGGCCATCACGGCTGGAGCGGGCAGATTCAAAGAACATTGCGCGCTCAAGGCACTCGCGGTCTCTGGAGGTGTATGTATAGGTCTTTTTGCCATTGCGGACGGTTACACCGGATTCCTTGGCAGGCTGTGCAGCCTTGGCAGATTTTGAACCGGTCGAAGTCGTGGTGCAGCCTGCAAGGATAAACGGCGTGGCAACCAGAGCACCGATAAACAGTGTTTTCGCTAAATAAGAGCGTTTCAACGGTTCATCCTTATCAATAATTTCCCGTACACCCGGGTCACACAGAGATCCTGTGCGCGAGCCCCGGGAAATTCGGGGGCTATTAGGGCTAAATAAAGGCGCAAGGCCCGATTTATATTCGTGTTCCGGTTAGCGACAACCGGTTAAAATTTACCCCAAGAAAATGCGCCTCATTAGTTAACGCTTTGTTAACGCATTCTTTTGAGTGATTACTAAAATACGCAAGATTACGTAAAGACTTCACTAACCTTGTGAAATGCAGCAGCTTGCCGGATCATGGCTTTGCAGCATTTCCGGTACGATATTGCCTTATTTCACAACCTGATAGCGCCTCAGACACGGGCGCATCATGCAATTGACCGCCCCGTTGCGTTAGTCATAATTCATTACAGCGCGTTACAAATGGCTGATATTTTGTGAAAGCAATTTGCTTTTATGACGCTAGAGCCTTTGCAGACACGGCTTTTCGCAGAATCAGAAATATAAAAACCGGCGTGAATTTTCTTCACACCGGTTCAGTATTTTTCACAAATATCCGGCCGGTTATCAGCCGAAAGCATAACCGGCACCGCGAACGGTGCGAATCGGATCCACTTCACGACCGGTATTGATCGCCTTGCGCAGGCGGCCGATATGCACATCCACCGTGCGGTCATCGACGTAAATATCCCGTCCCCAAATACCATCCAGCAATTGCGTGCGCGAGAAAACGCGCCCCGGTGCCATCATGAAATATTCCAGCAAACGGAACTCTGTCGGTCCGAGTTTGATTTCGCGTTCCTTGCGGTAAACGCGGTGCTGCTGACGGTCGAGAACAATCTCGCCGACTTTCAGCACATGGGAAAGCACACTCGGATTGGCGCGGCGCAACATCGCCTTGATACGTGCCAGCAGTTCCGGTGTGGAGAATGGTTTGACAACATAATCATCCGCGCCAACGGCCAGACCGCGTACACGCTCGGATTCCTCACCGCGTGCTGTCAGCATGATAATCGGCAGACGCTCTGTCTCTGCGCGCTGACGCAGACGGCGGCAAAGTTCGATGCCGGAAACACCAGGCAGCATCCAGTCAAGAACCAAAAGATCAGGGACGTTTTCGCGTAAATAAATTTCGGCTTCATCGCCACGCAGGATCGTATCGACCTGATAGCCTTCAGCCTCAAGATTATAGCGCAGCAATTCGCTGATGGCTTCTTCGTCTTCAACAACCGCTATTCTTGGCGTGTGTGACATTGCGTATCCACTATTCGTTTAGACATAAGGGGGCATTTGCATTCCGGCGCAGCCGGAATGCATGACGTTTATTCTGACAGGCAGGGCTGAACGCCCTGCATATCCACTGCCGGTTAGAACAGCTTAGTTTTTATGCAATTCGTCGAGAACGACGTCATGGCTCAGATCATCTTTCGGACGATCCGGCGGCATCTGATTACCGGTGACAATGTAATAGACTGTCTCGGCAATATTGGTGGCATGATCGCCGATACGCTCAATATTCTTGGCGCAGAACAGAAGATGCGTACAGGCCGTAATATTGCGCGGATCTTCCATCATATAAGTCAGAAGTTCGCGGAACAGCGATGTGTACATCGCATCAATTTCATCATCGCGGTCGCGGACAATATTGATCTGGGTCACAGAACGCGTTGCATAGGCATCCAGCACATCTTTAAGCTGGGTGCGGGCAAGCTCTGCCAGTGTTTCCAGACCGCGATAAAGCTTCACCGACTGACGTGTTTCCGAAACGGCAACAACACGCTTGGCAATGTTTTTGCCCATATCGCCGACGCGTTCCAGATCCGCTGAGATACGGATCGCGCCGATAATTTCGCGCAGATCCACAGCCATCGGCTGACGCTTGGCGATAATCATAATCGCCTTATCATCAATTTCACGTTCGCCTGCATCAAGGATCAGATCCTCGGAAATGACCCGCTGTGCCAGCGCATTATCGGCAGTAACAATCGCCTTGATGGACTGCTCCACCATACGCTCCGCATGACCGCCCATTTCGGCGATTTTACGGGCGAGAAACTTCAGTTCTTCATCATAGGACGTAACCGTATGCTGTGACGGCATGGAAATTTCCTTATCCTGTGGCACTGCCAAAGCAGTCTGTAAAACTCCAGAGCATTTCCGGCTTATATTGCCTCATAGAAAATGCTCTATCTTGTTTGTTTTTACGCGTAAGCTCGATCAGCCGAAACGACCGGTGATATAATCCTGCGTACGTTTTTCTTTCGGCGTAGTGAACATCATATCCGTGTCACCGACCTCTACCAGATTGCCCAGATGGAACATGGCTGTGGTCTGCGAAATACGCGCAGCCTGCTGCATCGAGTGGGTCACGATGACAATCGTATAGTCACGGCGCAACTCGTCAATCAGCTCTTCCACTTTCGCGGTTGCGATCGGGTCAAGCGCCGAGCAAGGCTCATCCATCAGAATAACTTCAGGGCTCACCGCAATGGCGCGGGCAATGCAAAGACGCTGCTGCTGGCCGCCGGAAAGACCTGTGCCTGCATCATTGAGGCGGTCTTTCACTTCTTCCCAGAGACTGGCGCCACGCAGGCTCTTCTCAACGATGACATCCAGATCCGCACGACTGCGGGCCAGACCATGAATGCGCGGGCCGTAAGAAACATTCTCATAGATCGATTTCGGAAACGGATTTGGCTTCTGGAACACCATGCCGACACGGGCACGCAGTTCCACCACGTCGATTTTCGGATCGTAAATATCCTCGCCATCGAGCGTGATAAGACCTTCAACGCGGCAACCCTCAATCGTGTCATTCATACGGTTGAGCGAGCGCAGGAAAGTCGACTTACCGCAACCGGACGGGCCGATCAGCGCGGTTACGCTGTTTTCTTCAATATCCAGATCAACGCCGTGCAAAGCCTGTTTTTCACCGTAGAAAACTTTGACCTTGTCCCCGCGCATTTTGATTTTTTTTGGCAAGGCGTTCATCTTTTCTCCGAGTGTTTTCTCTAAAGTATAATCATTCATCAGGTTCATAGCCGGTTCCTTCGAATCTACCAACGACGCTCAAAACGGCGGCGCAGAATGATTGCGGCAATATTCATCACAGCGAGGAACAGGAGGAGCACAATAATCGCACCCGATGTCCGCTCTACAAAAGCACGTTCTGCTTCATTAGCCCACATAAAAATCTGTACCGGCAGCGCAGTCGCAGGATCCATAGGGGTAACAGGAGCATTGGCAACAAAAGCAACCATACCGATCAGCAGCAGCGGCGCTGTTTCACCCAATGCCTGAGCCAGACCGATAATTGTGCCGGTCAGAATGCCAGGCGCGGCCAGCGGCAGCACATGGTGGAACACAACCTGCGTTTTGGAAGCACCAAGCCCCAGAGCCGCAGCACGGATTGATGGCGGCACCGCACGCAAAGCTGCGCGCGTTGCAATAATGATTGTCGGCAATGTCATCAGCGTCAGCACCAGACCACCAACCAGCGAGGCCGAACGCGGCATGCCTAAGAAGTTGATGAAAACCGCCAGACCCAGCAGACCAAACACGATGGAAGGTACCGCAGCCAGATTGTTGATGTTCACTTCAATAATATCGGTAAAACGGTTTTTACGCGCATATTCTTCCAGATAAATCGAAGCAGCAACACCAATCGGCAGAGCAAACACCAGCACGATCAGCATCATATAGAGCGAGCCGATCAGCGCCACGCCCAGACCAGAGGTTTCCGGACGGCTGGAAGCACCCATTGTAAACAGGCCGGTATTGAAGGACTGTCGCATAACGCCTTCATCCTTCAGTGTCTTCATCCAGCCAACCTGAAGATCGGAGACTTTGCGCTTGCTCTGGTCAACCGACAGGTCGATCTGACCTTTATTGGCCGAGTCAATATCCGCAGCCGCAAGGAATTTGATTGTCTGGGTTGTGCCGATCAGTTTCGGATCAGCCATCACCATTTCACGCAATTGCAGACGAACGCCATCCGAATAGAAACGGGTCATATCGCGCATGGCAGGACGATTGGATTTCTCCACACCGAGCTTATCAGCCAATGCATTGCGTACCAGCAACGGATAATTCGCTGTAATCAGCACATTCGGATTGTTTGCGCGTTCATTGGACGGATCGATCACTTTCTCATCCAGCAGCACCGGAATTTCGATCGTTGTCTGCCAGAAGGCTGTGTAGCCTTTGGAAAACACCGAGAAAAACAGCGCACAGAGGAAGAAGATGCCGATTGCAATTGCAATCACACCATACATGCGGAAGCGGCGTTCGGCAGCATAGCGGCGCTTGATGCCAATATCACGGCGGGCAGGTGCGGTTGAAGTTGTCTTGGGAGTGAAAACAGCGTCGGTCATTCATATTGCTCCCGATATTTACGCACAATGTAGAGAGCGAAAATATTCATCAGCAGGGTCAGGAAGAAGAGCGTAATACCCAGTGCAAAAGCCACCAGTGTCTGCGGTGAGTTGAACTCAAGGTCACCGGTCAGCTGGTTGACGATTTTAACAGTGATCGTAGTCATTGCTTCAAACGGGTTGAGCGTCAGATTGGCGGCCACACCGGCGGCGAGCACCACGATCATGGTCTCACCGATGGCACGGGAAGCGGTCAGCAGCAGCGCACCGACAATACCCGGCAGCGCAGCAGGCAAGATCACACGCTTGATCGTCTCGGAGCGGGTAGCACCCAAGCCCAGAGAACCGTCACGCAGGGAGCGAGGCACGGCAGTGATAATATCGTCGGACAAAGAGGATACGAACGGGATCAGCATCACGCCCATCACTAAGCCGGCAGTGAGCACGCTCTGCGCCATGATGAAACCCTGACCACCGGTCAGTGCGGCACTCAGGTCACGCAGGAACGGGCCGACTGTGACCAGCGCGAAGAAACCGTAAACGATTGTCGGAATACCGGCCAGCACTTCCAGCAGCGGCTTGACGATAGCGCGGGTTTTGGCACCGGCATATTCCGACATATAAATCGCGGCGAACAGACCAACCGGCACCGCGAAGACCATGGCGACCAGTGCGATATAAAGCGTACCGGCAAGCAGCGGGATCAGACCGAACTGGCCATGGGAATCTGTGGCACCGGCAGCGGCAAAACGCGGATCCCAAACCGTTCCGAAGAAGAATTCGTAGGCAGGAACATCGCTGAAGAAATTGATTGTCTGAAACAGCATCGAGAAGACGATGCCGACAGTGGTAAGAATGGCGATGGTTGATGCAGCGATCAGCCCCCACAGCACAATGCTTTCCACATTGTTGCGGGCACGGACGCGCGGTGCAATTGTCATCCAGCCAAAGATAAATCCGGCAATAGCCAGAGCAATCGTCAGGCCTGCGCGGATATTTGAGGATAAGGCGGCTGCCTTGTTCCATTGTACCGCAACCGGCACCATCACATCCTGACCTTCTGTCGCCAGCGCGATGCCTTTTTCAGCCATCAAAGCGCGAACTTCAGAATAGGTCTGCGGCAGGTTTTCACGGCTCGACGGATCAAGACGCTCAAACCCGTGTGCGAGGCTTTTCACCACGCCGAGCGACAGGCTTTCGCTGTAATTTTCAGTGTTGCCGAGAGCATCCTGCAACTGCGATTTGGCAGTCTGCTCCAGATAGACGGTGGCGCTCAGCGACCAGACGACAAATAAAATAATTGCCGGCATGACTGTCAGAGAGAAAACCCACCATCCGTGATAATGCGGACGGGAATGTGGTTTCTCTTTTTTATCTGCCACGTTTTTTACGGTATTCAATTGTGCAACCGCTTTGGCGCGACCAAGGAAAAATCCTGCGACGCCCAGCACGAAGACAATTGTTAAGACCAGCATGATCGACATTTAAATTCCCTGATCACCGTCCACGACAAAAGACAATCCGGGCGCAGAGCTTGTCTGCACCCGGACCATATTCAAATTATTTAACCTGCATTACAGTACCGGCTGCAAATGCATCGCGCTGTTCTTTGCGCTCTGCTTCCGGTGCCGGAACCAGACCATAGTCTGCCAGCGGGCTTTCATCACCAATCATCTGATCGGAAAGGAAGAATTCCACATATTCTTTCAGACCAGGGATCACGCCCAGATGCGCTTTCTTCACGTAGAAGAACAGCGGACGGGAAACCGGATATTCGCCTTTGGCAATGGTTTCAACGCTTGGAACGATATCGTTCACAGTTGCAACCTTCAGCTTGTCAGCATTGTTTTCATAGAAGGACAGGCCGAATACGCCAACGCCGGTTTTATTGGCGCTGATGCGGGCGAGTGTTTCGCTGTAGTCACCGTCAATATCAACAGCCTTGCCGTCTTTACGCACAGCGATACAGGTCTTGGCAGCTGCCTTGTCATCTGCACCACCGGCTTTGATGACTTCCAGCGCACCGCTTGTCTTACAACCGTCAGCGAGCAGCTTTTCTTCGAAAACTTCACGGGTACCGTGTTTTTCACCCGGAATGTAAGCAGCAATATCCCAATCCGGCAGAGCGGCGTTAACCTGATTCCATTTGGTGTTCGGATTATCAACCAGCTTACCGTCTACAACGATTTTAGCAGCAAGTGCCTTGTAAACATCAACCGGAGCCAGCTTCCAGTCCGGACCGTTAATGTCGGTTGCGAAAACGATACCGTCATAACCGATGCGTACTTCCTGAACATCTTTTACACCTGCATCGATGCAGGACTGCAGTTCAGAAGACTTCATTGCGCGGGATGCATTGGCGATATCGATTGTGTTTTCGCCTACACCTTTACAGAAGTCTTTGATGCCTGCGCCCGAACCGCCGGATTCAATAACAGGGGTTTTGAAATCCGGATAGGTTTCGCCGAAAGTTTCAGCAACGATCTTGGCATATGGCAGAACGGTTGACGAACCGGCAACCTGAATCTGGTCGCGAGCCTGAGCGGCAGTAGCACCGGCTACAGCAGCAATTGCCAATGCAGCAGTCGTTGTAATCAGCTTGTTCATAGGAGCAGCTCCAGTTAGAAGAATGAGGTAACGTTTTGGACGTTACCAGCCATCTACGCGCTCTATATAACAGCTATATGACACTAATATTACAGGTTTGTATCAGTGCTCAATTCAGCATTTTATAATAAAAAAATGCAGCTTCCCGAACGACCAATACAGAGCCAGAAAATTCTGACCCTGAAAGCAAAATGAAAACAATCGGTTAGGATGGCTTCGCTTTTTCCTCACCGGTCTCGTTCTCATCTTCTGTGGTCTGCGCCGACAAGAAATTGCCCACATGGCGCAATGTTTCAAAGTGGTCACAGAAAACTTTTATGACAACCAGAAGCGGCACCGCTATCAGGGCGCCGATGAAGCCCCACAGCCATGACCAGAAGGCAACGGCTACAAAAACTGCAACCGTATTCAGTTCAAGACGCCGGCCGATAATGGTCGGTGTCACAATCTGCCCTTCGAGAATATTACAGGCCAGCACAAAAGCCGGAGCCAGCATGGCATAGGCGATCTGGTCAAAGGACACGATAGCAATGATCCCGACCACGACAATTGTCGTCAATGCGCCGATATAGGGCAGGAAATTGAGCAGCGCCGCCATCACACCGAAGACAAACGGTGTCGGCATCCCCAATGCCCACAGTCCCAGACTGATTGCCAGTCCCAAAAGCCCGTTAATGACCGTGATCGTCAGCAGATAGCTGGAAATAACCTGTTCCACATCATAGACGACGCGCAAAGCACGCTTCTTTTCGCTCAGCTTGCCAAAAGACTGGATGATCTTTTCATAGAACATGGTTCCCGAGGCAAGAATGAACAGTGTCAGGATAAATGTCACTGCAATTGTCGTGCCGCCTGACAAAACATTGCCCGCAGCCTGTGAAAGAATGCCGGGCTGCGCCAGCGAAACTGTCTGCACTTTCGGGTCTTGTCCCATTTGTGCGACCTGATCGACCTGCTTGCTGATATTGAGCAAATGTTCTGCCGGTGCGCGCAAACGGTGCAGTTTCTCTGTCAGCTCCCGCCCGATCTCCGGTGCTTCACTCACCATTTCTGTAACCGGCCCGCTTAAAAGATAGCCAGTCACTCCGATGAAGGAGAAAGAAAAGACCACAAGCAGAGTGGCCGAAATAGCTTCGGAAATGCCGAGTCGTTTTTTGGAGAAACGGACAATCGGTGTCAGCATCAGCGCCAGCAAAATGGCCAGCGTGACCGGCATGAAAAAATCCCGTGCAAAATACAGCGCATAAACCAGCATCATCAGAAAAATACCGGTCAGCATTGCGCGACCTGTACGCACATATTTCGTCAGATTTTGCAGATTTCCGCTCTCAGGCAAAGGATGCGCCGGATAAATCAGCTCATTTTCAGCATCGGATATCGACGTCTTATTATCATGCGGCATCTGCATCCACCTCCCCCTCATTCCTATGCGGATTATTCCCGCTATGCCGGTAAATTAAGGGAGACAGCAATGCCGTCAATATAAAGCGATAAATATAGTCCGCCAGCCGGCATGATCCGGCTGGTTCAAAGCAAAAGCATATCTTAATTCAGCACCAGCCAGCCGGAAATCAGGATAACAACGGCACCGGCCAGCATGTGAATTTCCACCGGAGCGTTAAACAGTAATGCCCCATAGAACAGCCCCCAGATAATCTGGCTATATTGAACGGGCGCAACAATCGCGGCAGATCCCAGACGGAAGGCTTTAACAATCATCGTCTGCGCAAAAGCAATCAGCCCGCCGCCGAGAAGCGCCAGCCCCAGATCCTGCCACTGCGGTGTAATCAGGCCGTTATAAAGCGCCAGTAATCCGGCAAAACAGGACTGGACAATCAGCAGAGCAACAACCAGCGCCTTATCGGACTCATCGCTTTTGGCACGGCGCAGCAAAACCTGCGCAATGGCGAAAAACAATGCCGAACCCAAAGCGGCCAAATGCCCCGCAGACAATGGTGCCGCGCCCGGCTGCAAAATCCAGATCACACCGGCAAAACCGAGAAGAACGCCGAACCAGCCCCGCAAGGAGAGGCGCTCTCCCACCATGATAAAAGCGACAATCGCGACAAAAATCGGGGACAGAAAGCCCAGCACATAAGCTTCAGCCAGTGGCAAAGCCGAAAACGCATAATAGATCAGCAGCGTATTCATCGACAAAAGCAGCGCACGGCCAAAGGCCAGTTTTGGATAAACCGGCAGTAAACGCTTGGCCTGCCCGCTGAGGCAGCCATGAACAACAATGAAAGACAGAGCAAAAACGGACAGCAAAAATGTTGTCTCATAAACACCGATGCGGGCGCTCAGTGTTTTGACAATTGTATCCGCCCCTGAAAATGCTGTGAAAGCAATAAAGGCGATCAAAGCTGCGCGGAGATTATGCGTTTGCGTATTCATATTGTCACTGCCGTAAAGGTGCTGGGCCATAAAAAATATGGGGCCATAAATGTGCGGGTTTTCGGAGAGTATTCCGGCAGACTGGCGCTCCCCACACTCAGCCCCCTTCACATTCAGCATGTGACGTCAGATCAATTATCGGCACCAAAGCATAGTCTGAAACATAAGGCTCTGTTGCGAGCGCGACGTTACTGTTTCTTTTGAAGAAAGCAAGAGAGCTGTTTCGATTTCAACAATGGCCCGTATCTATTCTTTTCAGCAGCTATGCAGATGCAATTTTATAACATTTTAAAACTCTCATACGCACGAAACTTTCAAGCATTTAAAGAATACAAGCCAATGCCTCATAAATTGCCCGCCAGCCAGTAGACAAAACCGATTTATCGGCATAGGCCGTTTACGTTAAAGTCAAAGAACCTCTCTGTTCAGGCATTTTTCAGGCTGCATCTCCCGATCAGTCAGGCTGTAGTTAAACACATGGTCTGGCTCTGTGCGCCGGATAATATCTGCGGCAGCAGAGTGTTTTTCGTTTCCTTTTTAGAGAACGGCAAGACCGGATAAAGCGTATCGCCTGAAACAGAACGGATAAACGTGTCTCCCAAGACGTTTCCGTTTTCAGTTTCTCAGACCGATATTTCGCTTTGCAAAATCCGGTTTTGCTTTTTGGTGTAAGATTGGATTTGAAATGTCGCCTAAAGACAATGCTTCACCGGCTCATTCGCCGGCGCCGGAGCTCGACCGAAAAACCCGCATAAAATCTATTCTCGGCGGTTCTGCCGGTAATCTTGTTGAGTGGTATGACTGGTATGTCTATGCTGCTTTTACGCTTTATTTTGCGCCTAAATTCTTCCCGTCAGGCAACCAGACAGCAGAGCTGCTGAGTGCTGCGGCTGTTTTCGCCGTCGGCTTCCTGATGCGCCCGATCGGTGCATGGATCATGGGTATTTATGCCGACCGCAAAGGCCGCAAAGCCGGTCTGACCCTTTCTGTTACGCTGATGTGTATCGGCTCGCTGATTATTGCAGTGACACCGGCCTATGAAACAATTGGCGTTATGGCACCGGCATTGCTGGTTTTTGCCCGCCTGTTGCAGGGTCTGAGTGTGGGTGGCGAATATGGCGCCAGCGCCACTTATTTGAGCGAGATGGCTGGCAAAAGCCGTCGCGGTTTCTTCTCCAGCTTCCAATATGTGACCCTGATTGCCGGTCAGCTGACAGCCCTCGGCGTCTTGCTGATCCTTCAGCGTCTTCTCACACCGGAACAGCTCGGTGAATGGGGCTGGCGTATTCCGTTTTTCATCGGCGGCCTGCTGGCGATCTTCGTATTCTGGGTACGCCGTGGCCTTGTGGAAACAAAGTCATTCGATAACGCCAAAACCAGCGACAAGCCACGCTCCAGCGGTTTTGCCCTGTTCAAGCATTATCCGAAAGAAGCCTTCACCGTTCTGGCACTGACAGCCGGTGGTACGCTGGCATTCTACACTTACACAACCTATCTGCAGAAATTCCTCGTCAACACTTCCGGTTTCAGCAAGGAATCCGCCAGTGAAATCACTGCGCTCGCGCTGCTGATCTTCATGCTGATCCAACCGCTGGCCGGTGCGCTTTCCGACCGCGTTGGCCGCAAGCCGCTGATGATCGGTTTTGGTGTGATGGGCGTATTGTTTACCTATCCGATCTTCTCCACCCTCTCGACAACAACCAATCCATATGTGGCTTTCGGTCTGTCGCTGGCAGGTCTGATTATCGTGACCGGTTACACCTCGATCAATGCGGTGGTGAAGGCAGAAATGTTCCCTGCGCATATCCGTGCGCTTGGCGTTGCTCTGCCTTATGCACTGGCCAATACGATTTTCGGTGGTACCGCTGAATGGGTAGCGCTGAAATTCAAACTCTCCGGTTATGAAACATGGTTCTTCTGGTATGTGACAATCATGATCGGTCTTTCATTGATTATCTATATCCGTATGAAAGAAACCCGCGATCACAGCCTGATCCACGAAGACTAAAATATCTAAATTGAAGAACCGGCCGGAAATCACTTTCCGGCCGGTTTTTCTTTAAACTGCTTTTTGTCAGTGAGCCGTTTTCACCGGCTGACCAGACACATAGGTTTCCACAATCGCACGGTCATCCCCGAGCGTCTGCAACAGGAACAATTCCTGCGCCAGATTGGAGCCTGCATCCATACGCAGCCGCATCGCAGATGTGGCGCGGCTATTCAGCACCACAAAATCTGCTTCCGTGTCTGCGTCCAAAGTACCGATCCTGTCTTCCATCGACAGTGCCCGCGCATTGCCCAAAGTCATCATATAGAATGAACTGAGCGGATTGAGCCGCTGGCCACGCAATTGCAGCACTTTATAGCCCTCATCCAGCGTTTTCAGCATCGACCAGCTGGTGCCGCCGCCAATGTCTGTGGCTACGCCAATGCGCACACCGGCATCACGCAGGCCATCGCGGTCAAACAATCCGCTGCCGAGAAACAGATTGGAGGTCGGGCAGAACACCGCCACAGACCGGCTATCAGCCAGCACCTTCACTTCCCGCTCCGACAAATGAATGGAATGTCCGAGCAATGTCTTTTCCCCGAGCAGGCCGTAATGTTCATAGATTCCGGTATAATCCGGCGCATCGGGATAAAGCGAACAGGTAAAGTCAATTTCTGCATGGTTCTCAGACAAATGCGTCTGCACATAACATTCCGGATGTTCGCGCACCAAAGCCTGCGCAGCCTCAAGCTGTTCCGGTGTGGAGGTGATCGCAAAGCGTGGCGTGATCGCATAATCCAACCGCCCTTTGCCATGCCAGCGGGCAATCAGCGCCTTATTGTCATCATAGGAAGATTGCGCAGTATCACATAAAGCGGCAGGTGCATTGCGATCCATCATCACCTTACCGGCAATGTTACGCATATTCAGCCGCTCACTGGCGCGAAAAAATGCATCCACACTTTGCGGGTGTACAGAACCATAGGCCACAACAGTCGTGGTGCCGTGACGCAATAATTCATCAATAAAACGCTCAGCAATATGCTCGCCGAATTGCTCATCGGCATATTTCTGCTCTTCGATGAAAGTATAATCATTGAGCCAGTCCAGCAGTTCCGCCGCATAGGACGCAACTACTTGGCTTTGCGGAAAATGGATATGCGTATCAATGAATCCGGGCAGGATCAGATGCGGGCGATGATCGGTTTCCGGTGTGTCCGCTGATTTTTGTGCCGCAACGGTCGCATAATCACCAACAGCTTTAATCACCCCGTCTTCAACAAGCAGCGCACCATCTTCATGATAAATATAAGACGCTGTATCGCTGATATCCTGCGGCTCACGGATAAAACTCAAAACACGCCCGCGGATAAGACGCTGATTATGCTTTTGTGTCATATTCACAGACATGAAAATACCCTCGCTGAAAAGCAGAAATAGTCAGTATTACAACATAGTTTTGATCAGGGTTTAGAAGCTGACGCCGTCTCATACCAGCGCCGCAACAACAGACGCTCCTCCGCACTCATACCGGTGAGATTGGCAGGCGGCATGGCATGGGAGCGCGCTGCATTGAGATAGATTTCTTTGGCATGGGCAGCGATCGCAACATCACTGTCGAGAATGACACCCTTTGGTGGCACCAGAATACCCTCCCATGACGGCTCCGCCGTATGGCACATGGAACAACGCCCCAGAACCGTATCGCGCACTGTCTCAAATTCCGGCGTATTGATGTATTTTTGCTGGAGTGTCGAGGCTTGCGCCTCTCCGGCATTGTCCAGCTGTTTCGGCTCGGTGGACAGCCACATAATCACGATAAACAGCAAAACCGTTGCCAGCCATGTCCAAGTCGGGCTGCCCTTGCGCGCGTGGCGGGTATTGAACCAATGGCGGATTGTTACCCCCATCAGAAACACCAGCGATGCAATAATCCAGTTATATTTCGTGCCGAATGCCAGAGGATTATGGTTCGACAACATCAGGAAGATAACCGGCAGCGTCAGATAGTTATTATGGGTGGAACGCTGCTTGGCGATCACGCCATATTTGGGGTCAGGTGTGCGCCCCGCAATCAGATCCGCGACCACTTTCTTCTGGTTCGGAATGATAATCATAAACACATTGGCGGACATAATCGTGGCTGTGAAAGCGCCGAGATGCAGGAAGGCCGCGCGTCCGGTAAAGAGTTGTGTATAGCCCCATGCCATAAGAACCAGCACAAAATAGAGGATCACCATCAATTGGGTGGTATTGCGCCCGAGCGGAGATTTACACAGCAGATCATAGATGATCCAGCCACCGGCAATGGAAGCCAGTGAAATGATGATCGCCGTGGTGCGGGAAACATTCAGCACCTGCGGATCAATCAGATAGAGATCAGCACTGCCGTAATAGACGATGGCCAGAAGCGCAAAGCCTGACAGCCACGTGGCATAGGATTCCCATTTGAACCAGATCAGGTCTTCCGGCATCCGCGACGGTGCCACCAGATATTTCTGAATGTGATAGAAACCGCCGCCGTGAACCTGCCATTCCTCACCATAGGCACCGGGCGGCAGATCGGGCGCTTTGCGCAAGCCCAGATCAAGAGCAATGAAATAGAAAGATGAGCCGATCCACGCAATTGCGGTGATAACGTGGAGCCAGCGGGCAGCAAAGCCAAGCCAGTCCCACGCGATTGCCAGTTCAAACATGCATTCCTCCCCGATATGCAGCAGACCGTCTGCCACTATAGGGGAAGAATCAGATGAAATGCCAGATGGCTAAAGCATTTCCAGCAAAAGTGGGAACCGGTTTTGCGTAGGATAATGCGCAAATAAAAAAACAGAGCATTTTCATTCTAAATGAAAATGCTCTGTATGCGGCACAATGAACAGCAGTTAAAACCGCAGCGCAGCTACACGTTCCGGCAGTTTCGTAATGGTTTCCGCATCCACATTGGCAAAGGCAAAGCGCAGGAAGTCCTGTTGCCCTTCACCGAAATAAGCGCCGGGAATGGTGATAATCCCGCAGGTCTTTGCCAGTTTCTCTGACACAGCCGCAGACTCAACACCCTTAAACGGATGGCGGACAAAGGCGAAATAGGCGCCTACGGAAATGGCTTCCCAGCCTTCCATCTGCGCAATTGCACTACGCAAAGCCTGCGCACGATGCGCAATTTCGCGGCGGTTTTCATTACGCCATTCGGTCAGCGGTTCAATCGCCTGCGCAATTGCAGCCTGTGGTGGCAGCGGCGCACAAATCTGCAGATTGTCCATGATCTTGGCGATTTCTGAAATCACAGCTTCCGCCGCAATAATCGCACCAAGGCGGTGACCCGGAATACAGAAGGATTTGGAAAAGCTGTAAAGCTGGATCAGATAATCATTCCAGTCAGCCTCATCGAACAAATGATGCGGCACCGCATCGGCATCTTCGAGAAAATCGCGATAGGTCTCATCGAGAATCAACCATGTGCCATTGGCACGGCAAATTTCATAAATCTGCTTCAGCACGTCCGGTGAATAGACCGCACCGGTCGGATTATTCGGAGTGACCAGCGCCAGAACTTTAATGCCTGCATGGAGAACCTGTTTCAGTTCCTGCGGGTCAGGTACAAAACCGTTCTGCGCACGGCATGGCATCAGCTCCAGCTTGATACCGAGCATCGCCAGCGAAGTTTCATGGTTGAAATAGAGCGGATTGCTCAGCATCACCGTATCACCGGCACCGGCCAGCGCCATCACGGCCGCAATAAAAGCCTGATTGCAACCGGCTGTAATCTGCACCTGTGCTGCATCCAGTTTGGCTTTATAAAGCTGGCTCACATGCGCGGCATAGGCTTCACGCAGCGCCGGCAGACCTTCAATCGGCCCGTAATTGGCAAAAGCTTTGGAAGATGCCGCTTCGCCGGAAAAACGCAGCATTTCATCATGCGGCGGATAACCCGGTACGGCCTGTGACAAATCAATCAACGGCCCCAAAGCACCGTCATAGGCCTGCGCCCATGCTTTAACAGCAGGAATTGGCGGCAAAGATAAAGCAGAAACTGCCGGATTAATCCGCGGCGCAGCATTGTCACTCATAATAGGCTCCCAGATATTATGCATCCGGCAGCACCATCAGATATGCGCCGGATTTTACTCCTCTGGTCGGGATACCACATAGTAAGCACAAGCCAACATAAAAAGCGCAACGCCTGCGCCTAAATATAATCCGGGCTGGGCGCTCCAGAGAAAAATCGCATAACCGATCATCATACCGCCGCAGGCAAATTTCTTGGCGCGACGCGGAATCGCTCCGCGATCGCGCCACTTAATGACCAAAGGCCCGAATTGCGGGTGCGCCAGAATGCGCTTTTCCAGCTTGGGTGATGAGCGGGCAAAAAACCATGCCGCCAGAATAATAAAGATTGTCGTCGGCATCACCGGCAGAATTGCACCGATAATCCCCAATGCCAGCATCAGAAAACCGAGACACAGATAAAGAAAGCGTTGCGGGCCGGACAGAACAACCGCTTGAGCAGGCGTCTGCTCTTGCTGCACGCTCTCCGGTGTCGTGACCGGCTTGAGCTCAGGCCTGCTCTGGGAATGATCCGATGGAGGAAGCGACATAAATACGATCCGATATAATCTTCTGTTCCGGCTTTTGCCTGCCAACGTTTTCTTGCCTACGTTTTCGGGCTGAGTTTGCACGTTTTTCAGCAGCAAAACCATCCTCCCCGATTCTGCCTGCCGGTCTTATTGTGCATCCAAAAACGCCTGCATTAAGCTCTAAACGCAAAAGGTGAGACAAGCAATCAGCTTTCAAAAACGTGATCACCGGCCAAAATCACAATTTCGCCACAATATTTACACCTTGGCGGAAAACTTTTTAAACTTGGTCTGCAAACACAGATTGTACCGCCTGCCCCTTGGACTCAGTCTTGAATCCGAAAGTAAACATGTCCAGTTCTTGAAATGCGATCAGGCGCAGAGTCATATTTCCATAAAAATAAATAATGCCAAATATATTTTTGATTCATAAAAGACAAACTTGAAAATATAAAAGTCTTAACTCATAATATATACTCAATATAACGAAATTTTACAAATTGTTAACCTAAAATTCAATCCAAAATATATTCCATTTGTGACCATTTCAGCGCCACATTTACATTGCAGTTGAGCGCCTGAACTTCTGTTACTTCAGATTATTGATAACGACAGACCGGATGACTGACTGCAATTTATCAGCATTCTGCGCCCGCGCTCTGACACAACCGTCGCGCCCGATATTTTGTACACTGATTGTACAACCTCCGGCTGCTGACACCGGTACGACCTATGACGACAATCCGCACCAAGCGCCTGCCTGCCCTCTTTGCATTTTCTGCTGCTGTCTTTTTAATTTCTGCTTTTTCCAGCAGTCAGGCTGAAGCTGCTGCTGCCAATTGCGGCCGCGCCTCCTGGTATGCACTGACATCAAAAACCGCATCAGGTGAACGCATGAATCCGGCAGGTATGACTGCCGCACACCGCACCCTGCCGCTCGGTAGCAAAGTCCGTGTGACCAATCAGAACAACGGAAAATCGCTCGTGGTACGGATTAACGACCGCGGCCCGTTCATCAAAGGCCGTGTTCTGGATCTTTCCAAAGGCGCAGCGCAGAAACTCGGCTTTGTCGGCGCAGGCCATACCAAGGTTTGCTACAACAAGCTGTAATCAACGCCGGAGCATTTCCTGTTCATCCTGACACACCGGAAATGCTCTGCCTGTTTGCTTTCACGCATTTCCGGTCGCAAACCGGTTTCCGCTTTTTCGGGAATATTAAAGGGGCAAAACTGCCTCTTAATGCTTGTTAACCATTTCTTAATAAACTCGGGCGCAGCGCGCCCCGCACAATTGACTCTTACCTGTTACCGATATTAACATTTCGTTAATAAGTAGCTGTGGCTGAGGCGTTGTGTATGTTCAGTTTTGTAAAATTTAAAAATCTGACACTGTCAGCCGCAGGCTTGGTAGCAAGTTTGGTATTGGCGCTTGGCTCATCAGCACTTGCAGCCCAGACAGGCAGCCCGTTCATGGCAACCGGCGGTTTGACATCACAGCCAATCGGTCATTACGAATTCTGCAAACGACTGCCAGCCGAATGCAATGTTACTTCTGCGCAGACAGCGCCGGTCAAGCTCGATCAGGCAACATGGGCGAAAATTGTTCAGGTCAATATTGAAGTCAACGCGCTGATCCAGCCAATGACTGATATGGAAATCTATGGCGTGGAAGAATACTGGACTTATTCGACTACTGTCGGCGATTGTGAAGAATATGTCTTGCTCAAGCGTCGTGAACTTGCCAAAGCCGGTATTCCGCTCAGTTCATTGCTCATCACTGTTCTGCGTAAGCCGGACGGTGAAGGTCATGCGGTTCTGACCGTGCGTACAGATCGCGGTGATTTCATTCTCGATAATCTGACCGATGCCGTGAAAAACTGGCAGGAAACCGATTATACCTATCTGAAGCGTCAGGCTGCGAACCATACCGGTCGCTGGGTTTCCATTGAAACTCCGGGCAATCTGGTTGTCGGCGCTGTTAAATAAGCCAGCAGCGTAATATAAACGACCTGGTCAGGCACTGACCATTTCCGTCGAGGTGCGATAGGAAACAGCTTCAGCCACATGTCTGCGCTCCACATGCGCCACCGCATCAAGATCAGCCAGCGTACGTGCGACTTTCAAAACACGATGATAGGCACGTGCTGACAGTCGCAATTTCTCACTCACATCATAGAGCAATCTGCGTCCGTCATTGCTGACTGCGGCTACCTCCTCAAGAATATTGGGCGGACAGGCCGCATTGGTCATAATATGCGCCATGCCCGATTGCCGGTATCGCTCCTGCTGGATTTGCCGCGCCTGCGCCACACGTTGTGCAACGGAAGCGCTGCTTTCTGCCTGACCTGTTAAAATCAGATCAGAGGGTTTGAGAGCAGCCACATCCACACGCAGATCAATACGATCCAGCAATGGCCCTGATATCCGCGCCTGATAATCGCTGCGACAACGCGGCCCCCGTGCACAAGTAAAGCCCGGTTCTCCCGCCATACCGCATTTGCACGGGTTCATCGCCGCTACCAGCTGAAACCGTGCCGGATAGGTGATGCGATGATTGGCACGGGCGATCATACATTCACCTGTTTCCAAGGGCTGACGCATCGAATCCAGCACCTGCGGAGAAAACTCCGGTAATTCATCAAGAAACAGCACACCGTGATGAGCCATAGATATCTCGCCGGGCTTGGCTTTATGCCCGCCGCCAACCATTGCCGCCATTGATGCCGAATGATGCGGGCTGCGAAACGGCCGCCGGTCTGTGAGCCTGCCTCCGGATAACGTACCGGAAACTGAGGCAATCATTGAGACATCCAGCATCTCCCGCGGCGACAAAGGCGGCAGAATACCGGGCAGACGCTGCGCCAGCATCGATTTACCCGAACCCGGAGGGCCGACAAACAGCAAATTGTGGTTGCCCGCAGCGGCCACTTCCAGAGCACGCTTAGCCGTCTCCTGCCCCTTCACATCCGCCAGATCAGGAAACATCTCCGGCCCCTCCGAAAAGCTCTGTATGGCCGGTTGCGGACGGGCTAATACCTGTGAGCCACGAAAATGATTGGCCAATGCGATCAGACTGCGCGGATTGAGGATCGGCATATCCGCATCAGCCCATGCAGCCTCTGCCCCGCAAGCCTGCGGGCAGATCAATCCCAGATCATGCATATTGGCGGTTATCGCTGCGGGCAGCACACCGGCAACCGGTGCGATTGTGCCATCCAGAGCCAGTTCACCAAGCACCACAAAGGATTGCAGACAATCTTCCGGCAAAGCACCGACCGCCACCATCAGCCCCATGGCAATCGGCAGATCATAATGCGAGCCTTCTTTGGGCAAATCCGCCGGTGCCAGATTGATGGTCACTTTCTTCACCGGCATCGACAGACCGGAAGCATGAAGCGCCGCCTGCACCCGCTCACGGCTCTCAGCCACAGCCTTGTCCGGCAAGCCGACAATCGACATGCTCATCTTGCCCGGTGCAGCCATTACCTGCACATCAACAAGCTTGGCCTCTATGCCCTGAAAAGCAACCGTACTGACCCGTGCAATCATTTCATGCCCCCACCCGATACATCATTTTAAGCAGGGGAAATGCGCAACATCAACAAACAAAAACACCGGAACTGCAAATGAGTTTCCGGTGTTTTATTAATTATATCAATTAGTTATAAAGATGAAATTTAAGCGCGCTTGGCTTCAACCACATCCCAGAACAATTGCGCAATATCCGCACCGCCGAAGCGTTTAATCTCGCGGATACCCGTTGGTGAGGTCACATTAATTTCGGTCATGTAATCACCGATCACATCAATACCGACCAGAATAAAGCCGCGTTCTTTCAGCGATGGTCCGATGCGTGCGCAGATTTCTTTTTCACGTGCCGTCAGTTCTGTGGCTTCAGCACGGCCGCCGACATGCATGTTGGAGCGGGCATCGCTCTCCGCCGGTACGCGGTTGATGGCACCAACTGGCTCGCCATCAATCAGAATAATGCGCTTATCGCCGGAGCGTACATCTTTCAGATAACGCTGGGCAATAAACGGCTCACGATACATCTGTTCAAACATTTCCAGCAGTGATGTCAGATTGCGGTCATCTGTCGTCAGATGGAACACGCCTGCGCCGCCATTGCCGTAAAGCGGTTTGATGATGATATCGCCGAACTCCCTACGGAATTTGAGCACTTCCTGCAAGTCTTTGGTAATCAGTGTTTCCGGCATCAGATCCGGAAATTCTGTAACAAAGATTTTCTCAGGGCTGTTGCGCACCCATGCCGGATCATTCACCACCAGTGTCTTCGGATGAATACGCTCCAGAAGATGGGTTGTGGTGATATAATTCATGTCAAAAGGCGGATCCTGACGCAGCAGGATAACGTCCATTTCCGACAAATCCGTATGCACGGCTTCACCGAGTGTGAAATGATCGCCTTCAATATCACGCACCTGCAACGGCTCCAGAGCCGCGCTGACAACACCATCACGCATCGACAGGCGATCCGGTGTGTAATGATAAAGCTCATGGCCGCGCTCTGCTGCCGCAAGGCACAAAGCAAAGCTGGTATCACCCGCGATACGAATGGAATTGATATGGTCCATCTGAACCGCAATTTTTAAAGCCATGATGTCCTCGTATGAAATTACGCTGTTGCCGCATCTTTATTAAAAAATACCGGCTTAAGCAGTTTCAGAAAACCGGTGCCGGTTTTCGTTAGAAACTGCGTCAACTCAAAGAAAATGAGCGGTTTTCAACCGCTCAGGTAAAGGCCGGTATTTATAATCTCAACTATATAAATAGTATCAGGCTGCATTGCCTTCAACAATTATAACCTCACCATCGGCAACAGTCTGACGAATTGCCACAGCTGCCTGATATTCCGGTGAATTATAACAATCCAATGCATGCTGCATGCTTGGAAATTCGATGATGACATTACGCGCGCGTCCCTGCCCTTCTACCGCATGGGCAGCGCCGCCACGGGCAATAAAATTGGCACCGAAGCGCTCAAAAGCGGGCTTGGCTGTGCTGATATAATCTTTGTAACGCTCAGCATCACGCACATCGACACGGGCAATCCAGTAAGCTTTCGTCATCATTTACTCCCATTCATGATTTTCACACAGCTGCAGCCATTTCTTCCAGAATGCTCTGTGCCGCCGCTTTACGATCTGCAGCACCAACAATCGGACGCGCCACAACCAGATGGCTCGAACCGGCGCGAAGTGCATCTGCCGGTGTCATCACACGTTTCTGGTCTCCGGCTTCACTGCCCGCAGGACGGATACCCGGTGTAACAATCGCCATATCCGGCCCGACAATTTTACGGATAGCGGCCGACTCAGCGGCAGAGGCTACAATACCGCCCATCCCTGCATCACGTGCCTGCTGTGCACGACGCAACACCAGTTCTTCCGGTGACATAGTGTAACCGGCCTCCAGCATATCCGCCTGATCCATTGAGGTCAGCACAGTCACACCAAGCAGGCAGAGGTCTGAGCCTTTGGCAGCTTCCACAGCGGCACGCATCGCTTTTGGGTAGGCGTGCAGCGTCATCATGGTCACACCGCGCTTAGCGATATTTTCCACGCCCTTGGCGATTGTATTATCGATATCGAGCAGTTTCACATCGAGAAAGACTTTTTTGCCCATCGAAAGCAGCTGCGAGGCAAAATCCAGACCGCCACCCTGCATTGTCTGTGAGAATACCAGCTGATAACCGATCTTATAGAACGAAACCGTATCGCCCAGTTCCTCAACGATCTTTTCCGCCGCAATTACATCCGGCACATCAAGGCCAACAATCAACCGGTCGCGCACGCTGCTCACATCCATCATCTGTCTCCGCACTTCATTCTGATCTGAAATTTATCCCTCATCGCACAACAAGCGCTGAGTGAAAAGATCAGATCTTGCTGATAAGGCTGCGACAGACACGGGCAAGGGTCTGCGCCGTGCGTTCATCGCGCAAAGCGCCGTCTTCATTGAATGCCTGATGGGCATGGGGAACAGAACATTGTTCGGAAATAATCTGGGTATTGAGCATCATCATAACCGAGCGCAGATGATACAGACCGCGCATACCGCCAAATCCGCCAGGCGACGAGGAGCACAGTGCCACCGTCAGATGCGATGTCGGCTGAAACGGCTTACCACCATCCTCATGAATGCGGCTGATCCAATCCAGCGTGTTTTTCAGCAAAGGCGGAATTGAGGAATTATATTCAGGCGAAGCAATCAGCAGGCCTTTATGCGCCGCAAACAACCGTGCAAGCTTATAAGCATTTTCCGGAATCCCCTCTTCCGCTTCCAGATCCTGATCCATAATCGGCAGCGGATAATCTTTGAGCGAAATATAGGTTACGTCTGCGCCCTGCCGCGTCAGTTCCTGCACGGCAGCTCCGGCAAGCTGACCGCTATAGGCATTTTTACGGGTGGATCCGGCAAAAACGAGAACTGAGGACATAGGCTGATCCTTTCAATGGCGGCAAAACAAATAGTCAGAACATCACTATTTAGCGCCGCATATAAAAAAGCAACGCCGCATCAACATTCTGATACGGCGTTCTGTGCTGCATTCTACGGTTGGTCGTAATCTATACCAGAATCCGGCGATAAACCCACAGGCGCGCAGGCGGCAGATTGCGCAGAATAAAATCGAAACCTTCGACACTATAGGCACCGCGCCCGACCGGCAGCGGTGAAACCGGCCCGTAAGAAATCTGCATCACCGGACGGCCGGCAGGAATACGGGTCAGCAAATCGCCAAGAAATGCCAGTCTTTTTTCCATCGGGAAATTAAGCAGCGGCACAGCGGAAATCACGCTGTCAAACTGCTGATCCCGCGCTTCACCAAGCACATTATCAAGATCAAAGGCATCGCCCTGCAGGAAGTTCACACCTGCATAAGTGCTCTGCAAATGGTGGAAAAACTCAGCCGAATATTCAACTGAATACAGGTTCTGCGGCTCAATTCCGCGCTCAAGAATGGCTTTGGTAATCACACCGGTGCCGGGTCCCAGCTCCAGAACCGGCAGCCCCGATGACGGGTTAACAATGCTGGCCATGCGGCGTGCTGTAACACCACTTGTCGGCAGGATGGCACCGACAGCTTTCGGCTTATCGATCCAGCCTTTGAAGAAGCGAATCTCTTCATCGAATTTTTGTGCAAGTTTCTTTGGTATCAGCCCAGCCATCAAATACTCCCATATGTCGCCAGCAGACAAAGAATTGCCGCGTTTCGCGGCGGAAGCAAGGCAAAAACGGAGAGAGATGATATTTTTCTTTGTGAACCCCATAAAATAGGGCGGATAAAAAAAGCGGCACTTGCATGAAATACAAATGCCGCTCCGGTTATTTTCTGCAATAAAAGCGCTCAGAGCATAATTTTAAAGCTCTAATCGCGGATACCTTCAAAGAATTCTTTCATCCGCGAGAAAAAGCCGGTCGATTGCGGGCTGTTTTCCTTTGATGAAATCTGCTCAAACTCTTCGAGCAATTCACGCTGACGCTTGCTCAGATTCTGCGGTGTTTCAATCGCAATCTGGATATAGAGATCACCCGTTGTCTGCTGGCGCAGCACCGGCATGCCCTTACCCTTGAGGCGGAACTGTTTGCCGTTCTGGGTGCCTTCCGGCACTTTCACACGGGTCTGCGTACCATCAAGCGTTGCCACTTCAAACTGACCGCCAAGAGCCGCTGTCGCCATCGAGATCGGCACTTTGCAATAAAGGTCTGATCCGTCGCGCTGGAAGAATTCATGCGGCTTGATCGACAAGAAAATATAAAGATCGCCGCTCGGTCCGCCGCGTGTACCGGCTTCACCTTCACCGGTCAGGCGAATGCGTGTGCCGTCTTCAATCCCTGCCGGAATATTGACCGACAGATTGCGTTCCTGACTGATACGTCCCGCACCGTCACATTTCGGGCACGGATCTTTAATCATCTGGCCACGGCCGTTACAGGTGTGACAGGTACGCTCCACAGAGAAAAAGCCCTGCGCCACGCGCACACGACCGGCGCCGCCGCAAGTTGTACAGGTAACCGGCTGTGTGCCTTTCTTGGCACCGGTACCCGTGCATTCCTCACAGGAAATAGAGCCCGGAACACTGATCTGTGCCGTTTTACCGGCATAGGCTTCTTCGAGTGTTACTTCCATATTATAGCGCAGATCGGCACCGCGCTCACGGCCGCCGGAACGACGGTTGCGACCGCCGCCCATAACATCGCCGAAAATATCCTCGAAAATATCAGCAAAGCCACCGGCACCAAAACCGCCGCCGCCGAAGCCGCCAAATCCGCCGGCACCGCCGCCGCCATTTTCAAAGGCTGCATGACCGAAACGGTCATAGGCCGCACGTTTTTGCGGATCTTTCAGCACGTCATAGGCTTCGCCCAGCTCAAGAAATTTGCGCTCTGCTTCCGCATCATTCGGATTGCGATCCGGATGATATTGCATTGCCAGTTTGCGATAGGCCGTTTTAATAACCTTATCATCCGCAGTTCTGACAACGCCGAGCGTTTCGTAGTAATCCACTTTCATAAACCATTCGTCCCGATGGCTGTTGTCTGATGATGCCGCCCCGATCAGAACATTTTCAGACAGTCATTGAAGGTTGTCGCAGCCCTAGAGCGTGTCGCGTTTAATCGTATCCACGGCTCTCGCTCTAACGGTTTGTTTTACGTATGTCTTAAACCCAAAACCGGTACCCACTTTTGGGAGACATGCTCTAGTTTTTAACAAACCAATATCCGGCGCTGACCTGTTCATCCCGTCCGGTTTATGTGGTGACACCGCAAACCGATGTCCAGAGACGGGTAAATTCATGTGCCCTGAATTTTGCATTTTGCCGTAAAAGACATGCAAAACCACAGGCAACTGAATGGACAAAAGCCCGGCACTAAGCCGGGCTTTGCCTTTCAACCTGATAAATCAGGATTTCTTTTTGTCTTCGTCGATTTCTTCGAAATCTGCGTCAACAACATCGTCCTTATCAGCGCGGGCATCAGTAGCGTCTTCGCCACCTTCTTCAGCCTGTGCTGATTCATACATAGCCTGACCAAGCTTCATGGAAGCTTCAGCAAGGGTCTGTGTTTTCGCTTTGATGTCTTCCGCATCATCGCCTTCAACAGCGGTTTTCAGTGCAGCAAGAGCTGTTTCGATCGCAGCCTTGTCATCACCGGAAACTTTATCGCCATAGTCTTTCAGCGACTTTTCGGTCGAGTGGATCAGAGCTTCAGCCTGGTTCTTGGCTTCCACAGCTTCACGGCGTGCCTTATCGGCATCCGCATTGGCTTCCGCATCTTTGATCATCTTCTCAATATCAGCATCGGACAGACCGCCGGATGCCTGAATACGGATCTGATGTTCTTTACCGGTGCCTTTATCTTTCGCGGTCACGTTAACAATACCGTTCGCGTCGATGTCAAAAGTCACTTCAATCTGCGGTACGCCGCGTGGTGCAGGCGGAATGCCAACCAGATCAAACTGGCCAAGCATCTTGTTGTCTGCAGCCATTTCACGCTCGCCCTGCGAAACGCGGATCGTCACAGCCGACTGATTATCTTCAGCGGTCGAGAAGGTCTGCGATTTCTTGGTCGGAATGGTTGTGTTGCGGTCGATCAGACGGGTGAACACACCACCAAGTGTTTCAATACCGAGCGACAGCGGTGTTACGTCGAGCAGCAGAACGTCTTTAACGTCACCCTGCAGAACACCGGCCTGAATAGCAGCACCCATCGCAACCACTTCATCAGGGTTCACACCCTTATGCGGTTCCTTGCCGAAGAAAGCTTTAACAACTTCCTGAATTTTCGGCATACGGGTCATACCACCGACCAGCACAACTTCACTGATTTCACCGGCTTTGAGGCCAGCGTCGCGCAGTGCAGCTTTACATGGTTCAATGGTGCGCTGAACCAGATCATCCACCAGGCTCTCAAACTTCGCACGCGACAGTTTGATGGCAAGGTGCTTAGGACCGGTTGCATCAGCGGTAATGAACGGCAGGTTGATTTCGGTCTGCTGAGCAGAAGACAGTTCGATCTTCGCTTTTTCAGCAGCTTCCTTGAGGCGCTGCAGAGCCAGCTTGTCGTTCTTCAGATCAATGCCCTGCTCTTTTTTGAATTCTGCTGCCAGATATTCAACCAGACGCATGTCAAAGTCTTCACCGCCGAGGAAAGTGTCACCATTGGTGGACTTCACTTCGAACACGCCATCGCCGATTTCGAGGATGGACACGTCGAATGTACCACCACCAAGGTCGTAAACAGCAATGGTTTTGGCTTCGCTCTTATCAAGACCATAGGCCAGAGCCGCAGCGGTTGGTTCGTTGATGATACGCAGAACTTCCAGACCGGCAATCTTACCGGCATCTTTGGTTGCCTGACGCTGAGCATCGTTGAAGTAAGCAGGAACTGTAATAACAGCCTGTGTTACATTTTCACCGAGATAGGATTCAGCGGTTTCCTTCATCTTCTGAAGGATCATCGCGGATACCTGCGAAGGCGAATATTTCTTGCCATGGGTTTCTACCCATGCATCGCCATTGTCGCCCTTAACGATCTTGTAAGGTACGAGATCTTTGTCTTTGGTGACCATCGGATCATCAAAGCGGCGGCCGATCAGGCGCTTAACAGCAAACAGTGTGCCTTCCGGATTGGTAACAGCCTGACGTTTCGCAGGCTGGCCAGCGAGACGTTCGTCACCATCGGTAAAAGCAATAATCGAAGGCGTTGTACGTGCACCTTCAGCATTCTCAATGACCTTCGCAGTCTTACCGTCCATAACGGCGACGCAGGAGTTGGTCGTTCCCAGATCGATACCAATTACTTTAGCCATATTTATTCTTCTCCATTCAGCGAACTGCCGGGACCTCTGCCGAGCATTCCATGTGGCAGCCCCTATCGGGTTTTTGACAAAACGAACCGGCTTTTAAACGCCTGATCGCCACGAGTCGAGGGGTATATAAGAAGGGGGGATTTTCACTGCAAGCCACAAGCCCGCGGTTGCGACAAAAATCCCGCATTTTGATGCGTTTTTTATCTGTTTTGAGTGATTTTGACGGCTTTTTCAGAATTTAAAAAATTATTACAGCACGAAGCATGCCGCACATCTTATCCAAAAACCGGTTTCCGCTTTTTAGGATGCGCTTTATGTCACTGCTTTTCGGCTGCTGCATAAATCCTGTCAATAACATGTTGGTTGGCTTTTGAGTTTTCAAGACTGAAAAGCACTTCTTTCTCTCCGCGGGCAAAGCGCACAAAAGCATCTGCCTGCAGGCTATATTGGTTTATATTGGAAAAAGTCCATTCCTGTGAAGCAGTGTGTGAACTGTCATGCCATGTGACCCGTGCATGATCGTATTTTCCGGCGTTAAACGGTGCATGAACCGTAATCATCCCCTGATCACCATGGAAAACCATCTGCTGACGCCCAGATAGCTGCGTCGCCACATAAAAACTCAGATCAAAATCCGCAAAACGTGCCAGCACAGTTGCATAACGGTCGGTGCCGAAATCCGGATCGCGTTCAATACGGGCAAAAATCTCCTGCGGTTCCTGCCCTGTCACCATACGCGTCACTACAGTCGGATAGACCCCGATATCCGGCAAGGCACCGCCGCCAAGTGCAACCTGATTGCGCATATTCGCCGGATCATTATTAAAATATGTGAAGCAGCCCTGCACCATGCGCAAACGGCCGATCTGACCGGAGGAGATCAGCTCACGTACCTTTGCCCATTGCGGATGATAATAGACCATGAAAGCTTCGGAGATCACCACCTGATGGCGATCACGCGCAGCGATCAGACGGTCAATCTCCTCCGCCTTCAAAGCGATTGGCTTTTCACAGAGCACATGTTTGCCTGCCTCTGCCGCTTTCAACGACCATTCAATATGCTGCGATGTCGGCAGCGGAATATAAACGCCGTCAATCTGATCGCTTGCCAGTAATTCTTCATAGGAGCCGAAGCTCAAAGGCGCGTTAAACCGGTCGGCCACAGCACGGGCGCGCGCTGCATCACGGCTGGCAATGCCCTGAACCACACCGGTTTCGGATGCCGCGATTGCAGGAAGTACCTGCATGATACCAATATTGGCGGTCGATAAAATACCCCAGCGGAACATGAGGATACCTTTCCGTTATGAATTGAGTGCGGTCATTTCAGGCCAGGGAACAACTGTCACTTCCGGCCAGTTCTTCTGTGCCCGCAGACCTTTGATATGATGTGTTTCACGATTATCAGCCACCGGATTGGGTGTCATCCGAAGCGAGAAAATATCATCCAGACCGAAAGGCGCATAGAGTTTCAAGCTGCCATCCGGCTCAAGTCTTATGCCGACCGCATGGGTTTTCGAAGCAAAGCGGTCAATGCTGTTTTCACTGGAGCGCAAAGGCGGGCAAACCAGTCCGAAATGCTTTTCATACCACAAATGCACCCGCGCCTGATTACGGATTTCCACCGGCAAAGGCACACCGACAAATACCTCGTCACCCGTCTTGATGATCCGGTCTTCTGCCTCGTAGGATATGTCGGAAGCATCATAATAAAACAGGTCAATATCTTTGATGCCATGGGCTTCCGGCCTGCCGGTCAGCACATTCCACACCAGATTATAGAGCGCGCCGGATACAATATACCAATCCGGTAGGTTCAGCTGCTGTGCGCGGCTCAGCACATCCTTCAGAAGCGGGCTGTTTCGGATAATATCCAGAAAAATATCTTGCTGCTCCTGTGCGGGCAGTCCGGAAAAACGCAAATGGGACATGGGATTTCCGACGGTTATAATTTGAAAAAATCAATAAAAGCACGAAGCGCCTGACGCATGTTACGCCGGTTCGGATAATAAATATACATACCCGGAAATTGCTGTGTCCAGTCCGGCAAAACCTCTGTCAGCGTACCTTTCTGTATGTATTCTTCCACATAGGGTTCCAGCAGCGAGACCAGCCCTGCACCGTCCAGTGCCGCCTGCAACAACAGATGATTGTCATCCAATATCAACGGGCCATTGAGTTTAACATCCAGCCGGTGCCCCTGTTTTTCAAATTCCCAGTGATAAAGACTGCCGGAAGAAAACCGCTTGAGAATACAGCGATGTGTCATCAGATCCCGCGGATGCAGCGGTGTGCCATGGCGCTCAAGATAGGCCGGAGAACCGACTACCGGACTGCGCAATGCCTGTCCGAGCGGCACCGCAATCATATCTTTTTCAAGACTTTCTCCTAAGCGGATACCGGCATCAAAACCGGCAGCGACAATATCTACAAACTGATCTTCAATGTGGATATCCAGCACCACATCCGGAAAGGCCGCACCGAATGCCTGAAATTTCGGTGCCAGAAACAGATGCGCGGCAGAGCGTGGCGTGCTGATCCGCACCGTTCCGGCAGGTCTGGCACGCATATCCTGCACGGCCAGCAATGCGGCATTGATACCACCCAGCGCCGGTGAAAGCTCCGCCAGCAAGCGCTGTCCTGCCTCTGTCAAATGTACGGAACGGGTAGTGCGTGAAAGCAGCGTAATGCCAAGATCAGCCTCAAGCTGGGCAACAGCCTGACTGACGGCAGAGGGTGCAATAGCCAGTTCTTTTGCCGCCGCACGAAAACTGCCATGATCGGCAACTGTGGCGAAAACCGCCAATTGGGAGAGCTGAGAGCGTTTCATTGATCTGTTTTACCGAACAGGGCGTAAAAATAAAACCGGATTATCGAACAATCAAAACAGACATATGTTTTCGTCACCGGATGAAATAAGGAAAATCACCATGAAAATGCGCAAACTCGGCTCTGAACTGACAGTCTCGGCTCTTGGTCTTGGCTGCATGGGCATGAGCCATGCCTATGGCGGGCAGGATGAGGCAGAAGCCATCCGCACCCTGCATCATGCGGTGGACAGCGGCGTGACATTCTTTGACACGGCAGAAGTCTACGGCCCCTTTGAAAATGAAAAACTGGTTGGCAAGGCACTGAAACCGCATCGCGATAAAGTGACTATTGCCACGAAATTCGGCTTTAAAATTGAAGGCGGCACATCAAATGGTGTGAACAGTCATCCCGATCATATCCGCGCTGTGGCAGAAGCCTCCTTACAACGCCTTGGTATTGAGGTGATTGATCTGTTCTACCAGCACCGCGTTGATCCGGCTGTGCCGATTGAAGATGTGGTCGGTACATTGAAAGACCTGATTACTGAGGGAAAAATCCGCACCATAGGCCTGTCTGAAGCGGGGCCTGAAACACTGCGCCGTGCTCATGCAGTACACCCGATAGCTGCATTACAAAGCGAATATTCGCTCTGGGTGCGCGATCCGGAAAGCACAGTGCTACCGGTTTGCCGGGAACTGGGCATCGGCTTTGTGCCTTACAGCCCGCTTGGTCGTGGCATGCTGGCAGGCAGTGTCCGCACACAAGCTGATCTGGCAGAGAATGATTTCCGCAAAACCCTGCCGCGCTTCCAGCCGGAAAATCTCGCTGCCAATAATGCACAGATTGATCTGATCGAACAGATTGCAGCCGGTAAACAGATCACACCGGCACAGCTGGCGCTGGCATGGGTGCTCAATCAGGCAGAATTTATTGTGCCGATCCCCGGCACCCGCAAAACCAGCCGTCTCAATGAGAATATCAAAGCTGCAGAGATTAGCCTCTCGGCTGAGGAGTTAAAACAGATCGGCGCTATCATCACGCCCGATCAGGTATCAGGCAAACGCTACACGGATGCTTCGCTGGCCATGACGGGTCTTTAAACAAAATGACGCTGTTTCAACGGATGAAACAGCGTCACTCAATCACACCCCCATCACAGACGGCGCAATGAACGGGGTGCCAGTGTCAGCAATGCTGCCAGTGCCATGCCAAAACCAACCCAGAGCGGGGCATGCAGGCCGGAGCCGTTTTCCAGCGCCAAACCACCTGCCCAGGGGCCAAAGCTCAGGCCGATATTAATCACCGAGGCATGCATGGCATTAACCAGTGCACCGGGATGGGCAATGCGCATGATACGGGCAACCAGCGGAGGATTAAGCGCAATCCCCGTCAGACCGATCAGAACAACAGAAAGAAGTGCCGCCGGTTTTGATTCTGCGAAACACGCAAAAATCAGCATTGCAACAACCATAACCGCGATACCGCCAATCAGAAGCGGCATCGTATAGCGATCAGCAAAGCGGCCGTTCAGAAAATTACCTGCAATATTGGCAATACCATAGAGGGCAAGCAGAAACGGCATAAGATGAACCGGAAACTGTGCCAGATCAGTCATAATCGGGGAGAAATAGCTGTAAAAAGCAAAGGACGAGCCGATTGCCAATGCGCTGGTGGCATAAGCTGCCCAGAGAGCAGGGTTGCGCATATCCTGAAGCTCAGTCTGCAAGGTTGCCGAGTGACCCGCAGGGCTTTTCTCAATTTTCAGCGCAACAGTCAGGGCACAGAATAATACAACCAGTACAATCAGCCAGAAGCTGACGCGCCAGCCAAACAGGCTGTCTATCCATGTTGCCAGTGGCACCCCGAGCGCCGTCGCCAACATCAGCCCCGCAAAGACCAGCGACACAGCACGCCCCCGCATATTGGCAGCAACCAGACGCGCAGTGATTGCCAGCATCAGGCCAAATCCTGCCGCAGCTGCAATACCGGTGAGCACACGGGCAATCATCATCACCTCAAAACTTGAGGTCGAGGCTGCAACGCTTTGAGCAATGGCATAGAAGATCAGGAGACCAAGCAATCCGTTTTTATGTTCAACACGCAAAGCCAGAAACAGCAGCGTCACCACCGGCCCGCCAAAAACCATACCCAAAGCATAGAGGGAAATCAGATTGCCGATATCGGCAATGGACCGGCCAAAGGCCTGCTGCAGCGACGGCAACAGACCGGAAATCATCAATTCGGATGTTGTTAAAGCAAAAACACCCAGCGATAAGCAATAAACAACCAGCGGAATTGCTGGTTTATGCGCTTCAGAACGCGTAATCGTGTTAACAGCAATATTAGTCATTCGCTCCGCGGGCAGCGCGGAATCGCAAATATCAGTCATCGTGAATCTCATTATGTAGTGATGATTACATAATTCATAGCAACTTGAATGCTGCGGTCAAGTGAATTATATAAGACATACTAAAGAAAGGTATGAAATGGCTTTACGCGGCAGACCGCGCAGCTTTGATCGCGAAGATGCGCTGGACAGAGTTATGAAAGTTTTCTGGGAAAAAGGCTATGAATGCGCCCAGATTAACGACTTTACTGCGGCTATTGGCATTACCCCGCCGAGTTTTTATGCCGCTTTTGGCTCCAAGGAGCAGGCCTTCCGTGAGGCGGTGGATCATTACACCGCAACAATCGGCGGAGCGCCTCTGGTTGCGCTGGATAAAGCGGAGACGATTCAGCAGGGCATCCGCGCCATGCTGGAAACTCATGCGGATAAAACCTATGCTTGTTCTGCAGGCGGCTGCATGGTCAGCGTCAGCAGCATCCAGTGCAAACCGGAAAACAAACAGGTCAAAGAATTTCTCAAAACCATTCGTCAAACGGCTTTTGAGCGGATTTTCGCCCGCTGTGAGCGCGCGCTGAAAGACGGCGACCTGCCGCAAGGCACAGACCTGACGCAGATGGCAGAATTCTACCATGCCATGTTGCAGAGCCTGTCCTATGAAGCCCGTGACGGCGGCAGCCGCGAGTCTGTGCAAAGCATTATTGAAATGGCTATGCGCGCCATGCCGGAGCGTGTAACAGTACCGGCCTGACAAACGGGACATCAGAAGAAATGATGAAAACCTATAGTGGCGGCTGTCTGTGTGGCTCCATCCGTTTTGAAGCGCAAAGTGATCCCTTAAAGCTCAAGCCCCATGGTTGCTGCTGCAAGAACTGTCAGCAACATACCGGTTCACTCACAGCCGTGTGGGTGGAGTTTGCGGCTCAGGCCGTGCGCTGGACAGGGGAAGGCGGCGAGCCTGCCACATATCGCTCCTCCCATTATTCCAAACGCGCTTTTTGCCCTGCTTGTGGCAGCTCTGTCGGAGCGATTGATGATGAACCGGTTGTGGCGCTGCTGCTCGGCTGTTTCGACGATAATAATCAGCCGGAATTCGCACCGGAATATACGTCTTTTGAAGATATGAAGCCCGACTGGTGGCATCCGGAACGCCGATAGAACCACAATGACCAGCCAGACAATCGCCTCCGTCCTCATCCATGTCAGTGATGTTGCTACAGCCTTGCAATGGTATCAGCGGGCTATTCCGCAGGCTGTAGCCTGCCGACTAGATGAGTTTGATTTCAACTATCTCAAAATCGGTTCTGTTGATCTGGAGATCGTGCCTGCGGATGAAAAAGTGGCCTCAGGTACTGCCGGTTCAGTCGTCTATTGGCAGGTGGAGGATTTCGATCAGGCTGTCGCGCATCTGCTTTCAGTCGGCGGCACTCTTTATCGCGGCCCGTTAAATATTCAGGACGGATTGCGCATGTGCCAAATCCGCGATCCATGGGGCAATTGCATAGGCCTTCGTGGCTAAAATAAAAAACCCGCCGGAATGGCGGGTTTTTTGTTGTCAATATTAGCTAAATCAGCCGCGCCCGGATTAACCTCGCAATGTGCCGCCGGTCTGCTTGGTAACAGCTTCGACGATCCGCCTGGCTACGCCTTCCAGATCTTCATCGGTCAGTGTGCGGTCAAGCGGCTGCAACACCACTTCCACAGCCACAGACTTCTTGCCCTCACCCAGCGATGCGCCGGTGAAAATGTCAAACACCTGTGCACCGGCAATCAGCTTCTTCTCAGCAGAATTTACCGCACGGACAATCGCTGCTGCATCAACAGTGCTGTCGACAACAAAAGCAAAGTCACGCTTCACGCTCTGGAACTGCGACAGTGTCAGAGCAGGTTTGGTCGCACCGGATTTTTGTTTTGGCTCAGGGATCGCATCGATAAACACTTCAAAGCCGCACAGAGCGCCCGAAACATCAAGCAGTTCCAGTGCATCCGGATGGAACTCACCGAAAGTACCAAGCACCACTTTAGGGCCGAGCTTCAGAGTGCCGGAACGACCCGGATGATACCATGACGGACCACCGGCTTCGATCTGAATACGGTCAACCGGCGCACCGCAGGCTTCAAGAACCGCCAGTGCATCCGCTTTGGCATCAAACACGCCAACATTTTGCGCATTGCCGGACCAGAAGCGACCTGCACCTTCAACACCGGCTGTACCGCGACGGATACCGCCAGCCACACGGCGCTGGTCTTCCGGCTTGTCGCCTTCATAGGTACCCGACACTTCGAACAGCGCCAGATCAGCAAAACCGCGATCCGCATTACGCTGGGCTGCGGACAACAGACCCGGCAGCAGCGAAGGGCGCATATCCGACATATCGGATGCAATCGGATTTGCCAGCTTCAATTCCGGTTTGCCGCCGCCGAAAGCTTTGGCCTGTGCTTCCGAAATGAAGGAATAGGTCACCGCTTCCATCATGCCGCGTGTTGCCAGAATGCGTTTAGCAAGGCGGGTACGAATTTGCAGAGTGGTCAGGATTTTTGTGTTTACACTGCCCATATTCGGCAGCGGCTGCGGTTCAATCTGATTGATGCCGTGAATACGCATCACTTCTTCAACCAGATCAGCTTTGCCTTCCACATCGCCGCGCCATGACGGTACCTTTACCTGAAGCACAGCCTTGCCATCACCTTCAACCGCGAAGCCGAGGCGTGCCAGAATATCCGCAGATTCCTGATAGGAGACTTCAATACCGGTCAGGCGCTTGACTTCCGATACCGGAAATTCAATCGCGCGCGGGCTGTATGGTGTGTAGCCGACAGTTTCTGTTTCGGTTGGCTCACCGCCGCAGAAATCCAGCACCAGTTTCGTTGCCAGTTCAACACCGGATTCCATCATTTCCGGATCAACGCCGCGTTCAAAACGATAGCGTGCATCGGTGATGATACCCAACTCACGACCGGTACGCGCAATCATACGCGCATCCCAGAGCGCGGATTCAATCAGCACATCCGTGGTGTTTTCATCGCAACCGGAATGTTCACCGCCCATGATACCGGCAATGGATTCCACGCCTTTTTCATCGGCAATCACATAATGATTTGCAGACAACTTATATTCGCGCTGATCGAGTGCCAGTACGGTTTCACCTTCTTTGGCAGCGCGAACAGTCAGGTTGCCCTGCACTTTGGCAGCATCAAACACATGCAGCGGGCGGCCATAATCGAAGGTCACATAATTGGTGATATCCACCAGTGCATTGATCGGGCGCAGACCGATTGCTGTGAGGCGCTGCTGCAGCCATTTCGGGCTCGGGCCGTTTTTAACGCCCTTCACCAGACGCAGCGAGAAACCATTACAGAACGGCTTGTCAGCATCCTGATCGAGAATAACTTTAACCGGTGTAGCGCCTGCACCTTTAACCGGTGTAATCACATCACCTTTCAGCTTGCCGAGACCGGCTGCTGCCAGATCGCGAGCAATACCGTGCACACCGGTGCAATCCGCACGGTTTGGTGTGAGGCCGATTTCGATGACCGGATCATCAATGCCCATATAGGTCGCAAAGCTCATGCCTACCGGCGCATCTTCCGGCAGATCGATAATGCCGTTATGCTCATCAGACAGTTCCAGCTCGCGCTCGGAACACATCATGCCGAAGCTCTCAACACCGCGGATTTTGCCGACAGACAGCGTAACATCGAGACCCGGCACATAGTCACCAGGCTTACCAAGGACACCCACCAGACCGGCGCGGGCATTCGGTGCACCGCACACGACCTGTACCGGCTGACCCTCACCGGTATCAACGGTGAGAACGCGCAGCTTATCCGCATCCGGATGCTGAACGGCTGTCAGCACTTTGGCGATTTTAAATGTTTTAAAGGCCGCGCGGTCATCAACCCCGTCCACTTCCAGACCGATATCTGTCAGCTTTTCGAGAATTTCTTCCAGCGTGGCGTCGGTTTCAAGGTGATCCTTGAGCCAGGAAAGCGTGAATTTCATCTGTTTATACCTTCCTGTATTTACGCGCTCAGACCGCCGAACAATGTCGGCAGATCAAGCGGGCGGAAACCATAGTGATTGAGCCAGCGCACATCCGCATCGAAGAAAGCGCGCAGATCAGGCATGCCGTATTTCAGCATCGCGATACGGTCGATCCCCATGCCCCATGCAAAGCCCTGATAGACATCCGGATCATAGCCCGCATTGCGCAGTACATTCGGATGCACCATGCCGCAGCCGAGAATTTCCAGCCAGTCATTGCCTTCGCCGAATTTCACATTGCCACCGGAACGGTCGCACTGAATATCAACTTCCATCGACGGCTCAGTGAAAGGGAAGAAGCTCGGACGCAGACGCATCTTGACTGAAGGCACTTCAAAAAACGCCTTGCAGAACTCTTCCAGCACCCATTTGATATTGGCAACATTCGAGGATTTATCGACAACCAGACCTTCCACCTGATGGAACATCGGTGAGTGGGTGGCATCAGAATCCATACGATAGGTCTTGCCCGGAATAACGATACGGATCGGCTCATCGCGACCTTGGCTTTCACGCAGTTTCGCAAAGCGCTCCATCGTATGTACCTGTACCGGCGAAGTATGGGTGCGCAGCAGCTTGCGCTCACCATTTTCATCCGGCTGGAAGAAGAATGTATCGTGCATTTCACGCGCCGGATGACCTTCAGGGAAGTTCAGCGCCGTGAAATTGTAATAGTCGGTTTCAATGTCCGAACCTTCGGCAATAGAGAAACCCATATCGGCAAAAATTGCCGTAATCTCATCAATCACCTGAGAAATCGGGTGAATACGACCGCGCGATGCAGCGGAAGGGCGCACCGGCAAGGTCACATCGACCTTCTCGCGCTCCAGCTTCTCAGCAATTGCAATTTTACGCAGCTCGGCTTTACGTGACGTCAACGCATCCGTGACACGGTTTTTCAGTCCATTAATGGCCGGTCCCTGTGTCTGGCGCTCTTCAGGGCTCATTGCGCCCAGCGATTTCAGCTTTTCTGAAACCGAACCTTTTTTGCCGAGAACGGCAACACGCACGGCCTCAATCGCCTGTTCATCACCGGCAGCGGCAATCTCTGCCAAAATGCCCTGTTCGAGTTGTTCAAGATCGCTCATTATTCAGATCCTTGATAATTGTGCCGTGCAACAACATCTGTTTTTCTCGCATGAAACAATGCGTAAGCCGCTTCTGCTCCATCCGGTATCGTTTTTATTTCAAACGAAAAACCCGCGCCAGTACCACCAGCGCGGGTTCTCCAAATACAATTTCAAAAGCTTTGGAAGAGCGGCTGGCTTAGTTGACAGCGGACTCAAAAGCGTTTGGAGTTGTGTCTTTCAGATATTCAAGCGCTTTCTTTGCGGATGCAACGAGCGCGCCGAATGCTGCTGGCTCATGAATAGCCAGATCCGACAGAACCTTACGGTCTACTTCGATGTTCGCTTTAGCAAGACCATCGATGAAACGGCCATAGGTCAGGCCATGCATGCGAACAGCAGCATTGATACGCTGAATCCACAGAGCGCGGAAAGTGCGCTTGCGGTTCTTGCGATCGCGGTATGCATACTGTTTCGAACGATCGACAGCAGCTTTAGCAGTGCGGATCGTATTTTTACGACGACCGCGGAAACCTTCAGCCTGCTTCAGGACTTTTTTGTGCTTTGCGTGAGCTGTCACGCCGCGTTTAACACGTGCCATAGTATGATATCCTTAAACTAATGCTTACAGGCCGTTCGGCAGGTAATTCTTGACAACAACTTTGGCATCGGCCTCGGAGAGAACCATGGTGCCGCGTGCATCGCGAATGAACTTGTTTGAACGCTTGATCATACCGTGACGCTTGCCAGCTGCAGCAGCCATCACTTTACCAGTACCGGTGATTTTGAACCGTTTCTTGGCAGCAGATTTGGTCTTCATCTTGGGCATTTTGCTACTCCTTAATTTTAGTCCCTGTCGTATCTGCGATACTCCACGCCTCTTATTTTAATCCCCCTCGTGCGCTGCACTCCGGGGCTTATTTTCAAGACGTTTTGTCTGCATAAAACAAAGACTCGATTGTACTTTCAGGCCGACCAAAGCCCGAAAAGCATACAAAACCGCCACGGCATGCCCTGCCGGTCGGTTTGAACAGCGCTTCAATACGCATAAATACAGTAAAAAGCAACTCTAAAGAGTCTAAATAAAAAGCCGCCCGTAGGCGGCTATTTCATTTTACAAAACAGAAACTGTTATGCTTATCCGCGCGGTGCGAGAACCATCATCATCTGACGGCCTTCAAGCTTTGGCTCTGCTTCAACCTTAGCGATTTCCGCAGTATCTTCCTTAACACGCTGCAACAGCTTCATGCCAAGTTCCTGATGCGCCATTTCACGGCCACGGAAACGCAAAGTAACTTTGACCTTATCTCCGTCTTCAAAGAAACGTCCTGCAGCCTTCAACTTCACTTCATAATCGTGATCGTCGATATTCGGACGCATTTTGAGTTCTTTGATCTCAACCGTCTTTTGCTTCTTACGCGCTTCGGCAGCTTTTTTCTGGTTTTGATATTTCAGCTTGCCAAGATCAACGATCTTACAGACCGGCGGCTCCGCATTAGGAACAATCTCAACAAGATCCAGACCCGCCTCTTCAGCGAGTGCAATGGCTTCCTGAATCGTCACTGTGCCATGGTTCTGGCCTTCGGCGTCAATAAGCTGAACCCGGGGTACCCGGATATCTCGGTTGGAGCGCGGTCCGTCTTTCTGGACCGGCGTCGCTCTGAACGGTCGGCGAATGGTCGTATTCTCCTCGAATTATTAAACATATACGGTGAATTCATGTCCGGATACGGGCTACGAATACCGCAGCTGCATCTTCAGCCTGTCTAAGGCACGCAGGGCAGCGCGAAAGTCAATAGCATCTTTTGAAATGCAAATCACCCCCCTCGGGGCAATATCAATGCAGTAAAATCACCCGAAAACCGGCTTAAAAGCTGCTTCTCATCACAGTTTCATTACTATGATGACAAATCGGCATCTGTGTGGCTGCTTTTAAAATGAGCATTGCCTCGCAGAATTTCAAGTTTATAGCTTGTGACAGCAATGTTTCGCCACCAAACAAATTTTATACGCCTAAACTTATAAGCATAGTCAGGAGCACCCCATGACCGATCAGGCCCCGCAGTTTCTTGATGTCAAAGGCACATCAATCGCCCTGCGTCACAGAAAAGGTGACAAAGCCCCCGGTCTTGTCTGGCTCGGCGGTTATTGCTCCGACATGCTCGGCGGCAAAGCCCAGCATCTCAACCAATGGGCGGAAGCGCATAATCATTCCATGCTGCGCTTTGACTATTCCGGCCATGGCGAATCCGGCGGTGAATTCAAAGACGGTACAATCTCGCTCTGGCTGGAACAGAGCCTTGCCACCTATCGCGCCTTCACAACCGGCCCGCAGATTCTGATCGGCTCCTCTATGGGCGGCTGGATTGCGCTGCGGATAGTGCAGGAACTCATCAAAGCCGGTGAAAAGCCTGCCGGTCTGATCCTGCTTGCCCCCGCTCCGGATTTTACTCAAGCCTTGGTAGAACCAGCGCTGACGGAAGATCAGAAAAACCAGCTTGAAACACAAGGCTATATGGAAGAGCCGTCAGAATATTCACCGCAGCCTTATATCTACACCAAAAACCTGCTCGAGGACGGACGTAGCAATCAGGTGCTCAACGGTATTATTGAAACCGGTTGCCCTGTCCATATTCTGCAAGGCATGGAAGACCCTGATGTGCCTTATGCCCATGCGCTGCGCCTCGTCGAACATCTGCCGGTTGATAATGTGACACTGACGCTGATCCGCGACGGCGATCACCGCCTCTCACGCCCACAGGATCTTGATTTGCTGACACGCACTGTGGAAGCCATGATCGCGCAAATATAACAATAAAAAGCCTGCAATAATCGGGAGGGGATCATGCGGTTTTCAGTGGTAGCATCGGCTGCGGTTGCAGCTTTTGTCGGCTTTGGCGGCACTTTGGCGCTGATTATTGCGGCAGCCACAGCGCTTGGTGCAACACAGGCTGAGACAGCAAGCTGGGTCACTGCCATATCACTGGCACTCGCAGTCTCGTCCGGTTATCTCAGCTGGCGCTATCGCATCCCCATCATTACCGCATGGTCAACACCGGGGCTGGCGCTAATCGGTGCCAGCATCGGCTTTACCATGCAGGAGGCTGTCGGCGCATTCATCGTCACCGCCGTCGCCATCATCATCACCGGCCTCATCAAACCGGTGGCAAAATTTGTCGAGCGGATTCCCGCATCCATCGCCTCCGGTATGCTGGCCGGTGTTTTATCGAGCTTTGTCATCAATGCCGCCAAAACACTGTCGCTTGACCCGTTACTAGTACTGCCGCTGATCGGCCTGTTTCTGATTATCCGTCTTTATAATCCGGCTATGGCTGTCATCAGTGTGCTGATCGGCGGTGTGATTTTTGCGCTGCTGCTTGGCCGTGCCGATAATCTACCAACACCGGAACTCTCCACTCTGACTATGATTGTGCCGGAATTTTCGCTGTCTGCGATGATCGGGCTGGCACTGCCGCTTTATCTGGTGACCATGGCTTCTCAAAATCTGCCCGGTTTTGCTGTGCTACGTGCCGCCGGTTATGAACCGCCAACCGCTGCCTGTCTGCAGGTAACCGGTCTTGTCTCGCTGATTTCTGCACCTTTTGGTGCCCATACCAGCAATATGGCAGCGATTTCAGCAGCAATCTGTACCGGTCATGATGCACATCCCGATCCGAAACAACGCTGGCTGACCGGACCGTTTTATGCACTGTGCTATCTGATTTTTGCGATTTTCGGCGCGTCACTGGTGGCGGTTTTTGCGGTGCTGCCGCCAGCATTAATTATGCTGATTGCCGGTCTGGGGCTGATCGGCCCGTTCATCAATGCCTTGTCGCTCGCTTTGAAAAACGAGCATGAGCGCTTTGCCGCAATTATCACTTTTGCCGTCACTGCTTCCGGCATTACAATCTTAGGCATCGGCTCGGCCTTCTGGGCGCTGATTGCCGGTCTGATCGTTGCCGGATCGGAATATCTTTCAAAATTCCGCTGAGAATTTAAAGCTTTGAAAAAGTTTAAAAATCAGTTCTGAAACACTGGTAAAACCGATCTGCTAACCCCGCAAAAACACCGATTTTGCGGGGTTTTTCTTGAATTCCGGCTCCGTACACACCACGTATTTTAGCGATTGATGATTACTTCGGATCATCAAGCTGATTTACGGAGCCATCTCATGAACACATCCGCATTGATCCGTCCAGCCTGGACACCGGCAACAATTGCACTGATGGTCTTAGGCTTTATCTTTTTCTGGCCGCTTGGTCTTGCCATGCTGGCTTATATCATCTGGGGTGACCGTCTGCCCGGCGTGAAACGCGACATCAATCAGGCGACTGATGAATTTGTCGGTAAATGCCGCCGCAAAGGTCAGGATTTCTCCCGCTTCACCGGCGGTATGCAATCATCCGGCAACAGCGCCTTTGATGACTGGCGTGATGAAGAGTTGAAACGCCTTGATGAAGAACGCCGCAAGCTTGATGAAGCCCGTTCGGAATTTGAAGCGCATATTCGTGAACTGCGCCGCGCCCGCGACCGTGAAGAATTCGAACGCTTCATGGCTGAACGCCGCAAAAACACATCAAAAGATGATGTGATTGAGCTGTAACCAGCGCGCATATTTACACACTATCTCAGAGGCGCATCGGCAGATGCGCCTTTCTTATAGTTCCGCTTATAACTCCATTGGCGAATCACCTATGATCCCCGCATGATCCTGTCCTTGTTCCGCAAACCTCCGCTTAAAAAAGCAGCGAAAAAACAACCTGCTCCGAAAGCACTGCGTGCCGAGCGGGCTTATTCCGTTGCGGGACGCAATCTGCCGCTGAGTGTCTGGGAAAATCCCCGTGCCAAAAGACTGACCCTGCGCATTGAAACCGGTGGCAAAGCTATCCGTGTTACCGTTCCGCCGCGCCTGCCGGAGCGTGAGCTTGATCTGTTCATTGCCCGTCATCACGGCTGGATTGAAGCACAAATTTCCAAAGTACCCGTCGCTGTGCCTTTTATGGACGGCAGCACCATTCATATTCGCGGCATTGCGCACCGGATTGTGCATGAACCGGCAAAGCGTGGCACCACAAGGCAGGATCACGATGAAAACGGTCAAGCCATTCTGATCGTGCATGGCGATGCCCAGCATATGGGACGACGCATTGCCGACTATCTGAAGAAACTGGCTAAAACCGATATTAACGGGCTGGTGCTGGTGCATACGGGGCGCATCGGTAAACCGGCAACTTCCGTCCGCTTTAAAGACACAACCAGTCGCTGGGGCTCCTGCACCTCGAAGGGGGATCTGGCATTCTCGTGGCGCATCATGATGGCACCGGCAGAGGTGATCAATTATCTGGTCGCTCATGAGGTTGCCCATCTGATCGAAATGAATCACGGGCCGGATTTCTGGGCGCTCTGCACCAGACTCTGCCCTGATACACCAACATCACGGGCATGGCTCAAACGGCATGGCAGTGCACTCCATGCGGTTTCCTTTGCCTCAGTGACGGATTAAGCTGTCCCTATGGCTTTTTACGCGCTAAACTCCATACCTACTCAATAAACAGTCTGAAATTAAGCAAATGTCCTCCTCCGCTATCGAAGTTAAAATCTGCGGCCTGAAAACGCCGGAAGCCGTGGAAACCGTTCTGAAAAACGGCGCCAGCCATATCGGCTTCATCTTTTTCCCGAAAAGCCCGCGTCATCTCGAGCCTGCACAAGCAGCCAGGCTTGCCGCTGCGGCTCGTGGAAAAGCGAAAATCGTCGCTGTAACTGTGAATGCGGATGATGCGCAGCTGGATGAAATTGTCGCTGTGCTGCAGCCGGATATTCTGCAATTGCACGGTAATGAAACACCGGAACGGGTGGCTGAGGTGAAGCAGCGCTACGGCCTGCCGGTGATGAAAGCCTTTTCCATCCGTGAAAACAGCGATTTTGATGTGGTTGCACCCTATCAGGGCATTGCAGACCGTTTTCTGTTTGACGCCAAAGCGCCAAAGGGTTCAGAACTGCCGGGCGGCAATGGTGTCTCTTTTGACTGGAACCTTCTGAAAGCACGGCAGGATCTGGGCAATTACATGCTTTCAGGCGGTCTGAACGCAGAAAATATTAATGTGGCTCTTGCCAAAACAGGCAGCTTTGCTATCGACATTTCATCAGGTGTTGAAAGCGAGCCGGGCAAAAAAGACGTGCATCTGATTGATGCATTTTTTGCAGCCGTGCGTGAAGCAAGCAATACGAAATAAGACTGCCTTATAGGCATCCATTTGAATCAAAGATCGGAAGCATATCTCATGTCGAGCGAGCTCAATTCTTTCAAAACCGGGCCGAATGAAGACGGCATGTTTGGTATTTACGGCGGGCGTTTCGTTGCTGAAACCCTGATGCCGCTGATCCTCGATCTGCAGTCTGCTTATGATGCAGCCAAAGAAGACCCTGAATTCAAAGCCGAATTGCAGGCACTCTCCACCCATTATGCCGGTCGCCCTTCCAAGCTCTATTTTGCTGAAGGCCTGACCCGTTATGTGCGTGAACAGGCGCAAGCCAAGGGCGGCAAAGGCGGCGCGAAGATTTATTTCAAACGCGAAGACCTGAACCATACCGGCAGCCATAAAATCAATAACTGCCTCGGCCAGATTCTGCTTGCCAAGCGCATGGGCAAAACCCGCATCATCGCGGAAACCGGTGCCGGTCAGCACGGCGTGGCATCGGCCACCGTTGCTGCGCGCTTTGGTCTGCCATGCGTGGTCTATATGGGCGCAACAGACGTTGAACGCCAGAAGCCGAATGTGTTCCGCATGAAGCTGCTCGGTGCGAAGGTCAATGCTGTGACCGCCGGTAACGGCACGCTGAAAGATGCGATGAACGAAGCCCTGCGTGACTGGGTCACCAATGTGGAAGACACCTATTACCTGATCGGCACGGCGGCCGGCCCGCATCCGTATCCGGAAATGGTACGCGATTTTCAATCTGTAATCGGCACTGAAGCCCGTGAACAGATGCTGGAACGTGAAGGTCGCCTGCCGGATGCGATTATTGCGGCTGTCGGCGGCGGTTCCAATGCGATCGGCCTGTTCCACCCGTTCCTCGATGATACATCAGTTAAAATCTACGGTGTTGAAGCCGGTGGCCTAGGCCTTGACGGTGACAAGCATTGCGCTTCCATGACCGCAGGCAATCCGGGCGTGTTGCATGGCAACCGCACTTACTTGCTGCAGAATGAAGATGGCCAGATTCTTGAAGGCCACTCGGTTTCTGCCGGTCTCGATTATCCGGGTGTGGGTCCTGAACATTCATGGCTGAAAGATACCGGTCGCGTGAATTACGTGCCGATTATGGATGATGAAGCGCTCGAAGCTTTCCAGATCACCACCCGCACGGAAGGCATTATTCCGGCACTGGAATCCTCCCATGCGATTGCACAGGCTCTGAAGCTGGCACCGGAAATGGATCAGGACCAGATCATGATCGTCAATCTCTCCGGCCGCGGTGATAAAGACGTGCACACAGTCGGCGAAATTCTCGGAATGGAAATGTAATCATGACAAAACGTATGGATGAGAAATTCGCGGCACTTCGCGCTGAAGGTCGCCCTGCGCTGGTCACGTATTTCATGGGTGGTGATCCTGATTACGCAACATCGGTTGAAATCATGAAAGCCCTGCCAAAGGCCGGTGCCGATGTGATTGAAATCGGTATGGCGTTTTCCGATCCGATGGCTGATGGCCCTGCCATTCAGGCCGCAGCCCTGCGCGCACTGCATGCAGGCCAGACTTTGCCGAAAGCCCTGCAGATGGTGCGTGACTTTCGCGTGAGCGATGACACAACACCGATTGTGCTGATGGGTTATTACAACCCGATCTATATTTACGGTGTTGAGCGCTTCATCAAAGATGCGCTGGAAGCTGGCATTGACGGCCTGATCGTTGTCGATCTGCCACCGGAAATGGACGAAGAACTTTGCATTCCGGCGATTAAAGCCGGCATCAATTTCATTCGTCTGGCTACCCCGACAACAGATGAAAAGCGTCTGCCGAAAGTGCTCGAAAACACGTCCGGTTTTGTCTATTACGTGTCGATGAACGGTATTACCGGTTCGGCTCTGGCAGATACAGCACAGGTTAGTGAAGCCGTTGCACGGATCAAAAGCCATACAGACCTGCCGGTTTGCGTTGGCTTTGGTGTCCGTTCAGGCGAGCAGGCAAAAGCAATCGGTGCATCGGCTGACGGCGTGGTTGTCGGCTCCGCAATTGTGGCTGCCATTGCCGCCACACTGGATGCCAATGACAAGGTTCAGGGTGATCCTGTTGCTGCCGCAACGGCTGTTGTCAGCGAGCTTGCATCCGGTGTTCGCAGCGCCCGCCTTGCTCCTGCCCAATAAGCAGCGTAAAATAGATAATTAACAGAGTGCCGCAAATTTGCGGCTTTCTTTGTGTTTTATACGATTTATGTTTAAAGACACAAAGACTTCAGGAATTAAGAACAACGGAAAGCCCATATGAACTGGATTACGAATTATGTCCGTCCGAAGCTCAACTCCATGCTGGGGCGTCGGGATATGCCGGAGAATCTCTGGATCAAGGACCCGTCAACCGGTGAAATGGTGTTTCACAAAGATCTGGAAAGCAATCAGTGGGTGATCCCTGCTTCCGGCCATCATATGCGCATTCCGGCTAAAGACCGCCTGCGCTTCTTCTTTGATGAAGGCAAATATGAAGTTCTGGAAAACCCTAAGGTTGCAACAGATCCGCTGAAATTCCGCGATGAAAAGAAATATGTTGATCGTCTGAAGGACTATCGTAACCGCACGCAGCAGGATGATTGCATCATCAATGCGCTGGGTACGATTGAAGATCTGCCGATTGTTGCTACCGTTCAGGACTTCGCTTTCATGGGCGGCTCCCTCGGTATGGCTGCTGGTGACGCGATCATCAAAGCAGCAGAAACAGCCATTGCGAAGAAACGCCCGCTGGTACTGTTCACCGCTTCCGGCGGTGCGCGTATGCAGGAAGGCATCCTGTCACTGATGCAGATGCCGCGCACCACTGTTGCCGTGGAAATGCTCAAAGAAGCAGGCTTGCCTTATATCGTGGTTCTGACCAACCCGACATTTGGTGGCGTAACCGCTTCTTATGCCATGCTCGGCGATGTTCATATTGCTGAACCGGGCACAATGATCGGTTTTGCCGGTGCACGCGTGATTGAACAGACGATCCGTGAAAAGCTGCCGGAAGGCTTCCAGAGCGCGGAATATTTGCTGGATCACGGCATGATCGATATGGTGGTTTCCCGTCTCGAGATGAAAGAAACCGTTGCCCGCATCCTGAAAATCATGATGAAGCAGCCTGCAGCCGAAGTAAAACCTGCTATTGCTGAAGATGCTGCACGCGCAGCTTCTGCCTGACGGATTTATCCTGACCGGCAGAGTTTTTTGCCGGTAAGATGACTTTTCGCGCCGCTAAACCAGCGGCGCGTTTTCTTTTATAAGTACCCTGTTGCAAAACAGACTGCAAACTGGTCAGTTCATCTGCGATTATCAGAGCGTATCCCGAAAAGTGTGAAGCGCCTTCGCAGGGAAATCAGTTCACTGGACTGATTTCTTTTCCTGCTTCGATTGGGATAAGATACGCGTAAAAGCAAATAGATAGAGCATTCCCGGATCTGCCATGACACAAAATCTCACCGCCGCACATCGTATTGAACGCCTTCTGGAAAAACACCCGAAGGGTTTTGATCTGTCACTTGAGCGCATCAGCCGCCTGCTGGAAGCGCTGGGCAATCCGCAGGATAAGTTGCCGCCGATCATCCATATTGCCGGCACCAACGGCAAGGGTTCAGCCACTGCTTTCGCCCGCGCGCTTCTGGAGGCGGAAGGGCTGGCCGTGCATGTGCACACCTCCCCGCATCTGGTGAACTGGCATGAGCGCTATCGTCTGGGGCGCAAAGGTGAAACCGGCCAGCTGGTTGATGATGCAACGCTGTCGGATGCCGTTGCACGGGTAACAGAGGCGAATGGTGAGCATATGATCACCGTATTCGAGCTTCTGACCGCCGTGACCTTTGTTCTCTTCGCCGAGCATCCCGCAGATGCAGTTATTCTGGAGGTTGGTCTTGGCGGACGCTTTGACGCCACCAATGTCATCACCAAACCAGCCGTATCGCTGATTATGCCGGTATCGCTCGATCACCAGTCCTATCTCGGCGATAAAGTCGAAATCATTGCCGCCGAGAAAGCCGGAATTATCAAACGCGGTTGTCCGGTGGTGATCGGCTTCCAGAGCAGCGATGATGCCCGTCAGGTGATGATTGATATTGCAGACCGTCTGCGCTGTCCGCTGAGCGTTTTCGGACAGGATTTCCTTGCCTATCAGGAACATGGCCGCATGGTCTATCAGGATGAGAGCGGATTGATTGATTTGCCGCTGCCTCGTCTCCCAGGCCGTCACCAGATTGCCAATGCAGCGGCAGCGATCAAAGCCGTGCGCGAAGCCGGTTTTGCTCTAAGCGATCAGGCAGTTGAAAAAGCCATGACATCTGTGACATGGCCAGCGCGCATGCAGCGTCTGACACAGGGCGATCTGATGCGCTTTGCTCCTGAAAAGGCTGAAGTCTGGCTTGATGGCGGGCATAATCCGGGTGCAGGCGTGGTCATTGCCGAGGCACTTGCCGAACTTGAAGAACGCGATCCGCGTCCGCTCTATCTGATTACCGGTATGATCAATACCAAAGATCCGGTCGGCTATTTTGAAGCTTTCACCGGCATGGCAAGACAGGTCTATACGGTAGCAATCAGCTCCAGCGATTCCGGTATTGACCATGAAACACTGGCCGATGCAGCGCGCAGAGCCGGTCTGGAAGCTCTGCCGGTTGCAAGTGTTGCTGAAGGGCTTAAAGCCATCAAAGAACAAGTCAAAGATGAGGTGATTGCACCGCGCATTCTGATCGGCGGCTCACTATATCTGGCAGGCGATGTGCTGGCAGCAAATAACACACCGCCGCAATAAATGATGATCTGTATCAATAAAAAAGCCCCGCATGAGCACTCATGCGGGACTTTTTTTGATAATGCTTAATCTGATTAAGCCGAAGCTTTAATCCAGTCGGCCAGACGGCTCTTTGGTGCAGCACCAACCATATTGGCAGCGATTTCACCATTTTTGAACATCAGCAATGTCGGGATGGAACGTACGCCATATTGCGCAGCCAGTTCCGGATTTTCATCGATATTGACTTTAGCGATCTTCACCTGACCGGACATTTCCGATGAAATTTCTTCCAGAGCCGGTGCAATCATTTTGCAAGGTCCGCACCATTCAGCCCAGAAATCCACCACAACCGGCTCAGAAGCTTTCAGCACATCGGATTCGAAATTGCTATTGTCAATTTTAACGGTCGCCATAGGCTTTCCTCTTTCGCTGTTACAGGCCAAAACCTGCTATGAAATTCATTATTAGCTGATATGTGGTGTCATTGTGATGAAAGGTCAATATAGTTTTCGAAGCGGCCTCTTCATACAGCCTTGCCCAGAGCAATCAGTGCCTGTTCCATCACATCCTCATCCAGTACAATCAGATGCGGCCCTTCAGTGAACAGCAATGCAGCCTCAACACGTTTATGCGGATAAAGCGGCTCAACCAGCGCGCGATACAGTGCAAGCTGAGTGATATAGGCCTGCGGCACTTCCTGCTGCGTGCGGGCTGGCGGACGGTTGCTTTTATAATCCACAATCAACACACGGTCGTCTTCAACACAAATCCGGTCGATCTGGCCGGAAACAACCTGTTCCTTGCCGCGCAGCTGCAGCTTACCCATCAATGAGACTTCCGCTTTGGAAGCCGGTGAAAATACCGCAGCAAATTGCGGATCATTCAGAATAGTGCTGACCGCTGCCAGTGCTTTTTCGCGCTGCGATTCATGCCAATCACCGGCAGCAATATTCAGATAACGCTGTGCCGCCTGCTCGCGTTGTTCCGCAGGCAAATCCGGCAGGCGCTGCAACAATGTGTGGATCACTGTACCGCGCTGTAAACCGAAGCTGCGGCCACTGCCCTCACTTTGTGCGCCCTGCTCCAGAACGGGCGAACCGCTGCGCACAACCTGCTCGGCATCTGCCTCAATCAAAGCTGAGGCGCCGGATGGTGTCAGCGGGCGTGGCAGCCCCTGTTCCGGCTCCAGCGGCCTGCGATAATGGTCAGGCAGCGGCGGATAGGCGGTCTCAGCCGTATCCGCTTTGTCTTGTATTTCCAATGCTGCCAGTTCTGTCTTGCGATAACGCCGCGCACTCACACCCTCAACCGGATGATCATAGGCCACGGCCTCATCACCCAGCCCGTCAGAGGTCAGTTTCAACCATGTGTTTTCGCTCTCGCGCTCGCCGCGATAACCGCACAGGATCAGCCGGTCTTCGGCGCGGGTCATACCCACATAAAGCAGACGGCGATATTCTTCCTCAGAGCGGGTTTTAAGCTCTTCCAGCAGCTCCGCAGTAAAACCAGTACCGTAATCGCTTTTCGGCAGCCAGAGAAAGCCTTTGCCCTCATAACCGTCCGGCTCAGCCATATCAAAGCTCAACAGCTTTGGTGCACGCCCTGCCGACCATGCGGCATTGCCGGGATCAACCATGAAAACCACAGCCGCTTCCAGCCCCTTGGAGGCATGCACCGTCATGATACGCACTTCATCGCGGTTCTGATCCAGCTCGCGCTTGATTTCCGGTGAAGCCGCTTCCAGTGTTTCCAAAAAGGCCTGTAACCCTGGCAGACCACTGCGCTCGGTTGCCAATGCGTAATTCTGGAATTCGTCGATCACATCACCGGCTTCCGGCCCGAGCCGCGCCAGCAATTTACGCCGTCCGCCATCCTGTCCGAGAATACGGGCATAGAACTCAAAGACCGGCATTGTATCGGCCATATTGCGCCAGCGACGCAGTTTTGTGTACAGCACCTGCCATGCGCCCGCATCCGGTGCATCGCTGTCCCCCAGCTTCTCCATGGCGGCATAAAGCGTCTGCTTGGTGCCGCGCGGCTGCGCAAGACGATAAAGCTGCTCCTCGGTCAAACCAAAGAGCGGGCTTTTTAGTACACTTGCCAGTGACAGATCATCCGCCGGTTGCAGTACAAAACGTCCGACAGCCATCAGGTCTTTAATCCCGATATGACTGGTGAGGCGCAAACGGTCAGCACCGGCCACCGGCACGCCGCGATTTTTCAATGCACGGGAAAGTGCTGGCATGAACAGATCACGCTTGCGCACCAGCACCATAATATCGCGCGGCTCCATACGCCGCCCTTTGCCGTGGATCGGCTCGCCCGTATCCAGCCAATGACGAATAGTCGTGGCAATCTGCTCTGCCAGCTTAACTGCCGGTGCAGGCAACTGGTCAATCGGCGTGCGCCAGTCCTCAACTTCTTCAACCTTTTCCGGCGTCAGAATATCCCAGACCTCAACCTCACCGGCATCATTGGAGCGGATCGCCGCATGGACGGTCGGCTGCCGCTCAATGCCAAGTCCGCGAAAAGCCTCTTCACGCGAAAACACCGTATCCACCGCCGACAATACATCCGGTGTGGAGCGGAACGAGAAATTGAGACTGACTTTTTCAAAGCTCAATTCCGCACGGGCTGCCATGCGTGAAACGGCTTTACCGGTCGCCGCAAAATCTTCCGGACGTGCGCCCTGAAACGAATAGATCGACTGTTTCTCATCGCCCACTGCGAAAAGGGTACGGCGCACATCACGCTGCCCCGAGCCGGAAAAGAACTCAGCAGAGAGCATATTGATAACCTGCCACTGCTCAGGACTGGTATCCTGCGCCTCATCCACCAGAATATGGTCGATACCGCGATCAAGCTTATACTGCACCCACATGCCTGCACCGTTGCGTGACAGCAGTGAGACGGTGCGGTTGATCAGATCATCAAAGTCCAGAAGTCCACGATTGCGCTTCATCTTCTCATAGCGCGACAGCAGATCATCAATCAGTGTGAAGGCCGCAAGGTTGAGCCGGATCAGCTTCAGCAGTTTAAGCCGGTCGAGCCCCTCATGAATATCGGCAGCAACACGGTTAAAGTCGTCTTCGAAATCCGGTAGTTCCGCTTTAACCGCAGCGGTTGCCACCCATGAGCCGTTTTTCGGCTCACCTGTGGATTTGAGAAATGCCTTGCGCAGAATCTCCTGCATTTGTGCCGGTGTGGTCTGCGGTTTAATCATCCGCAATTGCAGCACCACATCCTGCGCACGGGCAGCAGGCTTGCGCAGGTTCATCACCGCATCCAGCACATCTTCGGAAAACTCAGCCACCGGCCAGAGATCGGAGAGAATATCGGCTTCAGTGTCTTCCGGATCAAAGCCGAAATGACGGTAGAAAACATCCTGACGGGTTTCCGCAACACCGGTCTGCCGTATAAATCCATGCAAGGCATGGCGCTTGGACACCGCTTCATCCAGCAGGTTTTCCAGCCCCATTTCACCGGCGGTTTCCAGCACCGTGGCAAAAGCTTCAGCCAGATCCGCATGGGCAGAGGTGGATGCAACTTCGAGCAATTGCCGCCGCGCTTCCCCTACCAACGCCGTCTGCATCATATCGTCGAGCATTTCAAAATGACCGGCAATATTCGCTTCGAGCGGAAACTGGTGCAGAATGGATTCACAAAAAGCATGAATGGTCTGGATTTTCAGACCGCCCGGTGTTTCCAAAGCACGGGCAAACAAACGCCGTGCAATTTCAAGGCGGATGGCATCGGGTTCACGCTTTTCCAGACTCTCAAGCTTTTTGCTCAAGCCTTCATCATCCAGTACTGCCCATTCCGAGAGCCGCTGGAAAACGCGGTTCTGCATCACTGCTGCTGCGGCTTTGGTATAGGTCAAACAAAGGATTTTGGACGGGTCTGTGCCTTCCAGCAGCAGCCGGATCACTCGCTCTGTGAGCACATGAGTTTTACCGGAACCGGCATTGGCCGATACCCAGACGGAATCGTAAGGGTTCGCGGCCTTGGCCTGTGCATCAATGGTTTCCTGCGGGATGATTTTAGGTTTCATTATGCATCTCCGCCTTCGTCTGCTCCGCCCGCCGACCACTCCAGAACCCGCGCCAGATGATCATAATCACCCGTCAGATCACTTTCACGGAACGGCAAAGCACGGGAACGATAGCCCTGCTCCTCGCGATTATATTCCGTCAGCAATTCTCCGAGACGCGTCCACGATTCTTCACCCAATTCCACAGCGGTTTTCACGCTGGCGCCGCGATCCGTACTGAGAATGGATTCCGGCTTGAGCCTTCCGCCGCCCTGCAAGCGCACATAGAGCAAATCCTGTGCATCGCTCTGGCCGATCTCTTTAAACGCACCACGGCGCAACAGAGCCGCCTCCAGCGCCAGCTGCGGCGACAAAAGCACATGGGCCTGACGCACCGATGGTGTGGAGCCGGTCTTATAGTCGATCACTACCGTCGTGCCGTCGCGCATTACATCAATACGGTCAGCACGTCCGGACAGTGTCACAGCCAGCGGCTCGACAACCGCTTTTGCCGATGAAATCTCCGCATGGCGCTCACGCACATAAGGCGCACGTTCACGTTCCCAATGTAAGAACTCCGGTATCAGCGCAGTAAAACGCGGCCACCACACGGCTTCGATCTCCGGCGGCAGATCGGCATCAGTGAAAGCACCGCGCCCGATTTCCAGCAACTCTTCTTCTGCCTGCGGTGACAGAGGATCAATGTCGCGGCGGGTAAATTCGCCGAGAATGTCATGAAACAATGTTCCGCGCTCAGCCGCTGCCGGATCACGGATCAGTGGCTCCAATGCACGCAGACGCAGGATTTTCTTCGCATAGATCGCATAAGGATCGCGGCGCAGTGTTTCAATTTCTGTCACCGAGAAATGTTTTGGTCGCGCATCCACCGGTGGTTTCGGTTCCGGACGCGAGACAAACGGCACATCGGGGCTGACATCCAGTAAACGCGCCCAGTGCAGATATTTACCGCCGCGCTCACGCATGGCGTCCGTTACCGCTTTACCCGTTACCGTTTCCAGCCGCAGCAACCAGCGCGACGGCACAGTCGGTGCATTTTCAGAGCGCTGCGAGCGGGAGAAAATCACCTGTTCCATCCCCGTCGCCATCGCAAAATCATGCGCAGCCAAACCGGTACGCACTTCCGGCGGATCAAGCGCGATCATGCCTTTCATCGGGCGTGACATGAACGGATCATTGCGGGTTTTTGCCGGCCAGATGCCCTCATTCAACCCTCCGACAATCACCGTATCAACCGTCTGAAGACGTGCTTCCAGCGCACCCCAGATAAACACACGCGGATGACCGCCCGGATGCGGCTTAACCGTTTCATTGGCCAGCAGCGCTTCAAACATATCCGGCCATTCTTCCGGCAGAAAATCCAACCCTGTGTCGGCGGCAATCAACTGGCGCAGAAATGCACTGAACTGCTCGCCCTGCTGCCCCTGATAGAGCAGATGCACGGTATCATCGATATCCCGCGCCAGATTTTCCAGTGCCTCGACACTCGCCCGCATAATCTGCGGCACTTCAATCCGTGCCTGAATGCGGATGAGATCGGTCAGCGGTGCCACAGCCGCAGTCATTGCTGCACAGAAACTCTGCAACTGGATGAGCTCTGCCGCCGCAATATTATCCTGCCAGGCCGGTTCATAAGGCTTGGCGGAGGCTTCCATCATTTTCTGTTCAAGAAAGCCCGGCAGATCAGCAATATCCGCCCTGCCCGTACCACCACGCAGCGCAACAAGTTCCAGCATTTCCGCGGCACGGCGCAGATCACCGCGCTTTTGTCCCAGCCGCACCAGCGGATGCTTGGCCAGTGCCAGCAGCGCCACCGGATCACCCGGTTCAAATACACAGGTAATCAACAGGCGCAGCAGAATAACCGCTTCCGTATCGCGCAGGAGTTTACCGCCGGAATCATCCGCATCAATGCCGAAACGCGTAAGTTCCAGCACCACACGCCGCGCCAGATTACGGTCAACCGTCACCAGCGCTGCGGTTTTATTCGGCGCTTCAATCGCATCCCGCAAAGCCAGTGCCACTGCCAGTGCTTCTTCACGCTCATTGGCGGTTTCGATCAGTGCCACATTCTTCATCGCATCGCGCACAGCCTGTGCATCGAGCTTTAAATGCCCCCATAAATCGGTGGTTTCTGCCGGACGTAATGCCTCACTGACAATGTGCTCACGCATACGCTTAGCCGGATTCGTAATTTCCAGATGCTGTACATCTTCACGACGACACTGCATCTGATCCAGAAGCTTGCGCAACCCATATTGCGGATGACCATAGGTGGACGGATTATTCAGCCCGTCGGCAAGCAAGGTCCATGCTTTCTCATCCAGATCACGATCCAGCCCCGGAAATACCACGGCGCCCTTTGGCAGGCGGGCAATCGTTGCTACCAGCTTTGCTGTTGCCGGAATAGAGCCGGTGGAACCGGCGACAATCACAGGGCCTTGCGGCGGATTTTTCTGCATCCGCTGCGTTTCAAATTCAATCAGCCAGTTGCGGTGCTGCGAAGCATTGGAACGGTTGCGTTCAGCCAAAACATCCGGCCAGATTTTGGTGACGATTTCCAGAAATTGCAGTGTCACCCGCCACCAGTCGGCAAGCTCTTCCGGTGCAATCAGACCAAGCTCGCTCCAGTCTGCCCCTTCTGTCTCCACCTGATCCATCAGCCGCACCAGATCACGCGCCAGCCAGATAGCATCAGCAGTGGTTGCCGGAATGGCAATATCCTCTGCACCGAACATGGCACGAATATGCGACGGCAGGCTTTCCCGCCACGGGCGGATCAGCTGCGCGAGCAATAATAGTCGTTCCGGCTCACTCATCGGCGGGGCAAGCTGGAGAAACTCTTCCGCAGCACTGTCAAACAGCGCTGCACTTTCCTCCACATCACCCAGCGGGCGGATAGACGGCAAAAGAGCGGCATTAGCCGGATTCCGGTCAACCAGCAAAGCGCGCAAAGCACGTGCCGCACGGCGTGTCGGCACATAGATCACCGCGTCTGCCAGAGCCAGCGGATTGCCTGCATCAGCGCCAAAGCCTTCGATCAGCTCGCCATTCAGCAAAGCATCGGCAAAACGCGGCAGAAATGGTGTTCCCGATGCAATCGAATAAAGACGCGGACGCCGCTCACTCATAGACCCGTCTCCCTGATACCAAAGCGTATCCCGAAAAGTGTGAAGCGGTTTTCGGATAAGATACGCGTAGAAATAAATAGATAGAGCATTTTCTATAGGTTACGGCAAACCGAAAATGCTCTGAATATTCTGCTTTACGCGAGTGTCAAAAGGGCAGCTTCTGCCTCGCCGATTGCCTCCGGCGTACCGACCGTCAGCCAATGTCCCTGCATGACCATACCGTAAAGCCGGCCTGCGGCAATGGCGGTGTTAAAATAGCTGTTGAGCGAAGAAACGCTGATCTCTTTACCGGCAAAGAGCTGCGGATTAACCAGTGCCGCACCGGCATAAATATAATCGGAACGCTCATCCACAGGCACTCGGCGCAATGTGCTGTCTTCATTGAGATGAAAATCGCCGCGCCCCTCATGGCCGGTGGAATGATGACGGTCTGCCAGCATCAGCAGAATATCCATTCTGCTTTCATCCCAGTTTTGCGCAAGACGCTTCAGATTGGAATTCTGGCTATCAACCCAAAATGTATCGGCATTGAGGATATAAAATGTCTTATCGCCGAGCTCCGGCAGAGCTTTGACAATACCGCCTGCGGAATCGAGCAGCAGTTCGCGCTCATCGGAAATGGTGATCGCAATGTCATCACGGGTTTTCAGATGCTCTTCCATCTGATCGGCCAGATAATGCACATTAACCACTGCCTTTTTAACACCGGCCTCAACCAGCACATCCAGCCCGCGATCAATCAATGTGCGCCCCGCCACTTTAATCAGCGGCTTTGGCTTGGTCAGGGTCAGCGGGTGCATCCGCGTACCCAAGCCACCCGCCAGTACCATGGCTGTATCAGGGGCGAATGCTTCTGAGTTCTTCTTATCCGGCATGGGTATTAATCCTGCAAAAGACCATTGTCTTGATACCATTTGTGTAACCGTGCGAGAGACGGATGCTGCAAGGCACGCGCTGCATAGGCCTGAATACGCGGCAGATGCTGCAAATAAGCCGGCTTACCATCGCGTTTGAACAGGCGTACAAAAATGCCAAGAATTTTGGTGTTACGCTGCGCAGCCATAATCGCATAGGCCGAACGGAAGGCCTCTTCGTCAAAAGCCTTGGCCAGCTTGCGGCGCTCATCACAATAAGCCACGACAATCTGATCTTGTAACTCATCAGGAATTGTCACACGGGCATCCATTGCCAGTGACGCCAGATCATAGGCGGACGGGCCTATCATCGCGTCCTGAAAATCAATGATGCCAAGACGGGCTATGCCTTCTGCCTTATCCTGCCAGAGAATATTCGGTGAATGATAATCGCGCATCAGCAGGCTATATTCTGCATTCTCAAGGCTTTTGAATACGCTGTCCCATGCCTGTTCAAAGCTCTGTGTCTGGTCAGCACTGGCAGGCTCGCCCTGCACATAGGGCAGATACCAGACCGGCAGTAATTCCGCCTCGATCAGCATCGCATCACGGTCAAACATATGCAGATGATGGGTACGGTCTTCACTGATCGCAGTATCCTGCGGCCAATCATGCTGATGCAAATGCGCCAGCATTCGTGCTGCCGCTACATAGCGCTCTGCGATTGGTTTGCCTTCACTATCCAGAACGCCTTCTGCGCCCAGATGCTCCATCAGCAGAAAACCACGATCGAGATTAAGCGCCAGAATTTCCGGTGCGCGGAAACCTTTTTCACGCAGCAACCGGTTCATCGCAACGAAAGCATCCATATTCTCCGCCAGATGGGCAATCTGGCGATACGGACGACCATCTTTAACCGGCGGATCATAGGGCATAGCCGGTGCATTCATCAGTATTTCGGTACCGCTCTCACTGGTAATCAGCTCATAACCGCGCGGCGATGCGTCGCCCAGCAGATAACGGCGGGAAGCATGATAGCGGTCAGATTTTTCCAGAAAACTGCGGATACCGAGCGAGCGGGAAATACGCCGCGCAGCTTTAGCAGTGACTTCCATCGTCAAACGGCGGCCATCACCTTCATGATCAATACTGATCGCAATAATTGGAGCAGGTAAAACGCCCTCACCCTGCTGCGGCCATTCCACCAGCACTGCACCGCTTTCCAGCGCCTCATCAAGCCCCAGCTCATCCAGCTCTTCAGGCGAGGACAGGCGGTAGAGATCTGTGTGAGCTATGGGCAAACGCAATTCAGGATAAGACTGTACCAGCGTAAAAGTCGGGCTCGGTACTTCGTAAAAATCATCATTGGCTATGGTGCGGATGATCGCGCGCGCCAGAGTGGATTTGCCTGCGCCCAGATCGCCTTTCAAGGTGACAAGGTCGCCTTTAGCCAACGCCAGTGCGATATCTTCCGCAAAACGGATCATCGCGGCTTCATTTTCCAACACCAACTCTACCGTATAGAGAGTGCTGCTATCCTGTTCATCAGCCATATCAGCTTCCGTTATTATATGCTCTGCCCGTCATCTCCGGACATGATGAGAATAATGATATTCAGAGGAAAAGACAGCCTGATCCGGTTATTCGGCTGCTGCACGATATAGGCGCGCATCCAGCGGGAAACGAACAAGCACAGTTGTGCCTGACGACGGTGCCGTGCGGATATCAACCGTGCCGCCATGCAGCTCCACAAAGCTTTTCACCAGTGACAAACCAAGCCCTGCACCACGGCGACGGCCGCCATTGCTGTGCGACTGGAAGCGTTTGAATACCGTATCCAGCACTTCCTTAGGCATGCCCGGCCCGTTATCGTGGACACTGAAAAGAATATGATCACCATCAAGACGCGCATCCAGACCGACAACCGAACCTTCCGGCGCATAATTGGCCGCATTGCTCAGCAGGTTGAACAGCACCTGATGCACACGATTGGCATCGCCGCGGAAACTGGTGACAGCATTTTCAATATTGATCTGCAGCGCAATATTATGTTCGCGCAGACGGTCTGCGACGCGTTCGCTGGCAGCGGTAACAGCATCACGCACCGGTACATCGCTGACATCCAGCTCCATGATACCAGCATCAACGGTCGCCAAATCAAGAATATCATTCACAATGGTCAGCAGAGTCAGGGACGATGTGCTGATATGTTCAACATATTCGCGCTGACGGTTGTTCAACTCACCGAAGCCCGGTGTCTGCAACAATTCGGTAAAGCCGATAATATTGGTGAGCGGCGAACGCAGCTCATAGGATACATGCTGAACGAAATCATTCTTGATCTGATCGGCCAGTTCCAGCGCTTCATTCTTGTCTTTCAGCGCACGTTCCACATGCACCGTATCGGACACATCGACAAAGGTCAGCATCATCTGGCCTTTTGGCAGCGGCACAACGGCATAAGAAAGGATCGTGCCGGTAGACAGTTCCGCCTGCCCCTGCGTGCCTTCGCGCTTGTCGGCAATACCGGTGACGGCCGAGACAAACTCGTCCCAATAACGGTCATCGGCCAGTTCTTTGCACTGCTTGCGAATGACCGAAATATGCGTGCCTTCAACGGCAATTGTCGGCGGGATCGACCACAATTCGGCAAAGGCCGGATTGGACAGGCGGATACGCCCGTCAGCACCAAACACAGCCACACCTTCCGCAAGATGATCCAGCGTTTCGCCCTGCACCTTCATCAAAGTATTATAGCGGCTTTCGAGATCGAATTTCTCGGTCATATTCTCGAAGAACCATGTCACACCGCCTTGCGGATGCGGATTGGCAACCACGCGCAAGGTGCGGCTGTCCGGCAGATGCCACCAATGTTCCTGCGGATCAACAGCACGATAGGCCGACAGCATGGATTCTTTCCAACGTCGCCATTCCGGCTGTTCCGGCAATTTGCCGTCACTGCGCAAACCATCAAACAGCATGGCATTGCTCGGGTGGCTTTCCAGATAGGCAATATCCAGAGACCATAATTTGGCAAAAGCCTGATTGAAGAATTGCAGCTTCATTTCAGGATCAAAAATCGCCACAGCTGTTGAAAGCTGGTCGAGAGTTTCCGCATGGCTGCGGAGCGTGCGCTGCAATTCTGCCCGCACCTGCTCCAGATCGCTCATATTAGCTGCAAAACCGGCAGAACCAGCCGAGCAGGAAACCTCCGCCACATCCAGCATATGGCGGTCACCGGCAATAACCGTGGCCAGCCGGTCACGGAAAGTGGCAATGGATGTGCCCTGTTGTGCTGCCTGCATCATAGCCGGCTGATGGCTCAGATTAACCGCGGACGGATCGGCAGACAGAACGCGCTCACGCTCAATCTTCTGGCGCGCCTGCTCACCCAGCAATTCGCGCCCTTCCTGCAGCACCTGATCGAGATCACTCGCACCGACAGCCTGTACATAGGCATTATTCGCCCAGTTCAGCCGCCCTTCCACATCCCGTGTCCAGACAGTCTGATCCAGACGGTTCAGAAGTGCATGGAGCATTGTCAGCGTGTCGGACAGCTCATTATTCTGTACCTGTAATTGCGCCGCTCTGGCCTGAACACCGTCAACATTAATGAAGCGGGTAATGGCATAGGCACCGGTTGTCTGCCCCTGCACTTCGAGCATGGTGCCATTATTGGTCTCAACCAGAAAATCGAAAGAGCGGCCATATTCGCGCAGCGATAAAATCGCGCGTTCCAGTGCCACTACGGAATCGGTGCGCAACCAGCGCCCGAAGCTTAAAAAAGCCGCCGGATCCTGCGGCACTCCGCTGGCCACCGGCAACTGACCCAGCACTTCTGTCTGCGTATTATGTTGTGGCGTCCCGCGTTTTGCCGGTTCCGCGCTTGCCCAGACCACAATACGCTGATCTTTCAAATTAAGCAGGGTTTCGCTGCGTGTCACCGCATGGCTGAGATCAGCAACACGGGCACGCAAAGCACTGTTCTCGCGGTTCACACGGTTACGGCTGCGAATGATCCAGCTGACCGACAAAAGTGCGGCACCTGTTACCCCCACAACAATGGCAAATTGCACCACTTCATTCGGGCCTAATGTGCTGCCGCCCGGCATCGGAATTCGTCCGATATCATAGCTTTGCGCCAGTGCCTGACCGGATACCAAAACAGAAGAAAATGCGGCTGTCGCTGCCAGAGCTTTGCGAAAATGACGGCTTATAACAGAGCCAATATTTCGAAATGAACTGACACCTGACATGCCTTAAAATTCTCCGCCGCAGCATTTGCTGCTTCATAACTGTTTAAAAATCAGCGGCAGAATTTTCTGCCATTATCTTCGAATCATAGCACAATACAGCTACAGGGAATCTGTTTGAAGCGCTGCGGGCGCAAAAATAAAGGCCGGAAGAATGTCAATCCTTCCGGCCACAATATGTTGTATGTTAATTAAACTATAGTTAATACCTGTAGTGGTCCGATTTAAACGGCCCCTGCGGTGTTACACCAATATATGCAGCCTGTTCCTCAGAAAGCACAGTCAGCTTCACGCCAAGCTTGGCCAGATGCAGCCGCGCAACCTTTTCATCGAGATGTTTCGGCAGCACATAGACTTCGTTTTTATAAGTCTCGCCACGGGTGAACAGCTCGATCTGACCCAGCACCTGATTGGTGAAAGAGGCCGACATCACAAAGCTTGGATGACCGGTTGCATTGCCGAGATTGAGCAGACGACCTTCGGATAGCAGGATCAGACGCTTATCATCCGGGAAGGTGATCATATCCACCTGCGGCTTGATATTTGTCCATTTCAGATTGCGCAGCGCACCGACCTGAATTTCATTATCAAAATGGCCGATATTGCCGACAATCACCATATCTTTCATCTTGCGCATATGCTCGATGGTGATGACGTCTTTATTGCCGGTTGTGGTGATGACGATATCCGCATCCGCTGCGGCATCGTCGAGCGTGACCACCTCAAAACCATCCATTGCCGCCTGCAAAGCGCAGATCGGATCAACTTCCGTGACCTTCACGCGGGCACCGGCACCGAGCAGTGACTGGGCAGACCCTTTACCCACATCGCCATAGCCGCAAACAATAGCGACTTTACCGGCCATCATCACATCGGTACCGCGACGGATACCGTCCACCAGCGACTCTTTACAACCGTATTTATTGTCGAATTTCGATTTGGTTACGCTGTCATTGACGTTAATCGCAGGGAAAGGCAGCTGACCGGCACGCTGCAACTGGTAAAGGCGGTTTACGCCGGTAGTCGTTTCTTCCGTCACACCTTTCAGCGCCGCGCGCTGGCGGGTGAAAAAGCCCGGTGTTTCTGCCATACGTTTTTTGATCTGAGCGAAGAGAATTTCCTCTTCTTCACTGCCCGGTTTTGACAGCACATCTTCACCGGCCTCAGCGCGTGCACCGATCAGAATATACATGGTAGCGTCGCCGCCATCATCGAGGATCAGATTGGAAGGCTCGCCATCCGGCCACTGGAAAATTTTGTCCGTATAGGTCCAGTATTCTTCCAGAGTTTCGCCCTTGATTGCGAAAACCGGTGTACCTTCAGCCGCAATTGCCGCAGCCGCATGATCCTGTGTCGAGAAAATATTGCAGGATGCCCAGCGCACTTCCGCACCCAGCGCCTGCAGTGTTTCAATCAGTACGGCAGTCTGAATTGTCATATGCAGGGAGCCGGAAATCCGTGCGCCTTTCAATATCTGTTTCGGCCCGAATTCCTCACGCGATGCCATCAGACCCGGCATTTCTGTTTCCGCAATGACAATTTCCTTGCGTCCCCAGTCAGCCAGACCGATATCCTTGATGATATATTCTCCCGATACAGACATCTGCACTCCGCTTTCAGCTGTTACAACTTCAATAAAAATATGTGTAGCAGATCAGAGAAAGCGGCTCAAACAAAAATATAAGGTAATCTTTATATCTTTATGTAACCTGAGTCAGCCAATAAAAAAGCACCGGAGTGACCGGTGCTTTTAAAAACTGAAATAAGTCTCTTTAGCATTCTTCGCCGAATTTATCGCCGACAAGCTGTTCCAGCGCATCAAGTACGGCTGTTGCCTCAACGCCGCAGGCGCTGACATCAATGCAACATCCCGGTGATGCGGCAAGCATCATCAACCCCATAATCGATGTGCCACCAACACTCATTCCGTCTTTTTCAACACGGACATGAGCGTCAAAACTATCCACCAATTGCACGAATTTTGCCGAAGCCCGCGCATGCAGACCCCGCTTATTCACGATCGTAAATTTGCGGGTCTCTGCCTTATCAGGCTCATAACATCCGCTGACAGCAACCTGAGCCATATTTATTTTTCCCGTCAGTGCCTAATCTGATTACCCGTAGTGCCTGACTTTGTTATTTGCTCGTCAGTACCTGAGATTATTACTTACTCGTCAGTACCTGACTGGCAACATTAATATATTTACGGCCTGCATCCTGCGCTTCACGCAATGATGCTTCCATATCACCGGACTGACGCACACTGGTCAGTTTAATCAGCATCGGCAGATTAACACCGGCAATGACCTCAACCCTGCCCGCATCAAGCACCGAAATTGCCAAATTGGAAGGTGTTCCGCCGAACATATCGGTCAGAATAATAACACCCTGCCCCTGATCGGCCTTAGCAACCGCCGCGACAATATCCTCACGACGTTTTTCCATATCATCATCGGCACCGATACTAACGGTTTCGAAATTTTCCTGAGGGCCGACAACATGCTCAACAGCATGGTGAAACTCTTCGGCCAGCCTTCCGTGCGTAACAAGCACGAGTCCGATCATTATTAAACTGCTCCTGCTGGTCGCTTTTCCATTGTCGCACTCACAATATAAAAGCTTGTAAGCTCAATCCGAACCAAAAGTTCAGACATTTACCCCTAAGACATAAATTTTATGGCCGTTATTTTCTGAATTCAGGCTCAGATTTTTAATATTGGCCAGACCTTCTATGTTGGCACCGAGAATAATGAGTGCAAGCAAAAAATAAAGCCCCCCACGGCTTTCGTCGGTTATGCCGCACTGAAACACAGATTTTATTCTAAACCAGCCGTTAAAAAACAAGGGCTTTCAGGCAGTTTCACGGCTGCCCCAGCGTTTCATAAATAAAGTCGCTTCTATCGCTCTGGCACATTGCAGCGAATCGCAATCCCCTGCCAATTCCGGCAAGACCAGCACAGGAACCATAATTCCTGCCAGTTCGCGCTTTTCATCTGCCGGATAACGGGGCGCTTTATCTGCACTCACCAGCTCTACAAGCAGGTTGATCTCTGCCTGTTGCTGATACGGCACCTCAAATAAACCTGCCCCGCGAATTTCAACAGCACCGGCAATCGCTGAAGGTGTGGAAGCGATCAGCTTCCCCTCTTCTGTACTGATCGTCGTCTGGTCATCAGAAATCAATGTGCCGACACGGCCTGTCTGCTGCGCACGTTCGATCAGAGTGAGCGCCAGCGATGATTTTCCCGAGCCGGAAGCACCGCATATTAAAATGCCAAAGGAACCAAGAACCAGAGATGTGGCGTGAAACACAAAACTTTCAGAATTGCTCATGCGTTTCTCCGCTTTATTATCAGTTTTCCGTATTCTGTGCCGCCTGTGCACGCTGACGTCTGGTGTTTTCCGGTAATTCCGCCGGCAGATCAATCAGGAACCGCGCACCCAGCCAATGTTCAGCATCTTCAGGGTCAGGAATATTAGAAGCTGTTAGTGTACCACCATGTGCTTCGATAATCTGTCGGCTGATTGAAAGCCCCAGACCGGAATTCTGACCAAAAGCCTCCGAAGACGGGCGATCCGTATAGAAACGCTCGAAAATACGTTCAATATTTTCAGCGCCGATACCCGGACCATTATCCTCAACGACAACCTGAATTTTTGAACCTTTATGGTTCAGGTAAATTCTGATTTCACCATTATCTTCCGGCACAAAGGTACGGGCATTTTCAATCAGGTTAGAAACAACCTGACCAAGCCGCAAATCATGCCCCGGCAGATAAAATCCTTTTGCCCCTGCCGGAAGCTTGCCGATATCCAGCAGAATTTTTGTGCCCACTTTATTGCGGCGCACTTCTCTCGCAGCTGCCACAATATTATTAAGCAGTGCCTGCATATCCACCCGATCCGTATGTTCACGGGCAAGTTCGGCATCCAGACGCGATGCATCGGAAATATCTGTAATCAAACGATCAAGGCGGCGCACATCATGCTGGATCACGTCAAGAAGACGTTTTTTAGCACTCTCGGTTTTCGCCAGAGGCAGCGTTTCAACTGCACTGCGCAGAGAAGTCAGCGGATTTTTCAGCTCATGGCTGACATCGGCCGCAAAACTTTCAATCGCCTCAATACGTGCATAAAGCGCATCGGTCATATCGCGGATCGATGTGGAAAGATGGCCGACTTCATCCTGACGGTCGGAGAAATCCGGAATTTCAACACGGCCTTTAATACCGTGGCGCACACGATCCGCTGCTTCAGACAATTTGCGCAACGGATTAGCAATCGTAGAAGCCAGAAACAGCGACAGGATCACCATCACCAGCGATACAACAACAAAGACACGCAGGATCGCATTGCGCTCACCGCGGACAATCTTATCAATATCACCGCCTTCGGTCGACATCAGCAAGACACCGAGCACCGCACGGTAACGCTGGATCGGCACGGCAACCGAGACAACCAACTCGCCTTTTTCATTCCGGCGCTGTGCTTTACCGGAAGAACCGGTCAAAGCTGTAATCACTTCCGGATAAACAGAACCATTTCCGCCCGGCGGCTCCTGATAGAGCGGCAAACTGTTGCGGTTAATCAGATTATTGAACCATGTGCTGATCTGCTCGCCAAAACTCTGATCATCCTCATCCAGTACCGGCAAATCATAGCTCAGCACCTGTCCGCGTGAATAGAGATGGCGCGAGTCCAGCAGGATATTGGCATTATTATCGTAAATACGCGCACGGGTACTGGTCGGAGAAATCAATGTCCGCAGCAGTGGTGCTACTTTTTCCGGATTGATCGGAAACTCCCAGTTATCCGGAGAATCCGGTGACGGAGTAATACTCTGACCGGCTTGCAGCTCCAGCAGCTTATCCGGATCGATCATAATCGAATTGGTATCAACGCTTGCCGATGAGGCAATGGAAGCCGCGATAATCTTACCTTGCGTCAGAAGACTTTCAATCTTCGCGTCCACCAGACCATCACGAAACTGGTTGAGATACATGATCCCCGAAACCAGCACCGCAAGCGCTGCCAGATTAAGAAACAGAATACGCTTGGTCAGACTGGAGAAAACATAATTGCCCAATGTACGGCGCAGCGGTGAAAACAGTCGCCGCCAGACAAGCGAGCGCTGACGGCGCGCAAGACGTTCCTTGCGGCGCAATGTCGTTCTGTTTTCCGTTTCTGCGACCATTGAGGGCGATCAGTTCCTTCAGCGAATTAATACGGAGCGGTTATGCAATGCATTATAACCGCTCCGTGCCTTTATATCAGCTATATTTGCAAAGCTTCACGCTTCGGGCTTTTTTATATTACGAAGCGCTTACACTTCGTACTTTCTAAAATGCGAGGCTTTTACGCCTCGTGCTTTCTTATATTGCGAAGCTTTTACGCCTCGCGGAAGCGATAGCCAACACCGTAAAGCGTCTCAATCATTTCAAAATCATCGTCAACAACTTTAAATTTCTTACGCAGACGCTTGATATGGCTGTCGATCGTGCGGTCATCCACATAAACCTGCTCGTCATAAGCGGCATCCATCAGCGCATCGCGGCTTTTCACAACACCCGGACGCTGTGCCAGCGAATGCAGGATAAGGAATTCAGTCACCGTCAATGTAACCGGTTCGCCCTTCCATGTGCAGGTATGGCGCTCCTGATCCATTTCCAGTTGGCCGCGCTGCAATGACTTTGTCGGCTGACCCGGATTTTTAACCGCACCTTCACGAGCCGCCACACGGCGCAGCACCGCTTTAACACGCTCTACCAGCAGACGCTGGGAGAACGGCTTGGTGATAAAATCATCCGCGCCCATTTTCAGGCCGAATAATTCGTCGATCTCATCATCTTTCGATGTCAGGAAGATCACCGGCAGATCAGATTTCTGGCGCAGACGGCGGAGCAGTTCCATACCATCCATACGCGGCATTTTAATATCGAAAATTGCAAGATTTGGCGGACGCGCCATCAGACCATCCAGCGCGGAAGCACCGTCTGTATAGGTCTCGACCCGATAGCCTTCCGACTCCAGAGCAATGGAAACAGAAGTCAGGATATTGCGGTCATCATCTACGAGCGCAATGGTCTGTGTTACCGGAACTTCCCTCATCAGGTCGCTTCTCCTCAATCAAATTCGACTATTCAACTTATATAGCACGTCTTTTAAGCAGGACAAATTAAGTACAAAGTAAGGCAGCGGCGATTTTTCTGATGCTTCGCCTGCAATTTATACCCGCTCCAGACACCTTGCTTATGTGGATAGCGGCATAATAAATTGCCATAAAAACGATTTAAAAAAAATTTAAAAAATTTTAAACGATTAAAGATTTGAAATTGTCTCGCTAATCTGGTTGTGACTTTGCCTTAGCGCGGAGAGAAAATGCGCTGTCGACCAACCAATGAAAACTGCGAGTGAAAATTATGATCGAGACTGGCAATCGCAATCCAGCTGCTTCCATTGCAACGACGGGGCTAAAAGACCTCGCCGCGGTCTATTATAATTTCGGACCGGCTCAGCTCTATGAGGAGTCGATCCGCCGCGGTGAATCAACTCTGACTGCACAGGGCGCTTTGATGGCCGTGACCGGACAACATACCGGACGTAGCCCTAAAGACAAATTCGTTGTGCGTGATGCAACCACCGAAGACCAGATCTGGTGGGACAATAACAAGCCGATGAGCCCGGAAAATTTTGCCAAGCTGCATGCCGATTTCATTGAGCACGCCAAAGGCAAAGAACTGTTTGTTCAGGATCTGATCGGCGGCGCCGATGCCGAGCACAATATCAAGGTTCGCGTTGTAACCGAATTTGCATGGCACTCGCTGTTCATCCGCAACCTGCTGATCCGTCCTGAAATTGCTGCCCTGCAGAGCTTCATGCCGGAAATGACCATTATTGATTTGCCATCCTTCCGCGCTGATCCTGAAAAATACGGCTGCCGTACAGAAACTGTGATCGCCTGCGATCTGGTCAACAAAGTTGTGCTGATCGGCGGTACTTCCTATGCCGGTGAAATGAAGAAGTCGGTCTTTACCGCTCTGAATTACATTCTGCCTGCAAAAGGCATTATGCCGATGCATTGCTCAGCCAATGAAGCACCAAACGGCGACACCGCGATTTTCTTCGGTCTGTCCGGCACCGGTAAAACCACCCTCTCCGCTGATCCGACACGCACGCTGATCGGTGATGATGAGCATGGCTGGAGCGAAAACGGCATCTTCAACTTTGAAGGCGGCTGCTACGCCAAGACCATCCGTCTCTCGGCAGAAGCTGAGCCGGAAATCTATTCCACAACACAGCGTTTCGGCACTGTGCTGGAAAATGTTGTTCTTGATGAAAACCGCCAGCCGGATTTCAACGATGGTTCGCGCACAGAAAATACCCGTGCAGCCTATCCGCTGGATTTCATCTCCAATGCATCCAAGACAGGCACTGCCGGTCAGCCTAAGAATGTTATCATGCTGACAGCTGATGCGTTCGGCGTCATGCCTCCTATTGCCAAGCTGACCCCTGCTCAGGCTATGTACCACTTCCTGTCCGGTTACACCGCTAAGGTTGCCGGTACTGAAAAAGGTGTGACCGAGCCGGAAGCAACCTTCTCCACCTGCTTTGGTGCGCCTTTCATGCCGCGCCATCCGTCGGAATATGGTGATCTGCTGCGTAAGCTGATTGCTGAGCACAAAGTTGACTGCTGGCTGGTCAATACCGGCTGGACCGGTGGCGCTTACGGCACCGGTAACCGTATGCCGATCAAGGCAACACGCGCCCTGCTCTCCGCAGCACTTGACGGTTCGCTCAATGGCGCGGAATTCCGCACAGACCCTAACTTCGGTTTTGAAGTTCCGGTTGCAGTTCCGGGTGTTGATTCAAGCATTCTCGACCCGCGTTCAACATGGGCGGATAAAGCTGCTTATGACGCACAGGCTAAAAAACTGGCCAACATGTTCATCACAAACTTTGCCAAGTTTGAAGATCATGTAGATGCTGAAGTCCGTTCGGCGGCACCGGCTCTGGCAATTGCTGCTGAATAAATAAATCTGCATTTCTGAAATAAAAAACGGTGCCTTTCAGGCACCGTTTTTTATTTCTGCACTTATCTTCGCAGATTTCAGATATTCCGTTATAAATCCGCTCATGACGGAACAAAACAAACATCTTATCCGCATTACCAACCGGATCAGCATTCATGAAAACCTGCTGGAGGAGAGCTTTATCCGCTCTTCAGGTCCAGGCGGACAGAATGTGAATAAGGTTTCAACAGCCGTGCAGCTGCGCTTTGCAGCCATGCAAGCGGGCTTGCCGGAAGATGTCTATGCGCGTCTCATCAGCCTTGCTGGGCAGCGTGCCAATAAAGACGGTGAGATTGTGATTGAAGCCAGCCGCTTCCGCAGTCAGGAAAAGAACCGTGAAGATGCCCGCAACCGTATGATTGCTTTGATTATTGAGGCTGCCAAACCACCACCGCCACCGCGGAAAAAGACCAAGCCGACCAAAGGCTCTGTCGAGCGACGCCTGAAAGCAAAATCCGGTCGCGCAGACGTCAAGAAAATGCGTCAGCGTGTCAAAGGTGATTAGAGCGACCTTTGTGTGCCAGATCTGGCACACGGCGCTCTAATACCCGATAATCCCTGTTATTTTATACGGGTGGCTTCCTTAATTCATTTACCTGCCTATATTCTTTAAGCGGATGATATCTGACACTCAAAGGAGAAACGGAATGGGCATATTTGATTTTGTGAAATCGGTTGGTACCAAACTTGGCTTTGGTGACGATGAGCCTAAAGCAGAAGATCTGAAGAAAGAGCTGGATTCTCATAATCTCGGTACCAGTGATGTGCAGGTAACTGTTCAGGGCGACAAGGCTGTACTTTCCGGCAATGTCAAAGATCAGTCCGCTTTTGAAAAAGCGATTATTGCTGTCGGTAACTCCCTCGGTGTTTCCAAAGTGGAAGCCTCGGAACTGAAAGTTGACGGCGCTGCTGAAGGTGCGGCACCGGTTTTCTACACCGTGAAAAAGGGCGACAATCTTTGGAAAATCGCTGAAGCCCAATATGGCAAAGGCCATGGCGATAAAAACCCGAAAATCTTTGAAGCCAATAAGCCAATGCTGACCTCACCGGATAAAATCTATCCGGGTCAGGTTCTGCGTATTCCGCCACTTGCATAATTCAGGTTCAAAATAAAAAGCCCCACTGTCATCAACAGCGGGGCTCTTTTTACAACTTGAAGTTCAGATTTTGCGCAGAGCGACTTCTTCAATCATATGATTTTCGCCTTTGCGCAGGATCAGATCGGCACGCGGACGTGTCGGCAGAATATTCTCAAACAGGTTTTTGAGATTGATATTCGTCCACAGGCCTTCGGCAATCGACAATGCCGCCTCTTCCGACAATTGCGAATAGCGATGGAAGAAGCTCTGCGGATCACGGAATGCCGTTTCACGCAGTTTCATGAAGCGGTTGATATACCATTTGTGGATCAGCACCGGATCAGCATCAATATAGATTGAGAAATCAAAGAAATCCGAGACAAATGGCACGGCCTTGCCGTCCGCAGGCAGATCACGCACCTGCAGCACATTGATGCCTTCAAAAATCAGAATATCCGGCCGGTCAATGGTCACATGCTTACCGGCAACCACGTCATAGGTCAGATGCGAATAGACCGGCGCCTGAACATGGCTCATGCCTGCCTTCATAGATGACAGGAAGTTGAGAATGGCACCGGCGTCATAACTGTCCGGAAAACCTTTCCGCTCCATCCGTCCTTCAGCACGCAGTACTTCATTGGGATAGAGAAAGCCGTCAGTCGTCACCAGCTCGACTTTAGGGCTTGATGGCCATCGGCTCAGCAATTCCTTCAGAATACGCGCTGTGGTCGATTTTCCGACCGCAACGGAACCGGCAATGCCGATGATAAACGGTGTTTTGACCGTATCATCCTTCATCAGGAACTGTTTGCGCTGTTTATAGAGCGATTGCAGCGCTTCCACATGGGTCGACAGCAGACGCGACAAAGCCAGATAAATCCGGCGTACCTCATCCAGATCCACCGGATCGTTCAGCGAGCGCAGACGTTTCACTTCATCCAGTGTCAGGGTCAGCGGCGTATCGGCACGAAATTCTGCCCATTCCGCAGCGGTAAAAACCTGATAAGGCGAATAATGCTTCTTTTTGAAAAGATCCATGGAGTGCATTTCGATCTCTGAATAAACCCGGGAACCAGATGAATGCTTCAGTCTATTCCGGTTTTCGTGCAGCTTTTTCCTGAAGACCGGTTTGCGATGTACGTTTATCCAGTTCCTGCATCACGGATTCCAGCGACACACCCGCAATCTTCCATACTACCAGCAAATGATAGAGCAGATCGGCACTTTCAGAAATGACAGCTTTTTCATCCTGCATCATCGCCGCAATAACAGTTTCAACCGCTTCTTCGCCCAGTTTCTGGGCGGCCTTATGCTGACCTTTGGCAATCAGTGAGGCTGTATAAGATGAACCATCTGTTGCAGCCGCGCGATTAGCAACAATCTGCTCAAGCTCAGCAAGGGTGAAATCTGTCATGCTGCACTCCTGTTTCAGTGCAATTTATAGAATGCGCGATGAGAATCCCGCACAGCAATGCGAATGGTCTTTAAAGCAAATGAGGGATGAAAAGCACCCCTCATTGCATGAAACAACTTAATTTTATCAGTAAATCAACCTGGTTTCCTCTCCGAAAACCAGGTTGATCTGTTAATTTCGAACATCATCCAGACGCATGGCAATACCGTGACTTGCCATATAGCGTTTGGCTTCTTCAATTGTGTAAGTGCCAAAATGGAAAATAGATGCTGCCAATACCGCACTGGCATGGCCTTCCTTCACACCGGCCACCAGATCATCCAGAGAGCCGACACCACCGGAGGCAATCACCGGAACACTCACGGCATCGGCCACAGCGCGGGTCAGCGCCAGATCATAGCCAACTTTGGTACCGTCACGATCCATCGAGGTCAGCAGGATTTCCCCTGCTCCGCGATCAACCATTGTGCGGGCAAATTCAATCGCATCAAGACCGGTTGCATTGCGGCCGCCATGGGTGAAAATCTCCCAGCGATCCGCCTCTCCTGCGCCCGATACTTTCTTGGCATCTACGGCGACAACAATGCATTGATTGCCGAATTTATCTGCCGCTTCCGCAATCAGATCAGGATTTTGTACCGCAGCAGTATTGATTGAAACCTTGTCAGCACCGGCCAGCAAGAGTTTGCGGATATCAGCAACCGCACGTACACCGCCGCCGACTGTCAGCGGCATGAAACATTGTTCAGCGGTGCGGGCAACCACATCGAAAATCGTCTCACGATTATCCGATGAAGCGGTAATATCGAGAAAGCAAAGCTCATCGGCACCCGCTGCATCATAGGCTTTTGCGGCCTCCACCGGATCACCGGCATCAATCAAGTCAACAAAGTTGACGCCCTTGACGACGCGCCCGTCTTTTACATCGAGACATGGAATAACCCGTGCTTTAAGCATTTTCGCCTCCGGTCCGGCGCGTCTTTTTAAAGTTTGTCTGTCCTCGCTGCGCTGCGGGCAGACGGGTACTTCCATCTTTTACATCCAGACAAGCAATAACCCGTGCTTTTAAAGTCATTGCGCGGCCTCCTTCGCGGCACGTAACAGTGCCAGCGCTTCAGCCGGATCAATACGGCCGTCATAGAGTGCACGACCGGAAATTGCACCTTCCAGCTTACGGGCATCGGCTTGCGTCATACGATGAATATCATCCATCGAGGCCAGACCGCCGGATGCAATCACCGGAATGGACACGGCTTCTGCCAAGCCCAGAGTTGACGGCCAGTTGATGCCTGCCAGAATACCGTCGCGGTCAATATCCGTATAGATAATCGCTGCGACCCCTGCCCCTTCAAATTTCTGCGCCAGTTCAATCACGCCGAGTTCTGAAGCCTCTGCCCAGCCCTCAACCGCAACCTTGCCGCCTTTGGCATCAATGCCGACAGCGACTTTGCCCGGAAATTCTTTACAGGCTTCAATCACCAGCTGCGGATCACGCACGGCAACGGTGCCGAGAATGACGCGGGAAAGCCCCTTGGAAAGCCATGCCTCAATATGTTCCAGCGTGCGGATACCGCCGCCGAGCTGAACCGGATTTTTAGTCGCTTTAAGGATGGCTTCCACGGCCGCACCATTGACGCTGGAACCTGCAAAAGCGCCATTCAGATCAACCACATGAAGCCACTCAAATCCCTGATCTTCAAAGGCTTTCGCCTGAGCCGCAGGATCAGTGTTATAAACCGTGGACTGGTTCATATCACCCAGTTTCAGGCGAACGCATTCACCGTCTTTCAGGTCAATTGCCGGAAAAAGTATCATGGCTTCCACTTCAGGAAATTAGTAATGAGTTTAAGGCCGAGGCGCTGGCTTTTCTCCGGATGGAACTGCGTGCCGACAATATTATCGCGCGCAATTGCCGCCGTTACCGCTCCGCCATAGCTGGTGGTTGCCAGCACATCAGCGCTGTTTTTCACATCAAACATATAGGAATGCACGAAATAGGCATGCAAGCCATGCTCGCCGGTTTCTATATCGTTGAATACCGGATGGGCATGGTTCAGCTCGATGGTATTCCAGCCGATCTGCGGAATTTTCAAAGCGGGATCAGACGGCTTCATCTCGCGCACATCGCCTTCAATCCAGTTGAGGCCATTGGTGATGCTTTTTTCCAAACCGCGCGTTGAAAGCAGCTGCATCCCAACACAAACGCCGAGAAACGGCCGTGCTTTATGCTGAACAACTTCGCTCAAAGCATCAACCATGCCGGAAACAGCATCCAGACCGCGACGGCAATCGGCATAGGCGCCAACACCCGGCAACACAATATGATCTGCGGCCAGTACGGCTTTGGCATCACTGGTCACATCCACATGAATGGGACTGCCCATATCCGATACCGCACGTTCAAAAGCCTTGGCTACCGATTTGAGATTTCCGGAACCATAATCAATAATGGCAACACGCATGTCACGACCTTCCGTGATAATCAACCAGACCGATCATAGCGCCGTCTGCAGCATGTGTTGCCGCAGGAACCGCCGTGCCGGTCACAGTGCCGGACAAAACCTTATTGTCAGAACATACAGAGACAGGCTCTGCTTTTTCTGCCGGTTTTGCAGCACCATAAAAATAAAGAGTTTCCGCATCGCTCAAGTCATTGGCGCTGATGAGTGCCACTTCCTCATAACCCTTGCGTCTGAGCGCTGTGAGATACCAGTTACGCCCTTCCAGCGCAACAAACAGCGACAGCAAAAGTGACAGGCCGGAAACGACAAAAGCAGAAGAAAGATAAGAACCCAAAACGCTGAATGCACCCCAGCCGATCAGAGCAACCATCAGCGCATGCCACCACAGACGATGCGTAAGCAGCCAGAGAAACGGCAGGATCAGCGCGAAGACGGTAAATTCATCGCGCACAAAAATCGTATGGTCACCCGCAACAGCTTTAACCGGTTTCAGTTTTACCGCGTCCGTTGGTTCCAGAACGATATAGCTGGCCATAATCAGCCTTTCAGCGTGCCTTTTGTCGAAGGAATGGCATCTTTCTGCCGCGGATCGGTTTCAATCGCCATACGCAATGCGCGCGCTACAGCCTTGAAACAGGTCTCGGCAATATGATGATTATTGATACCATAGCGCATATTCACATGCAGGGTAATGCCTGCATTCTGCGCCAGCGCCTGAAAGAATTCCCGCACCAGTTCCGTATCGAATGTGCCGATTTTCGGTGCATTGAAGGCCACATTCCACACCAGAAACGGACGACCGGATACATCCAGCGCCGCAGAGGTCAGTGTCTCGTCCATAGCGAGATCAATCGAGGCATAACGGACAATACCACGGCGCTCACCCAGAGCTTCCGCAATGGCTTTACCAATGGCAATGCCGGTATCTTCAACCGTATGATGGTCATCAATATGCGTATCACCCTTGGTGGTGATTTTCATATCAATCAGCGAATGTCGCGATAATTGCTCCAGCATATGATCGAAAAAGCCAACGCCGGTCGAAATATCGAAACGGCCCGTACCATCCAGAAAGACTTCAGCTTCAATGCTGGTTTCTTTGGTGCTGCGGCTGACTTTTGCTATACGCTGATTGCTCATATTGATAACCCGATCTTGTTCTTCTCCGGCCTTGTTCTAGAACAGTGGTTGAGTTTTGCCAAATGCTTTGATGAAACAGGCTGTATTATTGTCCGTTGTAATTTACGTATGAGATCATAAATACAGCAGATCGATTTGATGAAGACCAATCAGCGGAGTTGCGCAAATGATTGAACATAATCCGAATACAATTTACGGCACCACCATTGTCACCGTGCGCAAGGAGAATAAAGTGGTGATCGCCGGTGACGGACAGGTGTCCCTCGGCCAGACCATTATGAAGGGCAATGCCCGCAAAGTGCGCCGTATCGGCAAAGGCGGCAGCGTGATTACCGGTTTTGCCGGTGCGACTGCCGATGCTTTCACCCTGCTTGAACGGCTGGAAGCCAAGCTGGAACAATATCCGGATCAACTGATGCGCGCATCCGTAGAGCTGGCCAAAGACTGGCGTACAGACCGCTATCTGCGCAAGCTGGAAGCCATGATGCTGGTTGCCGACAAGAATATCACGCTGGCCATTACCGGTCTCGGCGATGTTCTGGAGCCGGAAAACGGCGTGATGGCCATCGGTTCCGGTGGGAATTACGCGCTGTCGGCAGCCCGTGCACTGATCGACACAGACATGGATGCGGAAACGATTGCCCGTAAAGCAATGACCATTGCTGCGGAAATCTGCGTTTACACAAACAGCAATTTCACTGTCGAAAGTCTTGATTGCGCGTAAGAACCTGCCAATTATGCGGTATCGTTATTTAGTTTTGTAAAACACTAAAGGTTTATCGTGACCGCATCATCACTTCCGCCTGCCGCGTCAAAGCCACATTGGCAGTGGGATAAAATCCTGCTCATCATTGCAATCACAGCAGCCATTCAGGCGGTTATTTTGTACATGATGGGGCGCGTTCCGGTCTGCGAATGCGGAACAATCCGTCTCTTCGTCAATGAAGTGAACAGCAATGAAAATTCCCAGCAATTCTTTGACTGGTACACGCTGTCTCACATCATTCACGGCTTTATTTTCTACGGATTGTTCTGGCTGATTGCACCAAAAGCACCGCTGCATGTGCGGTTGCTGCTGGCGCTCGGACTGGAAATCGGCTGGGAGCTGGTTGAGAATTCGAATTTCATTATTGAGCGCTACCGGGCCAATACATCCTCCGTGGATTATTTCGGCGACAGTATTCTCAATTCCGTATTCGATACGCTCTCCATGGTACTGGGCTTTTTTCTCGCAGCCCGGCTTCCTATATGGGTGATTATCGTCACGGCAGTGTTTTTCGAAATTCTTGCCCTTATCGTTATTCGAGACAACCTTATTCTCAATGTTATCATGCTGCTGCATCCGGTTGACTTTATCCGGCAGTGGCAAAGCGGATCCTGATAAATATGACCACATTTTCTCCACGTGAAATCGTCTCTGAGCTTGATCGTTTCATTATCGGCCAGAAAGCTGCCAAGCGCGCTGTTGCCATTGCCCTGCGCAATCGCTGGCGCCGTCAGCAGCTGGAAGGCAATATGCGCGAAGAGGTGATGCCGAAAAATATTCTGATGATCGGACCAACCGGCGTCGGTAAAACGGAGATTTCACGCCGTCTTGCCAAGCTGGCCGGTGCACCTTTCATCAAGGTTGAAGCAACAAAATTCACTGAAGTCGGCTATGTCGGCCGCGATGTGGAACAGATCATCCGTGATCTGGTGGAAATCGCCATTGGCCTCGTGCGCGAGAAAAAGCGCGAAGAGGTGAAAGCCAAAGCCCATATCAATGCGGAAGAACGCGTATTGGACGCATTGGTCGGCAAAACTGCCAGCCCTGCGACCCGTGACAGTTTCCGCAAGAAACTGCGTGAAGGCGATCTTGATGATAAAGAAATCGAGATTGAACTGGCTGATAACAGCTCCGGTATGCCCGGTTTTGAAATTCCGGGTATGCCAGGCGCCAATATCGGGATGATAAACTTAAGCGATATGCTTGGCAAAGCCATGGGCGGGCGGACAAAGCCGCGCAAAACCACGGTTAAAGAATCCTATGCGCTGCTAATCAATGATGAATCCGACAAGCTGCTCGATCAGGATCAGGTGACACAGGAAGCACTGGAAGTCACCCAGAATGACGGTATCGTCTTCCTTGACGAGATCGACAAGATCGCATCCCGTGAAGGCGGTATGGGGGCAGGGGTTTCCCGCGAAGGCGTGCAGCGCGATCTGTTGCCGCTTGTAGAAGGTACCACCGTTGCGACCAAATACGGGCCGGTTAAAACCGACCATATTCTGTTTATCGCTTCGGGCGCTTTCCATGTTTCCAAACCATCAGATTTGCTGCCGGAATTGCAGGGACGTCTGCCGATCCGTGTTGAGCTGAATGCTCTGACACGCGAAGATTTCCGCTCGATCCTGACGGAAACCGAAGTCAGCCTGCTGAAACAATATGTGGCACTGATGGCGACAGAAGAGGTAACGCTGGAAATTACAGACGATGCCATTGATGCGCTTGCGGATATTGCCGTTGATCTCAATTCCACTATTGAGAATATCGGTGCGCGTCGCCTGCAAACGGTAATGGAAAAAGTATTGGATGATATTTCATTCAATGCGCCGGATAAAAGCGGTTCCACTTTCACCGTGGATGCAGCTTATGTGCGCAGCAGCATCGGTGATCTGGCCAAGAATATCGACCTGTCACGCTTCATCCTTTAATGCGGATATAAGCCTATTATAAGCATTGTGTGACATTCACACATCATATGCAGTTAAGTTTTTGAAACCCTCTCGACTTGTGCGCGAGGGTTTCATATTTTCTGCGCGAAGTTAAAATGCCGTGCTTTCCTGAAATTCCCATTCAGCAGGACAAGCAAATGCGAACGGAGCAAAAATACCTATGAACCTCGGCAACAATTTTAAACGGATAGCAATTGCTGCCGGAACAGGTTTTTTTGCACTGACACTCGTCTCCAATGCACAGGCTACAACTGTCGTACCGGCCGGTAACCGCAATGCCGAGCAGCCGACCATTCCCGGCGCTTCCGCCAACCGCACCAAAAAAATGCGCACGACTTATGAAGCCAAATATCAGAAAATCTACGGATTGCTGAAATCGGATCGTGGCTTGCGCACCAAAATCAAATCGGCGGCCGCAGCCTATAATATTGATCCCGTGCATATTGCCGGTGCGATTATCGGCGAGCATACCTATAATGTTGATGCCTATGACCAGCTGCAGACCTATTATGTCAAAGCTATTTCCTATGTGAAACAAGGCGTCAGCTTCAGCTATAAAGGTGAATCTGTCAGCGATTTCATCAAACGTCCTGAATTTGAGAAATGTGCGGGTCTGTCAGATAGTTATTCCCTCTGGACCTGCCGTGAAAATATCTGGGACAGCAAATTCCGCGGCAAAAAAGTTGACGGTAACGCCTATCCGAATAACCGCTTTGCTGCCGTGTTTTTCCAGCCTTTCTATGCAGGTCAGACCTTTGGCCTCGGTCAGATCAGCCCGCTGACGGCTTTACAAATGTCTGACATGGTCAACCGCGTATCCGGTCTGCCGAAGCTCAGTGCTGATGATGGTGCACAGGTTTATAAAACCATTATGGACCCTGATCTGAGCCTGCACTATATGGCGGCGACCATCAAACATTCCATCACGGCTTATAATAAATATGCCGATTTCGATATTTCGAAAAATCCGGGTATTACCGCAACTCTGTATAATACCGGCGGGGCAGACAGCCGCGCCCGCGCTCTGGCGGCTATCAATGCAGGCAAACAGAATAAACAGCTGCCGCAGGAAAATTACTATGGCTGGCTGGTCAATTCCAAAATCGATGATCTGAAATCATTATTTTAAATTGAGGTTTCAGAGCGTGTCGCGTTTAATTGTATCCGCTGCGCTCGCTCTGTCTTCTTGTTTTTACGCATGTCGTTATCGGAAAACCGGTGTTCACTTTTCCGCGACATGCTCTAGAGCGGTTTACGTCCAGATTGGATCACAGCGCTCGCTCTAGATTCTTTATTTGGTCGCATTATCACTGCCATCAAGTTGATCCAACTTGAATGTGAAATGCTCTAACGCAGGCTGCGGTGTTTTTTATGAGCCAGCCGCAGCGTTGTGCTGAGGCTTTCGATCATATTCCTGTCCAGAATACGGATATGATTAGCCAATAGATTAGCTAATTCTGTAGCCTCCGGTGACAGGCCAGAAGTGTCGATTGTCACACGCGGATGAGAGATCATTGCCAGATTTTGCAATTCCTCTGCCTCATCCCAGATAATATTGAAATAGCCGATAATTCTTTGCAGCAAATCCCATGTCGGCTGACCACGGCGCCCGTGCTCCAGTGCTGAAAGATAGGCGGCCGACACGCGGATAGCTGTCGCCATTTCCTTCTGGCTGACACCGCGTTCCTCACGCAATTTCCGTAAACGCTGACCAAATGGTGTCATGATAATGGCCGCTTTCCTGACGGGAAGGACTGGCGCTCTGCGAGCTTCTCAGCCGGTGTTTTGCGCAACCTGACATAGAGCGCACCTTGCCCGCCGTGATGGCGCACAGCATCCTCATAGGCGCTCACATAGAGGCGGAAGAGGGGCGTGGAGAACCAATGCGGCACAGCCTGTTTTAACACGCCGTCACTGCCCATAGATGTGCCTTTGCCGGTAATCACCAAGACAAAGCGCAGACCTCTGTGCCAGGCATCTGCAAGAAAACTATAGAGCAGATCGTGCGCTTCATGCTGGCGCATACCATGCAGATCGATCCGTGCCTGAATTTCAACGCGCCCCTTGGCAATCTTACGGATTGTCGGCCGGTCGATATCGTGAAGCGGATTGGTGACCACATCTTGTTTTTTACGGCTTTGCAGAGATGTTTCACCGGCTGCTTTGGCAACAGACGCTTTGACCGGCTCGGCCTCCACACGCTGCGGAATATTGATGCCATTCTCAATATCCCACAGATGCATATCCTCGATCACAAAGGCCTGTCGTGGCTTAACAGGACGCAAAGGACGGGTTGTGCGTGCAACTGTTTCCCAGAGAATACGATCCTCATTTTTGAGAAAGCCAGAATTCTGTTTTGATAAAACCTCAGCCGGATCGGGTTCCACTTTCGGATTTTTTGGTATTTTCATTGTATTTTTATCCGAAATGCGCGTGGCAGAGCGCTTATTCTTTTTGTGTTTCATAATGCTAATCCGCCACCTTTTTTCGGGGAACCAGCATTATAAAATCAGCATCATGACGTATTCCGCCGGCAAGCGCGCCAGCCGCATCACCGGAACCGAAAAACAGATCGCCGCGGGCAGGGCCAAGAATGGCTGATCCGGTATCCTGAGCAATCATCAAATGACGAAAAACCTCGCCATTTTCTAAATTCTTATGTGTGTTTATGAAAAACGGCGTGCCAAAGCAATGATATTTACGATCCACCGCCAGTGATCTTTGTGCGGTCAAAGGTACTTTGGCAGCCGCCACCGGCCCGGATAAAGGATCATCCACAGGAGCTTCACGGAAGAAAATATAAGACCGGTTATGCCACAGAATTTCATCAATACGGGCAGGGTGCTCTGCCAACCATTGCCGGATCGACTGCATAGTGACCTTTGCAGGTTCCAGCTCGCCTTTATCAATCAGAACCCGTCCTGCACCGGTAAAGCCATGGCCTGACTTAGCCGCATAGGTCAGGCGCATCTGCGTGCCATCGTCAAAATTCAGACGCACAGCACCTTGTACATGAGCGAAATAGGCGTCCACTCTATTGGCTACATAGGCAATTTCCAGACCTTGCCCTGCCAATGCTCCCTCATCAATCGCCTGCCGGTCAAAATATTCGGTAATCTGCCCGTTATGATAACGGCCAAAAGCCATGTCCTCAGGCAAATCTTTCGGACGATTATCCGCATCCAGCTTGATGAGATCTGGCGGCTTTCGATAAAACGGCACTGAATATTGTGCAGTTTTTACACGGGAAGCAGCAATTTCCGGCTCGTAAAAACCGGTTACAAAACCGGTTTTCCGGTCATGGGGAATAATTTTAACGGGATAAAAGCAGCGCTCAAAAAATACACGCGCTGTCTGCCGGTCAATTTGTTGTCCCGCCGCCAATGAACGGGCTTGCGCGAAAACAGGCAAAAGGTCTTCAAATTGCGGGCCAAGACTACCGCTCTTATAGAGATGCGTTTCGGCATAGATGGCGGATTTCAAAAAAGCATAAAAGGCTGCAGCGTGATCATCTTCTGCCCAGCCAGCGCAATCGGTGAAATTGAGAAGCTCAGTGGAGCAGTGCGCAGCAGACAGATCTGACATAACACTGCTCCTCAAATATTTTTAAGCTCGACAATTACCGATGCTGACCCAGTAACAGAGATAGAGCATTTCCAGTTTTTGTATAATCTGAGGAAATGCGCTATTTCTTTGTTTTTACGCATTTCCTGACGCAAAACCGGTTCCCACTTTTGCTGGGAATGCTTTAATCTTCCGCTTCGGTTGCCACCAGTTTCCAGTTCGGATCGCGGTTTGCAGTGTTACGGGCAAAAGTCCAGACATCGCGGATTTCCGCAACTGTTTCCAGATCGCCGTCGATAATATTGCCCTGCTTATCCTGTGTCGCAGAGATCATCTCGCTGACAATACGCACTGTAACCTGTGCATCTTTGCCTTTCATATCAGCCGCAATGATTTTTGCCTGATTGATACCAACAAAGGTGGAATTCACTTTTTCACCACGGGTTTCACGCTCTTTAATCGCAGCATCAAAACCTTCGTAAACATCTTTGGAAAGCAGGTTTTTCAAAGTTTTACGATCACCGTCGGCAAAGGACAGCACAATCATCTCATAGGCCATTTTGGCACCGTTGAGGAATTCTTTCGGATCAAAACCGGCATCCTGTGCGCGAATATTGCGCAGACCGTTGTTCAGCTCCGAGCCTTCCGGTGCCATTGCATCAATTGTTGTAAAATCTTTTGCCTGATTTTCAATTGTCTGGCGTTGCGGCAGCGAAACAACATTGTCTTTCTGCTGCGACAGAGCGGCAGTATCATCCTGACGCGTTGTATAAGGATCAAAAGGCGGCCGCTCATTGCCTGTGCGTTTGCCCAATACACTACGCAGCTGCAGGAAAATAATCACTGCAACAATGAAGAAAAAGAATGTGCCAAAACTGAAAAAATTCATACCGCTCGCCAATTATCTCCGCAGTGATCTGCCGGAACTCACAATGAACTTCTAGAGCATTTCCAGTTTAAATTGAATCATTATAAATGCTCTAGTCTTTTGTTTTTATGCGTATATTGTTCCGAAAACCGGTTCCCACTTTTCGGGATGCACTCCAGCTGTTCAGTTTCAGGTTTTGCCTGTACTGAAGAATTATACAATATCTTTTTTACAGAACATATTCTGAATATGCTGTACCAGACCGGATATTGTATAATTCTTCAGTACGGGCAATCTGCCAGATGTGCTGCAACCAGTTATTAAGACGGCTCAAAGATACCATAAAAACGCTATGTTTTGAAAAAATATATAGTTCACCGCATTCCGGCATTCAAATGCCAAACCGGAATTCTTATCTGTATATCCTGTTTAAAATCATAATCCGGCATATTTACGGTAAAATCCGTCCGTGCCGCTCCAGTATCAAGAGGTTCATCACCCGTGACAAAAATGCTTGGTCCGATCAGCCTGCTGCTGTTTTTAGCCCTGCCATTTATAGAGATCGCCGGTTTTGTCATTGTCGGTTCAGAAATCGGTGTGCTGGCAACACTTGGTCTGATTATCCTCAGTGCGGTTCTGGGTTTTGCATTATTGCGCCGTCAGGGTCTGAGCCTGCTTAACCAGATGAAAGCAGAAACCGCCGCAGGACGTGCACCGCAACGTGAAATCATTCACGGAACCTTGCTGATTTTTGCCGGTATTTTGCTGATTATTCCGGGATTTCTGACCGATATTATCGGACTTTTGCTGTTTATCCCGTTTGTCCGCGACCTGATCTGGAACCGTTTTTTACGTAACCGTGTGGTGATGGCGACTGATTTTCAGGCAGGCAGCGCCAGCTATCAGCCTTACGGACAAAGACATACGCCACAGGATGACGATATTATTGATCTCGACCCTGAGGATTATTCCAGTTCATCGGATGCGGACAAAAAGAGTAAGAACTCTCCTTGGGGCACAGATCCGAAAGAGATTGAAGACAACAGAAAATGAATATGCAGCGTGAAAACCGCAGAACAGCATAATTTATTGCCGGTACTGCGTTTTTACGCCTGTCTTTTTAGTATTATCAAATAATGCGCCGCGTTATTGCCTGTAAAAGGTACATATGCTAGCCAAAAGACACATGTTTCGGATTGCTTTTGCAACAGCCATTGTTTTCTGAAATCAGGGGTTCAATTTTATGGTTCAATTGCTTCTTGCGAAGTTTGTTTTACAATAAAATTGTATAAGCTTTCAAAGTGTTACAGCACAAATCATGTGTTGTCATACTGTTCGACGGTCTGTCGATCATCGTTAACAAAAAGGTATATGATAATGGCAGAGACGCCAAACGAAGCACAGAACGGTAACGGTAGTGCACAGCCATCCCTCAACATTCTGGCTCAGTATATCAAGGATTTTTCCTTTGAAAGCCCGAATGCACCGCTTTCCCTGCGTCCGCGTGAAAATGCGCCAAACATCAGCATCAATGTTAATGTGAACGCAAATCCGATCGCTGAAGGCGATTTTGACGTTGTTCTGACCCTGACCGCACAGGCCGGTGAAGGCAAAGAAGTTCTGTTCAGCACAGAACTGGTTTATGGCGGCGTTTTCCGCATTCAGAACATTCCGCAGGAACATATGCTGCCGATCCTGTTCATCGAATGCCCGCGTCTGCTGTTCCCGTTTGCCCGTCAGATCATTGCTGATGCAACACGCAATGGTGGCTTCCCGCCGCTGATGATCGACCCGATCGATTTCGCCACCATGTTCCAGCAGCGTATGGCTGAAGAACAGGCAAAAGCTCAGGTTAAAAACTAAGCTTTCTGAAGATTTTACAAAAAAGCCGCTGCGTCTCAGACACAGCGGCTTTTTTATTTTCTAAGCAATAATCAGTTCAGATATTTTTTCCAGATTGCTTTATCGCCCATTTTATCAATGAGCTTCTGATGCGCAGCAAGATCATCAGCAGTCAGGCGTGAGGGCAGGGGCTGAGGACGCGCTTTCAGAACAATCTCGGCAACAGGTTCATTGCCGTTCTTGTCTTCATTGGCAGATTGTACGCTCAGACCCAAAGATGTCTGACGGCCGCCGAGCAGCTCAATATAAACTTCTGCCAGCAATTCCGTATCAAGCAATGCACCGTGCAATTTACGATGCGCATTATCGACGCCATAGCGCTTACACAGTGCATCCAGCGTGTTTGGCCCCATTGGGTGCTTGCGACGCGCCAAAGCCAGCGTATCGATCACCACGTCGGTAGAAATCGGTGTCCGGTCAATCCGCTCCAGTTCGGCATTCAGAAAGCCGATATCGAACATCGCATTATGCGCGACCAGTTTTGCGCCTTCGATAAAGGTCAGAAACTCATCCGCAATTTCAGGAAAAGTCGGCTTATCCAGCAGACTTTCATCGGTAATACCATGAACAGCCAATGCATCCGGATGAACCTTTTTGCCCTGCGGATTGATATAGATATGAAATGTTTTGCCGGTGATGAATTTATTCACCATCTCGATACAGCCGATTTCAATCACCCGGTCTTCATTTTTCTCAAGGCCTGTGGTTTCCGTATCGAAAACAATCTCGCGCATGGTTCGTCCTGTAAATTGCTTATGCAGCTGTGTTTAACAGCTTTTCTAAAATCTCTGAAACTTGCTGACGGGCAAATTCTTTGTCCTGCCCCGTATCAACAATAAAATCGGCTTTTGCGCGCTTTTCAGCATCCGGCATCTGACGTGCCAGAATAGACTGAAATTTCTCTTCCGTCATATTCTCTCGGGAAAGCACCCGTTCCCGTTGCATTTCATAAGGCGCACTGACCACAAGGATTTTATCCACACGACCTGTTCCGCCGGTTTCAAACAGCAGCGGAATATCCAGAACCACAAGTTTGGCACCTTTGGCCTCAGCATCGCGTAAAAACTGCTGTTCTTTAGCATGGACGAGCGGATGAACAATATTCTCAAGCTTTTTAAGCTCATCCGGCTTGCCCAGAACACTGGCCGACAGGATTTTACGATCAACTTGTCCGCCAATAACAGCTTCAGGAAAAGCTTCCGCAATCAGCGGCACGGCTTCAGACTGATAAAGCTGATGGACGACCGCATCGGCATCATAAACCGGCACACCTCTATCCGCAAAAATCTGTGCGGTTGTGGATTTCCCCATGCCGATTGAGCCTGTCAGTCCAAGCTTTATCATAAGTCTGCCTATCAAGATTTTTGAACATCATTCAATATGATCTGACGCAGTTCATCTGTCACCTCAGGACGCACGCCGAACCAGTGTTCAAAGCCCGGCACTGCCTGATGCAGCAACATGCCAAGACCATCCACACAACGCAAATCGGCCTGACGCGCCTGAGCCAAAAACGGTGTTTCCAAAGGAATATAGACAATATCCGTTGCAACCGCACCGGTTTTGGCTTCAGAGAAATCAAGCGGAAAAGCTTCTGCTTCGCCGTGACCGCTCATACCCAGTGAGGTTGTATTCACAATCACATCGGCTGAACGCACAAAGCCCTGTGCCTGATCCCAGCCTGTAGCTTCAATTTTTGAACCAAAATGTTCGGCCAGAGCCTGCGCCCGCTCCACAGTGCGGTTCACTACAATGATTTTCTCAAAACCACGGTTCAGCAAAGCATAAAGCACTGCGCGGCTGGCACCGCCTGCACCCAGAACCAAAGCCGTTTTGCCGCCTTTATCCCAATCCGGCAATTGCGCATCGAGATTTGCGGCAAAACCATAGGCGTCCGTATTGCCGCCATTGAGTTTATTTTCCGCATCTATCCACAGCGTATTCACAGCCCCGATAGCCTCTGCTGCGGCATCACGTTTTTCACATAATGCAAAGGCAGTTTCCTTATGCGGAATCGTCACATTCCCGCCACGCAATCCTTGTTCTGCAAGGGTTTTAGCAAAATGCGGAAAGTTCTCAGGGTTGTTTTCAATCGCCTTGTAAGAGCCGCTCAAACCATAGCGCTGCAGCCAGTAATTATGAATTAAAGGCGAGCGCGAATGTTTAATCGGAAAGCCGGTTACAAAGGCCTGTTTCATCTCAGCCATCAATAATTCCTCTGGCACGCAATTCTTTCAGCAAAGGCAGTAATGGCAGGCCGACAATGGTGAAATAATCACCGTCTATTTTGTCGAAAAGCTGAATGCCTTCACCCTCAACCTGATAAGCACCGACACTGGAAAGCGCAATATCACCGACCCGCGCCAGATGACGGCCGATAAAGCCCGGCTCCAAATGACGCATTGTCATATTGGCAACTGAAACATGACGCCATACGGTCTGGCCGTTCTGAACCAGTACCACAGCACTGTTTAACTGATGGGTTTTACCGGACAAAGCCAATAAATGACGGCGCGCACCGTCCATATCCGCAGGCTTGTGAAAAATTTCATTGCCGAGTGATAATGTCTGATCGCAGCCGATAATCAGTGCATGCGGAAAACGTTCACTCACTTCTTCCGCTTTGGTTTCTGCAAGGATCAGCGCCACGTCTTCCGGCGTTGCACCGGTTTCATAAAGCGGTGCTTCCACCGCGCGCTCATCAATATTGGCTTTCTGCGATGTAAACTGAATGCCCGCATTCTTTAAAAGTGCTGCACGAAAAGGGCTTTGAGAAGCAAGGATCAAAGGCAGTGCCATATTGAAAACTCCGTTCAAATATCAAAAACTCACTGCCATATACGCAGCTCAAAATACTTCTCTGAAGAATATCAGATATTTCACTACACAGCACAGTGAAAAAATACCTATCAGTCATCCGTTCTGACGCGCGGGCGCAGAGCCAGAATAGCTGCGGCTGTCTCTTCAATCGAACGACGTGTCACATCAATCACCGGCCAGTTATTGCGCTCGCAAATATTGCGCGCATAGGCCAGTTCCTGCGCAATATTGATACGATCCGTATAGCTCTCCGTATCCAGCCCCGGAGACGTACCCAGCAAACGGTTCTGTCGGATGTGAGAAATACGCTCGGCACTGGCAATCAGTCCGACAACAAGCGGCTTTTTCACATGAAGCAGTGCTTCCGGCAGCGGTATGCCTAAAACCAACGGAATATTGGCAGTTTTGATGCCGCGATTGGCAAGATAAATGCTGGTCGGTGTTTTGGATGTACGGGAAATGCCGATCAGAATAATATCGGCTTCTTCCAGATCTGGCGGCAATTGCCCGTCATCATGCTCCATCGTGAAATTCAGCGCATCAATCCGGCGGAAATAATCGGCGTCCAGCACATGCTGCGCACTGGCGCGGCGATGAGCAGGCGCTCCGAGATAGGACTGAAAAGTTGCCAGCACCGGTTCCAGCACCGAAACACTCGGAATACCCATCTGCGAACAGGCTTCATCAATTTTCAAAGCCAGTTTCTGATCCACCACTGTGTAGAGAACAATGCCCGGTTCGGCATCAATATTCTCCAGAATTTTAGCCAGCTGTTTCTCGGTTCGGATCAGCGGATACATATGCTCAATGGCCCGCGCATGGCTGTATTGAGCCGCCGCCGCACGGCCCGCTGCAAGGAGAGTCTCTCCTGTTGCATCTGAAATCAGATGAAGATGAAAGTAAGAAAGAGTCTTTGTCACAGATTTCTCACATCCCTGTTGATGGCTGTGTGTAAAAAGTACCGGCTCAGAGACGTCTTTCTTTGCCTGTTGATTTAAACAGGATTCATCCACAGCGCGCCGGACTGTATATTCGTGACAATAAACACTGTGGGTAACAGGAGCAATTCAAACTTACACAGAATTCATTCAATGGTTTTCCACAGGATAGGTTTAGTGATATTTCCAATAAGCGTTGGTTTTTATTGAGAAATTTTTGGTCGCATTGCTTTTTCCCGTTTGATGGGCAATTTATCCACATCAGCCGGTTTTCATGATCGTCCTGTGGGAAAACTCAGGGAAACATTTAATCCCCGTTATCAACAGACTCTAAGAATCATAAGAATCCAAAAATCATCACTTTCTTTATGGGATAACCGGGGAAAACCGGTGTGGGTAAATCGCATGACACGTAAAGTTCTGAACGTTCTCAAAGGTGAAACCGTCTTTCCACCACCAATCTGGATGATGAGACAAGCAGGACGTTATCTGCCGGAATATCGCCAGACACGACAGCAGGCAGGAAGCTTTCTTGATCTGTGCTATAATCCTGAACTGGCAACGGAAGTGACACTTCAGCCTATCCGCCGTTATGGCTTTGATGCAGCCATTCTCTTTTCAGATATTCTTGTCATCCCTCACGTTCTTGGACGTGACCTTCGCTTTGAAGAAGGAAGGGGACCTTTAATGACACCTGTGACAGTTGATGAAATCAAAGATCTCGACATTACAGGTAAAGCAGCCAAATTAAGCGCTGTTTATGAAACCGTCAGCCGTTTGCGCGAGCAATTGCCGAATGAAACCACGCTGCTCGGATTTTGCGGTGCTCCGTGGACTGTTGCCACCTATATGATTGCCGGCCACGGCACACCGGATCAGGCACCGGCACGTTTGTTTGCCTATCAGCACCGCGATGTTTTCATCAAGCTGCTGACTGATCTTGCAGATATTTCTGCGGAATATCTGATTGAACAGCTTAATTGCGGTGCCGATGCGGTTCAGATCTTCGATTCATGGTCCGGCGTACTGGACGAAGATTGCTTTGAAGATTTCTGTATCAAGCCGGTTGCCCGCATTGTTAAAAAAGTCCGCGAAACCCATCCTGATGCTGTGATTATCGGTTTTCCGAAAGGGGCAGGGATGCTCTATCAGGATTACCGCGCCAAAACCGACGTAAATGCTCTTGGACTGGACTGGTCTGTTCCTCTGACCTTTGCTCAAGGATTACAGCAGCAAGGCGCTGTACAGGGCAATCTGGACCCCCTGCGTGTGGTTGCCGGTGGCAAAGCTCTGGATGAAGGTATTGATGTCATTCTTGAGAAGCTGGGGCAGGGACCTCTGATCTTTAATCTTGGTCATGGCATCACACCGCAGGCGCCGCTCGAAAATGTCGCTCAAATGGTCAACCGTATCCGTCAGGCAGGTGCATAATGGATAAATCCGGCACAAATACAGGCAATCCTGCTGTGAGAGCAGTGGTTGCTGTCGCTATAACTGCCATTGCTGCCTATGCGCTGTTTTTTGCAGCGACAGATGCAGCCTATCTCTGGATCAAAGCATTTCATATTATTGCTGTGATCGCATGGATGGCGGGCATGTTATATCTGCCGCGGCTTTTTGTGTATCACAGTCAGGAAAAGACCGGATCTGAAGCCTCCGAAACTTTTAAAATCATGGAACGCCGGTTGCTGTGCTATATCATCAATCCGGCGATGATTGTGACCTGGGTTTTAGGCCTGTGGCTGGCGTGGAAAATCTTTGAATTCCGCGGCGGCTGGCTGCATGGCAAGATTTTGCTGGTTGTTTTGCTGTCCGGTCTGCACGGCTATCTTTCCAAGAGCGTGCGGATGTTTGCTCAGGATAAAAATACCAAATCGACCAAACATTGGCGCATTGTGAATGAAATTCCGACAGTTCTGATGATTTTGATTGTCATTCTGGTTGTCGTAAAGCCGTTCTGATCCCTATATAAAAATAAGAAATTACGCTTTGAGCGTTGTTCAGAGCGTAATTTCATCTTCTGAGACGATTTTATAGAGCTGCAAAGCAGCTTGGCTCTTGCTCAAATCACCGGAACCGGTTAAGGAAAGACACCTTCCTTCAAGAATAGCAGGTTTCCGATGCCGGTCATGCCCCTCATGACCATTATGAGCGCTCAACTGCATTTTTCTTTTTTCAATCTTTTATAATATGAGTTCCGCACCCATGCAGGAAATGAAACTACAAGATCTTAAGAACAAGACACCTGTCGATCTGCTCGCTCTCGCTGAAGAGCTGCAGGTTGAAAACGCCAGTGTTATGCGTAAACAGGAACTGATGTTCGCTATTCTGAAGAGCCTTGCCTCTCAGGAAGTCGAAATCATCGGTGAAGGTGTCGTCGAATTATTGCCGGATGGCTTTGGCTTTTTGCGTTCGGCAAATGCCAACTATCTTCCGGGCCCGGATGATATTTACATTTCTCCTTCGCAGATCCGCCGTTTTTCGCTGAAAACCGGTGATACGGTTGAAGGGCCGATCCGCAGCCCGAAAGAAGGCGAACGTTATTTCGCACTTCTGAAAGTGAATACGATCAATTTTGAGGATCCGGAAAAGATCCGTCATAAAATCCATTTTGATAATCTGACACCGCTCTATCCGAATGAGCGTTTCAAAATGGAACTGGATGTTCCTACCAATAAAGACAATTCAGCCCGTGTGATCGATCTGGTTGCACCGCTTGGTAAAGGCCAGCGTGGTCTGATCGTGGCGCCGCCACGTACCGGTAAAACGGTTCTGCTGCAGAATATTGCGCATTCGATTACCGCCAATCATCCGGAATGCTATCTGATCGTCTTGCTGATTGACGAACGTCCTGAAGAAGTGACCGATATGCAGCGCTCGGTAAAGGGCGAAGTTGTATCTTCGACCTTTGATGAGCCGGCATCCCGTCACGTTCAGGTTGCCGAAATGGTGATTGAAAAGGCAAAACGCCTTGTTGAGCATGGCCGTGATGTGGTCATTCTGCTTGACTCGATCACCCGTCTCGGCCGCGCTTATAACACCGTAATTCCTTCATCCGGTAAGGTTTTGACCGGTGGTGTGGATGCGAATGCGTTGCAGCGTCCGAAACGCTTCTTCGGTGCCGCCCGTAATATCGAAGAAGGCGGCTCGCTGACTATTATCGCAACCGCGTTGATCGATACCGGTTCGCGTATGGATGAAGTTATCTTTGAAGAATTCAAGGGTACCGGTAACTCGGAAATCGTGCTTGACCGCAAAGTTGCTGATAAGCGCATCTTCCCTGCGATGGATATTCTCAAGTCCGGTACACGTAAGGAAGATCTGCTGGTACCGCGTCAGGATCTGCAGAAAATATTTGTTCTGCGTCGTATTCTTTCGCCAATGGGCACAACCGATGCGATTGAATTCCTGATCGATAAGCTGAAACAGACAAAGAATAATGCTGAATTCTTCGATTCAATGAATACGTAATTTGTTTCACTATGCAGATATTAAAAACGCCGCCTCAAAAGGGCGGCGTTTTTGTTTAGAGCATTTCACAGTCAAGTTGGATCAACTTGACGGCTGTGATAATGCGACCAAATAAAGAATCTAGAGCATGCGCTGTGTTTCAATCTGGAAATAAATCGCTCTAGAGCAGCTTCTCAAGATCAGCGGCATCATAGACCGGCGGTAAACAGACCTGATTGCGGCAGAGAATGGCACAGGAGCGTTCGCCAGCCAGAGACAGGAAAGAAGCCCATTGCGGCTGCTGGGAGGCTTGACTACGGCTTAGAATGATATCTGTGCGGCAAGGATCGGCATGACGTGATGCACAGCGGTATAAATCGTCATCTTTATTCTCAATAATCAGCACAAGCTTAACCGGATCAAGCAGTTGCACTGAGGCATTGAGAATTCCTGCTTGTCCATAAGCCATTGTTTGACCGCGCCCCAAGGCACGCTCCGCAAGTCTGTTGGCCTTTGTTAAAAGCTCTTCATCCTCAGCTATCAGCGCCAGTCTTGTACAGGCTTCGATAATTTGGCTGGTGCTGCTTGGAATAGCTTCATCCTGATCGCCAAAAAGATAGAAAATCACATCATCATTATCCAAAGCTGTTAGCCGGTAATCACCATTCTGGTCGAGATGATGCTGATTAAGTGAGATTAACAATGCTTTGGCATCATCAATATAGTTTTGCTGCGGATCAGCCTGATAAAGCGACAAAGCTGCATTAATGAGTGCTGCATAATCAGAGGACAGGGCAGGGAGCTTTGATGCAGTCTTTGACCAGACATGGCTGATGACTGCGCCTTGCTGAGGATATAATATGCGATAGGTTGTTTTTGCGAGTTCCAGCCAGTCGGTACGTTTAAAAACACGGGCAGCTTCAGCCAAAGCACGAATGAAATAGGCATTCCAATCTGTCAGACATTTTTCATCGCGGCCGGGTCTGGTTCGCTGATTTCTGATGCCAAGCAGTTTTTCCCGCAGTGGTTTAAATATTTTATCATCTTCTTCGCTGAAATTCAGCATATCCAGCCGGTGAAGAATATTGCTGCCTTCCCAGTTTCCTGCAGGACTGACATTGTATTTTGCAATGAACTCAGGAGCATCTTTGCCGAGAATGCTCTCTATTTCTGACTGGTCCCAGACATAGAATTTACCCTCAACACCTTCGCTGTCAGCATCAAGACCGGAGGCAAAACCACCATCCGGCAAGGTCATTTCAGATATCAGCCACTGAATAATTTCTTCGATTCGAACCCGAAACAATGAATTATGCGTGCTGCTCCATGCCCACAGACACTGCCGGATGGTCTGAGCATTATCATAAAGCATCTTTTCAAAATGCGGCACGAGCCAGAATGCATCGGTGCTATAGCGGGCTAAGCCACCGGCGAGGTGGTCATAAATACCGCCATTGAGCATTTTCTCCGTGCTGAGAACAAACAGATCATAATGCTGTTGCTGCTGGCTGATTTTCCATGATGTCCAGAGCATCGACATGAACGGAAAATTCGGAAATTTAGGTTGTCCGCTGAGACCGCCATATGTCGTATCAATACGTCTGGCTATTGTATCAGCATAGCGTTGGAAAGCGCTTTCATCATTCTCAGCAGGTTTAGCATCCGGTGTTAAAACAGTCTGCAAATGTGTTTTAAGCGCTGTCACATTGCCATTAATTCGCTCGCGGTCATTTTTCCATAAAGTGCCGAGGCTTTGAAGAATATCCATAAAGCCGGGCAGACGACCATTGGCATGTTTTGGAAAATATGTGCCACCCCAAAAAGCATCCCCCTGAGGCGTTAGAAAAATTGTGAGCGGCCAGCCACCTTGCTCTCCCATGGCTGTGAGGGTTGACATATAAATCTGGTCAATATCCGGCCGTTCTTCCCGATCCACCTTAATATTGATAAAATGCTCATTCATCAGTTGAGCAACTTGCTCATCCTCAAAACATTCATGCGCCATGACATGGCACCAGTGACAGGCGGAATAGCCGATTGAAAGCAAAATCGGCTTATCATGAATACGAGCGAGTTCGAGCGCTTCATTGTCCCAGAGCTGCCAGTTGACCGGATTTGCACTGTGCTGTTTCAAATATGTGCTGTTCGCTGTATGAAGGCGATTAGAGCTGGCATTGTTTTGTGTCGGGCTTTGCGTCGGGTTCATGGCTTTGCCTTTCCGATTTTCAAGCCGATACAGTAGTGCTTAAGGCAGCTAAAGAACGGCAATCATTCTCTTAACTTGTAACGGATTTTCGATGTCAGTGCAGTCTTTTCATCACGATACTATTTTTGCGCTTTCAAGCGGACGTTTGCCTTCGGGCGTGGCAATTATCAGATTATCAGGCCCGCAAACTCGATTCATTACCGAAACTATCATTGGAAAATTGCCGGAAGCGCGAAAAGCCGTATTCAGTAATCTTAGAAGCAAAACAGGAGAAGTTCTGGACAGTGGTTTAACGCTCTTTTTTGAAGGTCCGAAGAGCTTTACCGGAGAAGATTGTGCGGAATTTCATATTCACGGCGGTATCGCTGTGGTTGAAAAATTTTTGGAAAGCCTCTCAGAATTTGAAAAATGCCGCTTAGCCGAAGCCGGAGAATTTACACGTCGTGCTTTTGCGAATGGCAAGATGGATTTGACGATGGCCGAAGGTCTGGCCGATCTGATTTCTGCTGAAACAGAAACACAAAGACGTTTAGCACAGCAGGTTGCTTCTGGTGCGCAACGCAATCTTTACATGGACTGGCGACAAAAACTCATTCAGGCGCGTGCATTTATCGAGGCGGAACTTGATTTTGCCGATGAAGGCGATGTACCGGGATCAGTATCGGATCGCGTCTGGAGTGAGATGCAGGATCTTAGCGTAAAGATTGAAAAACATATTGAAGACGGCAAACGCGGATCGATGCTGCGTGATGGTTTTCATATTGTGATTATTGGTGCACCAAATGCCGGAAAATCCAGCTTGATGAATTTGTTAGCTGCACGTGATGTGGCTATTATTTCTGATGAAGCCGGCACAACACGCGATCTTCTTGAAGTGAAGCTAAATTTGAATGGCGTTGCAACTTATGTAACAGACACAGCCGGCATTCGGGAAACCTCCGGTAAAGTTGAACAGATTGGTATTCAACGCGCAATGGATAAAGCTGCGGAAGCAGATTTGATTTTATACATAGAGGATATATCAAATCCCATCATGGTAGATATTACTGAATTCCAGACAGATATCTGGACAATTGGCAACAAAGCCGATCTCAAGCCTGAAACCACAACAAACTATAATTATATGATCTCCACCAAAAATAATGAAGGCATCAACAATCTTCTGGATAGATTAAGTACCTACATTTCAGAGAAAACAAAACTTCAAAACGATGTCGTTCCGACGCGCCGCAGACATATTGATTTATTAAATCAATGCAAATCTGAAATTGAGAAAGCTGTTAATTCGAAAACCCTACCACTGGAATTAAGAGCAGAAAATCTACGCATCGCCTCTCAGCACCTTGGAAAAATTACCGGTGACGTAGACGTAGAGGATATTCTCGATCTCGTATTCTCTCAATTCTGTATCGGAAAATGATTCACGTGAAACAAATTTCATGATATAGGCTGATTAACAATCAGAGATGTTTCACGTGAAACATTCTGTGGAATCTAAAAACACAATTTGACTCGATTGAATTATTCTGAGTCGACAGATTCCCGCTTCTGAAATTCTTGTACACTCTTGAGTTATGTGTTCCCTTTTCAGAGAGAACATGAGAATGATGATTCACGTGAAACCAAACAAGTTTTGGATATGATTATGACAGGTTTTTACGACGTCATTGTTATTGGTGGTGGTCATGCCGGTACAGAAGCTGCCGCAGCATCAGCAAGAACCGGCGCTAAAACTGCTTTAGTAACGCATCATTTTGATACGATCGGTGTTATGTCCTGTAATCCTGCTATTGGCGGATTAGGAAAGGGACAACTTGTCCGTGAAATTGATGCGCTTGATGGCTTGATGGGCAAGGCTGCCGATCAGGCAGGTATTCAGTTTCGTTTGTTGAACCGTCGTAAAGGTCCTGCTGTTCGTGGCCCGCGCACTCAGGCGGATCGCAAATTATACCGTCTGGCTATTCAAAACTTCATCAGAGAACAGCAAAACTTGACTGTTATTGAAGGTGGTGCAGCAGATATTCTCGTTGAAAATGGTGTAGTCAAAGCTGTTCAACTCATGGATGGTACAATTATCAATTGTGCATCTGTTGTGCTGACAAGCGGAACATTCTTGAATGGTCTTATTCATATTGGTGAGAAAACTATCCCTGCCGGACGCATGGGTGAAAAACCGGCACTCGGACTATCTGAACGTTTGATTGGTCTTGGCTTTGCTTTAGGTCGTTTGAAAACCGGTACGCCTTGCCGTATTGATGGCAAGACGATTGACTGGGCAAGTCTGGATAAACAATCAGCAGATGAAGATCCGGTTCCGTTTTCAATGATGACGGATAAGATTACAGTACCACAAATTGATTGCGGAATTACACGGACAACGGATGCGACGCATCAATTGATCCGCGATAACATCCATCGCTCGGCAATGTATTCAGGGAATATTGAAGGCATTGGCCCTCGTTATTGTCCGTCGATTGAGGATAAAATTGTCAAATTTGGCGACCGTGACGGGCATCAGATTTTTCTTGAGCCGGAAGGTCTCGATGATGATACTGTTTATCCGAATGGTATTTCGACCAGCTTACCGGAAGATGTTCAGCTCGATATTCTCAAAACCATACCCGGATTGGAGCATGCGAAAATGCTGCAGCCAGGCTATGCTATTGAATATGACTTTATTGATCCGCGTGAGTTGCAGCGCAGTCTTGAAACACGTCGGGTTAAAGGTCTGTTCTTAGCTGGCCAGATTAATGGTACAACCGGTTATGAAGAAGCCGGAGCACAAGGCTTACTTGCTGGCTTGAACGCTTCCAGACATGCGGGTGGCAGTGAGCCTGTTATTCTTCAGCGTACAGAAGCCTATATCGGTGTGATGATTGATGATCTGACAGCGCGTGGTGTTAGTGAACCATATCGCATGTTTACATCGCGTGCAGAATTCAGACTTTCACTTCGTGCAGATAATGCCGACAGTCGTTTAACGCCTTTGGGTGAAAACTGGGGACTTATTGGTTCAGCGCGGCAAACACGCTTCAACGAGAGAAAGAAAGAGCTGGATCAGGCGAGGGAGCTTGCTCAATCCTTATCCATTACACCAAATGCTGCGGCTGGTTTTGGTTTGAATCTCAACAAAGATGGGATTCGCCGCACGCTTTATGATCTGCTTTCCTATCCGGATATTAATCTCGAGCGTCTCACAGAAGTCTGGCCGGAGCTTTCTGGTTTGTCTTCTGCGACAAAAGAAGCTTTGGAAATTGAAGCGCAATATTCTGTTTATCTGGATCGTCAGACAGCGGATATTGCCGTGATGGAGCGTGAAGAGCAGTTGATTATACCACGATCAATTCAGTTCTCGACAATTTCTGGTCTGTCCCTTGAATTGAAACAAAAGCTTGAAAAACGTCAGCCCTCAAATATTGCAGAAGCGCAAAGAATTGAGGGGATGACGCCTGCTGCGATCGCATTATTGATAACACATATCCGCAGACATGGTATTGCACAGGATATTTCGGGTGATTTGGCAAAACCAGCATGACAAAAGATAAATATTTTGATTCACTGAAACAAATATACCCATCTGTTTCACGTGAAACAGCCGATGATTTGATTGGTTTTGAAACGCTGTTCAAAAAATGGTCCAAAGCAATCAATCTGGCTTCGCCGAATACACTGGAAACTCTGTGGGAACGTCACATTCTTGATAGTGTTCAGCTTTTTAAACTGGCACCTCAAGCAAAGGAGTGGCTGGATTTGGGGTCAGGTGGCGGTTTCCCTGGTGTGGTTTTGGCAATCATGCTGAAAGAAACCGGCGGTTCAATAAAACTGGTTGAGAGTAATAGTAAGAAATCAGCGTTTTTGAGAAATGCATTGGCTCAGTTCCAGACACACGGACAGGTTGTGAATGCCAGAATCGAAAGCTGTTATCAGCAAATTCAGGTTCCGGAAATCATCACTGCCAGAGCCTTGGCTTCGCTGGACAAGTTGTTTGAACTGACAGAACCCTGGATGGCAAAAGGTGCTAAGGCTTTGTTTCAAAAAGGGCGGGACTATCAGCGTGAAATTGATGAAAGCCTGCTGAACTGGAAATATGACCTTGTACGACATGGAAGCGCAATAGAAGCGGATTCAGTCATTCTGGAAATCAGTAATTTACAACGCCGTTGAATGGCAATGACATTGAATGAGCATTGAAAACGGAAGTTATTCGGGACAATTATTATGAATAACAGAACACGGATTATAACGATCGCGAACCAGAAAGGCGGTGTGGGGAAAACCACAACGGCTATTAATCTGGCGACTGCTTTGGCTGCAATCGGTGAAAATGTATTGATTGTTGATCTCGATCCGCAGGGCAATGCCAGTACCGGACTTGGAGTTGACCGTAAAAATCGCCCATTGTCATCTTATGATGTGCTGACGCAGAATGCTTCTGTGCCAGATGCAGCAATTGCGACTGATGTACCTAATCTTTATCTGGTTGCATCGACGCTGGATTTGCTCGGTATTGAAATGGAAATTTCCCATGCACCGGACAGAACCAGACGTTTGCGTGATGCGCTGCGCTTTGATTCAGGTATTGCCGATCATTTCAGCTATATTCTGATTGATTGTCCGCCGTCACTCAATCTTCTGACATTGAATGCAATGGCTGCCGCAGACTCTGTTCTGGTACCGTTGCAATGTGAGTTTTTTGCTCTGGAAGGTCTGAGCCAGTTGCTCGAAACTGTCAATCAGGTGCGCAATTCGCTTAATCCTGAATTGTCGATTCAGGGCGTTGTGCTGACCATGTATGACAGCCGAAACAATCTGGCCAATCAGGTTGTTGATGATGTGCGTGCCTTTATGGGCGAGAAGGTTTACCGGACTGTTATTCCGCGCAATGTGCGGGTATCGGAGGCACCGTCTCATGGTAAACCGGCTATTCTTTATGATCTGAAATGCGCGGGAAGTCAGGCTTATCTTCAACTGGCATCCGAAGTAATCCAGCGGGAACGCCAGCTTCGTACCGCAGCATGAAACTGACTATTCGATTCGACTACGTAACAATTTGCAGAAAGCATTCAACTGATGAACGATGATCCTTCAAAAAAGCGTCTTGGTCGCGGTCTGGCAGCTCTGATTGGGGATATCGACCGGCCTGTGGAAGAACGCAAGGCACCGGTTCCGCTTGAACGTTATGTGCCTATTGAATTTGTAAGCCGTAATCCGCGCAATCCGCGTCGCATTTTTACGGAAGCTGAGCTGGAAGATCTGGCACAGTCCATTCGTGAGCATGGCATTGTACAGCCAATTGTCGTGCGTCCGGCACCGGAAAATCGTGAGCATTTTGAGCTGATTGCCGGTGAACGTCGCTGGCGTGCGGCACAGCGTGCCGGTTTAACCGAAATTCCGGTTATTATGCGCGATGTGGATGATCGCGTTGCTCTTGAGCTGGCAATTATCGAAAACGTTCAGCGTGCTGATCTGAACCCTGTTGAAGAAGCAATGGGTTATCAGTTGCTGATTGATGAGCATGATTATACGCAGGCCGATCTGGCACAGGTTATCGGCAAGAGCCGCAGTCATGTTGCAAATACGTTGCGTCTTCTTAAGCTACCGACAGAAGTGCAGGGGCTGATCAATGATGGTGCTTTGACTGCCGGTCATGCGCGCACACTGATTACAATGGAAAATCCTCAGGCTGTTGCAGAACGCATCGTCAAAGAAGGTCTGTCAGTCCGTCAGGTTGAGGCTCTGTCTCAGGCTGAGAGCAAGGGTATTCCGGCGGTTAAGCCAGAACGTGCACCGGTAGAAAAAGATGCTGATACACGGGCATTAGAAAAACTGCTTTCTGATGTAACCGGTATGAAAGTTGAAATTAATCATCGTGATCGTGGTGGTGAAGTTCGCATCCGTTATAGTTCTCTTGAACAATTGGATGAAATTTGCCGCCGCTTGCAAAGCTGATTTACTAAAAATAAAAGAAAAGCCGGTCTGAGTGCCGGCTTTTTTATTATGATAAAATCAACGTCTTTGTTTATTTCTTATTGCTTCTACAGTCAGAGCAATAAAAGCCTGTCTGATGATTGCAGTTGACAGGGGCGCATTCTGTCGGCTTTCAAGAACTGTGCGCTGAAGCCTGTCTGTCACCTTGTTGAGCGCTGCAACGCTCCAGAGTCCTAAAGCCGTCTCAACCAGCTTTTTACGGGCGAAGAAAATCGGTGGTTTTGCAGAATTGACAACAAGTCCTGCCGGTACATTTCCTGTTTCCATAGCATAGCGCAATGTCTGTAATTGGCTGAACTGGCGGATAGCCGAATTGACGAGCAGGAAAGGGTGGGTGCCGGTATTAACCACGCGGTCAAAGGCAATGTTGAACTTTGGCAGATCACCGATCAGAACAGCGTCGATCACCTCATCCTGAGAAAGAGCGGCGACATCGCCGACAGATTCCCGCACATCTTCAAGTTCAATACGCTGCTGGCCGCGCGCATAAAGGCAAAGCTTTTCAAGTTCACCGCGTGTGGCCAGACGGTCACCGCCAAGGCTCAGGCGCAGAAACTGACGGGCATCATTGGAAATTTGCAAATGATTGGCTTGCAACACATCGTCGATTAAACCGTCAATGCCGCGCGCATCATCGCTATAGCAGGGCAGAGCCATGGCTGTGGAGCCGTTTTCCACATTGGTGCGCAGTGCTGCACCTTTTTTCAGATCACCAGCCTCAACCAGAATATAGGTGTCCTGAGGTGGTTCTGAAATCAGGTTTTTAACGGCCTCAGCCAGATTTTTTTGTGCCGAAGCATTTTTAATCCAGATCAGACGATCTCCGCCGAACATGGAAATTGTTCTGGCTTCATCGATCAGGCGGGCAGGGTCTTTGTCTATTTCATCCGCTTCAATCCGTAAAACCGCAAACGGATCATCGAGAGGCAGGCCGGTCAATTTGGCGAATTTTGCACCGCGCTCGCTAACAAGACCTTTGTCCGGTCCATAGAGCAAGACTACCGTTCCGGTTTGAGCCGGACGCGCGAGAAACCCATCAACTTCATGTGCTTTTTTCTGTGCCATATGTCTGCTTACAACAAAGGCAGCTAAAGTGAAATCCGTGTTTCAGCTTTCAAATAAAAATGCCGCGGGATGAGCGCGGCATTTTTTGAACTTCAGATGACAGTCCTATTTATTGGATCAGCAATGCATCATCATCCAGTGTTTCACCGCGTACTTTTTTGAACATATCAATCAGGTCTTTAACGGTAAGGTTCTTACGCTCATCTCCGGAAACATCGAGGATGATATTACCGCCATGCAGCATGATTGTACGGGTCCCGTAATCAAGTGCCTGCTGCATGGAGTGCGTTACCATCATCGTCGTCAGCTTGTTTTCACTGACTAACTTGGCTGTGAGTTTCATGATGAAATCTGCCATGCCCGGATCAAGCGCAGCCGTATGTTCATCAAGCAGCAAGACTTCTGATTTTGTCAGGGTGGCCATGATGAGAGACAGTGCCTGACGCTGACCACCGGAGAGCAGATCCATACGATCCTGCACACGGTTTTCCAGACCGAGATTAAGCCCTGCAATGCGTTCGCGGAACAGTTCACGACGCTTATGATTAAGCGCATGGGACAGGCCACGCTTTTGTCCGCGCATGGCAGCGAGGGCAAGGTTCTCTTCAATCGACAATGCCCCGCAGCTGCCGGTCAGCGGGTCCTGAAACACGCGTGCTACCATGGAGGCACGGTCAGCGGTCGATTGTTTGGTGACATCTTTATTGCCGATCAGGATTTTTCCTTCAGAGGCCTGAACATCACCGGCGAGGGCACCGAGCAGGGTTGATTTACCCGCACCATTGGAACCGATCACAGTAACAAATGTGCCTTCTTCAATCTTCAGATTGATGCCGGAAAGTGCCTGTTTCTGCAGAGGTGTACCACGACCGAATACAACACCAAGATTTGAGACTTCAATCATTTGGAAGCTCCTCCGCGACGAAGGCGTGGCAGAATGAGTGCCAGTGTCACCAGTACAGCTGTTGCCAGATTAAGGTCAGACGCTTTGAGCCCGATGAAATCACTGCTCAGCGCCAGCTGGATGGCGATACGATAAAGTATGGAACCAATGATACAGCCGATCAGCGCCCAAAGCAAAAAGCGCGTACGGAATAATGTTTCACCGATAATCACCGCGGCAAGACCGACAACAATTGTACCAACACCGGAGGTGACATCTGCAAAGCCGTTTGTCTGGGCAAATAATGCGCCGCCAAGAGCAACCAGAGCATTGGACATAGCCATGCCGAGATAAATCTGACGATCGGTTTTCACGCCCTGTGCGCGTGCCATACGCGCATTGGTACCGGTTGCACGCATGGCAAGACCGATATTGCTCTCCAGAAAACGCCAGATGAGCAGGGCGGCGATGATAACAAGAACGCCAACAAAAAGCGGACGCACATAATATTCAGGAACACCTAACCCATAAAAAGGTGAGATCATTGTATCCTGATTAATCAGAGCGACGTTCGGCTTGCCCATCACACGTAAATTGACTGAGAAAAGCGCAGTCATGGTAAGGATGGAGGCCAGAAGATTAAGGATGCCGAAGCGGATATTCAATGTTGCGGTTACAAGTCCGGCAACAGCGCCTGCCATCATGGCAATCAGCGCGGCAAGCCACGGATTAACACCGGCAATAATTAAAACAGCAGTAACAGCGGCGCCGAGTGGAAAGGAACCATCCACAGTCAGATCTGGAAAATCAAGCACACGAAACGACAGATATACGCCGAGGGCTACAAATGAAAAGACCAGACCTAATTCGACCGCACCCCAAAAAGCGATCAGACTCACAATAATGTTCCTTCGGCTTGTGCAGACGGCCGGCACTCTCAAACGGGTCAATCACAGAGTTTCTGCTTTGACCGTCTGATAATACGGGGCAGCCTGCCTGTTGAAATCTGAGTATCTTTTGTTTTGCGGTCTGTGCCGGATTTAAAAGATACAAAGGAGATGATCCGGATATTGAGGTCTTAAAAATTGAACCCGAATATCCGGATGATGAAAAACCGGTAAAGTTGCTTTACCGGCTAGAGCATAATTCCTTAAACTTGAATCAGTTTAAGGTAAAATTATGCTCTAATTTTAAAGTGTTAGAGCGAGTTTTGTGTGCCAAGTCTGGCACACGGCGCTCTAGAATATAGATTATTCTTTGATGACTTTGCTTGCGCGATCGACCACAGCCTGCGGGATTTCAATACCCATTTTCTTTGCTGCAACCAGATTGACAACCAGATCTGTACCGGCGGCAACTTTTACCGGAATATCACCAGGCTTTTCGCCCTTCAGAATACGGACAACAACTTCACCGGTCTGCTTGCCAACATCATAATAGTTGAAACCGAGAGCGATGAAAGCACCGCGGCTGACGGAATCTGTGTCGGCAGTCATCAGAGGAATCTTGGCTTCTTCCGCAACACTGACCGCACCTTCAAGCGCAGAAATAATAGTGTTGTCGGTCGGGATATAAATCAGGTCTGCTTTACCGATCAAAGCGCGGGCTGCGCCCTGAACTTCAGCCGATTTGGTTGCAGCTGATTCAACCACTTCCAGACCACCTTCTTTGGCCGCAACTTTCAGGCCTTCGAGAAGCGAAATCGAATTGGCCTCACCGGAATTATAAAGGAAGCCGATGGTCTTCACATTCGGAGCTACTTCTTTGATCAGTTTGATGTGATCAGCAACCGGTGAAAGATCGGACAAACCGGTGACATTGCCGCCAGGCTTTTCCATGCTTTTAACAAGCTGTGCGCCAACCGGATCAGACACGGCAGTAAACACAACCGGAATATCACGGGTGCCGGAAACCACGGCCTGCGCAGATGGTGTGGAGATCGGTACAATTACATCCGGTGCTTCACCGATGAACTGACGGGCGATCTGAGCAGCTGTTGCAGGATTGCCCTGAGCAGACTGATAGGTGAATTTCAGATTTTCACCTTCTTTAAAACCGGCTGCGGCCAGTGCATCTTTTACACCGTCGCGGGCAGCATCAAGAGCCGGATGTTCAACAATTGCTGTGACAGCAACACTGACATCTTTGGCATTTGCCGGTGCAGCAATCATTGTTGTGGCCATAGCTGTCGACAGCAAAGCCAGGAAAAGTGTACGCATGAAAATCTCCCTCTGTTCCGCGTCCCGATCAAAACGAATAATCAGTTCTCGGAGAGAGGTCAACGCGCATCATATGGGATAGTCAAGAGGTGGACACTTTAGCGCTATTCTTCCGGCAGGCGTGGCGGTAAAAGCATAGTTGTTTCACGTGAATCATCGTGGTTAGCAAAAACTTAACAGCATATTTTATGATTTACAGGTTTCACGAAATCAAAATCCGTTATGCATATTGTTTATTCAGCTCAAGATATTCGCTCAGCTCTTTAGCTGCTGCAGCGCCTGCGCGATTGGCTCCGATGGTTGAAGCAGAAGGGCCATAGCCGACGAGATGAATGCGCGGATCTTTGACAACTTCTGTTGCCAGTCTGCCGCCCATAATAATACCGCCATTGGCTTCGCGGATTTGTAATGGCGCCAGATGATCGAGGGAACTGCGGAAGCCGGTACACCATAAGATGACATCGGCACGTTGTTCTCTGCCGTCTGCCCAACGGATACCTGTTTCTGTTATCTCGCTGAACATTGGCAGACGGTTTAATGCGCCGCGTTCACGGGCAGCACGCAAAGCAGGGGTGAGGGGAATACCGGTTACAGAAACAACAGAGCCGGGTATCAAACCGCGGCGGACACGATCTTCGACAATGGCTACAGCTGCTCGGCCATCTTCTTCTGTAAAAGGTGTTTCACGAAATTGTGGTTCGCTGCGGGTTACCCATGTTGTTGTGGTGACCTGTGAAATTTCATCTAGCAGCTGCAGAGCGGAAATACCACCACCGACAATGACAACATGTTTACCGGTGAATGCTTCAGCTGTCTGATAATCGTGGGTATGAAGCTGCTGTCCTTTGAAAAGTTCAGCACCGGTATAATGCGGTATGACCGGTGTCTCCCATGTGCCGGTGGCATTGATTAATCCGCGGGCAGTGAAAGTTTCCCGATCGGTTTCAATACGAAAACGTTCATTACGCTCACAAACAACATTGACGCTCACCGGTCTGTAAACCGGCAAATGAAACTTCTTTTCATAGGCTGCATAATATCGGGGAACAGCAATGGATGCTTTGACCTCTGATACTTCCGGCTCCAGAACATCTGCGAAAGACATACCCGGAAGGTCATGAATCCGGTTTACAGTACTGAGTGTGAGGGTAGGCCAGCGATATTGCCATGCGCCGCCGGCATCGGGCGATTTATCGAGAATGATAAAATTCTTGCCCGCCTGCTGGCCAAGTTTTTGCAGATGATAAGCGGAAGATAAACCGGCCTGTCCGGCACCAATAATGAGAATATCGGTTTTAAAGGCCATATGCAGTGCCGGTTTTGTTACAGTCTCTTGATTATCACTCATGGCCAGAATCCGCTTTATCGAACAACTAAACCTTACTTAGGTTTTTGTTCCGTTCATACAAGCGGTTGGTAGGGGGAGAGAGAAATGGTGATCCCGACTGGATTCGAACCAGTGGCCTACAGATTAGGAATCTGTCGCTCTATCCTACTGAGCTACGGGACCGGATAGTATGGTGCACACATACTGATTTTTTGACCGTAAGCCAAGGGCAGGCAGGGCAGAAAATACCGGAATAGTCTGATGAGAAATAAAAAAGCGAAGAGGGGATTATGCCTCTTCGCTGAACAGAAACCTGTTTAATTTGCAGTCTGAGATCAGGCTGCGATTTTCTCAGCCGGCGCTAGCTGCGCGTCTTTGAGACGATATTGTGCAAGCTCAACCCAGTAGCTCATGCCATAGGGCAGGCCATCATCATTAAAGTCATAGGCCGGATGATGCAGGTTTGCGCTCTCGCCATTGCCGAGGAAAATATAGCAACCCGGACGTGCTTCGAGCATGTAGGAGAAATCTTCGCCACCCATCATCGGTTCAACTTCACGGGTGATCGGACCATTGATGCTGACCTTGTCAGCAACATCGGCGGCGATTTCTGTCTGGCCGGAATGGTTGAATGTCACCGGATAATTGTTTTTAAAATCAAGATCGATTTTAATATTGTTGAGCAGACCGAAGGCTTCACAATGGGCATGCATACGCTGCTCGGCAAAAGCACGGTTGTGCTTTGTGAGGCTGCGCACTGTGCCCGCGAGCACGGCTTTTTCCGGAATGATATTATAAGCTTCACCGGCATTAAATTTGGTGACCGAGATTACCAGTGAATCCAGCGGGTTTGATCCACGTGAAACAATGCTCTGCAATGCGGTGACCAGCTGGGAGCCGATGACGATCGGATCAATGTTGCGATGCGGCTGTGCGGCATGGCCGCCTTTGCCGTTGATGGTGATGGTAAATTCATCAGTCGCGGCCATGATCGGGCCTTTGCAAACGGCCAGTTCACCGACAGGAATGCCCGGCATATTATGCATGCCGTAAACTTCAACAATATTGAAGCGCTCCATCATACCGTCTTTGACCATAGCCAGACCACCGGCACCGCCTTCTTCGGCAGGCTGGAAAATGACGATGACTTCGCCGTAGAAATCACGGGTCTCGCAGAGAATTTTTGCAGCACCGAGCAGCATGGATGTATGACCGTCATGGCCGCAGGAATGTGCCTTGCCCGGATTTTGCGAAACCCATTCCGGTGTGCCGGTTTCAGTCAGCGGTAATGCATCCATATCCGCACGCAAACCGATTGCCTGACCCGCACCTTTTTTGCCTTTAATGACGCCGACAACACCGGTGCGTCCGATACCGGTCACAACTTCATCACAGCCGAATTCACGCAGTTTTTGTTCTACAAATGCCGCAGTTTCATGCACGTCATAGAGTAATTCCGGTTTGCTGTGTAAATGTCTGCGCCACAGGCTGACTTCCTGTTTTAATTGTGCGGCGCGATCTAAAAGCGGCATTTCTGTTCTCCGAACCTGTGTGCCTCTCCTCCGAGGCATTATGAGCGAGGCGGTATGTGGACTGCATAAAACTGAAATCACTCGTCACAGTAATGATGCAATAAAATTATACACACTATGAGCGGGTGTGGGTAAAACACAACGCTCTCAGATAACATAGTGTGTTTTATAAAATTTCGCCAATCGGTCTTTGCCTTTTATGCGGTGTCTGAGGTAGAAAAGTTTACTTAAGAAAAATGTGCAGGCATTTTTTCTGATGACCGGATTTTTGCCGCTTTATACCGTTTGAAGACCTGACGAAACAAATGCAGGTTCTGATCTGCGGTGAAGCAGGATATAGTTCCGGATATCTGAATACCGAATATTACGCCTTGAAAGGTGGTCATCCCATGATCCCGAATATTTTAAAACAATCTGTTCTGGCAATGACTGTCTCATGCCTTGCAATTTCGCAGGCTGTTTCAGTGGCGCAAGCCAATCCCTATATGGCTGTTGATGTGTCGACCGGTAAGGTACTTGCGCATAATGATGCTTTTAAGCGCTGGTATCCGGCATCGCTGACCAAAATGATGTCAGCCTATGTGGTGTTCCGCGCTTTGCGCTCCGGTCAGAAAACACTGGAATCGCCGGTGCGTATGTCTGTTGCAGCGACAAAAGAACCGCCGAGCAAAATGGGCTATAAGGCCGGTTCGGTGATGACACTGGACAGTGCTTTGAAAATCATGATGGTGAAATCCGCCAATGACGTGTCCGTTGCTGTGGCTGAATCCGTTGGCGGCAGCAAAGCCGGATTTGCAAAAATGATGAATGCCGAGGCAAGACGCATTGGCATGTTCGGTTCAAACTTTACCAATCCGCATGGTCTGCCTGATCCGAACAATTATTCGACCGCGCGCGATATGGCTTTGCTTGCCGCGCAGCTGCGTCGTGAATTTCCTGAATATGCCCATTACTTTAATACGGAAGCGATTGATCCGGGTGAGGGCAAAAAAGTTCAGGCCAATTACAATATTCTGCTCGGCCGGTTTAACGGCGCTGACGGTATGAAAACCGGTTTCATTTGCGCTTCCGGATTTAACCTCGCCGGTTCTGCAACCCGAAACGGTCGTACAATTGTTGCTGTTGTGCTGGGGGCAGCCAAACAGGAAGACCGTGCCGTGCAGGCTGCGGAGTTGCTGCAAAATGGTTTTGCTACCCGTGGCGGCGGCGGTGCAACGCTTGCCAGCCTTGTGCCTTATGGCAGCAATAATAATCAGGCCACAGATTTGCGGGCGCAGATTTGCAGCCAGCAGGCTATGTCGGACCGTTGGGACGGACGTGATGTGGAAGGCCGTTTGAAAATCAATTCGCCTTATATTACGGCGATGACCCGTGAACCGGTTGCGGTTCCTGTCGGACTGGTTGCCAAAGCACCGGAAGTGCAGGCAGGCGGTGTGCTGCATATTTCACAAGTGCCGATTCCGCTGCAGCGTCCTATGCGCGGTAATCTGACAACAGCAGTGAATTAACATGTCCTTCAAACCGATCAGCGTTTCTGTGCTCACAGGTTTTCTGGGAGCAGGAAAAACCACATTGCTCAACCGGCTGCTGAAAGATCCTGCCTTGCAGGATACGGCGGTTATCATCAATGAATTTGGTGATGTCAGTATAGATCATCTGCTTGTTGAGCAGACGGCCGACGGGGTTATTCAGCTTGCTGATGGTTGCCTCTGCTGTACCGTTCGCGGTGAGCTGGTGGACACACTGGCGGATCTGATTGAACGGGTGCAGATGGGCAAGATCAATGCCTTGCAGCGCATTGTGATCGAGACAACCGGTCTGGCTGATCCGGTGCCTGTATTGCAGGCGCTGATGGGGCATCCGGTTTTGATGCAGGTTCTGAAACTGGACGGTGTGATTACCGCAGTTGATGCTGTGAATGGTATGGCGACATTGGATGCCCATATCGAGGCGGTGAAACAGGTTGCTGTTGCCGACCGGATTGTTCTGACCAAATCTGATCTTGCCAATACAGCACAGCTTACAGCTTTAAAGACGCGGATCAGAAACCTTAATCCGGCAGCCGAAATCTATGACAATGTTGCAGATGATATCGGTTATGCAGCTTTGTTTGATTGCGGATTGTACAATCCGGCAGGCAAGACACCGGACGTGCAGAACTGGCTGAAAGCAGACAGTTATGATGATCATCATGACCATCACGACCACGTTTGTGAGATACATGGTGCAGGCTGTTCCGGCCATCATCACGGTGAACATGGACATCATCATCACCACCATCACGATGAGACAATCCGTTCATTCTCGCTGAAACATGATGCGCCGGTACCTTTTGCAGCTATTGAAATGTTTCTGGATTTGCTGCGCTCTACCCACGGCGACAAATTACTGCGCATGAAAGGGATTATCGCTGTTGCTGAAGATGCTGAACGACCGCTGGTTATCCATGGTGTGCAGCAGATTTTGCATCCGCCTGTGCGCCTGAAAAGCTGGCCGCAGGAATTGCAGGACAGCAAATATCAGACACGTCTGGTTCTGATCACCAAAGATCTGGATGAGGCTTATATACGTGATCTGTTTGATGCGTTTTTAGGCAAGCCGCGTATTGATCAGGCTGATGCACAGGCGCTGACTGATAATCCGCTGGCAATTCCCGGTTTTTCCATGAAGGGCTAAAAGTCTTAGAGCGGTTTACGTCCAGATTGGATCATAGTGCTCGCTCCAGATTCTTTATTTGGTCGCATTATCACGGGCGTCAAGTTGATCCAACTTGACTGTGAAATGCTCTAGCCCTTTTGTATCAGAAAATGAAAAACCCGACCCTCATTCTGCTGTTCCAGCAGAATATGCCCTTCTGACTGGCAGAAATGGGCAATATCAAGCGGGGAAAGCGGATCAGTGGTTTCAATCCTGATCCGGTCACCGGCAGACAGGTCTTGTAATTTTTTACGGGTTTTCAAAACAGGTAAGGGGCATTGCAGCCCCTTAAAATCATAAAAAACTTCAGCTTCAGCGGTCATTTTATTGGCCGGTCAGCCGGTTCCAGAGAGATTTCTTCTCAGCTGTTGCCGCTGGCATATCCGGTGTTACCTGAGGGGCAACAACGGCTGCTGCTGCCGGATTATTGTTCGGCACAGGAACAGAAGCGGTTGCATTCTGATCCAGAACAGGCTGGGCTGCCGGTACATTAGCTGCAACCGAGGTTGCAGCAGGTGCTGTTACAGGCGTCTGAGCGATCGCTGTCGGTGCTGCAGTATCCGGTGCGCCCGGTGTCTCAGAAGAGGCAGGGCTTAAGGATGGCGGCGTGCGGGATACTTTCTCACCACGTGCGCGACGTGCACTCCAGTCAGATACCAGTTTTGCTTCCTGAACGCCCATGATTGAAGGCGCAGGCTGTTTTTTCGATGATTTATTCAGTGCGCTCGAAAAAGCTGCATCATAGGTTTTCTGATAGCTGGAATAAGCAGACTGGATTGAATCCGGCTGCGACATTGGCGGGCAGGCGGCAGAAGCCGAAAGTCCCTGCTGTCCCGGGAAATTCTGATTAAAGACGTAACGCTTGCCGCAAACATCGACTTTCGGCGGTACTTTTGTAATTTCGAACTGGTCATAGCCTTCTTTAAGCATGGTCCAGAACTGGTAATTCGGATCATTCTTATAACGCGCCATATTGGCGGCGGTCATACGGAACGGATAGGCCTGAACCTGAAAATCGCGCTGACCACCCTTAAAGGCATCGCGTCCGAAAGCATAAATTTCGGACATGCTTTCGTCAGTCATGGAATAGCAACCAGCAGAAGAACAAGCGCCATGCACCATCAGATGCTGACCGGTACGGCCATTGGCGCGGTCATAGGCATTCGGAAAGCCGAGATTGAACGACAGGTAATATTGTGAATTCGGGTTCATCTGCGCAGCAGAAACCGAATAGAAACCTTCCGGTGCCTGACGGTCACCCTCTACATATTTAGGACCGAGTTTGCCTGACCATTTGCAGATCTCATAGGAGGCCACCATGTCATAGCGGCCGTTGGTTTTCTGTTTCCAGACTTCCAGAACGCCTTCTTCCTTGAAGATACGCGCCATAACCGGCGATGTCTTGTTCATGCCCTTGGCTTTGATTTTAGCCAGAACTTTGGAAGGCAGCTCACGCTCTGCTTTGGCGCCGACACCATCAAAGACTGAACCCTGACAACCGGCAAGTGCTACGGTTGCGATCAGTGAAGCAAAAATTGCAGTTCTGAGTTTCATGAGTGTCACCGGCAATATTAGGCAAGAGTTGGAACAAAATATCCTGAAATAGCAAAAAGGCAAATTTTCAGCCGCAATCAGTTTGTCCCGTAGTATCGGTCAGTATGATTGATAAAGTGTTATTAACTTAGCATCGGGCAATATTTACAGCAAATGACCCGTATTGACCATATGCCTTAAAGCAGTTCCTGTGACGGCTGAATTGCCGGAAATGCTCTCTCTTTTTGTTAAGCACATTGCCCAATGTAAAACGGCTTCGCACTTTTGCCGGAAATGCTTTTAAAACATAAAGGCCGCGCTGGTTGCGCGGCCTGAATTTGAAATAAGTGGTTGAAATCTCACTCAGAGATTACGACCCATGGCCAGATATTTCTGGCGGCGTTCCTGTTTCAGTGTTTCGCCGTCCACGCCTTCAAGAGATTTCAGTGCTGTTGCAATCACTTCGCCTGCAGCATCGATAATCGCATTTTTACCGCGATGTGCGCCGCCGAGAGGCTCAGGAATAATATTATCAATGATTTTCAGCTCAAGCAGATCCTGCGCTGTGATGCGCATATTGGTGGCTGCATCTTTGGCACGGGTCGAATCACGCCACAGAATAGAAGCAGCACCTTCCGGTGAGATCACCGAATAGATTGCATGTTCGAGCATGTAAACGCGGTTGGCGACAGCAATCGCAATCGCACCACCGGAACCGCCTTCACCAATCACAACCGTGATAACCGGTACACGCAGTTTCAGGCTCATTTCCAGCGAGCGGGCAATGGCTTCTGCCTGACCGCGCTCTTCCGCACTCACACCCGGATAGGCACCAGCAGTATCAATGAATGTGATTACGGGCAGTTTGAAACGGTCAGCCAATTCCATGATACGGATGGCTTTACGATAACCTTCCGGACGCGGGGAACCGAAATTATGTTTCAGGCGGGTCTTGGTGTCATTGCCTTTTTCCTGACCGAGCACCGCAACAGCCTGACCGTTAAAACGCGCAAAACCGGCCTGAATGGCCTGATCTTCGGCAAAGTTACGGTCACCGGCCAGCGGCGTGAATTCTGTAAACAAGCGGTTCACATAATCCAGACAATGCGGACGGTCCGGATGACGGGCGATCTGCACTTTCTGCCAAGGGGTGAGTTTGCGGTAAATATCTTTCAGCGCGTCGCTAGAGCGCTTTTCAAGGCGCCGTATCTCATCACTCATCTCGACACTGCCGCTTTCCTGCGCCAGTTTTTTCAGTTCGAGGATCTGACCATCGAGATCTGCGACGGGTTTTTCGAAATCAAGGTAATTATACATATGACCTGACTATTACGCTCCGGAGACTAAAACCATCAGACATTAAGGTCTGAGAGAGGGTTTCATCTGTCCTATATAGATTGTCTGACAGAAAAATCTATCTGCCGAATATGTTTCTCTTAAACTTCATAGCGTCAATCGGCAAGCGGATGATGCGTTGCAACGAGCTGATGCAGTCTTTCTTCCAGCACATGGGTATAAATTTGTGTCGTAGAAATGTCCGAATGGCCTAATAATTGCTGAACTGCACGTAAATCCGCACCATTTTGCAAAAGATGGCTGGCAAAGGCGTGACGCAGCACATGGGGAGAAACCGCAGCGGCTGCAATACCGGCACGCGCTGCCAGTGCTTTCAGATCACGGGCAAAGACCTGCCGTGCCAGATAACCGCTTTCCGAGCGGGCAGGAAACAGCCAGGGACTATCCTGCCATTCCGGCACTCTGTCACGTAGCCCCACATAAAGTTGCAGGACATTCTGCGCTTTGACCGAGAGCGGCACCATACGTTCTTTGGCACCTTTACCGCGCACCAGCAGAAAACGCTGATTGCTGCGGATAGTTTTCTCCGGCAGGCCGACAAGCTCGCTGACACGCATACCAGTGGCGTAGAGCAGCTCCAGAAGCGCATGCAGACGCACGGCGTTGAAATAGCCGCTCATATCTTTCTGGGGGTGCGCTTCTGTTTCAGCCTGTGCCAGAAGTTTTGAGACGGTATCTTCGCTCATGATTTTAGGCAGTGCCTGATTTTTCTTCGGCGCATCGATGATACCGGTCGGATCGTCGCTGCGCATGCCTTCAGTATAAAGAAAGCGGAAAAATTGCCGCAAAGAGGAGAGGCGGCGTGCCTGTGAAGTGGAAGCGAAGCCTTGAATATTCATCTCATCAAGGCAGGCTTTAATATCGACGGAATTGGCTGAAACCAGTCCGGTTTTGCGACCTGCCATAAATTCCGCAGCGGTTTCCAGATCGCGGCGATAGGATTCCAGCGTGTTCTCGGCGGCACCCCGTTCCGCACTCATCATTTCCAGAAACGAGTCGATTGCAGCATCTGTTGAGAGATTATTCTGCATCTTCAGCCTCCGGTTCACCCTCTGTATAGGGCGATGGCACAGGGGCAGGGCTGACAGGTGCTGTATCGCGCGGTTGCTGCACCATTTTATGTGCCGGTACGCGAACAACAATCTCTGACGTCACCGGACTGACAGTTTTCACAAGCACCAGCATCAGCCCGTAAATACAGGCAGAAATCAGAGCCAGAATGATAATCAGGCGGGTGAGGGTCGGCATAGAGGCAGTAGTGCTTTCATTTGGTTAGGCTTTATTTAGTGCATTGTGCCCTGATAATCTCAATAAAGCCTAACTAAATTCGACAGGAAAAAGAAAAGGCCCGGTAAAAACCGGGCCTCGCATTCTGTATAATCCGCAAATTACATCAAACCAATTACATATGAATTGGCTTGTCATAAGTGGCCATTGCCGATTCACGAACAGCTTCCGACATGGTCGGATGTGCATGGCAGGTACGGGCCAGATCTTCGGAAGAGCCGCCAAACTCCATCAGAACGGTCAGTTCGTGGATCATTTCACCGGCATTGTAACCGAGGATATGCGCACCCAGAACTTTGTCTGTGGCTTTGTCAGCCAGAATTTTCACAAAACCGTCTGTGTGCTGCATAGCGCGTGCACGGCCATTGGCTGTGAACGGGAATTTGCCGACTTTATATTCAATACCGGCAGCTTTCAGTTCTTCTTCGGTTTTGCCGACAGAAGCCACTTCCGGCTGGGTGTAAACAACGCTCGGGATCACATCAAAATTGACGTGGCCTTTCTGACCGGCGATGATTTCTGCAACTGCAACGCCTTCATCTTCGGCTTTGTGCGCCAGCATCGGGCCTTTAACCACGTCGCCGATTGCATAAATGCCGGCAACATTGGTCTGCCAATGATCGTTGATCGCAACGCGGCCGCGTTCATCAACAGCAACACCGGCTTCGGCCAGACCCAGACCATCTGTGTAAGGACGACGGCCGGTCGAAATCAGAACGGCTTCAGCTTCAAGTGTCACTGCATCGCCGCCTTTAACAGGCTCGAAAGTCACCTTGGCGCCATTGCCGGATTTTTCAACTGCAGTCACTTTGGCGCTGAGTTTGAAATCAATGCCCTGTTTAGCCAGCATACGCTGGAACTGCTTGGAAACTTCACCATCCATGCCGCCGAGGATCTTGTCGAGATATTCAACAACAGTCACTTTGGCGCCCAGACGCGACCATACGGAACCGAGTTCCAGACCGATCACGCCGCCGCCGACAACAATCAGAGTATCAGGCACTTTGGTGAATTCCAGCGCGCCGGTTGAAGAAACAATGACTTTCTCGTCAATATCAACATTAACGCCCGGAATACCGGCAACATCGGAACCGGTGGCGATGATGATGTTTTTGGTTTCGAGTTCTTTGACAGAACCGTCTTCAGCAGTGACAGAAACTTTGCCTGCAGCAACAACTTTACCAAAACCGGTGAAAGCTTCGATCTTGTTTTTCTTGAACAGGAATTCAACGCCGCTGGTGTTGGCTTTCACGGTTGTTACTTTGTGCGCCAGCATTTTTTCGAGGTTCAGTTTTGGCGCGCTGACTTCAACGCCGAGCGCGTCGAAAGAATGACCGGCTTCCGCAAAAACTTCAGAAGCGTGCAGCAATGCCTTTGAAGGGATACAGCCGACATTGAGGCAGGTGCCGCCGAAAGTGCTGCGTTTTTCAACAACGGCAACTTTCAGGCCGAGCTGGGCAGCTTTGATAGCTGCAACATAACCGCCAGGGCCGGTACCGATAACAACGACATCATAAGACATTGCTTAATCCTTTTAACTCTTTTTAAGTCCGTTCAGGCAGGGGATTTCTGCATGAAGACAAGGGTCGATCTTTTATTCTTCGGGTGTGCAGGCTTTAAAGCGAAACACTTCCCAGTTCAGCGGCTCGGCCGGTTTGGCCGTTCCAAAATCATAACTGTCCAGCATACTGACAAAATCCGGCAGGAGGATTGCTGCGGCAGCCGGTTCATCATTGCGGGGCAGAAACTCTGCATCTGCACCATCTTTAAGCGCATATACTACGCCCTGCCAGATTGTGCAGTCATCAATTTCATCTTCAGCATTATCGTCACCCGCACAATTATAGGTGATCATGGCTGTCGGGCGGGCTGCACCGTCTGTCCATTGCACAGTGCCCTGTAATTTGAATTCAGGTTTGTCATTGGCAATGATGGTGAAACTGTTGCCTGACTGCTCATCATCTTTTTGAACAGGGCTGAAAGTCAGTGTGTAATTCTGGTCTTTGTCGGAATAGGCGGCGCGGTTCTGCATACAGGCGGCTGAGGCAACGGCTGTGGCGGTCAGCAGAATCGTACAGCTTGCGAGACAGGCAACAGTCTTTTTGAAAATGGCTGATTTGATAGGCATTGTTCCCTCACCGGGCTTGTCAATTCTGATTTACAGCATCGGCCTGAAGCACGATCCGTAGTTCTAATGGGCTTGCTGACTGGCCAGCTTAATTCCTAATCCGATAAATACCATACCGGTCACGCGATTAAACCATGCCCCCAGAGCGAAAAAGCGTTTACGCACGGGTTCCAGCGTAAAGAACAAAGTCACAATTGCAAACCAGCCGATGACGACGATTGCGATCAGAATCCCGTAAATACCCTGAATTGCAGCCGGTGTTTCATGGCTGACAAGGGATGAGAACAGGGAGAGGAAAAACAACACGGCTTTCGGGTTCAGCGCATTGGTGATGAAACCCATAGTAAAGCAGCGCTTGGCCGAAATTGCTTTTTGTTGTGGTTGAGCAGCTTCGCCGTCTGTCTGAAGAATTTTATCTGCATCGGCTGCATTGAGCGGTTTTTCCCGCAGCGCCTTGATGCCGAGATAAAACAAATAGGCAGCACCCGCCCATTTAATCAGCGAAAACAGAAACAGAGACTGGGATACGATCAGGCCGATACCGAGGATCGTATAGGAGATGTGGAACATCAGCGATGCGCCGATGCCAAGACTGGTGATGAAGGCTGCACGGCGGCCATGCACAATGCTCTGACGCACAATCAGCGCGAAATCCGCACCGGGTGCAACGAGCAGGATCACGAATACCGCCATCAGACCGGTGAATTCGATCACATACTGCATGAGAGGCTCCGTGAGATCAGAAAAAGAAAGAGCCGCAGGGCTCAGAAAAGATGCAGTTGAAAAGAGCGCTGTCGTGAGACAGCGCTCTTAGTCAGTTTATTACAGATCGAGAACAAGACGTTCCGGATCTTCCAGGCTGTCCTTAACGCGAACGAGGAAGGTCACAGCTTCTTTGCCGTCTACGATACGGTGATCGTAGGACAGAGCCAGATACATCATCGGACGGATAACGATCTGACCGCCGACAACAACCGGACGTTCCTGAATTTTGTGCATGCCGAGAATACCGGACTGCGGTGCGTTCAGGATCGGGGAAGACATCAGGGAACCATATACACCACCATTGGAGATGGTGAATGTGCCGCCCTGCATATCAGCCATGGAAAGCTGACCGTCACGGGCTGCACGGCCGAGACGACCGATTTCTTTTTCGATTTCAGCAATCGACATCTGGTCGGCATCGCGAACAACAGGAACCACGAGACCCTTGTCTGTACCGACAGCAACACCGACGTGAGCAAAGTTCTTGTAGATGATGTCTGTGCCGTCGATTTCGGCATTAACAGCAGGGATTTCTTTCAGAGCATGGGTTACAGCTTTGGTGAAGAAACCCATGAAGCCGAGCTTAACGCCGTGCTTCTTCTCGAAGATATCTTTGTAGCGGGAACGCAGATCCATAACCGCGCTCATATCCACTTCGTTATAAGTGGTGAGCATGGCTGCGGTGTTCTGAGCATCTTTCAGACGACGTGCAATGGTCTGACGCAGACGGGTCATTTTCACGCGTTCTTCGCGTGGTGCATCACCGGCAGGGGACGCAGGACGAGCGGCAGCAGCAGGTGCGGCTGCTGCAGGTGCAGTGCCTTTTGCAAGCGCTGCAAGAACATCGCCTTTGAGAACCTGACCACGTTTGCCGGAACCGTCAACCTGATCGCTGTTCAGGCCGGCTTCAGCCATCAGCTTGGCAGCTGCCGGTGCCGCAGGCATGGAAGAGGCAGTTGCAGCAGGAGCAGCAGCGGCTACAGGTGCAGCGGCTGGTGCCGGAGCAGCAGCAGGTTTTGTAGCGGGAGCAGCAGCTGCGCCCGATGCATCAATCTGGCCGAGCAGGGCATCGAGACCAACATTGTCACCTTCCTGAGCGGTGATTTCTGTCAGAACGCCGGAAACAGGCGCAGGAACTTCAATAGAAACCTTGTCGGTTTCCAGTTCAACCAATGGTTCATCAGCAACGATAGCGTCGCCGACTTTTTTGAGCCATTTGCCGATGGTTGCCTCTGTGACGGATTCCCCGAGGGTGGGAACGCGGATTTCGGTTGCCATGGTTTTATCTTCCCTGGATCTTTAATCTGAATGATAGGCGACCCGCTGAGGATAAATCAGCGGGTCAGAAATTTAAATTTTAAGAACCGAGCGCATCTTCAAGGAAGGCTGCGAGCTGTTCAAGATGCTTGGACATCAGACCTGTTGCAGGCGATGCGGCAGCCGGACGGCCTGCATAGCGGGCACGCGGATATTTCGCATCAATATGCGCCAGAACCCATTCCAGATAAGGTTCAATGAACGACCATGCGCCCATATTCTTCGGCTCTTCCTGACACCAGACGATTTCTGCACCGCGGAAACGGGACAGTTCGTTGATGAGGGCTTTTGCCGGGAACGGATAAAGCTGTTCAACGCGCAGCAGGTAGATATCGTCGATACCGCGTTTTTCGCGCTCTTCGTAAAGGTCGTAATAGACTTTACCGGAGCAGAGAACCACGCGACGGATCTTGGCATCTTTCTGCAGCTTGATCGGCTGATCCTTGAGATATTGCGCATCATCCCACAGCAGACGGTGGAACGTGCTGTCTCCGGACAGTTCGCTCAAGGAAGAAATCGCACGCTTGTGACGCAGCAGAGATTTCGGTGTCATCATGATCAACGGCTTGCGGAAGTCGCGTTTCATCTGACGACGCAGAATGTGGAAGTAGTTTGCCGGTGTCGTAACATTGGCAACCTGCATATTATCTTCCGCGCAAAGCTGCAGATAACGTTCCAGACGTGCTGACGAATGTTCAGGACCCTGACCTTCATAGCCGTGCGGCAGAAGGCAGACGAGACCGGACATACGCAGCCACTTGCGCTCACCTGAAGAGATGAACTGGTCGAAAACAACCTGAGCACCGTTGGCGAAGTCACCGAACTGGGCTTCCCACAGCACGAGTGCGCGCGGATCTGTCAGCGAGTAACCATATTCGTAACCGAGCACGGCTTCTTCCGAAAGCATCGAGTTGATGGCTTCGTAGATCGCCTGACCCTTCTGAAGGTTATTCAGCGGGATATAGCGGCTCTGATTTTCCTGATCGTAAAGAACAGTGTGACGCTGTGAGAATGTACCGCGTTCCACGTCCTGACCGGAGAAACGGATCGGGTGGCCTTCGAGAGACAGCGAACCGAATGCCAACGATTCAGCTGTTGCCCAGTCAATGCCTTCACCGCTGTCGATCATCTTTGAGCGATTGTCGAGGAAGCGCTGAATGGTGCGGTGTACGTTGAAGCCTTCAGGGGTTTCGGAAAGTTTCTTACCGATTTCCTTGAGGGTTTTCGCCGGTACGCCGGTTTTACCGCGACGCTGTTCATCAGCATTGTCAGCTGTGCGCAGACCTGCCCATGCACCGTCGAGCCAGTCGGCTTTATTCGGCTTGTAGTTCTGGCCGGCTTCAAATTCTGTTTCCAGCTTGTCGCGCCAGTCAGCTTTCATCTGGTCGATGTCAGCCTGAGTCAAAAGACCTTCGCCGATCAGCTTTTCACTGTAGAGCTGTACAGTGGTTTTGTGCTTGCGAATTTCTTTGTACATCAAAGGCTGTGTGAACGCAGGCTCGTCGCCTTCGTTGTGACCGAAGCGGCGGTAGCAGAACATGTCCACAACAACCGGCTTATGGAAGGTCTGGCGGAATTCGGTTGCAACTTTTGCAGCGAATACAACAGCTTCCGGATCATCACCATTGACGTGGAAAATCGGGGCTTCAATCATTTTCGCTACATCCGAAGGATATGGCGAAGAACGGGAGAAGGCCGGATTGGTGGTGAAACCGATCTGGTTATTGATGATGAAATGAACTGTACCGGCAACGCGGTGGCCGCGCAGACCCGAAAGGCCAAGGCATTCTGCAACAACGCCCTGACCGGCAAATGCCGCATCACCATGCAGCAGCAGCGGCATGACTTTAGCGCGTTCTGCCAAAGGTACAACTTCATCACGGGTGCGGCCGGCCAGCAGATCCTGCTTGGCGCGGGCTTTACCCATAACAACCGGATTAACGATTTCCAGATGCGAAGGGTTGGCTGTCAGCGACAGGTGAACGGAGTTGCCGTCAAATTCGCGATCCGAAGACGCACCCAGATGGTATTTAACGTCGCCTGAACCTTCCACATCATCCGGCGCATAGGAGCCGCCTTTAAATTCGTGGAAAATAGCGCGGTGCGGTTTGCCCATAACCTGAGAAAGCACATTCAGACGGCCACGGTGAGCCATACCGAAAATGATTTCTTTAACGCCCATGGAGCCGCCGCGTTTGACGATCTGTTCAAGGGCAGGGATCAGGGATTCACCGCCATCGAGACCAAAGCGCTTGGTGCCTTTGTATTTCACGTCGATAAACTGCTCAAAGCCTTCAGCTTCGATCAGTTTGGACATGATGGCTTTCTTACCTTCCGGTGTGAAAGCAATGCTCTTATTGGCGCCTTCGATGCGCTCCTGAAGCCAGGCTTTTTCAGCCGGATCAGAAATGTGCATGAATTCAAAGCCGATTGTCGAGCAATAGGTGCGCTTCAGGATATCGAGCATTTCGCGAACGGTCGCATATTCGAGGCCGAGCACGTTGTCGATGAAGATTTTGCGGTCAAAATCAGCCGGTGTGAAACCGTAATTTTCCGGAGCCAGTTCATTATGATCATCCGGCTTTTCGGAAAGGCCGAGCGGATCGAGATTGGCATGCAGGTGGCCGCGCATACGGTAAGCGCGGATCATCATGATTGCGCGAACACTGTCGCGTGCTGCCTGTGTAATTTCTGCTTCAGACAGAGCCGGTGCAGCAGCTGCAGCTTTGCCGCCTTTGCCTTTCAGCTTGTCTGTCATGTGTTTTTCAACATCTGCCCAGTTGCCGTCGAGAGCATTGGTGAGCTCATCTTTTGGCGTCACAGGCCAGCTGCTTTTTTCCCAGGATGCGCCGCGGGCATTTTCAATCACATCTTTCGGATTGTCACCGAGATTTGCGAAAAAATCGCGCCATTCTGCATTGACCGAATTCGGATCGGTTTCATATGCAGCATAGAGCTCCTCAATATAGTCGGCATTGCCGCCATAGAGAAACGAGGTCAGGGCGAAAACGTCATTGGCTTCTTCTTGCCGTGCCATTGTCCTTGCCGGAGTATCCACTCCGTCTCCTTATACCGGCCATACCGGAAAATCTTCCGGTCCCGTTTTAAGTTGCTGGTCTGTTGTCTCTGTTCTGAGAAATAGTGCGTTTGTACTGATTTCCAACAGAAACGGGCATAAGTTTTAGTCTAGTGAACCCGGTTCGGGGTTTGAGGCGTGCCATGAGCCACGAACCGGGCTTTTTAGAGGCAGTCACGCTGCGCGACTGCCAATATTCTTTTTAGTTCAAAGGGATTACCCCTGAGAGCTTCAACCCAAAGGTTTTAGCCTTTGAGAACTTCAACAAGAGTCTTGCCGAGCTGTGCAGGCGACGGGGAAACGCGGATACCGGCTTCTTCCATAGCTGCAATCTTGTCTTCAGCACCGCCCTTGCCGCCGGAGATAACAGCACCGGCATGACCCATGGTGCGGCCTTCCGGAGCAGTACGACCGGCGATAAAGCCAACCATTGGCTTCTTACGGCCGCGCTTGGCTTCGTCTTTGAGGAACTGAGCTGCTTCTTCTTCAGCCGAACCACCGATTTCACCGATCATAACGATCGATTTGGTGTTGTCGTCTGCGAGGAACATTTCCAGCACGTCGATGAATTCTGTGCCTTTAACCGGATCGCCGCCGATACCGACAGCAGTGGTCTGGCCGAGACCTTCATTGGAGGTCTGGAACACAGCTTCGTAAGTCAGTGTACCGGAACGGGAAACAACGCCGACCGAACCTTTTTTGAAGATATTGCCCGGCATAATGCCGATTTTGCATTCTTCAGGGGTCAGGATGCCCGGGCAGTTAGGGCCGAGCAGGCGTGATTTTGAACGTTCCAGACGTTCTTTCACGCGTACCATGTCCATAACCGGAATACCTTCGGTGATGCAGACGATGAAGCCGACTTCAGCTTCGATTGCTTCGATGATAGCATCAGCTGCGCCTGCAGGCGGAACGTAGATTACGGATGCGTCTGCACCGGTACGTTCTTTAGCTTCAGCAACAGTTGCAAAAATCGGCAGGTTTTCGCCCTTGGAACCTGTCCAGGTTTCGCCACCCTTTTTAGGGTGGATACCGCCGACCATCTGGGTGCCGTAATAGGCAAGAGCCTGTTCAGTGTGGAAAGTACCTGTCTTACCGGTCAGACCCTGAACGAGAATCTTGGTGTCCTTGTTTACAAGAATAGACATGGATCAATTTCCCTTCACTGCAGCAACGATTTTCTGTGCTGCATCGTCGAGATCGTCAGCTGAAATAACATTCAGGCCGCTCTCGTTGATGATTTTCTTGCCAAGCTCAACATTGGTGCCTTCGAGACGAACCACCAGAGGAACTTTAAGGCCAACTTCTTTAACAGCTGCGATCACGCCTTCAGCGATAACGTCGCATTTCATGATGCCGCCGAAGATGTTCACGAGAATACCTTCAACAGCCGGATCAGCAGTGATGATCTTGAATGCAGCTGTTACTTTTTCTTTGGTAGCGCCGCCGCCAACATCGAGGAAGTTTGCCGGTTCTGCGCCGTAAAGCTTGATGATGTCCATGGTTGCCATAGCAAGACCGGCACCATTGACCATGCAGCCGATATTACCGTCGAGGGCAACATAGGCCAGATCATGCTTGGAAGCTTCGATTTCTTTTTCGTCTTCTTCCGACAGATCGCGCAGTTCCTGAATGTCAGGATGACGGAACAGAGCATTGCCGTCGAAGGATACTTTGGCATCCAGCACGCGTACACGACCATTGGTCATGACGATCAGCGGGTTGATCTCCAGAAGGCTCATGTCTTTTTCAACAAAAGCTTTGTAGAGGATCGGGAACAGCTTCAGAGCGTCTTCACGGGCTTCGCCTTCGAGTTTCAGAGCATCGGCAAGCTTGGCATTGTCTTCATCGGTCACGCCTTTGGCAGGATCGATTGCAACATTGATGATCTTTTCCGGTGTTTCTTCCGCAACAGCTTCGATGTCCATTCCGCCTTCGGTGGAAACAACGAAAGCCGGACGGCCGACGGAGCGGTCGATCAGCAGGGAGAGATACAGTTCGCGGTCGATGTCCGCACCATCTTCGATGTAAAGACGGTTAACCTGCTTACCGGCAGGACCGGTCTGCTTGGTCACCAGAGTGTTGCCGAGCATTTCTTTAACGTTGGCAACAACTTCTTCGATGGATTTGGCAAGACGCACGCCGCCTTTAGCATCGGCTGGCAGTTCTTTGAACTTACCTTTACCGCGGCCGCCGGCATGGATCTGGCTCTTGACCACATAAAGCGGGCCAGGAAGGGTCTTTGCCCATTCTTCAGCCTGTTCAGCGGAGTAAACAGCCACGCCGTTGGCAATCGGTGCGCCGTAGGAGTGGAGCAGGCGCTTAGCCTGATATTCGTGAATATTCATCTGGTTGTCCTTTTAAGGGCGCTCCTGAAACCTGTGGTTTCAACTTGTGTTGATAGACAGGCTTCGTGATTTTTATATGAAGTTCCAGAGACCAGTTCGGGGCCACTTTGGGAAAAGCGCCCCGAAACATCCCAGAACTTGAATAAGGGAGCTTATTTCAGATTTGGTGCAATCGCGATGCAGGCGTCGCAAAGACCCTGAACTGCAGCAACTGATTTCTCAAATGCGGCCTGTTCTTCTTTGTCGAGCTGGATTTCGATAACCTGTTCAACGCCGTTCGCACCGATAATGGTCGGTACGCCGACATACATGTCTTTCACGCCGTACTGGCCGGTCAGCTGAGCTGCAACAGGCAGAACGCGGCGCTTATCCTTGAGGTAGGATTCAGCCATCTGGATAGCGGAAGAAGCCGGTGCATAATAAGCAGAACCGGTTTTCAGCAGGCCGACGATTTCAGCACCGCCGTCACGGGTGCGCTGAATGATCTTGTCGAGCTTGTCCTGTGTGGTCCAGCCCATTTTGACCAGATCCGGCAGAGGAATACCGGCAACAGTCGAATAGCGGCTGGAAGGAACCATAGTATCGCCGTGACCGCCGAGAACGAATGCGGTGACGTCTTCAACGGAAACGTTGAATTCTTCAGCGAGGAAGTAGCGGAAACGGGCGCTATCAAGCACGCCAGCCATACCGACAACTTTGTTTGCCGGCAGACCGGAGAATTTCTGGAGAGCCCAAACCATCGCATCAAGCGGGTTGGTGATGCAGATCACGAAAGCATCAGGGGCGTATTTGGCAATACCGGCGCCGACCTGTTCCATGACTTTCAGATTGATGCCCAGCAGGTCATCGCGGCTCATGCCCGGCTTGCGCGGTACACCGGCGGTAACGATAACAACATCTGCGCCTTCGATGGCGGCATAGTCATTGGCACCGGTGAACTTGGCATCGAAACCGTCAACCGGTGAGGATTCCGCGATATCGAGGCCTTTGCCCTGCGGGATACCTTCGGCGATATCGAACAACACAATGTCACCGAGCTCTTTGAGACCGGCCATATGGGCGAGCGTTCCGCCGATCATGCCTGAACCGATGAGAGCAATCTTATTGCGAGCCATGCTGGTTACTTCCCTGATCTAAAATCTAACTAAAACAGCTTTACCTCTGCTCGAGCTTTCCGATCGGTTACGCCCGCAGAGGCCATTACGCTGTATGGTCGATATGCCCGTTTTCAAAATAACTCAACTAATAATTTTGTATTTAAAGATTTCAATCGTTTAGCTAAATATGTTCTTACGTAAACGTAAGTCATTTTTGACAAAAACCGAAGTTTTTCCTGTTTCATATCATGAAATCAGGGAAAGGAATTTTACCGGAATTTTTGTCCGCTTACAGCTGATTTTTGTTTGTTCAGAATGGCTTACAGTCAGCCCGATTGCGGAATGCTTATTTGATGAATCATAAGTGCGCTTATGATTCCCCTGACTGGCATAAATTAGGCCATGATCGTCACAAAATAGTGACGATCAGAGAATTGGCCTGTGTTTCACCTGTTACTCAGGCTGTTGCCCGTATTGCAGCTGATTCATTTGTCTCAAATGCTTCAAGATATTCCGCACTCTGCATCTCAAAAAGACGCGATGCGGTACGGTCAAATTCAAAAGCTTCTGTGCCGCTGGAGGCACTATAGAGTTTGTCGGGTGTCGCTGCGGCAGAGATGATAACACGGGCGCGCTGGTCGTAAAGTGTATCCACCAGCAGAATGAAACGTTTGGCTTCATTTCTCTTGGCAAGATCCAGCACCGGCACATGATCGATAAACATAGTGCGGAAACGCGCCATGATCGCCAGATAGTCTGCAGCAGCCAGCGGTTTGGCGCAAAGTTCATCAAAAGTCACACGCACGGTTTTGCCGACAGTGCGGTTCAGATGAATGCTGCGGCCTTTGACCTTGATAATTTCTGCTGTCTCAATTCCGCCTTCCGTCAGAACATGCCATGCCTCATCCATTCTGGCATCTGTTTTGAGCCCGAGCGGTGTGAGATAGACCGGCTGGCGATCGAGCTTTTCAAGACGGTAATCCGTGCGGGAATCCAGATTGATTACATCTACACGGGTTTTGAGAATGCTGACAAAAGGCAGGAACAGCTGACGGTTGAGACCATTCGGATAGAGATTATCCGGTGCCACATTGGATGTGGCAACCAGCACCACGCCACGCTCGAACAGCGCTGAGAACAAACGCGACAGGATCATCGCATCGGCAATATCTGTGACGGTAAATTCATCAAAACACAGAACCCATGCCTGTTTTTCCAGTGCTTCAGCAACCGGCGGGATCGGGTCTTCCTGTTTGGTTTCACCTTTTTTGAAAGCCTGACGGTGAGCGTGAATGCGCTCATGCACATCAGCCATGAAATCATTGAAATGTGCGCGGCGTTTGCGTTCAACCGGCAGCAATTCAAAGAACATATCCATCAGCATGGTTTTGCCGCGGCCGACTTCACCATGAATATATAAGCCCTTGATCGGCTCAGCCACTTTTTTGGATTTGCCGAACAGCCAGCCCAAAGCACTGGATTTGCGCGAAAGGCGCTTGCTGCAAATTGCATCAATCAGAGCATCAAAGCGCTTTGCCAGAATTTGCTGCTGCGGGTCTGCTTCAATATCTCCGGCCATGGCCAGAGAGTCGTAGCGTTCTGATACGGACGGATAGGCTTTCAGCGTTTCATTGAAAGACATGACAACCTCATTCAGGCTCATTCAGGCGCTGTTCTATAAATGAAAAGCCGCAGATTGTGTCTGCAGCTTTTATAATTCTATAATGTCAGCAAGTTTTTAGCGGGACAGGCTGATCGGCTGGCCGCCGGAAGTCTGACCGTCAAAGCGGCCGTCAGCAGACGAATAGAGCGAAGCTACTGTGCCGCCATTTGCATCATAGAGAACCAGCTGCTTGCCGTTGACCGACCATGAGGACAGATTGGCGAGTTCACCCGGGCAACGCAGCGGACCCGCGCGGTAACCCTGACCGAATTTGGTCTGCGGGGTGGCAACTTTACAGCTCTGACCGGCAAGCGATGCATTCCACACACCGGCAACTTTGCCCGGTGTCAGGTCTACGGACGATGCAGGCGGCAGGCTGGCAACCTGTGTATTGCCCTGCGGCTGTGAATTCATATCATTCGGATTGGCCGGAAACTGCGATGCGTTGACATCATTCAGCGAGCCGGACTGAACCGATGTCGTCGGAGCAGGGCGCAAAGGAGCAGGCTGTGCCTGCGGGGGAGTGTTGCTGGCCATATTGTCAAAACGCGAACTCTGGCAACCGGCGAGAATGGTGGCAGCTGCAAGTCCGAGCAGGCCAATCTTAGAAACTCCCATACCCATCTCCTTGATAGTGTGGTTTCCGAAGCGGAATCTTTGAAACAGTTCCGTCCTCAGGTCAATATTGAGGCAAAATCCGCTGCACTTTAGACCATTTTGTAATCAAAAGGAATCATTGAACAAAAGGGAAATAAGTAGGATTGCACGATTTTACGGCTTCAGCCTTGTTTTAATCTGACAGGTTATGGCCTGACAATGTGAAAGCCTGTCTGGCAGCAAAATTTGAGCAGATTATGTTTTAAAGATAAACATATTTTACCGGCAGGCCAAGGCACGATCTGCCTCCAAGGCAGATTTCAGGCAAAAACGCATCACTGCTTTTCGAATCATTGGCACATATACTGGCAATTTGAGAGAAGTTCCGCCATATAGGCCTGTAAATGTATATCCGGAGTGCCTTGCGCAAAGTGTGAAGCGCTTTCAGGATGAGTTTTCAGGCAAAATCTTCGGATGCTGCCTGTTTTTCGTATCTCTGCGAACCGAATTTTGTCGATGTTCCGCATTAAGGCTGCTGATATGCCGTAACCGGAATATATCTTATAATTGTGAAACTATGTCTGTAGCTATGTCAGTTGATGCTGCTTTTGCCAAAATGAATGGCCTTGGCAATAAAATTATTGTGGCGGATATGCGCGGCCGGAGTGACCGGATCACGCCTGATGCTGCGCGCGCACTGAATGCTGATGCTGCGACCGGTTTTGACCAGATCATGGCGATCCATGATCCGAAAACGGCGGGTACGGATTATTATATCCGCATTATTAATTGCGATGGCAGTGAAGCGCAGGCTTGCGGCAATGGCACACGCTGTGTGGTGCAGGCACTTGCGGCGGAAACCGGCAAATCGCAATTTACCTTTGAGACACTGGCAGGTTTGTTGCTGGCCGAGGAACTGCCGGACGGCCAGATCCGTGTCGATATGGGCAAGCCGCGTTTCGAATGGCAGGCTATTCCGCTTGCAGAAGAATTTCGTGATACCCGCATGATCGAATTGCAGATCGGGCCGATTGATGCACCGGTGCTGCATTCGCCGTCTGTGGCTTCGATGGGCAATCCTCATGCGATTTTCTGGGTGGATCAGGATGTCTGGTCCTATGAGCTGGATAAGTTCGGGCCATTGCTGGAAAATCATCCGATCTTTCCGGAAAAAGCAAATATTTCTATCGCGCAGGTTACAGGCAAAGACGAGCTGACCATCCGCACCTGGGAGCGTGGTGTTGGTCTGACACGGGCTTGCGGCTCTGCTGCCTGTGCCGCTGGTGTATCGGCGGCACGCACACGCCGTACGGGGCGCAATGTAAAAGTCATTGTGCCGGGCGGGCCATTGCAGATCGACTGGCGCGATGATGATCATGTTTTAATGACGGGACCGGCTGAATGGGAGTTTTCGGGGCAGTTTGATCCGGCAACAGGTCTTTGGGCAAAAGACACAACAGCGGAAGGTGCCTGATTATGGCGGTTGAGGTTGTAACATTTGGCTGCCGGCTGAATACTTATGAATCCGAAGTGATGAAACGCGAAGCTGATGAGGCCGGTCTCGGCGCATTGGAAAACGGCGCGATTATTTTCAACACTTGTGCAGTTACAGCGGAAGCAGTGCGTCAGGCACGGCAAGCCATTCGTAAAGCACGTCGGGATAATCCGGAAGCCCGTATTATCGTAACCGGCTGCGCAGCGCAGACCGGTGCTGATGATTTTGCGGCGATGGACGAAGTTGATCTGGTTCTCGGCAATGAAGAAAAACTGAAATCCAATTCCTATCGCATGTTACCGGACTTTGGTGTGAACCAGTTCGAGAAGGTGCGCGTCAACGATATTATGGAAGTGCGCGAAACTGCCAGCCACATGGTGGACGCGATTGAAGGCCGTGCCCGTGCTTTCGTGCAGGTGCAGAATGGCTGCGATCATCGCTGCACTTTCTGCATTATTCCCTATGGCCGTGGTAATTCCCGTTCTGTCCCGATGGGCGGTGTGGTTGAACAGGTTAAGAGGCTGGTCGGTAACGGCTATGCGGAAGTGGTGCTGACCGGCGTGGACATGACCTCCTACGGGCCTGATCTGCCGGGGAATTTGCGCCTTGGCAAACTTGTGAAAACCGTTTTGGCGCAGGTACCGGATTTGCAGCGTCTGCGTCTGTCCTCGATCGATTCGATTGAGGCGGATGAAGACCTGATGGAAGCGCTGGCCAATGAAAAGCGCCTGATGCCGCATCTGCATCTCTCATTGCAGTCAGGGGATAATATGATCCTCAAGCGGATGAAGCGCCGTCATTTGCGTGATGACTCCATCCGTTTTTGTGAGGATGTGCGCAAGCTGCGTCCTGATGCCGTATTTGGTGCGGATATTATCGCTGGCTTCCCGACCGAAACGGAAGAGATGTTCCAGAATTCTATCCGTATTGTCGAAGAATGCGGCCTCAGCCATTTGCATGTTTTCCCTTACAGCCCGCGTGAAGGCACACCTGCCGCACGCATGCCGCAATTGCGTCGTGAGGTGATTAAGGAACGAGCTGCCCGTCTGCGTATTGCCGGTGATGCGGCTTATCGCCTGCATCTGGAAAGCCTCAAAGGCACTGTGCAGAATATTCTGGTAGAACGTGATGGCTTAGGCCGGACTGAAGGCTTTACACTGACTGGACTGGATACACAGGATCTGACAGCAGGACAGATTGTCAGCCGCGTGATCTCCGGTCATGATGGGGACAAGCTGCTGGCTGTTCCGCAAAATATCTGATTATCATTCGAAAATAAGAAGCGCTGTATTCATGGCTATGGGTTTTATAAAAAAGATTTTTTCTTTCGGCAAAAAGGAAGAAGCATCTTCCGCTCCGTCAGAGGAAGTCCTGTCGCCTTTAGCGGAAGAGGGCGCACCGGTTGCAGCAGAGCACACGCCTGTTGAGCCGCATCATGAGACTGTGCTGGAAAAGATCGAAGACCTGCTTTCCCAGCCGGTTATCCCTGATCCGGCGACGATTGAACTGACACCGGTTTATGATACGCCGGAGCCGGATGAGACCGACCTTGAAGAGAAGCTGCAGACGGAAGTGCCGCCTCACGAGACTTTTCTGGAAAAGGTTGAGGAACTGCTTTCCCAACCGGTGATTGCCGATCCGGCAACCATTGAGCTGACACCAGTCTATCCTGAAGCCGAGCCTGAAATTACCGATGCTGATGCGGAAGTGGTTCCTGCGCCAAAACCGGTAAAGGTGACAGTCAGCAAGTCGGTTGAGGCAAAACAGGAACCGGTAGTCGTTGAAGCCGAACCGGAAAAGAAACTGTCATGGTTTGAGCGGCTGCGCAGCGGTTTGTCGCGCTCTTCACAGCAGTTGGGCGACTCCATCGGCGGCATTTTCACCAAGCGCAAACTGGATGAAGATACACTTCAGGAACTGGAAGATGTGCTGATTCAGGCTGATCTTGGTCTGGAAACCGCAATGCGTATCACGGACAGCCTGTCTTCGGGTCGTTATGGCAAAGATATTTCGACCGATGAAGTGCGCCGCATTATGCGCTCCGAGATTGAAAAAGTGCTGGTTCCGGTGGCGAAGCCTCTGGAACTTGATCTGTCGCACAAGCCGCATGTCATTCTTGTGGTTGGTGTGAATGGTACCGGTAAAACCACAACAATCGGCAAGCTGGCTGCGAAACTGACCGCAGGCGGATTGAAAGTGATGCTGGCAGCAGGCGATACATTCCGCGCTGCAGCGATTGAGCAATTGCATATCTGGGGCGAGCGCACCGGTTCTCCGGTCGTATCCTCCAAGCTTGGTGCTGATGCGGCGGGTCTGGCATATGACGCATGGCAGCAGGCCAAAGATGCTGGCAGTGATGTGCTGATTATTGATACGGCAGGGCGCTTGCAGAACAAAGCCGAGCTGATGGATGAGTTGGCTAAAATTGTGCGCGTGCTTGGTAAACATGATCCGGAAGCGCCGCATACAGTGTTGCAGACGCTGGATGCTACCACCGGTCAGAATGCGCTTAATCAGGTTGAAATTTTCAAAAATATTGCCGGTGTGAACGGCTTGGTCATGACCAAGCTCGACGGTTCCGCACGCGGCGGTATTCTGGTGGCAATTGCCGCCAAACATAAATTGCCGGTCTATTTTGTTGGTGTCGGTGAGCAGATTGATGATCTTGAGCCGTTTACGGCGCAGGATTTTGCAGGAGCGATTGCAGGAGAAGCACGATGAACGATCATATTTTTGAGCGCGATCCGTCTGACCCGCAGCGCAAGGAAGTGCCGCCGCTGTTAAAACTGGCACTGGAACTTGGGCCTTTGCTGGTGTTCTTTTTTGCCAATTCGCGCGGTGAGTGGCTGGTTGAGCGTTTTCCGGTTCTGGCACAGATCGGTCAGCCGATTTTTATTGCAACTGCCTTGTTTATGGCCGCCACTGTGATTGCGCTGGTTGTATCATGGATCATGACACGCAGCCTGCCGATCATGCCGTTGGTTTCGGGTATTGTGGTGCTGGTTTTCGGCGCGCTGACCCTGTGGCTGCACAATGATACTTTCATAAAAATGAAACCAACCATTGTTAACAGCCTGTTCGGTGCGATTCTGCTGGGCGGTCTGCTGTTTGGCAAAGCTTTGCTCGGCTATGTCTTCGATCAGGCTTTCAAGCTGGATGCCGAAGGCTGGCGTAAGCTGACATTGCGCTGGGGTTTGTTTTTCTTCGTGCTGGCTGTGATTAATGAAGTTGTATGGCGGAATTTCCCGACCGATACATGGGTCACATTCAAAGTGTGGGGCGTCATGCCGCTGACTATTGCTTTTACAATGTTCCAGCTGCCATTGATTAAAAAACATTCTCTGGTGCCGTGGGGCACAGAAGATGACGCAGCATCGGCGGATAAAAAATAATCGGGAGCGAAACGGATGGCTCGTCTTGAAATTGAACAGTTCTATTGTCGCGAAGATAATTTCGGCGTTCTGATTCATGATCCGGAAACGGGGCTGACAGCATCAATTGATGCGCCGGAAGAACTGGCAATCCGTTCGGCTTTGGCGCGTCGCGGCTGGAAGCTCGATTATATTTTTACGACCCATCATCATCTCGATCATGTCGATGCGAATGAAGCATTGAAACGCATCTATGGTGCACAGATCACAGGACCCGCAGCGGAAAAGATTCCGGGTGCGGATCGTGGCGTGAAAGACGGTGACAAGTTTCAATTCGGCTCGTTTGAAGTGCAGGTGATTTCTACACCCGGTCATACGGCCGGAGAGGTGAGCTATTATCTGCCGCAGGCAAAAGTTGCTTTTACGGGCGATACATTATTCGCGCTGGGTTGCGGCCGCCTTTTTGAAGGCACACCGGCAGATATGTATGCATCGCTGCAAAAGCTGGCTTTGCTGCCGGTCGATACAAAAGTCTATTGCGGGCACGAATATACGCTGAATAATCTGCGTTTCGCGCTCGATGTTGACGGTACCAATCCGGCATTGAAAGAGCGCGGTCGTGAGATTGAGCGGCTGCGGGCGGAAGGTCTGCCGACCCTGCCAACCAGTATCGGGCTGGAAATGGCCACCAATCCGTTCTTGCGCGTGCATGACAGTGCAGTGCGCAAACAGCTTGGGATGGAAGATGCCAGCGAGTTGCAGGTTTTTGCGGAACTGCGTAAACGCAAAGATCATTTTTGACAAAAGCCGTTTGAGGCAAAGGTATAGTATGGTTTGTCTGTTCTGCCGTCCGGCTGTTACATTTATCGCCGGTTCTTTTCTCGCAGCGGGTTTTTTCGCTGTTATGCCTTTGACCGGTCATGCGGCATTTGCGCAGAGCTTTTCGGAAGTGGCCAAACCGGAAGTACCGGTGGAAGTGAATAATTATCCGCTTGATGAGAAATTTCTGACCAAGATGGAAGCCGCACAGGCCGAACTCAACACTATGGATATGTCCGGCAGCGGTGATGATGAGGCCGGTACAGGCGATCATTCACCAAAGGCGCTGGCTGCCCGCATTGAAAAGCAGCCGAAAGTGATGGCTGTGCTCGAAAAACACGGCCTGACCGCGCAGGATTATATTTACGGCTATTTCGCTCTGGTCAGCAGTGTAAGCGCTGTGGAATCTGAAAATGAAGAGCAGCTTGTTGATGAATTAAAAGGCATCAATCCGGCGCATATCACTTTCGGCAAACAATATATTGATCGTATCCATAAGCTGTTGGGCGAATAATTGACCCTCTGGGCATATTGCTGATCATTTCGTCTGCTCGAAACGTGTTGCGCGGACTTTAACCGTGCCGATCTGTGTGCCGACACTGGCGGCCACAGGGGCGTAAATTCCCGCACCCTGTTTATCCGTATTCAGCGAGGCAAAGCTGATAGTGATTTTGCTTTTGTCCGCCAGATAGCGCACGGATTTCTTGTCTTTTTCATAGCCGGAGACAGGGACAAATTTAGCATTGCAGGTGATTGCAGTGCCGTCGAAACCTTTGATCGAAAAGGCTTCAGTTCCTGCCGGACTTAACCGGATCTGCGCGCGTGTCTGCCCGTCAAAGATCTGTAATGTCCGGTTGCAGACTGCTGCGGCAGTGGGGCTGGTAATCATCATCGCGCTGATCGGATCAAAGACTGCTTTCAGATCATCGGGGCGGGTTTCCACCCACGGATCGTTTTTCCGGATCGGCGGCTGATTGTCGAAAGCACTGACCGAGCCGTTTTTGAAGCTGATGGCTGTGCGCTTGTGTTTTTTACCGCTGCGATAGGTGGTGAGATAAGAAACGGGCTGAACAGCGGCAGCAGCACCTTGCTTGCGCATATTGCCATTAATAGTGATGGAGCCTTTGGTACTGTCAAAAATACGGGCAACACCGGAGCTGTGAAAACTTCCGTCGAGTGCGTAAGCATTATTCGTGATTCTGGTGTTCAATTCGGAACGCGCGATTGTTATGCCGAAAACGGAAATACCATATTCCGTACGGTAGCCGGAATCAGCGGCAAAAGCGGTAGCGGGCATCACGGAGAGGGCAGAGAGAATTGCTGCTGCAAATATCCGGTTCTGACCGGTTGCGGTATGGATTCTTGCAGCCTTGTCCGTAAACATCATTCAGATCTCCCTGAGACTCACCTGAGCGGATAATGTGCAGCACCCAGTCTGAAAATGCAGAACTGGTGACTTTTATGCCCGCTATTTGTATGATAAAAGCGGCAAAATGCAGTCAATGACAGTCAATTCCTTGTCATTCCTGCAATTGAACCCGTAATCAGCTTGAAACGGCTTGACGGGAAGGGCTGCTTTCACTATAGAAACCCGACTTTCCCAATGGGCCGCTGTCCGATATTGCGCGCCGCGACATATCAATCACGGATTGATTATGATAGTAGCGAAGACGGTATCGGATATTTGTGCCGGGGCCTGAAACAGAATTTTGAAGGTGAGACCAATGTCCCGCGCTTGTGAACTGACCGGTAAAGCGGTCCTCTACGGCAACAATGTAAGCCATGCGAACAACAAGTCGCGTCGCCGTTATTTGCCAAATCTTTGCAATGTAACCCTGATGTCCGATGCAATGGGCCAGAGCTACCGTCTGCGTGTTACTGCGCATGCGCTGCGTACTGTTGAGCATCGCGGTGGTCTGGATGCATTCCTTGCGAAAGCTTCTGACAATGAACTGTCACAGCGCGCACGTCTGCTGAAGCGTCAGGTTGCCAAGAAACTGGCCGAAGTTGCTGCTTAATAGCTTTCACGGCTGAATTTAGTTTTGCTAAAGGCCGGTTCGTCCGGCCTTTTTGCTGGTTCCATTACCCAGGATAAAAAAATGCCTCTACAGCATAGTTCCGCTATTAAAGCGTTGATTTTTCCCGTTCTGGCCATGTGTGCGGCTGTCGCCGCCTCCAATATCCTTGTGCAATATCCGGTTCATTATTTCGGCTTGCAGAATATTCTTACCTATGGCGCATTCACTTATCCGTTCGCCTTTCTGGTCAATGATCTGACCAACCGCCGCTTTGGCCCGCAGCGCGCCCGTCAGGTCGTTTATGCCGGTTTTGCGCTGGGTGTTATCATGTCGATCTGGCTTGCAAGCCCGCGCCTTGCTGTGGCCTCAGGAAGTGCGTTCCTGTTCGCACAATTGCTGGATATCAGTGTGTTCAGCCGTTTGCGTCGTTTGCGCTGGTGGAAAGCACCGCTGGCGGCAGCGCTTTGCGGTTCTGTGCTGGATACGATCCTGTTCTTCTCGCTGGCTTTTGCGGCACCGTTCAGCATGCTTGATACGGCTTTCGGGCTGGCTGACAGCTCTATGACCGATCAGGTGCAGTGGTTTGGCCTTGCAATGCCGCTGTGGCTGTCTCTGGCGCTTGGTGACTTTGGTATCAAGGTTTTGATGAGTGTGGTGATGCTGGTGCCTTACGGAGCGATTCTGGCACTGTTTGCCCCGTCTATTTATGGTGCAGGTAAATCCGACGCTGCAAAACCGGCTATCCGGTAAGCACCTGCAGAACATGCATATCAAAAAAGCCTCCCGAAGAGATCATCCTCGGGAGGCTTTTTTATTCAGCTTTGCAAATCAGCGCCGTGCTGTCCGGCCTTTCGGCTGATCCTGATCGTCAAACAGCGAGGCGAGCTGCTCGGTCATCGCACCGGCCAGTTCTTCCGCGTCAACAATGGTCACCGCGCGCTGATAGTAGCGGGTCACATCGTGGCCGATACCAATCGCAATCAGCTCAATCGGTGAGCGGTTTTCGATTTCATCAATCACGGCGCGCAAATGACGTTCCAGATAATTGCCCGGATTAACCGACAGGGTCGAATCATCAACCGGCGCACCATCAGAAATCACCATCAGGATTTTGCGCTGTTCAGGACGGCCGAGCAGACGGTTATGCGCCCACATCAGCGCTTCACCGTCGATATTCTCTTTCAGCAAGCCTTCACGCATCATCAAGCCGAGATTGCGTCGTGCGCGACGCCAGGGGGCATCAGCGCCTTTATAAACAATGTGGCGCAGATCATTGAGGCGACCCGGCTGGGCAGGTTTGCCGCGATCGAGCCATGCCTCACGGGACTGGCCGCCTTTCCACGCTTTGGTGGTAAAGCCGAGAATCTCAACCTTCACACCGCAACGCTCCAGCGTACGTGCCAGAATATCGGCGCAGGTGGCAGCCACAGTAATCGGGCGTCCGCGCATCGAGCCGGAATTGTCGATAATCAGGCTCACAACCGTATCGCGAAAATTGGTATCGCGTTCGGTTTTGAAAGACAGCGGCTGAGTCGGGTCAATCACCACACGCACCAGCTTGGCGCTGTCGAGATGACCTTCTTCCAGATCAAACAGCCATGAGCGGTTTTGCTGCGCCATCAGACGGCGCTGCAGTCGGTTGGCGAGACGTCCGACCACGCCTTGCAAATTCGCAAGCTGCTTGTCGAGGAAACCACGCAGACGATCCAGTTCCGCATCATCGCAGAGATCGGTTGCTTCTACGATCTCGTCAAATTCACGGGTGAAAACTTTATAGTCATGATGCTTGTCGAAATCGGAAAACGGCTGGTTAGACCGGCGCGCTTCGCCCGGTGTTTCCGCATCTTCCTCTTCACCGTCATCAGCATCTTCATAGGCGGCATCTTCAGCTTCAAGATCGCCGCGCTCACGGTCATCATTGGTATCTTCAGAACTGTCGCCGTCGCCGGACTGGTTTTCTGCATCTTCTTCTGATGCACCTTCCTGCGATTCTTCCGGATCAGCCTGTTCTTCCTGTTGACTTTCCTCGTCGTCGCTCTCGGATGGTTCGGCCAGTTCTTCAGCCATATCCAGTGCAACCAGCATTTCACGCACCAGGCGGGCATAATCCTGCTGGCTGTTCAGACGGTCACTGAGCGTTTCAAGGCGGTCGCCGATTTTGTCTTCAATCCAGTCGCGCCACAGCTCAACCACATTGCCCGCCTGTACAGGCGGACGGTAGCCGGTGAGTTTCTCACGAACCAGAAGGGAGATAGCTTCTTCAATCGGCGCATCATCACGCGAGGTAATCGCGGAATAATTTGCACGGCTGTATTTGTCAGCCAGCATGGCCGACAGATTGCTTGCCACGCCTTCCATAGCCAGAGCGCCGATCGCTTCAACGCGGGCCTGTTCTACGGCGTCATAAATAGCGCGGGCTTGACTCCCCTGCGGTGCAAGCTGCGCATGAATGCGCGGATCATGACGTGCATGACGCAGCGCCATCGAGTCACCAAGACCACGGATGATGGAAATATCTTCTGCAGTCGGGCGCTTTGGCAGATCCGGCAGACGGGCATGATTGCCGGTCAGTGCCGGACGGTCATGGCTGAAGCCGACCTCAAATTCATTGCTGCCGGCGATTGCACGCACACAGGCTGTGACCGCGCGTTTGAAAGGTTCGGAATCGACCGGACCTTTAGGACGTTCGCGTGTGTTATCGCCGGGGCCTGCCATGATGAAACTGCCTTATATCAGAAGAACTTAACCTTGTTTCGCTGTCTTAATGAAGCGAGAGCGCCCCTGTGATGACAGGGACGCTTTGTGCGTTTTATGCAAGCACGACATTAACTGCGGATTCAGGCAGTTCCTGTCCGAAAGCACGCTGGTAGAACTCAGCAACAATCGGGCGCTCCAGCTCGTCGCATTTGTTCAGGAAGGTTAAGCGGAATGCAAAGCCGACATCGGTGAAAATATTGGCATTTTCAGACCATGTAATCACAGTACGCGGGCTCATAACGGTCGACAGGTCGCCATTGATGAAAGCCTGACGGGTCATATCTGCAACGCGAACCATTTTCGAGACGATCTCACGGCCTTCCGCATTCTGGTAATGCTTGGACTTGGCGAGAATGATCTCAACTTCATTGTCATGCGGCAGATAGTTCAGCGTGGTGACGATCGACCAACGGTCCATCTGCGCCTGATTGATCTGCTGGGTGCCGTGGTAAAGACCAGTGGTGTCACCGAGACCGACAGTGTTCGCGGTTGCAAACATGCGGAATGCCGGATGCGGATTGATAACGCGGCTCTGATCGAGCAGGGTCAGACGGCCGGACGATTCCAGAACACGCTGGATAACGAACATCACGTCCGGACGACCGGCATCATATTCGTCGAAAACCAGAGCAACATTGTTCTGATAGGCCCATGGCAGAATACCGTCTTTAAATTCGGTAACCTGCATACCGTCTTTGACGACGATGGCATCTTTACCGATCAGATCAATACGGCTGACATGGCTGTCGAGATTGACGCGAACGCAAGGCCAGTTCAGACGGGCAGCAACCTGTTCAATATGGGTGGATTTACCGGTGCCGTGGTAGCCGGAAACCATAACGCGGCGGTTATAGGCAAAGCCGGCGAGAATCGCCAAGGTTGTCTGGCGGTCAAAAATGTAATCCGGATCTGCATCCGGTACATGCGGATCTTTTTTGCTGTAAGCGGGCACGATCATATCGGAATCAATCCCGAACACGTCACGCACCGATACAGTTGTGTCCGGCATATTGTTTATGTCGAGATCAACCTTGCTCATCATGCCTCCTGAGCGGCGCCTGCATGCCGCTGTATCATCATATGTTCAGAGAGCCTTTCCCTTTTCCTGCAGCGGAAAACCCCTCTATCGCTTTCTGTTCGTCTTGGCTCAGTTCTTCCGGCACAAACAGTTCCGGTTTTTGCTGAAACTGTCTGAAGTGCTGTGCCGGTGTAGTTGTTTCGGCAGGTTAACAGGGAACGAAAGTTTTTTGCTTCCGTAAATTCCCTTTGTTCCCTGCAAATAATCTTTGTTTTACCGCATGTCTTTCACCCAAAACCGGTATCCGTTTTCGGGCAGCATGCTTTAGTCTTTGCCTGTTTAGCAAAAACCTGCGGTCTTTAGCAATTGATAAGCTTGCACAACTTCGCGGAAACGTTCTTCCGAACCGCGATCGCCGCCATTGGCATCCGGATGATGCTGCTTTACCAGCTCTTTATAGCGCGATTTGATCGCGTCACTGGTCGAATTTGCCGCAATGCCCAGGGTCGCAAAAGCCTTGGATTCGAGCGGACGCGGGCGTCTGGTCGGGGTTGCCGCTTCCGCACGGGCGCGTGTTTGTTCAAAGAGGTTCAGCGGATCACGGATCTTGTTGTGATAGGCTGCAGTGCCTGAACGCATACGGGCAAATTGCGGGGCTGACTGGCGCGAAGTGGAGTTTTTGGTAGTTGTCCATGTCGGACGGTCACCAACGGCTGCATTCTTCTGGAACTTGGCGATTTCCTCATCGCTAAGACCGGAGAAAGCATTGAAGTTTTTATTATATTCGCGGACGTGATCCAGACAGAAGTGCAGATAAAGACCTTCACGCGCACCGCCCGCAGGCGCTTTGTGTGTTCCGGTTTCTTCGCATCCTTCCCACTGGCACTGCGGGCCAGCCGGTTTTTTGTCTTCCTTGCGGGAACGGATACGGATGCTGTCAAAAAATTTTGAATTCGTTGCCATGATATCAATATTACGGGGTCAGATCTGATGATACAAGAATTGACATTTCACGACGCATGACCGAACCCTGCGGGGCCGAGAGTCGAAGCGGACGTGAAATCGGGATTTAGCTGCATTATGTATACCGGAATGGTAACGCATGCACATAACATAGTCCCTATATGGGGGCAGGAGAGCAGAATGTCTATTCCTTTGACGCGTCAAGAACGGATTACCGCAAAACTATCTGAGGCTTTTCAGCCTGTGTTGCTTGATGTCATCAATGAAAGTCATCTTCATGCCGGTCATCATCACACAGACGGCGGTCATGAGGAAGTGTTCGACGGTACCGGTGAAACACATTACCGCGTTATAATTGTGGCAGAGGCTTTTACAGGTTTGAGCCGCGTTGACCGTCATCGTGCGATCAATGCGCAGCTGGATGAAGAATTGCAGAGCGGTCTGCATGCGATTGCGCTGGAACCGAGCGCACCGGGGGAGCCGACCCGCCGTACCCGCAAACCGGCCTGATTATTCAAAACAAGTAACCGCAGACTTCCGGTTACTTGTTTCCTTTGTCATCTGCTGTTATGAGGCAGCAGTGAGCTTTTGGCTCTTCCGTAAGCGTTTAACGTTAAGCAACGCATCCATGCCGGTCTTACACCGGACAAGCTCCTGTCTCGGGCGGGAGGGATGTGCTGATGTGTAAGACCGCAAATTTACGGAAATGATTATGCAATCTTCCAAATCTGTTCCTGCTTTTCCGAAGCTTCCGGCACGTTACATTCCGGTTGTGATGCCTTTTATTCTCTCTGTCCTGATGACTTTTGTTGTGTCTCTGATTGCGACGCTAAAAAACCTCGGGTTCAGGGCTGATCTTTTATCGCACTGGATGCCCGCATGGGGCTTGTCGTGGATCGTGGCGTTTCCGGTATTGTTGCTGGTGCTGCCACTGGTGCGGCGGCTCGTCGGCATTGTGTGCCACAAGCCATAAAGGCTTAAACAAAAACCGGCCGCAAAACTCATTTGCGACCGGTTTTTTAAATTGATGATACGGAGTTTTAAGCCAGTTTTTCCTGCAGGAAAGCCTCTACATCAGCCGCATTCACATCTTTGGCGATGAAAGACTGGCCAAGACCACGGGTCAGGATGAAAGTCAGCGAACCGCGCGACACTTTCTTGTCCTGTGCAATATAAGACATCAGCACATCTGCGGAAGGCAGTCCGGCAATCTCTTTCATGGAAACCGGCAGGCCGACAGCTTTCAAATGCTTTTCTACCCGCACAGCAATATCTTCTGAAATCAGACCGAGACGTGCAGAGAATTGATGCGCCAGTACCATGCCGATGGCAACGGCTTCACCATGCACAAGGCGTGAGGAATCATAATTGGTGGCAGTTTCCAATGCGTGGCCGAATGTATGGCCGAGATTGAGCAAGGCACGATCGCCGGTTTCACGCTCATCGCGGGCAACAACGGCTGCCTTGGCGCGGCAGGAGGTAGCAATGGCCTGCTGGCGTGCAGCACCGCCTGCAAAGACATCCTGCCAGTTATTTTCCAGCCATTCGAAAAATTCCGGCTGGTCAATCAGACCATATTTGGCAACTTCTGCATAACCGGCAGCGAATTCACGCTTGCTCAGCGTGTCGAGAATATCCGTATCGGCCAGCACCAGTTGCGGTTGATTGAAAACGCCGACAAGATTTTTACCGTAAGCGGTGTTGATGCCGGTTTTGCCACCGACAGAAGAATCAACCTGCGCCAGCAATGAAGTCGGAATCTGGATGAAATTCATGCCACGGCGAACAATACCGGCAACGAAACCGGCGAGATCACCGATCACACCGCCGCCCAGAGCAATAACAGCATCACCGCGCTCGAGACGGGCTTTGAGAATGTCATTGGTCACAGTTTCAAGCGTGGCAAAGCCTTTGGATTTTTCACCGGCTGCAACCACAACCGGTGTCGCATTAATACCGGCGGCTTCCAATGCGTCGAGCAGCGACGGCAGATGCAGCTTGGCAAGATTTTCATCGGTGACCACAGCCGCACGGATGCCCGGCAGACGTGCAGCAATTTCCTGACCGGCGCGGGCAATCAGACCGCTGCCGATCAGAATGTCATAAGAGCGGTCTCCCAGTGATACATGAACGGTTTCGGTTGCAACATGTCCGGTAGATGTCATGGGAGATACTCGTGATTATGATTTAGTCTTGGATTGGTTCGGTCTTGCGTAAATGATCGAGCAGCAAGGTGATGACTTCCTGTGCAATCACTTCACGTTTTTCATCGCGGGAGATGATGCTCAGATCAGCTGTGGCATAGACCGGATAACGTTCGGTCATCAGCTTCTGCATCACTGCACGCGGATCGTCATTTTTCAAAAGCGGACGATCCTGACGGCGTAAAACGCGCTCCATCAGCACATCCAGTTCCGCATTGAGCCAGACGGAAATACCGGCAGAAGCAATATTCTCGCGGGTCTGTTCATTCATGAAAGCGCCGCCGCCGGTTGCGAGGATCATTGATCCGCCTTCCAGCAGGCGCTGCATAACACGGCGTTCAAGATCGCGGAATTCCGGCTCGCCATAGGAGGCAAATAATTCAGTAACGCTCATACGGGAGACATTTTCGATTTCCGTATCGAGATCGAAAAACGGCAAATCCAGCATTGCGGCCATTTTCTTGCCGATGGTGGATTTTCCTGCTCCCATAAGTCCGACAAGCACCACAGGGCGCTGGTTCAGGAGGGCTTTAATTTCATCGGCCTGACTGCGCAAATGCGTCTGGTCAGCTTTTTTATTTGGGTTCGGCATCGTCTTCTTCTCGTGACGGTGCTTCCATTTGAAACACTTGAGTAAAGTCAATCGCTGCTGATCTGCGGCTTGTCAAGAAAGATCGGAGATTTTCTGCCGCTATTGATGGTGCTTAAGGATGCGCACGGGGGTGTGCTTTGTCGTAAATTTCTAGCAGGCGATCGGTATCCACGCCGGTATAGACCTGTGTAGTGGAAAGGCTGGCATGGCCAAGCAGTTCCTGAATGGTGCGCAGATCGCCGCCGCGCGCCAGAAGATGGGTGGCAAAAGAATGCCGCAAAGCATGGGGTGTTGCAGTTTCCGGCAGGTTTAGCGCGGAGCGCATTTTCTGCATTTCGCGCTGGATGATACCGGCATGGAGTGCACCACCTTTAGCACCGCGAAACAGTGGTGTAGTGCCGTTCAAATGAAAGGGGCAGAGGCGGCGATATTCGGCAATTGCCTGATGAACCGCAGGCAGCAGCGGTACAAGACGGCTTTTGCCGCCTTTACCCTGAATTGTAAGCGAACGGGCAGTTGTATCAGCTACCGCATCCGGTGTCAGGCCAAGGGCTTCGGAAATACGCAAGCCGCAGCCATAGAGTAAAGTAAGCACAGCGGCATTGCGTGCGGCAATCCATGGCTCTTCCGCCAGCTGTTGCTGTGTGTTGACAACCCGCAAAGCTGCATCAGCCGACAAAGGTTTGGGCAGAGATTTCGGCTGGCGCGGGGCACGAATGGCACTGGCACCGGCTGCATTTGCCAGTCCTTGCTTTTCCAAGTATCGCAGCAACGAGCGGACACCGGCAAGACCGCGCCCGAGAGTGCGGGCGCCTGCGCCGTCATTACGGCGTGAGGCCAGATAGGAGCGCAAATCTGCAATGCGTAAATTCGAGACATCTTTCAAAGCCGGTGGTGTGCCCAGATGGCCGGTCATGAATTGCAGAAACTGACGGGTATCGCGCTCATAGGCATCCAGCGTATGGGCGGCCAGTCTGCGGCTGTTGGTTAAGCTGCCAAGCCAGTCCTGACGCGCCTGATTGAGGTCGGGCGCAGCGATAATCAGAAATTCTGCTTTTGAGGTTTCTGTTTTGGCCGTTTGCATGGATTGAATCTGTAATCCGGTTATCTTAATAAAAATAGAGTTTCTCACGGCGAGGTTACGGAACCGTTGCCACCACAGTTTAAGGTTTTTCATGTCTTCTCAGAAAAAAGGCAGTCCGGTGCGGGTTGCAAATCTTGATAATCCGGTTCAGCTCGCCGTTATCGGCGCTGCCCATGGCATCAAAGGGGAAGTGCGCGTTAAAACCTATACGGGCGACCCTATGGATCTGGGCTCCTATGGTCTGCTTTATGATGCGTCCGGTAAAAGCTATGAAGTGCTGTCGATCCGCCCGAGCAAAACTGTGGTCGTGGTGCGCTTTGCCGGTGTTGAGGATCGCAATGCGGCGGAAGCGCTGAATGGTAAAGAGCTCTATGTCGATCATGCGCAGCTGCCGCAGGATCTTGATGAGGACGAATTTTATTACACCGATCTGATCGGCCTTGCCGTGCGCGACAGCGCAGGCGTGTCCTATGGTAAAGTCTCTGCCGTGTTTAATTTCGGTGGCGGTGATGTGCTGGAAATCAAAGAAAGCGGCAAAAAGCCGGTTATGATCCCGTTCACACTGACTTCTGTACCGGAAATCCTGATGGAAGAAGGCGCGATTCTGATTGATCCGCTGGCGGCAGGTCTTGTTGATGATGGTTCAACCTCTGCGGATGAAGAGGGCGATGAGCCTGAGGCACCTGAGACTGATGATGACGGATGGGCGCGGTAATGAGTTTCAAAGCATCTGTCCTGACCCTTTATCCTGAGATGTTTCCGGGGCCTTTGGGCGCTGCGCTTGCAGGCCGCGCCTTGCGCGATGATAAATGGCAGCTTGAAACCGTCCAGATCAGAGATTTTGCGCTCGATAAACACCGGATGGTTGATGACACGCCGGCTGGCGGCAGTGCCGGTATGGTGATGAAGCCGGATGTTGTGGCGCGTGCGCTTGATAGCCTAGAACAGGATAACCGCCCGCGTATTCTGATGAGCCCGCGGGGAAGGCCGCTGACACAGGATCTGGTGCGCGAACTGGCGAGCGGCGAGGGTGCAGTGATTCTCTGCGGTCGTTTTGAAGGCGTGGATGAACGGGTTATTGAAGCACGCAACCTGATGGAAGTATCAGTCGGCGATTATATTCTCTCCGGCGGTGAAACCGGTGCGCTGGTGCTGCTTGATGCGATTGTCCGCCTGATTCCGGGTGTGATGGGCAATCATGAATCCGGTGAGACCGAGAGTTTTGAAACCGGCCTGCTTGAGCATCCGCATTATACCCGCCCGCAGGAATGGGAAGGGCGCTCTATTCCCGCTGTGCTGACTTCCGGTAATCATAAGGCTGTCGATCAATGGCGGTTGGAAGAAGCCAAACGCATTACCCGCGAGCGCCGTCCCGATTTGTGGGAGGCCTATCAGAACAGGAGTAAATAATGCAGATTCTGAGACGTGCGGAATATGCAGCTATTTTGCTGATTGCTCTGGGGTTTTATGCGCAAAGCGGTGAGGGCTGGTGGTGGTTTGCGCTGTTGTTTCTGGTGCCTGACATTACTATGGCAGGCTATGTATTTGGCAACCATATTGGTGCGCTGGTCTATAATGCCGGTCACAGTTTTCTGAGTGTGGCCGCGCTTGGCCTGCTGATGTATGTGTCAGGGCAGCAATGGTTGTGGCCTTATGTGCTGATCTGGACTGCGCATATCGCTTTTGACCGGATGCTGGGCTACGGGCTGAAATATGCGTCTTCTTTTCAGGATACGCATTTGGGACGGATCGGTCGCAACTGAATCAGAACTTCTTGCAGAGTTGAGTTGATTCACGGGCGGTAATGGTGTATTGCCGCCTCACATTTCGGGATTTCCTGAAATCCGATTTTCGTTGACCTGAAATCAATGAGTAGTGAAACCGCTCCTGCCTTAACGGCATAGCATGACGGCAAAGACTGTTTTGCAAGTGATAGCGCTCTGACTGTTCGAGAAGAATCAGAAGGATTAAAACTATGAACATTATTAAGCAGCTTGAAGCTGAACAGATTGCAAAGATTGCTGAAAAGCGCGTTCTGCCAGATTTCGACGCCGGTGATACAGTTCGCGTTCTCGTACGCGTAACTGAAGGTACACGTACCCGTGTACAGGCTTACGAAGGCGTTTGCATCGGCCGTTCGGGCGCAGGTCTGCAGGAAAGCTTCACCGTTCGTAAGATTTCTTACGGCGAAGGCGTAGAGCGCGTATTCCCTGTTTATTCTCCGCTGGTTGAAGGCGTTGAAGTTGTTCGTCGCGGTAAAGTCCGTCGTGCGAAACTTTACTACCTTCGTGGTCTTACCGGTAAGGCTGCCCGTATCGTTGAGAAAAAAGACAATCGTTCGAAAGCTGAACGTGAAGCAGACAAGCGCGCTGCTGAGCGTGATGCTGCTGCCAAGGCAGCTGCAGAATAATTTTCTGCATCTTTCTGCGATTATAAAATTTCCAGGGATAAGGGCGGCCTCAGGGTCGCCCTTTTTCTATTTGCAAAGATTAAATGCCGCTTGGGTAATAATCTTGCTGCGACACCCTGTTCCGCTTGTCATTTCTTGACGAAATCGCATAGCGGGTGCATATGAACCATAATCATATCGGTTCTGTGGTCCTGTGATTGCCGGGAGGTAATGGCTGCAGAACGCTTGCAAAGGATACTAAGAGCCATGAGCGCGCCGCGTACACTCTATGACAAGATCTGGGACGATCATCTGGTAGATCAGCAGGATGACGGTACCTGCCTGCTTTATATTGATCGCCATCTTGTGCATGAAGTGACCAGCCCTCAGGCTTTTGAAGGTCTGCGTATGGCTGGCCGTAAAGTGCGTCATCCGGAACGCACACTGGCTGTTGTTGATCATAACGTGCCGACATCGGCAGATCGTATCAACGGCATCAAGAATGAAGAAAGCCGTATTCAGGTTGAAGCTCTGGCCAAAAATGCGGCCGAGTTCGGCGTTGAATATTATTCCGAGCGCGATAAGCGTCAGGGCGTTGTGCATATTGTTGGTCCTGAACAGGGTTTCACGCTGCCGGGCATGACCATTGTTTGCGGTGACAGCCACACATCAACCCACGGTGCTTTTGGCTCGTTAGCGCATGGTATCGGTACGTCCGAAGTGGAACACGTACTGGCCACCCAGACCCTGATCCAGAAAAAAGCTAAAAACATGCTGGTGCGTGTGGATGGTAAGCTGGCAGCAGGTGTAACCGCTAAAGACATTACACTGGCGATCATCGGTAAAATCGGCACCGCCGGTGGTACCGGTTATGTGATTGAATATGCCGGTGATGCAATCACTTCTTTGACTATGGAAGGCCGTATGACGGTCTGTAATATGTCGATTGAAGGCGGTGCACGCGCCGGTCTGATCGCACCGGATCAGACGACTTTTGATTATATCCGTGGCAAACCGCGCGCGCCAAAAGGCGAACAGCTTGAACAGGCTATGGCTTATTGGCAGACCCTGAGCACAGATGAAGGTGCGCATTTCGATAAGATTGTGACTCTTGATGCCGCTGAAATCTCACCGGTTGTCACATGGGGTTCTTCGCCGGAGGACGTGGTTTTCGTGACCGATGTGGTGCCTAACCCTGATGACATTCAGGATGATACCAAGCGTTCATCAAAGTGGCGTGCGCTCGAATATATGGATCTGAAGCCTGGCACCAAGATCACCGATATTGCGATTGATCGCGTCTTTATCGGCTCCTGCACCAATGGCCGTATTGAAGATCTGCGCGATGCTGCACGCATGGTTGAAGGTAAAAAAGTTGCCTCCACTGTCAATGCGATGATTGTTCCGGGTTCCGGCCTTGTAAAAGAAATGGCTGAAGCTGAAGGTCTGGACAAGATTTTCATCGAAGCAGGCTTTGACTGGCGTGAGCCGGGCTGCTCGATGTGTCTGGCAATGAATGATGACCGTCTGAAGCCGGGTGAGCGTTGTGCATCCACTTCAAACCGTAACTTTGAAGGTCGTCAGGGCTTTAAAGGCCGTACTCATCTGGTGTCGCCTGCAATGGCCGCCGCCGCAGCCGTGGCGGGACACTTTGTTGATATCCGCGACTGGAACTAAGTTTTTCAGCTTTTAAAAAAAACCCGCTCATTGCGTAAGATCAATGGGCGGGTTTTTCTTTTCAGCTAAAACAGCATTGATTAGGCTGGTTTTTTCTAACGAAGCAGCTACTCTAGTGGATTGAATTTGACGTTTGGCTGCCGACTGACACAAGCGCTGCTCCAAACGTCAAATTCAAAAAATCCACTAGTTTTATATAGTCTTTAGTGGTCTTTTTGATTCCGACATTTGCTCTGCACAATACCCCACGGAATGCAAATGTCGGAATCAGACCACTAGTTCTTATTCGCCAAAAGGGAAGGCATCATGACACAGGATCACGCTATTGATATTTCATTGCTTCACTTACGTGATGCCCGTGAACTTGCGCCTTTGCTGGCCGATTATGCGCAGGCGCTGAAGCGCGGTGCACCGCGCCGTCCGGATGAATATTATGCGGAAAAGCTGTTGCAGGATCGCAGTGCTGAATTGCTCGGTGCGCGGCTTGATGGCGTACTGGTCGGCTTTGTGATTTTCTATGATCTGCCGGAGCCGGTATCGGGCATGCGCGCAGGGCAGGTGGACCATATTTACGTCCATCACGAGCACCGCAAAAAAGGTATCGCCAAGGCTTTGATTGATGTGCTGGCTGATAAGGCCGAAGAGCGCTCATGGAGCAAGCTGGCACTCAATGCACCGCGTCAGCCGGAAGATGGCCGCAAGCTGTATGAACAGGTCGCGGCCACAGCGGACTGGAGCAGTTTTGTGATTCGTTTTGCACCACATCTCCAGTAAACCTGTTGAAACACTGTCCGGCGGCTCATAATCAGGACAATTTAAACGCCGCCGGATTTTATTTTTATCGCGGATGTCCGGTAATAGGCCGCATAAAACCGTTTAAAACGTCATCTCTCTGCTCAGGTGCGACTAATTGCATGGCTGGTCGCATGGTTGTGACTTTGACGTGGTGACAAAAGCGCAGTAGATAAGCCCTAACATGGTCGTCCTTTAAACGATCTTGGCCGTATTCGCTCTACTGCGCGGCTCCTGAGCCTGTGAAGCTTCAAGAATTGCGCAGCATGTTAAAATGACAGAGTTTATATCTATGCTGGGCGCAGGTTCATCATAGATATAGACTCTGTTGGGCATGAACAGACCATAGATTTTGCCGGTATAGCGGCATGTTTAGCAAGGCCTGTTTATCGGTAACATTTACCAGGATAGCTATGACAACAAGACCAATAGTCAAAAGCCAGCGCCCGCTGTCACCGCATTTGTCGATTTATAAACCGGCAATTACCATGACAACGTCGATCATTCACCGCATTACCGGCGGCGCACTCTATTTCGGCACCGTATTGCTTGCCGTATGGCTGATTTCCGCAGCGGTCAGTGAAGATTGCTTTAATTTCGTCAACGGCCTGTTCGGCTCGTGGATTGGACGCCTTGTGCTGTTCGGCTACACATGGGCTCTGATGCAGCATCTGGCAGGCGGTATCCGCCATTTCATCTGGGATATGGGCGCAGGACTTGAAAAACACACTGCCAGCAAAATGGCCTGGGCCACGGTCGTGTTTTCAGTTGTTGCGACAATCCTGATCTGGGTTGTGGCTTACAGCCTGCGCTGAGAGGACTGATATATGCAAGATATGCGCACCCCTCTGGGTAAGGTTCGCGGCCTTGGTTCCGCCAAGGAAGGCACCGGCCATTTCTGGACACAGCGTATGAGTGCTGTCGCACTTGTGCCGCTGGTGATTTACTTCATCGGCCTGATTATCTGCCTCAATGGTGCAGATTATGCAGAAGTCCGCGCTGCAATCGCCCATCCGTTTAACGCGATTGTGATGGCACTGTTTGTTCTGACCGGTGTTTATCACATGCGTCTGGGCATGCAGGTTATTATTGAAGATTATATTCACGGCGAAGGCCTGAAGATTGTTTGCGTTATGCTCAACACCTTCTTTGCGATTGTTGTTGGCGGCGCGAGTGTATTTGCAATCCTCAAGCTCAGCTTCGGAGGTTGATAGGCCAAATGGCAACAACTAAAGACACAGCTGCTAACGGCAGCAAATATACCTATGTCGACCACAAATTTGACGTTGTGGTTGTCGGTGCCGGTGGTGCAGGCTTGCGTGCAACACTGGGTATGGCAGAGCAGGGCTTTAAAACAGCCTGCATTACCAAGGTTTTCCCGACGCGCTCCCATACGGTTGCAGCGCAGGGCGGTATTGCTGCTTCGCTTTCTAATATGGGTCCGGACAGCTGGCAGTGGCATATGTATGACACTGTTAAAGGCTCCGACTGGCTCGGTGATACAGACGCCATGGAATATCTGGCCCGTGAAGCGCCTGCGGCGGTTTATGAGCTGGAACATTACGGCGTGCCGTTCTCCCGTACTGAAGAAGGCAAAATCTATCAGCGTCCATTCGGCGGTCATATGCAGAACTTCGGTGATGGTCCGCCGGTTCAGCGTACCTGTGCTGCTGCCGACCGTACCGGTCACGCTATTCTGCACACGCTTTACGGCCAGTCACTCAAGAACAATGCGCAGTTCTTCATTGAATATTTCGCGCTTGATCTGATTATGACTGACGGTGTTTGCACCGGCGTTGTGGCATGGAATCTGGATGACGGTACAATTCACCGTTTCTCCGCCAAAATGGTCGTTCTGGCCACCGGTGGTTACGGTCGTTCGTATTTCTCGGCAACCTCTGCCCATACCTGCACCGGTGACGGCGGCGGCATGGTTGCACGTGCCGGTCTGCCACTGCAGGATATGGAATTCGTTCAGTTCCACCCAACCGGTATTTACGGCGCAGGCTGCCTGATTACAGAAGGCGCACGCGGTGAGGGCGGTTATCTTGTGAACTCTGAAGGCGAACGCTTCATGGAGCGTTATGCACCTTCCGCCAAGGATCTGGCATCGCGTGACGTTGTGTCCCGCTGCATGACCATTGAGATCCGTGAAGGCCGCGGCGTTGGCAAGAACAAAGATCACATCTATCTGCATCTGGATCATCTTGATCCGGCAATTCTGCATGAGCGTCTGCCGGGTATTTCGGAAAGCGCCAAGATTTTTGCCGGTGTTGATCTGACCAAAGAGCCGATTCCGGTTCTGCCGACAGTTCACTACAATATGGGCGGTGTGCCGACCAACTATTGGGGCGAAGCGCTGAACCCGACGGAAGACAATCCTGATCGTGTACAGCCTGGTCTGATGGCTGTGGGTGAAGCCGGTTGTGCGTCCGTGCATGGTGCAAACCGTCTCGGTTCAAACTCGCTGATCGATCTCGTGGTATTCGGCCGTGCGGCTGCAATCCGCGCCGGTGAAGTGATTGACCGTGCTGCAAAAATTCCTGATCTCAATCTCGCTGCCTGCGATAAGATCATGGAACGTTTCGACCGTCTGCGCTTTGCTGACGGCGGCACTCCGACTGCTGTTCTGCGTGAAAAAATGCAGCGCACCATGCAGGAAGATGCTGCTGTATTCCGTACCTCAGAATCCCTGAAACAGGGTTGTGAACGTATGGCCGCGATCTGGAAAGAAATGCCGGATATTAAAGTGACTGATCGCTCATTGATCTGGAACTCCGACCTGATGGAAACATTGGAGCTGGAAAACCTGATGGCCAATGCGATGACCACTGTTGTGGCCGCTGAAGCCCGTAAGGAAAGCCGTGGCGCCCATGCCCATGAGGATTTCCCGAACCGTGATGACGTGAACTGGCGCAAGCATTCGCTGTCCTGGCTCTCAGAAGACGGCACAGTTACGCTTGGCAGCCGTCCTGTTCATCTTGACCCTCTGGTCAAGGAAGAAGACGGTGGTATCAGCCTCGCTAAAATTGCGCCTAAAGCGCGCGTTTACTAAGGATTGGGGAAAGAGCAATGGTAGAACTGGCACTTCCCAAGAATTCGCAGATCCGTCCCGGCAAAGTCTGGGACAAGCCTGCGGGTGCAACGAACCTGCGTGAATTCAAGATTTACCGCTGGTCGCCGGATGACGGTCAGAACCCGCGTCTCGACACATTTTATGTCGATCTTGATGATTGCGGCCCGATGGTTCTCGATGCACTTCTGTATATCAAGAACAAGATTGATCCGACGCTGACGCTGCGCCGCTCCTGCCGTGAAGGTATTTGCGGCTCATGCGCCATGAATATTGATGGTTCGAATACGCTTGCATGCACCAAAGGCATGGAAGATATCAAAGGCACTGTTAAGATCTATCCTCTGCCGCATATGCCGGTTGTGAAGGATCTGGTGCCTGATCTGAGCCATTTCTATGCGCAGCACCGCTCGATTGAGCCATGGCTGAAAACGGTTTCGCCTGAGCCGCAGAAAGAGTGGCTGCAGAGCCATGAAGACCGCGCCAAATTGGACGGCCTTTATGAGTGCATTTTGTGCGCTTGCTGCTCGACCTCGTGCCCGAGCTACTGGTGGAACGGCGACCGTTATCTCGGTCCTGCCGTGCTGCTGCAGGCTTATCGCTGGTTGATTGATTCCCGTGATGAAGCAAAAGGCGAACGTCTCGATAATCTCGAAGATCCGTTCCGTCTTTATCGCTGCCACACAATCATGAACTGCGCGCAGACATGCCCTAAAGGCCTGAACCCTGCGAAGGCGATTGCCGAGATCAAGAAAATGATGGTCGAGCGCCGCGTATAATCACGGCGAATAACCAAAAAACTAAAAGGCACCGTTCGCGGTGCCTTTTTTGTGGCTTCATAAATCTGCCTGATTAAGCGCGCTTAAATTTTTATGCTTTAGTCTGCAACTCTTACGCGCTGTCAGCGTTTCGTGTTTGCATAAGTTGTGTAATCTTTGGCGGAGGCCGTTATGCTTGATCAGATCGGATTTATGGTCACCAATAAAGATAAAGCGCGGGCTTTTTACTCTGCTGCTTTGGCGCCTCTGGGCATTGATGCTGTCACGGAATTCGGCAACTGGCAGGGTTATGGTCGTCACGGTAAGCCGGAATTCTGGATCGGCTCACAAAAAGGTTCTGCCTATCAGGGACAAATGCATCTGGCATTTCTGGCAGGTACACGTGGCGAGGTTGAGCGCTTTTATCAGGCAGCACTCAGTGCAGGCGGTATTGAGCACAGCGCACCGGTTTTACGCCCGAATTATCATGCGGACTATTTTAGTGCGCAGGTCAAAGACCCGGACGGGCATATTATCGAAGTTGTCTGTCACATGCCCGCTTAGAGCGGTTACAGTTAATGCTAATCGATAGAACCGCTTTTTTATATGATTTGACGCACATCTTATTCCGAAAACCGCTTCACACTTTTCGGGATGCGCTTGAAAGAAAAAAGCCGCAGATCAAATCTGCGGCTTTTTTAATTGTACTCAGATTTAAAGCAATGTGGCCGTGAGATTGATTTCCAGCGCATTCAAAGCGCGGGAGACTGGACAATTTTCTTTGGCTTGTTTGGCCAGTTTCTGAAAATCATTTTCGGAAATATTGGCGACACGTGCGCGCAAGGTCAGATCGCTTTTGGCAATAGAAAAACCGCCGCCTTCATTCGGCACGGTGCTGATGGTCGCAGTTGCCTGTAATTCCGTTGGTGGGGTGCCATTGGTGGAAAGCAGGGACGACAGCATCATGGCAAAACAACCCGCATGGGCAGCACCAATCAGTTCTTCCGGATTGGTGCCTGCATTGCCGTGTATATCTTCAGTGCGTGATTTAAAGCTGTAAGGCAGTTCATTGAGTGCGGTGCTCTGGGTTGTCAGTTTTCCGGTACCGGTTTTCAGGTCGCCGTTCCAGATGGCCGTGGCAGTTCGGTTCATTGTCTCTCTCCTAATTGATCCCGTGTCTGAGACTCTATGAAAAGAAATAGTTTTGACGTGCCTATTATCCAGTGCAATCCAAGCAGATTTTTGTCAGATCGCCTCACCCTGTAACAAGCGCGGGTTTTCCTTGCCGAAACCTGCGGCCTGTTTGATGAAATAGTTTTTCATCACCGGCAGGCGGTCAACAAGACCGAGGCCGATATCGCGCACGGTGCGCAGTGCCAGATTGTCATTAGAAAACAGTCGGGTCAGAACATCGGTGCTGACGCCCATCTGCACGGTGTCGAAGCGGCGCCATGTCTGGTATTTTTCGAGTGCAGCAAAAGAACCTATATCAAGGCCGAGGCGCTCGGTATCAACAATCACCTGTGCTAGCGTAGCCGCATCGCGGAAACCGAGATTCAGTCCCTGTCCGGCAATCGGGTGAATACCGTGCGCGGCATCACCGACCAGTGCGAAGCGCGGCTTTACAAATTCACGCGCCAATGTGAGACCCAGAGGGAAAGCCCGCTTGTTGCCTTCAACACGAATTTCACCCAGATGATGACCGAAGCGCTGTTCCAGTTCAGCCTCAAACACGAAGTCATCCTGCGCAACCAGACGGTTGGCATCTTCAGTGCGCTCTGCCCAGACGAGGGAGGAGCGGTTGCCTTTGAGCGGCAGAATGGCAAAAGGTCCTGCAGGCAGGAAGTGTTCAATCGCGCGGCCTTCATGCGGACGCTCATGGGAGACATTGCAGACAATGCCAGACTGGCCATAGCTCCAGTGAACGGTTTTAATACCGGCCTGATCGCGCATGCGTGAGCGCACGCCATCGGCGCCGACCAGCAGTCTTGTTTCCAGTATGCGGCCATCGGCCAGTGTTACAGTCACAGCATTGGATTCGGTGGTGAAACCTTCAACGCCGCAGCCTTCAATCACATGAATACCGAGTTCAGCTGCCTTGGCATGAAGCGAGGCATTGAGAACCTTGTTTTCAACCATATGGGCGAAGGGTTCACCCGGATTTACTTCACCGGCAAAGGTCAGGAAAACAGGGCGCACCGGATCGGACACGCGGGAATCGGTGATCACCATGTCATTGATCGGCTGTGCATCCGGTTTGATCGCCTGCCAGCAACCAAGCTGTTCCAGCATACGGGTGGCGGCAGCGGCAATCGCCGAAGCGCGGGGATCTTTTTTCCACTGACCGGCCGGTGCAGCATCAATGATTGTGACATCCAGCTGAGGTGCGCCGGTTTTAATGGCAACCGCCGTGGTCATCCCCACATAACCCGCGCCCGCGATCAGAACATCAGTTTTGACCGGAGCAGATGCCGCCTCAGCAGCAGCCGGAGATGATTTGCGGGACGATTTGGCCATGACGGTTTCCTTCTCTGCACGACAGGTTTGCAGGACTGTCAGTTCTCTTTCAACCAGTTCGTGCTTTATAACACATAGATGTAGATAGGCTTTAAGCCGGTTTGTCTCAAGCGGAAATGCCGCAGTTTTTACCCGCAATCCCTTGCGCCGTAAGACGACCGGTTGTAGCCATAGTATAGCTGTCGCAGAAAATGAGTTTCCTATGTCTGAAGCAATGAAAGAACTTTTGTCGATCCTTGATCTGGAGCCGCTGGAACATAATCTGTTCCGTGGTCGCAGCCCTCAGGTGGGCTGGCAGCGGGTTTTTGGCGGGCAGGTGATCGGCCAGGCACTGGTTGCGGCACAGCGTACTGTAGAGGAAGGGCGTTTTGTCCATTCCCTGCACGGCTATTTCATGCGACCCGGTGATCCTTCAATTCCGATTATTTATCGCGTGGAACGGCTACGTGACGGTTCGAGCTTTTCGACCCGTCAAGTTGTAGCAATCCAGCATGGCGAAGCTATTTTTACTTTGTCTGCCTCGTTCCAGATTGATGAAGCAGGACTTGAGCATCAGATTCCGATGCCGCTTCATGTGCCGATGCCGGAAAAACTGCTCAGCATCAAAGATATGAAAGAGCAATATATCCAGATGGCGCCAAAGGCCGTGCGCAAATATCTGGAGCGCGACCAGCCGATTGATATGAAACCGGTATCGCTCAGTCATTATCTCACCAAAGATCCGCTGCCGCCGGAGCAAAATGTCTGGGTGCGCGCCTGTGGTGAGGTGCCGGATGACCGTGCATTGCAGGCGGCAATTCTGGCCTATCTCTCAGACATGACTTTGCTGGATACGTCACTGCATGCGCATGGACGTGCAGTATTTGATCCGGGTATGCAGGTTGCCAGTCTTGATCATTCGATGTGGTTCCATCATCCGTGCCGCCTGAATGACTGGCTGCTTTATAGTCAGGACAGCCCGATGGCAACCGGTGCGCGCGGCTTCAACCGTGGTTCAATCTTTACCCGTGACGGTGTGCTGATTGCCTCCACGGCGCAGGAAGGTCTGATCCGCGTCCGCGATTGAGATATGCACTGCAAAACAGAGTGAAAATACAGAAACACGCCCGAAAACGGGCGTGTTTCTGTATTTTAAGCCTGCTGAATATGTCAAGGAATGACGGACTCATGGTTAATGCTGTCTTAACTACCGTTATTGTATGATCGGACGCGATTCATAAAATTTACCTGTCTTCCGCATTTCTGCGGATTGAAACAGGTGAAAAAAATTGAGGCAGGTTTCATGCGGCAAGGCTATTCACCGTCCTACGGGCCAGATGAACAGGAAATTCGGGGAGAACGTCTGAGGCTCAGCGCTTTGCTGCGTCGTCAGATTGATATTTTCTCCGGCCTGTTGCTGCTGGCTTTGGTGGCGGGCGCTGTTGCCGCACTTGCCACATGGAATGTGGCTGATCCGAGTTTCAGCCATGCGACTGCCAATGAAGTGACCAATGCTGCAGGTTATCCGGGTGCGGTTTTTGCCGATCTTGCCATGCAGTTTTATGGTCTTTCCAGTGTCGTTGTGCTGCTGCCGCTGGTTTTCTGGGGCATTTTGATGATCGTCAATGGTCGTATTGACCGTTTGGCACGACGTATTTCTGCATGGTTTTTTGCATCCTTGCTGTTTGCTGCGATTGCCAGCTGTGTCACGCCGCCGGAAAGCTGGCCGATGCAGATCGGGCTTGGCGGTGTGTTCGGCGATATGGTGCTCAAAGTACCGGGTGTGTTTTTGGGGGAATTCCCTACCGGTGTGATTGCGCTTGGTATTGCCGTTATTTTGTCTGTTCCGGCTTTGTGGTTATGCGCCTTTGCCAGCGGCCTGATCGGCCGTGAGCGCAGCCTGACAAAACCTGTCCGCGCCAAAGCACGTCAGGTCGCAGACGATCATTATGATGAAGACTATGATGAGGAAACCGGTGAAATCCGCGCGGGCTTCTTCTCAACTCTGTCCGCATCGACCTTGGGTGCTGCATCGCACTGGATGCTGAGCGCCAAGGCATCGGTACGGCGCATGTTCGGTCTGAAGCGCAATCCGTCCACATCGCGCAAACGCAACCGTGATGATGATCCGTTCGGTGATGTGACAGTCGCGCGTCGGGGTGCAGGTCAGCGCTTTGAACCGGGTTTTGAACCTGCCGGTCATGCTGCTGATGACATGCATTTTGACGATGATGATTATGATGATGCACCGGCACCGCAACAACCTGCAGCTGTACAAGCTCCGCGCATGCAGGCGGCACGCAAAGCTCCGACAGCCCGCGCACCAACGCATCCGGCGAATAATGGCGGCCGCTTCATGCTGCCGGATCTCAATTATCTGAGCGAGCCGAAAGTGGTTGCGCGTGATCCGTCCTTGTCGAAAGAAGCGCTGGAGCAGAATGCCCGTGTTCTGGAAGGTGTGTTGGAAGATTTCGGTGTGCGCGGTGAGATTATTCAGGTCAAGCCGGGTCCGGTTGTGACCATGTATGAGCTGGAGCCGGCGCCGGGGATTAAATCTTCCCGTGTCATCGGTCTGGCTGATGATATTGCCCGCTCCATGAGTGCGATTTCTGCCCGTGTGGCGGTGGTGCCGGGGCGCAATGCCATTGGTATTGAACTGCCTAATCCGAAGCGCGAAATGGTATTCTTGCGTGAAATGCTGGCGAGCCGCGATTTCATGCAGACCAAAACCAAACTGGCACTGGCACTGGGCAAGACCATTAATGGTGAGCCGGTGATTGCCGATCTCGCCAAAATGCCTCACGTTCTGGTAGCCGGTACCACAGGTTCCGGTAAATCTGTGGCGATTAATACCATGATCCTGTCGCTGGTCTATCGCATGACCCCGCAGGAATGCCGCCTGATTATGATTGATCCGAAAATGCTGGAACTTTCCGTTTATGACGGTATTCCGCATTTGCTCACCCCTGTGGTGACTGATCCGAAGAAAGCGGTTGTCGCACTGAAATGGGCAGTGCGCGAGATGGAAGACCGCTATCGCAAAATGTCGAAAGTCGGCGTGCGCAATATTGACGGTTTCAACAGCCGTGTTTCACTGGCTGAGAAAAAAGGCGAGCAGATTTCCCGCACGGTGCAGACCGGTTTTGACCGCAATACCGGTGAGGCGGTTTATGAAACCGAAGAACTGGATCTGTCGCCAATGCCATATATCGTCGTGATTATCGACGAAATGGCCGATCTGATGATGGTTGCCGGTAAAGATATTGAGGGTGCGGTGCAGCGTCTGGCGCAGATGGCGCGTGCTGCCGGTATCCATGTGATTATGGCAACGCAGCGCCCGTCGGTGGATGTGATTACCGGTACGATCAAGGCGAATTTCCCGACCCGTATTTCGTTTCAGGTTACCTCTAAAATCGACAGCCGTACGGTGCTGGGCGAGCAGGGCGCTGAACAGCTGCTGGGTATGGGTGATATGTTATTTATGGCCGGTGGCGGTCGTATCCAGCGTGTTCACGGGCCTTTTGTCGGCGATGATGAAGTTGAACAGGTGGTTCAGCACCTTAAAGCGCAGGGTGTGCCGGAATATCTGGATGCTGTTATGGAAGATGATGAGGACGAGGGCGGTTCCGCACCGTCCGGTACGTCCAATCTGGAAAATTCCGATGATCCTTATGATCAGGCTGTTGCTGTGGTGCTGCGCGATAAGAAGGCCTCAACCAGCTATATCCAGCGCCGTCTCGGCATTGGTTATAACCGTGCAGCTTCGATCATCGAGCGTATGGAAGAAGAGGGTATTGTGGGACCTGCCAATCATGCGGGCAAACGCGATATTCTTGTCCCGACGCAGGATGATGATTACTGATCCTGCTCTGCCACAGTCAGGTCAAACTGCCGGTTTAAAAGATAAAAGAACACGGTGAAAACCGTCATAACGAATACGGGAGCATATGTCTCTGATGAAACTGAAATTGCCTTTCATGGTCGCAAAATATCTCACTGTTGCATCCGTTGCTCTGGGCGTGCTGCTGCCTGCCGGTTTTGCGCAGGCGCAATCAGCAAATAGTGGTGCGCAGGCACAAGCTATTGCCAATCAGTTTACAGCTGTGAAAACCATGACCGGTGAATTTGTGCAGTTTGGCCCGAAAGGCGATCAGACCGGCGGTAAATTCTACATTGAGCGTCCGGGTAAAATCCGTTTCAACTATGATAAATCGCCGATCACAGTGATCTCCGATGGTGAATCCGTCGTCGTCAATAATAAGAAGCTGGATACATGGGATTTGTATCCGCTGTCGAAAACACCACTGAAACTGCTGCTCAGCGATCATGTTGATCTGGGCGGCGGTCGTTTGCGCGGTTTGAAAAACGAACCGGATGCGCTGACCATGATTTTGGGCGACAAAGCGGTTTTTGCTGATGCCACAATCGCACTGATGTTTGATCCGGCCAATGCGGAACTGAAGCAGTGGACAATTACTGATGCGCAGCGTCAGGATACCACGGTGATGATCTTCAACGTGCAGAAAGGTGTGCGTTTTGCGGATAATATGTTCAAGATTGACTATCAGCGTCTGGCTATGAAGCGCAAAAATCGCTGATCCTTGTTCAAACTATTGAAAATGCCGCGCCTGCTTTAGCGCGGCATTTTTTATTTATCCGGCATTTGCACATCCTGCATAAGCGGCTTATGTTACGCAAACTATGGTGAGCCTTCACCTGTTTTGTCTTTTACCCTTCAGCCCGTTGAGCAGTTTAATGAGTTTTTCCGTCGCCACCTGGAATATCAATTCAGTTCGCCTTCGTTTGCCGCTGGTTCTGGACTTTCTGGAGAAGCACACACCGGATGTGTTGTGCCTGCAGGAAACCAAATGTCCTGATAACCAGTTTCCGCTCAAAGAGCTGTGTAACGCCGGTTATGAACATATCGCGATCAGCGGTCAGAAGGGCTATCACGGCGTGGCCACACTGTCGCGCAGGCCGATGGAAAATACGGAAACTATTGGCTTCTGTGATATGGGGGACTGCCGCCATCTCAGCAGTGTTGTGCAGGCGGGTGGTAAATCAATCCGCATCCATAATTTCTATGTGCCTGCCGGCGGGGATGAGCCGGATGTGACGATCAATCCGAAATTTGCCCATAAGCTGAATTTCCTTGAGGAAATGCGGGCAGTAACGGCAGATCGCGGTGATGGTTTTTCTTCTATTCTGGTGGGCGATCTCAATATTGCACCGCTGGAAAATGATGTCTGGTCACATAAGCAGATGCTGAAAATTGTCAGCCATACGCCGGTTGAAACCGAGACACTGGAAGATTTGCGGGTGAAAGGTGGCTGGAGTGATCTGATGCGGCAGGTAATCCCTGCAGATCAGAAAATTTATACATGGTGGAGCTACCGAGCCAAAGATTGGGATGCATCTGATCGCGGCCGTCGTCTCGATCACGTCTGGGGTTCCAAAGATCTTGAACCGCATATGAAAGAATTGCAGGTTCTGCGCCATGCCCGTGGCTGGGAGCGGCCTTCCGATCACGTGCCGGTTATTGCCCGCTTCGATCTCGACTGAAACATTCAAGGCATCGTGACTTGAATAAGTCACGATGCCTGTTTAAATAAATGTTACGGCTACTCATGCCGGTTAAAAGTGTATTTGAGGAGTTCATCACAATGAAGCAGACAGCACAGTTTTTCTTAACTGATGTTTTTGTTGTTTCACTGGATGCTGCTCTTGATAACTCTGTACACACTGCAAAATATTTCTGCGCAAACGCCTGACGGCCGCAGTCTTTTTCAAAATCTTTCTCTTCATCTGTCCCGTGAACGTACCGGTCTGATCGGGCGTAACGGCACCGGTAAATCAACTCTATTGCGTATCATAGCGGGCGAAACAGCACCGGCCAGTCGTTCGCTGACCAGTCATGCCAAACTCGGCTTCCTGCATCAGAATACGAATGAAGCGCATGAAACGATTGCCGACTTGTTTGGTGTGACGGAGCAACTGGCTGCACAGGCGCGTATTCTGGCAGGTGAAGGCAGCGACGATGATCTGGCTGATGCGGACTGGACATTGGAAAGCAGGATTGAGGATACGCTCTCTCAAATGGGTCTGCCAGAACTCCACCCGCAAACGCAACTGAGTACTTTAAGCGGCGGGCAGAAAACCCGTGCCGCTCTGGCTGCCCTGATTTTTCACGAGCCGGATCTGATCCTGCTGGATGAGCCGACCAATAATCTGGATATGCAGGGGCGTGAGGCTGTACTGCATTTGCTGCGCAATTGGCGTGGCGGGGCGCTGGTGGTCAGCCATGACCGCACATTATTGCGCGAGATGGACCGGATTATTGAGCTGACGCCGATTGGTGTGTCGTCTTATGGTGGTAACTGGGATTTTTATGAGATGCGCAAAGCGGAAGAACTTGCCGCTGCCCGTCATGATCTTGCAGTGGCTGAAACAGCTGTCAAACAGGCGGAGAAACAGGCGCGGCTCATCAGGGAACGGCAGGAAAAGCGGGATTCTGCCGGTAAGAAATTCCGTTTCAGTGCAGGGCAAAGTAAATTGCTGCTGGATGCCAGAGAAGATCGCGCACAGGCAACCGGCGGGCGTAATAATCAACTGGCGCAAAAGCAGGCAGAAAGCAGCCAGCAGATGCTGAGTGAGGCGCAGAGCAAGTTTGAGCGGCTGATCCCGCAGAATTTTGGCCTCGGCAATCTCAGTCTTGCCGCAACGAAAACGGTACTCGTTGCGGAACATCTGACAATGGCTTTTAATGATCGTCAGCCACTATTTCAGGATTTGTCTTTGCAGATTACAGGCCCGGAACGCATTGCATTATGCGGGCCAAACGGATCAGGAAAAACGACTTTGCTGCATATATTGGCGGGAAAGCTGACACCGCAGCAGGGCAGCGTACAATATTATGTCCGTCATGCCATGTTGGATCAGCATGTGAGCCTGCTGGATGATGATCTGAGTATCAGGGATAATTTCAAGCTTCTGCAACCTGAAGCTACGGACAATGATTGCCGCGCCGCGCTGGCGCGCTTCATGTTCCGTGCGGATGCGGCTTTGCAAAAAACTGGAGAACTCAGCGGCGGTGAGAGGCTGCGGGCGGGTTTGGCCTGTGTTCTGGGCGGTGTTCAGGCACCGGAACTGCTCATCCTTGATGAGCCGACCAATCATCTGGATATTGTCGCACTGCAATCGGTGGAAACGGCGCTCAATGCCTATGAAGGCGCATTGCTGATTACCAGCCATGATGAGGTGTTTTTGAACGCAATCGCACTTACGCGGCGTATCGAATTGCCGCTTTAAAGCACATCAGGCAAAGCCGGAGATGTTTTAATCGGAAAAACGGGATGACAGCTTGTCGATCTGCTCGACCATCTCATTCAGATTATTGCTGATATGCAGATAGAGCGAAGCGGCAAGCTCCGGATATTCTTCCAGAATGCGGTGGAAGATGGAGCGGCTGAGACGGATGACTTCAGTTTCTGTATCGGCGACGGCGCCGGTCAGGCGGCTGGTCTGTGCAATCAGTGCCATTTCACCCAGCACTGAGCCGGTGCTGATTGAGCGCAGATTGACGCGTCCCTGCTTGCCTTCATGAAAAAGGGTAATGCTGCCGCTGACAACAATATAGGCGCAGTCAGCACTTTGCCCCTCATGAAACAGTTCCCTGCCGGTACGCAGAACCATGCGTTCTGCGCCAAAGGCAAGCAGCCGCAGGTGCTGAGCCGAGAAGGCCTCGAAAAGGCCAATCGTACTCAGGAACTGAATGTCATCATCGAGCGCCATATGTCTCTTTCTTACACATAATCCTTATTCCGGAACGGGTTCCCGCTCGGGAATAATCGTATCCTGTTCCGGAAGAATTATGCTGTAACCCAAATTACCGAAAAATATCTAAAGTTTTCGATAAAATCATCTTTTATGCAGAATATTAAGCAGCCCGGACAGAATGAATGCCGGGCTGTCTTCATTCTCAGGGAACCAGCTTATACCCGCCGCTTTCGGTAATCAGCAGACTGGCATTGGACGGATCCAGCTCAATTTTCTGACGCAGGCGATAGACATGGGTTTCCAGCGTGTGCGTGGTAACGCCGGAATTATAGCCCCAGACTTCTTCCAGCAAGACATCGCGTCCGACCACGCCACCGGCGCGGTAAAGGAATTTGATGATTGCCGCTTCTTTTTCAGTGAGGCGGATTTTATCGCCTTTCTGGTCAAGCAGCAGCTTCTGGCTTGGTTTGAATGTATAAGGCCCGACGATAAAGGTCGCGTCTTCGCTCTGTTCATGCTGGCGCAGCTGCGCGCGGATGCGGGCAAGCAGCACTGCAAAACGGAACGGCTTGGTCACATAGTCATTGGCACCGGACTCAAAGCCCAGAATGGTGTCGCAATCCGTATCGTGACCGGTCAGCATAATGATCGGTGATGTAAAACCACCGGCACGCAGCTGTTTGACGGCATCACGGCCATCCATATCCGGCAGGCCGACATCCATAATCAGCAGGCTGATATTATTTGCCCGTGCGGTCTGAATTGCTTTGCCGGCAGTATCTTCCTGCAGGATCTGAAATTCAGGATGAAGTGACAGCTGGTCGATCAGGATGGAACGAAGATCCTCATCATCATCAACGATCAGAAGTGTATGGGCGATCATATCTGCCTCATTCGGTTTCAAAAACGGGAGCTGAACATCAGCAAGATGGGTGATTTATGACATTTAACGAAGAAAAACTAAAGAGAGGTCAGATGAAACAAAATTTACCTTATAAAATACGCCTTTAATGCTGCTTTTAAGCGATCTGACATCAGTTTATGGATGTGAATAAAATTAGCTGTGTAAATATATGGCATGGGAAATGATTCTCTGGTGTTTCCAGAGCGTTACCGGAAAATAGCATACAAAACCGGTCCGGAGGGGGCCTATACATATGATACTCGGCAGAGAAGCAAAGCAAAGCGGCCTGATGCAGGGCGACACAGGCAGAAAAACATCCCGCACGATTAAAGTTATGGATGTTCATGTGCGTCCCGGGCATCGCAGTCAGGGTTATCTGATTGCCGGACCGCTGGTGCTGCGCTGTGCTTTGGGCAAGGGCGGCGTGTCCTCCCGCAAGCGCGAAGGGGACGGTGCAACGCCTTTGACGCAGATGCGTCTGCTTTACGGATACCGCCGTCAGACACCGGTGATCGGGGATCAGCCGGCAACAGCATTGCGCTTTCGGGCGACGCAGCCACAGGATGGCTGGTGTGATGCCGCCAATGACCGCAATTATAACCGACCGGTCGCAGCCACCTATCAGCGCAGCCATGAGAAGATGTGGCGCAAGGATGAGCTCTACGATATTTGCGTGGTCATGGACTGGAATATTACCGAGCGCAAAAAAGGCTGCGGCAGCGCGATATTTTTCCATCTTTCACGGGAAACCTATACGCCGACAGAAGGTTGTATTGCTCTGAGCCGTCGCGACATGATGCGTTTATTACCGCATCTTTCGGGAGATACGGTTATCCGTGTGCGACGCGGCTGATTTATCTCACATTCATGTCGCGGGCAGATACATGATTTGTCTGAGCGTATCGAAAATCTTCGGATGAACGGACTGGGCAACATTAAAGCGCATGAATTGGCTGCATGTCTGTGACTGGCTGAAAATATTACCGGGCGCCAGAACGATATTGTGATCCAAAGCGCGTCTGGCAATCATGTCGCTGTCCACACCTTCCGGCAGATCATCCGGCAATTGTGCCCAGAGAAACATGCCGCCAACCGGCTCACACCAGAGCTTGAAGCCTGCATTGAGAAGCTTCTGCCGCGTCCGTGTCTGACATTCTGCCAGCCGGACGCGGATTTTCTCAATATGGCTGCGGTAACTGCCGTCTGTCAGCAATTGATAGATGATCTGTGAGGACAGTGCATTGCTGGCGAAGTTGGTCGCCAGTTTCATGTCGGTGAGATTTTCCAGCCAGTCAGGACGCGCGGCAATATAACCGGTGCGCGTGGCCGCTGACAGGGATTTGGAGAAGCTGCCAATATGGATCACCCGCTCCAGACCGTCGAGTTCTGCTAAGAGCGGTGGCGGATTCTGATGAAAATCTGCAAAAATATTATCCTCAACCAGAATCAGATCATGCTGTTCGGCGAGTTTGAGCAGGCGGTGTGCCGTTGCCGGTTGTATGGTGGCACCGGTCGGATTGTGAATGCCGGAATTGCAGAGATAGAGTTTTGGCCGGTATTGCGTGCAAAGGCGTGCGAAGCTTTCCAGATCAGGGCCTTGGGGGGTGTAAGGTACGCCGACAAGATTGACGCCCTGCGCCAGTAACAGACCACGGAAATTGAAATAACACGGATCATCAATCAGCACCGTATCGCCGGAGCGGATAAATGTACGGCAGATCAGATCAAGTGCATTGGTGCCGGAATCGGTGAGCAGGATTTGTGACGGGGCTGCTGTAACGCCCTGTTCACGAAGACGGGTGCTGAGCAACTGGCGCAGCAATGGCAGGCCGAGCGGTTCGTCATATTCCGATATATTCGATGCAGGGTTGCGGGCGATCTGGCGCAAGGCGCGGCGGATGGCTTCTTCCGGCAACCAGTCTGACGGCAGCCAGCCGCAACCCGGTCTGAAGGTGGTTTCTGTATTGCTCAGTGATTGCCGCATCACCCAATAGGGATTGATATTGCGGTTATGAGTGTCTGCAAAATCCGAGCTGATGAGCGGCGGATGATTTTTCTCAGCGACATAAAAACCGGCACCGCGCCGCGCCTGAATAATGCCTTCAGCCACCAGCCGGTCATAGGCCTCCACCACTGTGGATTTGGATATGGACATGGTTTCCGACAGGCGGCGGATGGAAGGCAGGCGCGCGCCTGGCATCAGGCTCATGGCGCTGATACGGTCGCGGATGATTGTCATCACCTTCTCAACCAGTGTTGTCGCTTCCAGAATTTCCTGACTGACGGATAGCTGATCAGCCGTATCGCTTGCTGTTTGCAGCGCGTCCGGCGCTGTATATCCGGAATGATAAGTCATCTGTATCTCCGAATTGAGCAGTACAGTTTATTTAAATTGTACTGAAATTGTATCTGACAATTTTGCCTGTGTATCAATATTTATCGCGAAATACGCAATAAATTTCGAGAATATGTGAAAATGAATAAGCAAGCGGATAGCCAAAGTGCTGGCTGGATCAGCGGTTTTATAGGTGTTTTAATTTTCAGCGGCTCTCTGCCTGCAACGCGTTTGGCTGTCTTGCAGATTGATCCGGTTTTTCTGACAGTGCTACGGGCGACCATTGCCGGTCTTTTGGGCGGCGCTCTGTTGCTGGCATTTCGCGAGAAATTGCCGACGCCATCTGAGCTGATTTCACTCGCTCTGGTTTCAGGCGGTGTTGTGGTCGGGTTCCCGCTATTTACAGCACTGGCTTTGCAATATGTGACCTCTGCCCATGCAATTGTCTTTATCGGTCTGCTGCCGCTCAGTACGGCAATTTTTGCGGTGTTGCGGGGAGACAGCAATCCGTCATGGCGGTTCTGGATGTTCTCGCTGGCGGGCAGCGCAGCGGTGGCATTTTTTGCCTTGGCGAAAGATCAGTCTGGTGGCGAATTCTCGCTCTATGGCAATGTGATGATGCTGTTATCGATCATTGTCTGCGGCTATGGCTATGCGGAAGGTGCGCGACTGTCCCGCACGATTGGTGGCTGGCAGGTGATCTGCTGGGCGCTGGTATTGGCGCTGCCGGTAATGCTGGTGCTGGCTGTCGCGTTACGGCCGGATAATTTTGCGGGTATTGAAGCGCCTGCATGGCTGGGTGTGGGATATGTATCGCTGTTTAGTATGCTGATCGGCTTTTTCTTCTGGTATCACGGGCTGGCACTTGGCGGTGCGGCAGGCGTGGGCCAGTTGCAATTATTGCGGCCGTTTTTCGGTCTCGCTCTGGCAGCCTTTGTGCTGGGCGAACCGGTGAGTATAGCGATGATGGCGGTGGCATGTGTTGTGGTGATGTGTGTTGCCGGAGCTAAGCGCTATATTTGAGCACTATTGCACAAATATAGCGCTTAGCGACAAAGTTAAAAATATGCGAAGCGATGTGCAGGTGCTGCATAAGACACAAATCAGGCGTAGCTCTCAGCTACGCCTTTTGCGTTTTACCATAGTGCCAAACGGTAGTGCGCTTTACGTCTGCATCTTCCAGAGCGCGGGTGACCGGCACGGAATAGACTTCCAGCTCTGTCAGACGGTGCCGCGGCAGATAAGACCGTCCGGGATCGCCGACGATAATCTGCACGCCTTTAGCAGCCAGCATGTCAAACCAGATGATCAGCCGGTCGGCCAATGGCTTGTCATAAAAGACATCACCGGCCAGCAGAACATCAAAAGAGCCGCTCATATCCTGACCGATCAGATCAGCATTGCTGAAGTTACAGGATACTTTGTTTAAAACACTGTTCAGGCTAATGGCATGGCGGGCAAAGGGATCGATATCATTGGCGGTCACAGAACTTGCGCCGCTCAAAAGGGCTGCAATGCCGACCAGGCCGGAGCCGGAGGCAAAGTCCAGTACGCGTTTATTTTGTACAGCCTGCGGATGATCGAGAATATAGCGGGCAACGCCCTGACCGCCTGCCCATGCGAAAGCCCAATAGGGCGGCGGTAATCCGATTTCGGAGAGTTCTTCTTCGGTCTTGTGCCAAAGATCATGAGCCTCATCGGCAAGATGAAGCGCGATTTCCGGCACATGGGGCGGGTGGTGAATGCCGGTATTGTCGAGGATGAATTGCGTTGCGCGCGTCGTGTCCGGGATCAGGAGGGGCATAGACGCTCCGGATCAAGCAGAGGATAAGCGACTGCAAATGCAGAACGCTTCCGGAATAGTGTTTGGGTTGCGTTCTGCATTGTTGTGCTCTTAAATTTTGGTGTGGTCTAATCCGCCCATGCGGCAGACCTCGATCCATTCGTCTTCTTTGACCGGCTGTACGGAAAGACGCATGGATGTGACCAGCGCCATATCGCTCAACAGCGGATTGACCTTCACATCTTTCAATGTCACCGGCTTCGGCATATCGCAGACGGCGCGGATATCCACACATTCCCAGCGGTGATCGTCCGTTGTGCTGTCAGGATGCGCCAATGCACAAACTTCCACAATGCCGACGACTTCCAGTCCTTCATTGGAATGATAGAAAAAGCCTTTATCGCCAAGCTGCATAGCGCGCATATTATTGCGTGCCTGATAATTGCGCACGCCGTCCCATTGCTCGCCGACAGCGCCTTTGGCCTTTTGCATTTCCCACGACCATTTGAATGGTTCAGATTTAAACAGCCAATATGCCACAGTTTTCTCCGGATTTATTCAGCAGGCCAAGTTTATTCAGCAGGTTTGTTGATGACCCAGTTCCACGGGCGCACAGTCACATTGTCGAACAGACCAGCCAATGCATAAGGATCTGCAGCGGCAACGGCTTTTGCATCTTCAATGGTTTCAGCTTCAACCATCAGCATGCTGCCAACCGGTTTCTGATCGGCTTCGCTCAGAAAAGGGCCGCCGAATTTAATCTTGTCGCCGAGGCTTTTCAGATAATCGAGATGGGCAGGGCGGGTATCAAGACGCAGTTGCAGATGGTCGGCTTTGTCATTGCAGAGAATGGCGAACAGCATGAGGTCAGGTTCCTAATCTTCGTTTTTCAAAGGACGGGACAATAATCCGGTAACAGCCGCATCAATGGTAATACTGCCATTGAGCAAAGCCGCAATTGTGGTGATGATCGGTGCATTGATCTGCTTGCGCTCGCAAAGCTCGGCAATCACCGGCGCTGTGGCCACACCTTCGGCGAGCAACAGGCCTTCCAGCGGTTCACCGCGTCCCAAGGCCAGCCCGTAGGAATAATTGCGCGATTGCGGTGAGGAGCAGGACAGCATCAGATCGCCAAGGCCGGACAACCCCATCAGGGTTTCAGGTCGCCCGCCAAAGGCTACAGCAATGCGGCGCAGTTCTGCAAAAGCGCGGGTGACCAAAGCTGCCTGTGCCGATGCGCCCAGACCTTTGCCGATGGTGGCTCCGGCTGCAACGGCAATCACATTTTTCAACGCGCCGCCGATTTCAACGCCGGTCAGATCATCGGAGGAATAGCAACGGAAGGTGCTTCCGGAAAATTGTGCGGCCAGATCATCGGCAATGGCAATATTTTCACAGGCAATGGTAACGGCGGTTGGAAAACCACGGGCAACATCGCTGGCAAAGCTCGGGCCGGAAAGGGCGGCAATCGGATGATCGGGCAAAATATCGGCAATGATCTGCGACATCAGCCGTCCGGTGGAGCGTTCAATCCCTTTGGCGCAAAGCACAACGGGACAATCAGCCGGAATGAGCGGTTTCAGTTCCTGTAATGCCGCAGCCATGGATTGTGCAGGGATAACGGCCAGAACCGTATCGGCATTGTTCAGCGCTGCGGCTGCATCGCTGGTCGCACGCAGATTATCATGCAGGGCGATATTGCCAAGATAGCGGCCATTGCGGTGGTTGTGGTTGATATCATCAACCGTTGCCGGATCGCGCGCATAGAGCACGACCTCATGTCCGTTCTGTGCGGCCATGCACCCCAGCGCTGTTCCCCATGCGCCGCCGCCTAAGATCGTAATTTTTTTACTCATGCTTTTGCTCCCCTGCGGCCAAAACCGACCAGCGGCGCTGATGTACTGTCCAGCGGCCAGCGCGAGCGCGGTGCAAAATCGAGATTATCCGGCTCCGTGCGTGCTGCATGTTCGGCACCTGCCCACGCAATCATAGCCGCATTGTCCGTACACAAAATATGCGGAGGAGCAAGGAAATCGAAACCGTGTTTTTCACAAAGCGTTTCAAGGCCTTTGCGCAGCACTTTATTGGCAGCAACACCACCGGCAACAACCAATGTCGGATTTGCTTTATCCGGATAGGTTTCACGAAAACGGAGCAGTGAGCGCTTCACACGGTCATTCAGCGTATCGGCAACGGCAGTCTGAAAAGATGCGCAGATATCCGCCACATCCTGATCGCTCAACGGCACAAGCTGAGTTGCTGTCTGGCGCACTGCGGTTTTGAGGCCGGAGAAAGAAAAGTCCAGCCGCGCTTCACCTTTGAGCGGGCGTGGCAGTTCAAACCGTGAGGCATCGCCCTTGAGTGCAGCCTGTTCAACGGCAGGGCCACCCGGATAAGGTAGTCCCAGCAGCTTGGCGGTCTTGTCAAAAGCTTCACCGAGCGCGTCGTCGATGGTTGTGCCGAGGCGTTCATAATGGCCAAGGCCATGCACGAGAATAACCTGCGTATGACCGCCGGATACCAGCAATAACAGATATGGAAAAGCCAGTCCGTCGGTCAGGCGTGCTGTCAGGGCATGGCCTTCGAGATGGTTGACGGCATAGAAGGGTTTGTCTGCTGCAAAGGCCATGGCTTTCGCCGTCATCAGTCCGACGATCAGCCCGCCAATCAGGCCGGGGCCTGCGGTTGCAGCGACTGCATCTACATCATTGATGGTCATATCCGCATCGGAAAGCGCTTTGGCAATCAATCCGTCGAGCGCTTCCACATGGGCGCGTGCCGCGATTTCCGGCACCACGCCGCCATAGGGTTCATGCTCGGCAATCTGGCTGAGAACAACATTAGACAGGATGCGCGAAGACACCCCGCCTTGTTCATTTTCATGGCGTTCAATGATAGCTGCGGCTGTTTCGTCGCAACTTGTCTCTATTCCAAGCACGCGCATAAGCGATTAGACCCGTATTAACAAAGCATTTCCGGCAAAAAGCGTGAAGCACTTTTGCATAAGGAGAATGCGTTCAATAAACAAACTTCGCTGATCTTTCTGTCTTGCACCGGATAGTGGCATTATATTCATGATATTACAGTCATGAATTTGCCCCTGAGGTGAAAGGCAGTTAGAGAAGCCTTTGACATTCGCGTATCACGGACAGAGCCAGATGCAAACACCACGTTTAAAAATCGGAACACGTTCCAGCGCTTTAGCACTGGCACAGGCAGAAGAAACACGCGCACGCCTTATGGCTGCGCATGGTTTAAGCGAAACGGATGTTGAAATCGTGCCGATGTCCACACAGGGCGACCGTATTCAGGATCGTGCATTGTCGGAGATTGGTGGTAAAGGCCTGTTCACCCAAGAGATTGAAGATGCGCTGTTGCAGGGACGTATTGATATTGCAGTGCATTCCTCCAAAGATATGCCGACGGTTTTGCCGGAAGGTTTGCATCTTTCCACTTATCTCGAGCGCGAAGACCCGCGGGATGCTTTTGTCGGCAAAACCAGTGCAAAACTGACCGATCTGCCGCATGGGGCGACCGTTGGTTCATCCAGTCTGCGTCGTCAGGCACAAATCCGGCATATCCGTCCTGATCTCAATGTTATTATTTTTCGCGGTAATGTGAATTCCCGTCTGCGCAAGCTCGATGAAGGTCAGGTTGATGGTACATTTCTTGCTTTTGCAGGGCTGAAGCGCCTCGGGCTTGAGCATGTGGTGACAGAACTGATGGATACAGAACGGTTTTTGCCCGCGCCGGGACAGGGGGCGATCACCATTGAAAGCCGAGTGAATGATGCACGTGTCGATGCATTGCTCAAGCCGCTCAATCATGAAGAAACATTTATCCGTCTGACTTGCGAACGTGCATTTCTGGCGCAGCTTGACGGTTCCTGCCGCACGCCGATTGCCGGTCTGGCGGAAGTTAAAGACGGGCATTTGCATTTCTCCGGTATGATTTTGACACCGGACGGTTCACGCCTGCATCGCGTTTTCATAGATGGTGCTGCAGCAGATGCGGCGGCGCTTGGCAAGGAAGCCGCGGAGCGGATCCGTGCAGAAGCCGGTGCTGATTTCTTCACCAGCTGGGCTTGAAACATGCGCAGGGTTCTGGTCACACGCCCGCAACCGGATGCAGCTTTAACCGCCGCTAAACTTGAAACGGCAGGTTATCTGCCGTCTTGTCTGCCGGTGAGTGAAACTGTGGCGACGGGCGCATCATTGCCGCTGGGCAGTTTTGATGCCGTTGCTATGACCAGCGCCAATGCCTTGCGCCATATCAATCCTGATTTACTGGCACCTTACCGCCATTTGCAGCTTTATGCGGTGGGTGAAAAAACGGCATCTGTTGCGCGGGATGCGGGCTTTGAGACAATCTATGCCGGTGATGGCTGGGGGCTGCATCTGGGGCGCCATGTGGCAGCTGTTATGTCTGCGGGCAGCCATGTGCTTTATCTGACCGGTAAAATCCGGCGGCCGGATTTTGAGGCGCAACTGTCAGCGGCCGGTATCAATCTGACGGTTGCTGAGACCTATGACACCCGCCCTGTTGCCTATAGCGATACCAAGCTGAACGGGATTGCTGATACCGGCAGTGCAGAGGTGATTTTGCTCTATTCTGCCGTTGCTGCACGGCAGTTTGTTGCACTGGACAAGCAGGCAAAGGGTGCTTTTATCCAGAACGCGAAATATATTTTTTGTCTTTCGCAGCGGATTGCTGCAGAATTACCAGATAACTGTAATGCGCAGGTGCGTATCAGTGAAACGCCGGATGAGGATGCTTTATTACGCCTGCTGGCATTGATCTGACGAAAATATGCAACCATTTGTTCAATTTCGTCATTTAGGTTGCATCTGAAGTTTAAAATACAGATTTTGCGAGAGGACTCATGGCTAAATCCACAGTGTCACGTCACAGCAAGACCACCCGTAAACCGGTGGTGATTGATCTTGATCCGTCTGATGTGAAGGCTGTTGAAGCGTCGGCTGCAAAATCTGCGGGTAAAACTGTGCCGGATGCAGAGCCGGTGGGCGATCCGAAACCTGTGGCACAACCGGCTGCAAAATCTTCCGCACCACCACCGCCAAAAGCGCAAGTTGAAGCGAAACCTGCAACCTCGGTTCCGCCGCAGAGCACATCCCGACCGGCTTCTTCAGCCGGTGTCTCTGGCCCTAATCCTTTTGCATCAGGAAAAACCATGAATTCTGCCACTAGTTCCGCACCGCAGACGAAAAAAACAACTTCGCCCTGGATTGCCGGACTGGCGGGTGGTGTGATTGTTCTGCTGGGCACGACCGCACTGCAATGGGCGGGACTTGGTTTGTTTCCGGCACAGACCAGCAATCGTGATGAGGCGGCAATTGCAGAAATCGCAGATCTGAAACAGCAGATCGCCGGTTTGCAGGCCGCAACCAAACCGGATGCGGATTTGTTAGCACGTCTGGAAGCCGCAGAGAAAAATGCTGCAGAAGCTCAGCAACGCCTGAATGCACTGCCGCAGGCCAGTGAAACACCTGCCGGAAATGATGAGGCGATCCGTGCCGATATGACAGCTTTGCAGGAGCAACTGAAGGCACTGGCAGGGCAGGCGCAGCCTGCGGATAGCGCGCTAGTGAATGGTCTGACCGAGCGGTTGAATGCGATGGAAACAAAGCTCAACACGATCGGCTCTCAGGCAGAGCAGGCCAATGCCGCAGTGAATACCGATACGGATGAGGTTAAAGCGCTGCAACAGCAACTGGGTGCTTTGCAGACGAAGATAGATGCGCAGGCCACACAACCGGATATGGCGGCGATTATTGCGGCCAATGCTTTGAAATCCGCGATTGATCGCGGTGGTTCTTATCTGAATGAATTGCAGACCTATAAGTCATTGCTGCCGGAGCAGGCAGGTTCTGTTGCCGCGCTTGAAGCGCAGGCGGAAACCGGTATTCCGACACTCAGTCAGCTGAACACACAATTTGCATCATTCGCGGATGATATGGTGGCCGCGGTGAACAAGCCTGCGGCAGATGCCGGTATATGGGATCAGTTGGTGGGCAGTGCCAAAAATCTGGTACGGTCGCGGCCAATCGGTGATGTCGCTGGTTCCGGTGTCGGGCCGGTGACTGCCCGTATTGAATTTGCTTTACAAAATGGTGACGTGCAGCGGGCTATGACCGAATGGGCGCAATTGCCGGAAGCGGCTAAACAGGTTGGTCAGAGCTTTTATAATGCATTGAATGCACGGCGCGATGCGGATGCATTGCTTGCACAGTTGATTGCTGCCTCGACGCAAGTCTCTGAGCAAAAACCGGCTGCGCAATAAGCGAAACAGGAAAGGGAGAACGGTATGATACGGGTAATCCTGTTTCTTGTTGTAGTCGCAGTGCTGGGGCTGGGGTTTGGCTGGCTGGCGGATCGTCCCGGTGATCTGGTGTTCACTTTTGCCGGAGAGCGGCACAATATTTCTCTGATGACTGCCGCCAGTATGGTTGTGGCTGCCATTGCCTGTGCCATGCTGTTGTGGTGGATCGTCAAAAATCTTATTCGCTCGCCTTATATTTTGCAGCGTCATTTTCGCGCCCGTAAACGCGACCGTGGCTATCAGTCACTCTCGACCGGCCTGATTGCTGCCGGTGCCGGTGATGCCGAAGCGGCGCGGCGTATGAGCAAACAAGCATCCAAATTGCTGAGCGTGGATCAGGAGCCGCTGATCCGGTTGCTTGATGCGCAAACCGCTTTATTGGAAGGGCGCAAAGATGATGTGCGCCGTTATTTTGAAGAAATGATTGCGGATCCTGAAACCAAATTGCTGGGTTTGCGGGGACTATATCTCGAGGCCAGCCGTGAAGGCGTGCAGGAAGCAGCCTATCAATATGCGCAGGAAGCCAGCACGATGGCACCGCAGCTGGAATGGGCGTCGAATGCAGTGCTCGGACATAAGGTTTTGCAGGGTGATGTTACCGGTGCATTGCGGGTGCTTGAGGCACGCAAGGCAGTTATTCCTTATGGCAAAGACGGTAAAGCTGCCCGTGAGACATTGAAGCGCAACCGTGCGGTTTTGCTGACGGCACAGGCGATGGATAGTTTTGAAACGGATGCTGTGGCTTCCCGCGAGGCCGCAAATGAGGCGTTCAAGCTGGAACCGGAACTGATACCGGCTGCATTGATTGCTGCGCGTTGCTTGCTGCGTGACGGCAGTATCCGCAAGGGTAATCGTATTCTTGAAGCGGCATGGAAACGCGAACCGCATCCTGAGATTGCCGAAGCCTATATTCACGGACGCGCCGGAGATACAGCGCTTGACCGGCTGAAAAAAGCGCGCCAACTCGCAAGTTTGCGCAGTCACCATGCGGAATCGGTTTTGATTGTTGCGCGGGCTGCGCTGGATGCCGGAGAGCTGACGCTGGCACGGGAAAATGCCGAAGCTGCATTGAAGCTTAATCCGCGTGAAAGCGCTTATTTGCTGATGGCTGATATTGAAGAAGCGCAGACAGGCGATCAGGGGCGCGTGCGTGAATGGCTTGCACGGGCTGTCAAAGCGCCGCGCGATCCGGCATGGACGGCTGACGGTATTGTTTCTGACCATTGGGCACCGGCCTCGCCGGTGACAGGTCGCCTGAACGCTTTTGAATGGAAGGTGCCGTTTACGGAAATAGCGGCGGATACGTCTCCGGTTCTCGATGATGATGGTTTGAAAGAGCCGTTTTTACCCGTCACTTATTCGCGTGCGGAAGAGGCTGAGCCGGTAAACATGCCTGCCGTGAAGGAGCCGGTCTTTGCCGATGATCCTGATGATGCGGAAACTATGCCTCTTGTTGCGGATAAAGTTAAAGCTGCTCCGAAGAAAACGGAACCGCAGGACAATAATCTGCGCAATGCCAAAGTAACTATTCTCACTGAGACGGGCGATAATCCTGCGGTGCAGGCCGCAAAGGATTCGCAGCCTGATAGTTCCGACGCTGCGAAGGATAAGCATAGTCTGATTGTTGATGATCCGGGTGTGGCGGCAGAACATGATGTGCCGTTGCGCAAGGAAGGGACATTCCGGCTGTTCTAATACTGCGTCCGGTCGGGTTTGCAGAATGAAGTCCGTTAATTCCGTTGCAAAACAGTATTTTTGTTGCAGCTTGGTGACTCTGAGAAAGATTAGAAGATACTTGTAAGACAAAACATGTCTGTATGCTTGGCATCCTTCCGGATGCTGGTCTATGTGTAAGACCTGTCAAAGGCTGTATAAGCACTGGAGCATGTATGTTTGAGCGTCTGATCAGTTTTTTCAAAGAATTGCCGGGTTTGGATCCCTCGAAGAAAAAACAAACATTCTCTGATGAAGACCCGCGTCTGGCCGCTGCTGCATTGATGTTTCATGTCATTGAAGCAGATGGTGAGCAGCACGAAAAAGAGCGCAAACGTCTGTCGGATTTGCTGTCGCAGGCTTATGATTTGCAGGGCGATGACTTGCAGGCTTTGATTAAAGCGGCAGAAGTTGCGGATCAGGAATCGATTGATCTTTATCGTTTCACCAGCGTTTTGAAACGCCATCTGGATGTGCCGGCTCGTTTGAGCTTTATCGAGGTGCTGTGGGAAATGGTCTATGCCGATGGTGATGTCGGTGAAATCGAAGATAATATTATGTGGCGTATTGCCGAGCTGATCGGTGTGGATCAGGAGCAGCGCATCGGGATTAAATTACGGGTCGCTGAGCGTGCCCGCTCAATGCGCGATGCCTTGGCTTCGATATCCATGGCTGAAGAGCAGACCAATGCCGAGGCCGAAAAGGCTGAATAAAAGCAGCGGATTTAAAAGAGTGAAGGCCGTCATTGACGGCCTTTTTTATTTGTCGCGGTCAATCAGTCTTTCGCGAGAAGACCTTTCCAGATGATTGCGCCGATAGCGGCACCGATCAGCGGAGCAACCCAGAACAACCAGAGCTGGCTGATGGCAGCTGTATCTGCGAACAAGGCTGCTGCCGTGGAACGGGCCGGATTGACGGATGTATTGGTCACCGGAATTGAAATCAGGTGGATCAGTGTCAGACCGAGACCAATCGCGATTGGTGCAAAACCGGCCGGTGCCCGCGATGAGGTGGAGCCGAGAATAATAATCAGGAAGAAGGCAGTCAGCACGACTTCAATGGCAAGGGCTGCCCCAAGGCTATATTTGCCTGGTGAAAGATCGCCGTAGCCGTTGGAAGCGAAGCCGCCTGCGCTGAAATCAGCTTTACCGCTGGCAATAAAATACAGAATTGCAGCAGCAATAATGCCGCCGACCAGCTGTGGATCCAGTAGGGAATGAGGTCTTTAGCCTCAAAGCGCCCGCCCAGAGTAAGGCCGAGAGTGACAGCCGGGTTGAAATGTCCGCCCGAAATACCACCGACAGCATAGGCCATTGTCAGGACAGTCAGACCGAATGCCAACGCAACACCGGCAAAGCCGATACCCAGTTCCGGAAAGGCTGCAGCGAGAACGGCGCTGCCGCAACCGCCGAAGACCAGCCAGAAGGTGCCAAAACACTCTGCCGACAATTTATTCATCATGGAAGGCGTATCTTGCATGTTAATCCCCGTAGACGATTGAACAAAAATGAAATCTGCACGGAACTTATATTGCCCGCCGAATATGGACAGATTTGTCAGGATTGAACAGTCTTTTTTTGAACACAATTGGTGTAAATATTTGTCTTACAAAGAAATATTCTGTCTTATATTATAATTATTATAAAATAGGCGCAGATGTCAGGCCGAGGATAAGCAACTATCCTGTTATTAACCGGCAGCAACAGGAGCTGGTTGCAGGATTGTGGCGGTTTTCATTTTTTCGGGCTGTTATGGTGTTTTAAAGTGTTGTACCGTCTTGGGAATTCATGAGCGGTTTCGACGCTTTATAAGGTTTCGGGATAATATTAACGGTTTCCGGAGTACCGGCTTGATGTCTAGGTTCGAGCGCCGACTGGCTTTTAATTTCAAACTGTTCTGTTTGCCTTTGGCTGCTGTGCTGGCAGGTTGCACAGGGACTGCAACGGCATGGACTGAAAAAGTCACGATTGAACAGGTTGAACTGCCAAAAGAATGCGCCGGATGGCAAAAGATTAATATGAAGCAGCGTGCTTATTACATGCTGATGCGTGATGATCCTGCGCTGATTATGGAAATCGATTCCCATAATCTTAAAGGTAAAAATCTTGGTTGCTGGCAATAGCCATATGCCGGTGTGACATGGCAGCTTCATTGAAACATGCAGGGCTGCTCAACTGATTCAGGGTAAATGATGCATCTGGATATTATAGAGCTGCAGTCATTTTATTCGACAGCATTGGGCAAACTGGCTGCTTCGGTTATTACGTCAGCACTGGATCCTTTATGGCTGCCAATGCCGCAGGAGCGGCTTGTCGGGATCGGCTATACGCTGCCTTATCTGGATCATTTTGCATCACAAGCGGAGCGGGCATTTGCTTTTATGCCAGCACGGCAGGGCGCAACCGGCTGGCCGCATGGCGAGGCACTGAGCACGGCGCTGGTCTATGATGAGGAGCTGCCTTTGCCGGATAGTTCTGTAGACCGCATCTTACTGGTACATACGCTTGAATTTTCTGAAAGCAGCGCGGAAACGCTGAAAGAAATGTGGCGTGTCTTATCACCGAACGGACAGTTGATCGTCGTGGTACCGAACCGTCGTGGTGTCTGGGCGCGTATGGAACATACGCCTTTCGGCAGCGGGCGTCCCTTCAGTCGCGGACAATTATTGCAGGCTTTCAGAGAAGCAAATTTCACACCGGGAAAAGTGGTCAATGCGCTGCATGTGCCGCCGACACGCTGGCGCTGGCTGCAACAATCATCCGGCCTGATAGAAACGGTCGGAACCCGTCTCTGGCCGTTGTTTGGCGGTGTGGTGATCGGGGAGGCGCATAAGCGTCTTTATCAGGGACTGCCGGTGCTGAAGCGTGCTTCACGCCGTGTTTTCGTGCCGGTGCTGACACCTCAGGGGACAGCACGGCAGCAGCCGGTGAAGGTGAAAATTCACGATCACCGTGAGCGCTCCGGTCAATAAACCGGATTTAAGAAATTATGCTCTAGCGTTTAAGCAGAAACACAGCCTGCTGGCCGAGCAGGTTCCACATGCCCCATGGCAGGCTGAACGGCATGCGCTCACCATTACGGTTCAGTGCCACAGCATCTTCAACCGTTGCGCCGACCTCTTTGGTCATATCGACAAAATCGCGGATGGTGCAGAAGTGAATATTGGGCGTATCATACCAGCTGAACGGCAGTTCTTTGGTCACCGGCATACGGCCGCGAAACAACAGTGAACCACGCACCCGCCAGTAGCCGAAATTCGGAATGGAAACGATCGCACGTTCGCCGATGCGTAGTAATTCGCTCAGAACCTTTTTCGGATTGAGCGTGGCCTGCAAAGTCTGCGACAGGATCACATAATCGAAGCTGGAATCGGGGTAATAGACCAGATCACGGTCAGCATCGCCTTGTATCACCGACAATCCGCGCATCAGACACTGGTTCACACCGCTTTGTGACAGTTCCACGCCGCGTCCGTCTACATTGCGGCTGTCGCGCAGCAATTGCAGCAATTCACCGTCACTGCAGCCGACATCCAGAACCCGTGTTCCTGGGCGTACCAGCGAGGCGATAATATCAAAATCAACGCGGTTATGGATATGCAGGTTTTCGGTATTTTCAGCTGCGAAAAATGTCGTGTCGCCTGAACCGGCTTTGGTATCAGTCATCGGATTACAGACCTTTCGCACGGGCTGCGGAGCGGATGAAACCGTCAATGGTTGAGAAAAGAACCGGTTCATCCAGCAGGAAAGCATCGTGCCCGCGGTCGGTTTCGATTTCAACGAATGAAACTGATGCCCCTGCAGCATTCAGCGCATGGACAACGAGACGGCTCTCGGATGTCGGGAACAGCCAGTCGCTGGAGAAGGATGCAACGAAAAAGCGGGTTTTGGTGCCGGAAAAAGCCGAAGCCAGCAAGCCGTTATGTTCTGCTGCCATGTCGAAATAATCCATGGCACGGGTCAGATAGAGATAGGAATTGGCGTCAAAACGGTCAACGAAGCTGTTACCCTGATGGCGCAGATAGCTCTCAATCTGGAAATCAGCTTCAAAACCGAAGGTAATATTGGTGCGATCCTGCAGATTACGTCCGAATTTGCGATGCAGTGCGGCTTCCGACAAATAGGTGATATGCGCTGCCATACGCGCTACCGACAGGCCTTTGCGCGGCACGGAGTCCGATTGGGTAAGATATTGACCGTTGAGCCACAGCGGATCGGCCATGACCGCCTGACGGCCAACCTCGTTAAAGGCGATATTTTGCGCTGACAAACGCGCGCCGCTGGCCAGAACCACAGCCGAGAAAACCTTGTCTGGATAGCTTGATGCCCATTGCAGCACTTGCATACCACCAACGGAGCCGCCGACAACAGCCAGCAGCTGTTCAATACCGAAATGTTCAACCAGCATCGCCTGAGCGCGCACCATGTCGCCGATCGTTATGATCGGCAGATCAAGCGCATAAGGTTTACCGGTTGCCGGATTAATGGATGCAGGGCCGGTTGAGCCCATGCAGCTGCCGATAACATTGGAACAGAGCACAAAATAACGGTCAGTATCAATCGGCTTGCCGGGGCCGACAAGTGAAGTCCACCAGCCGTCTTTACCGGTGAGCGGATTGGTGCTGGCAACATGCTGATCGCCGGTCAGGGCATGGCAGATCAGGATAGCATTGCTCTTATCGGCATTGAGTGTGCCATAGGACTGATAAGCGAGCTGAAACGGGCTCAGAACGGAACCGCTGTCGAGTTGAAGCGGTTTGTCTTCACCAAAATACACCACAGGACTGTTCGGCTGAACAGCTTCCTGATTACGGTTGTCTGATAGGGCGGCAGTTTCAGCTGATATCGTCATAAAACATGTCTGCGTCAGAGCATTTTCAGGTCTGTTTGCAACAAACCCAATGCCCTAATTCCCTGATTTTACGCATAATCCTCTCCGAAAGCCGATTTGTTTTTCGGGATTATGCGTTAGAATTTGTCCGGTGACCGGAACTGGATGCGGATATGCAGGCAATTTCTGCCTGTTTTGCGCATTTTTGACTAGCCGGCCGCGTTGGTGATTTCAGATATTTTTATCTGAAACTACTGCGATCTAGGGGCTAGAGGGGTTTAAAGTCAAGGTTTCTCTCGACTTGTTCTGCGATGCGGTTTATGCCGCTAAAGTCATTCGGTTTCAGCGGGAATATTTCGCTGGTCACAGACCGGCAAATGTTTCTGCAATGCTGTTTCCGTACATAATCTCTATCAACAATACAGGCTCTTAATATTGGATAAGAATGATGAACGATTTCGCGAAAGCTCAACGCCCGACACCTAAAGCCGGCGTCATGGATATTGCTGCTTATGTTCCTGGCAAAGCCACCGTTCACGGTGTTGCCAAAGTGCACAAGCTGTCTGCCAATGAAAGCCCGCTGGGTGCAAGCCCGCATGCTGTTGAAGCCTATCGTGCAACCGATCATTATCTGAGCTCTTATCCGGACGGCGAAGTCATTGCGCTGCGTCAGGCCATTGCGGAAACGCAAGGCCTGAATATTGAGAATATTCTCTGCGGCAACGGTTCGGATGAATTGCTCGGCCTGTTGTGCCAGACCTATCTGGCACCGGGCGATGAAGCGATTTTTACCGATCACGGCTTTCTGGTTTATAAAATCCAGACACTGGCGGCTGGTGCAAAACCGGTGATCGTGAAAGAAAAGGACACGGTGATTGATGTGGACGCGGTGCTTGCCGCTGTCACAGACAAGACCAAGGTTGTTTTCATCACCAATCCGGGCAATCCGACCGGCACTTATGTCCCGTTTGAGGAAGTGAAGCGCCTGCATGCCGGTCTGCCGCCGCATGTTCTGCTGGTGCTGGATGCGGCCTATGCGGAATATGTGCGCAAGAATGATTATGATGCCGGTGTGGCGCTGGTCTCAGCCAGTGACAATGTGGTGATGACCCGCACATTCTCGAAGATTCACGGCCTGCCTGCGCTGCGTATCGGCTGGATGTATGCACCATTGCATGTCACAGACGCGGTGAACCGTGTGCGCGGACCTTTCAACATGAACAGCGCGGCGATTGCTGCCGGTACTGCGGCAATCCGCGACCGCGATCATGTGCAGAAAGCTTGTGCGTTCAATGCGGAATGGGCGCAATGGCTGACAGACGAGTTCACCAAGCTCGGCCTGAAAGTTACGCCATCGGTCACCAATTTCCTGCTGGTGCATTTCCCTGACACACAGAACAAGTCTGCTGCCAAAGCTGACGAATATCTGCAGTCCAAGGGATATATTCTGCGTCGCGTGACATCCTATGGCTTCCCTGAAGCCCTGCGGATGAGCATCGGCTCGGAAGAAGCCAATCGCGGTGTGATTGCCGCTCTCACAGAATTTTTGAAGTCCTGATATGTCTGATATTCATTTTAATAAAATTGCGCTGATCGGTATTGGTCTGATCGGTTCGTCGCTGGCTCGTGTCATTCGCCGTGAAGGGCTGGCCGGTCACATCGCTATTGCTACCCGCAGTGCGGAAACGCTGAAACGCGCGGAAGAATTGGGGCTGGGCGACAGCTACACAACGGATAATGCTGAAGTTGTCCGCGATGCCGATCTGGTGATTGTCTCCGTGCCTGTGGGCTCGTCTGGTCTGGTTGCCAGCCAGATTGCCGGCAGCCTCAAAGCCGGTGCGATTGTTACCGATGTGGGTTCCACAAAAGGCTCTGTGATTGCGCAAATGCAGCCGGAATTGCCGGATCATGTGCATTTCATTCCGGGGCACCCGATTGCCGGTACCGAATATTCGGGGCCGGATGCAGGCTTTGCTGATCTGTTTATCAACCGATGGTGTATTCTCACGCCGCTGCCGGATACGGATGCAGATGCGCTGGCAAAGCTCAATGCATTTTGGGAAGCCTGCGGTTCCAAAACAGACCAGATGGATCCGCAGCATCATGATCTGGTGCTGGCGATTGTTTCGCATCTGCCGCATATCATCGCTTATAATATTGTCGGTACGGCCAATGATCTGGAGAAGGTAACGGAGTCGGAAGTGATTAAATATTCCGCTTCCGGTTTCCGTGACTTTACCCGTCTTGCGGCCTCTGATCCGACAATGTGGCGCGATGTTTGCCTGCATAATAAGGATGCTATTCTGGAAATGCTGGGGCGTTTCTCGGAAGATCTGGCCTCATTGCAGCGGGCAATCCGCTGGAGTGACGGCGATGCCTTGTTTGACCTGTTTACGCGTACCCGCGCAATCCGCCGTGGCATTATTGATGCCGGTCAGGAAGTGGATGCGCCGAACTTTGGCCGCGAAGCTGCAAGCAAGCAAAAGTAATATGCGAAGCTGCACGTTTGAGTGATGTTATATGAAAATAAAAAACCCGCCATTTCGGCGGGTTTTTATTAGAGCATTTCACAGTCAAGTTGGATCAACTTGACATCGGGATAATGCGACAGACTAAGGAATCGAGAGCGAACACTGCGATCCAACATGAACGTAAACCGCTCTAGAGCAGTGGCAACCGTCCCAGCGGGATAAAGCCGGCGCTGATTTTGCCTTCTTTGATGACAACCGGAACAATCGTTGCTCCTGTTTCATCTTTCGGCATGGAGCCGAGAGCAAAAACCACCGTATTGATATTTTTAGCCTGATCGGGAAAGGCGGCCTGCAATGTCTGGCCGATTGCCGGAGCATTGGTCAGGCGGATTTTCAGATCCGCATTGGCCAGCCCTTCGCTGTCGACAGCAAGCGGGCCGCTGATGCTGATGCTGGCGCCGGAAGGCAGCAGAAACAGCATCTGATTAAGCTGCAAGGATTTTCCGCGCAGCAGACTGCCGCTTTCATCCGGCTCTTTGAATGCTGCGAGGCTTGCCGGAGAGGTGATATCAATCAGACCGTCGAGCTCCGGCAGGGCAGCCAGAGATTTGTCGCCGGTGAGGCGCAGATCATCAAAAGTCATTTTGGCCTGAAGCGGCTCTTCAAGACTGTTGAGATCAAATTGCAGGCCGAGCAAAGAGAGTGTTGCCGGTGCAGCCGCATTTTCAGCGGTCACAGTTTGCACGCGCAGATTATCGGCACTGAGGCTGATATTCTGTGGCGAACGGCCGTCAATGCGCGCAGATGCTTTGAGATTGTCCCAATCTGCTTTCAACGGGTCAGCGCCGGACATGGCAAGTGCCGCAGGGCCGGTGAGCTGTGTCTGCACCGTGCGGAAAGAGAACAGGGAGGCGCCGACATTTACAGCACTGGTTGCAGCATTCAGCGTCTGATCTTTGTCACGGAAGTTAAAGCCGGAACAGCTGATATACATGGAGAAGGGGTAGCCGCGTGCCGAGAGGGACTGACATTCCAGCGTTTCGCCCTGACCGGCAGTATTGGCAAGCTCAGTGCGAACGCGGTCTTTGGCCATGGAAGCGAGATAAAACCAGCCCGCCGTGTATAAAATGACGATGACCAGAGCAAAAAGAATGCCCCATGTCATGCGTTTTGAGCTTTGCGGGTTAGGACGCGATTTAGCTACCATAGCTATGCCTCTCAGATTTCAAAGGGCATTCTGCTGACAGGGCAGAAGAACTCTTCTATAATCTTTTTATTCACAATGCCGCGCTGACAACAGATCATGCGGTATTGTTTTGCAGATAAAAGTCATTCGGCGGTACATTTTTCTACACAAAATCATGCCGGAAAAATGTTTGCCTGTTGGGAAATGCGGGACACAGGGTGTAAACTATATGCCTGTGCATTCTATGCATTATATGAATTTAGCGAGACAAGCAAAAGCAAACAAATGACCCCAATGGATAGTTCACACACGGATTTCGTGTTCCAGAATAATGTGGCTGATTCCGGTTCTGACTTCTGGGTCTTCGGTTACGGGTCACTGATGTGGCGGCCGGGTTTTGACAGTGCCGAGAATATTCCGGCGCTGCTGACAGGCTTCAGCCGGTCTTTATGCATCTATTCTCATGTCTATCGCGGTACGCCTGAATTGCCGGGGCTGGTGCTGGGTCTGAACAGCGGCGGTTTCTGCCACGGACAGGCATTTCGCGTGACGGCAGACAACAGACTGCCGGTGATGAACTATCTGCGTGAACGTGAACAGATCAGCGGTGTTTATGTGGAAAAATGGCTGACGGTTGAACTGGCAGACGGCCGTGATGTCGAAGCATTGGTCTATGTGGCCGATCCCTTGCATAAACAATATGCAGGCGGTCTCAGCGCTGAGGATATGGCTTTGCTTGTTCGGCGCGCCAGTGGTCAGGCCGGACCAAACCGCGATTATGTTGCCAATACTGCCCGTCATTTGCAGGCAATGGATATCTGGGATGAGCGGCTGGAAGCTGTTTTAAAGCTGCTGGATAATCATACAGACTGACAGGATTGGCAGTTTTACCCGATCTTTTTCTGGTCTGTGATCTTGTGAATAGCAAGAGCGCTGTTTAAATGTGTCTCAACCTTTGCCCGTGCTGAGTGAAGCACCGGTGCAATGAACAGTCCGACTGAGTAGGAGACATTTATGCTCGCAATTTTGCGCACCGTTGATCTGGCGCTGGATATTTATACCTGGATCATCATTGCCAGTGCGGTGTTTTCCTGGCTGTATGCTTTTAACGTGGTCAATTCCCGCAACCGCTTTGTCGCCTCGATCGGTGAGTTTCTCTACAAGGTGACAGAACCGGCATTGCGTCCGATCCGCAAGATTTTGCCGGATCTCGGCGGTATTGATATTTCGCCGATTGTTCTGCTGCTGGCGATCTTCTTTATCCGCCAGTTCATGTGGACGACATTGGCTCCGATGCTCTTAAGCTAATCAATAAAAAACCCGCTTGAAAGCGGGTTTTTTATTATCTGCGATTGAAAATCCGGCCACTTGGGAGATTGGCCAGTTTTGCAATTATTTCGCGTTTTTAGCGCGTTCGATCGCTTCAACGATGAATTTACGTGCGTAATCTTCATCGCCCCAGTCACCGATCTTTACCCATTTGCCTGGCTCCAGATCTTTGTAATGTTCAAAGAAATGAGCAATCTGCTGCAGAGTGATTTCCGGCAGATCGGTGTAGTTATGAACTTTTTCATAACGACGGGTCAGCTTTGGTGACGGTACGGCGATGATTTTTTCATCTTTACCGGCATTGTCTTCCATTACCAGAACGCCGATCGGGCGAACATTGATGACACAGCCCGGAATCAGCGGACGGGTGTTGCAAACCAGAACGTCAATCGGGTCGCCATCTTCCGACAGAGTATGCGGAACAAAGCCGTAATTGCCCGGATAGGTCATTGGTGTGTAGAGAAAACGGTCGACGATCAGAGCGCCGGCGCTTTTGTCCATCTCATATTTGATCGGATGACCACCGACCGGTACTTCGATAATGACGTTAACGTCTTCAGGAGGGTTGGAGCCGATGGAAATGGCATCGATATTCATGGGCGTGTCCTTTCATTTGGCGTTCTGATATCGGTTTTCGTGAAACCGTGCAACAAAAACGCAATTTCAGATAAAGCGGCTTATTGTCATGTTCGTGAAACTCTGAGCGTTGTTATGCCTTTGTTTCAGTCTCATTGCGCTGCGCCTGCAATTCCGCGAGGCGGGCTTTGGCTGTCGGCGGCATAGGCGGCGCATTTTTATCCTGTGAGGCCTGTACCAGAAATTCATCACAAGCTGTTTCTGTGGCTTCAATCAGGCGCTGCAAAAAGACTTCCTTATCCAGTCCCGCTTCAATCGGCGGCAAAATACGGCAACGGATGATGCCGGGATAGCGAAGGAACTTACGGCGCGGCCAGTACAGACCGGCATTATGGGCAATTGGCACGACCGGCAGACCGAGATTGGCATAGAGATGGACGACACCATATTTATAGGCCGGCGGCGCACCGGGGGCGCGGCGTGTGCCCTCCGGATAGATCATGATCTGGCGTCCGTCAGCAATGGCTTCCTGCGTGCCGCCGGAAATGGAATGCAAAGCCTTGATCCCCGTACCGCGATCGACAGGGATCATTTTCATTTTCTTCAGATACCAGCCGAATAGCGGAATACGCATCAGGTCGCGTTTGAGAATATAAACCGGATCGGGCGTGTAAGACAAAAACGCATAAACATCCCAGAAAGACTGGTGTTTTGGTGCGCAAATATAGGCGCCTTCCGGCAGGTTTTCTGCCCCTTCGACCACAAAATCGGTGCCGACAATATATTTTTGCAGAAACAGATTGGAGCGTGCCCAGAATTTAGGGACGATCCATGCCTTTTTGCGTGGCAAAATCAGCGTGAGCGGTAAAAACAGGATCATCTGTATGATCAGACTGATATAGAAAGCCAGATTAAACAGCACTGACCGGATGACTATGATCATATCTTGTATCAGCCTTTTAATACGTGCATGACAGGTAAAATAGCTCGGTTTTAAACAGAGCGGTTCTTCAAATAGAAGAAAAATCAGCGCTTATCAATTCCGGACATCATTGCCTATTGATCCGCAGCTTGTGTTTTAATCATTTTGGCTGAGACTGATATGCGCAAGAGCGCCAATATATTTGATATATTCGGTAAATAACACGCGCAGCGTATCGCCCTGACGCATCCAGTTATTGTTTTTCAGATCGCTGTTAATGACCGGATAGGGCAGAAGTTCGACATTACCGACCTGCCGTGACAATTCCAAAATTGAGCGCGGAATGTGATAATTATTGGTCACAATGAATATGCGTTTGTAATTATGCTGTTTAATCCATTTGGCGCTTTCAACCGCATTGCCGATTGTGTTGAGTGCCGTACGATCGAGATCCACGCAGCAGGCAAATAAAGCCGGATCTGTTCTGGTAATACGCTGCAAGGCCTCGCGTTTGGTAGACGGATGAACACCGCTGATCAGCAGCCGTTCGCCGCGTTTCTCTGCCAGCAGTTCCAATGCGACTTCAATACGGGATTTTCCGCCGGTCAGAACGATAATCGCATCGGCTTTCTGATCGGCAGGTGGTGCCTGCAAATTGCTGACATGCTCGCTGAAAATGACAAATCCGATGCCGAGAGCGACGATCATCGAGAACAGGACAACCGCGACCGGCGGGATGCGTCTGCGCAGGCGCTTCAGCCAATGGCGAATAAAGCCGTCTTTAGAGATATGCACGGATGCTTCGCGGCCGGTTGTTTCTGCCGGTCGTTCGTCATTCTGCCGGTTTTGTTCCGCAGTGTCTGAAGCATTGTTTTGCACATGCATTGCCGTTTGGCCTGTTCATTTTCTTGTATCAGCGCAGATTGCTGTAACCTGCGCAAATCAGTCTTATAGTATAGAGCAGACAGGACAGCGGAGGAAACTGCTTTGTCCGCTGACTGCTCTAATCTTTGCTGCCGCTGATACTGTCCATATCTTTGAGCTGCCGGATCACGGTCAGGCGGCTGGTCAGCATTGTGAGAATGCTGACAATGATAATTGTGGCAGCAATGCCGATATAGCCTTCGCGTCCGATGGCAAAACTGCCAAACAAAGCTGCTGCCTGATCGCCTTCCGGCGTTGCCAGATTGCGGCTGGTCCACCAGGAAACAATCAAAAATACCAGCAAGGCCGCCGCGCCGCCGTAACAGGCACCTTTGAGTGCTGTACGGAAGAAATGCCATTCAAATTCACGGGCAACAAAGCGGGCTTCAGCACCGATAAAATGCAGCACTTCAATAATATGGCTGTTTCCGGCCATCGCGCCACGCGTGGCAAAAATCACGGTCAGCACTGTGGCAGACAGCATCAGAAACAAGACACCCATACCGATCAGTACGGTTGTGTGCGCCATGGAAACCAGACGATCCACCCATGTGCGGTGATCGTCAAAACTGGCGCCAGGAATATTCTTTTGCAATTCCGAGCGCAGAGTTTCAAAATCCGGCGGATTTTGCTCGTCAATTGTCACCACCACGAGGCGCGGTACCGGCAATTCATCAATATCCAGACCTGTACCGAGCCATGGCTCCAGCAGGCGTGCTGTAGCTGCACGGTCAACAATATTAGTGCCTGAAACACCGGCAAAACCGGATGCAATCTGACTGGCTTGTGCGAGGGCAGCTTCCATATCCTGACCATCAACCGGCCGGATCTGAATTGTTGCTTCACGTGAAATCTGGCTCTGCCATTGGGCTGCTGATGCGCGCACCAGACTAACCCCGCCGATAGTGATGCAGGCGAGAAAGGTCATGATTGCGATAACGGTAATCAGCGTGGTGCCGGAAACACTGACCGGTGGTACGATCGGCGTTGGTCCGCGCTTTTCCCGTTTGCGCTTGCCCAGCAGTTCGAGAAAAATCCCGTGATAATGATCAATCGTTGCACGCAGGTCAGCCATAAATATCCAGCCTTCCCTGATCGAGAATCATACGGCGTGCATCTACCTGATCCATCAATGTCAGATCGTGGGTGGCGATAATCACTGCAGTGCCGGAACGGTTAAGTTCCGCGAACAGGCGCAGCAGGCGGCGTGCCAGCGGTGGGTCGACATTACCGGTCGGCTCATCGGCCAGCAGAATTTCCGGCTGGTCAATCAGCGCTCGGGCAATGGCGGCACGTTGTTTTTCACCACCGGACAGAACGGGCGGCAGCACATGCATACGGTCACCGAGACCAACCCACTGCATCAGCTCCTGCACTTCATGGCGGTAGGTTGCTTCCTCCTTGCCGCGAACACGCAATGGCAATGAAACATTCTCATAGGTCGTCATATGGTCAAGCAGGCGAAAATCCTGAAAGACGATGCCGATGCGGCGGCGTAGCAGCGGAATTTCACTGCGCTGCATTGTGGAGATATCTTTGCCGAAAATCGTAATCAGGCCGCGTGTCGGTTTCAGCGCCATGAAAAGCAGGCGCATCAGCGATGTTTTACCGGCACCTGACGGGCCGGTCAGAAACTGAAAGGAGCGCGGCGGAATATGAAAGGAAACATCCCGCAGGATTTCCGATCCCATGCCGTACCGTAATCCTACATTTTCAAAGCGAATCACTGATTATTTTCCCGATGTTTTTTGCCGGTTTTCTTATGGTTGCCGAACATTGACCCTTGTGGTTAATCTCGCGTTAATCTGCATGCAAGTTTGGCATTTTGAGGTTGAAAAAAGAATAGAAATTTTATGGCTCTTTGTGCACAGACCTGCTGTGTGTAACCGGTTAAAACGCAGATTTGATGCGGAACAGGCGTAAATAATGTAAAACTGCCCTTTCAGCAAAAGGCGTAGTACTGTAACAGCTACTTTTTTCTTGCCGGAGATATTTCGGTTCAAGCAGTTTTAGGAAAAGTGGGAACCGCCTCGGCGGAGAAAACAATTCACCGGATTGTTTTCTTTTCCCGCTTCGATCCGTAAGAAACTGCGTAATATAAAATCCTAGTGCGGATTAAGACCGGAGACGTGTTTATGCCTTATGTAGGTGGCAGAAATCTTGAAGTTCTGTTCAGTGCGGAGCAGATTGCAGAACGCAATCGTGAACTGGCACAAAAAATTGCCGAGCGTAAGCTGGAACGGCCGCTGGCAGTTTCTATCCTCAAAGGCTCATTCATTTTTGCGGCAGACCTGATCCGCGCCATGCATGATGCCGGTGTTGAACCGGATGTGGAATTCATCACTGTCTCCAGCTATGGCGCAGGCACAAAAGGCGGCGAGATCCGTCTGGTGCGCGATATCGACAGCGATGTTGAAGGCCGCGATATTCTGCTGATTGATGATATTCTTGAATCCGGCAAGACACTGAATTTTGTGCGTGAACTGATGATGTCACGCGGTGCACGCAGTGTGAGCATTGCCGTGCTGCTGGACAAGCCGGGTCACCGTAAACTTGATCTTTATGCGGATTTCACAGCTTTTGAATGTCCGGATTATTTCGTTGTCGGCTATGGCATGGATGTGGCGCATTCTTTCCGCCAGCTGCCTTATGTCGGCCGCGTTATAGATGAGCAGGAATAAGATCCGACCATTCGCTGAATTTAAAAAGCCGCTCATGATTATGAGTGGCTTTTTTATGAAATAGAGTAGTTCCAGTTAAGTCTGAATTTTTGGAACCGCTCTATCCTTTTGTTTTGCGCATTATCCAACGCAAAACCGCTTCGCACTTTTTCTGGAAATGCTTTATTGATCGCGTTTCAGCAGACGTTCCAGATAGTCTTTCTCCTGCTGCGGGCTCAGCGCATCGCCGAGTTTTTTGCGGATTTCATCAAGAATGCGGCGTGCTTTCTGGATATCAATCTGGTTCGGCAGCTGATTGCCGGTACCTTCCGAGCTGCCCTGACCGGTTTGACGCCCTAACGGATCCTGACCTTCACCGGTCTGCTGCCCCTGACCTTCACCCTGCGCCTGCTGCAATTGCTGCATCATGGAGCGGGCACCGCGGCGCAAGGCATCAAGCGCTTCGGCCTGCTGATCTGTGGCTTGTCCGCTTTCGCCATTGCCCAGCGAGCGGCCTGCACGCCCCATGGAGTTCAGCGCCTGATCCATTTCTTTCGAGGATTCCAGTCCTTGTTGTTTCAGCTGGTCTGTCAGCGCATTCAGCTCATTTTGCAAGTCGCGCTGCTGCTGCTGTAAATCTTTCAGAGCCTGTTCGGTTTCCTGACGGGACTGGCCGTTTTGCGGGCGCTGCTCTCCTTCGCCGTCATAATTGAAATCATCAGACTGTTCCTGCAATTGCTGATCCAGCTTGAAAGTTTCATTCATCAGCTCCTGCTGACGGCGCATCAGATCACCGAGCTTATTCAGCTGTTGCTGTGCGCCGCTGCCTTGTCCCTGACCTTGGCCTTGACCGCTACCCTGACCTTGCTGAGCACTCTGACCAGGTTGGAGATTGTTGAGCATTTCCTGCAATTGCGACAGCATCTGCTGTGCCTCCGCATGATTGCCTGAGCGGGCGAGGTCTTCAATCTGTTGCATCATCCGGTCAATATCACGCTGGCTGAGCACGCGGGTATTGGGATTATTCTGGGCGTTTTTATTCGGATTAGTCTGCTGACGGCGTGCCATTTCGTTTAAGTATCGGTTCATGGCTTCGCGCAATTCTTTCGTCAGTCGGGCAATTTCTTCCGGACTGGCATTATTCTGCAATGCCTGACTTAACGCCTCCTGCGCTGCACGCAGGGCTTTTTCCGCATCGGAAAGCTGACCATCTTCAATACCGCGCGCGACATTCCACATATAGCTGACGATCTCGCGCAAATCCTCATCATTGCGTGCCAGTTTCAGACGTTCCCGCACAGAGCGCAGACCCAGAAAATGGCTGACATTGGCAATGGTGGTCTGCGGATGCATGGTCAGCGCATCCAGCATTTGCACAACAGGTGTTTTCTGATTGCTGTCGAGCGCCAGTGTTTGACGCTGCTCGGCAACAGCGCGTGCCAGCGGATTGATGAACGGGCGCTGCGGCAGCACAAAACGGATTTCTTTGCTTGTGCCTGTCTGGCCTGCATCATCAATCGCCTGCAATTGCAGGGAGACATATTTGCCAGCCCACGGATGCATAGTCAGATCCTGAAGGGCTGTGGTCTCGTCCGTGCTGTTTTTGCCGCGCTTGGGTATAGTCAGCCGCAGTTCCGGCGCGTCTGTCAGCGATTGCGCGCCTTCTTCAGGTTGTTCCAGCAGTTTGATGACAGGCTGTAATTTAGTCACGCCATAGTCATCGCCAGCTTTATAGTGCAGTTCCAATGTGCCGTTCAGCGCATAGGTCGGATTGCGGGTAAAATCGACGACGGGCGGCGTATCCGGCGTGATGTTAAACTGCCACGCCTGACGACGTGAACCGGCCTGCAGGCTGGCAGCGACCGTTTTATTCAGAAGCAGTTCAAAATTGGTGCTGTCTTGTGTTTTCGCTGTACCGGAAGCCGGTTTGGCCTCAACTGAATAGGCTTTGCCGTCCTGACCGGTCATAGTCAGCTGATTACGTGTACTGCCGCTGATCTGAACGCTTAGAATACTGCCCTGAGGCACATCCAGCGGTTTTACATCTGTATTGGCACTCAAAAAGACCGGTGCTTTGCCCGTATAGGCGGGTGGCGTAATCCATGCATCAATGCGGCCTTCCGGCCCTGCAAAGCCTTCAGGCGGGTTCCACAGATCACTGATTTTACCGGACGACGGGCTGAAGGAATAAGCCGCCGTTGAAGCAAACAGCAGAATGACAAATGTGCGCAGGGCATAAGGATCGCGCTGCGGAATATCGGGATGGGGCAGAAATCCGTGCAGCCTGTCCGTCAGCGCGGCCATACGCTTGCGGTGTTCCTGCCAGAGCGCCTGTGCCAGCGGATCGTCACTCTGTCCGGCAAGCTGGTCGTCGCTCAGTTGCAACGGACTATGTTGCAAGCCGTTTTCACGCTCTATACGGCTGTTGACTGTCTGATCGTCCGGTAATTGAAAATGCCGGAAACGGAAAAGCGCATAGGCATAGGCCAGTATAAAAGCGGCAGACAGCGTGAAATGCAGCCAGCGCGGCATGGCCTGAAACAGACCGAGCCAGGCCAGGCTGGCCAATAATGCCGTTAAAAGCAGAACCGGTAATATGAACGGCCATAAACGTTCAAAGCACAAGACCAATGCCGCTTTGATCCGCAGATGGTAAAGCCTGCGGTCTGCGTTTTCAAAAGATCTGGTGTCCGGTTCAGGCATTCAATATCCGGTTCTGTATCTTAGCGCAGTTAAATTGACTGAATTTAACCTCAGCGAACATGCGGCTGCTCAAAAAATCTGAAGCGGACGCAGTGGATAGGTTGAAATGCGACCCGCTTTAAATCAGCTTATCCAGAATAAATGGTTTTTCTTCGACAGCTTTTTTATCCGGTTTGCGCCAGTCATCATGCACTGTCGCATTCGGCGGGGCTTCCAGCGCGCCGCGGCGGCCGCAGCCGGATACAATGCTGCCAACGGCAACAAGCATAATCACAGAGGTCATGAATACGCGGCTATTCATCAAAAAATATCCTGAAACTGGTGTTTGGCCGCAAAGCCGTGAGTAATTTTCGCTGACAGTTTTAGCTGAATTACGGGACAACGCAAACTGTTCAGAGACAAACACAAATCTTTGAAGGGATGCAGACCGAAGGCATAAACCGCCTCCGGTCTGTTGTATAGCGAGGCGGATCAGGCCTTAATCAGGCGTTTTTTCCAGTATTTGATCTGGCGGCGCACTTCCTGCGGTGCGGTGCCACCGAAAGACTGACGGCTTTTTACCGATTTATCCACAGTCAGGAAACCGAACACTGCATCATTAATCTGCGGATGGATCGACTGCATGTCTTCCAGTGTCAGCTTAGACAGATCGACTTTCTTCGATTCTGCCAGTGCAACGGCACGGCCTGTCACATGATGCGCTTCACGGAATGGCAGACCAAGCTCACGCACCAGCCAGTCGGCGAGGTCAGTTGCCGTGGAATAACCGGAACCGGCAGCCTTTTTCATCGAGGCTTCAATCACAGTCAGATCGGAAACCATACCGCTCATCGCAGCCAGTGCCAGTTCGATGGATTCAGCAGCATCAAAAACCGCTTCTTTGTCTTCCTGCATATCTTTGGAATAGGCCAGAGGCAGGCCTTTCATCACCATCAGCAGGCCGACAAGCGAGCCGGTGATACGGCCGGTCTTGGCGCGCACCAGTTCTGCGGCATCCGGATTTTTCTTCTGCGGCATGATCGAAGAGCCGGTGGAGAAAGCATCGGACAGGCGGATGAAATTGAACTGCGAGGTTGACCAGATCACAATTTCTTCGGCCAGACGCGACAGATGGGTTGCGCAGATCGAAGCAATCGACAGGAATTCCAGCGCATAGTCGCGGTCGGAAACGCTGTCGATCGAATTGCGGGTCGGTTCGCGGAAACCAAGCGCTTCGGCAGTCATGTGGCGGTCAATCGGGAAGCCGGTACCGGCCAGTGCTGCGGCACCGAGCGGAGATTCATTCATACGCTCAATCGCATCGCGCACGCGGGAGAGATCACGGCCAAACATTTCCACATAGGCCATGCAATGATGGCCGAAAGTCACCGGCTGTGCAGTCTGCAAATGGGTGAAGCCCGGCATCACCGTTGCTGCATGTTCTTCCGCACGGATGAGAAAGGCTTCGATCAGAATTTTCAGCGAAGCAGCAGTTTTTTCCAGCTCAGTTTTGACCCAGAGACGGAAATCCAGCGCCACCTGATCGTTGCGCGAACGGGCAGTATGCAGACGACCGGCCGGAGCGCCGATCAGATCAGCCAGACGGGCTTCCACATTCATATGAATATCTTCAAGCTTGCGCGAGAAGGTAAATTTGCCATTTTCGATCTCGGCTAATATGGTATTGAGACCATCGGAGATCTGTTTGTGATCATCTGCAGAGATAATGCCGGTCTTGGCAAGCATGGCAGCATGCGCCAGCGATCCGGCAATGTCCTGAGCATAGAGTTTGCGGTCATAACCGATCGAAGCATTAATCTCTTCCATGATGGCAGAGGGTCCTGAGGCGAAACGGCCACCCCACATCTGGTTACTGGATTTTTCTGTCGTCATGCGCTTATGCCCTGAGCCGGAACTGTGAAGTAAAAGAACGATATTATGGCCGAAGATAATAAAGAGACAAAACCAAAAAGCGCAATCAGCCCGAAGATGATTTTGTTCGCCGGTATTGCCGGACTTCTGGCCGGTGCCCTTGCGGTATACGTGATGGAACCGCCTTCTGGCAATGTTGTTCCGACAGAGAATACGGCCAGTAATGCCGCAGCAGGCGGCGCAGAGGATGCAAAATGTGCGTTAAATCAGGAGCAGTTAGCTAAACTCTCCGCTGCTGCAACCGGTGAAGTTGCCGGAATGCAGCCATCGGATAAGCCAGCTTTGCTGACACATCTGCAATTTGATGCCCCAGACGGATCAAAAACCACCATCGGCGATATGAAGGGCAAGACCCTGCTGGTTAATCTCTGGGCGAGCTGGTGCGCGCCGTGCCGTGAGGAAATGCCAGCGCTGGATAAATTGCAGGCCGAGCAGGGCAGTGATGATTTTGAAGTGGTAGCGCTGAATATCGATACCGGCGATATTTCCAAGCCGAAGAATTTTCTCAATGAAATCGGCGTTGAGAAGCTCGGCTTTTACCGTGATGCCAGTCTGACTGTTTTTAATGATCTGAAACGCAGAGGTTTGGCTTTTGGTTTGCCTGTAACTTTGCTGATTGATGAAACCGGTTGTCAGATTGCGGCAATGAACGGTCCCGCACACTGGGCGGGGCAGGATGCTGTTAATCTGGTGAATACAGCTAAGAGCCTGCGTAACTGATTGGTCGCCAAATCCTGTATAATGTGATTTTACAGGATTTGGGTTTTCTGCTCTGCTGAAGATCTTAAGGGAGATTTTCTATGGGGCTGGATGTCTGGCTTGCCTTTACGGCTGCATCAATTGTTTTGCTGGTGATACCGGGGCCAACAATTTTATTGGTGGTTTCCTATGCCTTGGGGCAGGGCTGGCGCACTGCCATGCCGATGGCGGCCGGTGTAGCGCTTGGTGATTTTACGGCTATGACATTGTCGATGCTCGGCATCGGTGCATTGCTTGCGGCCTCTGCCACAATATTTACAATCGTGAAATGGCTTGGTGCTGCCTATCTGATCTGGCTTGGTATAAAATTATTCCGTTCAGGTGCTACAATGCAGGCAGAGGCGCGGGATGCCGATGTATCACCTGTGAAAATGCTGGCGCATGCATGGCTGGTGACATCTCTCAACCCGAAAAGCATTACGTTTTTCGTGGCTTTCCTGCCGCAGTTTCTTGACCGGCATGGCGATTTCTGGACGCAGATGCTGATTTTTGAAGCCACATTTCTGGTGCTGTCTTTCAGCAATGCGTTTCTCTACGCTTTTGCAGCGCATCGTGCGCGCACACTGTTTAAAAGCCCGCGGATTTTGCGTGCTTTCAACCGTACCGGCGGCACATTGCTGATCGGTGCCGGTGTGGCAACGGCAACAATGCGCTCTTCGTAATTTTTTTGTTATGCGGTGAAACCGTCACGCTTTAACCGCACAATTGCGAGGTCCAGCGCTGAGAGAAATGCGGAGCGGTCGCGGGCTGAAAACGGCTTTGAACCGCCGAATTGGCCTGATGAAACCGGATTGGCGGAACGCAGCTCATCCATCAGATTGCGGGTGGCAAGAATATTGCCGATATTGGCCGCACTGAACAGGCGGCCGTCCGGTGCAAGCGCAACAGCTCCGGCAGTGACAGCACGATGTGCCAGCGGGATATCTGCCGTGATAACAATGGCACCGGCACGCGACCGCTCGGCAATCCAGTCATCGGCCACATCCAGACCGGCAGGGACGATCACCCGTTCAATCAGCGGTTCATCACGCGGAATAGCGATAAAGCTGTTGGCGACGACAAAGGTTCTGATGCCATGGCGCTCAGCAACTTTATAGGTCTCGTTTTTAACCGGACAGGCATCGGCATCGACATAAATGCAGATGGTTTTGTTTTCATCGGAGTGTGTCATTCATGCTTCATGGCAAAGCCAAATGTGAATGGCAAGCGTTTAACGCTTGGCGAGGCAGGGCGGCAGGGATAAGCCGGTTGTATAGTTCGTGGAACAGATCATGCCAGTCAAATATTTCCCTGCTTTATTCGTCTTTCTCTGGGCAACCGGTTTTATCGGTGCGGGGCTTGCTATGCCCTATGCCGAGCCGTTCTGGTTTATGACCGCACGGTTTTTCATTGCTGCTATTATTCTGGCGGTCTGGGCACTGGTAACCGGTGCCCGCTGGCCTGACAAACGCGGGCTTGTGAACGCCGCGATTGTCGGCTGTCTCATTCACGGGATTTATCTTTCCGGTGTGTTCTGGGCAGTGCGCCATGGTTTGCCTGCGGGGATGACGGCGCTGGTTTCCGGCTTGCAGCCGTTGATTACCACGTTGATTGCCGCACTCTTCTTGCGAGAGACCGTGTTACCACGACAATGGTTGGGACTACTGATCGGCTTTTGTGGTGTGGCGCTGGTAGTTGCGCCGAAGTTTTCTTTGAGTTCCGGTGGGATTAATCCGGCGACTTTGAGCGCGGCGCTGGCAGCTGTGATGGCGATCAGTATCGGCACGGTATGGCAAAAACGCTTTGCGGTGAAAATTGACCTGAGAACCGGTACGACCGTGCAATATATCGCTGCAGGTATTCTGACCGGCTTGTTGTCGCTGACTTTCGAAACGCAGACGGTGATCTGGTCGCCGGAATTGCTGTTTGCAATGCTCTGGCTGGTGCTGGTTCTGTCAATCGGTGCGATCTTGCTGCTGCTGATCCTGATCGGGCAGGGCGAAGTATCAAAAGTCGCATCGTTCTTCTATCTGGTACCGGGAACAGCGGCGATTATGGCCTATTTGCTGTTTGGAGAAACGCTGACGCTGGTGCAGATTGCCGGTATGGTGCTGACCACATTTGGTGTGGCGCTGGCAACTTTACAGAAGAAACAACCGGCAGCTTAAAGCCGCCGGTCTGATTATTATTCTGATGTGATTAGCGGCGCGGCAGCAGCTTTTTCACTTCATCGGCCGCATCGGCAAGGGCTTCTTCCGGTGTGGCCTTCTGTTCAACAACGCGGGACAGATTATCAACGATGGTCTGGGTTACTTTCACGCCGTTCGAACCGGGGAAAGCATACCAAGGGATCATGATATTCATTTGACTCAGGCCGGCTTTGAACAGCGGGTTTTCGTCATAGAATTTGCCGAGATATTCATCCGATTTTGCAGCCAATTCATTATTTGGCACATAGCCGGTGCCCGGCACAACGACCGATGCGCCGTAAGGACCGGCAGCAAATTTGGCAAATTTCCATGCGGCTTCAATTTTCGCATCGTCCGATGTCAGGATAACAACCGCATTACCACCGGTTGGCAGGCGGCCTTTTTCCGGATTAAGCAGCGGGATTTTAGCGGTACGCATATCGAATTTGTCGCCAACATTCTTGATTGTATTGCGCAGGCCGCCGGTTGTCTGGAAAGCAAAGCCGACATTGCCTGCAGCAAAGGCCTGTTCACCGGCTTCTTTGGTAAAGTCCGGCAGGCCGCCTTCTTTGACCATGCGGTCGAGCAGTTTGAAAGCCGCTTCACCTTCAGCACCGCTGAATGCGACCTGTTTTTCATCCTCTGAAAGCATCCGGCCGCCGGCACCGAATAACAGCGCTGAGAACATCCAGTCATCACCCTGCCAGCGGAAATCAATACCCTGAACACCGTTGCCGAGCGCTTTGATCTTGCCGCCGATGCGGATGACATCATCCCATGTTGCCGGAGGCGTATCCGGGTTCTCTCCGACTTTTTTAAACAGGTCCGCATTGTAATACATGATCGGATTGGAAGTTGCGAAAGCCAGACCAACCTGACGGTCACCGACTTTGGCAAGGTTCAGAATGGTCGGAGTGAAACCCTGCGTTTCAAAATCAGTTTCTTTCTCGACCAGCGGTTTCAGATCAAGGCCGATATTGCGTTCACTTAAAATGCGCAGGCGGTTCAGGCCGGTAAAGGTGATGTCCGGCAACTCAGCGGTGCCATTCTGACGCATAATCAGCTGAATGCCGTCTTCATAGGTCGCGGAAGGATTGACGAAATGGATTTTGATATCCGGATTTTCTTCCGTGAATTTCTTGGAAATATTGGCCATCACGTCCTGAAAAAAGCCCGGCATAGGATAATGCACATTAAGCGTGGTTTCAGCCAGAGCTGTGCTGCACAGACCGGAAAAAAGGGCCGCAGCGGTCAGAGTACGGGAGAAGAATGTCATTACAGGCTCCGTAAATGTTTGGGAGGAAGAGCGTTACAGACGTGAGGTTGCGATCAGCCTTTGAGGCCGGTCATGGTAATGCCCTCAATGAAGCGGCGTTGCGCTGCAAGAAAAGCAAGAACGAGGGGAAGGGTGATAATCAGCGTGGCAGCCATCAGTGCGCCATAGTCATCACCGGCTTCGGCAGCGCGGAAATACAGCAGCCCCAGAGGTGGTGTGGCCATGTCCATATTGGTGACAACAATCAGCGGCCAGAACAAATCATTCCAGTGTGCAACCACGGAAAAGATCGAAAAAGCAGTAATCGCAGGCCATGCATTCGGCACAATAACACGGGCGACAATGCCAGTTTCCGACATACCGTCAAGGCGGGCGGCATTAATCAGATCATCCGGCATCGACCGAAAAAACTGCAGAAACAGGAAGATGCCGAACACCGAGATGAAGAATGGTGCGCTGATGGCGAAATAGGTATTCAGCAGGCCTGTACGCTCAAAACCCAAATAGAAAGGCAGAGCCGTGGCATGGATCGGCACCAAAAGGCCAAGCATCACCGCGCTCATCATCACCTGTGCCGCACGAAAGCGCAGCTTGGCCATAGCATAGGCGCAAGGGATAGCGATGATAACCTGAACCACCAGAATGAGTGCGCAGACCAGAACGCCGTTGAGCAGCAATTGCCCCATCGGCACACGGGAAAAGGCCTTGGTGACATTTTCGATCAGCGCCCAGTTCTGTGGAATGAGGCTGAGCGATGAGGAGAAAATATCGGACTGGGATTTGGCTGCGGTAGAAAGCATCCAGATATAGGGTGCAAGGAACAGCATCGCACCGAGAGACAAAATCCCAAGGCGGGTAAAACGTAAGACTGACATGATTTCCGCCTCTTAGTAATGCACGCGGCGGTCAAGCGCGCGATATTGCAACAACATCATCACGATCAGCACCATGAGAAAAATAACGGTCATGGCCGAGGCATAGCCGACACGCAGGAACACGAAGCCTTCCTGATAGATCGTATGCAGCAGCACTTCCGAGGCTTTGTTCGGCCCGCCCTGTGTGAGGGTTTTGACCGATTCAAAGACTTTGACGGAATTGATGACGCTGATAGTGAGAACAAAAAGTGTGGTGGGGCCGAGCAGTGGCCATGTTACCAGCCGGAAACGCTCCCATGCGCTTTTTGCACCGTCCATTTCGGCAGCAGCATATAGTTCGCGCGGAATGGCGGTAAGGCCAGCCAGAAACAGCACCATATTGAAGCCGACAGATTGCCAGATGCCGATCATGGCAAGACTTGGAAGCACGGTTGAAGAACTGCCGAGCCAGTTTGGCCCGTCGATGCCCAACAGGCCAAGCATGGCATTGACCGGCCCCATTGTCGGATGTAGCAGATATTGCCAGACAGTGGCCATGGCCACGAGCAGCGAGGCAACAGGCAGGAAATAAACTGTGCGGAAAAAGGCTTTGCCTCGTGTTTCACTCTCAATCAGCAGAGCTGCACCTAATCCGAGAAAAACGGAAAGCGGAGTGACGATCAGCGTATAGAGTGCGGTATTTTGCAGAGAAATGCGGAAGGTGCGGTCTTTGAAAAGTTCAATATAATTTTCTAAGCCGACGAACTGATAATCCGTATATCCCAGTTCAAAATTGGTGAAACTGAGATAAAACACCGCCAAGGTCGGCAGTAAAATGAACAGAAGTACCAGCGACACAGCCGGTGCCATCAGCTTCCATGCCAGACGCTCTTCACGTTTGCGGGCAGCATTGGCAGCCTCACGCGCTGTCATCACCGGAGAGAAGCTTTGCGCAATATCAGACATGGCTGTCTGCCTTAATGCGGCTTGAAACTGTATGGGAAAGTTTGCGCAGGCGCTGCCCTTCGGTATCAAACAACAGTGCTTTATGCGGATCAAAAGTCAGAAAAACCGGCATATCCGGTTGCATATCCGGTTGCAGATCCGCTGCCATGGCCGGACTGCATCGTGCAGTCAGTAATTCCTGAGCACCCGGAGCATTGAGATAGACAAGAGCTTCAGAGCCAAGAAATTCAATACGCGCTACTGTGGCTGAGATGGCCCTGTCCGCAGGTTTTTCATGGGTACGGCGGATTTGCAGATCCTCAGGGCGGATAGCTACGCTGAGTGCAGAACCGGCGTGAATGTCAACTTCGCTTAAAATTGCTTTGCCGGCAAAATGAATAATGCCCTGATCGCTGGCGCGGGCGCTCAGCACATTGATTTTCGGGCTGCCGATGAAGCGGGCAACTTCGATATGACGCGGATTATTGTAAATCTCGGACGGTGTATCGATTTGCAGCAGGTGGCCACCGATCATCACAGCAACACGGTCGGCCATGCTCAGTGCTTCGGACTGGTCATGGGTCACATAGAGGCTTGGCACACCGGCGCGGCGATGCAGATCGACAATCTCGGCACGGGTATGCACACGCAAATTGGCATCGAGATTGGAGAGCGGTTCATCCATCAGGAAGACCTGTGGCTGACGTACCATGGCACGGGCAAGCGCGACACGCTGGCGCTGACCGCCGGACATTTGCGCAGGTTTGCGGTCGAGCAGATGGTCGATTTTCAGGCTCTGTGCAGTTGCCTGCACCTGTTGCTGAATGGCGGCACGTTTTGCCGCCTGACCCGGCATCCAGTTGCCGATCAGCGGCAGACGTTCTGTCATGGTCAGATCACGCATGGCCAGCGGTACGGCGATATTCTCCTGCGTGGTCAGATGCGGATAGAGCGCATAGGACTGAAATACCATTGCGATATTGCGGTCGGAGGGATGGGCGGCAGTGATATTACGCTCACTCAGCCAGATTGTACCGTCATCGGCATGTTCCAAACCGGCGGCAATACGCAGGATAGTGCTTTTGCCGCAACCGGAAGGCCCGACCAGTGCAATGAATTCACCGTCTTCGGCTTCAATCGTCACATCTTTGAGAATGTGCTGATCGCCGAAAGATTTGGAGATATTTTTCAGTGCGAAATGCGCCATTATGCCTGCTCCGTTGCATCGGCACTGGTAATGGCGGCAGTGTGGCTCGACGGGTACACTTCATGCACCACATCATCTAGCAAATAAGGACGCAACTGCGTCAGTTCGGTGATCTCGCTGTGGACTGTATCGCTCAGCGTATGGATCACAGCACCGACAATACGCTCACCCGGCAGATCGCGTTCCATCGGGCCGACGATAAAGCCGGAGGAAGGCCCCCAGATCAGAGAAATGCCCTGATGATGGCCAGCCCATGCGCGGTGCAGGTGACCACTGGCATAAAGGCGGACATTGTACGCATTGAACAGATCGAGAAGGCGTTTGCGATCTTTCGGGGAGGCACCCCAATAACCGCTGTCACCTTCATCAGGACTATCCACGAAAAGCGGTTTATGGGCAAAGATTGCAACAGGTTTGCCATCGGCACCGTTCAACGTGTCTTCTAACCATTGAAATTGCTCTTCTTCCTCCGCATGGCCGCTGCCGATCAGCAAACTGTTGAGACCGATGAGACGCCAGCCGGACTGGTCATGCACCCAGCGGTCAGGGCCGACGAGATCGCGCCAGCGCTCCAGACGTTCATCATTAACCGGCTGGAGGGAGGAGGGCAGATGGCCGACATCATGATTGCCGGGCACACAAAGCACCGGCATATTCAGCTCGCCGAGCAGGTCAGCACAGAAGGTCAGATCATCATCAAAATCCGCACCATCGACAGCCAGATCGCCGGTATGGATGACGAGATCCGGCTGAACCTCTTCCAGCCATTCGGCGAGAGGTTGCCAGTTTTTAGTGAAATGGGCTTTGGACGGGCTGAGATGAGTATCGGTAATCTGAACAATCCGCATGGATCTGCTCCTTCACAGAGTTTGAAGAGAAGATGCGGATGTGTATTTCTAACGGGGGACACAGACCGCCACTGCGCGTTCACTACACTGCGTTGGTGACAGGCAGACATCAGGCCGGTGACACAATTGTAACATCGGATGCTGTCTAGGTTTTCTTAAGGCTGACCAGAATATCGATTTTGGTAATCGCATAACCGGCCGGTGCCTGAGGTGGCGGTGTGAGTGCCAGCTGTGCTCCGCCGATATCAATCATCCGATCTTCATCCTCAAAATAAAAATGCTGATGATTATGGGCATTGGTATCAAAAAATGTGCGTTGACCGCTGACAGATATTTTGCGGATCAGGCCAGCCTCAGCAAACTGGTTGAGCGTATTATAGACAGTCGCCAGCGACATGCTGAAACCACTATGCATCACGAGCAAATGCAGATCATCGGCCGAAATATGCTGGTGATGTCCGCTGAGCAGAAATTGTCCGAGAATCAGACGTTGTTTGGTCGGGCGCAGGCCGGCTTTCTGCAAAATTGGCCGGATAAGGGGCGTATCCTGCATTTGCATCAGGCGTTGCGACCGCAATTGCGCACGTAATTTTTCAGGCACTTTCAGCATGACATAGCCCACTCTTCAGTTGCGAATGATTTTCACTTGCAAAATTATTACAGACTCATTACGAAGAGTGCAATTGACAATCATTTGCAACTAGGATTTTCTATTTGCAATTAAAAAATCTGGTATGGATTGAGGAGTTGAGAATGTTCAGCAAAATGAGGCGCGTGCTGCTGGCCGGTATTATTGGTACGGCTTTTTCTGCAGCGCTTGTCGTGGTGCCTGCTGCGGCTAAGGAAAAATTCAAGGCAGTGACAACCTTTACGGTGATCGCCGATATTGCACGCAATGTTGCAGGCGATGCTGCGATTGTTGAATCCATCACCAAACCGGATGCGGAAATTCACGATTATCAGCCGACCCCGGGTGATATTATGAAGGCGCAAGGTGCGCAGCTGATTTTCTGGAACGGCCTCAATCTTGAGCGCTGGTTTGAAAAATTCTTTCAGCACCTGAAAGATGTACCAAGCGTTGTTGTGTCTGAAGGTGTTGAGCCGATGGGCATTACTGAAGGTCCGTATAGCGGCAAGCCTAATCCGCATGCCTGGATGTCCCCGTCTGCAGGTATGATTTATGTCGATAATATCCGCGATGCTTTCGTGAAACACGATCCGGAAAATGCGGAAATCTATAAAGCCAATGCTGAAACCTATAAGGCCAAACTCAAGGCACTGATTGATCCGATCAAGGATGAGCTGAAAGATATTCCGGAAGACAAGCGCTGGCTGGTGACCAGTGAAGGTGCCTTCAGCTATCTGGCACGCGACCTCAACCTGAAAGAGCTTTATCTTTGGCCGATCAATGCCGATCAGCAAGGCACACCACAGCAGGTTCGCAAAGTGATTGATGCCGTTCGCAAGAACAATATCACCGTGGTTTTCTCTGAAAGCACGATCTCTCCGGCACCTGCCCAGCAGGTGGCTTCTGAAACCGGTGCGAATTACGGGGGTGTTCTGTATGTGGACTCGCTTTCAGAGCCGGACGGTGCTGTGCCGACCTATCTCGACCTGCTTCGTGTGACAACTGACACGATTGCGAAGGGTCTTAAATCCGGAGACGCAAAATAATGAATGCCCCGCTTAATGCCCTCCCAAAGGCATCTCTGTCTCCCGCATCATCCGATGCGGGAGCAGGGCTTATGGTCAGTGGGGCGACAGTAACCTATCGCAATGGCCATACGGCCCTGCGTGATGCGAGTTTTGAAATTCCGACCGGTACAATCACTGCTCTGGTGGGTGTGAACGGTTCCGGTAAATCCACTTTGTTTAAAGCGCTGATGGGCTTTGTACGGCTGGCGAAGGGCGATATCCGCATTCTCGGCCTGCCGGTGAAGCAGGCACTCAAGAGCAATCTCGTTGCCTATGTTCCGCAGTCGGAAGATGTGGACTGGAATTTTCCGGTTCTCGTTGAAGATGTGGTGATGATGGGGCGCTACGGTCATATGGGTATGATGCGCCGTGCGAAACCTGCCGATTATCAGGCGGTGACGGATGCACTGGCACGGGTCAGCATGAGTGACTTCCGTAAGCGTCAGATCGGTGAACTCTCCGGCGGTCAGAAAAAACGTGTCTTTCTGGCGCGTGCTTTGGCACAGGATGGCAAAGTCATTCTGCTGGATGAGCCGTTTACCGGTGTGGATGTCAAAACCGAAGAAGCGATTATCAAACTCCTGCGTGATCTGCGCGATGAGGGGCGGGTGATGTTTGTCTCGACCCATAATCTCGGCAGTGTTCCGGAATTCTGTGATCGCACAGTGCTGCTGAACCGCACGGTTCTGGCCTATGGCGCTACGGAAACCATCTTCACGCAGGCCAATCTTGAGAAAACTTTCGGCGGTGTTCTGCGCCATTTCGTGCTCAATGATACTGATAAAGGCAAAGCGCATCCGGTGAATATTCTGACCGATGATGAGCGGCCGCTGGTCTTGTATCAGGATGGTCACGGTAAGGGAGCAGAGTAATGGAACTGCTGCTTGAGCCGTTCTCCTATCAATATATGATCAATGCCATGTGGGTTTCGGCGCTGGTCGGCGGGGTGTGCGCATTCCTGTCCGGCTATCTGATGCTCAAAGGCTGGTCACTGATCGGCGATGCTTTGTCTCATTCTATCGTGCCGGGTGTGGCGGGGGCTTATATGCTTGGCCTGCCTTTTGCGATCGGTGCTTTCTTCTCCGGCGGTCTGGCTGCGGCAGCGATGCTGTTTCTCAATGAACGTACCAAGCTGAAAGAAGATGCGATTATCGGCCTGATTTTCACATCCTTCTTTGGTCTTGGCTTATTTATGGTGTCGTTGAAGCCAACCGCAGTCAGCATTCAGACCATTGTACTGGGCAATATTCTGGCGATTACACCGGCGGATACGCTGCAGCTGGCGATTATCGGTTTTGTATCGCTGGTCGTGCTGCTGTTCATCTGGAAAGACCTGATGGTGACTTTCTTTGATGAAAGTCATGCCCGTTCTATCGGTTTGAACCCGACTGTGCTGAAAGTGATTTTCTTCACGCTGTTGTCGGCCTGTACCGTTGCGGCAATGCAGACAGTGGGTGCATTTCTGGTGATCTCTATGGTGGTGACCCCCGGTGCAACAGCCTATCTGCTGACAGATCGCTTTCCGCGTTTGCTGACGATTGCTGTGACCATCGGAACGCTCACCAGTTTTACCGGCGCTTATATCAGCTATTTTCTCGATGGTGCGACCGGCGGGATTATTGTTGTGATGCAGACGCTGATCTTTCTGGCAGCGTTTTTCTTCGCGCCGAAGCACGGCATGCTGGCGGCAAGACGTCGGGCAGCTGAAACTCTCAAAATAGAGGTGCAGTCATGAGCCTGTTTGAAACTCTGATGATGCCGTTTCGCTTTGAATTCATGGTCAATGCTATGGTCATTGCCATGCTGATCGCGATACCGGCCGCATTATTATCGTGTTTTCTGGTGCTTAAAGGCTGGTCGCTGATGGGGGATGCGGTTTCCCATGCGGTGCTACCGGGTGTGGTGCTGGCCTATATCATTAATATTCCGCTGGCGATCGGCGCTTTCGTGGCCGGGATGTTCTGTGCACTGGCAACCGGTTTTCTGAAAGAAAACAGCCGGATCAAACAAGATACCATTATGGGCGTTGTCTTCTCCGGTATGTTTGGTCTCGGACTGGTGATGTATGTGAAGGTGCAGTCTGATGTGCATCTGGATCACATTCTGTTCGGAGATATTCTTGGTATTGGCAAGCAGGATATGATTGAAACAGCGATCATTGCTGTGATTGTGACTGCATTGCTGGTGCTGAAATGGCGCGATCTGCTGCTACATGCTTTTGATCCGGCACAGGCACGAGCTGTGGGGTTGCCAGTCAGATTGCTGCATTATGGTCTGCTGGCTATCCTCTCGCTGACCATTGTCGGTGCTTTGAAAGCGGTCGGTATCATTCTGGCCATTGCGATTTTGATTGCACCGGGGGCAATTGCCTTCCTGCTGACACGCAATTTCAGTTCCATGCTGGTTGTTGCGGTTGTTGTGGCAGTCGCTGCGTCAGGACTTGGTGTTTATGCCAGCTTCTTTATCGACAGCGCACCGGCACCGACAATCGTTCTGCTGATGACATTGATGTTTATTGCGGCGTTTATTATTGCGCGCCGTCGTGTTGCCCGTACAGAGAGACAGGTTTTCTCCTCTTAACTTCATGCAAGAAAACGATTCTCTGCAGGCAAGGCGTCGCATGTGAGTGCGGCGCCATATTTTTTGAGCTGAAAATTATATTGCAGCGGAAATCTGAAAAGCAAAAAGCCGCGCAGTGCGCGGCTTTTGAAGGCTTAACCAAACTGGAGCGGGCGAAGGGATTCGAACCCTCGACCCCAACCTTGGCAAGGTTGTGCTCTACCCCTGAGCTACACCCGCTCGCGCCAGTTTGTTGGTTAGGCCTGCGCTATATGGCAAAAGCCTGAGTGATTTGCAACAGGAAAAATGCAAAAATCTGTAATTTTTTTAAAGGATTTAAGACGAAACGGAGAGGTGGCTTTGTCTTGGCAATAATGCGGGGAAATTGAACCAGAAAAGCAAAAAGCCGCGCTGTTGCGCGGCTTTTGAAGTCTAACCAAACTGGAGCGGGCGAAGGGATTCGAACCCTCGACCCCAACCTTGGCAAGGTTGTGCTCTACCCCTGAGCTACACCCGCTCGCGCCAGTTTGTTGGTTAGGCCTGCGCTATATGGCAAAAGCCTGAGTGATTTGCAACAGGAAATCTGCAAAAACTTCAAACAGTTTTGTGTATAATTCCATAAGCCCTGAATACAGGCATTTTTCGCACGGCTGGATGGCCTGATATATCGGGAAGCACCGTTTTAAGGTGCATAAATCCTTGTAATGATTCGATCTTGAGCCCTGCGAGCAGGATATTTTGAGCGCAAATAAATGAGTCGAAGCATGGTGCAGTCATTAATTTGAGGCTGTTGTCAATTTGAGGCTGTTGTCGCGAAAGCGGCGGCATTTTTGTTTCAAACGCATATCTTTGTCGTTTTCTTGCAGCTTTTTATGCTTGTCTTGTAAGAGATATGCAGCCTGCTTTGGAGGAGAAGACAAAAATGCCAAAAACCACTGCTGATTTGCATGATTATCTCGATACGCTCGGGATCAAGGTACAAACCGTTACGCATCCGCCTCTGTTTACAGTTGCCGATTCTCAGAACTTGCGCGGGGAAATTGCCGGTGGCCATACCAAAAATCTTTTTCTGAAAGACAAGAAAGATAATTTCTTCCTTGTGACTGTTGAAGAAGATGCGGTTGTTGATCTCAAGACCATTCATACGCTGATCGGTGCTGCCAGTAAGGTCTCTTTCGGTAAACCGGAAAAGTTGATGGAATATCTGGGGCTTATACCGGGTGCCGTATCTGCATTCGGTGCGATTAATGATACGCACCATCAGGTCAGCATCATTCTGGACGAAGCATTGATGCGTCATGAAATTATCAATGCGCATCCGTTGACCAATGAGGCGACGACCTCGATTCACCGTGATGATTTGCTGAAGTTTCTGGAAGCCACCGGACATGAAGCGCGTATAGTGTCTGTCAGCACTGCAGAAACAGCTCCGGCTTAAAACGGGGCTTGAAAGCGCCGCTGAAAATTCCGAATTAACATGGCAGAGATATTATATTCTGCCATAATTACAGCATGGCTCGCAGTCAGCTGAATTTATGATGTAATATGGCTACGGGAAGAACGGATTAAGGGACGACAATGAACAGCGCTAATAATCCTTATAGTGGTAACCCTTACGGGGCAACTTATGGCCAAGCCTCCGGTCAGGGTAATACCAGCGTGACCTATAATACGTCCGCTGAAACTGCAGCCCCCGCAGAGGCTGAAGACAGTGCCGGTGCGCTGTCATCGCTGGCGGGTTTTGGCAGTTCTGATTCCGCAGCCGGTTTGATTAAAGATACAACGACTGCGGGCTTTGCAGCGGATGTTATCAGTGAGTCCCGCAATCAGCCGGTGCTGGTGGACTTCTGGGCGCCGTGGTGCGGTCCGTGCCGTCAGTTGACACCGCTGATTGAAAGCGCTGTCAATGCTGCGCAGGGCACGGTCAAGCTGGTGAAAATGAATATTGATGACCATCCGGTCATTGCCGGACAATTGGGTATTCAGTCGATCCCAGCCGTGATTGCTTTCGTCAATGGTCAGCCGGTTGACGGTTTCATGGGTGCTTTGCCGGAAAGCAAAATCAAAGAATTTATTGATAAGGTTGCCAAAAGCGCCGGTGCAAAAAGCGGCCCTCAGGCTGCGATTGAAGAGGCACTGACTGCTGCACAGGAAATGCAGGAGCATGGCGAACCGGATCAGGCCGCACAGATTTATGCAGCGGTTTTGCAGAATGTGCCGGATAATGTGATTGCTCTTGCCGGTCTGGCCGGATGTCTGTTTGATCTCGGTGAGCTTGAAAAAGCACGGGAAGTGCTTGCACAGGTGCCGGACAAACAGAAAGACGACGCGAAAATCCGCGCCGTTGAGGCGCGTCTCGCTTTGGCAGATCAGGTTGCGCATCTTGGCAATCCTGCTGAGTTGCAGGCACGACTGGCTGCCAATCCGGACGACCATCAGGCACGTTTTGATCTGGCGATGATTGCCAATGCGCTGGATAAGCGTGAGGAAGCCGCTGACGGTCTTCTGGCGATTATGAAAGCGGATCGTACATGGAATGATGATGGTGCGCGGAAGCAATTGCTGCAATTCTTTGAAGCATGGGGCTTTAAAGATCCGGCAACTTTGCACGGTCGCCGTAAATTGTCGTCGCTGCTATTCTCCTGAGCAGCGGGCACGATTGTTAAATTATGATACAATACCGGAACAGTAATCCGGTATTGAGATGTGAGGTGAATTTATGCAGGCGGGCAATGTCCATTACCGAAAAGCGTCAGACTTACCGGAAGTGATTCCTGTATTTCCGCTGGTAGCCGGTCTGCTTTTACCCCGCGGGCAAATGCCTCTGAATATTTTTGAACCGCGTTATCTGGTGATGGTTGATGAGGCTTTGGCCGGTGACCGTGTGATCGGGATTATCCAGCCGCAAATCGTCAATGGTGTTGCGGTGCAAGATAAAGAAGGCGCTGCCAAAGGTACGGACAGGCCGGAATTGAGTGCAGTTGGCTGTCTCGGACGGATCACCTCCTATACCGAAACCGGTGATGGCCGTGTACTGATTACATTGCAGGGCATTTGCCGCTTCCGGCTGGAGGAAGAACTGCCGGTGCCGCATCCGTTCCGTATGGCGCGGATCACGCCTTATCTGCAGGATCTTGAAGAAGAGCAGGGCGAAAAAGAGGTTGATCGTGAAGCGCTGTTGCAGGCTTTCCGCGATTATCTCGAAGCTAATGGTCTTGAGGCGGATTGGGAAAGCATTGCCAAGGCAGGCAATGAAACACTGGTCAATGCGCTGTCAATGATGTCGCCTTTTGGTGAGGCGGAAAAACAGGCTTTGCTGGAAGCGCCTGATCTGAAAACCCGTGCGGAAACTTTGGTTGCGATTACTGAAATTGCTCTGGTACGCAACGGCGATGATTATGGTTCAGGCTTGCAATAGCCTGAGAATATATGGGTCTGACAAGTATGCATGATCAGGATAGTATAAAGCAGATCGATCCGAAAATGCTTGAATTGCTGGTTTGCCCTCTGACCAAGGGCGTGCTGGATTATGACCGCGAGCACAGTGAGCTGATTTCTAAAAAGGCAAAACTGGCCTATCCGGTGCGGGAAGGCATACCGATTCTGCTGGCATCGGAAGCCCGCTCTTTAGATTAAAATACATCTCTCAAAGCGATAAGCGTCTAAGCGGCAAAGCAGGCGGAAGTATTTTTATCCATGGCTGCATGCCGTTTAGGATTATTGCGAGAATCGCAAAAATATGAGTCAAATCTTGCGTTTGACACTTCCCCCTCTCTGAGATTTTGGGCTATGAATAACGCGAATTTTTCGCGTGAGCGCTTTGCCTTTGAGATTAATTGCGGGGGCAGGGTGCTCTGAATTTAAAGAAGATCGCTGGCGGGAACGGACCGTCCGGCGATCTGAAAAAAGGCATGGCATTATGGCGACCAGAAAACTGTTTCTTCTGCCCGGCGACGGCATCGGCCCTGAGTCAATGGCGGAAGTCCGCAAAATCATCACTTATCTGAATGAAGAAAAAGGCCTCGGCTTCGAGACAGAGGAAGGTCTTGTGGGCGGTTCCGCCTATGATGCCCATGGTCAGGCGATTTCAGAAGGCGATATGGAAAAAGCGCTCGCCGCTGATGCCGTGTTGTTTGGTGCTGTTGGTGGCCCGAAATGGGACAGCGTGCCTTATGAAGTGCGTCCGGAAGCTGGTCTGCTGCGTCTGCGTAAAGATCTGGCGCTGTTTGCCAATCTGCGCCCTGCAATCTGCTATCCGGCACTGGCTGATGCCTCGTCGCTGCGTCCGGAAGTCGTTGAAGGTCTGGACATTCTGATCGTTCGCGAACTGACCGGCGGTGTGTATTTCGGTGAGCCTAAAGAAATCATTGATCTGGGCAATGGTCAGAAGCGCGGTATCGATACACAGGTTTATGAAACCTATGAAATCGAGCGCATTGCCGGTGTGGCTTTTGAACTGGCGCGGACACGCGGCAACAAAGTCACCTCGATGGAAAAGCGCAATGTGATGAAATCCGGCGTGTTGTGGAACGAAGTTGTCACCGCAACCCATAAAGCGAAATATGCTGATGTGCAGCTTGAGCATATGCTGGCGGATGCCGGTGGTATGCAGCTGGTACGCTGGCCGAAACAGTTCGACGTGATCGTAACCGACAATCTGTTCGGTGATATGCTGTCTGATGTTGCTGCTATGCTGACCGGTTCACTTGGTATGCTGCCATCCGCTTCGCTCGGTGCACCGGATGCAACAACCGGCAAACGCAAAGCGCTGTATGAGCCGGTACATGGTTCGGCACCGGATATTGCTGGCAAAGGCATTGCCAACCCGATTGCAATGATTGCTTCTTTCGCAATGTGCCTGCGTTATTCTTTCAACCTGATTGAAGAAGCAGATCGTCTGGAAGCTGCCATTGCTGCTGTTCTGGATGATGGTATCCGTACCGGTGATATCTGGTCGGAAGGCTCGAAGAAAGTCGGCACTGTTGAAATGGGCGATGCAATTCTCGCCAAGTTCAAAGCATTGTCTGCTTAACATCTATAATAACCGATTGATCATAAAAAAACGCCGGAGCATTGCTGCTCCGGCGGTTTTATTTTGCAGCAGAGCTTTTTACTCTACGTGATTGAGGTCACGGTCTTTGGTTTCACGTACAAAGATCAGACCGATAATCAGAGTCATCAGAGCGATAATGATCGGATACCAGAGGCCATAATAAATATCACCTTTGGCAGCGCTCATCGCAAACACAGTTGCCGGAAGCAGACCACCGAACCAGCCGTTACCAATATGGTAAGGCAGTGACATACCGGTATAACGGATGCGGGTCGGGAACATTTCAACCAGAATAGCGGCAATCGGGCCATAAACCATCGTCACATAGATCACCAGAATAGTGAGGATCAGAATGGTCAGCGGCCAGTTTACTTCATCCGGATCGGCAACCATTTTGAAGGTGCCTGCATCAGGAATGGTATAAACTTTCTGTTCGCCGATTGTTGCGGCATCAGCTGCCGGAACCAGTTTGGCAGCAACCATCTGATCGGCTGTCATGCTGACGGATTCACCGGCGCGGATCGTATCTGCGTTCAGTGACAGTTCCGGATTGGCGGCAACAAATGCATCCAGCTTGGTATCCGGTACTTTGGCAGCATTACGCACCAGAGGGAAGCCTGCTTTTTGCAGAGCCAGATTCACATCATGCACAAAAGCCGGTGCACGTGTTGCGGCATCCGCACCGGTCGCATCATAGGATGTGATGGTGCTTTCACCGATTTTCACACTTGCTGGTGTGCCTGCTGCGCCGGTTTCAACCGTATAAGGAACAGAAGAGCGGGACAGGAAGGCGGTTGCCACGTCACAGGATGTGGTGAATTTGGCTGTACCGACCGGATTGAACTGGAAAGTACAATCGCCTGGTGCTGCGGTGATGGTTGCGCTGATGGTTGCTTCTGCACGGGCAAGCGCCGGATTGGCGGCTGCTGTGAGAGCTTTAAACAGCGGGAAATAGGTGAAGATTGCCAGTGCCAGACCTGCCATGATGATCGGCTTACGGCCGACTTTATCCGACAGCCAGCCCCAGAACAGGAAGAACGGGGTTGCGATCAGAAGGGCAATAGCAATCATGATATTGGCCGAAATGCTTTCAACCTTCAGCACGTTTTGCAGGAAGAACAGCGTATAGAACTGACCGGAATACCAGACCACAGCCTGACCGGCAGTGAGGCCGAACAGGGCAATCAGAGCAATCTTGGCGTTTTTCCAGTGACCAAAAGCTTCTTTCAGCGGAGCCTTGGACTGTTTGCCTTCTTCTTTCATTTTCTTGAAAGCAGGGGATTCACTCATCTGCATACGGATCCAGACGGAAATACCGAGCAGAACGACGGAAATCAGGAACGGAATACGCCAGCCCCATGCTGCAAATTCTTCAGCTGTCATGGAGTTCTGGATCAGCAGAATGACCACCAGAGACAGGAAGAGACCGAAAGTCGCGGTAGTTTGAATCCATGAAGTATAGAAACCACGGCGTCCGTTTGGTGCATGTTCAGCCACGTAAGTGGCCGCACCGCCATATTCACCGCCAAGTGCGAGACCCTGCAGCATACGCAGACCAATCAGAATGATCGGTGCGATAATGCCGATAGATGCCGAGCCCGGCAACAGACCGACGAGGAAGGTGGAAAGTCCCATCACCACAATGGTGACAAGGAACGTATATTTACGGCCTACCAGATCGCCGATACGGCCAAAGAACAACGCGCCGAACGGGCGTACAAGAAAGCCCGCCGCAAAAGCCAGCAGCGCGAAAATATTACGGGTTGTTTCAGGATATTCACTGAAGAAGGCAGCACCGATATAAATTGCCAGTGAGCCGTAGAGATAGAAATCATACCATTCAAATACTGTACCAAGCGATGAGGCAAAAATAACTTTGCGCTCCTCCTTGGTCATTTTAGGGGCGCGTTCACGCGCACCATCAATTGCTGCCATAATTTGTCCTCCCGGATAAACCCTGCGGCAGTTCCCTTATTGCCACCGGGTGTTGATTATTCTCAGCCTTTCAATATGCGGAATTCGTCTCGTAGCCGGTGTGGCCGGAGGTGCCTGCAGTCGCGCGGTTTCTATTGCCGCCTGGCAAAGCAGTCGCAGACAGAATGAACTGAAAACGGGATTTGCGTCAGTATTCTTTAGTATAATAATGGTGAAATATTTTTCTTTACGGCGCGGATGCAAACGCAGCTTATTGGAAATTTGGTATTTTCTTAAACATTTGGCGGCTTTGACGACATAAACGGCAATTGACTCTTGGCAAAATCGCGTTAAAAGCAGCAGTGAATTAGGAGACACCGCGTGGAATCCCTCGCTTTGCCATCAGTTTTGCCAGCATTTTCCGGAGATTTCTCCGGCGGCGGAGCTATGGGTGTAGCTTCTCCTGCATTCGGTATTACCAAAACGGCCATGATTGCCCTGAAGACAATCACCTCGAAAACGACCACCAAAACGGTCTGATCCCTTGGCCTGCTCACCCTCTCCCGGGTTAGGCCCGGGGCGGAGAACCTGCGTGGCCACGGGTTTTCTGGTGTGAAAGCGGAGAGGGACAGGAGATTTTTCACATGGGTTTCAAAGTTGCTGTTGTCGGCGCCACAGGTAATGTGGGTCGCGAAATGCTCAATATTCTCGAAGAGCGTGGTTTTCCGGCTTCTGAGGTGGTGGCACTTGCTTCCCGCCGCAGTCAGGGTTCGGAAGTGTCTTACGGCGATAAGACACTGAAAGTTAAAGCGCTCGACACCTATGATTTTTCCGATACTGACATTTGTCTGATGTCGGCCGGTGGTAATATTTCCAAGGAATGGTCACCAAAAATCGGCGCACAGGGTTGCGTGGTTATCGATAATTCTTCCGCATGGCGCTATGATGCCGATGTGCCGCTGATCGTGCCGGAAGTCAATCCGGATGCGATTGACGGTTTCCGCAAGCGCAATATCATTGCCAATCCGAATTGCTCGACTGCCCAGCTCGTTGTTGCACTCAAGCCTTTGCATGATGCGGCCACCATCAAGCGTATTGTTGTTGCAACCTATCAGTCGGTTTCCGGTGCCGGTAAAGAAGGTATGGACGAGCTGTTCCAGCAGTCCCGCGCGGTTTTTGTTGCTGATCCTGTCACAGCACAGAAATTCACCAAGCGTATTGCTTTCAACGTCATTCCGCATATTGATTCCTTCATGGAAGACGGCTCCACCAAAGAAGAGTGGAAAGTCATGGCGGAAACCAAGAAAATGCTGGATCCGAAGATCAAAGTTTCCTGCACTGCCGTGCGTGTACCGGTCTTTATCGGTCACTCTGAAGCTGTGAATATTGAATTCGACAAGCCGATCAGCGCTGATGAAGCCCGTGATATCCTGCGCGATGCACCGGGTTGTCAGGTCGTTGATAAGCATGAAGACGGTGGTTACATCACCCCTTATGAAAGCGCCGGCGAAGACGCAACATTCATTTCGCGCATCCGTGAAGACATCACACTGGAAAACGGTCTTTCCATGTGGATTGTGGCGGATAATCTGCGCAAAGGTGCAGCACTGAACACGATCCAGATCGCTGAATTGTTGCTGGAGCGTAATCTGATCAAGCCGAAATCAGCTGCCTGATTTTTGAGAAAATAATAAAGAAAAAGGCGCGGTTTCCGCGCCTTTTTTGTATCCTTATTGCTGTTCGCGATTGCGGTACTGCATGATAGCGGCATTGATTTCCGCGCCAATGATGAAAATCGCGGCAATAATATAGAGAAACACGATCGCCACCATGATCGATGCCAGACCGGCATAGGTGGTGACATAGCTGGCAAAGCTTTCAAGATAACGGGCAAAAGCGGTTGCTCCGGCCAGCCATGCAATCAGTGTTAGCGCAATACCGGGCAGAATATCCAGCAGAGACCTTTGTCCGGCCGGCAGCCAGATATGCACGACAAATAATCCGAAAACCAACACTGAAAGCGCAATTGCATAGCGCCAGAAACCGAATGAAATCGACATGGTTTCCAGTGCGGGAACCCATTGTTCTGCAAGACGGATGGCCAGCGGCGCAAGCACCAGCAGGAAGCTGATGGCCATGATGCTGAGTGTGGCGATAATCACAAAGCCAAGGCTTTGCGCACGGCAAAACAGAATAGAGCGGGTATCGGTGACGCGATAGGCGCGGTTGAGCGCCACGCGCAAAGCTTCCACACCGTTGGAGGCAAAATAGGCAGCGGCAATCACACTGAGGGTCAGGAGATCACCGCGCGGAATCGTCAGAACATTTTGCACTTCACGGGCAATCGGGGCGGCAATAGCAGGGGGCCAGGTATCAAAAATCACATGCACCGCTGTCTCGGCAAAAGCATCCGCGCCAAGAAAACTGGCAAGCGCTGTTGCAAAAATCAAAAACGGAAACAGCGCCATCAGGCCGGAGAGAGCGATATGGGATGCAAATGCCCAGCCATCATCGGATATAAAATGGCCGATTGCATCGGTAAGGGTCTGTCTGAGGAAACGGATTATTTTTCGCATAGACAGAAAATTCCTTTATTTCGGCTCATTCGTTTTCGTCTGTGGCAGAGCTGATTACAAGTTTGTGTGGTATAACCGACCACAAGTCAAAAATTCAACGTGTATAAAAACTCTGCGGACAGGAATTGCAATGATATCAGCCCGCAAACCAACGGATAAAGATCAGCATATGGCCAAAAATGTGCAAATTCCATCTGCGCAGCAAAGAACCATTTTAATCACCGGTTGCTCCAGCGGTATTGGTGCCTATTGTGCGCAGGCTCTCAAAGAGCGCGGCTGGCGGGTTTTTGCCACTGCCCGTAAAGACCAGGATCTGGCCTATTTGCGGGAACAGGGTTTTGAAGCTTATTATCTGGATTATTGCGAGCCGGAGTCGATTGCGGCAGTAGCAGAGAGCGTGCTGAATCTGTGCAATCATCAGCTCGATGCGCTGTTTAACAATGGCGCCTATGCACAACCAGGTGCGGTGGAAGACTTACCGATGGAGGCACTGCGTTTGCAGTTCGAGGCCAATTTCTTCGGCTGGCAGGATCTGACACAGCGGCTGATCCCTGCAATGCGGGTGCGTAAACAGGGGCGTCTGGTACATTGTTCGTCTATTCTCGGTCTGGTGCCGATGAAATGGCGCGGAGCTTATGTCTCCTCCAAATTTGCATTGGAAGGGCTGATGCTGGTGCAGCGTATGGAACTCGAAGGTTCAGGCATCTCTGTTTCCATGATCGAGCCGGGGCCGATTACCAGTAAATTTGCAGCCAATGCCGCGGCCTATGCGCAAAGATATATCGACATGGACAACTCCGTTCATGCAGAAGATTACCGGCGGCAATTCGCCAAGTTACAAAGCGGCGGTACGAAATCCTCGGTGAAACTGGGGCCGGATGCTGTTTATGAGGTTCTTTTGCATGCGCTGGAAAGTGATCGTCCGCGCCCGCATTATCCGGTTACCCGTCCGGCAAAGCTCGGCGTACTTGCCAAACGTCTGCTGCCTGCACGCTGGCTTTATAAAATGCTGGCCGATCAGTCGTAAAAGAACGCAAGTACACTGCATTATCCTTATGCAAAACCGCTTCGCACTTTTGCGGGAAATGCTGGTTTGTTTAGTCGCATTATCCTTACGCAAAACCGCTGCACACTTTTGCGGGAAATGCTGGTTTGTTTAGCCGCATTGTCCTTACGCAAAACCGCTGCGCACTTTTGCGGGAAATGCTGGTTTGTTTAGTCGCATTATCCTAACGCAAAACCGCTACACACTTTTGCGGGAAATGCTCTATCTGCCGCAAAAAGCTTCTGTTACACATTGAGCGGGAAAGACGGAGGATTGCTGAAAAGCAATCGGGAGGAAAGAATGGACAGCGGTTTTAAATTTGCAGCGATCATTGCCATGATTGCCGTGGCGATTGTTCTGTTGCTGGGTTTGCGCAATATGATGCGCAACGGCGATGGCAATACATCCAACAAGCTGATGCGTCTGCGTATTATGTTTCAGTTCATTGCCGTGGTGCTGATGGTTGGTGCATTATATTTTGCCCGCCGCTAATTGCACTTGTATGAGCAGTAACCGGTGAGGCATTTTTGGTTAAGCTGAATAAAATTTACACGCGTACCGGCGATGACGGTACAACAGGTCTGGCCTGCGGCCCGAGACGCAGAAAAGATGATCTGCGCATCGTGACCTGTGGTGATATTGATGAGCTGAATGCATCGATCGGTATGGCACGGCTTTATACCGCGCTGATCCTGCCGGATGTTGATGCTATGCTGACAAGGGCGCAAAATGACCTTTTTGACCTCGGTGCTGACATTGCCACCCCCGCTGCTGTTTCAGATCCTGCCTCCGGCACTGCTGCAGATCTCGGCTATGAGCCTTTGAGGATTGTGGACAAGCAGGTTGACCGGCTGGAACAGGAAATTGATGTGCTGAATGCACAGCTGGAACCGCTCCGCTCCTTTATTTTGCCCGGCGGCTCACCGGCCGCCGCGCATCTGCACATGGCCAGAACGATTGCACGACGTGCAGAGCGTGCCATGGTAGCACTGGCGGCGCAGACTGATGAGCAGGTTTCAGGCGCTGCCCTGCGTTATATCAATCGTTTGTCTGATCTGCTTTTTGTAGCTGCCCGTATTGCGAATAATCAGGGGCGGGATGATATTTTATGGATACCGGCGCTGACACGCTAAGAGCATGTCGCGAAAAAGTGGGCACCGGTTTTCCGCGACATGCGTAAAAACAAAGGATAGAGCGAGCGCAGTGGGGGGAATTAAATGCGACATGCTCTAAGAGCGCATTCTGGAAAGTGTATGCGCCTTCGCGGGGAAATCAGTCCACCGAACTGATCTCTTATCCCGCTACGATCAGATCAAAATGCGCGTTAATCTTTGTATATTTGCGACATCATCCGTCATGTTTCGAAGATAGTTATGATGATATTTCATAGCCCTTCTGCCGGTTATGATTGACCTCTCTATGGTTCAGAATTACGGTCTTATGAAATTTCTGAAATCTCCGTCAAAAATTGACGGTGCATCAGGCGTGTTTGCGATAGAGTTTTGGTATGTCGGCTTCAGGCAAGTTGTTTATGAGGCCATGCTTTAAAACTGTATCTGACTGAGAGGCAGGCGGACACAGGCAAGAAAAGGGCTTATGTCCGGTCGAAGAGAGCAGCAAATGCTGCTCAAGTGGAGAGGATCTTAACCGAATGAAAGTTCTGGTCGCAGTTAAGCGGGTTGTTGATTACAACGTCAAAATCCGGGTGAAAAGTGACGGTTCAGGCGTTGAGCTGACCAATGTCAAAATGTCGATGAACCCGTTTGATGAAATCGCGGTTGAAGAAGCGCTGAAACTTAAAGAAGCCGGTAAAGTTTCTGAAGTTGTGGTTGTGTCTATCGGACCTGCACAGGCGCAGGAAACCTTGCGTACCGCTCTGGCGATGGGCGCAGACCGCGCTATCCTCGTGAAAACCGATGATGCTGTCGAGCCGCTTGCCGTTGCAAAGATTCTGAAAGGCGTTGTTGCCGCAGAAGAGCCGAAGCTGGTTATTCTCGGCAAACAGGCGATTGATGATGATGCGAACCAGACCGGTCAGATGCTTTCTGCATTGCTTGGCTGGGCACAGGCAACTTTTGCTTCGGAAGTCCAGCTCTCAGACGCTTCTGCCAATGTGACCCGCGAAGTTGACGGTGGTTTGCAGACGATTGAAGTGAAACTGCCTGCGATTGTCACGACCGACCTGCGTCTGAACCAGCCGCGCTATGCTTCTCTGCCGAATATTATGAAGGCGAAGAAGAAGCCGCTGGATGAGAAGGCGCCGGCTGATTACGGTGTTGATACTGCGCCGCGTCTGAAAATCCTTAAAACCGAAGAGCCTTCCGGCCGTAAAGCCGGTGTGAAAGTGGCTTCCGTTGCTGAGCTTGTTGACAAGCTCAAAAACGAAGCAGGCGTATTGTAAGCGGTCAGGACAGGAAAACGATTATGGCTATTCTTCTTTTTGCAGAACACGATAATGCAAGCCTCTCTGACCAGACTGCAAAGGCTCTGACTGCTGCGCTCGCTATCGGCGGTGATGTGGATGTTCTGGTTGCGGGTAAAGGCGCTAAAGCTGCTGCTGATGCTGCGGCCAAGCTGAAAGGCGTGCGCAAAGTCCTGCTCGCTGAAAGCGATGCACTGGAAAACCGTCTGGCAGAACCAACCGCAGCATTGCTGGTTGCTCTTGCCGGTTCCTATGACACTGTAATTGCTCCGGCGACCACTTCGGGTAAAAACGTGCTGCCACGCGTTGCAGCACTTCTCGATGTGGCGCAGGTTTCGGAAATTACCGAAGTTGTGTCTCCGACAGTCTTCAAACGCCCGATTTATGCGGGTAATGCGATTCAGACTGTTGAAACCACAGATGCCAAGAAGGTTATCACTGTGCGTACCGCTTCTTTTGCGGCAGCCGGTGAAGGCGGTTCTGCTACGGTTGAGAGCGTGGATGCAGGCAATGATCCGGCTGTGTCGAAATTTGTTGAGGCAAAAATCTCCGGCGGTGACCGCCCTGAGCTGACTTCAGCGAAAATCATCATCTCCGGTGGCCGTGCACTTGGTTCTGCTGAGAAATTCAATGAAGTGATCACACCGGTTGCAGACAAGCTCGGTGCTGCTATCGGCGCGAGCCGTGCGGCTGTTGATGCGGGTTATGCACCGAATGACTGGCAGGTTGGTCAGACCGGTAAAGTGGTTGCGCCTCAATTGTATATCGCTTGCGGTATTTCCGGTGCGATCCAGCATCTGGCCGGTATGAAAGATTCCAAAGTGATCGTTGCGATCAACAAGGATGAAGAAGCACCGATTTTCCAGGTCGCGGATTATGGTCTGGTTGGTGACTTGTTCACTATTTTGCCGGAGCTTGAAAAAGCACTTTAATCAGGATCATGACAATCAGGCATGATTGTCTCTGATATTATAACGCGTCCGGATATTTAATCCGGGCGCGTTTTGCTTTAATCAGGGATAGACTTATCTGCATGAGACTGCTCATGTAGGCGGAGAAAAATTGGCGTTATTGCTGTAAATTTATTGATACGAAGGGATCGGAGCGGATCATGAGTTTTACAATCAAAACAGTGGGTATCATCGGTGCAGGGCAGATGGGCAATGGTATTGCTCATGTTTGCGCGCTGGCAGGTTACGATGTGCTCCTGCATGATGCTTCGCTTGAGCGACTGGAAAACGGTATTGCCACTATCAGCGGTAACATGGCGCGTCAGGTTGCTTCGGGCAAACTGGCTGAGGAAGCGCGCATTGCCAGTCTTGCGTTGATTAAGCCGGCCAAAACCATGGCTGATCTGGCACCTTGCGATCTGGTGATCGAAGCTGCAACGGAAAATGAAGCCATTAAGAAGCAGATTTTTGCGCAGGTCTGCCCGCATCTGCACAGCAATGCTATTCTGGCAACCAACACATCTTCGATTTCAATTACCCGTCTGGCTGCTACCACTGATCGTCCGGAGCGTTTTATCGGTATTCATTTTATGAATCCGGTGCCGGTGATGAAACTGGTTGAACTGATCCGCGGTATCGCCACAGAAGAACCGACTTTTGCCGTTGCACAGGATTTCGTGCAGAAGCTGGGCAAGACCATCACGGTTTCTGCTGACTTCCCTGCTTTTATCGTCAATCGTATTTTGCTGCCGATGATTAATGAAGCGATTTATACGCTTTATGAAGGCGTTGGCACTGTGGATGCCATTGATACAGCCATGAAGCTTGGTGCCAATCATCCGATGGGGCCGTTGCAGCTGGCTGATTTCATCGGACTGGATACTTGTCTGTCGATTATGCAGGTACTTTATGAAGGACTGTCGGATTCAAAATATCGCCCATGCCCGCTGCTGGTGAAATATGTTGAAGCCGGTTGGCTCGGACGTAAAACCGGTCGCGGTTTCTATGACTATCGCGGTGACGAACCGGTACCGACCCGTTAATATTTTGAGTGCATAAATTGCTGAAAACCCTGCATTTGATCAAGAAATGCAGGGTTTTTTGTCGAGTTAATAAATAAAAGGTTATTTTTAATCGCTCATTAAGTATGTGAATTCACTTCGTGTTCACCTTTCTTCGCTAATATTTACCTTAAATTCACTGTTGTGATTTGTGCTTCAGCAAAAATAATAATGTTAAATTAATCAGGGTGTAGTGTGATGGGTCTGATCGTTCAGTTTCGTCAAGTTTTTAAAATTATTCGCGAGTTTCTGGCACCAAGCTATCGTCCGGAACGCCATTATATGCGTGGCCCGGGTCCGGCCTGTGCTGCCCGTCATTCGCACTAAAGCGATCTCTGTGCGCCCGCTGGGTGCATAGCGCATTGACTTTACTGTTTTCCGGATAGCTCCCAGATCCGGTCAACTGAAAATGAATAAAGCCGGCTCATGAGCCGGCTTTTGTATTTCAGAACTGTTTGCCGATCAGGCGATCCAGCGACAGGCGTCCGCTGCCGGCTACGCTCAGATACATGAAGACACCGAACCAGACGGTTGAAAGCTGGAAACCGCTGCCGCGCGGGATCATCACCATCACCAGAATAACAATCATCTGAATGAAGAGCATAAAGGCGAGGGGGCGGGTGCACAGGCCGATCGCTATGGCTATGCCCCCTATAAATTCCAGAATACTGGTGAAATAGGCCAAAGGGATTGCCGGTTCCAGCCCCAGTTGCCGGAACAATTCGATATCGCGTGGCATGTCGCCGTTGAACAGCTTCTCCCAGCCGAAGAAAGCCATGATACCACCGCTCGCCGCACGCATCACTGCATAGGCAATATCATGAAAACGGATATAAACAGGCGCCAGAAATGGCAGCATTAAAGATGGTTCAGAAAGTTTGTCTGTCATAGATTAGTTGCTCTGCGCTTGGATAGTTTGCGTTTCACGTGAAATCTTTTTTGTATTTTCATGAGATAGACGAACTGAAACATAGGTTAAGTGTATTAAACCGTACGGTTCGATTCTTGTCTCCATTTAACAGAACCGGATATTTTTCTGATATGAATTTTGCGTGACGAAAGAGTCTGTACCTGAGAGACCAGTGCCTGATGTGCTGTATCGGGCATGGGTGACAAAGCATTCGTTTGTTGTGGTTTTATATTTACCGGAACGCTTTTGAACCGGAACCCAAAGAGCGACATAAAAAAACCGGCACGATTGCGCCGGTTTTATAGCTGATGGTGTTAAGCAGGCAGATCAGGCATCAAGCCCGTCGAACAGAGCGGTTGAGAGATAGCGCTCGGCAAAGGACGGAATAATAACGACAATGTTTTTGCCTTTATTTTCCGGACGTTTGCCGACTTCCACAGCAGCTTTCAGCGCCGCACCGGAAGAGATACCGACCGGAATACCTTCAACTTTGGCGATCTGGCGTGCAAAAGCGAATGCATCTTCATTGGCGACCTGAATGATCTCATCATAAACACCGGTATCCAATGTTTTTGGCGCGAAGCCTGCGCCGATGCCCTGAATTTTATGAGGCCCCGGATTGCCGCCGGAAAGCACCGGCGAATCCTTTGGTTCAACCGCGACGACCTTGAATGACGGTTTGCGGGCTTTCAGCACCTGCCCAACACCGGTGATCGTGCCGCCGGTACCGATGCCGGAAACCAGAATATCCGCTTCACCATTGGTGTCATTCCAGATTTCTTCCGCTGTTGTTTTGCGATGAATTTCCGGATTCGCGGCATTTTCAAACTGCTGCGGAATAATTGCGTTCGGATTGCCTGCTGCCAGTTCTTCCGCTTTGGCAATCGCACCTTTCATGCCTTTTGCGCCTTCGGTCAGCACCAGTTCCGCACCCAGCAATTTGAGCAATTTACGGCGCTCAATCGACATGGTTTCAGGCATGGTGAGAATCAGGCTGTAGCCTTTAGCGGCGGCGGCAAAAGCCAGTGCGATACCGGTATTACCGGATGTCGGCTCGATAAATACGGTTTTACCCGGAACAGCTTTGCCTTCGGCTTCAAGGCTTTCAATCATAGCCAGACCAATACGGTCTTTGACACTGGCCAGCGGGTTAAAGAATTCGAGTTTAACGAGAAGATTGGCGACCACGCCGTTTTCGCGGGCAAATTTATCCGCACGGACAAGCGGTGTGTTGCCGATTGTATCAATAATAGAAGAATAAATACGGCCGCGGCCTGGTTTGTTAGAATCGCTCATACCAAATCTCCTGATCTTTTCGCAAAGCATAGAGCCTGACCGTTCAGGATTATAGAAGCAGGCTTCCAGAATGCAGGGGTAACTTAGAATATTATTCTATCAATGTGAAATATTAGAATTATTTTATAGCATGAGGGCGGGGCGGGAGCCGCAGTTCAGCAAATTCCATATAGTTTTCAGGCTTTTTCCGATGCGGGAAATCACAATCATTTTGATCCTGATCAATGTAATTTGGCCTGTTCATTCCTAGATTTATATTATGATGTGTCTCACAGGAGTCTATTCTGAATATTGCGTGTTTGTGGCAATGCCGATTGAAAAACCGGAACAGAAACACACATATAATAGACAGGGTGCATTCCGGCGGATGCTGTAAAAGGGAAAGACGAGAACATGTATAAACATATTTTAGTGGCGACTGATGGTTCGGAGCTTGCCAATAAAGGGCTGGAACAGGCAATTGGTCTGGCCAAAGAACTTTCCGCTAAAATTACAGTGCTGACTGTAACGGATCTGTTTCCGAGCTACGGCATTGTTGTAGCGCCGGGCTTAAGCACTTCACCTGAAATTTTTGAAGAATACCGCACCTCTATGGCAGAGCAGGCCAAAGCCATTGTGCAACAGGCGATCGCCAAAGCGCGCGATGCCGGTGTGACTGTTGAAGGTCTGCATATTGAAAATCAGTCACCGGCTGTGGGTATTGTTGAAGCTGCCGAGACCCATCAGGCCGAACTGATTGTGGTTGCATCGCATGGCCGCCGTGGCATGAACAAGCTTTTGCTGGGTAGTCAGGCAGCAGAAGTTCTGTCGCTGAGCAAAATACCGGTTCTGGTTGTTAAATAACCGGCTTTGAGTTCTTCAGGGAATAAAAAAACGGCGCTTAAAGCGCCGTTTTCTTTTTAAGCAAGATTACATGCCTTTGGACTTCGAGAAACGCTTGCGTTCATTCGGGTCCAGATAAAGCTTACGCAGACGAATAGATTTTGGTGTTACTTCCATCAGTTCATCATCCTGAATCCAGGACAGAGCGCGTTCCAGAGTCATGCGGATCGGCGGGGTCAGCTTAACAGCTTCATCCTTACCGGATGCACGCATGTTGGTCAGCTTCTTGCCTTTCAGCACGTTAACTTCCAGATCGTTGTCGCGGGTATGAATACCAACGATCATGCCCTGATAAACTTTGGTACCGGCATCGATAATCATCGGGCCGCGGTCTTCAAGGTTGAACATTGCATAGGCAACCGATTCGCCCTGATCATTGGAGATCAGCACGCCGTTGTTACGTCCGCCGATTTCGCCTTTGTGCTGCTGATATTCGTGGAACAGACGGTTCATGATCGCTGTACCGCGTGTGTCAGTCATCAGTTCAGACTGGTAACCGATCAGACCGCGGGTCGGTGCAAAGAATACCAGACGAACGCGGTTACCGCCGGATGGACGCAGCTCAACCATTTCCGCTTTGCGTTCAGACATTTTCTGAACAACAGTACCGGAATATTCTTCGTCAACGTCGATAACGACTTCTTCTACCGGTTCCAGCAGATTGCCGTCTTCGTCTTTGTGCATCACAACGCGCGGACGGGAAATGCTCAGCTCGAAGCCTTCACGACGCATGTTTTCGATGAGAACAGCAAGCTGCAATTCGCCGCGGCCGGAAACATAGAACGAATCTTTGTCTTCGGATTCTTCAATGCGCAGAGCAACCGAACCTTCAGCTTCTTTCAGCAGACGGTCGCGGATAACACGGCTGGTAACTTTGTCACCTTCGGTGCCGGCCAGCGGGCTGTCGTTCACGATGAAGGACATGGTAACGGTCGGCGGATCAATCGGCTGAGCCTTCATGGCTTCGTTGATTGAAGGATCGCAGAATGTGTCTGCCACGGTGCCTTTGGAAAGACCGGCAATAGCAACGATATCGCCTGCCACACCTTCTTCAATGGCAGTACGTTCCAGACCACGGAAAGCGAGGATCTTGGAAATACGACCGTTTTCCAGCAGCTTACCATCCTGACCGAGAACTTTAACCGACTGGTTCGGCTTCAAAGTACCGGAATGGATACGACCGGTAATGATGCGGCCGAGGAACGGATCAGATTCCAGAATGGTACCGATCATCGAGAACGGGCCTTCAGCAACCTTAGGTGCCGGAACGTGCTTGACGATCAGATCGTAAAGCGGTGCCAGACCCTGATCGCTCGGACCTTCCGGATTTTCTGCCATCCAGCCGTTACGGCCTGAACCGTAAAGGATCGGGAAGTCGAGCTGTTCGTCAGTCGCATCGAGCGCTGCGAACATGTCGAAAACTTCGTTGATGACTTCTTCATGACGGCCATCCGGACGGTCGATCTTGTTGATCGCAACGATAGGACGCAGGCCGAGCTTGAGGGCTTTACCGACCACGAATTTGGTCTGTGGCATCGGGCCTTCAGCGGAGTCAACGAGAACAACAACACCGTCAACCATCGAAAGGATACGCTCAACCTCACCGCCGAAGTCGGCGTGGCCCGGAGTATCAACGATATTGATGCGTGTATCTTTCCAGACAGCGGAAGTTGCCTTGGCAAGAATGGTGATGCCGCGCTCGCGCTCGATATCGCCGGAGTCCATCATGCGTTCGGTAACGCGTTGATTGTCGCGGAATACACCGGACTGTTTCAGAAGTTCGTCAACCAGGGTCGTTTTGCCGTGGTCAACGTGTGCGATGATCGCGATGTTGCGCAATTGCATTGAGTTATCACTCTGAATAGGGGGTTGGGACGCTTAAGGATATCCCTCGTGAACGCCGCAGATAATGGGGCGCTCTTACAGGTTTTTCGCCAATTTTAAAAGGGGGCGGGCTGATTTTAGCATATTGCATATCTCATTGCTGCTGTGCACTGACTGCATAAAAAGCCTGACGGACATTTTTAGCATAAGAAAAAGGCCGGAAAATTCCGGCCTGTTCCGAGGTTAAAGCAGTGTTCCGGTGAGGAAAATAACCGCAACACTGAAATAGATGACCAAGCCCATCACATCGACAAGTGTGGCCACAAAAGGTGCAGAGGCACTGGCCGGATCAAGACCGAGACGCTGCAGAACAAACGGCAGCATGGAGCCGGAGAGAGAGCCGAACAGCACAATACCGATCAGTGCCACGGCAATTGTGATACCGATCAGCACCCAATGCTCACCGTAATCATAGAGGCCGGTTTTCTGCCAGATTGCAATACGGACAAAGCCGATCACGCCCAGCATGGAACCCAGCGCCAGACCGGTTGGTATTTCGCGCAGTGCCACACGCCACCAGTCACCGAGTTTGAGATCCTGCAATGCTAAGGCACGGATCAGCAGGGATGTGGCCTGCGAGCCGGAATTACCACCCGAGCTCATGATCAGCGGAATGAACAGTGCCAGAACGATGGCTTTTTCCAGTTCCACTTCAAAATGCTGCATGGCACTGGCCGTCAGCATTTCACTTAAGAACAGAATGCAAAGCCAGCCGCCGCGTTTACGCAGCATTTCGAAGAAGCTGATCTGCATATAAGGCTTGGTGAAAGCCTCCATACCACCAAATTTATAGGCATCTTCCGAAGTTTCTTCGGTCATGGCATCCAGCACATCGTCCACGGTAACAATGCCGATCAGGTGGTGCTGTTCGTCCACAACAGGAATTGCCAGAAGATCGTGCTTGCGGAACAGACGTGCGACTTCTTCCTGATCCATCATTGGCGGAATTGTCAGCGGTTCCTGATCACGGCCGACTTCTGCAATACCGGCTTGAGGATTGGCAGTGATGAGACGGCGCAGTGATACCACATGCTGTAAAATGCGGGTTTCCGGATTTTCAACATAGATGGCATAGACCGTTTCACGGGAGCGCTCGACCTGCCGGATATGAGCTAAAGTCTGTTCGACTGTCCATGTGGATGGCACAGCGATAAATTCCGTTGTCATCAGACCACCGGCGGTATCGGCCGGATAGCCCATCAGTTTTTTCAGTGCGGTTTTGGTTTCCGGTGAAAGAACTGAAAACAGACGGTTGCGGGACGGCCAGTCCAGATCATGGAAAATGTCTGTTGCACGGTCTGCAGACATGCCGTTCAGGATCTCTGCAGCGCGTCCGTTATCCAGACTGTCAATGATTTGGTCTGCATAATGCAGTTCCGGCTGATCCAGAAAAAGAACAGCCTGTTCAGTTGAAATGCTGCGGAATAAAGTGACCTGATCGTCGAGATCAAGCTCGTTAATCAGTTCAACAGCATCACCTGTACGCAATTGGCCGATCTGTTCAAGCAGCGCGGAGATTGCAAGATTCGTTGTATCGAGAGCAGCACGGAAGGTGCTGTTATTGTTGTTCATTGGTTTGCCTCTCTGTCGATCCGCCGTCATGGCAGATCGTGACAAACCAATCGCTCCTGCGATCAGGTCAGATCTGCCATTGACGGCATAAACAATCGACTGTGACTGTCGCTGGGCATAAGAGTAAAACTCCGGTTAAAATCAGACCTGATGGTCTGGGCGTGTTTTGTGCTCTCGGGCCGCGCTTGTCAACCCTGCTGTTTTTGCCTGACAATTCTATGAGAGTCTGACTTTACCGGTCTGCAGATTTTTCAGGGGTAATCGGATGCTCCAAAGTAGGGGCCAGAGGCAGTTTGAACCTGTTCCACATTATATAGCTGATTAATGACAGTAATCCCATCAGCGGCAATAATGTTGCCATGGCGATAACCGGATCGCCCATAGAGGCTGAAATGATGCCGCCGACCAGACCACCGCCCATCTGGAAGAAGCCCATCAATGCGGAAGCCGAACCGGCAATTTTCGGAAAAGGTGCCATGGCTGCTGTTGTCATCTGCGGCGTGAGAAAGGCAATGCCCATCACGTAAAGCCCCATCGGCAGCATTACCAGCAGATAGCCCGGTTCATAAATGCGCAGCAACACAGCGAGCAGGATACTGGCGGAGCCGGTGCAGAGCAGCCCGATGCAAGACATCTGGAAAACGGTCACGCGCTGCATCAGGATGCGGTAAATAATGCCGCCTGAAATATAGAAAGCAGTTTGCAACAGCATGCCCATGCCGAATGTGCTGGGTGACAGTCCCACACGCGTCATAAGAATGAAGGGCATGATGGTCGCTGATGTATAAAGTGCACCGGTAGCGCCGGTAAGCACCAGACTGGCAAACAGGAAATGCGGGGTTTTCAGCAGGCTGAAATAAGATTGCGCAAGTGCCCGTGGCCGGACACGGGACGGATCGGGCTTGCCGGTTTCCTGCACAAAAAGCAGCATCATGAGAATGACGGCTGCCCCTTGCAGGATCATCACCAGAAAGATCGCATGCCAGCCGAGAAATTCCAGTGTCAGTCCGCCAAGTGTCGGGCCGATGGCAGGGCCGACGGACAGCACGATGCCGATCAGGTTCATCACCCGCGCTGAGCGGTCGCTGGTAAACAGATCGCGGACAATCGCGCGGGACATGGTAACGCCGACCGCTGCACCCACTCCCTGTAACAGGCGTGCCAGCACCATGATCTCAATCGTCGGAGCAAACAATGCCAGCACACTGGCTGCCAGATAGACAGACATGAAAAGAATAGTGATCGGTTTGCGGCCATAGCCGTCTGATAAGGGGCCGCAGATCAGCTGGGCAAAACAAAAGCCGCCGAAATAGGCGGTCAGGGTCAGTTTAACTGCAGCCTCAGTGGTGCCGAAATCCGAGACAATTTCCGGCATCGCCGGTGTATAAAGTGACATTGCCAGCGGGCCGATGGCGGCAAGAAAGCCGCCGATAATGCCAACGCGGCGCTCGGACATAATGACAAGCGGGGATGTTTTTTCGCGGGGGGATGAATCGGGCATAGCGGCATGCTTTATGGTTGGGAGCTAAATTGCGGATAACCGGATCAGCTTTTCCGGTTTTCCTGATTGAGTTGTCTTAAATGTGCGCGGACGGTCAGAAGATTATTCAAAAATCTCTGCCACTCTTCCGGCGGCAGCGCCTGTGAAGCATCGGCGATGGTTTCTTTCGCAATACGTTTCAGCTCATCCAGAACCGGCACGGCTGTATCATTGAGAAAAATCAGTTTGGCACGACGGTCATCAGGATCGGCCTCGCGGCGCAGCAAGCCACGATTTTCCAGCCTGTCGAGATAGCCGGACAGGGTCATCGCTTCGATATTCATACTCTCGGCGAGGACAGACTGGCGGGCTGGCTGATAACGCGCAACATGAACCAGTGTCCGTGACTCGAAAGCCGTGAGTTCAAGACCTGCGGCAACGATCTTACGCTCCCGCTCAAGGCTGAAAAGCCGGCTGATATCATAGACAACGAAGCCGAAACTATCGGGATCGTAGGATTTTCCTGCAAACATTGTAAGGCATCCTTATAATAAGGTTTCCTTACTATTTATTTTCAAGCCGGTCAATTATCCGTATAAATCACTTGTGGCGGATAAGCGGGCTGCTTAAATGTTTGAAATGCAATTCTGCAAACCGGAGACCGTGAGTTATGCCGCAGGACAATCAGATGACGCCCGCCTATTCAGCACTCAGCCAGTGGAGCGGCCCGCTTGGTCTGCCGGATTTCAGTAAATTCAGTGATGCGGATTTCAAAGCGGCTTTTGATATCGCTTTGGAAAAAGACTGGACGGATGTGGAAGCCGTTCTGCAGAACCCTGATGCGCCGACAATTGAGAATACGCTGAAAGCTTTGCAGCTTTCCGGCCGTGATCTTTCCCATATTGCCGCGATTTTCTGGATGCGCGCCGGTGCCCATACCAATGAGGATATTCAGGCGCTGGAGCGTGAAGTTGCGCCGAAAATGTCCCGTCACCATTCGCGCATCATGATGAATGAAGCGCTGTTTGCCCGCCTTGATGCGCTTTATCAGAGCCGTATCAATCTCGGGCTGGATACAGAAACGCTGCGTGTACTGGAAAAGAGCTGGAAAGGCTTTGTGCGTAACGGCGCTAAATTGAATGCACAGGACAAAGCACGACTGGCTGATATTAATGAAAAGCTTGCCGGTCTCGGTGCCGGTTTCGGCCAGAACGTGCTGAAAGACGAAGCATCATGGGCTTTGTTTATTACTGATGAGGCAGAGCTTGCCGGTTTGCCGGAGCAGTTGCGGGCTGCGATGAAAGCGGCAGCTGAAGAGCGTGGTCGTGAAGATGCATGGGCAGTTACGCTTTCCCGCGCGATTGTTGAGCCGTTTCTGACCTTCTCCTCTGTTCGTCATTTGCGTGAAAAAGCCTATGAAGCATGGGCAAAGCGCGGTGAAAATGGCGGTGTGACTGACAATCGCACATTGGTGACAGAGATTGTTGCCTTACGTGATGAAAAGGCAAAGCTGCTGGGTTATGCAAATTTCGCTGCGTTCAAGCTTGATGACACAATGGCCAAAACGCCGGATGCGGTGATGGATTTGCTGATGCCGGTTTGGGATAAAGCCAAACAACGCGCATCGGAAGAGCAGGCTGATCTGGAAAAGCTGATTACCGGTGAGGGGCTTAATCATCCGGTAGCCGGTTGGGACTGGCGTTATTATGCAGAAAAACTGCGTGCCGAGCGCTTCGCTTTTGATGAAGGTGATCTCAAGCCGTATCTGCAGCTCAATAAAATTATTGAAGCAGCTTTTGATGTTGCAACGCGTCTGTTCGGTCTGACATTCAAAGAACATCAGGGTATTCAGATATGGCATCCGGATGTGCGTGTGTGGGAAGTGTTCAATGCAGATGGTTCACGACGCGGCCTGTTCTTGGGTGACTATTTTGCCCGTCAAAGCAAACGCTCCGGTGCATGGATGAGTGCTTTGCAGTCGTCTCATCGTCTGGATGGTGGTCAGCCACCGATCATTTATAATGTGATGAATTTCGCCAAGCCGCCGAAAGGCGAGGTGGCTCTGTTGTCGCTCGATGATGCACATACACTGTTCCACGAATTCGGCCATGCCCTGCATGGACTGCTGAGCGATGTGACATGGCCTGCAATTTCCGGCACCGCAGTCTCGCGTGATTTTGTAGAACTGCCATCCCAGCTCTATGAACATTGGTTGACCGAACGTCCGGTGCTGGAGAAGTTCGCTACTCATTATAAAACCGGTGAGACAATCCCGCAGGATCTTATTGATAAGGTATTGAAAGCCGCGACTTTCAATGCCGGTTTCAACACTGTGGAGTTCACCTCATCGGCGCTGGTGGATATGGCTTTCCATACCAGTGACAAGCCTGTGACTGACCCGCTGGTTTTTGAAGCGGAAGTTCTGAAAAAACTGGATATGCCGGAAGCGATTATCATGCGCCATCGTACCCCGCACTTCCTGCATGTGTTCAGCGGTGACGGATATTCAGCCGGTTACTATTCTTATATGTGGTCGGAAGTTCTGGACGCTGATGCTTTTGCGGCTTTTGAAGAAAGCGGCGATGTCTTCAATGCCGATCTGGCAGAAAAGCTGAAGACCCATATTTATGCGGCGGGTGGTTCCAAAGATCCGGAGGAATTGTACAAAACATTCCGTGGTCGGATGCCTAGCCCGCAGGCGATGATCGAAAAACGCGGTCTTTAATACGTGCAAATAAAGCCCCTGCAAGATATGCAGGGGCTTTCATTTTTAGAAGCTGCCGAGTTTGATATCCGGCGAATATTCATGACCTTCAACGGTCTTGGTTACAGCCTGACCGCAATACATTTTCTTTTCTTCGGCATTATAGCTGTGGCTTGGTGAGCCATAGAGCATCCAGCCTTTGTTCAGGGCTTCAGTAACGCGATGACAAAAGGAAGAATCATCCGGGCCGGTGAGGAAACGATAAAGCTGCATAGGAAACTCCTGTAGTTTGCAGAAAGAAGAATCAGCGCGCACGCGCAAGGACGCGTTCTGCCTGACGAATATGTAATTGCTCGACCATAGAGCCATTCAGAGAGATGGCACCTTTGGCAGCATTTTCCGGCAGATTAAAAGCAGCAATTACCTGATTTGCCCATGCGGCTTCTTCGGCAGTTGAGGAATAGCTGTTCAAAGCGGTTTCAATCTGGGAAGGATGGATCAGTGTTTTGCCGTCGAAACCAAGCATTGCTCCTTGTTCGCACTCGGCTTTGAAGCCTTCCTGATCCTGAAAATTATTATAAACACCGTCCAATACATCAATACCACCCGCACGAGCTGCGAGAATAATCTGCATCATCCATGGCAGTAATGCGCTGCGTTGGTTGACGGTTTTAACGCCAGTGCTCAGAGCAATATCATTGGTGCCGACGATGAAACATTTGAGGCGTGCAGCGGATTTCTGCGCCAGTCGTGCAATTTCATCCGCATTGAGAATACCGCGCGGTGTTTCAATCATCGCCCAGATACCGAGGGTCTCCGGTGTATCATAATCATCAAGCTTGCGGGCAGCATCGATCACCTGTTGCGGCGTTTCTGTTTTCGGCAGAACAATAGCCTCAGTTTTGAGTTCTGCTGCCAGTTTCAGATCATCCTCACCCCATTGCGTGGCAAGACTGTTGATACGGATAGCTTTTAGCGGGCTTCGTTCTGTTTGGTGCTGCTCCTGAAAATGTGCGCGCAGATTATCACGCGCTTCATGTTTCATTTGCTCGGCAACAGAGTCTTCAAGGTCATATATAATGGCATCGGGCTGTAGTTGTGTGCTTTTGGCGAGGGCTTTCTGATGGCTGGCCGGAACATAAAGCACGGCACGGCGCGGCTGATAAAGTGTCACTCAGAATTTCTCCCTGGCAAAGATGTTCGTGTTATTTTTGATCTGATAACCAGTCAAAAATGACAGGATATTGTTTGAATTGAATATCATAGGCAATCAATGAAAAGGTAGTTGCCTTTGGGGTTGAGGGGCGCATTATTATCATGGTGCGGCACTTCGCTTGGATTTCAGGCCTTTGACTCTGCAAAAAGCTGGTGTAAAGCACAATGAGAAAAGCATTTTGACTTACAGGTTACGAGACCGATGGAAAAATTTACCAAGCTTACCGGCGTTGCCGCTCCGTTGCCGATCATCAATATCGATACGGATATGATTATCCCTAAGGATTATCTGAAGACAATCAAGCGTACAGGTCTTGGTAAAGGTCTATTCGCGGAAATGCGCTTTAATGAAGATGGTTCCGAAAATCCGGATTTCGTTCTGAACAAACCTGCTTACCGC
>NZ_CP084392.1:3115000-3140000 GCF_020341615.1 Pseudochrobactrum sp. XF203 | reverse complement strand
GTGGTAGCGGAGCGTTCTGTAAGCCTGTGAAGGGATACTCGTGAGAGATCCTGGAGGTATCAGAAGTGAGAATGCTGACATGAGTAACGATAAAGAGTGTGAGAGACACTCTCGCCGAAAGTCCAAGGGTTCCTGCTTAAAGTTAATCTGAGCAGGGTTAGCCGGCCCCTAAGGCGAGGCCGAAAGGCGTAGTCGATGGGAACCACGTTAATATTCGTGGGCCTGTGGGTAGTGACGGATCGCGTGTGTTGTAAGGTCTTATTGGATTGATCTTGCAGCGAAGCGGTTCCAGGAAATAGCTCCCACATATAGACCGTACCCTAAACCGACACTGGTGGACTGGTAGAGTATACCAAGGCGCTTGAGAGAACTGCGTTGAAGGAACTCGGCAAATTGCACGCGTAACTTCGGAAGAAGCGTGACCCTTGTTTGCGCAAGCAGATGAGGGTGGCACAGACCAGGGGGTAGCGACTGTTTACCAAAAACACAGGGCTCTGCGAAGTCGCAAGACGACGTATAGGGTCTGACGCCTGCCCGGTGCTGGAAGGTTAAGAGGAGAGGTGCAAGCCTTGAATTGAAGCCCCAGTAAACGGCGGCCGTAACTATAACGGTCCTAAGGTAGCGAAATTCCTTGTCGGGTAAGTTCCGACCTGCACGAATGGCGTAACGACTTCCCCGCTGTCTCCAACGCAGACTCAGTGAAATTGAATTCCCCGTGAAGATGCGGGGTTCCTGCGGTTAGACGGAAAGACCCCGTGCACCTTTACTATAGCTTTACACTGGCATTTGTGGCGACATGTGTAGGATAGGTGGTAGACTTTGAAGCGGAGGCGCCAGCCTTCGTGGAGTCATCCTTGAAATACCACCCTTATCGTCATAGATGTCTAACTGCGACCCGTATATCCGGGTCCAGGACCGTGTATGGTGGGTAGTTTGACTGGGGCGGTCGCCTCCTAAAGAGTAACGGAGGCGCGCGATGGTGGGCTCAGAACGGTCGGAAATCGTTCGTCGAGTGCAATGGCATAAGCCCGCCTGACTGCAAGACAGACAAGTCGAGCAGAGACGAAAGTCGGTCATAGTGATCCGGTGGTCCCGTGTGGAAGGGCCATCGCTCAACGGATAAAAGGTACGCCGGGGATAACAGGCTGATGACCCCCAAGAGTCCATATCGACGGGGTTGTTTGGCACCTCGATGTCGACTCATCGCATCCTGGGGCTGGAGCAGGTCCCAAGGGTATGGCTGTTCGCCATTTAAAGCGGTACGTGAGTTGGGTTCAGAACGTCGTGAGACAGTTCGGTCCCTATCTGCCGTGGGTGTAGGAATATTGAAAGGATCTGTCCCTAGTACGAGAGGACCGGGATGGACGTATCTCTGGTGGATCTGTTGTCGTGCCAACGGCATAGCAGAGTAGCTATATACGGACTAGATAACCGCTGAAGGCATCTAAGCGGGAAACTAACCTTAAAACGAGTATTCCCTATCAGAGCCGTGGAAGACCACCACGTTGATAGGCCGGATGTGGAAGTGCAGTAATGCATGCAGCTGACCGGTACTAATAGCTCGATCGACTTGATTGTTCTCATTATCAATATCCATCAGCGACGACCAAGGGTCGTCGATGATAGAATTAGACTAGCGCTCACGGATCGTACGCAGCTAAAGCTGCTGATCTTCCGCGAGGGCGGCCAAAAATGGCCCACGTGCGGTCGCACTTGCGAACACTGCGTGTTCGTGACCGAGGCGCTAAGATCTTATGCACGAAAATCCCAGCTTCTTATTTGTTTCTGTGCCCTTTGCTGACCTGGTGGTTATGGCGGAGCGGCTGCACCCGATCCCATTCCGAACTCGGCCGTGAAACGCTCCAGCGCCGATGGTACTTTGTCTTAAGACACGGGAGAGTAGGTCGCTGCCAGGTCTGCAAAAGGCTCAGAAATAAAAACATCTCACAGTCAATAAAACCAATACTTCCAATACCGGCTCATAAATTACCCTGGCGCGGGGTGGAGCAGCCCGGTAGCTCGTCAGGCTCATAACCTGAAGGCCGCAGGTTCAAATCCTGCCCCCGCAACCAAATCCTCTCAAAACAATTAAAACCACGATCCAGACGCCATTCCTATAGGCGTGTCAATGCATTCGGGACCAGCCCGTTCGAGCTAAAATCGATAATCAATCGATTTCTATACGCTCTCACCTCATCAGGCTCATAACCTGAAGGGTGAGGAGGAAAAGCAAGCGATACAATATCAATTGCACAACGAACCGGAGAAAGTCAAACCCGAAACTAAATCTCCCAATAAAACATCCCAAGCCCCGGCAGAAATGCGCGGGGCTTTTTTGTGTTTAAAACATATGAATGAGAAAAGAGGGGGGAGGGGAGCGAAAGTCTCGCTATCCAATCGAGATGTAATCTTCCTTAGCATTACTGTGGTCATAGTAATGGTTGAACAGCTCTAGGTCGTTTCATTATATATTGTTCACAGCTAAAGTCGTGCAACTCTGGTTAGGTGCGGTTAAACATTCTTATCATTGGTTGTTTTGCTGATTTTAAATGTATCCAGATTTGCCAGTTAGCAGGATGACTTCAAAGCCTCGGTCATATTTTTGTAATTACAGTTTGTATTGTAAGATCTGCATTTCGATGAAGTAAATATAATGACAAGAGCGATTTATGCTGTGAATTATATGTTGATGACCAAATATACTTATTAACTTTGAATAGTCGTTCAAGTTAATATGGCTGATGCTCAATCTAAAAATAATTATCTTCAAGAAAATGATGAGCCAGACAGCAGTGCCGTATCTTTGCATGCAATCCATGTTTTCAGTGTAATTTGGCTATTTGTACCGGTTTTTACACTGCGCCTCGTGGATATCTCTGACACAAATAGCTAAAGAAAAAATCTGCATATTATGTAAGGGGACAATATGGCTTATTTTCCAACCTGGCGTTTGACCAATAACGTCACCGTTTTACCTGATGAACGATTGCCGACGTCTGCCGCAATCCCGATGGGCATTCAGCATCTTCTTGCAATGTCCGGATCCACGATTGTTGCGCCGCTGATTATGGGTTTTGATCCCAATGTCGCGGTCTTCTTTTCCGGTATCGGTACATTATTGTTCTTCCTGATTACTGGTGGTCGCGTACCAAGCTATCTTGGCTCTTCTTTTGCTTTCATCGCCGTTGTTATTGCTGCGACTGGCTATGGTGGCAGCGGTGCTAATGCCAATATTGGCGTTGCCTTGGGCGGGATTATTGCCTGCGGTGCACTTTATGCTTTGATCGGTCTTATCGTCATGGGCGTTGGCACCGGCTGGGTTGAAAGGCTGATGCCGCCGGCTGTAACCGGTGCAATCGGTGTTGCTATCGGGCTGAACCTTGCACCTGTTGCTGTCAGTCAGCTTAAAGGAACACATGCGCATATTACGATCGCTCTGATGACAGTCCTGTGCATGGCGATTATTTCCGCCTATGGCCCGCGCGCGACCCGTCGTGTTGCGGTTTTGCTGGCACTGGTCTTCGGCTATCTGCTCGTTCTGATTTTTGGTAACGGATTGGGTATGGTTCCGGGCATTAATTTTGATGCTGTAGGTGCAGCAGCTTGGTTTGGTTTGCCGCATTTTGTGAAACCTGAATTCAGCTGGCCTGCAATTACATTGATTGCACCGGTTGCTATTGTTCTTGTCGCAGAAAATCTCGGCCATATTAAAGCGCTTGGCTCTATTACCGGTCAGAATATGGATCGCTATATCGGCAGAGGCTTCTTTGCAGATGGTCTGGCGACTATGGTTTCCGGTTCCGGTGGCGGTACAGGTGTAACCACCTATGCGGAAAACATCGGTGTTATGGCAATGACTAAGGTTTATTCGACTCTTGTCTTTGTTATCGCCGCGGTTGTTGCTCTGGCTTTGAGCCTGTCACCAAAATTCGGTGCAATTCTCCAGACGATTCCGGCTCCGGTTCTGGCTGGTCTGGCTGTCTCAGTTTTCGGTCTGATTGCTTCTGCAATGGCACGCATCTGGGTTGTGAATAAAGTTGATTTCGCCGATCCGCGTAATCTTTTTACCGTTGGTGTGGCTCTGATTTTTGGTGCAGGCGACTTTACTGTTACGATCGGTGATTTCGCATTGGGTGGTATCGGTACCTCCACACTTGCTGCACTGGTCTTATATCAGCTTCTTGGCATTGGTCGTCGCGAGACGGCTTAATGATAAAGCAAAACACTGGCCGGAAAGGTTCCGGCCAGTGTTTTTTGTATTGGTAATAAAGACAATATCTTGGTCTTTAATGCAGTGTTGCACGGTCGAAAACGGACATATTCATAAACTCGCCGTCATATTCAGCGAGATAGACCAGACCTTTGCGATTTAAATATTCGACCCTGCCATTTTTGAAAATCAGAAGGCCTTCTTCCCGTAGTTCCCGCAACATACGGTTCATATGAATCGGACTTAGTCCCAGCGCATCAGCAAGCTGATATTGCGTGATAGGACAGTAGAAACCCGTGTCTTCACCCATGCCGCAGGCTTTCGCCCTGTCTCCCAGTTCCAGCAATAAATGTGCGGTTCTCACAAGAGCGCTTCGGCAACCGATATTCGTAATATGCTCAATCAGCATAGATCGTTGTCGTGCAAAAAGCTCAATGAGCACAAAACTGAGTTTTGGAGCGCTGTTAATGGCGTGGGCGAGGGAGTTCAGCGGGATTTCGAAAACGGTCATCGGGGTAATGGCGGCGACAGTATTATAACTGCGGCCTGCAGCGGTTCTTAAACCGACAAAATCACTGCGCATCGGAAAATCCAGTACCTGTCTTTCCCCGTTGGACAGATCACGATGGACACAGCCCCAACCGCTTTGCACCAGATGGATACTGCGGATGCGCTCACCCTGATTGATTATAGTCTGATCGGTTTGAAAATGACGTTCTTCAACCTGCAAGCCGGAGATGGCCTGAAGCTCAGTTGTTCCGAAGTCGGCTGCAATGGGCGGTGATGTGAGAAGCTCTGACAGAGCGTTGGTAACGCCATTGGCATTTTGTGATTTATTATGCATCCTCCCCCCCGCTCTTACTAAACTGAAAACGCCGAAATCATGGCGCTCATATATGGGTTTTGTTCCGAAACCGTTTTACAGGCTTCGGGATGCGTATCCGAACATTTCCGGAATTAGACTTACACTTTGGAAATGCTCTGTTTATTTGTTTTTATATACGATCCATTACACAGCCGGTTTTTGTTTTGCCGGAAACGCACTAGATCAAAAGATGTAGTTGTTACCCCTATTTGTGTAATTAAATTTCGGCACGCATATTTATAAAATTTATTTTTGCTAACTTAGGTTAAGGACAAGCTTATCCTATAAAAGCAATAATTCAAACCATCCGCATTAGTTTTGTTTAAGCAACGCAGATGGTGCGAAGCTGTTTGCGCGCTTATTATGACTAAAAACATCAAGTATAAGATGAATGTTTATAAAGTAGAGTAGGGAGGAGTGGGGGGATGCAATACAGGGCAGCTTCCGAAGGTGCAGGGGAGTATAAGATGATGATCGCAGAGAAAAATCTGGAAAAACGTCTTGTTCTCATCTGCAAAAATAATCTTGATCGCGAATGTCTGTATAACGGATTACTTAATACAGGTTTGAGGCTGCCAATTGTTTGTTACGAAACATTGGAGCATAGCGACGCTGAATCTGCCGGTTTGAGTGCAGCTGTTTTATTGCTGCATATCGGCACCAGAAAAGTAACGGATCCGGAGCTTTCCGGAGAGATTAAAAACATCAAAGCGGAATGGGATCCCGTGCCGCTCATATTGCTGTCTGAATGTGAAGACTGGGATCAGATCGTCTGTGCCATAGAGCTTGGTGCCCGTGGTTATATTCCGACTTCTGTTGGTATCCGTGTTTGTGTTGAAGCGGTTCATCTGGCTATGGCCGGAGGGACATTTATACCGGCAACCAGCATTACCGGAAAAGCACAGCCCAAAAAGACAGACACCCATGAGTTAAGCGGGTTGTTTACTGCCCGTGAGATTCAGGTGATCCAACTGCTGCGACAGGGAAAAGCAAATAAAGTGATTGCCTATGAACTGAGTATGAGTGAGGCGACAGTCAAAGTTCATATGCATAATATTATGAAGAAATTCGGCGCTACAAACCGGACAGAAGTCGCCTATAAATTGAACAATTTATATCAAAATGTATTTTAATACATTCTCCGGAATTGAGAAGATTATTTGAGCGCATTGCAAGGTGTGAGGATTTCTTTGCGCTCAAATAATTTTCAAGTTCCGATCGTTTAATATCCCAAATCATTTCATCGGCTATTTTAACCGGCTGACCCACTTGTGCCGGCTGAATCTTAGAGCGGTTCCGGTTCATCTTGAATCGGTAGAACAGCTCTAACTTTTTTGTTTTTGCTTATGTCTTTATTCAAAAGCCAGCTCCCACTTTTGGGAGACATGCTCTAGAAATTGTGTAGGAGTGGATGTTGTCCACTCCTACAGAATGAGAGCGGGTATCCTATTGATTCGGACTCTCATTCTTTTCGAAACGGAAGAAGTAGAAACTTCCCGTTATTTTACTCTTTGGGGGCGAAGAGTAAGTTTCAGGCTGCCTGCGATTGCTATTACCGCTGGCATCAAGAAAATACATTATCCAGCGATAGTCAGGGATTGATGCTGACAAAGCCTGAGGCTGAGCCCATTGCACCACCGGTTGCGCTGGCTGCGGACGATCCACCGAGAAACCCTGTGCTCGAGTTTGCAACGGCACCTGACTGACCGGAAATACCAGAGCTGTAAAGAGATCCGGAAGCACCGATACCAAAGCCAGGTACAACGACGCCGCCGCCGATACCGGTTGTGGTGGCCCAGCCATTGGTTGTGCCATAGCCCTGAGCTGTGGAACCGGCTCCTAAGAAGCCGCCGCCGCTGACTGCGGAGTTACCCATAGTCTGACCGGCGAAACCGCCGCCCCATTCAACTGTTTGTGCGGAAGCAGGCAGTGCTCCGGCGAGAGCCAGCGCTGAGACTGCTGCAAAAGCAAGAAGTCTTTTCATTTTTATATCCTCCAACTGTTATGGCAAATCTCCCGTTTGCCAGATATATCCGACGATATATCCCGCTGCCCATGGCCGCTCAGAAGGCTTGGCCATGGGCAAAAGGCTATATCCACGAATGGCAAAATCTTTGTCATGTGGTTGATTTTCATGCTCTGTCTGTCTGCTCACATCACAGGACGCGGGCAAAACCAGGCGCGGCCTCTTTGCGCGTCATTGCGCAGTGTGCAGCCTTTAGCTTCCAGATCACTGCTGGAAAGACCAAGGGCTTTCGCAGAGTAAGTCCGTTTGTTGCCGACGGGGGCGGGAGCAGAGGCTCTCTGTACGCGCGGAGCGGGGGCAACTGAAGCGGATGCTACGGCTGTCGGCGTGGTGCGGTATGAGACCTGCCGTGCAGCCACCCCCTGAGAAGGGCAGACAATACCTGTCGCATTCAATGAGGCGCGAACCTCTTTGTTGAGACAGACCAGATCAAGGGCAGCGCTTCTGTGCCCGAGACCTGCCAGAGCTGACGCATAGGCACGACGGTTACATTCCTTCATTTCATAGGTCGAACCGATACCAAAACCCCAGCCGGTTGCACCGATACCGGCACTGGCTGAGCCCGCGCAGGAATGAACACCTGCAGCTACCAGCCCCGGAGAAATCGCAGGAACAGTTGTTCTGATCCTGTTCGGGGAGGTATTGGTACTGCCAATGGCAATCGCTGTTGCCCCTGACTGAGAGTTGGAATTGGCATTATTGTCCATTGTAAAGGACTGCGCCAATGCGTTACCGCCAGTAATACTGATAATACCAGCGCACAATAGGATACCCAGTTTAGCCATAGCTAACTCCTTTCCGGGGCGCAAGAACGCCCGGCTTTGTGTGGCTTGATTGTTTGATGACATATGCTGACAAAGCGGATTTGCTTTGCTGAAACTGATTGTAAGTATGTTTCGGGCTTTGAAATGCTGGAAAATTGATTAATCGGAATAATAATATTGATGGGCTTTCTTTACCTGCCTGTAAATTTATTATCCCTATTGTCTATGGTTTCTCTAAACCGGATCTGTATTCCTGTTTTTGTAGAACGTAAGATTTACGCAAAGTTACGTATCTGCAGGTGGTTTGAAACTGCTGCTGCATGAACGGATCAGCAGAACTCAGGTGAAATTCCATGGCGATTCCGCAGACGAAGGACGAGTTGACCGATGCAGTTACTGTAAATTTTGACAGTCTGATGCGGATCGTCCGAAAGGTTCCGGCCGACAGGATCACAGAGAAAAGCCTCGATGGTCATGCCAAAGACACGCAAATGAGTGTGAAGGATCTGCTGGCCTATCTCACCGGCTGGAATGAGCTCGTGATTAAATGGCTGGAGAAGGATCGCGCCGGTGAGCCGATCGATTTTCCGGAGACAGGGTTTAAATGGAACGAGCTGGGCAGACTGGCTCAGAAATTTTACAGGGATTATGATGCTCTGACTTATGAAGCGCTGTTGTTGCGTTTGCAGGCCGCTAAAGAAACAATCATTCAACAGATTTCAGAGCGATCAGATGAAGCACTCTATGGTGCCGGCTGGTACGACAAATGGACGATGGGGCGTATGATACAGTTCAACACTTCATCGCCCTATAAAAATGCCTGCGGGCGCTTGCGCAAATGGCTGAAGACAGTTCCGGCTGACAAATCGCAGGCGATGTAAAGGTTGCGAAAACCGACGGCTATCATTATATAGCCACAGTGCAGGACGACCTGCCATTGCATCATACGGGGACGGCCCCTCTATCCGGTGTAGAGTGTATCAGAACCGAATGTTCTGACCCGCATTCTGCCCTTTTGAATGACGCGCATCATTCTGAATTTTTCAGATGCGCTCGAACAGATGGAGAGCAGGCCCTTATGAAACAACGATCTGAAGCAGCCGCTATGCCAGCCGTTACTAAGGTTGCATCGCTGCGGTCACTTTTCCCGCCGCTGACAATTATCCGCCTTTTGATTGCATGGCTTGTGGTTGCTGTTTTTGCCATTTGGGGCAAACAATGGCTGAGCGAGCCGTTTGACAGCACAATTGCAGTTCTGTGTTTTCTTGCGCTGTTTGCAACAATCATCATGGCATCTTTTGGCGTTGTGGGAGAGGCGGATCATCTGGCGCATCAGTTGGGTGAACCTTACGGCACGCTTATTCTCACGCTGTCGATTGTCTCTATTGAAGTTATTCTGATTGCATCGGTTCTGCTCGGGCCGGGTGAATTTCCGACAATCGGTCGTGACGCTATTTTTTCCGTCATGATGATTATTCTTAATCTTGTGACCGGCCTTTGTTTGCTTGCAGGCGGTTTGCGCTATCGTGAGCAGGAATATAATGCGCAGGGCGCAGTCACTTACTTGTCGCTGATTACCGTTCTGACCGGACTTGCTCTGGTGCTGCCAAATTATGTTTCCGGTGCCGGTGAGTTCAACTTTGTGCAGGCCGTAGCATTTTCTGCCATTACGATAGCAGTCTATGGCCTGTTTCTATGGATGCAGATCGGCGGTTACAGCCGCTTGTTTATTCAGCCGAAATCAGGCGACATGACCGTACAGGCGAGTGAAGCGCAAATGCTTGCCGAAAAGGATGCGGCACCGGCAGCTTTGGATAAACGGGCAATTCTTGTCCGCTCGGTTATTCTGATCGCGATGATCCTGCCGATTGTTTTACTGGCTCATGATCTGGCTATTCTGATTGATTACGGCATTGAGACGGTCAATGCGCCTGTAGCCCTTGGTGGCGTATTGATTGCAATCATTGTGTTTACACCGGAGTCGATTACAGCTGTGAAAGCGGCGCTGAATAATGAAATGCAGCGCGCGATCAATTTGTGTCTCGGTGCTTTTGTCTCGACTGTAGGGCTGACTGTACCGGCGGTGCTGATTATCGGTCTGGTGATGAATAAAACCGTGACAATGGGTATTTCCGGCGTTGAAACAATTTTGTTTCTGCTGACCATCGCGCTCACGGCTTTCAGCTTTATCGGGCAGAAAACCTCACCGGTTCAGGGGATTTTGCATCTGGCACTGTTTGCTGTTTTCAGCGTGTTGCTGTTCAGTTCGTAAAATATGACATAACCCGTTCAAAGAAGGATTTTGTAAAATGAAGCTTATGCAAGTGGCCGGTGCCGGTATGTTTGCCCTGATGCTGAGCGGGTTTGCCTCCGGAGCATCTGCCCAGAATAGTAAAGTGGTTGAATTGTATAAATCACCTTATTGCGGATGCTGCGGTGCATGGGGCGACCACATGAAAGCGGCGGGCTTTGAGATTAAAGAGCATAATATTGAAGATCTGAGCCCGATCAAAGCCAAATACGGTGTTACGGATGATCTTCAGTCCTGCCACACAGCCATTATTGACGGACATGTTATTGAAGGTCATGTGCCTGCGCAGGATATTGAGAAACTTCTTGCTGAGGGCGGTGAAAAAGCCGGTCTTGCCGCACCGGGTATGCCTGTCGGCTCTCCGGGAATGGAGCAGGGCGGTATGAGTGAGCCTTATCAGGTTATCCGTTTTTCAAAGACGGAACGTTCTGTTTTTGCGCAGCATTAATAGTTCAAAGACTGTAACAGCTGCAGGGCTGTTACAGTCATTTTTCTCAAGCCGGATTAGCCTTGTGCTTTACTCTTCTCTTTGCTGAGCAATGTGCGTTTGCGCTCCACGCCCCAGCGATAGCCGGAAAGACCGCCGTCATTGCGCACAACGCGGTGGCAGGGAACGACAACGGCAACCGGATTGGCCGCACAGGCACCGGCAACTGCACGCGCAGCTTTAGGCATGCCGGCAAGACTGGCGAGTTCCGCATAGCTGACGGTTTGTCCCGGCGGAATCTGACGCAAAATCTGCCAGATTTTTTGCTGAAAGACCGTGCCGTGAATATCCAGCGGCAAGGAAAATTGCGGCTGCGGCTGATCGATAAATTCCAGACAGGTCTTCAGTGTCGTTTCAAAATCACTGCCACCCTGTGAGATTTCAGCTTTCGGGAAGCGTTTTTTCAGATCATTCAGCAATTCGTCAGCATTATCACCGAGCAAAATCGAGCTGATGCCTTTTGACGTTGCTGCAACCAGTATTTTACCAAGGGAGCAGGGGGCAATTGCATATTGAAGCATGATGTCTGCGCCTCCTTTTTTATAGGCAGATGCGGTCATACCGGAAAGCCTGTTTTTTGAGGCATAGAAATTGCTGCTTTCATTATAACCGGAATTGTAAATCGCCTCTGTCACAGAGGTTTTATTGTTTTTAAGTTCCTGTTCAAGCCTTTGCATCCGCAGTGACTGGGCATAATTTTTCGGTGTGATGCCGGTAACCTGCTTAAACAGCTTGTGAAAATGCGATGTGCTGAAACCGGCATGGGCGGCGAGGCTGCTGAGATCCGGTGCGGTTTCATTGTCGCGGATCAGGCGGCAAGCTTCTTCGACAATCCGGTTCTGCTGTTGCAGCAATGTTTCCTGACGCTGAGGCAGACAGCGCAGACATGGCCGGTAGCCTGCTGTTTCAGCCTGACGGGGGTGGTCGAAAATCTGCGTATGCTCAGGTTTTGGTCTGCGGGAAGGGCAGGTCGGCCTGCAATAAATACCTGTTGTGCTGATGGCATAAACAAATGTGCCGTCGGCATCAGTTTTGCGATCCAGCACGGCCTGCCAGCGCGGATCATCAAGGAGTTTGTCTATGCGGGCGTGCTTGTTCACGATCTTACCTTTCTTTGAATAGATCACAGGTTATCGCGTGAATTTTGTTCCTGCACTGCAAATCTTATTTTCAAATTTGAGCATGTATCCCAAAAGTGAGTGCCGGTTTTGGGATAAAGACATGCGTTAAAATAAAGCGAAAGGGCGAGTATAGCGCATCAGATTATACGTAACCCGCTCTAAGCCGCTTTTCTGAAGGTCAGATTGATGCGGTAACGGCCAAGCAGCGGATGATCTCCGTCTTTCAGTGGCGTAATACCATGATAATAAAGGCGTGATACGCCGCCCCATACCACGACATCGCCGTGCTGCAATGCATATTTGAGCACCGGATCTGTCCGTTTCAAGCCGCCGAACTGAAAGGTTGCTGGTAGCCCCAGTGACACTGAGACAATCGGATGGTCAGGACTTTTCTCATCTTTATCCTGATGCAAAGAGAGTTTGGTCTTTGGCTCATAGCGGTTGATGAGGCAGGCATCGGGCATAAAATCAGCATATCCGGCTTTGGCTGCTGCTTTTTGGGCAAGCTGCAGAAAACTCTCCGGCATCTGCGGCCAGTTCCGGCCTGTCTGCGGATCAACAGGACTGTAGCGATAACCACTGCGATCACTGACCCAGCCGAATGGTCCGCAATTGCTCATAGCAACAGACATGGTAAAGCCGCCGGGCGTAACCATGTGCCGGAACGGAGCCTGTTCGGTGATGGCAGACAGGCTTGAGAGCAGATCCTGTTCCGCTGACAGAGCAAATCCGCGTAACAATACAGCGCCTTCAGCAAGGTTTTCCTGCTCTGGTAGCGCGGAGGTCAGTCCTGAAAAAAGATCTTGCATCATCATAACCGGATCAGAAAAGGGCACGAAATATGAGTATAAACGACAGCAGCCTTAGAGCATAATTTTAAAACTTGGGTCAGTTGAAGGTAAAATTATGCTCTGATCTTAAAGTGTTCGAGCGAGTTTTGTGTGCTAGAGCATTTCACAGTCAAGCTGGATCAACTTGACGTCGGGATAATGCGACAAACTAAGAAATCTAGAGCGGACATTGCGATCCAACATGAACGTAAACCGCTCTAAGTCTGGCACACGGCGCTCTAATGAAAAACAGGAAGTGCGGCAGAGGCGCGTTTAACCGGCGCAACCTGTTCTGAGCGCTTCACCTGAGCGAAATTCTGAATATCCAGAACCGCGTTCTGAATTTTTTCGTGCTGCAAAATCGCCTGACGACCGGAAGCGATGGCCAGATCAACCTGTTGTTTCGGCAGGCTGAAACGGGTCGGAATTTTGTTGAGACGGGCTTGCGTGGCGCTATCCAGATCACGGAAACTGACGGCTTCGACAATCAGGGACAAATCCCTGCAATTCCAGCCCTGCAAAGTACCGCGATATTCTTTGACCTTGGCTGAAGGCAGTGAGCAGCGATACTGAATGAGATCTTGCTGCCATTGATTGGTGGCCAGTTTCAGCGCGTCAAAACCCTCACGCACAGAGGCTGAGATTGCTGTATAGACTGTGGCAGCGGCGACCTCGGTCAATATCGGGCCGTTTACATTTGTTGCCCATGGTTCTTCACCTTCAGTACCGGCATCCGCAACAATGAAAATCAGCTTGCGCAATTTGACCGCCTCTGCCGGAGACAGCGGGCCGTAAGGGTTTTTTGCGCCAGCCCGTGCCAGCGCGAATGGGGTGACACCGATATTATCGGTCAATGCGCCATCCAGCAGCTTGATATAGCGTTGTTTCGGATCATTACGATAAGCATAGAGGCTGCGTGCATAGGCATTGAGACGCAGTGAAACATCCGGATTGGTGAGTGTCTCCTGTAGCCATTGCGGCGGCTGATAGTTACACTTCTTGTGCATGGCGGAGATAACCACCGGAGAGAACACCACGGGAACTGCAGCCGAGGCACTCACTGCATCGGCAAGATAGACTTTATCGAGATCGCTGCACAAAGCTTCAAATGTATCATCGGTAAAGTGGAACGGCGTGCGGTTATAAATATCGGATGCGGTAATCCACACAGTCGGTGCATCACTGCGTCTGAGTGCTGCAAAGGTTTTACCATGAAACAGATTGTCGTTCAGCCATTGGGCAAAGCCGTTCCGGTCATTCAGACCGCCGCCGATGGTGCGTACGACATTTTCGGGATGCAGCAATGAGGTACGCAGGCCTTCCTCTGCATTGCGGTACAGAAATTTCTCCCGAAAGTCGCGATATTTATCAGGGCCGGTCATGCCATAATAGGCGGCAGCAACTGCCCCGCCGGAAGCACCGGAAACCAGCCTGACATTATCAATCAGCCGCCGCTTATAGGGATATTCATCAATTACCGTTTCATCCAGTGCCTGCAATACACCATAGGCAAAAGCGGCAGAGCGCGTTCCGCCGCCTGAAAAGGCCAGTGCTACAACGGTTGATCCGTCATTGCCGTGATCGGCGATATAGTCGGTTCTTTTGCTTTGAATATCCGACTCATGGCTGTTGATCGGGCCGACATCTTTGGACGCGCAGGCGGACAGAGCAAATAGCGCAGCAGAAATCAGACTGATTGATAATCGCACATTCTGCTCCGTTTTATTGGCCATGGGCTGAAACAGACAGCAACCGCAGCCTGCAAGATGCCTGTTTTATTGCATATCCAGCACTTTTAAGAGAGCGGTTTGTTTCCGGCAAGTGAAATTCAAATGGCGGAAAGATAAAACAAAGAAAAACAATTATAGGTGGTGCTTATGTTCGTGCAAATCGTCCATCGAATAGTATAAGAAATACTGATCCTGTAACTATGGCTGTGCATTGATCGGGTGCTGCGGAATTCGTAACCGGTATGGACGCGCTGGTTTGCAGGTGATTTGCATTGGGGCATAATGGGAGTGGGCTATGGGAAAATTTGATTTCAGCAGCTTTTTGCCGGAGCTGATTAAGATAAGGCATCAGCTGCATGCGATGCCGGAAATCGGATTATCTGAATTTAAAACATCGGAATTCATTGCGCAGCATCTGACAAAATGGGGCTTTGAGGTAACGCGCGGTCTGGGACAGACGGGCGTTGTCGGTTCGCTGAAGCGCGGCGACAGCAACCGTTCAATCGGCTTTCGTGCAGATTTCGATGCTTTGCCGATTTTGGAAGAAACCGGCCTGCCTTATGCAAGCAAGCATGAAGGTGTGATGCATGCCTGCGGCCATGACGGCCACACAGCGATGCTGCTGGGAGCAGCCTATGCACTGTCGCAGGATCAGGATTTTAACGGTGCGGTTCATATGATTTTCCAGCCGGCGGAAGAGAATTTCGGCGGCGGCAAAATGATGATCGAAGACGGTTTGTTTGAGCGTTTCCCTTGTGAGCAGGTTTTCGCGATTCATAATATGCCGGGGCTGGCGACAGGCGTATTTTCAGCAAAAGCCGGTGCGATGGCCGCATCGATTGATGTGCTGACGCTGACTGTTAAAGGCAGTGGTGGTCATGGTGCTATGCCGGAGCTGACCGTTGATCCGGTTGTGGTTGCATCCAGTATTGTGATGGCTTTGCAGACGCTGGTTTCCCGTAATATTTCTCCGCATCAGCCTGCGGTGCTCACCGTTGGTTCTTTCCAGTCCGGTTCTGCCTGCAATATTATTCCGGATACGGCTGTGCTTGAACTGTCGATGCGGGCAATGGATCCGTCTGTACGGGTAGCATTGCGTGATCGCGTGGATGAAATTGCCCGTTTTCAGGCGAAAAGCTATCAGGCGGAAGTACAGCTTGACTGGGCTGTGGGCTATCCGGCAACCATCAACAACAAACAAGCCTATGAACTGGCGCGGGATGTGGCGGTTGCCAGCTTTGGCGAGGATGCTTTCGAAGAGCTGGATGTGCCGATGATGGGCAGTGAGGATTTCTCCTTCTTGCTGGAAGCCGTGCCGGGAGCCTATATTTTCCTTGGCAATGGTGACAGCAGCGGGTTGCATACCAGCCGCTACAATTTTAATGATGAGATATTGGAGCGCGGAGCCTCTTTCTTCCATCAGATGGCAAAATCCAGTCTCGTATAGACATAAAGCGGGCGAATCTGCCCGCAATGTTGCAGATCACCAGGGTGATATATCTATCGAATTTATGCATAGCCTCATGAAGGCTGTGCATATGGTCGTCTGTAAATCCTAAAAATCGTCGAAACGAAGTTTTATTGCGCAAAATGACGTAAAAATAACATCTAATTTTAACAAATGCGCAGCTTGCTTTTCATTTCGTATAATGAAAGGCTTCACTCAAAGATGGAAAATGCCGGAGCTTTATACCTTGCAAGGAAGGGTAAGGCGAACCGGCATGGCGGGAAACAGTGACAATACTGCAGAGCAGAATGCGCGGGAACAAAGCGACGAATGCCTGCAGCAGCATGAAGGGGAGGGCACATCATGTCCGCGAGCGGGATGATTATTGCCGATAAAATTTTGCACAATGGTACCATCTGGTGCGGTTATGAAGAAGGTACTGTTGAGGCACTGGCCATCTGGCAGGGCAAGGTACTGGCCGGCGGCAAGTCTCAGGATATTCTGCAGTTTCAGGGGGAGGCTACAGAGCTTGTTGACCTCAAAGGCGCATTCGCCACACCGGGTCTGAACGACGCGCATCTGCATCTGATTTCCACTGGTTTGTCTCTGAAGCGGATTGATGCAACACCTGCTGTCTTGCCGACATTGGCTGATTTGCAGGAAGCGATCCGTGCAAAAGCGGCAACATTGCCGAAAGGTGAATGGATTCTGGCGCGCGGCTATGACCAGACCAAGCTGGATATTGGCCGTCATCCGCATAAATCCGAGCTGGATCAGGCATCACCTGAACATCCGGTTCTGCTGACCCGCGCCTGCGGCCATGTGGCGATTGCCAATTCCTTTGCGCTGAAACTTGCCGGTGTGGATGAAACAACACCTGTGCCGGATGGCGGATTGATTGAACAGAAAAACGGCGCTCTGACCGGTATGCTGGCTGAAAATGCGCAGGATCTGGTGCGTGCTGTTATTCCTGAGCCAAGCGAAGAGCAGATTATTGAAGCCATTGAAGACGGCGGCAATATGCTTCTCTCCTATGGTATTACATCCTGCATGGATGCGGCGGTCGGTCAGATTGCCGGTTATAAAGAAATTCGTGCTTATAATATTGCCAAGCGTGATAACCGTCTGCCGGTGCGTACATGGCTGGTTCTGCTCGGTGATCCGGGCAAGTCAGTGGTGCCGCAATGCTATGAAAGCGGTCTGGTTTCCGGTGTCGGCGACGATATGCTGACCATCGGTGCGGTCAAACTCTTCCTTGACGGTTCTGCGGGGGGCAAAACTGCATGGATGTCCGTGCCATATCACGGCGATGATGTGGACAATATTGGTGTGCAGATTCTCAGTGATGAAGATTTGCAGGCCATGGTGATGGATGCTCACGCCAAAGGTTACCAGCTGGCTTGCCATGCGATCGGCGATATGGCGATTGAACAGCTGATTACCGCCTATGAAAAAGCGCTGGCTGCCTATCCTGATCCGGATCGTCGCCACCGTATTGAACATTGCGGTTTCTCCAGCGATGAACAGCATCAACGTATGCTCAAAGCCGGTATTTATCCGTGCCCGCAGCAGGTTTTCATCTATGATTTCGGCGATGCTTATATTTCGGTTCTGGGAGATGAACGTGCCCGTCCGAGCTATCCGCTGAAGACATGGCGCGACCTCGGTTTCAAACCGGCGACCGGCAGCGACAGCCCGGTCTGCCATCCGAATCCGTTTCCGAATCTTTACACGATGTTGACCCGCAAGACGTGGAAAGGCACTGTAATGGATGAAAACCAGCGTGTTTCCATCGAGGAAGCTTTGCAGGTTTACACCGAATATGGTGCATTTTCACAGAAGATGGAGACTGTGAAAGGTAAGCTGGTTGCCGGTCAGGTCGCGGATATCGCCGTGTTCTCACGCAATATGCTGGAAGCGACACCGGAGGAAATTCTCAGCGATACGCAGTGCATCATGACATTGCGCGGCGGTGAGATTGTGTTTGCACGCTGAAACAGCGGCAGCGTATCCCGAAAATTGTGAAGCGGTTTTCGGACAAGATACGCGGCAAAAGCAGAGAATAAGGCTGCGGGATTAGGAGACCGCAGCCGGAATAAAAATAAATTCTGAGGAGGGGATATTCTCAATGATGAAACGCTTAGCCTTAATCTCAACAATGGCGGCATCTTTGCTGGCCGGCGTGGCCATGAATGCTTCCGCTCAAGAACCGCGCAAAGGCGGCACGATTAATTTCGTTGCGCCTTACGGTTCAAGCTTCGGTACGCTGGACAATCAGGCAACCACTGCTACGCAGGACGAGTTCCCAACCAAAGCGCTGCATCGCCGCCTTTATTCATGGGATGGCACAGCCAACAAGCCGCAGCTCGATCTGGCAACGGAAGTGACGGCTTCGGAGGATCGTCTGACCTATACTTTCAAACTGCGTCAGGATGCATTCTTCCATAATGACAAGCAGATGACTGCTGATGACATCATCTACAGCTATAAGCGTGCGATGACACCGGGTAAAGCCTATCCGGCTGCGCGCTATATCAGCAATATTAAAGGTGCTGATGCCTATTCCGATGGCAAGTCTCAGGAAATCGAAGGCCTGAAGAAAATCGATGATTTCACACTTGAAATCACACTGAATGAAGCACTTGCACCGGGCTTTATTTTCATGCAGCCGAGCACAGTGATCTATCCGGATGGCGAAGCCGATAAAGACAGCTTCAAGAGCCGTCCTGTGGGTCTCGGACCTTACAAATTTGCTGAATATGTGCCGGGTTCGCGTCTGACCGTTGAAAAATGGGAAAAATTCTACCTTAAAGACAAGCCTTATGCGGATAAGATCAACATTATGCTGATGGGTGAAGCCGCAGCCCGCGATGTTGCTTTCCGTAATAAGGAAATTGATGTTTCGGTTCTCGGGCCTGCACAATATGTGACCTATAAAGCTGATCCGGAATTGTCGAAAAATATTCTGGAAGTAGCGGAAGTTTACACCCGTGTTATGGGCTTCAATACAGATGTGAAGCCGCTTCAGGACAAGCGTGTTCGTCAGGCGATCAATTATGCGATCGATTCTGATCTGATCATCAAGCGTCTGGCTAAAGATAAAGCCTATCGTGCTGTCAGCTGGCTGCCATTGTCGTCGCCTGCTTTCGACAAGGATGCCAAGCCATATCCTTATGATCCGGAAAAAGCGAAAGCCCTGCTGGCTGAAGCCGGTTATCCGGACGGTTTTGAATTCGAGCTGACCGCAACGCAGAATGAAAGCTGGGGTCTGACAATTGCAGAAGCGATTATTCCTATGCTGGATAAAGTCGGCATCAAGCTGAAAGCCAAGCCGGTTGAATCTGCTGTGCTTTCGGAAGATGTGCCAAGCGGTAATTTCCAGTCCTTTATGTGGTCGCTGGAAAGCGGTCCGGATCCTCTGACAGCGCTGCAGTGCTTCTATTCCAAGACACCGCAGTCCTCCTGTAACTATACAAAATTCAACAATGCTGAATTTGACAAGTTATATGAGGCCGCTCAGAAAACGACCTCTGAGGATGAGCGCAACGATCTGCTGCGTCAGGCCAATAATATCCTGCAGGATGAAGCACCATACTGGTTCTTCAACTATAACAAGGCCGTTATTGCCTATCAGCCATGGTTGCATGGCCTGCAGCCAAACTCTGCCGAGCTTGCAATTCAGGCCTATGAAGAGCTTTGGGTGGACGACAGCGTTCCGAGCGGTCGTTAAGCCCATGCCCGTTTGAGGCGGGGGGCGTGCCGGAGAGCGGATTTCTGCTCTCCGGTCCAATTTCAGTCTTCAGAGCATTGTGTTTTTGACCGCACGTGACCGGATTGAGCCTGTCGCGCGGGTTTTATTGTCCAAAATGCTCTCGGTTTTTGTTTCGTCGCATATCGGTACGGAGCGGATGCAGGAAAAATCAGTCGGGTGAACAGGCTATCCTGCGGATATGTTTCCGGATTTTTCATGATATGCTGTAGGAAGGGGCACGCAGGTTGCTTCGATTTGTTATCAGGCGAGTATTGCAGATGATACCGACCATTCTGGCGGTATCTCTCCTTATCTTCGTCATTTTCAGTGTTATTCCGGGCAGTTTTACATCCAGCCAGATTGCTGACGGTAAGGGACGCAATGATCCCAAAGTTGTCGAGCAGATGAATAAGGAATTCGGCCTCGACAAACCGGTTTATGAGCGGTTCGGGACATATATTGTCAGTCTGGTGCAATTTGATTTAGGTAAATCATTCCGCACACGACAGCCTGTGACTCAGGTGCTGATGGAGCGTATGTGGCCAACGATGAAGCTGGCTATTGCCGCTATGATGCTTGCGGTGCTGATTGGTGTGCCGCTCGGCTTTATCGCGGCGCTGAAACCGGGCAGTATATTAGATACTTTCACGATGATTGGGGCGGTTTCCGGCCTGTCGCTGCCGCAGTTCTGGCTTGGTCTGCTGCTGATGTATTTCTTTGCGTTGACTTTGGGCTGGTTGCCGAGTTTTGGCTATGGCGACGGCGGTATCCGTAATCTTATATTGCCGGCGGTAACCTTGAGTGTTGCACCGCTGGCCTTGCTGGCGCGCACAACCCGTGCTGCAGTGCTGGAAGTGATGGGCGCGGATTTCATCCGTACAGCCCGTTCCAAAGGTATGAATGCCTATCGTCTGGTTACGTGGCATCTGGTGCGTAACGCGCTGGTTCTGATTATCACCACTGTCGGCCTGCAATTTGGTTCGCTGATGGGCGCAGCCGTTGTTATCGAGAAATTATTCTCATGGCCGGGGCTCGGCTCACTGCTCGTTGACAGCGTATCAATGCGCGATATTCCGGTAGTGCAGGGTGCTATCCTCATGATCGTATTGTGGTTCCTGATCATCAATACGGTTGTCGATATTCTTTATGCGGTAATTGATCCGCGCATCAGCCACGAGTAGCGCCATGAGATTACGTTTCAATCTGTTATTCGGCGGAGTGCTGTGTGTGGTTATTCTGGCCGCCGGTATTTTCGCTCCTTTGCTGGCACATTATGATCCGGTGCTGGATGCTGACCTTATTAATGCGGAGCTGCCGCCGGATGGTGATTTCTGGTTCGGCACCGACGCACAGGGGCGTGATGTGTTCAGCCGTGTGCTTTACGGTGCACGCATTTCGCTGACTGTGGGTATTGTCTCGCAGATCATCAACACGATCATTGGTCTGACTTTGGGCATTTCCGCCGGTTATTTCGGTGGCCGCTGGGATGATTTTGTCTGCGGTCTGACCAATCTGATGCTGTCGATCCCGTCGCTGATTTTTGCACTGGCAATTATGGCAATCCTCGGGCCTGGCCTTGGTAGTCTGCTGATTGCGCTGGGTTTGACCAACTGGTCCTGGACCTGCCGTATTGCCCGTTCATCCGCATTGTCTTTGAAGAAGCAGGGCTATGTTCAGGCTGCAAAGACACTGGGCTATAGTGATATCCGCATTATGATCACCCAGATTTTGCCGAATATGATCGGCCCTATTCTGGTTATCGGTACGCTCGGCATGGGCGATGCTATTCTGGCAGAAGCGGCACTTTCCTATCTCGGTCTTGGCATTCGTCCGCCATTCCCGAGCTGGGGCAGTATGCTGACCGACGCGCGTGAGCTGATTGCCATTGCGCCATGGGCAGCTATTTTCCCGGGGCTTGCAATCTTCCTGACAGTTCTGGGGCTTAATCTGTTTGGTGACGGCTTACGCGATGTGCTGGATCCGCATATGAGGAGCCGCAAATCATGAGCGATACACCATTATTAGAACTGAAGAACCTGCATATTGATATGGTCTCCGGTGAAACGCGGTTTAACGTGGTTGAGAATGTTTCATTCTCGATCGGTGCCGGTGAAACCTTTGGTCTGGTGGGGGAATCCGGTTGCGGAAAATCCATCACTTCGCTTTCCATTATGGGGCTTTTGAACCGTCCTCTGGAAGTGAGTTCCGGTGAGATCCTGTTTAAAGGACAGGATCTGCGTAAGCTGAGCAATCGCGATATGCGTAAATTGCGCGGCAGCCGGATTGCGATGATTTTTCAGGAGCCGATGACTGCACTGAACCCTCTGGCAACAGTGGGACGGCAGATTGCTGAAATGTTTGTGCTCCATCAGGGCGCAACATGGCATGAGGCGGAGAAGAAGGCGATTGAGGCCTTGGCGCAGGTGCATGTGCCTGCACCGGAAAGCCGTGTGAAAAACTATCCGCACCAGATGTCCGGCGGTATGCGTCAGCGTGTGATGATTGCCATCGCGCTGGCCTGCAATCCTGATCTGCTGATTGCGGATGAACCGACGACCGCGCTTGATGTGACGGTTCAGGCGGAAATTCTGAAACTGATGCAGGAATTGTGCTCATCGCGCGGAACATCCGTGCTGATGATCAGCCATGATCTCGGCGTGATTGCGAAAATGTGCAAGCGCGTCGGTGTGATGTATGCCGGTCATCTGGTTGAAGAGCAGAATGTAGCGGACTTGTTCGGGCATCCGGCGCATCCTTATACGCACGGGCTTTTGAGCTCACTGCCCGTTTTGGGGCAGCGGAAACCGGATGAACGTAAAAAGCTTCAGGAGATTGAAGGTGTTGTACCTTCTATTTCGGCTTTTCCGAAAGGCTGCCGGTTTCAGCCGCGTTGTACACGGGCGACTGATATTTGCCTGACAAAAGTACCGCCGCAAACCGAGCTGGAACAGAATGCAAGCATTCAGAACGGGGATACGGAAGCCAAACGCGGTTTCGTGAGGTGTTATCATCATGAGTGAGAAGAACACGCCGCTGTTGCGTATTGAAAATCTCAATGTTCATTTTCCGGTGGCTGCCGGCTTGTTTCGTAAGTCAAAACAAGCGGTACGGGCGGTCAATAATTTCAGTCTTGATCTGAATAAAGGTGAATGTCTTTCCATTGTGGGGGAATCCGGTTGCGGTAAATCCACTTTGGCGCTGTCAATTCTCGGCCTGCAAAAACCGACTTCGGGTACGATCTATTTTGAAGGCAAACCGATTACCGGTGAAAAAGGGCCAAGCCGTCTCGAGCGGGCACAGATGGCGCAGATGGTTTTTCAGGATCCTTATGCATCGCTCAATCCGCGCCAGACGATTTATACCTCGCTTGCAGCGCCTTTGCGTCTGCAGGGTGTGACGACAAAATCGGAACTCAATGACCGTGTTGAGAACACGATGAAGCTTGTCGGTCTGAAACCGGAGCATGCCAAGCGTCTGCCACATGAGTTTTCCGGTGGTCAGCGACAGCGTATCGGTATTGCCCGCGCGCTGGTTCTCAATCCGAAAGTTGTGGTGCTGGATGAGCCGGTTTCCGCGCTGGATGTATCTATCCGCGCACAGATCATCAATCTGTTGCTGGAACTGAAGGATGAACTGCAACTGTCTTACATTATGATCAGTCACGATCTGAGTGTGGTTGAACATATGAGTGACCGCGTTGCGGTGATGTATTTCGGTCAGGTTGTGGAACAAGGCCCGTGGCAGGATGTTTTTGCCAATCCGACACATCCTTATACGCGACGGCTGATGGGGGCTATTCCCGATCCGTTTGCAATTGTTCGCGGTGAAGAACGCAGCGGAATGGATGAGGCTCCGCCACCGCCTGCAGGCTATGATTATTATCCGCGGGAATTTGGCAAACATGATGTTTATACCGTGCCGCCGGTAACAGAGCTTTTGCCTGTTGCCGACACGCATAAAGTCCGGTTTATCGCTCAGCGATAATGACGGATATTGATGCATACTATATTATAAAGAGAGAAAAGGTCATGAACCGGTTACGGCTCGTGGCCTTTTATTCTGAGAGATGGTGACTGAACACAATGATGAGGGCAGGGAATTGTCAGCACGCCAAAAACTGGATGCAATTTTAAAACGTCTTGAAGATCGCAAGGCTACGGAAGCGGTTTATGTCAAACTCTATCCGGATACAGCGCGCGCTGAAGCCGATGCCGCAGACCAGAGAGCGGCAAGAGGGGAGAGTCTTGGCCCGCTGGATGGCAAGATTGTCTCGATCAAAGACCTGTTCGATGTGGCGGGAGAACCTAATCTTGCCGGTTCAATCATTCGTAAAACAGCAAAGCCGGCGACAAAAGATGCGGTGATCGTCGAGCGCCTGCGTAAAGCCGGTGCGATTATCATCGGTAAAACGCATATGACGGAATTTGCTTTTACTGCAACGGGGCTTAATCCGCATTATCCGGTTCCGGGCAATGCTTATGATGCAAGTCTGGTGACTGGCGGTTCTTCTTCCGGTGCAGCTGTCAGCGCGGGTGAAGGCACATGTGATATTGCAATCGGTTCAGATACTGGCGGATCGGTTCGTATTCCGGCGGCATTGAACGGTGTTGTTGGCTTTAAACCGACCCATGGCCGTGTTTCACTGGAAGGCGCGTTTCCGTTGTCGCCGACCCTCGATTCCGTCGGGCCTTTGGCCAAGACTGTTGTGGCTTGTGCGGATGCTGATGCGATTATGGCCGGTGAAGCGCCGCGGCCTTTAGAAAAGATCGAACTCGCAGGTCTCAAAGTCGGTATTCCGCAGGGCATTGTGCTGCAGGATATGGAAGAGGACGTAGCTGCGGCCTATCAGTCCGTGTTGAAAAAACTGGAGGCTGCCGGTGCGGTATTTACAGAGTGCAGCTTTGACACTCTTATTAATACACTGCGCACAGGCCCGAACAAAGGATCACTCACCGGCATTGAGGCGGCACATATACATAGAGAGTGGCTCAATGATTTATCGATGCCGGTAGATGAGCGTGTCAGCGTGCCACTGCGTGACCGTTTAAAAATTCCGGCTTCGGAATATGAGGCATTGCTGGCATTCCGCGGAGAACTGGTCAAACAAGCGGATGAGATGATGGCCGCATTTGATGTTGTGGTATTGCCGACGACACCTGTCAAAGCAGTGCCGATTACTCAGGTAGAAAATGATGAACCGGAATATGACCGGTTTGAAACTCTGTATCTGCGCAATACGCAGATTGTGAACCAGTTCGCGATGACTGCGCTTTCCATTCCTATGCCAATGCCGGAGCGTCCGGCAGGTCTGATGCTGGTTGGCCGTAATGGTTCTGATCGTAAAATTCTGGCTATTGGTGCAGCTGTGGAAGCTTTGCTGAGCGCATAAAATGTTTCACGGGAATCATAAATGACAAAAACGCCGCCAATAAATCTTGGCGGCGTTTGTTTTTTGCAG
>NZ_CP084392.1:2817500-3110000 GCF_020341615.1 Pseudochrobactrum sp. XF203 | reverse complement strand
TGTATGGTGGGTAGTTTGACTGGGGCGGTCGCCTCCTAAAGAGTAACGGAGGCGCGCGATGGTGGGCTCAGAACGGTCGGAAATCGTTCGTCGAGTGCAATGGCATAAGCCCGCCTGACTGCAAGACAGACAAGTCGAGCAGAGACGAAAGTCGGTCATAGTGATCCGGTGGTCCCGTGTGGAAGGGCCATCGCTCAACGGATAAAAGGTACGCCGGGGATAACAGGCTGATGACCCCCAAGAGTCCATATCGACGGGGTTGTTTGGCACCTCGATGTCGACTCATCGCATCCTGGGGCTGGAGCAGGTCCCAAGGGTATGGCTGTTCGCCATTTAAAGCGGTACGTGAGTTGGGTTCAGAACGTCGTGAGACAGTTCGGTCCCTATCTGCCGTGGGTGTAGGAATATTGAAAGGATCTGTCCCTAGTACGAGAGGACCGGGATGGACGTATCTCTGGTGGATCTGTTGTCGTGCCAACGGCATAGCAGAGTAGCTATATACGGACTAGATAACCGCTGAAGGCATCTAAGCGGGAAACTAACCTTAAAACGAGTATTCCCTATCAGAGCCGTGGAAGACCACCACGTTGATAGGCCGGATGTGGAAGTGCAGTAATGCATGCAGCTGACCGGTACTAATAGCTCGATCGACTTGATTGTTCTCATTATCAATATCCATCAGCGACGACCAAGGGTCGTCGATGATAGGATTGTTTGCTCTCACGCCTAATTCACTTCGTGAATGGCTCCGAGAGGGCGCGGTACAAACCGCGACGGCCAGTCGGCCTTGCGAACACTGAGTGTTCGAGGCGCCACTGACTGAAAACAATGCACGAAAATCCCAGCTTCTTATTTGTTTCTGTGCCCTTTGCTGACCTGGTGGTTATGGCGGAGCGGCTGCACCCGATCCCATTCCGAACTCGGCCGTGAAACGCTCCAGCGCCGATGGTACTTTGTCTTAAGACACGGGAGAGTAGGTCGCTGCCAGGTCTGCAAAAGGCTCAGAAATAAAAACATCTCACAGTCAATAAAACCAATACTTCCAATACCGGCTCATAAATTACCCTGGCGCGGGGTGGAGCAGCCCGGTAGCTCGTCAGGCTCATAACCTGAAGGCCGCAGGTTCAAATCCTGCCCCCGCAACCAAATCCTCTCAAAACAATTAAAACCACGATCCAGACGCCATTCCTATAGGCGTGTCAATGCATTCGGGACCAGCCCGTTCGAGCTAAAATCGATAAGCAATCGATTTCTATACGCTCTCACCTCATCACGCTCATAACCTGAAGGCGGAGGAGGAAAAGCAAGTGATACAATATCAATTGCACGACGAACGGTTCAAATCCTGCCCCCGCAACCAAACAAACAGCCCGCTCTTTGAGCGGGATTTTTTTGGTAAGGGGTCGTAGATTTTAAGCCTAGTCAGGCGCCCGCAAGGAGGCAAAGCCGACAAAGCGGGATACAAAACCACAAATCCTGCAAACAAAACAAAATCCCAAAATACATCAGAAATTCAATAGCTGTGCTAGCAAGCAAAACTCTTGCAGCAGACCGTACCAGCCTAAAGTCGATAAGTAAGCCTCTGCTATAAAGCCTCACCTTAGTCGCTTAAGTGACTGAGTGGGAAAGCTATAAACGTTACTCACGTTGTCAGAGTAAGCGTTCTTGATAAAGGCTGCCTTCCAGACGCAATAGTGCCTCTTTCTTGGCTAGACCGCCGCTAAAGCCTGTTAACTGACCATTGGCACCGATAACACGGTGGCAGGGAACAATAATCGAAATCGGATTAATCGCATTCACGCGGCCAAAAGCACGCGCAGAGCCGCGATGACCGGCACGTTCTGCAAGTTCACCATAGGTGACGACTGTACCATAAGGCACTTTTGCAAGCTCCTGCCATGCTGCCTTTAGAAAATGTGTGCCAAGCGGTGCTAGTGTAAGATCAAAATGACGTCTCTCCCTTGCAAAATACTGATGTATCTGCTCCGCGACATGGCCTACAGCCGCATCATCGTGCTGTGTAACAGGGATTTGTGCATTGGCCGGATGAACGCGGCTGTCATTCTCAAAATCAAGGCGCATAACCGCGCCCTGATCATTCACAATAACGGTTAGCTCACCGATAGGCGTCTGAATACAACCTGAATAAAAACATACCGGCATGAGCATTGTTCCGCTTGAATATTTTGAATGCATAAAGCGGTAACAATCTACCACTTTATGTTTGATGGTGCAGCGCCAGCAAGCGATGGAAATAAAGGTAAAACTTCTTCTGCCGCTATAAGCACGTTAATGTCATCTATTTACGTGTCGTGCTCTTCTTCGCAATGTCACCGATTCACGGTAACTTACTTCACATGCCTTTGTAGTGCGTGACCTAGATAGGTTCATGCTGAAGTATGTTGTTTGGAGTTTAATAATTTAGAAGTTATGATTATTTATAATTTCAGCTGTAACAAGCAGTAGGACTTTTTATGCCGAGCCAGCTTCAGAAAGAAATCAAGCGTTTAAAGCAAGAGTTGGCTGAAAAAGAGAAGCTGATAAAAGAGCAAGCTCAAACATTTTCACACTACAAAAAGATATATGGTCAGTCTTCTATCGTTGCACAAATAGGTATTTGGGAGTGCGCATTACCTACTGAGGAATTGACTTGGTCTGATTATACCTATGATCTGTTTGAATTGCCGAGAGGAACTCGACTTGATAGGTCTCATACTTTGGCTTGTTATACTGAAGCCTCTCGTGCGGAGCTTGTGAAGCGACGTTCAGATGCAATTGCTGCGCGTAGCGGTTTTACATTGGAAGCTGAAATAATAACTTTTGGCGGTAAGAGTCGCTGGATACGTATTACGGCATCAATTGAGTGTCAGAACGACATACCTGTTCGGATTTTTGGCATGAAACAAGATATTACTGATCAAAAACTGTCATTTGATCATATGATGTATCTTGCGGAATATGATCAGATGACTGGTTTAGCGAACAAAAGCCAATTCCTTCTGAAACTATCATCTGCCATTCAAGGAGATCAAGTAGCTAGCGGACATGGGTATCTGTTGTTAATCGACTTGGATGGGTTCAAGCCGATCAATGATGAATATGGCCATATTGCAGGTGATGAATGTCTGAAAGAAATAAGTAATCGACTAAAATCGATTAATCATTCTTATAAAGAGATATTCAGAATTGGTGGTGATGAGTTTGCCATTATCACTACTGAAATTCAGGACATAAGAGCTGTTCAAAAATTTGCACAGCGCATTATTGATTGTTTGAGCGAGCCGTTCATATTCGAAAAGCAATTGCTGAAGCTCGGAGCGTCAATTGGCATCGCAAGAATAGTTGGTGATTCAGTACCGGACGTCTTTGTTAATGCAGATACGGCTTTATATGCGGCTAAAGCGGCAGGAAAGGCCACTTATCGTTGTTATAACACGAATATGGGAAGCTGCGGAGTCCGCATTTCAATGTGATCTTCTTTGCGCTACAAATCGGGTTCTTGTCTGATAATGGTCAGCAGATAGTGTAAGTTAAGCCAATTAAAATGAAACTATCATTCAATAATTAATTGATTTAATAGAATTAATTGGCGGGCCATGCGGGATAGCGATGAGAACTATATCTACTCCATAGCCCTCTATAACCCTCCAAAATAAGCCTAGACGTGATCGTCTTTGGGGCAACGCGGGGCATAGAGATTGCTCAGCGTTTCCTATATGTTCTGATCACGGGATCGCGCAGGAGTCCCGATTGGAGCGATCACGATGCGCCGCGTTCAACAGTTGATGGGGCAGCAGCAACGGGGCAAGAACACCACGCTCATCGTTCTTGCCGCGTTCGAGCGGGGCCAGGACGGCGACCTGAGGCCGGCATTCGAAGCGCAGCAGATGCCGAGCTAGGATGATGCCGTCGCCCGGGCAAAGCTGATGTCGCGGAGCTATGCCGGCCAACCCGGACGAGGGCGAATTCGGCCAGCCCGAGGTGCTATGGCAGCACGGCGAAGTGCCCGATCTGGAGTAGAGCCTTACCGCTGGAAGTAGCTGTCGCCGCCTTGGAGCCATTCCTTCGAAACACGCTTCCCGGCAATCCTGTCGATGAATGCCTTGGTCGCCGCACCTGTTGCCTTCGACGCATCGCCGGTCACTCGCCCGCCAAAGATTTGAAGCAAGCCGCGCTCGTAGAGATGGTCGCAGCCGAACACGCAGAGCGGCATGACGATATGTGGGTCGAGACGTTCGCGCTCGTTGCAGAGGGATCGCTTCTTCTTGTGCGCCGTGACGAGGGAGGCGACGTCGTGCTCCTCGCCGCAGATTGCGCAGCGGTGCGTCTTGCGGCCTTCGAAGAGGTATTTGGACAGAATCGATTGCTCGCGGCGGCGCGTGCTCTGCACGTCGGCATCCGTGCTGCCGATTGCGCCGATTCTCTGGAGGCGCGCCGCGAAGCGGGAATAGCGGTCGTCGTCGGTGGGCGCGTCGTCCACGGGCTGGCGTTCCAACGGCCTGGGTCGGCCGACGAGGCTGTAGACGAACTGCTTGCGTCCGGCGGACCGGTCGACGTTCACCAACGCGTTCGCGCCGATCGTCTTTATGAAAAGAGGGATGCCGTATCCGAGCGACACAAGATGCGCGCGTACCGTGACGAAATCGGACGGGCCGTTTTCGTCGAGGAAGTCGACGATGTCGGTCTCGATATCTGTCAGCTCGGTGGTCTCGCCCTCGAATCTGGCCATGCGCTTGCCGCACTGGAAGAATTTTGAGCCCCGGATGTATTGCTCGATGGCTGCTTGGTCGGGATAGGACAGGTTTGTCGAACGCCGGCGCAGTGCATTGGCGAGTGTCGCGGAGAGGCGGGAAATCTCGACCTTGTCGAAGACGGAGAAGACCTTCGCGGACATGTTGACGAGGACGTTCTCGCGATCCTCGAAGCAGTAGCGCGTGATGCCGCCCGATTCGCCGACCCAAGCCTCGGGATGGAGGCGGATGACTGCAAGCAGCGTCTCGAGCTCGACATCGATTTGCGAGAGATGCGCGACGTCCGCCAAGCCGACGAGGCCCGGGATGCGCCGCGTCTCCTTGACCGCGGCCTTGAGGAGTTTGACGCTCTCGCCGTCGAGGATCAGATAGTCCTCGACCTCGTCGAGCTTGGAACGGGTCAGGGAAGTGATGCGGCCGTCGTAGAGGCCGTACTGGGTGCAGAGGCCGAGACCCTGCATCATGTTCAGCACGCCCAGGATGTTAGCGTCCTCGTCGGCCCAGCCTTCGTCGACCAGAAGTTCCGCGAGATCGGAGGCGAACCAGATGCCGAAGGCCGAGATCCGTTCGGCGCAGGCGCGCAGTTCAGGCAAGTCCTCGGCACCGACACGATCGCGGTAGTTCGCAGCGATAATCTGACGTGTGCGTTCGCGGGTGATGCCGCCGAAATGCTGACCGGTCTCCTCGAGCGTCGGCCAGGTCGACGAGCCGAAGCCGTTGAAGAAGGCCACGACGTCGATGTTGCGGGCCTTGGTCTCGCCTTCCGGGATGGCGGAATCGAGATGGGTGAGGAGCTCCTCTTCGAGCGTAACCGTCAACGAGTGTCCCTCAAATGCATATCCACAGATTAGGCTAAGTCAGAAGCAAGTGCGGCACCATATCGTAGTGAAGTCGTCCCAGTCCTAACAAGAAAAAACCGTAAACGGTCTCTGGGCAGCACGATCAGCTTAGCATGACGGCATTACTTAGTATGTAGCCATTGGTAGGCAGACGAGCGACGGGTCTATGCGGCCGATCCGTTCTAGCGGAAGCCGCCTGGAATTTGTGCCGTCAGTTTGCCAACTGCCCATGTTGCTCAAGAAGACGCATTAAGGCGGCATTGGCATGCGTAAAGTTCGAGAGCTGACCTTGAAGCTGGTACGCCCACTTCTCGCCATGGAAAAGATTGTTTCGGAAACGCCAGACGATCATCATCACCGTGAGGAGCCGATCGCGCGGAGCGGTGTTGCTTCCATCGAGGACCGACTGGACGATACCGGGCTGGTCTGCCGGGCGCAGATGGAGGTGCGGATAGTGGTGCGTGAAGCCGCCGTTGGCGTAGTAGCGATGCTGAAAATAGGCCAGCTCGGCGCCATATTGGTCGGCATCGAGCGTGCCGCTATCTCGCCATTCGTCGATTTTTGCGCAGATTAGGTCGGCGCGCGCGAAATTGCCCATGACCTGGGCCTCGAACAGGCTCCACAGGAAGGTGAAGTTGAAGATCGCGCCGCGATCTGCTTCGGGTAGCGCCTGAAATCCCGGCGCTTTTGCCAATAGCCATTGCATACTCATTTGGTGTCCGTTCTTTAGCCAGCCGCTATCGTCTCTCATACCTAGTGCTGGAGGACGGTGTCGGCTTTTCAGGGGTATCCGTCCGAGGCGTCAATGTGATGTTCCGCGGGTCGATGAGGAGTTTCAGATCGCAGGCCGTCGCCTGATCCATTCCATATTCTTCAAGGTCGTCGACCTCTGGTCTAACATCGAGCGCTTCGAAGCCTGTCGATCTGTACCGCCATTCCGGATCGTCGGTCATCTTAAAGAAGACCTTCGCGCTGAAGGTTATACTGGTGCCAGCGAAGGAGGTGCTGTTGAAATACAGGCCCTCAGGCGGCGCCGACGACTCTTCAATCTCAAGAGTCTGGAATTCGAAGCGGGCGTCGGATTGTGGCTTGAGCAGGATGTCCACCGCCATGCGTGCTTCATGGGCCTCCCAAAACGCATCGAACTTGAATCTAGCGGTCGAACGAAGGCCTGCATTCGTGAGAAGCTGAAGCCATCCGTCCAAGAATGCGGAGATCAGCGGAATCTCCTCAAGGTACGGTCCGGTGATGGGTTGGTCGACCGGGAAGGTAATCGACGGGATGCGGTTATTTCCGGCGATCGTCAGGGTCGCTCGCCCCGTCGCCATGAGTGTGAGAGCGCGAAGCAACTCCGCCCACTCCTCCAGGGAATGCTCCATGTCGTCGATCGAGCCGACGCTCTCGAACTTGATGGCCGGTGGTGTTAGCCGGATGATGAAGTCCTGGGTGCGGATGAGAAGCTCTGCTCCATGAGGCTCCGCCATCGGCGGCCCGATGAACATTTCGCCGTCGAACCGCGCCGCTTGTCCGAAGTTGGGTCCGCGGATCGAAATCTCACAAGAACCTAGAGTAGGAGGCGTAAGGCGCAGCTCTTCGATGTCGTCGAACAGCGTACCTTGGTAGGGCAGACGTATGCCGAACCGGCTGTCGAACACGCGGAGTCTATGCGGCTTCAAGGGCGCGAGGCCGAGCAACAGATTGCTGAAATGCTCCGGACCCTCGATCTGGATGAGTGCCTCGGCCTCGAACTGGCCGTTTTCATAGCCAAGTTCGGCGAGCTGTCGTTGCTTCTCGATTGTATAGGCACCGGGATTTTGCCCGCAGGCAGCAGTCAGGGCTGCCAATAAGCCGGCGGGGGTCGGCTCGAAGCGTACCCCGACTTTCTCGTAGTCGTAGCTAATATCGGTGTGGTTGATATCGTGAGCCTTGCGGGCCTCCGCTAGTCTCAATCGCCTGAGAACACGCGCGAGCTCATTCCCGATAAGATGGACGAGATAAGCGGATTGGAGTTCGCCGTCGGCTCGCAACCGAAATACGACGATGAGCGCCGGCCGAGGGTCCTTGGCAAGGCGATCGATGGCGGACAGACTGAGGCGGATACGATTGCCGGTGCGGCCGAGTGTGGACTTCAACTGCACCCGTGCTGCGTTGGTGGGGCGTTGATCGAGAGGTAGTGCCTGACCGGCTAGCCCCATCGCGAACTCTACGATGAAATCCCAGCCCATCACGTCGACGGCGCTCTTGTTGCAATAAAGGCCCGCGCGCTCGCAGAGCACTTCGAACTGCCGTTCGCCGATGCGGCCAATGCGGTCGGGATCTAATTCGCTCTCCATGTGCAGTCCGCCCTCTTAGGCCACCCCAGTATCAAGTACACGACCACATGCTGCGACCGTTCCACACAGAAACAACATCGATTTCGCTCGCGACATACCAACATATAGGGTCTCTCGGTCAACAACTGGATCAGACGCATCCAGTCCCCACAGTATTATAATTGCGCGCTCGAGCCCCTTGAACTTTGCTACGCTGTCCACTGTGATTGAACCCGGTCCATATCCTTCGAGATGACCCCATCGAGAGCTTTTTGGGATTGTCGTTGCCGCCAACGCCCGCTCGAATGACGAGCGGGCACGCCCGTCGCAAAGCAGGATGCCAATGTCGTGGGGTGCCACGCCTTCGACAGCAACCAAGCGCGTGACAAGACCAGAAATTGCGCGCGCTTGCCGATCGATGTCGGGTGCGGTCAGAAGCTCAATTTCCGTACCGGTGATCTTTGGAGCCTCGATTCTAGCACCCCTATAGTATCGATACGCGGCAGCATGAATGGTCATCGTGTTTCGGCAATTTTTATCGAGCAGCATCGGCTCGCCTTTGATAGGAATCGCGGCCGAGCGCCCGTAAATATTCTGGTTCTCGTCCAAAAATACGTAAAGTAAGCCATCGGTATGATCGGAAAGCATCATCTCGATCGGCAGCCAGAACTCATCGCCAAAGTCCTGTGCTTCATCGACAACGATCGCATCATAATTCGGTCCGAACGCGTCGATCGCGAATGCGAGGGCTATCGGCTGGTGATGGTCGAACTCCGTTCCGCCGGGATAGTCGCGTCGCGCCTCAGCCATCAGGTCGCGGCCCAACTCGGACTTCGCCTTATCGATCCAGCGCTTACAAAGCTGGTGGAAGGTGGCGACGTCGAGTCCCTCAATGCCCTCGCACTGCTCGCGCAGATGGTCGGCAAGCCCGCGATTATAGCAGACAAGAAGGGTCTTGAGGCCTTCCTCGGCCGCGCGCACCGCCTTTTCGCGAGCGATTAATGTCTTACCTGTTCCCGCGCCGCCCGCAACCATGACACGCCGCTGCCGAGACAGAAGGTCAAGGATCGCCGCTTGTCGTTCCGTTAGCTCGATCCGGGTCTGCTCCTCCTGGACTAGTCGCGCCGATACCAAGGGTCGGGTTGTCGATACGCGAGCTAATATACGCTGCACTGTCGCGACACCGCCTGCGCCAAGCTCGGACAGTCCGCCCTGACCGCCGGGACCTGCCCAGTAGGTAAAAGCCCTATCGACCCACTGCGATATTAAAGTAATGTCTTGGCGACCGCCGATGATATCGAGAGGTGCGTCAGGGCCTACGAGGCCACCAACCCCGTCCACATCCGGAAAGAAGGCGGCATGCCCGAGCGGGATGCGGCCCAAGCCCAACTTCTGCCAGAACGGGCTTTCCTTAAGCTTCTCAAGGATCGCGAACTTACCCCTCATCGCCTGTTCGAACGGGTTCGTGATCTCGTGCTCGTCGCCATGTCGATCGATCGATGCGAAACGACGCGTAGCGTAGTCGAGAATCACGCCTCCGCCTTTCACCTCGACGATCAGAAGGCCGTGCTTCGGGTGGCAGATGAGGAAGTCCACCTCCCCATCGCGCGGGCCCGCCCCTCGGGGTTTCGCGATCCACTTAACCGAATGAAGCACGAGAAAGTCGTCGCCAAGTCCCGATCGGAGCGCCTCATAGAGCTTCCTCTCGGCAGAGGATTCCGTCAATGCATCCAGCGGTGGAATACAGATCGCCATCGTCACTCCACGAATTCTAAGCTGGAATTGAACGGGATCAGCTTGCGCCCCTCGTCACCGAAATTCATCAAGAGTGAGATCGCAATTCCGCGACGATTGACCTGTTCGATGGTGCCGATGCCCCACACGGCATGCCTCAGCTTGACACCCACTTCCAGATTGAGGTCGGCGGCCGCCCCGACCTCTTCGATCACGCCCTTCCATCCATGGTCGAACCAGTATTCTACGACCTTTGAGAACGGGTTGGCGATTGCGCTTACCCGCTGGTTTTTCAGGTCGCGCGCATGTTCCACTACGTAAAGCCAATATTCGTCCGGATAGGTCTGGGCTGTCGCGAACTGTATGTGCGATAACTTCACGCCGCGCTCCGTCCATTCACCCTCAAGGCCCTTCACTTCGATTAGGCGACGCGGCGTACCGTCCGCGACAGCTGACACGATGTCGAAGCCCGGATTATTATGCGGCTGCTCGATGGGCTCACGCCCAGCTCGCCTCTCATATTTGAGGACCGCTTCGATCGCCGCGACATCGATCAGCGAGCCAATATCTTCGCCCGAAGCATACTGATCACCGGATGCTCCCTCTCGGGGCGTCGCGTTCGCATAGGAAAGCAGGCGAGATCGTCGCTCCTGTCGTTCGGCCCTTGAAGGCCCTGGCCGGCTGCGCGATCTCGACCCCCAGCCGCCGCCACCGGATACTCCGCCTTCGGTGGGTTCGCCGGTTTCAGCTCCGAACTCGCCGCTGTCGGCTTTGGATGAGAAGGTAGTATCTTCGGCTCTCTCGCTCTCCCCTGATTGTTCGTCCGCACTCGTTCCATGACCGGTCGCATCGACGTCGGCGTCGACTCCTTCAACGTCGGTCTCAGCCTCGTCGCCCTCTAGCGATAGATCGTCAGAGGCATCGTCGTGATCATCACCAGCCGCCCGCCCGTTGATCGCTTCGTCGTCGGCACCACCTCCGCCGATGGACACCTCCTCGTCGCCCGCGACCGTTTCAGCGGCGTGTTCGTCCTCGGAATCGTGCAAATCCTCGGTCTCGGGCAGATCTTCGTAGGGGGCCTCGGGTGGATGGTAGTTCGCATTCTTGAGCGCCCGTTCGGCGTCAGCCCTAGTCGGAATAGTTACAATGTACGCCGCCGTCATGATTACCGGCGGCAAATCCACCCCGATGGTGAGCTGCTCCAACGGCGCGAAGATCGCCTTGAAAGCAGCGGACCAGTCAAAACTCTCTCCCGGCGCGGCCCGGACGAAGAGCAGTGAGGTCTCCACGTCGAAATAGGCGTCGGCTTGGCTCACAGGAGAGCGGACCGGGGGATCAAACTCGACAATCTCGACATGGACCCGCAGTCGCTCAACCGTCTGCACTTCGATGCGGCTCAAAATGCTCCGCAACCGATCGCGAAACTCCACATTCGGTGCCAGCCAAAGCAGGAGATCGCCGCGCGTCCGCAGGCGCTCCGTCGCCGCCAGCGCTGAAACCCCGTCCGGGATCTCGGCCAGTGCGAGGCGTCCGATATCAGAGAACCTGGCGACACCGAGTTCCCGATAGAGCCGCGTCGCTGCAACCCGCGAGACCGCGGGCGGCGACACGAGTCTCTCGTCGAGGGCGCCGGCGAAAGGTTCGACAAGGATCGGCGAATCCAGCCACGCAGCTTCATCGGCCCAGATCGTCGCGCCGTTGAGGTTTAGCAGAACGGGCTCTTCACCGACTGTCCGAAGCTCGGCAAGAGCGCCCTGGTCTTCCCGCTCGAGTGCGTTAGCGAGCCAAGCAAGGCATCGCCGATGCACGTCTTCGTCGAGCTCGTCGATGCTCGCCTTTGTGGCGATGCTCTTCAGGAGAGTGACGTAACTTGAAGCGGTCGGAGCGTCTTCGACGCCGAGATGACGATAGAGCCCCTCACGCAACCGCATTCGCGGGCTTGGGGCATGCCAATAGCCACGGAAATAGGTGGGCTCCCAAAAGATCTGATCTGCACGAAGATATTCGTCCAGCTCGGGATCGTAGATGAACGCAGTTCCGGAGAGCCTGTCTATGGACGTGGCGTCGTCCCCCGCGAGGCGCTCGCTCAGCATGGCGTAGACGACATCGGACGCAGGGCTGCCGTTCGCCATGCAGTGTTCGAGATGGGCGACGACGGTCTCCGTTGGAGGCTCCGCCTTCATTCCGAGGAAGTCGAGAAAGTCGACAAGCGAACGACTAGCTTGCCCGCCGCCCCGTAGGATCGGTAGATCGACAACATTCACCTGCGACGCGTAGCCTGCGGCGCGGAACGATCGATAGAGGCCCGTGGGGCCGAAGCGCTTTCCCTCGACCCGCTCTCCGCTGATAGCCGCAGGCAGCCAGGAGATCGACCTGAGCCTTTCGAGCGCGGTTCGCTCCTCAACAGTCAGGCGAGCAAAGCGCTCCAAAATGTGGCGGACGATCGGCTGCGTCCGGTCTGCAATCTGATCGATGGTGCCGGTGGTGGCTATCGCATCGATGCGTGAAACCAGATGTTCGATGGACACCGTGCGGCGCATGCCGAGTGGGCTTTCCAGAACGTCCTGGAAACGCGCCGCTGCCTGTCCTGCCGGCATCCAGTTCTCATCTACGAAATATCGCTCCTCGCCGCCGAGCAGCGCGTCGATCTGCGCCGACCAAAAATAACACTCAGTGGGTCGGACATAGGTCCCAGCCCGAGTACGGACAAAGGAAAGGCCCGCTAGCGACCGTAGGCCACCTCCCGCGTCCAGTTCAGCGCGATGCTTCAGAATCTCGTTCAGGAGTGCAACATATTGTTCCCGGGTCGGCTCTCCCTTGAGGATGTCCTCGAGATGATCGTCGACATATGCTTGAAAGGTGAGCACGTCGACGCGCAGCCAGTCCCGCGCAAAGGCCTGTACGCTGTCCGACATCAAACTTGTGTCGACAAGTTCGAAATAGCCGACCGGATCTACGAAACCGCCTGGCAGTTGGCCGCGCGAAGGCGCGACAAACCCGGAACCTGTCCGCAGGAAGGGGGTGGCCGCAAGCTTGGAGCAGGACGCTGCGGTGACTCCATCGGGTATGAACGCGGGCAAAAGATCGTAGAGTTCGCGCTGGCCCTCATCGCCGAGACCGATCACCGCGCTCGCCCTATCTTCATCAGGGATTGCAGCTGCAAGGTCCCGAGCAAACTCGTCGAAGCGATACACGTCGATCAACGCTGCGAGCGCCTCGAACGCAAGTACCTCGCGCTGGACCATAGGCGTTCCCGGCAAGAACCGATGAATCCGCGCTGTCGCGATCCCCACAGGCGGGCGATAGATGTCGTCGATCGACGCCAGCGCGCCATCATGGTCCAGAATGAACTTGATGGCCTTCAACCGGTTGACCAGGGCCGGAAGATCTTGGCGCGCCTTCGATTGCGCCAAGATCGCATCAACAGCAGCCCATAGGTCCTGCAGATTGGCATCTTCTGCGGTGATCTTTTTGACTTCAAGCGCGGAAATCAGAGCTGGCAGACGCAAGGGCGATGCAGAGAGGGCCTGGAAAACCGACCAATAAGGGCGAAGGTCTGGATGGAGGAGTTTCAGTTCAATTGACGCGAGGGCGGCCTGAGCTTCGGCAGAAAGCTGCTCAGGGAGATGGCAGTCGCTTGGCAGCGCCATCTGTTCGTCCACCGTCAGCACGCTATGCGATGCCTTCGCGGCGACCTGTATCTCCAGCCAGAAGGATTGGAACGAGGCCTTGTCCTTCAAGGCGAACGCGGTGCCTACCAAGGACCATAGCCGGCGCGGGCCGATGAGATCCCGCACCTCATCGAAGCTTTCCGCTATCGCCTTGGCGGCCGCGTCCAGGAGTAGTTCGTTCCAGTACCTCTCGTGCTGCTCTCCGGTAAGCGTGATCGTGCGCCGTGTGGGGTGCGGAAAGAAATCGGCATTGATATGCAGTGGCATGCCGGACGTCTGTTCCGTCGGCAGATAGGCATAGAGTAGGCCATCAACAGATTCGTCGTGGACCGGCATCGCGATACTCACGATCGGTGAGCGATCCAGCTCGACTAGGGTGGGAAAATCGTCAAAAATTCGCCTCTCGACCGCAAGATCAGATGCGTCCCGCGTCAGGATTTGCCATTTCTCTTGCTTCCCCTCCGGTTCAATCTTGAGATCGACCACGCCTCCATGGCGGGTAATGGTTACAGAGCGTTCGAGAATGCCGTTCTCGGAGAGTTCGATGGTCCTCAGGTTGCGAAGGAAGAAGAGCCCTCTTGCCATAACGTCTGAGATCGCGTCGACCACGAGGCGAACCACATCTGCCGGTGTTGGGGACGCATTGAGGCCCTTGCGAGTATCGGAATCCAGAGCGGCCCACGGCAATTCGAACTCAGTTCCCCCACTGCGCGGGATCACCTTCGTCTCACCTGAACCGTCGATGGGAATCAGTTGCATCTCGATTCCCCTCGACCGCACGATGGGAGCATCGGTGACCTGATAGACGGAAACGAACCCGATCCCGAAACGCCCGATCTGAGAGGCGACACGTATCTTGCTTCTGCTACCCATGCGAGAGATCGCATGGAAGTTGCATGCTCGCTTATGGCCGTCAGGGTCTCCATTCTGCTCCCAAGGGCAGCGAATCTCATGAAGGCCGCAGGTCGAAAATTCCGCGCTGTTCCTTACAAACAGACCAGATTTGGTCACGTCAAAGACGAGGCTCTCCGCTCCCGCATCGTCCGCATTCTGGATGAGTTCGAGCGCCATAACACCAAAACCCTGCAGGCCAGCCAAGGCCTGCTGAATATTACCCAGCAGATCTGCCTCATACGCAAGGGTAATGGGATTCATAGTAACCGGTGCCCCTCCGTATTCAGCATCCTTAAATCCTTCCAAATACGTTATTTTTAATGACGAAGATACTAACTCTAGAAATGCTTAACTCAAGTACAGGAAGTATCTGTATTGCCTGCGTGCTGAGAATTCTTGTGATTATCACATGAACAGCCGATAGGGATACACGTTGCGAGGTAGGTCCGGCACGTTCGCTATCGTGCGGGCCAGTTTCTGCGAATAGCGAATGCTAACCGGCACTGGGTCGTAGAGCGCGTCGTTATTCCAATCCATCTTCGTGAGGGCCAACGCCTCATGGGCTGTGAGTTCAAGTGGCCCGCTACCGGCATGACGAATGAGTTGTAGCGGCCGGGGGATGCTCTTCTTGCCCTGATAGTAATCGCCCTTGGTCGAGACCTCGGGAGCGTTGCCCGCGACCCATACCAAGGCGGAATTGCCCGTTCGGACGACCATCGTCCCGCGTGGCACGGGAAACCCTGAGGGTTTTGACGGAGGTTTCTCTACGCCCGACTTTATCAGCCAGACGCCGCGCCAGCACGACGCCGAACTGACCTCCACGCACTCTATTTCCGCAACGCCGGCAAGCGCATCAAATGCGCCCTCAATCTCAGCTTCCTTGAACGCGGTCGTTTTGTGAATGGCCATGCGTTTTGGTAGGTTGCCGCCATTGCGCCCCTGATAGAGTTCCAGGCTACGCGCGAGGACCGCCCGCATGTCGTCGCGACTTAGAAAGGGGTTCCGGCGGGCTTCGGCTACGTCGGCCACCGGGTCTCGTGCCTCGAATGCGACGAACTGCATGCCGCCACCGTCCATGTCGAATACCTGCGAGCAGCACGTCACATAGTGCGCGTCTTGTTGGTCACCACGCAGGGCATAAGCCAACCCGATATAGGCGGTGTCCGCCGGCACACCCTTCAGCGGCGCGAGCTTCCATGGTGTGCCCGCAGCCTTCACATACAGCGCGGTTGAAAGGCGCCACGCGAGCGAGGCCTTAAAGCTGAAGGTGAAGACGCGATCGTTCAGAACCTGGGTCGGAATATTATGCTTGGCGCCCAGAGCCTTCAGCACGTCGTGTGCGTCAAAGAATTTTCCGCGTGTCGCCGTGTCCCAGTTGTCAGGAAAGTGAACCAGCACAACGTCGAACTCGTTGCGAACGGCGTCGAGGCGGCGGAGCGCGGCATCCATTGCAAGGTATAGGCGATGCTGCGCGTTGCCGTCACCCGGCAACTGGTCGAGGTGTTCAGGCCACTTGATGTGCGCGCTCGCTGGCGCAGGATCTAGCGACACGCGGAACAGGCGCTCAAAGCCGGGATATTCCGGCACATATTCTGATCGGTCGGAAGGCCAATGCACGCCGCGCAACAGCTTCATCAGATCGCCACGACGATGGAAAGCGCTCTCCGGGCCAACCGTCGCGATTCGAATGCGGGGAGTGTATCCGCTAAACGATCCTTTCGAGTACGGCCCGAAGTTCAGGAGGCCGCGCAGTGGATGGACATCTACCTGGGTGGCGTCGGATGGGGAAAACGACAGGTCCGGCTCATCCAACAGCGTGAATGGCGGCAGCTCGGTGAGGGCTGGGTTCGCCATCATTTGCTCCTGTCGAAGTAGGGATGGTGATGGGACGGTCGGCTAAACCCGGTGACGGGTGACACCTTGAAAACGGCATCAATGCCAGTGCCATCTTCGAGGCCGAAGGCACTTCGGGTCGTGCCTCCCGTTTCGGTTAGAAGGTGTGCCCAGGCCCCAATAATGCTGGCCCAATTTCTATTATAGCGCGGGGCCCATCGCTCGCGGCGCCAGTCACCGGCAGGATCACCTCGGCGCTCGGCTCGCATGCCCATTTCAGCGGGAGCTTCTTCTGCGACCAGCCCCTCCTCACCGTCCGTTTGGGAAGTGTCTTGTCGGGGCAACTGGACGAACGTGTAAGGCTCGAAGCCGCACCACCACTTTCCATCGACCTGTTCCAGCTTGAGATGGACACCCTCCTGAAACGGGAAGCCAAGCTTGGGCACTGTGCCAAACAGACTGGTGCCGTAGGCATCGCGCAGCCGGGATAGGGTTTGTTGCTGACGCCGCGTTCGATCAGGATCATCGCCGTCGCGCGGTGTTGCAACGACGAGCGAATGGCCCGAACGCCTGTAGCGTGGGATGAGCGGGCGCTGTCGGGCGAGAGATCGCACGAGCGTGTCGTAGAGCAATCCCATCGCCCAGCTATCAGCGACCGGATCCAGGTCGATCGTTCCAGCGAGCGATGGGCCGAGCGGAGCCAAGGCATCCAGGATTTCCTGGTCACGCCCGAACACCGCTAGCTCACGCCCCAAAGCGGCCGCCGTCGCCCGACATCCCTTCGCCTTGAAGGTCTCGCGCACCTCTGCCGATGTTATCGGTTGGCTCAACCTGATGCGCCTGGCCGCGGTCGGCATCGATTGGAGCAGAATTACCGAATAGCGCAGCACCGGGAATGCGCGGGCTTTGGCATTTGGAATCTGAACGGGTACGAGACGCGGCGTAGGCCGCCCTTTCATCACCCGATCAAGAAGCGGCTTGGGTAAATCGGTTACCTTGATGATATCGGCAGCCAGTTCGTCGAAGGTCGCGCACTCAACGACGGCCACATCCACGCCCGCCGCTCCGGCGCGCTCCAGGAATTCGATCACTGCGGGCAGTAAACGCGAAGCTGAAGAGGTGAGCCAGTACACTCCGTTCGGAAATGGCGAAGGCGCATCGAGAACCGTGTTCAGCGCCTCCATGATCGAAGCGTCGCGTCCGCTATAGCCGACGAAGATCATTCCGAAGCGCTTGCCGGATTCCACCAGCACATGCCGCATCCGGGCGTCCTGTTTCTCTAGTTCCGATCCCGTGTTCTTAATCGCGATCGACTGATAATCACCGTGGAGCTTAGCGACCAACGGCCAGTCCGATTCATTGAGGCACCGCATGGCACGGTCGGCGGAATCGATCGCCGCCACAGTCGGGCGGTTCTGGCCGTCTATCGGAAGGATCGCATTTGCCGAATGCGCCGACTCCTCGATAAGCGGATCGAAGTTCGTGGTGAAAACGCTATCGACCTTGCCAGCAGCCATAAGACTGCCAAGCACCTTATGTCCAAAACAGGGAGTACCCTTGGAGATCGCATCGTCTATATACTGTCGGCGATGCCGAGCCTCTGGATAGACCGCTTCGAAGGCCTTGGCATATTCTGTAGGATCACCGTCAGGTGGCAACAGCGAGTTTTGGCGGAAAAAGGCATCGATCCTGTCGATCCAGATCGGGTCAGCGGTATCGATCTCGCGCTTTGACAGGTTTGTTTCGCGGCAAAAGATTTGCGCCTTGAAATCGCGGATCATGGCATAGCCAGTCGGAATGCCGGAGGCGGCCGATGCACCAGCACCGAGAAACCATGCCACGAGGTTTGGCCTGAGATCGAAGGCGGTCGCGAATTGTGCGGCGGATATAGTTTTTATCGGCACGGACTCCCCCCTTTTAAGCCGTCGTGGGGAGCGGGTCGGTTCCCTCGCTCAAGATGGCGAGATATCGCCGGTAACTGAACACGCGCCCCCGTTTACGGCCGGTGATTTCTTCGACGATGCCGAACCGTTCCAGATCGGCGAGCGCGGCATTGACCGTGGGGGCTGAGAGACCTGTTTGCTGAACGAGTTGGTTGGCCGTCAGGAACGGGTTTTGCTGAAACAGATCGTGGATACGCAGCGCGGAGCCTGCCCGGTCGCTCTCTGTCGTGATCCGCTCGCGGTCCTCCTTGAACAGATCGACAATCCGGGTGGCGGCCTCGAATGCCTGATTGGCCGTATCCGCAACACCGGCAAGGAAGAAATCGAGCCAGGCTTCCCATGCCCCGTGCTCGCGCACCTCCTGAAGCAGGCGGTAATAGTCGGCGCGATGCGTTTTCAGGTACAGGCTCAAATAGAGGAGCGGCTTGCGCAGCACACCGTTGACACACAGGTACAGCGTCACCAACAAGCGACCGATCCTGCCGTTTCCATCCAGGAACGGGTGGATGGTCTCGAATTGGACATGCAGCAGCCCGGCCTTGATCAGTGCGGGCAAACGCGAACCGTCCTCGTGCATGAAGCGCTCAAGCGCATCGAGACAAGCATCCATCTCGGTCGGCGGCGGCGGCACGAACAATGCGTTGCCTGGACGTGAACCACCGATCCAGTTCTGAGACCGCCGAAACTCGCCGGGATTTTTCGTTCCTCCGCGCCCGCTTTGCAGCAAGCGTTCGTGCATCTCACGGATCAGACGCAGTGATAGCGGTAGGTCTTCCAGCCGTTCCAGCCCATACATCATCGCATCGACGTAGTTCGAGACTTCGCGGATATCGTCGATCGGCTGGCCGGCCTGTGCTTCGGTTTCGAAGCGGAGCAGGTCCGAAAGAGTCGATTGCGTGCCCTCTATCTGGGATGAAAGGACGGCTTCCTTCCGCACGTACATGTAGAGAAACAGTTCTTGGCGCGGCAGCAGCATAGTGATGCCGTCCAGACGCCCCAAGGCACGTTCCGCAAAACTTAGCCGCTCCAGAAGGGTCAGCACGTCGATCGGCGGTTCCGGCGGCAGTGGGGGCGGTACGAAGGCACGCACGATTTCCCCCGCAACAGGGGTCTCGACAATGCGGCCTAGCCGGAGGTTGGAAGCTGATTCGGACATGCCACATTATGCGAACGCGGCGTTATTTAAGCAATCAGCTTTTGGCTTAAATAGTGGGTGAGCTAAGATAAGCGCTCTTAAATAAGGGTGCACACCATCATCGGTAGGCACACGCAAAAAATTTTTGGCAGTCTTTTTCCGCTTTCAGTAGCGGTAGCGCCGCCGACTGTGTTCGCTAAATAGTCCGTCCTCGACAACACGGACGATAACGCGTCATCCGTAAGATCATTCATTGTTGCCGCCGCTGAGATGTCAGGATTTATCGTAGAAACGGCGGTGATCGACGGTGCGTATGCTACTTGGTGACGTTGCGGCCATCGGCGGTAATCGGCGGCAATATCGCGCTATAGAGGGCAATCGGCGGTGTGGCGGGCGGGAGACGAAGAAACCGAGAACTACACCTACGCTATAGCCCTCCAAAATGACACCTGAAAGCCGCCGAAGATCGACAGAAGGGGCACGGGTTGGCATTATGTTGCCCGTGTCCAACCGCAGGAGCGATGCAAGGACAATCCGCGCGCAGCGTGAAGGAGCAGAACCATGGTAGTCGTGATGTTGATGAGCGTGGCGCTAGTCGCCGTCCTTTGCGTCGTGGCCTATAAGCTCGCAGTCTATGCTCTGCCCTTCATGCTTGGATTGACTGCTGCGCAATTCGCCTATCAGACCGGCTCCGGCGTGATAGGTGCCGGGCTGGTCGGCCTCGTTTCCGCTGGCGTGGCGTTTGGCATCCTCGCTCTGCTGTTCGAGACGTTGCGCACGCCCATCCTGCGCTAGATCGTGGCGCTGATCTTTGCCGCACCCGCCGCCGTCGCGGGCTATGCGCTGGTCCATGGCATCACCAAAGAGGCGGTGCCCTCTGAAATCTGGCGGCAAATCTTCTGTCTGGTCGGCGGCGGATTCGTTGGCGTGTCGGCTTTGATGCGACTGGCCACACCATTGCCCTCCAGTCCCGCGCCTGCTCGCTGAGGTTGGCAGAAGCAGCGAGGGGCCGTGACCGAGCAATTTAGCGATACCGATCATTGGAAGCTGCTCGCAACGGCCAAGCGATTCTTGACCGCAGCAGACGTGCTCCGGCGGTCGGAGGAATACCAGTCATCCAGAGTGCTAGTTACTCCGGTCCTCCATCTCACAGCGCACGGAATTGAGGTGCTGCTAAAAGCAAATCTGCTTGGGGCGGGACTCACGCTTGACGATGTGAAAAAGAAATATGGTCACAGCATCGCGGCGCTTTGGGCGGATGATCTGAACCAACTTCTGCGAGATGAGGCTGCATCGGAAGCTCGGAAGGTTTGGCAGAACGCCCAAGCCGATGGGAAATGGCTGGATCGTTTTGATGATGATCCCGTGGCCCTTCTGGAAGAATACCTCGCTGCCATCAATGCGCTGCACACGGCGGCGTCCGAATACGCCTTGAGATATGTCGCTGCATCCGAAATGACCGCACCAAGGCCGCACCTTCTCATAGAGACGTTCTTGCCGGTTTCCGATCTTTGCGTTCGGCAACCACGCGCGTTTGTGCCTTCAAGCTGATATGCAGACCCGGCGCTAATGCGCCGGGACATTGTTACTGGCGGCCCTCCGGCTCTCTACAGCGCAATGTGGAAGCGCGTTCGCCTCCGGGCCGGCGCGGCTGCCGCCGCGTCTCATCTTAGGAAGAAGGTTGCTAAGGGCGTTGCCCTCGCGCGGCGCAAGAAAACTCTCCGGCCTTTCGCGGCATAAACGGCCCGCTCCCCGCAAGCGGGTCCCCTCCATTTATTCCACGGTGCCAAAGACTTCTCCTGCACCTTGCTACCCGTGGCTCGCCGCCGGGCAAGGGTTCAGGAGCGGCGCTTCGCTGCTCTGAACCCCAAACCCGAGGATCAGAGACATGACCAACCTTTCCGACAGCAATCCCCGCATCTATGTCGCCTGCCTTGCCGCCTACAATAACGGGTATCTGCACGGCGCTTGGATCGACGCGGATCAGGGCGCGGACGAAATCAGGGACGAGATTGCCGCGATGCTAGCGCGCTCGCCGATCAAGGGCGCGGAGGAATACGCCATTCATGACTATGAGGGTTTCGAAGGCGTCAGCATCAAGGAATATGCCGGCATCGACACCGTGGCACGCATGGGCGCTTTCATCGCCGAGCATGGCGCGCTAGGCGCTGGCTTGCTGGAGCAGTTCGTCGGTGACATGGACCAAGCCGAAACCGCTTTGCGGGACTGCTATCATGGCCAATTCCCCAGCCTTGCCGACTTCATGGAGGATTTGACCGCTGAAAGCGGCGTCACGATTCCCGAGGCGCTGCGCTACTATATTGATTGGAAAGCAATGGCCCGTGACGCTGAAATGAACGGCGAGTTTTTCACAGTCGAAACCGCACATGACGAAGTGCATGTGTTTTCCAGCCAATGAAAGCCGGAGCGCCTTGCCCGCACTTTTGCGGGCGGGCGTGTCGCGGAAACATCGAAATAGTGTTAAGCAGAAAATAACCAATATTGATCGGGTTGGCCGCTCAACGTATCTGCTTTGAGCGGCTTCTATATTTCTAGCGATCTTTGAACCTCTAAGGGCTGGGCGCTGCCTTGCGCGCCCCGGCTTTGGGAGGTGACGCCATGCTTAGCATCGACTGGCGTTCGCCGGCGGCATACAGGCACGCGAAGCACATTTCGGCCGCCGGTTTCGCTTGGGAATATCTGCGCCGGAATAACGATTATCGTCAGGATTTCCTGACCATCGCACTAACCGGAGGACCGTCCGGCCGTGACCTTGAAGCGTTCGCGGATCGCTGGGGGTTGCGATTTCCCATGCGATCCCGACGCGCCGCATGACCGGCCGCCGCCAATCTGGAGTCCGAACCTTCAACCGCAAGCGGTGATGCTGTCGCCCGTCGAGCATAAGGACGGCGACACCGAACCGATATTGACGCTTGCGCAACTCGCCGGCCTCGATCTGCGCCGCGCTGCCGATGGCTGGCATGGTATCTGGCAGGTTGATGGCGTCACACATCAATTCTGGCTTCCCGAGGCGGTGCCCGACGCAGCCGCCTTCTATGCCGTCACCCTGCCGATGGATTCCTTTCTGGAGCTTCGCGCTCACGCTGCCCGCCGTTTCTGGCGGTCCCTCAACGGCCGCGCGCCCGGTCCCGACTTCCGGGCCGTTCCTGCCCAACTCCGGCAATGGCATATCCTGTCCCTGCGCGCGCTCGACGCCCGACTGCGCGGAGAAAGCTATCGCACCATCGCCGAAGTCCTGCTCGGCTTTCGCGGCTCCAAGGAGGATTTCGAGAACGACCCGCGCAAGAACAAGGCCCGCCGTCTGGTTGCGCACGGCATCAAGATGATGTGCGGCGGCTATCGCCTGTTGCTCCACTACCCTATCAAGCCCGGCAAGCGTTGATCGTTAGCGAGCACCGTGTTGTTGCAAGTCGCAAACTTACTGCCAGTTGCAACAAAGAGGTGCGACACGAAAAGAGCCGGAAAGCCAGCCCTCGGGGAAATGTTGCGGACTTTAGAATTCCTGTGAGAACTTCAGCAGGAATGGAGTGGAGCTAACAGACTGCTTCATGTTTCATGAACGGCAAGGCGGCTGCTCAGCTGAATAACTCGTTGCGCAATCCATGATTTCGCACGACCATGCCTGAAATTTATTTTGAGGAAATTTACCATGACCTTACTAAAGACGCTGCGTTTGATTCTCAGTCCTTGCGCCCCGGTGGATCGTGTTAACTTCATCCAGCTAGAGCTTGACCCAGAAGTGATGCGGTTTCTTAACAATGGTGCGGTTGATCATGACAGGATCGATTCGACGACCGCGCCGTTTCTCATGCCACGAGGAACCGAGCCGAACGTCTGGACAGCGCGACGCAATGAGGATGACGAGTTCGTCGGCTGGTTCTGCTTGTTGCCGAAAGGGAGGGCGTTAGCTGAGATCGGATATCGACTGCGCCGGGAAGCTTGGGGTCAGGGGCTGGCAACTGAAGGAGCTTTGGCTCTTATCGGTTGGGGCTTCGAGGTTGCGGGATATGACAAGATTGTGGCCAATACAATGGCGGTCAACCAAGGGTCACGCCGTGTAATGGAGAAGGTTGGCATGATACACACGCGGACGGATTTCTTGGATTTTCCCGACCCCATACCCGGCACGGAGCACGGCGAGGTAACGTATGAGTTGTCCTGTTCAGAATGGGCCAACAATTGAGAGACATATCAGCTTTTAGGACGCGACAAAGCCACTCGAAACGTCAGCGATGAGGTCGATTCCTGCCGGTCGGATATTGTGAAATTCCAAAGCTTGCGAGGTGAAGTAAGCTAAAAACCGCCGATGCTCACGCCTTGTTAGCTGCCGCCTGTTCCAGAATCTTCCTATAGCCCTCATGCGAAAGCCATTGCGCGCGTTCGAGATGGCTTTGCCAACAACGATAGGTCCGAAGTTCCTCGGCAGCCGGATCGCGGTGAAGCACGATCCGCGCGACTACCTTCCAGTCCGCGCCCTCGGCCTTGGCATCCAGCAAGCGTAGATAGGTCACGAAATGCCGTTCGTCATAGACGGTTATGGTGTCGCCGGTCGGCGCTTCGTCGTCCACATCGGGATCGAGTTCGACAGGAACCCGCATAGTCATTCCCCGTATCTGACAGAGCTTGTCTGCGGTGCGCCCCCGCAAACGATTCTCTCTGACTCTTGGTGATCGGGGAGTTAGTAACCGTCACGAAACGGCCCCATGGCCTTTAGCTCGGAAAGCCTGTTGTATACGCCACAGGCTCCCCGACCATAGGTCAAGGAGTTGGTGCCGTTCTGGCTGGCACCGGCCATCCGTGAGGGGTTACTACGCCCCAGAGCAGCGCGTCTGCTCCACCCGCAATCTTAGCCGAACTGCGCGGGAATGTCTTTGCCTTTTCGGCGTGACACCGCGACGGGCCGCTGAAATCCCACACCAATTAGCCGCAAGATGCCCCGAGGGGGGTGCCGCCAACGCATAGGCGCAAATGCGGCACGCTACGCGCCGCCGATCCCTCGCCATGGTTCGCCACAGTCCGCTGCCGCCCCCCGGCAGCCCAATCCCGACTGGAGGTGATCCATGCCCAACCCGCTTGCGGGCCTGCCGCCGCGCCTGTTGCGCACCAAGGAAGCCGCGCGCTTCCTCGGCATATCCATCCGCACCCTTGAGAAACATCGCACCTATGGCACCGGCCCGACCTATCGCAAGGTCGGCGGTCGCGTCCTCTACACCGTCCGCGATCTGGAAGACTGGAGCGCGGTCGGCGAACGCAAATCCACCCGCGACAAGACCGCCGGCACAGTCTTTCCCGCCCGTCCGCTCACGCCCGAAGAACGGGACGAGTGCTAAATGCTGCGCGAGGACGATCACGCCCCCGCGCCGCCGACCGAGGACAGCGAGCGCAGCCGCCTAGACCCTTTCGTGGTTGCCACGGGCGATGCGCCGCCGCGCGACCAGCGCGACTTGATGGAACGGCCGTTTTTCTCGCTGGCGAAGACCCCGCGCACCAAGCCGATTCTCTATAAGGCCGCCGACATAGAGGTGCAGGTGTTCGGGATGCCCGAGCATGGGATGGCGACCATTTGGGACGCCGACGTGCTGATATGGGCGGCCTCGCAGATCGTCGCGGCCGAGAACAACGGCCTCACCACATCGCGTTTCTTCCGCTTCACGCCCTACCATCTGTTGCGCGCCATCGGCCGGCCGACCGGCAACCGGCAATATCTATTGCTCAAGGCCGCGCTGGCGCGGCTGCAATCGACTGTCATCGCCACCACGATCCGCAACGGCCCGCATTGGCGTCGCCGGCAATTCTCATGGATCAACGAGTGGGAGGAAATGACGACGCGCGCCGGCCGCGTCGAGGGCATGGAGTTCGTCCTGCCCGAATGGTTCTACAACAGCGTCATTGACCGCTCGCTGGTCCTGACCATCGACCCGGCCTATTTCCGGCTGACTGGCGGCATCGAGCGATGGCTTTATCGCGTCGCCCGAAAGCACGCCGGGCACCAGCGCCATGGCTGGATTTTCGAGGTCGCGCACCTTCATCAGAAATCCGGCAGCCTCGCCCGGCCGTCCGACTTCGCGCTGGACCTGCGCCGGATCGCGGCCCGCCAGCAACTCCCCGGCTACCGCCTCCAGATCGAGCGGGAAGACGGCCGCGAGCTGCTGCGCATCCGCCCCGAAAACTTATCAACAGGCACTGTTGATAAGGGTGTGAATACCATCGGCACATCAGGCGCACGGGGTATCGGCACATCAGGCGCACGACTATCGGCACATCAGGCGCACGAACCACAGCTAACGCTTTGGCCTGAAACGCGGAATCCGACCGCTAACTTATCTAACAGAGAATCTTCTTTAACTGTTTCTGTGGGTGCGGAGCACGCGCCCAGTGCCACCCGCGATCATCTTGCCAATGATCGTGCGCGTTCGCAACAAGCTGCGAAAGAACCATCCCGATCTGCCCGTCTTCCGTGGATTCCAGACATTGAGCCGGAGGACACGCCATGAGCGGATCATCGACATCACCCCGAGCGGCTCACGCTTCTTTCCGTGGTCGATATCAGGATCGCCACAAGCAGGGATCGGAAGGTCGGGCAGCCAAGCTAACTCGCGTCTTCGCTGTCGCAGAATGCGATGCGGACAAGATTCTGAACGTGCTCACCCGAACCCTCGTCCCCTCGGGGGACATCTCTCCGCCGCAGCGGAACTCTCAGCCTATGTCAGCCGGCATCCATGCGGATGACAAGCAGACGACCTTAAACAGCAGGAATGGGCTTCTGCCCGATTGCCTGGCCGTCACCCGTCTTCCAGAGGAAGGTGGTTCCCTCGACCCAAATGCGGTGCATCAGAACGGCCATCCGGCGCGCAAGCGCGGTGACCGCGCGCTTATGGCCCCGGTTCTTCACCAGCCGCATGCCCCATGCCTTGAGGGACGACCAGCGCTTCACCCTAACGAGCAGGATGTGTGCGGCCTCGTAGAGCGCAGCCCGCGCCATCGCGTCACCGCTCTTGGACACGCGCCCGGTCCAATCGACCTCGCCAGACTGGTAGGCGCGCGGCGTCAGCCCCAGATGCGCGCCTACGGACTTGGAGCGCCGGAACCGCGACGGCACGTCGATGGTCGCGCGATAGGTCAGTGCCACGATGGGGCCGACACCGGGAACGGTCATCAGCCGCCGGCACACCTCGTCGTCACGGGCGAAGTCCATCGCCACCTTTTGCAGGTTGGCATATTCGACAGCCAGAGCGCGCCTCGCGGTCAACATCGGATTGAGCGCCCGCATCAGCATCGCACGGTCGCCTGCCAGTTCCAGAACGCGCGCCTCGAAGTCGCGCTTCGACACCACGCCCATCTTCAGACCGAAGCTGCGCAGCATGCCGCGGATCGCCAGCTCGATATCCATCAGCTTGCGAACCAGCGTCTGCCTGGCCACCAGCAGGAAGCGCAGTTCCTGCGCGGTCTGCGTCTTTACATGCACGGCGCGGAACCAGCCGGTGCGCATGATGTTGGCGATTCCGCGCGCATCATTGCGGTCGGTCTTGTTCGGCATTGCCGACAGCGCCGCCTTGGCGTGCCGCGTCTCGATGCACACGACCGGCAGACCCGCTTCGGCCATACCGCCGTAAAGCCATTGCGACGGAGCGCCGGCTTCAAGGCCGATCCGCTTCATCACCATGCCGCATTGCGCGAAGAACGCGACAAGATCGTCCGGTTCGGAAGCAACCTTTGCCTCCTTCATCACGGTCCCGTCAGCATCCACAATGCAGATGCTCGTCATCTCAAGGGAAACATCCAGTCCTGCAAAGTAGCCCATGGTCTCTCTCCATTCCGGTTGATGGTGGACCGGCATAAGCCAGCCAGATCACCGTTTACGGTATGGCAAGAGGCGCTTTCTCCACACGCGACGAGAACAGAAACAGTTACCCCAGCTAACTCTTTTTCTTTGACGCGCGCGCAGGCGAAGCGTGGTGCCGGTTCTGCCGGGAACGGCGAGCTATGACGCCCGCCGTTGACGCAGCGCACGCGCGCAATCCCCACCAGCACATCGCCGGAGACGCACAATGACCCGTCGCGCCCATCGCAGCGCGCACGGCCGTCCGCTGCCGGACGGGCCTGCGCCCTTCACCACATTGGTCGAGCTGACTTTCGAGAAACGCGGCATCGAGCATTGGATCAGGTTCGGCCGCAAGAGCTATGAACAGATCATCGACCGCCGCCGCAGCGTCGTCGGGTTCGCGCCGGGCAGCGTCTTCGCCTTCGTCCGATGGGCGAATGGCGAGCATGGCACGGTCGTTTCCCGCATCGACATTGTGCGGGCCATCGGGCGCGGCGAGCCGTTCCAGACATTGCCATTCGTCCGCCCCGGCGGCGAAATCCTGTTGCGCCTCGACGGCTGGCCCAAGGTGCAGCGCGGGCTTGCCGCCATCGACGCCGTGGAATCGCTCGGCCTCGACCCAGCTGACGCCGCACCGGAGCATTGGCGGCACGTCCACAACCGTTTGACTGCCAATCTGGAGCCGCACGCCTACACGCCCGAGCGACATGCCGCGTGGCTTCACCGCCGTAGGATCGAGCCGTGACGCGCCGCCGCATCCTCACGGTGACGGCGCTCGCCGCCATCGGCATCGCCGCCGCCAGCGCCGTCGATTGGCCCGTGAAACTCATCTGGAACGCCACGGCCAGCGTACCCATCGGCTTCTACACCATCGAGCCGGCCGACGCGCTCGGCGTGCCCGAGCTGGTCGCCGTCATGCCGCCCGAACCGCTCGCCGCCTTCATGGTCGAGCGCGGTTATATCGCGCGCGGCGTCCCGCTGTTGAAGCGCGCCTTGGGCCTGCCGGGACAGCAGGTTTGCCGCACCGGCCGCGCGATCACGGTTGACGGGATCGAGATGGGCGAGGCGCTGGAGCGTGACAGCCTCGGCCGCGATCTGCCCGTCTGGCAGGGCTGCCGCGTGATCGGCGACGGCCAGCTTTTCCTCATGAATTGGGAAGTCCGCGACAGCCTCGACGGCCGCTATTTCGGACCCATCCCCGCAGCTTTCGTCATCGGCCGAGCGATCCCGCTCTGGACCGATGAGGAAGGCGTCGGCCGCTACGAGTGGCGCGCACCGACGCATTGAAACCACCCCCGAAAGCCAACCACAGGAGATTTCCCATGGCAGAAATAGGCACCTTCACGCGCACCGAAACCGGCTATGCCGGGGAGCTTCATTCGTTCGGCCTCCACGAAAAGCTGTTCATCGTTCCGGCCAAGCCGAGCGACATGAAAAACGCGCCCGACTATCGCCTGCGCCTCGATAGCGAGGACGGCCCGGACGCTGGCCCCGCATGGAAAGACTCCAGCGAAAATGCCGGCGACTTTGTGTCCATGAGACTGGAGGGGCCGATCTTCCCGTTCCCGATCCGCGCCAAGCTGTTCCAGTCCAACGACGATTCATCGGTCTGGACGCTACGTTGGAAGCACCCCCGGAAAGTCGAGGACGAGGAATGACGGCCGCGCGCGTCCGGCCCGCCATCCGGTCCAAGATCGTCATCCCTTTGTTCGCGGAAAAGCCGTCTCATCCCTCTGTCCCGCTCGGCCACCGGACGGCCGGCGCTTGCGCCTTGCCCTTGACCGCAGCGAGCACGCTGGCAGGCTGGTGTCGAAGCGGAGACAGGACTGCATGGCATTATGCCGTCCTGATACTGGCCGGCGCGCTTTCCGTCTGCGCCGGATCGGGCGTCGCGGTCGCGCAATCCGCGCCCGTCGAGCGCCCGGCCGCCGCTCATCCCTATGCGACCCACGTCGCCGAGGCGTCGCAGCGGTTCGGCATCCCCGAGCACTGGATTCGTGCCGTGCTGCGCGCCGAGAGCGCGGGCGACGTGCGCGCGATTTCGTCGGCTGGCGCGATGGGATTGATGCAGGTGATGCCCGACACATGGGCGGGCCTGCGCGTCCGCTACGGCCTCGGCCGCGATCCCTACGACCGGCGCGACAATATCCTCGCAGGCACGGCCTACCTGCGCGAAATGTTCGACCGCTATGGCAATGTCGCGGCGATGCTGGCGGCCTACAATGCCGGTCCCGGCCGCTATGACGAATACCTTGCGACCGGCCGCACGCTGCCGGCCGAGACGCGGGCCTATGTCGCCGCGCTCGCGCCGATCCTCGGCGGCGCGGCTGCAACCGAACCGCCGTCATCGGCACCATCACCGCCGCCCGATTGGCGTGAATCACCGATGTTTGTCACACGCTCGACCGACGCCCAAACTGCGCCTGCGCTGCCGGCCGAGGCGCAATCTGGCGATCTGTTTGCTGCCGTTTCGGAGCCGGATCGCCGATGAAGATCGCCTATGCCGACCCGCCCTATATCGGCTGCGCGCACCTCTATCGGGACCATCCAGACTACGCGGGCGAGGTCGATCATGTGCGCCTAATCGAGCGGCTGGAGCGCGACTATGACGGTTGGATATTGCACGCCGCCGCCACGCCGCGCTCCATCGCAACGCTTGCCCCGCTGGTCGAGCGGACGGGCGCGCGATGGATGGCATGGGTGAAGGGATTTGCGGCGTTCAAGCGCAATATCCCGGTCGCCTTTGCATGGGAGCCGGTCATCGTGAAGGCAGCGCGAAAGCCTGTCGTCAGCAAGCGGCTGGTGATGCGGGACTGGATTCAGGAGAGCATTACGCTTCGCCGTGGCCTCACTGGCGCGAAGCCCGAAGCGGTCTGCCATTGGGCTTTCGAGATGGTCGCCGCGCGTCCCGACGATACGCTCGACGACCTGTTTCCCGGCACCGGGGCGGTTGCCCAAGCGTGGCGCACATGGCGGCTCAAATTCGCTTTGCCGGACGAGCCGGCGGCGCGCTCCGCAGCGCCTCGCGGTGTGCAGGATCGTGCAGCGGATGGAGCAGGATCATGAAGGCTGGAGGGGCAGAAAAGGCAGGAAGGGTGGAGGGCAAGATTAAAGAAGACGGCACCATATCGGGCCGCTTCTGGAAATTATTGTTGTCTGCACACTGGTTAGGTTGCCGGTTCCGGCACCATGGTTTTGAGGGGCCGCGTGCCGCGATTTCGCGCAAAGCCTTGGCTTTGCAGGGTTTCGAGCGGCACCATAGGCCGATATCGGCCGTTTTTCGGCGGTTTCGTCAGGAGTCGCGCCCGTGAGCGCCGACGACGAAAACCGCTTCCGTCCGAAGCCCGGCCGCATCCGATCCGACACGCCGAAGGCCGGCAAGACCAAGAGCTTTTTCACGCAGGTCAAGAAGATCACCCGCCAGCATCAGGCGGCAGCCTCCCGCGATCCTTCCATGCCGTCATCCGCTCGCCCGTCATCGCCGGGGCGGTCCCGCGCCATGGTCGCCAGCGGCAAGGGCGTGAAGCGCGGGCGTGGCACGAGCTTCGTGCGCGCCCGGAACATCTCCGGCCACTGGCATCATCGCCAGCCGGGCAGCCGCCGCGTGATCGTCAAGCAGCGCAGCATCCGGGCCGCATGGAAGGGCGGCCGCGCCCGCGCACATCTGCGCTATGTCCAGCGCGACGGCACGTCACGCGATGGCGAGCGCGGCAGGCTCTATTCGGCGACCGAGGACCGCGCCGATGGCGACGCCTTCCTTGATCGCGGCAAGGACGACCGCCACCAGTTCAGATTCATCGTCTCGCCCGAGGACGGCGCGGAGTTGTCGGACCTCACGGCCTACACCCGCGATTTCATGAAACAGGTGGAAGCCGACCTCGGCACGAAACTCGATTGGGTCGCCGTCAATCACTACAACACCGGCCATTCCCATGTGCATGTCATTGTCAACGGCCGCGACGATACGGGCGGGGATCTAGTCATCAATGGCGACTATCTGTCCGCTGGCCTGCGCGAACGCGCCAGCGAGCTTGCCAGTCTGGAACTCGGCCCCGTCACCGAGATCGAGCAGACCCGCAAGCTGTCCGCCGAAATCGACCAAGACCGTTTCACCCGCATCGACCGCGCCATGGTCGAGGAAGCCGATGCCCGTTTCCTCGACCTGCGCCATGAACCGGCGGAGCCGAAGCGGCAGTTCGAGCGGACGCTGCGTTTGCGCAGGCTCGGCAAGCTGGAGAAGATGGGGCTGGCGACCGAGCACGCGCCCGCCGTTTGGGAATTGAGCAAGGACATGGAGCCTGCCCTGCGCGAGCTAGGCGAGCGTGGCGACATTATCCGCACCATGCAGAAGGCGCTCGGCCCGCAGGGAGGCGAACGCGATCCCATGAGCTTCCAAATCCATGACGGAGCGCCCGAGACGCCTATCGTCGGTCGCGTCGTGGACAAGCACCTGTCCGACGAGCTGGGGGAGAACCTGACCGTTGTGGTGGACGGGATCGACGGCCGCACGCACCACATCGCCGGCATCGCGCCCGAGCGGCTGGAGGATGTCCGCATCGGCAGCGTCATTGAGGTCGGCCCGGCCGAGGCCACGGCCCGACCGTCCGACCGCTCCATCACAGCCATCGCCGAGGACGGCATCTATCGGCCGAGCCGCCATCTGGAGCAGGCGAAGTTTGAGGGCCGCGTTCCGAGCGGCGACTATGAGGGCTATGTCGATGCCCATGTCCGCCGACTGGAGGCGCTACGCCGGGCCGGGATCGTCGAACGCATCGACGCAGATCAATGGCGCATTCCCGATGATCTGGTCAGCCGCGCCGCCGTCCATGACGCCGGCCGCGACCGGCAGGCCAGCGTTCGCGTCCTGTCCCCGTTCGATCTAGGCAAGCAGGTCGGATCGGATGGCGCGACCTGGCTGGACCGGCGATTGGTCCATAGCGAAACGGACGATCTTGCGCCGGCCGGCTTCGGACAGCAAGTGCGTGAGGCGATGGACCAGCGCCGCGAGCATCACATCGAAGAGGGCGACGCTGCCCGAGCGCGGAACGGCCGCATCTTCTATCGGCGCAGCCTTCTCGCCACCTTGCGCGAGCGGGAGGTCGCCCGCGTCGGCGCGGAGATGGCCGAAAGGAAGGGGCTGCCGTTCCGCGCCGCCACGGACGGCGAGAACGTCAGCGGCAAGTTCACCGGCACCGTGCAGCTATCGAGCGGCAAGTTCGCGGTGGTCGAGCAATCTCATGAGTTCACCCTTGTCCCTTGGCGGCCAGTCATCGACCGCCAGCTCGGCCGCGAGGTCATGGGCGTCGTGCAGGGCGGATCGGTGTTGTGGCAGCTAGGGCGGCAAAGGGGGTTGGGACTTTAGAGCACCTGAAACGGCGTTGCGACACCGGCGCTATTCGGATAGGAGATAGATATTCGTATTGCCAAGTGTGGAGCTATCAGCATGGGAAACGCTAAGTCAGCAGACAAGTAAGCCGCAACAACAAGCACTGTTGTTGCGGCGTTCTGTAAGATCAATCCCAATCTGATTGTTGACGAGCAGACGCCGCCCGGAATCTTTAATCGAGCGGTTGATTCGTCATGACTATCACACGCCCCGCGTGGGCCTATACGTTGCCGGCAGCCCTGCTGCTGATGGCTCCCTTCGACATCCTCGCGTCACTGGCGATGGATATTTATCTCCCCGTCGTCCCAGCGATGCCCGGCATCCTAAACACGACGCCATCCATGATCCAGCTCACGTTGAGCCTCTACATGGTCATGCTCGGCGTGGGACAGGTGATCTTTGGCCCAATATCGGATCGCATCGGGCGACGGCCGATCTTGCTTGCGGGTGGGGCGCTTTTCATCGTCGCTTCTCTCGGAGCGGCATGGTCGTCAACGGCCGCAGCCTTCGTCGCTTTTCGCCTGCTACAAGCGGTCGGCGCGTCGGCGGCGTTGGTAGCGACGTTCGCGACGGTTCGCGACGTTTATGCCAGCCGCCCCGAGGGTGTCGTCATCTACGGTCTTTTCAGTTCGATGCTGGCCTTCGTGCCCGCCCTTGGCCCCATCGCCGGAGCACTGATCGGCGAGTTTTTCGGATGGCGGGCGATATTCGTCACGCTGGCTGCACTTGCGTTGCCTGCACTCTTGAACGCCGGTTTCAGATGGCACGAAACCCGCCCCTCGGATGAAGTAAACACACGCCGTTCCGTTTTGCCTATCTTCGTGAGTCCAACCTTTTGGGTTTACACGGTCGGCTTTAGCGCTGGCATGGGCACCTTCTTCGTCTTCTTCTCGACAGCCCCCCGAGTGCTCATAGGCCAAGCCGATTATTCCGAAATCGGGTTCAGTTTGGCTTTCGCCACTGTCGCACTCGCCATGATTGTGACAACCCGTTTCGCGAAGTCCTTTGTAGCCAGATGGGGCATTGCGGGATGCGCGGCGCGTGGGATGGCGTTGCTCGTTTGCGGGGCGATTCTGTTGGGAATCGGTGAATTTTTCGGCTCACCATCGTTCCTCAGCTTCATCCTGCCAATGTGGGTAATGGCAGTCGGTATTGTCTTCACGGTGTCCGTCACCGCCAATGGTGCTCTCGCACAGTTCGACGACATCGCAGGATCGGCAGTCGCCTTCTATTTCTGCGTCCAAAGCCTGATCGTCAGCATCGTCGGGACACTAGCGGTAACGCTGTTGAACGGAGATACGGCTTGGCCCGTGATCTGTTACGCCACGACGATGGCGATGCTAGTTTCGACGGGTCTTGCGCTACTTCGATTCCGTGACGTTCACGCCGAGAGGTCGCCGGTCGTCTGACCGGCGACTGGCAGGACGGTCGGCACCCATGCGGCGCACCCGTCATCGCAGCTTCATGAATGGCGGTATCCTGTCCGGCAGGATACCGCTCATTTCCCTTGTTCAGTTCATGGCCGTTGCCGAGCATCTGAATTTTCGGCACGCGGCCAACGCGCTCGGCGTCAGTCAGTCGAGCGTCAGCGCGCGCGTGAAGGCGCTGGAGAAAATCTTGGTGTCCTGCTGTTCGAGCGCCATGCGCGATGCGTCCGGCTAACGGATGCAGGCAGACATTTCATGGAGCTGGTCGCGGTGGGCGTCGATCAGCTCGATCACGCCGTCAAGACCGCCGACATGACAGCGCAAGGCGAATGCGGCCGGCTACGCATCGGTGTCTATGCCCTGATTCCGGGCAGCTTCCTTGCAGAGCTGGTCGGCCAGTATCGGAAGGACCATCCCAATCTCGACATCGAAATCACGGAGGGCACCGCTGGCGGCCGGTCATCGACCGCCAGCTCGGCCGCGAGGTCATGGGCGTCGTGCAGGGCGGATCGGAATCGTGGCAACTCGCGCGGCAGAGGGGGATAAGCCTCTAATCTGTTGTAGATGAACGTAGCCGCTCGAAACCGGTGATGAGGCTGTCAAGTCCGAAGTTGAACGCAGCATCTATGCCTTCTGTTTCCAACTCGTGAAACAGATCGTGCAGGAAGGACGATGCTGCCTGCCCGGACACATCTGATCTGTCCGACATTCTCTCATCGGCATCAGATGCCTGCTGCTCGAGAACGGAACCGACCACATAGTGACTGACCGCCCGGAGCGCCCAAACAGCGTGCTTCGGACCAAAGCCCGCCGCGCAGAGAAAGCGTATTTGTGTCTCGGCAGTGCCAAAATTCGGTTCTGTCGGTCGAGTGCCGGCATGGATGCGCGCCCCGTCGCGATAATAGAGCAACGCCGTTCTGAAACTCTGGGCGTTCTCTTTCAGGAATAGCCGCCAGTCTTCGTTCTCTTCGGGTAGCGAGCGGGTGTGGCGTTCCGTCAACATCGCCTCCGCAAGTGCGTCAAGCAGCGCGCGCTTGCTCTGGAAATGCCAGTAAAGCGCAGGCTGCTGAACCTTGAGGCGTTCAGCGAGCTTTCGCGTCGTCAGGTTGTCCATGCCAACCTCGTTCAGCAGCTCCAGCGCCGCTGCGATCACGGTGCCTTTGTCCAGTTTGGTCATTCACGTTCCTCTGCCAGTGCTTGACAATTTATCAACGATAATTTCTATGTCTATGTTCTTATCATTGATAAAGTCGCTCGCATTGAGCGGCGCTGGAGTTTCAGGTGCGCAGCTCTGCCATCATCGCCCTGCTGATCGTCAGTCTCGACGCCATGGGACTCGGCCTCATCATGCCGGTCCTTCCGACGCTTCTGCGCGAGCTTGTGCCGGCGGAACAGGTCGCTGGTCACTATGGTGCTTTGCTGTCACTCTATGCGTTGATGCAGGTCGTCTTCGCGCCCGTGCTTGGAAAATTTTCAGATGCTTACGGCCGGCGTCCGGTGCTTCTGGCTTCTCTTGCGGGGGCCGCAGTCGATTACACGATTATGGCATCAGCGCCGGTCTTATGGGTTCTCTATATCGGCCGACTCGTTTCTGGCGTCACGGGAGCAACCGGAGCCGTAGCTGCCTCAACCATTGCCGATTCGACGGGGGAAGGTTCTCGCGCACGCTGGTTCGGCTACATGGGGGCCTGTTATGGAGCAGGCATGATTGCCGGGCCAGCACTTGGTGGCATGCTCGGTGGTATTTCTGCCCATGCTCCGTTTATCGCCGCTGCCCTTCTCAACGGCTTCGCGTTCCTGCTTGCCTGCATTTTTCTCAAGGAGACTCATCACAGCCATGGCGGGACCGGAAAGCCGGTTCGCATCAAACCATTCGTTCTGTTCCGGCTGGATGATGCATTGCGCGGGCTAGCTGCGCTTTTCGCAGTCTTCTTCATTATTCAACTGATCGGCCAAGTGCCTGCGGCCCTATGGGTCATCTATGGCGAGGACCGTTTTCAGTGGGACACCACGACTGTTGGTTTGTCGCTTGCGGCATTTGGAGCAACACATGCGATCTTCCAAGCGTTTGTTACCGGCCCGCTTTCAAGCCGGCTTGGAGAGCGGCGCACGCTACTCTTTGGCATGGCTGCGGATGCGACTGGCTTCATTCTTCTGGCTTTTGCCACGCAGGGATGGATGGTGTTCCCGATTTTGTTGCTGCTTGCCGCCGGAGGTGTTGGCATGCCGGCCTTGCAGGCAATGCTTTCAAACAATGTCAGCAGTAACAAGCAAGGAGCTTTACAGGGAACGCTTACAAGCCTCACCAATCTAAGCTCTATCGCGGGACCGCTTGGCTTCACGGCACTCTATTCTGCCACCATAGGAGCATGGAACGGTTGGGTTTGGATTGTCGGCGCGATCCTCTATTTAATATGTCTGCCAATACTACTCAGACCTTTCGCAACTTCATTGTGATTGAGTCATGGCGAATTGGTATGCGTAGACTTACGAGGAATGACGGATTAAATCCGTTGAGCCATCATCTCCTCTCGGGGCGAGTGCCGATGATGACCTTAGTTCACACTCTCGCCGTCGCCGAATATCTGAACTTCCGCCACGCCGCCAATGCGCTCGGCGTGGCGCAATCCAGCGTCAGCGCCCGCGTGAAGGCGCTGGAAAAAGACCTTGGCATCCTTCTGTTCGAGCGCCATGCGCGGGGTGTTCGGTTGACCGAGGCTGGACGCCACTTCGTCGAGCGGATAGCCGCAGGCATCGACCAACTCGACCATGCGGTGAAGACCGCCGGCATGGCGGCAGCCGGAGAAAGCGGCCGGCTTCGCATCGGTATCCATGCCCTGATCCCTCGCAGCTTCCTCGCAAAGCTGATCGGCCAATACCGCGAAGACCACCCCGGCGTTGAAGTCGAAATGACCGAAGGCACAGCCCGCGAAGCGGTGATGCAGCTTCGCGCCGACCGGCTGGACGTGGTGTTCGTCGCCGGCACGCCCGAGTTGCCCGACTGCCATTCCCGCCGCATATGGACCGAACCGCTCTTGGCGGTGTTACCGGAGCAGCATCCGCTCGCCGAGCGGTCGGCCGTTACATGGGCCGATCTGGCGGGCGAGACGTTCCTTGTTCGGCATGGCGGCACCGGCCCGCAGGTTCATAGCCATATCGTGCTGCGCCATGCCGGACGCTGGCCCGCGCCGTCGATCCTGCGCTTCGACGTGGGGCGCGGCGCGCTGCTGTCCATGGTCGGACAGGGCTTCGGCATCACCATCGTCGGGACCGCCTCGGCGCTGTTGCCGACAACCGGCATTGTCTTCCTGCCCTTCGCCGATGAGCCCGAGCCGGTCGCCTTCTCGGCTGTCTGGTCGCCGTCCAACCGCAGCGCCGCGCTGCGCAACCTGCTCACGGTCGCCAGCGACATGGGCCGGCAGGTCTGCACGAATTCAGTACCGCCACGGATAGCGAGGGCGTGAGCCGAAGTGGTCGCGGAAGCACCGTCCGGGACTGTTATTGCCATCGCCGGAAAGCGACACTTGCATTAACGCCGCCAAAGCCGAATCCGTTGGAAATGGCATGTTCCATGAGAACGGGCCGCGCAGATCGGTGAACTAGGTCGATACCTGCGGCAACAGGATCGGGGTTTTCTAAGTTTCTCGTGGGGGGAGCGATTTGATCCCGTAGGGCGAGTATCGTGAAGATTGCCTCAATACCACCTGCGGCACCAAGTAGGTGCCCCGTCGCCGATTTCGTGGCGCTTACGGCCACATCATGATTGCCAAACACGGATTTTATCGCGGCAATTTCTCCTCGATCTCCTACGGGAGTGGAGGTGGAATGAGCGTTCAAATGTTGAATATCGATTGGCTTCAACCCGGCACTCTGGAGCGCGATTTTCATCGCACGGGCCGCACCTCGACCGTCCTCTGGACCGGCAGTCATATGGTGTGCATCAGCGCTTGTGCCGTATCCCACCAATTCGGCTATGGGCGTGGCACCCCGAGCCAGGGCATGTTCCAATTCCTCTATGACGATCAGACCCGCCCCTTCGGACATTACGAAACCATCGCGCTCGGTGTCGAACGGCCTCGACGCCATTTCCGGCGTAGTATTGTACCCCATGGATAGTGCTCGCGCGGCAGCAAATGCCCCGAGACTAACCGTATCAATGCACGCTTCTGCCCCGCCGCACAGAGCGATGTCGGCTTCGTTGGAGCGTATCAGCCGCGCGGCGTCGCCGATGGCCTGAACGCTGGCAGCGCAGGCGGTTACAGGCGTGCCAATTGGGCCTGTAAATCCATACCTGATGGTAACCTGTCCCGCCGCGAGGTTGGCAAGAAACGATGGTACGGTAAACGGTGATAGCCTCCGTGGCCCCCGAGTGTCGGTTATGCGAACTGCCGAAGCGATAGCGGGAAACCCGCCTATACCAGAAGCAATAATCGTTGCTGTGCGCTCAAATTCGTAGTCGCTCGCGGGATGCCATCCCGCCGTTTCAAGAGCCTCCTTTGCGGCCGCAAGTGCAAACAGAATGAAGCGATCCATTTTTCGTTGATCCTTTGTGTCAACGATCAAATCGGGATCGAAACCGGCTTCGGAATCTTCAATCAGGCTAGGAACGAGTCCCCCGATTTTCACTGGTAGATTGCTGGAAATTTCATCAGGCAATGTTCTAATGCCTGATTTTCCATCAAGGAGTCTGTTCCAGCTTATTTCAGCCCCGGAACCAAGAGGGCCGACTAAACCCATGCCGGTCACAACAATTCGACGCATTGGATTATTCCGCTCCTTTTTCTGAGCTTATCCGCTTCACGCGGTTTATGACGCGCATCGTTTCTTCCGTTGCCGCTGGGCCTGCTAGAAGAACCGTGTTTTCAGGAGTGATTTTTTCTCCAGTATCCGCATCGACTATGATGGCGTTTCGTTCCCTACCAGTTTCCCTGTCGCCAAGGCGCATGGCTATTTCATTGGGCGCAAGGTTCCGGTTTCCCCATGCGAACAGGGCGATTGCTACCGGATAGAAATCTCGCCCTTTGTCGGTAAGGACGTATTCAAATCGAGGCGGATGATCATTGTATCGTTGCCTTTCAAACAACCCTTCGGCTGTGAGATGTTTCAATCGCCTCGCCAAAATGTTCGCGGAAATACCGAGATTCTTCTCGAATTCATCGAATTTGCTCAACCCTTGGAAGGCGTCCCGCAGGATCAAGATGCTCCACCAGTCACCGACGCTTTCCAGCGCTCGGGCTGCGGGACACTCTAATGACAGAAAGCTTGTTCGTTGCATGACACATCCATAATGGTGTAACTTCCATCATGCAAGTCACTTGTGCGTAGTAGGCGACATAGAGGGAGGGGCAATCCAATGCGTCATTCTAAGGAAGCCAAGCAACTGCGTCCGCTACGGCGTGCAATGAAGCACTGTAGTGGCATTTGAGCGATGCGACGGCGGCGATCAGCACCGATGAATGGTTGCCCATGGGGCGTGCCGACCACGCTCGGATCGCGTATCCCCCTCGCATCGCTGATCCAGACGCTTGCCGTCGCTGAGTATCTGAACTTCCGCCACGCGGCCAATGCGCTCGGCGTGGCGCAATCCAGCGTCAGCGCGCGCGTAAAGGCGCTGGAGGAAGACCTTGGCATCCTTCTGTTCGAGCGGCATGCTCGGGGCGTGCGACTGACTGAGGCCGGACGCCACTTCGTCGAGCGGATAGCGGCCGGCGTCGATCAGCTCGACCATGCGGTGAAGACCGCAGGCATGACGGCGGCAGGGAAATGGGGTCGTCTGCGCATCGGTATCCATGCCCTGATCCCCGGCAGCTTCCTTGCTGATCTGATCGCACAATACCGGGAAGACCATCCCGGCATCGAGATCGAGATGATCGAAGGCACGGCCCGCGACGCGGTGATGCAGCTTCGCGCCGACCGGCTCGACGTGGCGTTCGTCGCCGGCAAGCTTGAATTGCCCGACTGCCATGCCCGCCCGATCTGGACTGAACCGCTGGTGGCGGTGCTGCCGGAACAGCATCGCCTTGCCGGGCAGGCGGCTATCACATGGGCCGATCTGGCCGGCGAGACCTTCCTTGTCCGCTATGGCGGCACTGGCCCGCAAGTCCACGACCATATCGTGCTGCGCCATGCCGGACGCTGGCCTGCGCCGTCGATCCTGCGCTTCGATGTGGAGCGTGGAACAATGTTGTCCATGGTCGGACAGGGTTTCGGCATCACCATCGTCGGCGCGGCCACGGCGCTGCTGCCGACGACCGGAATCGTCTTCCTACCTTTTGCGGATGAACCAGAGCCGGTTGCCTTTACCGCTGTCTGGTTGCCGTTCAATCGCAGCGCCGCGCTGAAAAACCTGCTCAACCTTGCAAACAATATGAGGCGTTTCGGCGATTCGCCCGGCCAGTTGCGCGATGGCGACCACTCGGCCGGATAACGTGAAGGGAACCCGTCCTATTTGCCGCCGATAGTATCCGGCAGCCCTCCGGCATCCTCTTTCCTGTTGCCCATCCCGATTCTGACTACTCTCTGTTCGGCTCCGTCTCTTTTGCCGACTGGAGGCTGCATTGCGCGGAGGCCGAATCCTTTGGGGTCAGATCGCTGTCGTCTTCGCCATCGTTCTGGTGATGGTGTGGGCAGCGACGCAATGGACGGCGTTCCGCCTCCGCTTCCAGCTCCAGCTTGGCAATCCGTGGTTCGAGCTGGCGGGCTGGCCGGTCTATTATCCGCCGGCCTTCTTCTGGTGGTGGTTTTCGTTTGACGCCTATGCGCCCGCAATCTTCGTCGAAGGAGCCATCATCGCGGCGTCCGGCGGTTTCATCGCCATCGCCGCCGCCATCCTCATGTCGATCATCCGGGCACGGGAGGCGCGCAACGTCGCCACCTATGGTTCGGCGCGATGGGCGGAGGATCGCGAAATCCGCGCCGCCGGTCTGCTCGGCCCCGATGGCGTGGTGCTCGGCAGATACGACCGGCACTATCTGCGCCATGACGGGCCGGAGCATGTGTTGTGCTTCGCCCCGACTCGCAGCGGCAAAGGTGTCGGGCTGGTGGTACCGACGCTGCTGACATGGCCGGGAAGCTGCATTGTCCACGACATAAAAGGCGAGAACTGGACGCTGACAGCGGGCTTTCGCGCGAAGCATGGCCGCGTGCTGCTGTTCGATCCGACCAATGCTGTATCATCCGCCTACAACCCGCTGCTGGAGGTCCGGCAAGGGGAATGGGAAGTCCGCGACGTGCAGAACATCGCGGATATTCTGGTCGATCCCGAAGGCAGTCTCGACAAGCGCAACCATTGGGAAAAGACCAGCCATAGCTTGCTGGTCGGCGCGATCCTGCATGTTCTCTATGCGGAGAAGGACAAGACCTTGGCGGGCGTCGCCAACTTCCTGTCCGACCCGCGCCGCCCGGTCGAGGCGACCTTGCGCGCGATGATGGACACGCCGCATCTCGGCGAGGCGGGCGTTCATCCCGTCATCGCATCGTCGGCGCGCGAGCTGTTGAACAAATCCGAGAACGAACGGTCGGGCGTGCTCTCCACCGCCATGTCGTTTCTCGGCCTCTACCGCGATCCCGTGGTGGCGCGGGTGACGGCGCGGTGCGACTGGCGCATTGCCGATCTGGTCGGCAGCCGCCAGCCCGTCACGCTCTATCTGGTCGTGCCGCCATCCGACATAAACCGCACCAAGCCGCTTATTCGCCTGATCCTCAACCAGATCGGCAGGCGGTTGACCGAGGAATTGACCACCTCCGGCAAGCGCCATCGGCTGCTGTTGATGCTGGACGAGTTTCCAGCACTCGGTCGCCTCGACTTCTTTGAATCGGCGCTCGCCTTCATGGCGGGGTATGGAATCAAAGGCTTCCTGATCGCACAGAGCCTCAACCAGATCGAGCGCGCCTATGGGCCGAACAACGCGATCCTCGACAACTGCCATGTCCGCGTCAGCTTCGCCACGAACGACGAAAGGACGGCGAAGCGTGTTTCAGACGCACTAGGCACCGCGACCGAGCTGCGCGACTCCACCAACTACGCAGGGCACCGCCTAGCCCCGTGGTTAGGTCACTTGATGGTGTCACGGCAGGAGACGGCGCGGCCGCTGCTCACGCCGGGCGAGATCATGCAGCTTCCGCCCACGGACGAAATCGTGATGGTCGCCGGCACGCCGCCGATCCGCGCGACCAAAGCCCGCTATTTCGAGGATGCGCGGTTTCAGGAACGCATCCTGACCCCGCCCGATCTGGTCGCCGCTCCGCTGGCGCCCAGCCCATCCGCCGATGACTGGTCCGGCCGCGTGGTCGCGGCGGATAGCCGTTCCGCGACGGCCGCCGCAGACGAGGCCGAGGGCGACCCGGCCAATGCCGGCATCCGCCGCGAGCCGGAATTGCCAAGCCAAGAGGAAATCGTCACCCCGCCGCCATCGCCCGAACAGGAGTTCGAGTTCCTGGGCGACGAGCCAGACGTTGACGCGGCCAAGGCCCGCGCCATGCGCCAGCGCATGAGGATGGTGGCGCGGCAGGTGGCGCTGAACCCCGATGATGGAATCGACCTTTGAGGACACGCCCATGGCAACCAGAACCCGCCTGAATCTCTATTTCGACCCCGCGCTCATTCCGCAGATCGAAGCGATGGCGCTGCGCCGCTCGGTGGCCCTGCGCCGCAATGTCTCGAAATCCGCCATCGTGGAGGCGGCTGTCATGTCCTACCTGTCCGGCGATTCCGCCGACCAGCTTGAAGCCGCCATGTCGCGCCGATTGGACAAGCTCGGCCGGCAGATCGACACGCTCGACCTAGATCTCGCCGTTCTCGGCGAGACAGTCGCGCAGTTCATCCATTTCTGGATGACCATCACGCCGCCGCTCACGGGAGCCGCACAATCCGCTGCCCGCGCCAAAGGCGCGGAGCGGTTCGAGGGCTTCATGCAAAATATCGGCCGGCGTCTGGCGACGGGCGACAGGTTCCTCAAAGAGCTGTCGCGTGACCTCGACTCACTTCCCGACGATCCGTTGCCGGACGAGTCCGAGAGCAACGGCGATCAAGAGTAAGTATTCGGACCCATCCTATTTGCCGCCGTTCGCCGCCGATCACCGCACGCAGCTAGATACTTGTTGAACCAGCCCAATTCCGGGCTTTTTTAATCGACCCCGATCCGGGGATCGCATGTCGCGCCCCATGAAGAAGCGGGGCCGACATGACCACCAACCACCACAGGCAGGAAGCGGTCCAGCGCGGCGCGCGCATGTTGCGCACCGCGCTCGGCCCCGTCATTGCCCGGCTGCTCGAAGACCCGGCCGTGGCCGAGGTGATGTTGAACCCGGACGGCCGCCTTTGGGTGGACCGGCTGTCCGAAGGGCTTTCCGATACGGGCGAACGGCTGTCCGCCGCCGATGGCGAACGCATCGTGCGGCTGGTCGCGCATCATGTCGGCGCGGAGGTTCACGCCCGCAGCCCGCGCGTCTCGGCCGAGTTGCCGGAGAACGGGGAGCGGTTCGAGGGCCTGTTGCCGCCGGTGGTCGCCGCCCCGACCTTCGCCATCCGCAAGCCCGCAGTCGCGGTGTTCAGCCTCGACGACTATGTGGCGGCGGGCATCATGTCCGCCGATCAGGCCGCGACGCTATGCGCGGCCGTTTCTTCCCGCGCCAACATCCTCGTGGCGGGCGGCACCAGCACCGGCAAGACCACGTTGACCAATGCGCTGCTCGCCGAGGTGGCGAAGACGGCGGATCGCGTCGTCATCATCGAGGACACGCGCGAGCTGCAATGCGCCGCGCCGAACCTTGTCGCCATGCGGACGAAAGACGGCGTGGCAACGCTTTCCGATCTGGTCCGTTCCTCGCTACGCCTGCGCCCGGATCGCATCCCCATTGGCGAGGTGCGCGGATCGGAAGCCCTCGACCTTCTGAAAGCGTGGGGCACCGGCCATCCGGGCGGGATCGGCACCATCCATGCCGGCACCGGCATCGGCGCGCTCCGTCGCCTTGAACAGCTCATTCAAGAGGCTGTCGTCACCGTCCCGCGCGCCCTGATCGCCGAGACAATCGACCTTGTTGCCGTCCTTTCCGGGCGTGGTTCCGCGCGCCGGCTTGCCGAGCTTGCCCGCGTCGAAGGGCTGGGGCCGGACGGCGACTACCGCATCACGCATCCCATCCCTTCGGCAATCCCCACCAACACAGGAGAATCTTCATGATCCGCACGATTTCGCGCGGCTATCGCCGCATGGCGACCGCCGCATCCATCCTTGCCATCAGTGTCGTGCTCGCCCCGGCCGCCCATGCGTCGGGATCGTCGATGCCGTGGGAGCAGCCGCTTCAGCAAATCCTTCAGTCCATCGAGGGGCCGGTTGCCAAGATCGTCGCCGTCATCATCATCATCGCCACCGGCCTCACGTTGGCTTTCGGCGATACCAGCGGCGGGTTCCGCAGGCTGATCCAGATCGTGTTCGGCCTCAGCATCGCCTTCGCGGCGTCGAGCTTCTTCCTGTCGTTCTTCTCGTTCGGCGGCGGGGCGCTCGTTTGATGGCGGGCGGCCTCGAACAGCTCGACGCGGTGCCGGGATTCTCGATCCCGGTCCACCGGGCGTTGACCGAGCATATCCTGCTCGGCGGCGCACCGCGCGCCATCGCCATCATGAACGGAACGCTGGCCGGGGCCGTGGGCCTCGGCCTGCGCCTCTGGCTGGTGGGCATCGCGCTATGGGCCATCGGGCATTTCGCGGCCGTGTGGGCGGCGAAGCGCGACCCCCAATTCGTCGAGGTCGGGCGGCGACATATCCGCATCCCGGCTTTTCTGGCGGTGTGAGGGCGCGGCCATGATGAACCTTACCGAATACCGCCGCACCGCATCCCGGCTCGCCGACTATCTCCCATGGGCCGCGCTGGTCGGCTCGGGCGTCGTCTTGAACAAGGACGGCAGTTTTCAGAGGACGGCGAAGTTTCGCGGTCCCGATCTGGATTCCGCCGTCGCCGCCGAGCTAGTCGCCGTCGCCGGCCGCATCAACAATGCCGTGCGCCGCCTCGGCTCCGGCTGGAGCATCTTCGTTGAGGCGCAGCGCAGCGAGGCCGCGACCTATCCCGACAGCACCTTTCCCGATCCCGCGTCGGCGCTGGTCGATGCCGAGCGCAAGGCCGGTTTCGAGGAAGCGGGCGCGCATTTCGTGTCCGGCTACTTCCTGACCTTCCTCTGGCTGCCCCCGGCCGAGGAAGCCGCCCGCACTGAGGCATGGCTCTACGAGGGCCGGGAGAAAGCGGGCGTGGACCCGTGGGAACTGCTGCGCGGCTTCATCGACCGTACCGACCGCGTGCTGGCCTTGCTCGACGGCTTCATGCCCGAATGCCGTTGGATGGATGACGGTGCGACGTTGACCTATCTTCATTCCACCATCTCGACCAACCGCCATCGCGTGCGCGTGCCCGAGGTGCCGATGCACCTCGACGCGCTGCTCGCCGACCAGCCTTTGACCAGCGGGCTGGAGCCGCGCCTTGGCGATGCACATCTGCGCGTCCTGACCATCGTGGGCTTCCCCACCGCGACGACGCCGGGCCTGCTCGACGAAATGAACCGGCTGCCGTTCTCCTACAGGTGGAGCACGCGCGCGATCCTGCTCGACAAGACCGATGCGACCCGGCTGCTGACCCGCATCCGTCGCCAGTGGTTTGCCAAGCGCAAGTCCGTAGCGGCGATCTTGAAAGAGGTGATGACCAACGAGGCGTCCGCGCTTGTGGACACCGACGCCGCCAACAAGGCGCTCGACGCCGACATGGCGTTGCAGGAACTCGGCGCGGACGTGGCGGGCATGGCCTATGTCACGGCGACCGTCACCGTTTGGGATGCCGACCCGCGCGTGGCGCAAGAGAAGCTGCGCCTGATCGAGAAGATCGTTCAGGGCCGCGACTTCATCGCCATGGCCGAGACCCTCAACGCAGTTGACGCATGGCTTGGCAGCCTGCCCGGACACGCCTACGCGAATGTCCGCCAGCCGCCCATCAGCACTTTGAATCTCGCCCACATGATCCCGCTTTCGGCGGTGTGGGCGGGGCCGGAACGGGACGAGCATTTCGGTGCGCCCCCTTTGCTCTTTGGAAAGACCGAAGGCTCAACCCCGTTCCGGCTAAGTCTCCATGTCGGCGATGTCGGCCATACCCTAGTCGTCGGCCCGACCGGCGCGGGCAAATCCGTGCTGCTCGCCCTCATGGCCTTGCAGTTCCGCCGCTATGAACGCAGCCAAATCTTCGCCTTCGACTTCGGCGGCTCGATCCGCGCCGCCGCGCTCGCCATGGGCGGCGACTGGCACGACCTCGGCGGCGGGCTGACAGAAGGGGACGAGGCGTTCGTTTCACTCCAGCCGCTCGCCCGCATCCATGACACCTATGAACGCGCATGGGCGGCTGACTGGATCGCCGCCATCCTCATGCGCGAAGGCGTCGCCATCACGCCCGAGGTGAAGGAATATCTTTGGACGGCGCTGACTTCGCTGGCCTCGGCCCCGGTCGAGGAACGCACCATCACCGGCCTTGCGGTGCTGCTGCAATCCAACGATCTGAAACAGGCGCTTCGACCGTTCTGCGTCGGCGGTGCCTATGGCCGGCTGCTCGACGCCGAGGCGGAACACCTCGGCTCGGCGGACGTGCAGGCGTTCGAGATCGAGGGGCTTGTCGGGACCGGCGCGGCCCCGGCCGTGCTGTCCTACCTGTTCCATCGCATCGGCGACCGGCTCGACGGCCGACCCACGCTTCTCATCATAGATGAAGGCTGGCTCGCGCTCGACGATGAAGGTTTTGCCGGCCAGCTCCGCGAATGGCTGAAAACGCTGCGCAAGAAAAACGCCAGCGTCATCTTCGCCACGCAAAGCCTGTCCGACATTGACGGCAGCAACATCGCGCCCGCGATTATCGAGAGCTGTCCGACGCGGCTCTTGCTGCCGAACGAGCGGGCCATCGAACCGCAGATCACGGCCATCTATCGCCGCTTCGGCCTCAATGACCGCCAGATCGAAATCCTCGCAAGGGCCACGCCCAAACGGGATTACTACTGCCAAAGCCGCAGGGGCAATCGCCTGTTCGAGCTTGGCCTGTCCGAAGTCGGCCTCGCGCTCTGCGCCGCATCCGCCAAATCCGACCAGACGCTCATCGCGCAGATCGTCGCCGAACACGGCCGCGATGGCTTCCTCGCCGCATGGCTACAGGCGCGCGGCGTCGATTGGGCGGCCGACCTGATCCCCAACCTCACCAATCTCGCCGACCGGCCGGAATCCGCCGTGCCGGCCCGGCTCGATAACCACCCCACACAGGAGATTCTTCTATGACCTATTCCAAGATCGTCGGTGCCTCGGCCCTTACGCTGGCGCTCGCCGTGCCCGTCGCGCTTTCGCCCATGCTGGCAAGCCCGGCCCATGCGCAATTCGGCTTCGGCCGCATCGTCTATGACCCGAGCAACTATGCGCAGAACGTGCTCACGGCAGCGCGCACGCTGGAGCAGATCAACAACCAGATCACCAGCCTCCAGAACGAGGCGCAGATGCTCATCAATCAGGCCCGCAATCTGGCGAGCCTGCCATATTCATCGCTCCAGCAGCTCCAGCAGAACGTCCAGCGCACGCAACAGCTTTTGGGCCAAGCGCAGAACATCGCTTTCGAGGTCGGCCAGATCGACCAAGCGTTCCAGCAGCAATATGGCAACGTCTCGCTTTCGACGACCGACGCCCAGCTTGTCGCCGATGCACGTAGCCGCTGGGAGAACACGGTCGGCGGCTTGCAGGACGCGATGCGCGTTCAGGCGGGCGCGGTCGGCAATATCGACGGCAACCGTGCCGAGATGGCCGCTCTGGTCGGCCAGAGTCAGGGCGCAACCGGCGCGCTGCAAGCCACGCAGGCCGGCAATCAGCTTCTCGCGCTCCAGTCGCAACAGCTTTCCGACCTGATCGCGGTCATCTCGGCGAATGGCCGCGCCGATGCGCTGACCGAGGCAGAGCGCGCGACTGCCGCCGAACAGGGCCGCATCCAGCGCGAGCGGTTCCTGACGCCCGGCACCGGCTACCAGCCGGGCAACGCGCAGATGTTCAACGGTAACAACTGACCGGGAGGCTCGCCATGGACGGCAAGATGCTGGCGCGGCTTACAGCCGTTGTGTTCATCGCCATCGCCGTTACGGCGACCGCAATCGACATGGCGCGGAAGGACGAACCTCCCGCGCCACGGCCCGCATCGGCCCTCCAGCCCCCGGCCGATCCGCTGCGCGAAAGCCTGCGCCGTTGCCAGCAGCTCGGCGAGGCGGCGGCAAGCGACGCCGACTGCCTCGCCGCATGGGCTGAATCCCGCGACCGCTTCCTCGGCCGCACGCCAGCGCCCGCCGCACCGCAATCCAGCGAAGGGCGCTGACCATGGGCAACACGGGCGTCATCGACTCTTTTCTAGGCGTATTCACCTCCTACATCGACAGCGGTTTCGGCCTGCTCGGCGGCGAGGTCGCCTTCATCGCCACCACCCTGATCGTGATCGACGTGACGCTCGCCGCGCTCTTTTGGGCATGGGGCGCGGATGACGACATCATCGCGCGCTTGGTGAAAAAGACGCTGTTCGTCGGCGTCTTCGCCTACATCATTTCTAACTGGAACAACCTCGCCCGGATCGTCTTCGAGAGCTTCGCCGGCCTTGGCCTCATGGCGTCGGGCACCGGCTTTTCTGTCACCGATCTGATGCGGCCGGGCCGCGTCGCGCAGACCGGCCTCGACGCCGGCCGTCCGCTGCTCGATTCCATTTCCGACCTGATGGGCTGGATCAGCTTTTTCGAGAATTTCATCCAGATCGCTTGCCTGCTGTTCGCATGGGCGCTTGTGGTGCTGGCCTTTTTCATTTTGGCGATCCAGCTTTTCGTGACGCTGATCGAGTTCAAACTGGTGACGCTAGCCGGCTTTGTGCTGATCCCGTTCGGGTTGTTCGGCAAGACCGCCTTCATGGCTGAAAAGGTGCTTGGCAACGTAGTGTCGTCCGGCATCAAGGTCTTGGTCCTCGCCGTCATCATCGGCATCGGCTCGACACTGTTCTCGCAATTCACGGCCGGTTTCGGCGGGGCGACCCCGACCATCGACGACGCGATGGCGATTGTGCTCGCCGCGCTGTCGCTGCTTGGCCTCGGCATCTTCGGCCCCGGTATCGCCAACGGCATCGTTTCGGGCGGGCCGCAACTCGGCGCAGGCGCGGCCGTTGGCACGGGCCTCGCCGCTGGCGGCATGGTGCTTGCCGGCGGCGCGGCGGCTGGCGGCGGGCCATGCTTGCCGCGAAGGGCGGCGCTGCTGCTGTCCGGTGGGGCCGCGGCCGTCCGCGGCGCGACCGCGCGGCGCGGCGACCGCTGCCTATAGCGTCGGCTCGCTCGGCCAGTCCGGCGCGGCGGGCGTTGCCTCCGGCCTCGGCGGTGTCGCCCGAGCGGCAGGCTCGGCCGCCGTCTCGCCGCTCAAACGCGCAGCCTCCAGCGCAACATCCCGCGCAAGCGAAAGCGTCAAATCCAGCTTCTCCGCTGGCGTAAAGGCCGGCTTCGGCGCGACTGGCGGCAGCTCCACCATGGGCACGGTCGGCGGTGCGAGTGCCGATCCCGCAGCCGCGCCATCCAGCCCGGCCGGCGGTCCTCCGGCTTGGGCGCAGCGGATGCAGCGCCGGCAGGCCATGAACCATGGCACCACCATGACCGCCCATGCCGTCCGCTCCGGCGACAGCCACGGCTCCGGTTCCTCCGTCAACCTTTCCGAAAGTGACCGCTCATGAGCATCTTCAAACGACCAGCAACCCATTACGGCAAATCGCCCGAACCCGAGACGCCCTATCAGAAGGCCGCGCAGGCATGGGACGAGCGTATCGGCTCGGCCCGCGTGCAGGCGAGGAACTGGAGGCTCATGGCCTTCGGCTCCCTGATCCTTTCGGCCGGCTTTGCCTCGGCGCTGGTCTGGCAGTCCGCACGTGGGACCGTGGTGCCTTGGGTCGTTCAGGTCGATAATCTCGGTCAGGCGCAGACCGTCGCCCCCGCGAGCGCCGACTATCGCCCGACCGATCCGCAGATCGCGTTCCATCTCGGCCGCTTCATCGAGCAGGTCCGCGCGATCCCGGCCGACGCGATCATTGTCCGCCAGAACTGGCTTCGCGCCTATGAGTGGACCACGGATCGCGGTGCGGCGGCATTGAACGACTACGCCCGCACCAATGATCCCTTCACCCGCGTCGGCCGGAGCCAAGTCGCCGTCGAGGTGTCGAGCGTCATCCGGGCCTCGCCCAACAGCTTCCGCGTGGCGTGGACGGAAAGGCATTTCGAGAACGGCCAGCTTTCCACGACCGAACGATGGACGGCTATTCTCACCATCGTCATCCAGCCCCCGCGCGACGCCGAGCGCCTGCGCGCCAATCCGTTGGGAATATACGTCAATGCAATTTCGTGGTCGCGGGAGATGAGCCAATGAAAGCGTCAGCTTGCATCAATCACTTCGCTGATCTTCCCCTCGGAGATCATGAAGAACGAGGTGCCCGTCATCTCGATCTCCTGCCCGGCCTTCCAGCCGTTGGGCAGATCGGTTTTGACCTTGGCGCGATAGCCGATGCGCACCGCTGCACGGTCGTCTATGGCGATGCAGTCGAGGATCGTCTGTTCTCTTTCAGCAAACAACTGGACGCCCTGTTCCGCCAGCGCGCGAAATGCCTCGATCCCGTGCGTTTCGTTCGTCATCTCTCCGTTCGATCTGTTGATAAACCGAACGTCGCCCGACAGGCAGTCGAGCATCGCCTGAACATTCATCCTGTTGTAGGCGTCGATATACCGGGCAACAATCGTCGGCACAGAATCCATTCTGTCGGTTCCTCCTTACTGATCCTGAAGTCGCTAACCTATGCGATTTTTGCGTCGGCGGTGGCAATTACTTTGGCAGGCTGCGCGACCAACCGGACGCCGCAATTCAGCTACGACGCCAGCGTGCCGCCGCTGCCGACCGTGCAGGTGGCGGCAACCGACAACACGCCTCGGCCGCTGCATGTGCCCCCGGCATGGACCGTGGCGCGCGGCGGCACCGCCGCAGGCACGCCAACCGGCCGCGTCGAGAACGCCAATGCCGCCGCCCGCGTCGAGCCGCGCCGGGAAGGCTACTACAACGCCATCCAGATATATCCGTGGAGCGAAGGCGCGCTCTATCAGGTCTATGCCGCAGTCGGGCAGATCACGACCATTGCGCTGGAGCCGGGCGAGAGTCTGACCGGCGCGGGGCCGATTGCAGCCGGCGACACCGCCCGCTGGATCATCGGCGACACCGAGAGCGGCAGCGGTGCGAACCGCCGTGTCCATATCCTCGTGAAGCCGACACGGCCGGACATTTCCACCAACCTTGTCGTCACCACCGACCGACGCACCTACATGATCGAACTGCGCGCGCGGGAATCGCTCTACATGCCTTCCGTCGCATGGTCCTATCCCGCAACGCCCGGCCAGCGCCGCGCCGTCCCGGCCGCGCCAATCATCCCGGCCGAGGCTGCGCGGAACTATCGCTATGGCTTGCAGGTGCAGGGCGACAGCCCGCCATGGCGGCCGGTTTCGGTGTTCGACGATGGACGCCGCGTCTATGTCGTCTTCCCGGCCGGGATTGTGCAGGGCGAAATGCCGCCGATCTTCGTGCTTGGCGCGAACGGCGAGCCGCAGATCGTCAATTCCCGCATCCACCAGAACGTCCTGATCGTGGACCGCCTGTTCGGCGCGGCCGAGTTGCGCCTTGGCAGCGGCAACCGCCAGCAGGTCGTCAGGATCGTCCGCACCAACCCGACGCAGGCCGCAGCAGAGCCAGCCAGCACGACCACGGGAGGATCGTCCTCATGAGCGATACCGATACCGCCGCCCCCATGCGCCTGCGCGCCGAAACGCCCCGTGTCACGCGCCTATCGCGCAAGATGCTGGCAGGCGTCGGAGCCGTCGCGCTTCTCGGCATCGGCGGGGCGCTGATCTATGCGCTCCAGACCCGCGATGCAGGACCGGGAGGGGACGAACTCTATTCGACCGAGAACCGCCCCACGGCGGACGGATTGTCTGGCCTGCCGCGCGACTATAGCGGCCCGGCGCTCGGCCCGGCGCTACCCGGCGACCTCGGCCGCCCGATCCTCGACGCGCAGAACCGGGGGCAGCCCATTGTAACGCCGGCAATCACGACGCCCGCCGTCGATCCAGAGGAAGAACGCCGCAGGGCCGAGGAAGAAGCCGCGCGCTTGAGCAACGTCTTTTTCCAGTCCGGCCCCCGCAGGGGAGCGCCAGCCGGCACCGCCATGCCCGGCCTTGCCGGGCTTGGCCTCGGCGGGCAGCCCGCGACACAGGATCGCCACGCGGCATTTCTCAATGGACCCGTGGACCGGCAGACCGTCGCCCCGGATCGCGTTGCGCCGCCGGCATCGCCCTACATCCTTCAGGCCGGGGCCGTGATCCCCGCTGCGCTGATAACCGGCATCCGTTCCGATCTGCCCGGCCAGATCACCGCGCAGGTGACGGAGAACGTCTATGACAGCCCGACCGGCTCGCTGCTGCTGATCCCGCAAGGCACCCGCATCATCGGCCAATACAATGACGGCGTGACCTTCGGCCAGCGTCGCGTGTTGCTGGTCTGGAATCGCCTGATCCTGCCGGGCGGCCGGTCCATCGTTCTGGAACGCCTGCCGGGCGCGGACGCCAGCGGCTATGCTGGCCTTGAGGATGGCGTCGATTATCATTGGTGGGATCTGATGAAGGCCGCAGGGCTGTCCACGCTGCTCGCAGTCGGCACCGAGCTGGCGACCAGCGACGAGGACCGGCTGATCCGCGCCATCCGCGACGGGGCGCAGGATACCGTCAATCAGGCCGGCCAGCAGATCGTCCAACGCCAGTTGCAGGTCGCGCCGACGCTGACGATCCGGCCCGGCTTTCCGGTCAGGATTATCGTCACCCGCGATCTTGTGTTCGAGCCGGCAGGAGGTTGACCATGACCAAGCTGAAACTCGGCCCGCTGCCAGACGACAAGCCCGTCAAGGTGACGGTGGAGTTGCCCGCGCCGCTCCACCGCGATCTGGTCGCTTATGCCGAAGTGCTGGCGCGCGAGACGGGCCAGCCTGTCGCCGATCCCGTCAGGCTCATCGTGCCGATGCTGGAGCGGTTCATCGCAACGGATCGGGGGTTTGCGAGAGCGCGGCGAGCCGCCAACTAAGTCCCATCCCGGCAGGGGTGCCGCCAGCGCATAGACGCAAATGCGGCACGCTACAGGCCGCCGACTGCCCTCCATGGTTCGCCTAATTCCGGGGCCTATTGCGCCCCGGAATCCACCAGAACCAAGGAGGATTCCATGTGCGCAGAGCGCCGCCGCGCCCGCAAAGGGCGACCGCGACACCCGGTCCCCGAAGCACTTCCCGACGATCTTTTCGACTACGCCGACGAACCCACGCCAGACGGCCGGGAACGCCGCAGCTCGCCGCTTCGCATCGTCGATGTTGAGACGCTGCCGGTCTTCGACGACTGGCCCGAAAAGGTGCCGATCACCGAGGAAGAACTACAAATCTTCGAGCGGTATTTCGGTCATGTGCTCGACCGCCTTTTCGGCCCAATCGACCTTGAAGCCGAGAATAAATCCTTGCCATACTTATCAGAAAGTGATAAGGATAAGTCATGAGCGAGGAACGTGACCCGAGCCTCGACACGCTTCTGGACCTCGACGGACAGGTGCTCGTTGTCGATCCCGAGGGCGGCCATTGGGTGAAGTTCGTTATCACCCGCGTTCCGGCATCGCCGGAAAAGCCGCGCGGCCTCGATTACTCGCTCACGCTTCACGGGCCTTCGGGCGAACGGCTGGTCGGCTTCGATAATGCCCATCCGGTCGGCCGAGGCAGGAGGGGCGAGCCGATGGACCATCGACACCGCCTCCAGACCGTGAAGCCCTACGCCTACGAGGATGCGGCCACGCTGCTGGCCGACTTCTGGCAGGCGGTGGACGCGGTATTGAAGGAGCGAGGTGCCCTATGACCACATTGAAAGTTGGGATTGCCGGCTACGACGAGATGAAGGCCCGCACCATGCGGATCGCGCGCGGCGAGGAAAAGCCGGCGGCGGACGATCCGAAGGTGTGGTTCACATCAACCGAATCCTTCGCCAAGGTGCTGTCGGCCGGGAACCGCGAACTGCTGCGCGTCATCGCCGAGAAAGCTCCGGCCTCGCTGGAGGAACTTTCGGAGATCACCGGCCGGGCCTTATCCAACCTGTCACGCACCATGAAGACGATGGAGAGCTACGGCCTTGTCCGCTTGGAGAAGGAAGGCCGCAAGCTCGCGCCCAAGGTTGTCCATGACCGTGTTGAACTGGCGTTGCCCTTGCTCGAACGCCGCGCGGCGAAAGGAGGCGCGCTATGAACATTCATTCCCCACACGTCGCCCTGCGCGCCGCGCTCTATCTGCGCGTCTCGACGGCGCGGCAAGCCGAGCATGACGTGTCGATCCCCGACCAGAAGCGGCAGGGCGAAGCCTATTGCGAGTCTCGCGGTTATCAGCTTGTGGAAACCTTCATCGAGCCGGGCGCATCGGCGACCAACGACCGCCGCCCCGAGTTCCAGCGCATGATCGAAGCCGGCACGTCGAAGCCGCCAGCGTTCGACGTGGTGGTGGTGCATAGCTTCTCGCGGTTCTTCCGCGACGAATTTGAAATGGAATACTACTACCGGAAGCTGGCGAAGAACGGCGTCAAGCTCGTATCCATGACGCAGGAGCTTGGCGACGATCCGATCCACCAGATGATGCGGCGGATCATGTCACTGTTCGACGAATACCAGTCGAAGGAGAACGCCAAGCACGTCCTGCGCGCCTTGAAGGAGAACGCGCGGCAAGGCTTCTGGAATGGCTCGCTGCCGCCCATCGGCTACCGCGTCGTCGATGCCGAGCAGCGCGGCACGAAGATGAAGAAGAAGCTGGAAATCGACCCGCTGCACGCCGACACCGTGCGGATGATCTTCCGCCTAGCATTGGAAGGCGACGGCACGTCCGGCCCCATGGGCGTCAAGAACATCGTCAGCTACCTCAACAGGAACCGCATGTTCACCCGCAGCGGCGGACGTTGGGGCATCGGCCAGCTTCACCGCGTCCTGACCCGCCGCACCTATATCGGCGAACATCGGTTCAACCGCCGGTCCAAGAAAGGCGAGGTGAAGCCCGAGGAAGAAGTCGTCACCGTCGCGGTGCCGCCGCTGATCGACCTTGAGATATTCGAGGCGGTGCAGAAGCGGTTGCAGGTCAACAATCCGAAGGTGACGCCGCCGCGCGTCGTCAGCGGCCCGAACCTGCTGACCGGCATTTGCTATTGCGGCAATTGCGGTGGGGCCATGACGCTGCGCACGGGCAAGAACGGCCGCTACCGCTACTATGCCTGTTCGATCCGGGCACGGCAGGGCGAAACCGGCTGCAAGGGCCGCGCGATCCCGATGGACAAGCTGGACCGCATCGTGGTCAGCCACATCGAGGAAAGGCTGCTGGACCCCGAGCGGATCGAAGACGTGCTCGCCTCGCTGCTGGATCGCCGGCAGGAGAGCGTCGAGCGGCGCAGCCAGCACATCACCGAGTTGAACCAGCGCGCGGCCGAGGCCGATATGCGGCTAAAGCGGCTCTACGAGGCTATCGAGGCGGGTTCGCTCGACCCGGCCGAATCCGCCCTCGGCGAACGCATCGCGGGCCTTACGGCGATACGGGATCAGGCACGGGCCGACGCCGTAAGGACCGAGGCCATGCTGAAAAGCTCGGCCCATAAGGGCCTCACAGGCGCGGCCGTGCGGGAGCTGGCGAGCGAAGCGCGGACCGGGCTTCGGCTCGGAAAGGGCGGTTATCGGCGGGATCACGTCCGGGCTTTCGCCCAGCATGTCGAGGTCGGGGACGATGCGATCTACATCAACGGCAGCAAAAACACGCTGTTGAGGGCGCTGATAGCCACAAAAGGAGGGAAATCGGCGGGAATCGGCGTTCCCGGTTTTATACCGAAGTGGCGGAGGGGGTGGGATTCGAACCCACGATGGAGTTGCCCCCACGCCGCATTTCGAGTGCGGGGTCTTGGGAGAAAGACCTATCTTTGATGTGTGATATGTCAGCTCAATGCCTGAGATAGTGGTTTTTGTCTCAGCCTGAAGTAAACCTTTAAAACAGCCTTGTGGATGTATCGTGCCGGAAAAGTGGCCTTTCGCTCTACGATAAATACCGCTCTATTCAAATGAGTGTGTTGCGTGTGTTTGGTAGAGGCTGGTCAGATCACTGTGTTTTACCCGGAATTGGCTTCGTCTTTTAAGTGCTGGTTTGGCACTATCCATGTTTTCTAATTTAATTGCTGGATCATAATAAATTTTACCGGTGGATAGAGCTGTTAAAAGCAATAAAACGTCGGTTCCCTCACACAGTGTCACTTTATTTCCGTAACTATACTCTACAGGAGCTGTGCGGTGAATTGAGGGAACGTAGGCAGCCATGGCATGTTTACGATTCCAATGTGATATTATCCCTTTAAAGCCCCATGTTGCGGCTATGGTATCATTTTGATCGACAAGAGTAATAGCACCGTCCATGTCTGTAATTTTACCTGTAGCAATATCAAAGCCTTGTAGCTTAAGTGCGAGACCCGTATCTTTGTGAAAATCGTGCTGAGTGCTGTAGATTCCTCCGAAATTCAGACGCCCAATTTTACCGGATTTATCTGCATACCCAAAACGCCTCACAAAAGCTTCAGCACCTTCGTCACGATAAAAGCCGCCGGTAGGTTCTGGTGTTAATAGTGTAACAGGACCTTTCGCCCGGAAGGTGATGAAGTCTCCCACAGCGTATTGTTTTACTTCCCAGCCCATAAAATCGGGCTCAGAATAACCGTTAGGAGAAATTCCAAGCTCTGCCTCAAGAGTGTATCCGCCACCGTTACGAGCTGTGTAGGGAGCAGGTGTGCCGTTAACACCGAGCTTTTGTGACGCAATCCATCCTTTTTCGTGTATGCGGCGCAACTCTGCCAGTAATACTGCTTTTGGATCAGCTCCTAACCGGATGCTGTCCAGATTTAGGAAGACTCCGGAGGATGGGAGATCATTTATTGAGCCTAATGTCTGGGCTGCCGGGGCGTAATGGGGAGCAACTTGCCCGAGCACACGCCCATCTTCACATATGCCTAAAAACAATACTCGCCCTTCATCACGGGAGCGCATCAGTTCTGAAGGCGCTCGTTCAGCTCTAAGAAGAAAGCCGGACATACGCACTTCAGGATATTTCGGATAAAGAATGAGCTGGGCATTTGGAGCAGGTGATAGTCCTTGCTCATCAAGCCAGAAAAAACGGACTGAAGCTTTGGCTCTGTCTCTAACGCTTCCGGCTATGTTGCTGACATCATCTTCAATAGGACCATGAGGAATAATGTTTAGCGCTGAGAAACCACCGCCTAAATAAACTTGGTTCTTTGAGTTGTCATTTGGGGCGAGACGTTTGGCGTAAAATCGTTCAGCACCGTGTGCGGCCATTTGGTTCAGTAGAGCAACAAGCGGATTGGACAAGTTTTTTACCTTCGATGCAAATATCTTTGACATCAGAGGAAAGCCAATTCATCACAGAGTCAATAACCTCATGAAAAATCAACCTGTTTTTGCCCTTTAGTGCGCATTCCCAAATGGTGCAAACACGCCAGCCCGAGCTGTTCAGTGCAGCTAGTGTGCTTTGACCACGTATTATATTTTTTTCTATTTTGTCTTGCCAGAAGTCAGTCCGTGTTTGGGGCCAGTGAAAAACCGGGCAATTATGGCCGTGCCAAAAGCACCCATTTACAAATAGGGCAGCATGATATTTTGGAAAAACGAGATCAGGTTTACCCGGGAGATTGATATCATGCAGCTTGTAGCGTGCGCCTTTAGCATGCAAAGCTTTCCTGATCAGTAACTCCGGTTTTGTATTCTTACTGCGTATAGCTGCCATATTCCGGCTGCGTGCGGCAGAGACAAGGTCATCATCCGGTTTTTTGAAACTCTTCATGGTTTATCTGGCTCAAAATATGAGGGCGCATGATACGGGCCACTTCAGCAAATACGGGCACTGCAACTGAATTTCCGAATTGCTTATAAGCTTGAGTATCGGATACCGGAATACGAAAAGTATCATTGTATCCCATCAAGCGTGCGCATTCTCTGGGAGTTAACCTGCGGGGACGCTTTCCAGAGCCGCGGCTTACCAAAATCTCAGAGCCATCTTTATAGTATCTGGCTGACAAGGTGCGGGAAATACTGTCTTTGGTGACTAATCCGAAGCCGAAACCGTTGCCTTTTAGGCGATGTTTTTCGGCATAAGCTTGTAGATACGCCCAGAGTTTCTCGGTCAGTATATATTTCTCATTTACAGAGGCATCAGGTCCACAAGTGAAGTGCCCTTCGGGCTGCTCTGTTCCATTCTCCGGGTGCAGAATTGTATTTAAGCGGCGGCTTCCCCGCTCAGGCAAAATCATATCATCGAATGAAAATGGAGTATCTTCCCTAAAGCCAACGATAACGATCCTTTGTCTGTGTTGAGGGACAAAGTGGGCCGCATCAATTACTTTGGTATGGATATGATACCCAAGTTCATCCTGAAGACTACGGCGGATAACTTCGAAGGTGCGCCCCTTGTCATGGCTACAAAGGTTTTTGACATTCTCCAAAAGAAAGGCTGTGGGCCTGTGGTGCATTAAAATGCGCAAAACATCAAAGAAAAGCGTTCCTTGGGTCTCATCCAGAAATCCGTGTTTACGTCCAAGAGCATTCTTCTTTGAAACGCCAGCCAATGAGAAGGGCTGGCATGGAAAACCCGCGACTAAGACATCATGGTCCGGGATATCTTTGGCATCAACCTCGCGGATATCGCCAGCTATTGGACGATTGTCAGGATAGTTTGCCAAGTATGTTTTTTGGGCATATTTGTCCCACTCTGAAGTGAATACGCAACGTCCACCAGCTGTTTCCATTGCTTTACGCAAGCCCCCAATCCCTGCGAACAAATCAATGAAACTAAAATCTCCAGCTGACGAGGCTGTTTTGCAACGAGCACTAGCCTCAAGTTCGAGTAAGCGAGTAATACTGTCACGGGGGGCGTCTTCACCGCGCAACCAGCGGTAAATTTGACTTTCCGAGTAACCTAGTGCTTTAGCTGCTGTTGATACAGAATAGCCTGCTCTATGCAAAAGCGTTTCAAAATCTGTTTTCAAAGCAGTCTCCAGGAATTTTTTTATCATTGCGCTAAGAAGTATCCCTGCATGAGGGCGTGCAAGCTAACAAGCTGGAGTTTGGGGCATTTGTGCAGATAGAGAAGTTAGATGTGGATACCTGAGTTTGTATAAACAACTGGCTGCAATCGTCATATTGCAGCATTTATTTGCAATATCCAGACGACCGTCTGAGGACATAGAACCAGATTACGCATTCCGATACATAAATCAGGTCATGAACCGGATAGGATTTCACAGGCCTTAATTGCAGCAGCCATTTCAGTTCTGAAATGTGGTCTTGGCTCAGCTCCAAATAGAACGATATTTAGTGCCGGCAGATCACCGGCAGATGGGATGTCTATCGTGATTGGCATTCCATCATACCAAGAACGGCCAATGCCTGCGGCCGTGCTGCCAACATCCATTGAGATATCAAGACCTTCTCCAATATTTGCCGCGAATACGCTTCCGATGAAGACGGAAAACGCACTGACAGATTTCACTTCGCCTTTTGTGCTGAAGCTTTCCGTGAGCGATTTCCAAGGGTTTAAATCTCTTGGTATATAAAGATGGAGAACCTGTAATTTTTTGTCGTTGCACGACAGCGAGACACGTGGTCGTTCTGTTGTTGTGCGTTCTGTCAGGTTTTGGTCGACCAGTTCACTGCGGAAGCTCACTCTGAGTGCATCGATTGTCGTTTCTGCCGTTGGTGCCTCCAGAAACAGCGGGATGTTTACTTGTTCGGCGTTTGAAGCGTTCATGGTGCCGAGAGTAATTGTAAAGGCTGTCAGTGCTAACGAAACGAGCTTCATATGTCTTGCAATCATGATGTTTGGCTGCACAAAAGGGAACCCTTCCGCAATAACTGACCCGATTATTTCGCCTTCATAGTAACCTGCTGATTTCCTTTGGCAGGTCTTCTGTGGTCAACAGAAAACCCCGCTCACACAAAAAGGTTCCTTTTAGTCAATGGCTTAGTGCCTATGATGGCTTCTGACCCGTCAAGTAAATGTGCTTGATATGAGCTAAAAGTGAGGGCAGTCAGATTGCGAAAAATTGGCTATTGTCGTGTATCGACCAGCGATCAAAATCTTGATCTTCAAATGGCTGCGTTGGAACGAGCTGAATGCACCGAGATTTTTAGCGATCACGGTATTTCCGGTGCTGGATTTGAACGGCCGGGACTTAATCAAACGCTGAATTCATTACGCGCCGGAGATATGCTAGTTGTTTGGCGACTTGATCGGCTCGGGCGCTCATTGGTTGATCTGATCACATTGATCAATGATCTCGCCGCGAAGAGAATTGAATTTCATTCACTGACCGAGGCAATAGATACTTCAACGTCTGGCGGTCGGCTTACCTTTCATATTATGGGGGCTATGGCTGAATTTGAGCGTGCAATTATCAGCGAACGCACTAAAGCAGGGATGAGAGTTGCGCGTGCGAGAGGTAGCAGGATCGGCCGAAAACCTTCACTCACGGACTCTGATAGAATTGCTGCACGTATGGCGATTGAAAAACATGGCCGGACGGTTTCGGACGTTGCAGCGGACTACAATATTCACCCACGAAGTCTTACCCGGATACTTAAGCAAGATGCTTCGTAGGATGAGCGTTTAATGCGCTCTGGTTGACACACAACGAGTCATGGGCAGAGTTTATTGCTTTAATGTAACTTTCTCCATCATGCACACTACTAACCTCAGGGCTAATCTATTGGATATGCGGTTGCAGATTAGCAATGAGCGTGCCAAATGCGCGTCGAGTATCTGGAGCTTGATCTAGATTAGATAGTGCAGAGGGATGAATGTCCAAGAAACCAGTGCGTGATGCTGCTTATTATGAAGATTTGCTCAAACGGAGACATCCAATAATTTACAGCGAGCTAAAAGCTGGAAAATACCGAACCGTCACGGACGCTGCAATTGCTGCTGGTATCAAGAGAACACGAACGCGACTGCAAGAACTGAAAAATGCTTGGAGCAAAGCAGACCGACCGGAGCAGCGTGAGTTTTTGAAGTGGCTTCAGTCGGAGATAAAAAGCAAGCTACCAACTTCCGTGGTTTCAATGTCCTCAACACCAATCACCATTGATCGACGGCTTGTTCCAGCAGTAGCAACCCGCATACGTGAAATCATGTTCAAACGTGGTCTCAAAATGGGGGATGTAATGGCTGAGATGGGCTTTCCTCGTTTGAATGCGTCTTTGGGTATGGCTTTATTTCGGGGGACGCGCCTTCAGCCGGAGTTGATAATAAGGCTGGAGGAGTGGCTTTCAGACAACGCTACTATATAATCAATGTAACACAGGGAGCGAGTACGTATACACACAGCTTCGTTTGAGTTTATCCGTGAAAAATTAGGCTTTTAGAAAGTTAGGACGAAAGTTTGGTTGCCTATCGTTCTCACAAAGAGGATGGGGGGACTGTTGCTTTTGCCTTGGTTATTATTTTTAAAGCGCGTTTTTGTTTCTTGTAAGTCTGAATGTTAAGGCCAAGCTTTGCTGCTTCTTCCTTTTCCTTTAGTTCATATTTTTTATTACGTGCATTGGCTTTTAAACGCTGGATGGATCTTGTCGCAAACATACGGATCAGGCCTAATTTCTGAGCACGCTGGCTACGGTAAGTATATTCTTCTTGTGTTTCGTCTACTAATTTATCGCCCGCAAAAGAAGCTTCGCGCAATCCGGGGATTTCAATTCCGTATTGCTTTTTGTAATTGCGCTGAACTTCAGCAAGGGTAAGGGATGCTTTGTATAAAGGCATCGCGCATAACATATCTATTAATTCGTCAAGCTCATCTTTACTGAGTTGCCCCTCTAACTGTTTAGCAGCATATTCTTTTCTACGTTGCGTTTGTTTACGCAGAGTTGCGCCCTTGGTATCGCGAAGCTTACGCTCTTCCGGTGTCATATTAAGTTTTGGCCTACCCATTTGGTATCATTCTCGCCGATAATAAAGATAATTTTATTATAGCGAGTAGTTGGTGGGATTGCACAAAAAGACGAAAATAATGGTTTTTAGAGTTTATCGTGCCAGAGAAAGCGTCATGCATAATATATATACTTAAATACAAATAATCAAAAACAGATACATAGTTAAGACGCTTACTCTGTCACGTTTTATTAGATGTGCTCATACCTCGCCGCTAGCGCGGCTCGCCTGCGCGCCCTTCGGGCTTGCGGCCGCCTTCGGCGTCCACTGGTTATTTTTTGTTTGCCGGAAGATTGGATAAAATTACAAATCCAATGAAACACGCTCCGGCCAACCGGTTAAGTGTTTCGGGTATCTTCTATTTGTCTCGAGGATTCTCACGGGCGCGTTCCGTGGTGTTCTTTGCTGCCATTGTGCTGCCGGATAACTAACGCTCGCCAGTGAACTTCTATGCCGTTGCTCCAATATGGGAGGTTTCAGTCACAAAGATGCGGTGAAGCCAGAAGGCATCCCCATCACTAGGCTTGCATTTGTCTAGGACTTCGACTGTTGCGGCAGCATCAATCAGCCGGATGGCTTGAAGCGCGGTGCGATGAATGAGGAGGCTACGTTTCACCAGAGCAGAGAAAAGATAACGGCGGCGCGTCTCTGACAATCGTCCAGATCATGCCAATCATTTCGATTGAGATTTATCCAGCGTCATCCGGTGATAAAATTAATATCCGGAAGATGGTGACAGATTGCAGCTTATAGGCTGATTTGCTGGTGCCTGATAAAAAGCTGCAAATATGTTTTCGTCACTGTGCCACAAGGGTTTTGAGCAATGGTAAAGGTAGTGTTCAGATGATTGCGATTGTAGATGTATCTACTATTCGGATTACTGCACAGCGTATGGCTTTTTTGCTGATGGTGGGCGGTTAAAGCTCACGTGCCAATGTTGACAGATTTCCAAAAACAGCAAAATTTGGTCGAAAGTGACAACATAAGGTAAAACTCTGTCAACATAGCGCAACAAAAACGGGCGTTTCCATCAATGTTGACGCTGATTATGTTGCGCTATGTTGACAAAATTGAGCGTTTTCCGAGCACTATGTTGTCATTTTTTGTGTCTTTTGGGTGTAGTGACAACATTATGTTTCACTTCCGGATGCATTTACCCAAGGCGACCAACCAGCGCATCAGCACTCAAATGTGTGTAGCGCTTCAGCATAGATAGTTCTTTGTGTCCGGAGATCGTGCTGACTTCCATCACGTTTAGACCTCGCTCAAAGAAACGGCTGACGGCTTCGTGGCGCAAATCGTGAAACTTAAGATCAATGATACCGGAGCGTTTGATGACTCGTTTCCACGTTTGATCGAAAGCTGAGATCGTCATACCGAATGGCATATATTGATCTACGCTGTCATTGTGATGAAGTGACATAAGTGCTTCGCATGCACGGGATGATAATGGAACTTCCCGGCTTGTTCCGTTTTTTGTTAGGGCTAATGAGATCACCCGGCGGTTATGTGAAATGTCGCTCCATTTGAGTCCCAGAAGCTCACCACGACGCATTCCGGTCTCGATGGCTACTATCGCCAGCGCACGGAAGCATGCAACCCTACCGTCGTCACAGGCGGCTAATAAGCGCTGTTCTTCTGATGGAGTAAGGCGACGTGATCTTGCATTATTAATGGTCGGGCGACGGATCATCTTCACGACGTTCTGGGCGAGGGGATAACCCCAGTCACGCATGGCTACATCCAAAACGTGACTGAGGATTGCAAGCTCACGAACAGCGGTAGCTGGTTTGACTGTCCGGAGGCGTTCGTCACGAAACGAGGCGATGTCCTGTTGAGATAAGCCTATGAGCGTCCGATGAGCAATATCATGACGTTGGAGAACACCGAGGCGCTGTATCTCTTGAGTGGCACCGCGCTTAGCTGGCGATACTTCTTCGGCGTATCGCTTCATCAATTCGCCGAGCGTAGTGCTTTCAAGAATGCGCGTATCTGGTGCAGCGCCGAACTTGTCGACTTGGGCTTCCAATTCACGCGCCCATTTTTCGGCTTCGTTCTTGCTGTCAAAAGATTTGCAGCGTGGCTTCATTCCACGTCTGCGGACTTGTGCTTGCCAGCGTCCTCTGAGTTTTCGGATCGTAGCCATCGTGATCTCCGGTAATGATTGAAGAACACACGTAGGACGCCCCGGATGGGGAGCCAAGAGTTATTCCGGCCATTTCGTGATCGCAGACGATTTGAGAATAGATTGTGAGAGAAAGTCTTGCTGCGGTGCAACAACTATAGAAAGTGTTAAATTGATTGATTCGCAAAAGAAAGTTAATGTAATGGACTTGAAGTTTGAACCTCCGTTAAACCTTTACCATCTTTCTGGAGGGCTTCAGTTACTACTTGGAGAGAACCTCAAGCATGGTTGCTGGACGCGCACACGGAGCATTTGCTTATCTGGTCAGCTTTGAACGGCCCTGAGGATATTTTATCTTTCTACCCTGAGATCAGGATTATTGGCAGAACGCGATTTTCCACCGTGGAAGATATGAAGGAGTCAATCTCTCCAAATTTCGCCATTCGTTCGACGTCACACTCCAACCAATGTCTGGCATTTAACCAGCATACATTCTGGAGTGGAGTAGCAAATGGTTTCAGTCAAGACGGTGCTGCGGAAAGTGCTCATATCTGTCGCAGATTGAGCACCCAAATTATTAAATCAACCCGCCGATTAGAAAAACTCTCATTGTCCTACAGATCGGCCTTGCCCTCTCAAAAAATTCCAGAAGATGGTAGCGTTTCATTTCAACAAGATAAGTTCGCTTCTAATATCGGCAATGAGTTCGGTAGCTTTCTCGACGATCTCTATGGCTTGCGTGATGCAATCAATGTGATTGTCTACAAAATTCTCTTGGGAAAGGAAGGGAGTTTCAGCACTAGTGCACTAAAGAAAGCCGTTGCTGCGTGTGAATTGAGTCCTACTGTTGATTTGATCAATGCGGCAATGTTTGACGATGTCGATGGCGATCTAATTATCTCAAAAATGTCCACCTATCGCGGAGTTGCGCTTCATAGCATGGGGACTAGCAATCCCGTGACGTTAGATAGCCTCATGATTAAGAGCGTAAGTGGTCCTTTGGGAAAGATCGCACGGCTCGTTTATCCGCTCTATGATGATATAACCCAACTGAAGGAAATTGAAGCAGGGAAATCGTTTAGATTGATCCACAATCGCGATGAGTTTGAACGCTTCGCTAAACTCGATAATCATCTTGATGGGATGGAGTTCGCTTATGATTGCTTTGTCCGATTGCTTCAAATCGCCGAGTCTCTCGGTATCGAGCTCCGGTTAGAGCCACGTCATATTCAGCTAACTGATCGTGACATACTAAAAGCAACCTTCACTGACGATAATGGGAATGTAGTTCATCTCGAGCGTGATCCCATCAGCGGGGCACTGAAGGAACGTATAGAAAGTCATTTTCAGTTATCAGCTATAGTAAATTTTCATCAAGATTATAGGGTGTGGAATTCATATTTTGCAGGATATAACCAAAGACTGCTAGTGGCTTAAGTAATAGGCTTACAAGATGTGCCGTAAGCGTGGCTCTTGATAAAAAATATTGGTGGGGCGCGCTTTATAATTTAAGTGCACAACATTAAAATTGAAGTAATTTCTTGATTTTGTTGAATCAACTGGCGGAGAGGGTGGGATTCGAACCCACGATGGAGTTGCCCCCACGCCGCATTTCGAGTGCGGTACTTTCAACCACTCAGCCACCTCTCCGCTGTGTCATCATATGAAAATTTCAGACTAAACGATCTGCTTTCATATCAAATCATGCGATTTGCTGAATGTGTGTCGCGCTCATAACGCGGACAGCGGATTTAGACAAGTGCTAATCGTTCCGAACCCACCATAATTTCGCAGATAATGTGCTTTAAGGTCTGAAAAACCTTGACGTGGCGGTGTTTTTGCCACTATATGCGGCCACGTCGCAGGAGGATGAGAATCCCCTTTGACTTTTGTTGTGTGTTTATCAGACCTTAAACTGATGTTTTTGCTAAGATAAATAATCAAACTGTCACGACTGACAAGAAGACGGTCCCTGCTTGGCGGGAGAACCGGAAACGAACGACCCGAAAGGAAAACAAATGTTCGCAGTCATTAAGACAGGTGGTAAGCAGTATCGCGTTGCCGCCAATGATGTGCTTAAAGTTGAAAAAGTTGCCGGTGAAGCCGGTGATGTTGTAGAATTTGCAGAAGTTCTGATTGTTGGCGAAGGTGAAAACGCCACTGTTGGTGCTCCGCGCGTTGAAGGTGCTGTTGTAACTGCGGAAGTAGTTGAACAGGGCCGTGCGAAAAAAGTTATCGCGTTCAAGAAGCGTCGCCGTCAGAACTCCAAGCGTACACGCGGTCATCGTCAGGAACTGACGACAATCCGCATTTCGGAAATCCTCACCGGTGGCGCAAAGCCATCCGCTAAAGCAAAGGCCGCGCCGAAAAAGGCTGCGCCAAAAGCTGAAGCTGCTGAGTAATCAACGAATTAAAGGAGAATACCGATGGCACATAAGAAAGCTGGCGGTTCATCGCGTAACGGTCGCGATTCAGAGTCGAAACGCCTTGGCGTGAAAAAATTCGGCAGCGAAGCTGTTATCGCAGGCAACATCATTGTTCGCCAGCGCGGTACTCAGTGGCATCCGGGTGCAAATGTCGGCATGGGTAAAGATCATACCCTGTTCGCAAAGGCTGACGGCGTTGTGTCTTTCAAGACAAAAGCAAACGGCCGAACCTTTGTATCCGTGAACCCGATGGCTGAAGCTGCGGAGTAACCGGTGCTCCATTCATATACCGGTGTTCCTGTTGAACCCGATATATGAAGCCGCTTTACGGACAAAATATTGAAGGGGAGACGGGAAACCGTCTCCCCTTTTATTTTTCCCGGAGGATGGCCGGCAGGCCTGAAAGCAACAATGACAAAATTGCAGAGCGGAACAGAATTAAGAAGCGAAAGCAGACAGGCTGCGCTGGCGACGGATGATGATCTCAGAGGTGCGGGGCTGACAGGAGCCTATGGTGCGAAAGTGACTTTGCAGGATTCCCCAGTGCAGCTCACAGAGCGTCTTGTGCTGCGCCCGCCGCATGAAGAAGATATTGATGCGGTCGCTGCATTAGCAAACAATATTAATGTGGCGCGTATGCTGGCGCGGTTGCCTTATCCATATTCGCGCGAACATGCGGTTGATTTTATCAAGCTTGCAGCGTCCGGTGCGATCGGGCAATTTGTTTATGCGATTACACTTGCCGATACGGGCGAGTTTATTGGCGGCCTTACATTGCACGATCATAAATATGGCCCTGGCTATGAGATCGGCTATTGGCTGGGTGAGCCTTACTGGGGCAAAGGCTATGCCACAGAAGCAACGACGGCTTTGATCGATTTGTCGTTCCGTGAATTGTCGCTTGAGCAGATTTATATCAGTGCGCAAAGCCGCAATGAAGGCTCAAAGCGTGTGATTGAGAAATGCGGTTTCAGGCATACGGGCTCTGCCATAGGCCACTCTGTTGTTGACGGAGATGTGCCGGTTGAGTGCTATATCATGACCCGTCAGCAATGGCTGGAATTGCGTGGTGCAGGGCAATAATGCTCTGCACTGCGACATAAGAATAAAAGCCGCTGCTCACTTTGTGTGCGTCTGCACTGAAACTATAGTTTGCAACTGCAGCGGGCGGCGGTTTTCAAGTCCGGTTTTTTGCTGTATTGGCTCAGTTTAAATATCTCAGTTAAAATTGCGGTCGCATATATCTGCAATTTATTACCTCTTAATATCGGACTATCCGACAGCCGGCCTGTGCCGGAAAAGGCAAGCACATGAAGTTCCTCGACCAGACAAAAATTTATATCCGCTCCGGAAATGGCGGTGCTGGCGCGGTTTCGTTCCGTCGCGAAAAGTTTCTGGAATTCGGTGGTCCCGACGGCGGCGACGGTGGTCGCGGCGGTGACGTCTGGGCTGTGGTCGTGGATGGTCTGAATACACTAATCGACTATCGCTATCAGCAGCATTTCCGGGCGAAAACCGGCATGCACGGCATGGGTCGTAATATGACCGGCGGTAAAGGCGATGACGTCATTCTTAAAGTGCCGGTCGGTACCCAGATTTTTGAAGAAGACAATGAAACGCTGATCTGCGATCTGACCACAGTCGGGCAGCGCTACCGTCTTGCAAAAGGCGGTAATGGCGGTTTCGGTAACCTGCATTTCAAAACCTCAACCAATCAGGCGCCGCGTCGTGCCAATCCGGGTCTGGAAGGTATTGAGCGCACCTTGTGGCTGCGCCTGAAGCTGATTGCGGATGCGGGTCTCGTTGGTCTGCCAAATGCCGGTAAATCGACTTTCCTTGCCAGCGTTACTGCTGCCAAGCCGAAGATCGCTGATTATCCTTTCACCACGCTGCATCCGAATCTTGGTGTTGCCCGTGTGGATGCGCGTGAATTCGTGATCGCGGATATTCCGGGTCTGATTGAAGGTGCGAGCGAAGGCATTGGTCTCGGTGACCGTTTCCTCGGCCATGTGGAGCGTACCCGTGTGCTGCTGCATCTGGTTTCGGCACAGGAAGAAGATGTGGCGAAGGCCTATAAGGTTATTCGCGGCGAGCTGGAAGCTTATGGTCATGGTCTGACCGATAAGATTGAGATTGTCGCATTGTCACAGGCAGATACGCTTGATCCCGATGCGCGCAAAGACAAAATGAAGGCGTTGAAAAAAGCGTGTGGTCGTGAACCGTTGTTGCTGTCGGCTGTGAGCCGTGAAGGTATTGAGACAACATTGCGCGAACTGGCACGTATTATTGATCAGAGCCGTGCGGAAGAGGCGGATCAGGAAGCTGCGAAAGCGGACTCTAAAGCCAAGTCGGATTACAAAGGTAAGTGAGCAGATCATGACGATCGGGGCGCTGAAGAATTATCGTCGTATTGTTATCAAAATCGGCTCGGCGCTTCTGGTTGATCGTGCTCAGGGGCTGAAGCAGAGCTGGTTGACAAGTCTTGCTGCCGATATTGCGGCTTTGCAGGCGCAAGGTGTGGAAGTGCTGGTTGTGTCTTCCGGTGCGGTTGCACTTGGGCGCACGGTTCTGGGACTACCTTCGGGCACTCTGAAACTTGAAGAAAGTCAGGCATCAGCAGCAGCAGGGCAGATTGCATTGGCGAAAGCCTATGCTGATGTGCTGGGTGCCTATCAGATTATGGCAGGGCAGGTGCTGCTCACATTGTCTGATACGGAAGAGCGCCGCCGTTACCTCAATGCCCGCGCAACGATTGAAACGCTGCTGAAACTCAAGGCCGTGCCGGTTATCAATGAGAATGATACGGTAGCGACCAATGAAATCCGTTATGGCGATAATGATCGCTTAGCTGCACGTGTTGCCACAATGATCGGCGCTGATCTGCTCATTCTGTTGTCTGATATTGACGGCCTTTATACCGCGCCGCCGCATAAAGATCCGAATGCGCAGTTTTTGCCGGTCGTGGAAGCAATCACGCCGGATATTGAAGCGATGGCCGGTGCTGCCGCATCTGAATTGTCGCGTGGTGGCATGAAGACCAAGCTGGATGCCGGTAAGATTGCCAATGCGGCCGGAACTGCGATGATTATCACCTCCGGTACGCGGATGAACCCGCTGGCGGCGATTGATCGTGGTGAGCGGTCAACTTTGTTCAAAGCCTCCGATGCGCCGGTCAATGCATGGAAAATCTGGATTTCCGGTCATCTCGATGCCGCAGGGCAATTGGTGATTGATGACGGTGCTTTGAAAGCGCTGAAATCCGGTAAATCTCTGCTGCCTGCCGGTGTGCGGGAAGTACGCGGTGATTTCCAGCGCGGCGATACGGTTTCCATCCTTAATCTGGAAGGCCGTGAGGTTGCTCGTGGTCTGGCCGGTTATGATGCTGCCGATGCCGTGAAGATCGCCGGTCATAAGAGCGGTGAGATTGAGGAAATTCTCGGCTATTTCGCGCGTTCTTCGATGGTGCACCGCAATGATCTGGTGATCCGTGGCAGCCGTGCGCAAGGTGCTGCGAGCGCTGAGGGGGAAATGTGCAATGCAGGATAAGCAGGACACTCTGGCAGTTGCTGAACTGATGGCAGAGCTTGGCCGCAAAGCGCGTGCTGCTGCTGGCCCGCTGGGGATTGCCAGTGCCGAGCGCAAACATGCAGCTTTGATTGCTATGGCCGATGCTTTGCTGCGTCGCAAAGACCTGATCCTCAATGCCAATGTGCTGGATGTTGCAGCAGCGGAAGCTGCCGGCACTGCCGCATCTTTCATTGACCGACTGAAACTGGATGAAACACGTATCCGTGCGATGGCTGACGGTATTCGTGCGATTGCGGCCTTGCGAGATCCGGTCGGTGAAGTGATGACCGAATGGGATCGCCCGAATGGTCTGCATATTGAACGCGTACGCACGCCGCTTGGCGTGATCGGCGTGATTTATGAAAGCCGTCCGAATGTGACAGCCGATGCCGGTGCGCTCTGCCTGAAAGCCGGTAATGCGGTGATCCTGCGTGGTGGTTCGGATTCCGCCCATTCATCCCGTGAAATTCATGCCGCATTGGCTGAAGGCTTGAAGGCCGCAGGTCTGCCGGAAGCTGCTATTCAGATGGTGCCGGTGACAGATCGTGCCGCTGTTGGTGAAATGCTCAAAGGTCTGAACGGTGCGATTGATGTGATTGTACCGCGTGGAGGCAAAAGCCTTGTCGCCCGTGTGCAGGAAGAGGCGCGGGTGCCGGTTTTTGCGCATCTCGAAGGCCTGTGCCATGTTTATATTGATGCCAGCGCTGATCTGGAAATGGCAAAGAAGATCGTTCTCAATGCCAAAATGCGCCGCACTGGTATTTGTGGCGCAGCAGAGACTTTGCTGGTTGATCGCAAAGTGGCTGAGACGCATCTGGTGCCTGTGCTGGATGAACTGGCAAAAGTAGGTTGTGTGATCCGTGGCGATGTGGATGTTTGTGCGCTATATTCTCAGGCTGAACCGGCGACTGCGGAAGACTGGTCAACGGAATATCTGGATGCGATCATTTCCGTGGCGCTGGTTGATGGAATTGATGGTGCGCTGACGCATATCAACCGCTATTCATCCCATCACACGGAAGCGGTGATTGCGGAAGATGCTGCGGTGGTTGAGCGGTTCTTTAACGAGATTGATTCAGCCATTTTGCTGCACAATGCTTCAACGCAATTTGCTGACGGCGGTGAATTTGGCATGGGTGCGGAAATCGGTATCGCGACCGGTAAAATGCATGCGCGCGGGCCGGTTGGTGTGGAACAGCTCACTTCGTTTAAATATCGCGTGCGCGGTAACGGACAGACACGGGTTTAAACACACGCATGTCCAAACCAGTGAAAGATCAATCAGGCAAGACCGCAGTACCGCAAGCATTTCAGGATGTAGCAAAAGAATATCTGCACATGCCCGTTGCACCGGCTGGTGCTAAAATCGGTCTGTTCGGTGGTTCTTTCAACCCGCCTCATGCAGGCCATGTTCTGGTGGCAGAATTGGCACTGGAGCGGCTGGGGCTGGATCAGGTCTGGTGGGTGGTGACACCCGGCAATCCGCTGAAAGATGTGAATGAACTGGCGCCGCTGTCCAGGCGCATTGCGCTGAGTGAAGAGCTTATCACTGATAAGCGTATTCATGTGACGGCATTTGAAGCCAGTTATCGGGTGCGCTATACGGCAGATACGCTGGCGCTGGTGCGCAAACACAATCCGGACAAGCATCTGGTCTGGATTATGGGCGCGGATAATCTGATGAATTTCCATCACTGGCAGGAATGGGATGAGATTGCCCGTACCTATCCAATTGCTGTCATCAACCGGCCGGGTTCGAATATGGCGGCGGAAGATTCCGTGATGGCGCAGCAATTTGAGGCGGCACGCCTGCCTGAAACAGAGGCTGCAAAACTTGCAACACAGCCGGCTCCGGCATGGGTTTTTATCCACGGGCCGCAGTCTGATCTTTCATCCACGCAATTGCGCCGGCAAGAGATGAGAGAATAAGACGCAAAATCAGCAGGTTATTTTTCCTGTCAAATTTCCATGAGCCTGTGTCTTGAAACAGACACAGGACTCTGCCACTTTTATAGTTACACGGGGAGTAGTTGCCGTGTGGCGTTGTTCTTTACGGAAAGGTACTCATTGAGAACAGCAATTGAAAAGAAGGGTGTTACCACGCCTTCACCAGCTGAGGTCAGCGGCGAAGCCACTGTGTCTCATGCTTTAGAGGTTCTGCTTGCAAGCCTTGATGACTCCAAGGCAGAAGATATCATTTCCATTGATCTGCGCGGTAAATCCGCTTTGGGCGATTATATGGTGATCGCTTCCGGTCGCTCCCAGCGCCATGTCGGTGCTGTGGCCGATCATATGCTGCGTGCGCTGAAAGAAATCGGTGTGCGTGATGTTCAGATCGAAGGTCTTGAAGCAGCAGACTGGGTTCTGGTTGATACGGGTGATATCATCATCCACATTTTCCATCCGGAAGTCCGTGAGTTCTATAATATCGAAAAAATCTGGCTCACACCGGAAGCGGATGAATTTAATCCGCGTAAAAAGTCAGTGCATTAATTTGCACGATGATTTGTAAGATCAGGCATGCCGGATTGTGACGGCATGCTGCTTAAACTGCCTGACATGCTATGGCAGGCAGAGGTTTTTTGATTATGCGTGTTACAGTTTTTGCGGTTGGAAAAATGAAAGCCGGTCCCGAACGGGAACTGGCCGAGCGTTATTTTGACCGTTTTGCCAAGTCCGGAACGGCCTTGGGATTTGAGTTTACCGGCGTCAGTGAGATTACCGAAAGCAGGGGCGGCAATGCGGATCAGCGCAAGACCGATGAAGCTGCACGTGTTTATGAAGCACTGGATAATGGCGCAGCGCTGATCCTGCTGGATGAGCGCGGCAAAGAACTTGGCTCTGAAGCCTTTGCCGAGCAAATGGGAAAAATCCGTGACGGCGGCAAAAGACAGTTGATTTTAGCGATCGGCGGGCCGGACGGTCATGATCCGCAATTACGGGCGCGGGCTGATCTGGTGCTGGCGATGGGCAAGATGACCTGGCCGCATCAGCTGGCACGTATTCTGATTGCCGAGCAATTATACCGTGCGGTGACTATTCTTTCCGGACATCCGTATCATCGGGTGTAATTTGAACGTATCCCGAAAAGTGCGAAGCGCCTACGCGGGGAAATCAGTTCACCGGACTGATTTTTTATCCCCCGATCAGATAAGATACGCATAATCACAAATAAATAGAGCATTTACAGACGGATTTTGACACGGATAATCTTTGTTATAGATTCACCGCTATAACTGAGTGATCGCAACGGATCAGTATTCGAATTTTGATGAATAATAGCAGCATTTCCTTCCGGCTTTTTAAGATGAGCCGCATTTGTGCCGGACAGGTCAGATGCGTGTTTTCTGCCGGTTTGTTGCTGCTGTTGCCGGTTCCGGCTCTTGCGCAGGAGGCAGCACCATCTGCTCCGCCGCCGGTACCGCTGGAAGAACAGCATCAAAAAGTCTCGGGCAGTCTGGATGCTATTAACAGCGAGATTGCGCTTTCCAAAGAAAAGCTGCAGCAGCTGGAAACAAGCGTTTCAGAACTGAAAAAAGATCAGGCAACCATTACCGCCGCATTGATCCAGTCTGCCAAGACAGACAAGAAACTCTCGGAAGATATTGAGGCCGCGGGGCAGAAACTGACTGCGCTCAGCGAGCAGGAAGACGGTATCCGGCTATCCTTGCGTTCCCGCCGTAAAGTTCTGGCGGAAGTACTGGCAGCTTTGCAGCGTATGGGTCTGAACCCGCCGCCTGCTATTCTGGTGCGCCCTGATGATGCGTTGTCCTCTGTGCGTTCTGCCGTGCTGCTCGGTGCGGTGGTACCGGAAATGCGGGCGCAGACGCTGGAACTGATGGCTGATCTGAAAGAGATGCAGCGCTTGCAGGCTTCGATCAAAGATGAGCAGGAGCGGCTGATTGCCAGCCGCACTGCGCAACTTGAAGAGCGCCAGAAACAGGAACTGCTGCTGGAAGAAAAGCAAAAGCTTTACAGCCAGTCTGAAGAAGAATTGCAGACTGAACGTGCCCATGCCGCAGAACTGGCTAAAAAAGCAACCAGCCTGAAAGATCTGATTGCCTCGTTGCAGGAGCGAATGGATAAAGTCCGCATGGCAGCGGATGCCGCACGCGATGCCGAGCAGCAGCGACTGGCCGACGGGCAGGAGCGCGCAGCACAGTCCGGCGAGAATTCGCTGGTGTCCCGTGCGAATTTTGCATCTCTGCGCGGGCAACTTGTGCTACCGGCCAGCGGTAAGATCGTACAAAAATTCGGTCAGAAAGATGATTTTGGCCGCCCGCGTGCAGGAGAAATGCTGCAAACGCCGCAAAACGCCACGATTACGTCACCTTCTGATGGCGTTGTACTTTATGCGGGGCCCTTTCGTTCCTACGGACAACTCTTAATCCTTGATGTTGGCAGCGGATATCATATCGTGATGGCAGGATTAAGCAGAATCAATGTTGCGCAGGGCCGGTTTGTGCTGGCGGGTGAGCCGGTCGGAACCATGGGAGATAAGCTTTTAACCAGTGTTGCTTCACTGGGGAGTGGTAATTCTTCACCGATGCTTTACATAGAATTTCGAAAAGATGGGAAATCCGTCGATCCGACCCCGTGGTGGACCGACAGGCATTCCGGAAGGACACAAGATGATACGTAAACTGTCGCTTCTTTTCGCAGGTGCCTTGATGGGGGCTTCGGCGATGGTTGCTGTGCAGGGGGCTCCGGCTTCAAGTGCAAATGCTGCCAGTAATGATACCTATAAAGAACTCGCAATTTTCGGCGATATTTTTGAACGTGTGCGCCAGCAATATGTGACGCCGCCGGAAGATAAGAAGCTGATAGAAACCGCCATCAACGGTATGCTGACCTCGCTTGATCCGCATTCCTCTTATCTCAACCCTGAAGCCGCGCAGGATATGCGCGTGCAGACAAAGGGTGAGTTCGGCGGTCTTGGTATCGAAGTGACTATGGAAAATGATCTGGTTAAGGTCATTGCACCGATTGATGATACACCGGCATCGAAAGCCGGCGTTCTCGCCGGTGACCTGATCACGCAGATCAATGGCGCGGAAGTGCGCGGCTTGTCGCTGAATGATGCTGTCGACAAGATGCGCGGGCCGGTTGATGAGGCGATTGAACTGACCCTGATCCGTCAGGGGGCAGACAAGCCTATCAAACTGTCGATCAAACGCGCAATCATCAAGGTCAAAGCTGTCCGCTACCGCGTTGAGAATGATGTCGGTTATCTGCGTGTGATTTCCTTCACCGAGAAAACCTCTGACGATCTGACAAAAGCGATCAAGGATATTCAGTCACAGATTCCTGAGAACAAGCTCAAAGGCTATGTGCTCGATCTGCGTCTCAATCCGGGTGGTTTGCTCGATCAGGCTGTGTCTGTATCGGATGCGTTCCTTGATAAGGGTGAGGTTGTTTCAACCCGTGGCCGTGACCCTCAGGATGTTACCCGTTTTGATGCCCGCGCAGGCGATCTGACCAAAGGCAAACCTGTTATCGTTCTGATCAATGGCGGCTCGGCCAGTGCGTCTGAAATTGTGGCCGGTGCCTTGCAGGATCATCGCCGTGCAACGGTTCTGGGTACACAGTCCTTCGGTAAGGGCTCCGTGCAGACCATCATTCCGCTTGGTGAAAACGGCTCGCTGCGTCTGACGACAGCGCTCTATTACACCCCATCGGGCAAGTCGATTCAGGGCAAGGGCATTACACCGGATATCAAGGTGGAACAGCCGCTGCCGGATGAGCTGAAAGGCCGTGATGTCACAACCAAGGGTGAGGCCGGACTGAAAGGCCATATCAAGGGTGCTGAGGAAGATGACAGTGGTTCAGGTTCTTCGGCCTATGTGCCGCTGGAGCCAAAGGACGATATTCAGCTGGGCGAAGCTCTGAAGCTGCTGCGCGGTGAAATGGCCAATGCGGCATTCCCGCCGGATCCTAAGAAAGATCTGCCAAAGCCTGATAAACAATAAGCTTGTATACTTCAGAAAAACGCGGGGCAGTCCCCGCGTTTTTTGTCTCTGGTGATAGATAAACGGAATGAAAAACATGACTGAAAAGCGTGATTTCGCATCGCTGCCTTATCGCCCTTGTGTGGGCATTATGGTTTTGAACAGCGAAGGCAAAGTCTGGGCAGGACGCCGCATCATTGAGCCGAATGGTGAGATGGAAGGTGCAACGCAGCTTTGGCAGATGCCGCAGGGTGGTATTGATGCCGGTGAAGATCCGGCAACGGCATCGCTGCGCGAGCTCTATGAAGAAACAGGAATGCGTAGCGTCAGCCTTTTGGCAGAAGCGCCGGACTGGATCAATTATGACCTGCCGGAACATCTGATCGGTATTGCCTTAAATGGCAAATATCGCGGTCAGACACAGCGCTGGTTTGCCTATCGCTTTGAAGGCGACGAAAGCGAGATTGCAATCAACCCGCCACCGGGCGGACATGATGCTGAATTTGATATGTGGGCATGGAAACCGATGATGGAGCTGCCGGAACTGATCGTTCCGTTCAAGCGCCCTGTTTATGACGAAGTCATTCAGGCTTTCAGACATCTGGTCTGAGGTTTTATCACTTACAAAAACGCCGCTCTTTTGGATGCCTATCTTGTCCGACAGAGCGGCGTTTTTTATGCCGGATCGTAGCGCATATTATTGGCCGGAGCATCGAGCCTGAACTCCAGCCCCTGCGATAAATAATGCAGCTCGGCAGAGCCGCCGAGACTGGCTGCAAGGGTACGCTCAATCAGTCGCGAGCCGAAGCCGCGCCGCGCTGGCTTCTCCACTTGTGGTCCGTTCTTTTCTATCCAGTAGAACCGGAAACGGCCATTTTCCACGCGCCAGCTGATTTCGATATGTCCGTCAGGTGTGGAGAGTGCACCATATTTGACAGCATTGGTACCAAGCTCATGCAGAGCCATGACCATGGATAAGGCCTGCCGTGACCCAAGCGTAACGGGAATGCCGCTGATATTTATGCGTTTTTCACCGGTTCCGGCATGAACGGACAGGCTGTTGGTGACAATATCCGCAAGTTCGGCACTGACAGATTTTGCCCCTTGGGTCAGCACGTCCTGTGCTTTGCTCAGCGCCATAATACGGGCTTCGAAGGCGGCTCTTGCATCTTCCGCGCTGGTCGTACTGCGCAGTGTCTGATTGGCAATGCCCTGAATAACCGCAAGAATATTCTTACTGCGATGGGCCAGTTCTGCGGTCAGCATAGCCTGTTGTTCTTCTGCATTTTTGCGGTTTGTAATATCCTGTACGATACCGCGCATACGCACCACAGCACCCTGATCGTCACTGATGAGTTCCGTTGAAAGTGCAGCCCAGCGTTGTTCATTATTATCCAGCCGGTGAATAAGATATTCGCTATAGCCGGAACGGGGCAAAGCCAGAGAACCGGATTTTGCCATATCGGTTTTGTGCTCGTCACAATTGCGGGGCGACATCAGCTTTTCAAAAAGCTCAATCGTAATATTGGTGTCCGGCGCAATACCGTAAATCTGCCGGATCTGGTTGGTGACAGTGATGGTGCGGCTGATCAGATTTATATCGAATGCCCCGATCCCGCCGGCCTCCTGAGAAAGACGAAGCATTTCTTCCTGTTCGCGCAGGCGCTCCTGCTGCTCGCGAACAAATGTGCGGTCCATGAGGATTTTGAGAAAACCCTGCATATGCCCGTCCTGATCGTAGAGTGGCAAAAGCTGGCCGCTTGCCCAGAACCGGCTGCCATCCTTGCGCATATGCCAGCGCTCCACCGCATCCTGTTTGTGATGCAAGGCGCTGACACGGCGCATTTCCGGTACATTTTTCTCACGCTCTTCCGGTGTGAACAGGATATCGACTGAAGATTTCAGCACTTCCTCTTCTGTCCAGCCGAATAATCTGCGCGCACCTGCATTCCAGCTGGTGACCTGACCGCTCAGTGTTGTGGTGATAATCGCATAGTCCAGCGCATTATCGATAATAAGCTGGTTCAACTGCTCTTTGTGTTGCTGCCGGTGATGGCGCGCCTGCATTTCCATATGCGAACCGGCAATCTGTGCCAGCCTGCGAAAATCCTTGAGTTGCTCGGCAGATAAATGACGCGGCTTTTTATCGAGTATCAGCATCGTGCCGAAAATGGTGCCGTCATGGCCGGTCAGTTTTATTCCGGCATAAAAACGGTAAGGTGAGGTGCCGGTTACAAACGGTTCACCGGCAAAGAGCGGCGTTGTGCTTGCATCGCTGACGATAAAAATATCATCGGCGAGCAATGTCTGGCGGCAAAAATTATGTCCGGGAGGAGGGGCGTTCAGCGTCAGGCCGTAAACGGCTTTAAAAATCTGCTGCTCTTGGGAAATGAGATTGATAGCCGCGACCGGTGCGTCGCAGAGTCTGGCAGTCAGCGCTACCAGATTATCAAGAACAGGATCATTTTGTCCGTTCATGATTGTAAAGCGCGGTAAAACAGCCTGAAATAATGAAGATGCTTCGGACAATCCGAAAAGATTACTGACTGAGGTATCCCATCTGGCTTCCACCTGCGTATCCCCCATGCGAGCTTGTACTTTAGCAAATGTATAAATTTACACGATTTTAACAAGCGGAATATTTGGAAGGCAGTATCTCTGATTTTGAGGATGAAAATAAGGCGTTTCTTAAAATAGTGTTAATTTGTAAAGCCGGGCTTTGTATCGTCTGTTTATGTCTGTGCCTTGTGTTTATGAAAAACCGGCTCCTGATTTTACCGGCACTGCTCTGATCCTGTTATATTTATTGATTTTATTATGCAGCCATGTGGTCTTTAATGCGTTATCCTGATGATGCGACCGGTCATTGTTGTCGGAATAATGAGCGGAATGCAGTAAATTCTGAAACAGGCAGCAATTAATATCGGAGATAATAATGGGTGCAGAAAGTTTACTGGTCTTTCTTATCGTAGGTCTCGTCGCCGGCTGGCTCGCGGGTCAGGTCGTGCGCGGTGGTGGTTTCGGCTTGCTCGGAAATCTCGTCGTTGGTGTGATCGGCGCGTTTCTGGCTGGCTGGTTGTTGCCGCGTCTTGGTTTCGCGATTGGCGGCGGTGTCATTGCCGCAATTGTGAATGCATTTATCGGTGCTGTTATCTTGCTGGTTATACTGAGACTTGTAAAACGAGCGTGATCTTTTAAAATTCATTATTACAGCCTGCCGGAACAGAGTCCGGCGGGCTTTCATTTGTTTTGACGCTTGTTTTAGTGAGTTGTGATGACGCCTCCCGCCCGTTTGCTGACCGGTTTGGTTCTCACTGCCGTTGCCGGTTTTGTTGATGCGCTCGCTTTCATTGAGCTGGGCGGTTATTTTGCCTCTTTCATGAGCGGAAATACAACGCAGCTCGGGCTGGCAATGAGCGGGCCCGATGGTCGCGCGCTGCAATTGCTGCGTGGACAAAGCCTGTTTATGCCGCTGCTGCTGATCGGGCTGTTTTTCAGCGGGGCGTTTCTTGCGTCTTTTATCAGTGCCCGTGAGCAACACTGGTATTCAGCACGGGTTATGCTGCTGGTTATCACGCTTCTCTTAAGCACCATGCTGCTTGGTCAGATCCAAGGACTGGCATCAATACCGGTCATTTTGCTGGCGGCGGCAATGGGTGCGCAAAATGCTGTGTTTAAACCGCATGGGGCAGCACGGCTTGGTACAACTTTTGTGACCGGAACGATTTTTAACGCAGCCAATGATCTGGCGCATAGTTTACGCGGACAGGCTCCGCGTTACCGCTGGCTGCAGCATATTTATGTGTGGCTTTCGCTGGTCTTTGGTGCAGCCTGCGGGGCCGTTTTATATACCGGCACAGGTATCTGGTCGCTTTTACTGCCCGTCGCAGTTTTGACACTGATGCTGGTCTTTTACCGGCTCAAAGAGAAGTGAGCATCGCGCCTAAATAAATAAATGGCGCTCCTGCTCCACCAGACCGGAAATGTAATCCGCAACAATATGGATGCGGCGCAAGGTGCGGGCTGTTTCATGATAAGACAGCCAGTAGGAGCGCTTGATACGTTTATGGGGCAATATTTCGGTCAGATCGGAATATTCGCGGGCAATGAAACCGTGTAAAATACCGATGCCGGCTGCGGCTTTGACAGCTTCAACCTGTCCCAAAGCGCTGGAAACCTCAAAGGCAGGCTGCCAGTCGCGGCTGATTTCCCGTGCATAATCCAGTGTCGGTGTGGCAACCAGATCCTCCACATAACCGATCAGCCGGTGATGATTTAAATCCTCAACAGTTTGCGGTGTGCCATAGCGTTCAAGATAGTCTTTGTGCACATAAAGGCCGAGATTATAACCGGTGAGTTTACGGGCGATCAGTCTGCCGGTCTCTGGTCGCTCGACACTGATGGCAATATCAACCTCACGGCGTGAGAGTGAGAAAGAGCGGGGAACGGGCACGAGCTGAATGGTCAGATCGGGATAGAGCGCTGAGAAACGTGCCAGTCTCGGGCTGAGAAAATTCACACCGAAGCCGTCCGGTGCGCCGATCCTGATTGTACCGGCCACAGTAATATCCGCATTGGCCAGATGGGCATGGGCGCTGAGCATTTCTGCTTCCATTTTTTCTGCGGAGAGCAGAAACTCTTCACCGGCCTGCGTGAGTTCCGAGCCATTGGTGCGCCTGTTGAGTAATGTGGTTTTCAGGCTGCCTTCAAGTGCTGTGAGCCTGCGTGAGACTGTTGTGTGATTAAGGCCGAGCTTCTTGGCCGCGCCGAGAATTTGTCCGGAGCGGGCAACAGCCAGAAATATGCGAATATCATCCCAGTTCATGGCTTAAGCTTATATATATTTTTGCACAACGGATACGCTTTTCACCTACTTGAAAACTATTTTTTGCAGGGCGATGATGGAGCAGAGATTTTAAATTCGGGAGAGAGTTGTGATGAGACAGGTCGGGCATTTTATCGGCGGCAAGCATGTGGCAGGCGCAAGCGGCCGGACGACTGAATTTTATCAGCCTATGGATGGTGCGGTGCTGGGGCAGGTTGCTCTGGCGACCAAAGACGAAGTGCGTGCAGCGGTTGAAAATGCCAAGGCGGCGCAGCCTGCCTGGGCTGCGACCAACCCGCAGCGCCGTGCGCGTGTTTTGCGCAAATTTCTGGAACTGGTTGAAGCCGAATATGACAGCCTTGCGGAATTGCTGGCGCGTGAACATGGTAAAACCATTCCTGATGCCAAGGGTGATATTCAGCGCGGTCTGGAAGTGATCGAATTCTGCCTTGGTGCGCCGCATCTGCTGAAAGGTGAATTTACAGATGCTGCCGGTACCGGCATTGATGTCTATTCCATGCGCCAGCCGCTCGGTGTTGTGGCGGGTATCACGCCATTCAACTTTCCGGCGATGATCCCGCTGTGGAAGGCTGGCCCAGCGATTGCTTGCGGCAATGCCTTTATTCTCAAGCCTTCCGAGCGTGATCCGGGCGTGCCAATGCGTTTTGCGGAATTGTTTATGGAAGCCGGTCTGCCAGCCGGTATTTTCAACGTGGTCAATGGCGATAAAGATGCGGTTGATGCGCTGCTGGATGATCCTGATGTCAAGGCAATCGGTTTTGTCGGCTCCACCCCGATTGCGCAATATATTTATGCCCGCGGCTGCGCCAATGGTAAGCGCGTTCAGTGTTTTGGTGGTGCTAAAAACCACATGATCATTATGCCGGATGCGGATATGGATCAGACTGTGGATGCGCTGATCGGCGCCGGTTACGGTTCTGCCGGTGAGCGTTGTATGGCGATCTCGGTTGCTATTCCGGTCGGTCACGACACCGCCGAGCGTCTGATGGATAAGCTCATCCCGCGTGTCGAAGCGCTGAAGGTTGGCCCGTCAACGGATGTGTCTGCGGATTACGGCCCGCTGGTGACACAGCAGGCGCTGGATCGTGTACGCGGTTATGTTGATCTCGGCGTGGAAGAAGGTGCCAAGCTGGTTGTTGATGGCCGCAATTTCAAAATGCAGGGCTATGAAAACGGCTTTTATCTCGGCGGTTGTCTCTTCGATCATGTGACCAGAGATATGCGCATTTACAAGGAAGAGATTTTCGGCCCTGTGCTCAGCGTTGTCCGTGCCAAGACTTATGAAGAAGCACTTTCCCTGCCGAATGACCATGAATATGGCAATGGTGTCGCGATCTTCACCCGTGATGGTGATGCCGCCCGCGACTTTGCCTCCCGTGTTCAGGTTGGCATGGTTGGTGTGAATGTGCCGATCCCTGTGCCGATTGCCTATTACACATTCGGCGGCTGGAAAGGCTCCGGTTTCGGTGATCTTAACCAGCACGGCCCCGATGCTTTCCGCTTCTACACCAAGACCAAAACCGTGACCTCACGCTGGCCGTCGGGTGTTAAGGATGGTGCAGAGTTCGTCATTCCGACCATGAGTTGATATTTCGGCTCTGGCGGACTGCAAATGGCACTTTGCTCCACTTGCATTTTTTAGTTTTTCATTAGCCCTAATCAGGGCTAATGAGGGCTCACATATTTTAGTACGCTCCGCTCCGGTTTTCGCAAAGCACCACTTTCGCCACGCCATAACCAAAATATTGGCAGCGTCTCATTCTGAAACCCCGTTTGCAAAAACGGGGGTTTTATTATGCATGCAAGGTCACAATTGGTGGATTTTCCTGACAAAACCGCCAGTGAACAAAGCCCGTTGCTCCGTGCCATTGATAAACAACCTGCGGTGACCGGACTTCTTCCTGTCGCCAACGGGTGTTTTCTGACATTCGGAGTTGTGCATCATGTATCTGGAATGTTTTCGCGTCATGGAAAATGCGCCGCAGATTATTTCCGGTCGTGCCGAGCGTGACTGGATGGATGGTTTTCACATCCGATTTCCCTATCGCTGCCTTCCATTGACCATGGCGAATACGACCGGCTGGGAAATCCTCTGTCCGACAGATATCCGTATTTGCTGGAATGGCGGTAAGGATAAGACGGATGTCACTATATCTTGCCGCGACCGTGAATTTTCGCATTTTGTGGAATCGCATTTCAGCCACGGCGTTGTGACTTTCCATACCGGCTATCTGTTCCGCACACCGCCGCAATGCGCATTGCTGGCAGGTGGTGCGCCCAACCATGTTAAGGATGGTATTCAGCCTCTGACCGGTCTTGTTGAGACAGACTGGCTGCCTTTTCCCTTTACCATGAACTGGATCATGACACGGCCGGGCATTGTGCGTTTTAAAAAAGGGGAGCCGTTCTGTTTTATCCAACTGACGGAGCATCATAAAATGGATGCGGTCAAGCCGGTGATCCGCAGGATCGAGGACGCACCGGTTTTGCAGCAGGAATATGAGACATGGTCAAAGGTACGGCGGGAATTTAATCAGAACCTTATGAATGGTGATGTGCAGACTGTTAAACAGGCATGGCAGAAATTCTATTTCAAAGGCGAAAAGCCGGATTCTGAAGGCGAGGGGCAGGCGGAAGGGCATGTGAATAAACGACGTTTACATATGCCGGAAATCGCAGATCAGTCATCTGTTGAGATGCCTGCAGAGAGTGTGGCTGACGCCTGAAAGACAGATTATCGTCTCTGTAGCCCTGTTTCTTATAAAATTGACTTTACTATAGAATCCGGCGGGGGTTCTATAGCGACATATTTATATTCATGCCGGATATCTTCCATGACCGTTTCTGCGCCGACAAGCACCAATGCCGTAATCGTTATTTCCAGCCATGTGGTGCGTGGCTCTATCGGCAACAGAGCAGCTGTCTTTGCACTGGAGCGGCTTGGCTATCCGGTTTGGGCTGTGCCGACCGTTATTCTGCCATGGCATCCGGGGCACGGGCCTGCGGGGCGGATTATTCCTGATGCCGCGCAGTTTTCTTCCTTGATCGGTGATCTGGAGCGCGCGCCATGGCTGGGTGAGGTGAGTGCTGTACTGACCGGCTTTATGAGCAATGCTGCGCAGGTTGAAGCCGTCGCGCATCTCATAGCTGCCATGAAAGCCAAAAATCCGAACCTGCAATATATTTGCGATCCTGTGATCGGGGATATGAAGGGGCTTTATGTGGCGGAAAGCACAGCCATTGCCATTCGTGATCTGTTGCTGCCGCTGGCCGATATCGCCACACCGAACCGTTATGAGCTGGGCTGGTTGACGGGAACGGAACCGGCTGACAATCAGCAATTGATGGAAGCCGCGTTGCGTGCTGGACCGGAGACCATGCTGGTCACTTCTGCCTTTGCGCTGATGCGCGATAGTATCAGTAATGTTCTGGTGACGCGGACGCAGGCTTTGATGGCCGAACACCGGATAGTTCACGGACCTGGCAATGGTATGGGCGATCTGACCTCGGCTTTGTTCCTTGCCCGTAAGATGAGCGGCATGAATGAAGAAAAATCATTGCAGCTGACCACAGCTGCCGTGTTTGAAATTCTTGCCCGCGCAGCGAAACGCGGTGCGGATGAACTGATGCTGGAGGCCGATGCAGCGAGTCTGGAGCGGCCGATGGCCATGGTGCAGTTGCGTCGTCTGGTTCATCCAAATCACGGCCAGGTCGCGGGATGAGCGCCTTAGAGGCGCTCTTTTTGCATTGTGGGGCATCAAAGCTTGAAATTTTTTGTAGATAAAATTTTTTTTGATAGATTGTTTGCTGCGATCAAAAAGAGCGGAAATAGTCTGATTTTGGATGAAAACAGGTTGTTTTTGCCGGTTTGAGCCGAAAAATGCGGGGTGAATTGAGCAAGGTAATTTCTGCCCGATGTCTGTGCTGTGTGAAATTCTGACTAATCTTTGATTGATCTTGGCAAAATATGGGTTTATCGAAAAATCATGGTAGATCTTCCAGACACACTCCTCGCCGGTTACCGCAACTTCATGGCATCGGATTTTGCCGATGAAAGAATGCGCTATAAGGAACTCGCAGATCAGGGGCAGACACCGGAAACGATGGTCATTGCCTGCTGTGATTCCCGCGCAGCGCCGGAAATCATTTTCAATACCCGTCCGGGTGAAATCTTTGTTTTGCGCAATGTCGCGAATCTCATCCCGCCTTATGAGCCGGATGGTGAATATCATGCTGCTTCTGCGGCACTGGAATTCGCTGTGCAGAGCCTCAAGGTCAAGCATATTGTTGTGCTTGGTCACGGGCGATGCGGTGGCATTAAAGCGGCGCTAGATACGGATAGCAGCCCGCTGTCTCCGGGTGACTTTATCGGCAAATGGATGAGCCTGCTGGCACCGGCTGCAGAGAATGTCACATCCAACACGCTGATGACACAGACAGAGCGGCAGACTGCGCTTGAGCGTATTTCAATCCGCTTCTCGCTGAATAATCTGCGCAGTTTCCCATGCGTTGATATTCTGGAGAAGAAGGGTCGTCTCTCCCTGCATGGTGCATGGTTCGATATTTCGACCGGTGAATTGTGGGTGATGGATTCGCAGACCGGCGATTTTATTCGTCCGGATACGGATGAAATGCCGATGCAACCTGAAAGTAATGAAACACCGGCTGCCTGAACCTGAATTCAGATAATAAAAAAACCGGCTTTTCAGCCGGTTTTTTGTTGTCTTTAAGTGACGATTATTTGCCGTCGATGGCCTGACCCATAATGGCAATAGCCTGCTGGTAAACGGTTGCAGCGTTCCAGCCCTGAATTGCCACATAGTTTGGCTGACCCTGCTGGTAGCCTGCACCGGCGCGCCAGCCGTGAGCTTTCAGGAAGTTGGCGGTCGAAGCCAGTGCATCGGCGCGGGAGCCAACCATGTCGATATGGCCGTTGCCGTCACCGTCTGCACCAAATTTAATGACGCTGGATGGCAGGAACTGTGTCTGGCCGATTTCACCATGCATTGCGCCAACAGCATTCGGGCTGAGATCGCCGCGCTGAATCAGCTGCAGAGCTGCATAAAGTTCATTGGTGAAGAATTCCGAACGGCGGCAGTCATAGGCCAGTGTTGCAACAGCTGAAAGCGTGTGCTGTTTGCCAAGATAATTGCCAAAGCCGGTTTCCATGCCCCAGATGGCCAGCAACGGGCCGGCAGGAACGCCGTAGCGCTGTTCAATCTTGGCGAACAGGGCTGCATTCTGCTTTTTCAGGGTTTTACCACGATTGATGATTGTGGTTGAACCGCGTTTCTTCATGAAGTCGTCGAGTGACAGCTTGAAGCTTTTCTGGTTGCGGTCAGCATTAATGGTTGCTGTTGCGTATTTTACATTGTCCAGAGCGGACAATGCATTGCCTTTGATGCCGCGCGCTGCTGCTTCCTGTTTGAAGCCCTGCACCCATGCCGGAAAGCCAGCGCCGGTATTGCCGCACTGGGCTGCCTGTGCAACGCCGGAAACGGCCAGCACAGCGATTGATCCGCCGATTACACGAATTGCCAACTGGCGGAGAGAAGATTTGATAGTCTTTGACTGCATGAAGCTGCCTCGTTAGAACTTTGCTCGGATGCTTTATAGATTTATATGGTTAACAGGGTTTTACAGAAAATATAATTCCGGCTTGTATATATATGAATGACGGCGATGTCTGTTGAATGTGGTCTGAATGAGGCGCAATGTTTTTGTACAGTCCCGTTTGAGACTGACCGCGTTTTTTAGGTCACAGTTTAAAATGGGTGGAAGCATTTTATATTTAATCACGCGTCTGATGATTGCTTCCTCTGTAAAGGACGCAGCAAAAGCTTGACTCATAAACTGCAGATCATGTAAAGAACGCGCGATAATTCCGCTATGAGTATATGTTCTCAGGCAGCCGACCGGGACCCGTATGGTATAAAGAGATCCCGGAGGTCAACATCCGACAGCGCAATGCGCCCTCGGGTGCTGTTTTGCTTTGGATGCAGCTCCGGTTTATAAACCGTCTGTCATATATGATTTCGGGATGAACCTGCACTCAGATCCGGCACATGACCGGTCTGAACAGAGATTGGGAAATTTGGATGTTTGAATCACTTCAGGAGCGTCTTGGCTCTATTCTGAACGGTCTGACCGGACGCGGGGCTCTCTCCGAGTCCGATGTTGCAGGCGCGTTGCGAGAAGTGCGCCGTGCGCTGATTGAAGCGGATGTGTCGCTGGAAGTGGTTCGCTCATTTACTGACCGCGTACGTGAAAAAGCGGTTGGTGCGGAAATTCTGAAAAGCATCAAGCCTGGTCAGATGGTCGTTAAGATCGTCCATGACGAACTGGTGGAAATGCTTGGCACCGAAGGTGTGTCCATTGACCTGAATGCACCGGCACCGGTTGTGATCATGATGGTCGGTTTGCAGGGGTCGGGTAAAACCACCACCACCGGTAAGCTTGCCAAGCGCCTGACAGATCGCCAGAAGAAAAAAGTTCTGATGGCCTCGCTGGATACGCGCCGTCCTGCCGCGCAGGAACAGTTGCGCCAGCTCGGTATTCAGACCAGTGTTGACACATTGCCGGTTATTGCCGGTCAGTCACCGGTTGAGATTGCCGCGCGCGCCGTACAGGCTGCGAAGCTCGGTGGTCATGATGTGGTGATCCTCGATACTGCGGGTCGTACGCATATTGACGAACCGCTGATGGTGGAAATGGCGGATATCCGCAAAGCCGCCAATCCGCATGAAATTCTGCTGGTTGCCGACAGCCTGACCGGTCAGGACGCTGTTAATCTGGCGCGTAACTTTGATGAGCGCGTTGGTATTACCGGTATCGTTCTGACCCGTATGGACGGTGACGGTCGCGGTGGTGCGGCGCTTTCGATGCGCGCGGTTACCGGCAAGCCGATTAAAGCGATTGCTACCGGCGAAAAAATGGATGCGCTGGAGGAGTTTTATCCGAAGCGTATTGCAGACCGTATTCTCGGCATGGGTGACATTGTTTCGCTCGTCGAAAAAGCGGCTGAAACCATTGATGCTGAAAAAGCAGCGGCAATGGCCAAGAAAATGCAGGCCGGCAAATTCGATCTCAATGATCTGGCCGAGCAGCTCAAGCAGATGAAAAAGCTGGGTGGTATGGGCGGTATCATGGGTATGATGCCGGGTATGGCTGGCATGAAAGACAAGGCAGCAGCTGCCGGTCTTGATGACAAGCTGTTTGACCGCCAGCTCGCAATTATCGGTTCTATGACCAAGGCTGAACGCGCCAATCCGGATTTGCTGAAGCACAGCCGCAAGCAGCGTATTGCCAAAGGTTCCGGCAGCAATGCTGCTGACATTAACAAGCTTCTGAAAATGCATCGCCAGATGGCTGACATGATGAAAGTCATGGGCAAAGGCAAAGGCGGCATGATGAAACAGATGATGGGCGGCCTTGCCGGTAAAATGGGACTTGGTGGTCTCGGCGGTATGGGTGGCCTCGGGGGCGGAATGCCGGATCTGTCTAAAATGGACCCGAAACAGCTGGAAGCTCTGCAGAAACAGGCTGAAGCAGCCGGTTTTGGTAAGAGCGGCGGTATGCCGGGTCTCGGTGGTGGTCAAGGGATGGGATTGCCTGGCCTTGGCGGTCCGAAACTTCCTGGTCTTGGCGGTGGTCTGCCTGGCCTGCCTAAGAAGAAGTGAGCACGATGAGCGAACAACAGACAATTCCTGCCGAACTGCTCGCTTTGCGTGCATCTATCGATAATATTGATGCGGCGCTGATCCATATGCTTGCCGAGCGTTTTCGCTGCACCAAAGCTGTCGGTGTTCTGAAAGCCGAGCGCGGTCTGGCCGCTGCTGATCCGGCGCGTGAAAAACGACAAGTGGAACGTCTGCGTAACCTTGCGCAGGACGCCAGTCTCGACCCTGATTTTGCTGAGAAATTCCTGAACTTCATCGTGAAGGAAGTGATCCGGCATCATGAGCATACCGCCGCAAACCATACCGGACAGTGATGTTCGTTTTGCGGTGTAAAAAACCATTGCGATCGTTTTAACGGTCGTATTTCAGAAATTGTTACTGTTTAAGTGACACGACATAAACTTTAAGGAAAACACTATGTCCCTGAAAATCCGTCTGGCACGCGCCGGCTCCAAGAAGCGCCCTTACTACCACATCGTTGTTGCAGACGTTCGCGCACCACGCGACGGCCGTTTCATCGAAAAGCTGGGTTCATGGAATGCAACTCTTGCTAACAAAGAAGAGCGCGTTGTTGTTAATGCAGAACGCATTCAGTATTGGATCGGTCACGGCGCGCAGCCAACAGACCGCGTTCTGCGCTTCCTCGATCAGGCTGGTATTGCCAAGCGTGAAGCCGGCAACAACCCAACCAAAGGCGTACCAGGCAAAAAAGCTCAGGAACGTCTGGCAATGGCTAAGCAGGCTGAAGAAGAAGCCGCTGCAAAGGCTGCAGAAGCCGCTGAAGCAGCAGCTGCTGCCGCTGCTGCGCCTGCTGAAGAAGCTCCGGCTGCAGAGTAATTCTGAGCAAAGCATTTCCAGCAAAAGTGGGTACCGGTTTTGCGTAGGATAATGCGCTAAATAAAAATAGAGTTTTTGCGGGTTAATATCCGTGATTAAAATACCGTGCCTCTGTAAAGCGGCACGGTATTTTTTTGTCTTAAAAGACCGGTTTGAAAAGCTGCGCATTATTTGTATTTTTCATATTTATTAAGTGTGTATTTTCAAATGGGATTTTGCGGTTTATTTATAATCAATGATCTGCGCGAAACTTGTGCAAGATGAGGAGATATCCATGACCGGTCAGACTTCTGTTGTAACAACATTTCCGCTGAAACTGCGCTCGCTGCTTACACTTGTTGTGTTGATGTTCATGCCGCTTCTGGCAGCATGCGGCTTCAACACTATTCCGACCAATGAGGAAAAGGCAAAAGCGGCATGGAGCGAGGTACTGAACCAGTATCAGCGCCGTACCGATCTTATTCCTAATCTGGTGGAGACCGTTAAAGGCTATGCTGCCCATGAGCAGGAAACGCTGACTGCGGTGATTGAAGCCCGTTCCAAGGCAACGCAGACACAGATTTCTCCGGAAATGCTGAATAATCCGGAATTGTTCAAACAGTTCCAGGATAATCAGGCCAATCTGAGCAGTGCTCTGTCCCGTCTAATGGTTGTGGTTGAGAAATATCCTGATCTGAAAGCCAATCAGAACTTCCTCGCGCTGCAATCACAGCTGGAAGGTACTGAAAACCGTATTGCTGTGGCACGTCGCGATTATATTGAAGCGGTACGCGTTTATAATACCGGCCTGAAGACCATGCCGACCATGTTGTGGAAGACATTGTGGTTCTGGAACAATGAGCCGATGCCGACTTTCACCATTGATCCGGCTTCTCAGGCCGCTCCTAAAGTACAGTTCAACTGATGACAGCGGGCAGGAGAAATCCTGCCCGTTCAACTTTTGCTGGCAATTTAGGAGAATGGTATGATTTCTGCCCGTCTCGCCGGTCTGCGTATCATTCCGGAACAAGCTGCTTTCCGGTTTGCACTGAAAATGTTTCTGGCGGTGCTGCTGCTGGCATTTGCAAATCTGGCCTATGCGCAAAGCACGGATAAACCGGCTATTGCTTTAACCGATCGTGTGGTTGATGCGGCGGGGGTGCTGTCCTTTGCGCAGCAGCAGGAGCTGATTGCCAAACTCAGCGCCTATGAAAAAGAGTCATCCGATCAGATTGTGGTGGCAACGGTTCCAAGCCTCAATGGTATGGATATTGAGACCTATGCTAACCGGCTCTATCGTGCATGGGGTATTGGCCAGAAGAGCGAGAATAACGGTATTTTGCTGCTGGTAGCGCCCAATGAACGCAAAGTGCGTATTGAGGTCGGCTATGGTCTGGAGGGCACGGTAACGGATGCTCTCTCGGCAATCATTATCCAGAATGCGATCATTCCTGAATTCCGCAATGGCGACTATGGCACCGGCATTACCAAAGGTACCGATGATATTTTGCAGGTTCTGCGCGGAGAAGGTGCGGAATTACAGGCGCGTGCAAAACACAATCAAAAAGAGGCTGCTGACCAGACGGACTGGATTGAAGTTATTTTTCTGATTTTCTGGATCAGTATTTTTTTCGGCGGTTTTGGTTTTACTTTGCTGGCTCCGGTTTTCGGCAGAAAAATCGGCCCCGGCCGATATGAATGGCTGGGTGTGACGATTGCATTGGGCGGCGGCGGTGGTTCTTCAGGGCGCGGCGGCTATGGAGGTGGTTTCGGTGGTGGCTTTGGCGGTGGTTCATCGGGTGGTGGCGGCTTTTCCGGTGGCGGTGGTTCATCGGGTGGTGGCGGCGCATCGGGCAGCTGGTAAAGGGGCAGGGCTATGACACATTCTCAGCGTAACCATATTTCTCAGGAAGACCGTCAGCGTATTGCCTCTGCCATTCGCGATGCGGAAGCGCAAACAGGCGGCGAAATTTATGCTGTTCTGGCGCAGCGCAGCGATGATTATTTTTATGTGGCGGGTTTTATTGCTTGTTGTGGTATGATCATCACGGCAGTGATTGCTGCCTTTGTGGCGCATTATTACTGGTTTGATCTGTCACTGCCGAAATTCGCACTGGCTATTCTGGCGGCCTTCATATGTCTGGTTGCGCTTTTGGCTTTTGTACCTGCATTGCGCATGGTGCTGGTGCCGCATCGGGTGCGCTACCGGCGGGCACATCTGAATGCCTTGCAACAATTTATCGCCCGTAATGTGCATCTGACCAATAAACGCACGGGTATCCTGTTATTCGTCTCCCTCGCTGAGCGCTATGCGGAAGTGGTGGCTGATGCGGGAATTAATGAGCGGGTCGATCAGCAGGAATGGAATGCGATTGTTGCCACGCTTAGTCGTCATGCAGCACAGGGAAGTGTTGCGGAAGGGTTTGTTGAGTCGATTGCCAAAGCCGGCAATCTGCTGGCACAGCATTTTCCTAAAGAGGATGGCGACAAAAACGAGCTGGAAGACCATCTGGTGGAACTATAAGAATTTTATCCACCGCTGATTTTTATTTTTGCAGCGGGTTTATGATTTTTAAGAACGATTTAATTTCACTTTTGCTTGTTTGCGGGTGAAAAAATCGAAAAAAACGGTTCTTTTGTCACAATTTGCTTGTTATTTGAGAGAAAGAGCAGGCCGAAGGTAATTTAGGCAGAGGCGGTCTGTATAATGAGGAGTTTTACAGTGAGTGCCGATACAGACCATACCGCTCAGACCAAATTCGTTGTCGATTATCAGAATATCTCTGAGCCTGTAGCTTCTCAGTTCGCCAAGCTGTTGTTTGAATGGGCACCGGCGGAAGATATTGCCGCCTATGATGCCGGTGATATGGAAGAAGCTGCCAAGCTCGCTTTGAAAGCTCTTGGTTCCTATCAGGCCGATAAGCCTGTCATCAGCGTCGATAATGACAGTATTCTGCGCCGTCGCGGTCGTCCGTTGACAGTTGTAACTCTGATCAACCGCAATATGCCGTTTCTGCTTGATTCGACGATGGCGGAAATTCTCGAGCGCTCCGGCATGATCTATATGGTTGTGCATCCGGTACTCAATGTTGCCTTTAATGGCAGCAGCTATGAGGTTCATGGCGAAGCAACCTCCGGTAAATCCGTGGCAGGAACGGAACAGGTCAGTGTTATTCAGCTGCATCTGCCACAACTGGATGAAAGCGCAAGAACAGCTCTGGAGCAGGCGCTCGGAATGGTGCTGGGGCAGGTTTATGCTGCTGTCAGTGACTGGAAACCGATGCTGGCGCGTCTTGATGAGGTGATTGCCTCTTACAGCGCTGTCAAAGGTCTGCCGGAAACAGCGGAAGGTCGTGAAGCTATTGCGCTGCTCAAATGGCTGCGCGATGGTAATTTTACATTTCTGGGTATGCGTGAATTTCGTTACGATGCGGCTCAGGGTACGCTTATTCAGGCTGATGCACCATCACTGGGGATTCTGCGTGATGAAGCCGTTCGTGTTTTGCGTCAGGGGCAGGATAATGCTTCGATCGCACAGGAATTGCAGGACTTCCTCAAAGGTTCTGAAAGCCTGCTGATTACCAAAGGCAACAGCCGCTCGCTCGTCCATCGCCGCGAATATATCGACTATATCGGTATCAAACTGTTTGATGCAGATGGCAAAGTAACCGGCGAAATGCGTCTGGTCGGGTTGTTTACTTCGACGGCCTATACATCTTTCCTGAGCACGATTCCTTATCTGCGCGGTAAAGCGGAAGCGGTGATCGGTCGTCTGGGCTTCAATGCTGCTGACCATTCCGGCAAGGCTCTGGTGCGAGTGCTGGAAGATTATCCGCGTGATGATATGTTCCAGATTGATCTGGATGCCCTGACCGATCATGCTGAACTGATCGTGGCATTGGATGAACGTCCACGTGTCCGCGTATTGCCGCGCATTGACCGTTTCAGCCGTTTTGTCAGTGTATTGGTCTATTTGCCGCGTGACCGTTATGACTCAGTGGTGCGTGAGGCGATCAGCAACTATCTGATGGATGTTTATCACGGGGAATCCGTGGAATTCCATCCGGTGTTCCTTGATAAAGGCGTGACCCGCGTTCAGTTCATCATCCGCCGCCATGACGGCAGCGTGAGCGAAATGGCTCGCGAGGCTCTGGAAAAGCAGATCCGCAGTTTCGTTCGCACATGGGAAGATGGTGTGCGTGATGCGGCAGAGGAAAGCTCACAGACTTTCGCCCCGCGTGTGATCAGTCTGGCTTCCGGTTTTCCGGAATCCTATCGTGAGACTTTTAATGAGTCCGAAGCACTTGTTGATGCCGTACGTATTGAGGCGCTGATCGAAGAAAACCCGCTTTATGTTGATTTTTATCGTTATGACACACAGGAACCGCAGGCGGCTTTCCTGAAACTCTATCATTTCGGTGAGGCACTGGCGCTGTCGCAGCGCGTGCCGCTGCTGGAGAATATGGGTTTCCGTGTCATCAGTGAGCAGACCTTCGCTCTGCCGGTGCAGACGGCAACCGGTGGTAAGAACATGGTGCATGTCCATGATATGCTGATTGTCAGCGCATCGGACAAAGCCGTTGATCTCAGCGATGATGGTGATCTGCTGGATGATGTGTTCCGCACCGTATGGAGCGGACAGGCGGATAATGACGGTTATAATGGCCTTGCCCAGAGCGGACGTCTGACAGCACGTCAGATCATGATCCTGCGTATGTATGGCCGTTATCTGCAGCAGGCCGGTATTACCTATTCGCAGGACTTTATTGCTGCAACGCTCAATCGTTATCCCGATATTGCCGCGCATCTCTACACATTGTTTGACCTGCGCTTTAATCCGGCACTGGCAAAACAGGCGGATACAGAAGCGAAAGAACGCGCTGTTGTTGAAGCCATTGAGACAGCTTTGCAGGCAGTACCGAGCATTGATGATGACCAGATTTTGCGCCGTTACCGTAATCTGGTTGAAGCTTCTCTGCGCACCAATGCCTATATGCATGATAAGGACGGCAATGCGCCGGTGACATTGGCGATCAAGCTTAACCCGCGTGCTGTTGACGGCCTGCCGGAACCACGCCCTTACCGTGAAATCTTCGTCTACGGGCCGGAAGTGGAAGGTGTTCACCTGCGCTTTGGCGCTGTGGCGCGTGGTGGTCTGCGCTGGTCTGATCGTGCGCAGGATTATCGCACAGAAGTGCTGGGTCTGGTGAAGGCACAACAGGTGAAGAATGCGGTGATTGTGCCGGGTGGTGCCAAGGGCGGTTTCTATCCGAAGCGTCTGCCGGTTGGCGGTGATCGCAATGCGGTATTTGAAGCTGGACGCGCTGCTTACATTACTTTCATTTCCACCATGGTTTCGATCACCGATAATATTATCGAAGGCAAGATCGTGCCGCCGGTCGATGTTATCCGTCAGGACAGTGATGATCCGTATTTCGTGGTTGCGGCGGATAAGGGCACAGCCACTTTCTCCGATACGGCCAATGCGATCAGTCAGGCACAACATTTCTGGCTGGATGATGCTTTTGCTTCCGGTGGTTCAGCCGGTTATGACCATAAGAAAATGGCCATTACCGCCCGTGGCGCATGGGAGGCAGTGAAGCGTCATTTCCGCGAAATGGATATTGATATCCAGACCACGCCATTCACTGTTGCCGGTGTGGGCGATATGTCCGGTGACGTGTTCGGTAACGGCATGTTGCTGTCGCCGAAAATCAAACTGGTAGCTGCATTTGACCATCGCGATATCTTTATTGATCCGATGCCGGATACCGATATCGGTTTTGTGGAACGTCAGCGTCTGTTTAATGTGCCGCGCTCCAGCTGGCAGGATTATGACCGCTCAAAAATCTCTGCCGGTGGCGGTGTATTCAGCCGCTCGCAGAAGGTGATTACGCTTTCTGAAGCGGCAGCCGAGGCCATTGGTCTGGGTAAACTGACGGCAAGCCCGAATGAAGTGATCGGTGCGATCCTGCGTGCGCAGGTTGATCTGCTGTGGTTCGGCGGTATCGGCACTTATATTCGTGCGAACGAAGAAAGTGATGCGCAAGTTGGTGACCGTGCCAATGATGCGATCCGTATTACCGGTCGTGAGGTTCGCGCCAAAGTGATCGGTGAGGGTGCCAATCTGGGTGCCACCCAGCGCGGTCGTATTGAATATAGCCTCAATGGCGGTCGTTGTAATACCGATGCGATTGACAATTCGGCCGGCGTGAATTCGTCGGACGTTGAGGTCAATATCAAGATTGCTCTGACGCCAAGCCTGCAGGATGGCCGTCTGACCCGTGAAGCACGCGACGTGCTGCTGGCACAGATGACTGATGAAGTGGCAGCGCTGGTGCTGCATAATAATTATGAGCAACCGCTGGCTCTGTCGCTGGTTGAAAAACGCGGAGCTTCCGAACTGCCATATCTGATGCGGATGATGTCGTCTCTGGAACGCCGCAAACTGCTGGATCGCAAGGTGGAATATCTGCCGGATGATCAGGTGCTCGCAGACCGCCAGAAACGCGGAGAGGCGCTGACCCGTCCTGAACTGGCCGTGCTTCTGGCCTATGGTAAAATGGTACTGTCCGATGATCTGATCGCCAGCAATCTGCCGGATGATACCTATTTGCATTCACGCCTGTTCGGCTATTTCCCGCAGGAAATGCAGGAGCGTTTTGCCAAGGATATTACTCATCACCGTCTGCATCGCGAAATCATTGCAACGCTTCTGTCCAATGATGCCATCAATCGTTGCGGGCCGACATTTATCAGTCGTCTGAATGATCTGACAGCTGAGGCACCGGCAGAAATTTTGCGGTCTTATGTAGCTGTGGCTGATGGTTTTGAAACCGAGCAACTCTATCAGGCGATCAATGCGCTGGATAATAAGATTCCGGGCAAAGTGCAGAATGAATTCTATGCGCTGGTTGGGGAAATGCTGTTCTCAACCACCGCATGGGTGCTGCGCAATAACCGTTTTGATGCGACTTTGAGTGAAATGGTCAGCGCGGTGAAGCGGACACGCATGGCGCTGGAGCCGAAGCTCGAAGAGCTGATGCCTGATTTCATTGCGGATCTGATTACCGCAGATACAGCAAAATATATCGCCAAAGGTGCCGGTGAAGCGCTGGCACGCAAACTTGCCCGACTGCAGTCGGCTAAGCTGATGGCGGATATTGCGCTGATCGCCTATCAGGGCAAGGCAGAGCTGATGACCGCTGCGACGGCTTATTTCAAAATTGTTGATGCTTTCCGCATTGCCAATATTGAAAAAGCTGCATCTGCAGTACCGGTGACAGATTATTATGATGGTCTGGCCTTGTCGCGTGCGACTGACACGATCACACAGGCAACCCGTGCTGTGACGATGGAAGCGCTCACTAAATTCAAAGGTGAGACCGATCCGGTACAGAGCTGGCTGACCCGCGATGCCGAGCGGATTGACGGTGTGCGTCAGCGCATGATTGCACTGACAGAAGGCGGAGATCTGAGTGTTTCCCGTCTGGCCGTGGCAGCCGGTTTCATGGCGGATCTTGCGGGCTGATCTTGCTCATTTTGCGAAACTCAAAAAGGCCGGTGGTATTTCACCGGCCTTTTTGTTTTATATGAGCCATCTTTTTTGTTACGCGTATCTTATCTGATCGGAGCGGGATAAGAAATCAGTCCAGCGAACTGATTTCCTCGCGTAGACGCTTCACACTTTTCGGGATACGCTTGAATAATGAATTGAGGGCAGTGATTTGAGCATCACACATCCGTCTGCAGAACGACCGGCGCATGACAGCGTGTGGAACAAAGGCATCTGGGGCTGGATGTTTTTCGATTGGGCGGCTCAGCCGTTTTTTACCGTCGTCACCACTTTCATTTTTGGCCCTTATTTTATCTCGCGTATGTCGGCTGATCCGGTGGCAGGGCAGGCGGCATGGGGCTATGGCGTGGCTTTTGCCGGTATAATCATCGCAATCCTGTCTCCCGCGCTGGGTTCTATTGCGGATAAAACCGGTGCAAGAAAACCATGGATCGGTTTCTTTGCTGTCATCAAAATCATCAGCCTGTCCTTGCTGTGGTATGCCGAGCCGGGATCAAGCTATGTCTGGGTATTGCTGGCCTTCATCTGCGCTTCCGTTGCCGCAGAATTTTCTATCGTTTTCAACGATTCCATGATGCCGAGGCTTATCCCTGCCTCGCATATCGGGCGGGTGTCGAATTTTGCATGGGGGCTTGGTTATCTCGCCGGAATGATTGTGCTGATCTTTGTGGTGACTTGTCTGGCAGCCTCGCCGGAAACCGGCAAAACGCTGATCGGCATTGAACCACTCTGGCATCTGGATGCACTGAAAGGTGAGGATGCCCGTATCACAGGGCCGATTGCAGCGCTGTGGTATCTGATTTTCATTCTACCGATGTTTATCTTCACGCCGGATCAGGAAAAGGGCATGGGGCTGAAAGCAGCCATTGGCGAAGGTCTGGCAGAGCTGAAAGAAACGCTGCATGAAGTGCGCAAAAAGGCGGCTCTGTTCCGTTTTCTGATCGCGCGGATGATCTATCAGGATGGCGTCAATGCATTGCTGGCGCTGGGCGGCGGTTTTGCTGCGGCGATGTTTGGTTGGTCAATCACCGAGATTGGTCTGTTCGGTATTATCCTCAATGTCGTGGCGATTTTCGGCTGCTGGTTTGCCAGTTATGTCGATAGCTGGTTCGGCTCCAAATGGGTGGTGGTGATATCGCTGGTGCTGTTGCTGATTGCCACATTGGGCATTGTTTCCACAGGGCCGGATTATACGCTTTATGGTCTGGTGCATTTTCCGCCGGACAGTAATACAGGGCTGTTTTCCTCCGGTGGGGAAAAAGCCTATCTGGCTTTCGGGATGCTGATTGGCATTGCTTTCGGGCCGGTGCAGGCATCTTCCCGCTCGTGGTTTGCCCGCAGTGTCGAGCCGCATGAGGCTGGGCGCTATTTCGGTATTTATGCGCTGGCGGGCAGGGCAACCAGTTTTCTGGCACCGTTTCTGGTGGCGAGCATGACAGCGGCCAGTGGCTCACCGCGCCTTGGTATTGCGGTACTGGTTCTGTTCTTTGTCACCGGACTATATCTGGCGATCAGAACCCCTTATCCGGCAAAATCCGAATAATAAAAAAGGCGGCTGAAAAGCCGCCTTTTTCGTTTGACTATGCCTGTTAGTGGCGGAAGTGGCGCATGCCGGTAAAGACCATGGCAATGCCTGCTGCATCAGCCGCTGCAATCACTTCATCATCACGCATTGAGCCGCCTGGCTGGATAACAGCTGTGGCACCGGCTTCAACAGCCGAGATCAGACCATCAGCAAACGGGAAGAACGCATCCGAGGCAACAACTGAGCCTTTGGTAAGCGGCTCGCCGCCAGCTACTGCTGCTGCATCTTCTGCCTTGCGCGCTGCAATACGGGAAGAGTCGATGCGGCTCATCTGGCCTGCGCCAACGCCAACAGTTGCGCCGTCTTTAACATAGACAATCGCATTGGACTTGACGTGTTTGGCAACACGGAAGGCAAATTTCAGGTCAATCATTTCCTGTTCGGTTGGCGCGCGTTTGGTCACGACTTTAAGGTCGAGATCATCAACATTGCCATTGTCACGGTTCTGGATCAGCAGGCCACCGGCAACGGTTTTCGCGGCAATGCCCGGTGCGCGGACATCCGGCAGGCCGCCGGTAACGAGCAGGCGCAGGTTTTTCTTGGCGGCAACTATGGCCTGTGCTTCCGGTGTTGCATCCGGTGCAATAATCACTTCAGTGAAAATCTTGACGATTTCCTCAGCAGCTTCCGCATCCAGTGTACGGTTGAGAGCGACAATACCGCCGAAGGCTGAAACTGTATCGCAGGCATAGGCCTTGAGATAAGCGTCTTTCAGCGATGCACCTTCAGCTACACCGCATGGATTGGCGTGTTTGATGATGGCAACGGCTGCGGTTTTAGCCGGGTCAAATTCTGCCACCAGCTCATAAGCTGCATCGGTGTCATTGATATTGTTATAGGATAGCTGTTTGCCCTGAAGCTGGGTGGCAGTGGCCACACCGGCGCGGGTTTCACCGGTCAGGTAGAAACCGGCCTGCTGATGCGGGTTTTCACCATAACGCATCACGGAATGCAGTTTACCGGCGAGTGCGCGGTGCAGCGGCGCTTCTTCCTTTGTGGTTTCAGCAAACCAGCCGGAAATTGCAGCATCATAAGCAGCCGTACGGGCAAAAGCCTTGCCGGCCATGCGCTGACGGAAGGCATAAGGCAAAGAGCCATTGCCGGTTTCCAGCTCAGCAACAACGCTGTCATAATCGTTAGGATCGGTGACGATGGTCACATAGGCATGGTTTTTGGCCGAAGCGCGGATCATCGCAGGGCCGCCGATATCGATATTCTCAACGGTGGTATCGTAGTCACCGCCCTGATAGCGCACTTCTTCAAACGGATAGAGATTGATTACTACCAGATCAATGCCGGTGATATTGTGGGCTTCCATCGCTGCGACATGTTCCGGATCATTGCGCACGGCGAGCAGACCGCCGTGAACGCCCGGGTGCAATGTCTTGACGCGGCCATCCATGATTTCAGGGAAATTGGTGATTTCCGAGACGTCGCGCACCGGAATACCCGCTGCTGCGATGGATTTGGCGGTACCGCCGGTGGACAGAAGCTCAACGCCCTTTGCGTGCAATGCGCGGGCAAAGTCTACCAGACCGGTTTTATCCGATACGGAAAGCAGTGCGCGGTGCACAGGGAAAAGATCAGGAGCGGGAATATGTTTGGAGCTGACAGCCATGACGGTCTCTTTGTGCTTTATGTCGGGACAATGCGTCTGGACGGATCTGATTACCCGTCACATACATCAATCCGGTAAAGTGGGACAAAGGCGGCGTATCACAGGCGCGCGAGGAATCCTAGATTTTTATGACATTCATACATACTGACCGAGACCGGTGCGGGTAAAGCGCCAGCTGACGTGGTCACTCTCTGTCGCAGAGAAGGTCAGCACGATCTGGCGCGAGCGCACAGGGCCGCGGAAACCGGCGAAGAAGATGGAATCTTCAAGCTGCGGCATCACATCAGCGCAGGAAAAAGCCCAGCTGTCATCGTGATCGGCGGTCAGATGCACCACACCGTCTTCATCCATGCGGATATAGACCTGCGGATGAATATGAAAGCGCACAGTCACCAGATCGGATTGCTGTTTGTTTTTACCACTGCGCGTGGTTTTCAGATGCGATTTGATAAAGCGGTCAACACCTTCAATCAGACTGCCATTATGAGACAGCACAACCTGCCGCTCATGGGTATAGCCGAACAGCCGGACATAACCGTCATGGCTGGCAACAAATCCCTGTTCGCCCATGCCTTCCAGTCGTTGACGTCTGACACTGGTTGGGCCTGCAATAATCGGCGTGCCGAGTACACTGGAAATGCTGGAATTGAGACTGAAACGGCACGAAGACGTGTCGTTGATCGTCGCCGTGGAATGGGCTGCAGTCGTGCGGCCAAGCGGCCGGAATTCCGGCGGGCCGTAACGGTCAATACCGGAATTGACAATATAGCGTTGACGGCCGGAGGACATTTCAAATGCCAGACAACCGGCATGGGCATCGCGTGATGCGGTGACCGGTGGCGGCAGACCCGTATCGGCAATGATTGTGGTCGAGCCCATATGCAAGCGCTCATAGCCGGAATGCGGCGCATGAGTGAGCGGCGCGCCGTCTGTCTCGTCATGACGCAACACGGAAATCAGACGCTCCGGCAAGGTAGGTCCCACGCCATTGAACAATGCCAGACTGCCGTCCTGATGACGGAAGAAACGCAAGGCTGGCAACATCCGCTCAACGGTTTCAATCAGGGCTTTGGGCGGCGATTCATTGCCGTTGCTATAGGTCTGGCGCAGTGGCAGCAGATCGGCCAGCAATTCCAGAATGGCGGCAGGATTGCGCGAAATATGGCCGCCATCGGCCAGTATCTGCCGGTTCAGCTCATATTCAAGATGGCGGCGTGCCGAACGCGCCATGGATTGCGAGACCGGCAGTGCAAGACTGGCAAAGGCCAGTGCAATACGTGCGCGTAATTTGTCTTCACCATCATCCATCACACCGGTCATGGTGCGCAAATAGCGTACTTGCATCGCCAGCGAGCGCATGAATTTGCGATAGGTGGCGAGATCGGAGGTGGCAAGGATGATGTTGGAATGCTGGAGCCAGGCGATAATACGCTGCGCGGTAATTTCCGGCGACCAGGCAATGCCTTCAATGCGCTTGCCATGCATACGGATCCAGTCTTCGACCAGAGCGCGGGCATTGACCATAGCCAGTTCGGTTCCGGCGGCGCGCATATTGCGAAGCCAGCCAAAGGAATGCAGCGAGGCTTCCCATGCATCTGTCGGTGGTTCAATGGCAAAAGGGGAGATGCCGCCGGTTTCCACCAGACGACCGGCCAGCGCATAGCGGCCGTGATAAAATTCCTGTGCCAGCTGCGGGTCGGCAACGCGCAAATCCGGCGGAGCAATCAGCACGCGTTCCGGTGTAAAGCCGGAAAAACGCCAGCGAAACATCGGCCCGCGCCGCACACGTCTGCTGAAACGTCGCCAGCCTTGGGCAACGGCCAGTGTCCACAGATGCGGGGTTTCGCTCAGCGCGACATTCACGGCAGGGTACTCCTTAGAGCATGTCGCGCTCAAATGAATGCATTTGAGCTACCGCGAACATGCGACAATTAACAGAATCTAGAGCGAACGCAGCAGTGGCTACGATTAAACGCGACACGCTCTAGAGCATGTCGCATGGATAAATCCGGTGGCGATATGCTTCGTTATTCATGCGCTATGATCTATCATTCCACGGCAATAGTGAACTCTTTGTTAACCAAGAGCTGCGGAATGATGTGGATCGGCATGTTTTTTTAAGAAACAGATAAGTTATTGGTTGGTTTTCAGGCCGGACGACGGAAGCGTGCAGCAAAGAAACCGTCAAGACCGGCCATTTTCGGCTCATCATGAGGCAAATCAGCAGGCGTTGAACGCAGGAAGCCCTGATCTGTAATCAGCGGTTCCATGCCCTTCAGCTCTTGCACGTTGAATGGCTCGGACTTCAGCACGCCTTCTGCAAGAATAGCCTGCGCCATATCTTCACCTTCCTCGCGGTTAAGCGAGCAATTGGAGAAGACAATAATGCCGTCCGGTTTGACCAGAGAAATGGCATGACGAAGAAGTTTGGCCTGTACCTGTGCCAGCCGGACAATATCATCCGGTGTTTTTGTCCAGAGTACATCCGGATGGCGGCGCACTGTGCCGGTGGATGAGCAAGGCGCATCCAGCAGAATGGCGTCAAACAACTCGTCTGTCTGATAGTCGAGAATATTGGTCGCGATCAGTTCCGCTTCCAGTTGCAGACGGTCGAGATTGCTTTTGAGACGCTTGAGGCGGTTCTTATTGATATCGAATGCGGTGACATGGGCACCGGCCATAATCAGCTGGGCAGTTTTGCCGCCGGGCGCTGCGCAAAGATCGGCAACGCGTTTGCCTTTGATATCACCGAGCAATGTGGCAGGCAGGCTTGCAGCCGCATCCTGCACCCACCATTCACCTTCCGCAAAACCTTCCAGCGAGGTGAGGGCACCTTCAAAAGAACCAAGACGTACAGAACCGTTTGGCAGCAGCGTGCCGCCGAGTTTTTCTGCCCATTCTGCCGGATTGTTTTTAACCGTCAGATCAATGGAAGGTTCATAGGCCTGCATGGCCAGAATGGCTTCTGCCTGTTTCTTGCCATAGGTTTTAGTCAGGCCTTCAATATACCATTCAGGGCCGTTCGGAATTTTCAGCTCGATAGCGCGCTCTTTATTGCGGGTGAGGCGGCGCAGCACGGCATTGACGAGGCTGGCATATTTGCGGTTGCGCGGATCGATATTGGCGGAAGTTACAGCCAGATCAACGGCTGCATGATCCGGCACGTCGAGATAGAGGATCTGTGCCGCACCGACATGGAGCAATTGCTGCAAGGCAGTCGCATTGGCAGGCAGCGGACGGTCGAGCAGCTTGCACAAGGCTGTTTCAATGGTGTTGCGGTTGCGCAAGGCGGTACCGAGAATAGCGCGAACCAGTGAGCGGTCGCGGTCATCCAGTTCCATATATTGCGGGTGACCGTGATGCGCATCGGTGAGGCCGTCCAGCGATGTGTTTTTGGCAACCACGGCATTGAGCAGTTTGGCAGCGCATTGGCGCACATTCAGCCCCGGATGCTCTGCTTCAAGCTTTGCGCGATATTCGGCCTCGGACTGACCAAGATTATGATCCTGATTTTGACTCTGCTTATCAAACGGCTTTTTATCTGAGCGAAAGCCGGTGCGTTTTGCGGCAGGGTTTTTATCGTTCAAGACCACGGTCCTTTATAGGGTTTTTCCGGCTCATCATCCGGTGATGAACCACTCTGCGGCGTTTGCCCCCACGGATTATTCCGTGTCGGTGTGCTGTGCGGGCGGTTCTGTGATTGGCTCTTTGTCGCGCTATATGCACCAGACTGACGGTTCTGAAAACCATTATCTGTATTATCATAGACAGAATTAATGCCCATTTCCTGCGCAATGCCCTCCAGAGCGGCAATACGGTTTGCCGTATCAGGGTGGGTGGAGAACAGATTATCCGCACCGCGACCGCTCAAAGGATTGATAATAAACATATGCGCGGTTGCCGGATTATGCTCCGCCTCTTCATTCACAGTTTCATGGGCACCGCGTGCAATCTTGTTCAAAGCCGAGGCCAGCCAGAGCGGGTTGCCGCAGATTTCCGCGCCGCGCCGGTCGGCAGCATATTCACGGGTACGGCTAACGGCCATCTGCACAATCATGGCCGCAAACGGTGCAACAATCATCGCGATGATTGTGCCGATCATGCTCAGAGCATTGTTGTTTTCACGATTGCCGCCAAAGAACATAGCGAAATTGCCGAGCATGGAAATCGCACCGGCAAGCGTCGCGGTGATCGTCATGGTCAGCGTGTCGCGGTTCTGCACATGCGCCAGCTCATGCGCCATCACGGCGGCAACTTCCTGCTTGTTCAGGCGCTGCAAAAGGCCGGTTGTGGCAGCAACAGCTGCATTTTCCGGATTACGGCCGGTAGCAAAAGCATTGGGCTGATCTTCGTTGATGACATAGATTCTAGGTGTTGGCAGACCGGCGCGATCCGACAATTCACGGACGATGCGGTAATATTCCGGTGCAGTATTTTCATCCGCCTCCTGCGCATTATACATACGCAGCACCATCTTGTCGGAATTCCAGTAGCTGAAGAAATTCATGGCAACAGCTATCACCAGAGCAATCATCATGCCGCCTGAGCCGCCGATCAGATAACCGATACTCATAAACATGGCTGTCATGAAGGCAATCAGCATGGCAGTACGCATCATGTTCATTCAGTATCTCCGTTCCGGTTCGTCAATAAGGTCATTTTCATGTGATGATAAAATGGGGCTTGCAGACTATATCTTCAATAAGACAAGGGCTATGATAGCACTGCTAAAACTTAATTTGATATATGCTGCAGACGGACAGGACAAAACCCATGGATAATGAAACACCATCAGTGAATAATAATGTGGTTTCATTGGCAGATTATCAAAAAACAGATGCTCCTGCACCACGCAAAAAATTTGAAGACCTGCCGCCTGCCGCCCAGCGTGCTTTGCTGGAGGCTGAAGAGCGCCGCGCCGCAGAACAGCAGGCAGAAGCGGCAAAAGAAATCGGTGGTCGTGGCGGCAAAGATCCGGCGCGCTATGGCGATTGGGAAATCAAAGGTCGCACGATTGATTTTTAAAGGCGGATTTTTCCGGTTCTATGATTCACGTGAAATGACGGGAGACGGGCATAATAGATGTCCCATTCATCCTCGCCGGTTTTGTGAAAGCCGTGTTTTTCATAAAACCTTGCAGCATCGCTTTTTTGTAAGACACTGAGCTTTATAATTTTCTTTGCCTGTTCAGCTTCGGTAATCAGTTGCGCTAAAACAAGGCTTCCTAAACCGCACCCTTGAAAAGCCGGTGCAATGTAAAAATGTTCCAGAAGCCAGTCGCCTTCGTCAGGCCCAAGTGCAACACATCCGGCGAACTGGTTGCCGATCAAGATTAAGCGTGTGTGCTGCGGACGGAAACTATTTTGAAAACGTTCAAACGCCCGCTGCGGGTCAAAACGGCCGATCCGTTCAAGGCTTTCCCGCATGGTGAGCAGACGCAGCTCCAATAATCTGCTGAAATCTTCTGAACGTGCGGGGCTGAAGTGAAAATGCATGATCCGGCCTCATTTGGCTGCAAAGCGGTATGATTATTGCCAGAGCATTGCTATCAGGAAAACAGGTATTTCAAATACGGGTTTGACAGATGAAAATTGCGGTTACCGGTGCTGGCGGGTTTATCGGGCGCAGGCTTGTCATGCATCTGCGCGAACAGGCGCATGAAGTTCGGATTATTACACGTCATGAGCTGAGTGAGCCTGATTTTTCCGGTATAGAATGTGTCATCCATTGTGCAGGCATTGCGCACAGAAGCGGAAGCAATGCTGCCTCTCCCGCAGAAATGGACGCGGTTAATCACCGGCTGGTTTTGGCTTTGGCTGAACAGGCACGCATGGCGGGAGTGAAGCGCTTTATCTTTGTTTCGACAATTAATGTGGTTGCGGGGCATCCGTCATCGCTGACAACAGATTTGTCCTATCGCCCGCTGTCTGATTACGGGCATGCAAAAGCGCTGGCGGAGCAGGGGCTTTTGAAAATGCAGGGCATTGAGATTGGTATTGCACGGCCTGCGCTGGTTTATGGTGCCGGTGCCCCCGGTAATCTGCGCCTGTTATTGAAGCTCTGCGACAGTGCTGTGCCTCTGCCCTTTGGCTGTGCCAATAATCAGCGCAGTTTTGTTTCTTGTAATAATGTGGTGCGGGCACTGGAATTTATGGCTCTGGCCGGTCAGTCACAAATTGACCGCCGGATTTTCCATCTGGCTGATCCGGTTTTGCTGTCGACAAAACAGCTTGTCACAAGGTTGCGGCAGACAATGGGCAAAGCGAACAGAATGGTGCCTGTGCCACGCCCGCTGATGAAAGCAGGGCTGACACTCTTGGGCAAAAAAGCCATGTATGAGCAGCTTTTTGAAGATCTGATTATTGATGGCAGTGATCTGAAGGCAGCTGGTTTTATCTATCATGACGGCCAGCCGGATATGACCGCAATGGCCGATGCCTATATAAATAAAAAGGCCGGTTGAACCGGCCTTTTATTCTGTCACTTACGGTTCTGACGCTTTTCGATCAGATCATCCACCACTGCCGGATCGGCCAGAGTTGATGTATCGCCGAGTGCACCAAAATCATCTTCCGCAATTTTACGTAAGATTCGGCGCATGATCTTGCCCGAACGGGTCTTTGGCAGACCCGGTGCAAATTGGATCATATCCGGTGTTGCAATCGGTCCGATTTCACTGCGCACATGCTTGGTCAGTTCTTTGCGCAGCGCATCTTCATCATGCTCTGCTTCGCCGGTCATCAGCGTGACATAGCAATAGATGCCCTGACCCTTGATCGGATGCGGATAGCCGACAACGGCAGCTTCCGATACCGAGTGGTGCGAAACCAGAGCCGACTCGATTTCCGCAGTGCCGAGGCGGTGGCCGGAAATATTCAGCACGTCATCGACGCGGCCGGTAATCCAGTAATAGCCGTCTTCATCACGGCGGCAGCCGTCGCCGGTGAAATATTTGCCCTTATAGGTGGTGAAATAAGCCTCGATGAAGCGGCGGTGATCACCATAAAGGGTACGCATCTGACCCGGCCATGAATCGGTGATGCAGAGATTGCCGTCAGCCGCGCCTTCGATCACAGCACCTTCCGCGTCCACCAGCTGTGGCTTGATGCCGAAGAACGGACGGGTTGCCGAACCCGGTTTCAAATCGGTTGCACCCGGCAGCGGGGTAATCAGAATGCCGCCGGTTTCGGTCTGCCACCATGTATCAACAATCGGGCAGGTCTGATCGCCGACCACATTATAATACCATTCCCATGCTTCCGGATTGATCGGTTCACCGACCGAGCCGAGCAGACGCAGAGATTTGCGGGAATTGCGGGTCACGAATTCATCACCGGCACCCATCAGAGCACGGATTGCCGTTGGTGCGGTATAGAAAATATTGACCTGATGCTTGTCGACCACTTCCCAGAAACGTCCCTGATCCGGGAAGTTCGGCACGCCTTCAAACATCAGCGTGGTGGCGCCATTGGCGAGCGGACCGTAGACAATATAGGAGTGACCGGTGACCCAGCCCACATCCGCTGTACACCAGTAAATATCGCCTTCATGATAATCGAAGACATATTCATGGGTCATCGAGGCATAAACGAGGTAGCCGCCGGTGGTGTGCAGCACGCCTTTCGGCTTGCCGGTGGAGCCGGATGTATAAAGGATGAAGAGCGGGTCTTCAGCTTTCATTGGTTCCGGTTCGCAAACCGCATCGACGCTTGCAATTTCCTGATGATACCAGAGATCGCGGCCGCGACCCCAGTTGATCTTGCCGCCGGTACGGCGCACAACCAGAACCTTGTTTACAAACACATATTGTTTAGCGGCGATATCAATCGCGGTATCGGTATTTTCTTTCAGCGGAATAGGTTTGCCGCCGCGGATACCTTCATCTGAGGTGATGACGAATGTGGATTCACAGTCAATAATACGACCGGCCAGCGCCTCCGGTGAAAAGCCTGCAAAGACGATGGAATGTACTGCGCCGATACGCGCACAAGCCAGCATCGCATAGGCTGCTTCCGGAATCATCGGCAGATAGATAGTAACGCGGTCGCCTTTGCGAACGCCGTGTTTTTTCATCACATTGGCAAGGCGGCAGACATTTTCATGCAGCTCGCGATAGGTGATTTTCTTGTCGATATAAGGGTTGTCGCCTTCCCAGATAATCGCGGTCTGATCTCCGCGCTTTTCGAGGTGACGGTCAATACAGTTGTAAGAGACATTGGTGACGCCGTCTTCATACCAGCGGATAGAGACGTTATCTTCGAAAGACGTATCTTTCACCTTGGTATAAGGTGTGAACCAGTCAATACGTTTGCCGTGTTTGCCCCAGAATGCGTCAGGGTCGCTGATGCTTTCATTGTACCATGAAAGATAGGTGTCATTGTCGATCAGCGCGCGCGCTTTCGCCTCCGGCAAAATCGGATATTTCTTCTCGGACATAGTTCCTCCTCGCGCCGGCGGCCCTCCTTGCCGGCACATTGCATAAAAAACCGCACCATTGTTAATGCGTGCGGTTCGCATCGTAAATCAGGCAAAAAGTCTGATCTGCTCCCGTATTGGTGTCGGGGTGCCTCATAGAGTTCCCTCATAGGGTTCAATGACGGCGTAATCCCTCCGGCACAATTGTCGGAATTGCGCCGGAGTTTATAATTGTTACAGGGTGAAGCAAGACAATTATTTGCGACAAGTTGTTGTCCTGTAAGATTACAGTGAAAAACTGCACAGCATGAAAAGAAGATTTGGTCAGGCTTTTGTTAAAGGCGGACGACTGCCGAAAATTGCCGAACCGACACGCACATAAGTCGCGCCGAAAGCAATGGCGGTCTCGAAGTCACCGGACATACCCATTGATAATTCAGAGACGCCTGCTTCAGCCGCCAGCTTGCGTAGCAGGGCAAAATGCGGCCCCGGATTTTCATCAACCGGCGGAATACACATCAGACCGGCAATCTCCAGCCCGTGCACATCACGGCAACGGGCAACAAAGGCAACAGCTTCACGCGGATCAATACCTGCTTTTTGCTCTTCGCTGCCGGTATTAACTTGAACGAATAATTTGACGGCGCGGTTCTGCTTCCTGATTTCTCCGGCAAGGCTTGCGGCAATCTTTTCGCGGTCAACAGTCTGAATCACGTCGAATAAAGCCACAGCATCCGCCGCTTTGTTGGATTGCAGCGGGCCGATGAGATGAAGCTCAATATCGGAGAAGCGCTCGCGCAGTTGCGGCCATTTGGCTTCGGCTTCCTGAACGCGGTTCTCACCGAAAATACGTTGTCCCGCTTCCAGCGCAGGTGTAATCTCTGCAGCATCAAAGGTCTTGGAAACCGCAACCAACTGCACCGAACCTGCTGTCCGCTGCGCTTCGTGTTCACTTTGCGCAATAGCCGTGCAAACTGCTTTGAGATTGTCAGCAAGGGTGCTGGCGGGTGCATTCATGGTATAAATCTCCTTTTTCTGCCGCTTCACTATGGGAGAAGGTTGACGCTTTGGCCAATCCATGATGAAGGTCGCACTACATATTCCATTCTCTTTGCATGAGTAAATACAGCCATGGTAACTGAACGGGCAACCGAACGATATAATCCGCGCGTAAGCGAAGCCCATTGGCAGAAGATCTGGGAAGAAAACAAGATCTTCGAAACGTCCAATGATGATCCACGCGAAAAATATTACGTGCTGGAAATGTTTCCTTATCCGTCCGGCCGCATTCACATCGGCCATGTGCGCAATTACGCAATGGGCGACGTGATTGCCCGCTATAAGCGCGCGCGCGGTTTTAACGTTCTCCATCCGATGGGATGGGACGCCTTCGGTATGCCAGCAGAAAATGCGGCGATGCAGAACAAGGTTCATCCGAAAGAATGGACCTATCAGAATATCGCCACCATGAAACGTCAGCTCAAAACCATGGGTCTGTCGCTGGACTGGTCACGCGAATTCGCAACCTGTGATGTGGATTATTACCACCGTCAGCAGATGCTGTTCCTTGATATGTTTGAAAAAGGTCTGGTGACCCGCAAAACATCCAAGGTCAACTGGGATCCGGTCGATAATACGGTTCTGGCCAATGAGCAGGTTGTTGACGGCCGTGGCTGGCGCTCCGGTGCGCTGGTTGAACAGCGCGAACTGACCCAGTGGTTCTTCAAGATCACCGATTTCAGCGAAGAGCTGCTCGCCGGTCTGGATACGCTTGACCAGTGGCCGGACAAAGTGCGTCTGATGCAGAAGAACTGGATCGGTAAATCGGAAGGCCTGCAGCTGCGTTTTGCGCTTGCTGAACGCGAAGGCGATATTGAGGTTTATACAACCCGTCCGGATACGCTGTTCGGTGCGTCTTTTGTGGCGATCGCTGCCGATCATCCGCTGGCAAAACAGCTCGCTGAAACCAACGAAGGTCTGGCTGCTTTTGCTGCTGAATGCCGTCAGCATGGCACATCTGTTGCCACGCTCGAAACCATTGAGAAAAAAGGTTTCGATACTGGTTTGCGCGTTCAGCATCCGTTTGATCCTTCATGGACATTGCCGGTCTATGTCGCCAATTTCGTGCTGATGGAATATGGTACAGGCGCGGTCTTCGGTTGCCCTGCACATGATCAGCGCGATCTGGATTTTGCCAATAAATATAAGCTGACCGTTACACCGGTTGTTCTGCCTGCCGGTGCGGATGTTGCAAGCTTCACTATCACCGATACGGCCTATAGCGACGAAGGTACGCTGATCAATTCGCGTTTCCTCGACGGCATGACACCGGAAGCTGCGTTTAATGAAGTGGCGGATCGTCTGGAAAAGACTGATCTCTATGGCAAGCCGCAGGCATTCCGCAAAACACAATATCGTCTGCGTGACTGGGGTATTTCCCGTCAGCGTTATTGGGGCTGCCCGATTCCGATGATTCATTGCGAATCCTGCGGAACCGTGCCTGTGCCGCGCAATGATCTGCCGGTGCAGCTGCCTGATGATGTTACTTTTGACCGTCCGGGCAATCCGCTGGATCGTCATGACAGCTGGCGCCATATCAACTGCCCGAAATGCGGTAGCAAAGCCCGCCGTGAAACCGATACGATGGATACATTTGTTGATTCATCCTGGTATTTTGCGCGCTTCACTGCTCCTTGGGAAAATGAACCGACTGACCGCAAGGCTGCTGATGAATGGCTGCCGGTTGATCAATATATCGGCGGTGTGGAACATGCGATCCTGCATCTGCTCTATTCGCGCTTCTTCACCCGCGCCATGAAAGTGGCCGGTCATCTGGAAGTGGAAGAGCCGTTCAAAGGTCTGTTCACACAGGGTATGGTGGTTCACGAAACCTATAAGCATAATGGTCAGTGGGTGTCGCCGCTGGAAATCCGTATCGAAGACAAAAACGGTGTTCGTTCGGCAACCATGCTGGATTCCGGTGAAACGGTAGAAATCGGCTCGATTGAAAAAATGTCGAAGTCGAAGAAAAACGTTGTCGATCCGGATGATATTATTTCATCTTATGGTGCGGATACCGCGCGCTGGTTCACTCTGTCGGATAGTCCGCCGGAGCGCGACATTGTGTGGACAGAAGCCGGTGCGGAAGGTGCGCATCGCTTTGTGCAACGCGTCTGGCGTCTGATTTCTGAAGCCGGTGAAAACCTGCAAGGTGTTGCTCCGAAAGCTGCCTATGAAGGTGATGCCGCACAGATTTCCAAGGCCGCCCATAAGACTGTGAAAGCCGTTGGCGACGATATTGAGAAAATCGTTTTCAACCGTGCGATTGCCCGTCTTTATGAGCTGCTGAATGTGCTGAGCACACCTTTGCAGGCTGTTGCTGCCGGTAAAGCCGATGATGTGACCAAAGCTGCCACCCGTGAAGCGACAGATATGTTCATCGCAATGATTGCACCGATGATGCCGCATCTGGCTGAACAGTGTAATGCGGTTCTGGGCGCGACAGATCTGGTTGCCACCCGTGGCTGGCCGGTGATTGATGAAGCATTGCTCGTTGAAAATGACATTACACTGCCGGTACAGATTAACGGTAAGAAGCGTGGTGACATTACAATTGCGCGTGATGCGGATCAGGCAACAGTGCAAGCAGCGGTTTTGGCTCTTGACTTTGTTCAGGCTGCGTTGAACGGTAGTCAGCCTAAAAAGCTCGTTGTTGTACCGCAGAGGATTGTGAATGTCGTTGTCTGATCATCACACTAAAGACAAATCTCCGATCCGCAAAAAGCGGCTGGCAGTGCTGACAGGTCTCGTCCTGTCAGCGTTTGTTGCCGGTTGTACGGTGCAGCCGCTTTATTCATCAAGTGGCAGTGCCGGTGTCGGTGGTGTGCCTTCCAGTGTTAAAACCAAACTGGCAACCATCAAAGTGGATGATGTGGATTCCATTCCGGCGCAGGCGGTGCGTAACCGCCTGATCTTCGGACTGTCCGGCGGGGCAGGGGAACCGTCACAGCCGGCTTATCATTTGGCACTTGGTTTCTCGACAAGCACAGAATCTGCTGTTGAAGTGGATGTGGGTGATTCAACGGAAGGCCGTGCATCTGCCGGTACGGTTCGTATGAGCTCAAATTATGTGCTGCGTGACAGGGATGGCAAGGTTGTAGCCACCGGCCGCCGTCAGGTCAGTTCATCCTATGACCGTCCGCGTCAGGAATTTGCGAACCTGCGTGCCCATCGTGATGCCCAGCAGCGTGCAGCCGAAGAGCTGGCGCAGTATCTTGTACTGTCTCTGGCTCAGGATATGCAGAAACTCCCATAGCACCTGATCCAAAACCGCCAGACTGGGCTGCAAATGGCAATTTCCTGCGCTCCGGTACTCATGTACCTCAAAGTACATTCCGTTCCGGTGCTCAAAAATCACCATTTTCGCCACAGCCTGACAATTTTTGACCGAGGTTCTATATCCGTGTTTCGTGAATATTAAAAAAGCCCGCTAAAAAGCGGGCTTTTTTATTCATGCGATGATTGCCGGATTAAGCAATCGACTGACCGGTTTTTGCCCAGTCTGCCAGAAATGCTTCCAGACCCTTATCAGTCAGCGGATGCTTGACGAGGGCTTTCAGTGTGGCAGGTGGAGCAGTGATGACGTCCGCGCCGATCAATGCAGCTTCCTTAACGTGATTGACGGTACGCACGGAAGCAGCAAGAATCTGGGTTTCAAAACCGTAATTGTCATAGATCGTGCGGATTTCACCGATCAGATCCATGCCATTCAGACCGATATCATCAAGACGGCCGATGAAAGGCGAGATATAAGTCGCACCGGCTTTGGCTGCGAGCAGCGCCTGATTGGCCGAGAAGCACAGGGTCAGGTTGGTTTCATGGCCATCAGAGGTCAGAGCCTTACAGGCCTTCAGACCATCCAGCGTTACCGGCAGTTTGATGCAGATATTGTCGGCGATTTTCGCCAGCACAGCTGCTTCTTTCATCATGCCTGCATAGTCAGTCGCGGTGACTTCTGCGGAAACAGGACCTTTAACAATCGAGCAGATTTCCTTGGTCACATCAATAATGTTGCCACCGGATTTCAGGATCAGCGATGGATTGGTGGTAACGCCGTCAACCAGTCCCAGATCGTTGAGTTCACGGATGTCTTTGACATCGGCGGTATCCACAAAGAATTTCATTTCAGCTTATCCTCCGTTATGGGCTTGCTGTACAGACGGTATTATATCCGACAAAGATAGGATTGTTTAACGCATATTTCTATAAACCGAAACTGCCTTTGGTGAATAACAGCGCATCTCATCAAGAATTGAATATAAGCAGTGTTTGCGGTTAAGTGCAGTTGTGAAAAACAGCGGTGAAAACAGCATGCCGGAACTGATCGGGATAATTTTTTGAACGGGAAAACAGAGATTAAGACGCGCCGTGTTGTTCCGGTTCTTGTGCCGATGCCGGCGGAACGTCCCTATAGTTATCTGGTTCCTGAGGAAATGGACGTTCAGGCCGGTTCAATTGTGCGCGTGCCGCTGGGGCCGCGCGAAGTGGCCGGTATTGTCACCGATGATGCGAGCGATCAGGTCGATCCTAAAAAGCTGAAATCCATCCTGCATGTTTTCGACTGCCCGCCGGTGAGCCGCGATATGCTGCGCTTTATCCGCTGGACGGCAGATTATACATTGTCACCGCCCGGTATGGTGGCAAAAATGGTGCTGCGTGCACCGGCCGCTTTCGATCCTGAACCGTTCATTCCGGGCTTGCGCTATATTGGCGGCAAAGCCGAGCGGCTGACAGCAGCGCGTGAAAAAGTGCTGGAGGTTGCCAATAATGGTCTGAGCTGGACGAAGTCCGGCCTTGCCCATGCAGCCGGTGTTTCCGGCAGCGTGGTTGAAGGGCTGAAAGCACAGGGGCTGTTCGAAGAGGTGATGATCCCGCCGCCGCCGGTGGTCGGTGAACCTGATCCGTTTTACGGGCAGGCGGATCTGTCCGAGGATCAGCAGGCCGCAGCACAATGTCTTGTCGAAGCGGTGGAAGAGCAAGTCTATTCGGTCTCGCTGCTGCATGGTGTGACAGGTTCCGGTAAGACAGAAGTTTATTTTGAAGCAGTGGCGCGCGCTGTCGAGTTGGGCAAACAGGTTCTGATCTTGCTGCCGGAAATTGCGCTAACCCAGCAGTTTCTCGACCGTTTTGAAAGCCGTTTTGGCACGCGTCCTGCAGAATGGCATTCTGATCTGGCGCCACGCCAGCGGGAACGCGTCTGGCGGCAGATTGCGGAAGGTACGGTCAAAGTCGTGGCCGGAGCGCGCTCGGCTTTGTTTTTGCCTTTTGCTAATCCCGGTCTGATTATTGTCGATGAAGAACATGACCCCGCCTATAAGCAGGAAGACCGCGTGTTTTATAATGCCCGTGATATGGCGGTGGTGCGTGGTTCTATCGGCAAATTCCCTGTTATTCTGGCCTCGGCAACACCGTCGATTGAAAGTCTGGTCAATGCCAATCAGGGGCGCTATCGCTATGTGCCGTTGCAGGGACGCTATGCCGATGCGGCATTGCCGGATCTGAAACCGGTTGATATGCGCCGTTCTCCGCCAGTGGCAGGACGGTTTTTGTCGCCGGCTTTGACAGAAGCTGTCGGGCAGGTTTTGCAGCGTAAAGAACAGGCTTTGCTGTTTCTCAACCGGCGCGGTTATGCGCCGCTGACTTTGTGTCGCGTCTGCGGGCACCGTTTTCAATGTCCTGATTGTTCAAGCTGGCTGGTGGAACATCGCTTCCGTGGTCAGCTGATGTGCCATCAATGCGGCTATCACGAGAAAAGTCCTGAAGCCTGTCCGTCCTGCGGGGCGCTGGATCATCTGGTGGCTTGCGGTCCCGGTGTGGAGCGTATTGCCGAGGAAACTGCTGCAACCTTTCCGGATGCGCGAATTATCGTGCTTTCATCCGATATGCTTGGCGGGGTGACACGGCTGCGCATGGAGATGGAGGCGATTGCCAAAGGGGAGGCGGATATTGTGATCGGCACCCAGCTGGTCGCCAAAGGCCACAACTTTCCGCTGATTACGTTGGTGGGGGTTATTGATGCCGATCTCGGTCTGGCCAATGGTGATCCGCGTGCCGCAGAGCGCACATTTCAGTTGCTTAATCAGGTGACAGGTCGTGCAGGTCGTACAGGGCGTAAAAGTGTTGGTCTGATTCAGACCTATCAGCCTGATCATCCGGTATTGAAAGCGATTATTGCCGGTGATGCGCATGCTTTTTATGAACGGGAAATTGAAGAGCGTCAGCGCGGGATGCTTCCGCCTTTCGGGCGGCTGGCGGCGCTGATTATTTCGGCTGACAGCAGAGCAGAAGCGGAGAGCCATGCCCGTGCATTGCGACGTGCTGCGCCGAGAGATAGCGAGATTGAAGTGCTGGGGCCTGCCGAAGCGCCTTTGGCAGTGATTCGCGGGCGGCATCGCTTCCGGTTGCTGGTGCAGGGATCAAAACGTTCTGATCTGCAGTCCTATTTGCGGGCATTGCTGCAGGCAGCGCCAAAAGCGCGCGGCTCCTTACGGGTGCAGGTGGATATTGATCCGCAAAGCTTCCTTTAACTTGCAGAGTTTTAGAAGCCTTGCTTGGCAGCGGTATCAATGCGAACCGATAATTTTGCTTTGCTTGGCTCGAAGTCAGGAATATAGCTCACTTATCGTGTTATGTTTGGTGCTGCTCACAGAGAAGCAACGACTGTTTTAAGAGGTGTAACGTGGCGTTTTATCTACCTTCAAGTCAGGGTGAATGGCTGGCATGGACTGTGGGCGTTATCACGTTGCTCTTTGGTTTGATCCTGATGTTTGCACCGGGAATTTCGCTGAAAATTCTGCGTCTCAACGCTCCTGATCTGCGTGCCAATGCTCTTTCATCGGTACGGGCGACAATTGCAGGGCCTTATATCGGCCTTGGCGTGGCCTGCCTGTTATTCGCGCAACCGTTCTTATGGATGGCGCTGGGTTGCGTCTGGGGCTTTGTGCTTTTCGGCCGTCTGATTTCGATGATGTCGGATAAGGCTAACAGTTTTTATAACTGGATTGCCGTTGTGGTCGAGCTGATGCTGGCCGCAGGCCCGTTGCTCTTTGCTTTCGGCTTTGTTGCCTGACTTTTGAAACAGGCCGCGCTTCAGCAGAATCTGTCAGACAGAGGCTGAAGCGGGAATCAGTTGCGGCTGAATTATGCTCCAAAGAAAAATCGTATGATGTGAGCATAATTTTGCCGGAATTCTGCAAATGGTTAGCGAAATGCCTGTTTGGATAATCCGGCATTTTCTTCGCGGTAAAATCATCCTGCATATTCATTTAAGTTATTGTTATATTTGAATAATTATAAGCGGCGCTGATTTTTGCAGCCTGCAGTGCTTATGAACTTTAGCTCATGAAACCTGTCCGTCGCATCAAAATAGCACTGTAAAGCGCATGAAACGGCGGGATTCGCGTGTTGCGAGTCCTGATTGTCTATGCTAGACGGCTTTCGAATTTCAATGCAGTCAGGCGGGTCGTCCGCAGGGCACAGATGGTGGTGCAAATCGGCACTTCATCGGGGGGTATTGAAAAACATCAATAAAATCGCTGTTTTTGTGCATGGATAAACTATGCGTTAAAAGCGGGATTTCAACCAAGAGAGATGGTTATTCGTGACAGGATCGTCTTCGCTCATTTCCGGTGTTGCTCAGCGCTATGCTGGATCCCTGTTTGATCTGGCGCTTGAGTCTAAATCCGTTGCTCAGGTGGAGAAAGATCTTGGCCGCATCGAGGCTATGATCGGTGAAAGCGAAGAACTTCGCCGCCTGATCCACAGCCCGGTCTTCTCTGCTGAAGATCAGCTCCATGCAATCGCCGCAGTTGCAGACAAAGCCGGTATCACCGGTCTGGTCGGCAATTTCCTGCGTGTTGTTGCTGGTAATCGCCGGCTTTTCGTATTGCCGGACATGATCAAAGCTTTTTATCTGATCGCCGCTGAAAGCCGCGGTGAAGTTGCAGCTGATGTGACTTCTGCCCGCGAATTGACGCAGGCGCAGCAAAATGAATTGAAGGCGACGCTGAAGAGTGTGGCCGGCAAGGACGTGACAATCAATGTCACTGTCGATCCGTCGATTCTTGGCGGTCTCATTGTGAAGCTGGGATCGCGTCAGATTGACACTTCCCTTCGCACTAAACTTTCTTCTCTTAAGCTTGCACTGAAAGAGGTCGGCTGATGGACATCCGCGCTGCGGAAATTTCCGCAATTCTGAAAGAGCAAATCAAGAATTTTGGCCAGGAGGCAGAAGTCTCCGAAGTTGGTCAGGTTCTTTCCGTTGGTGACGGTATCGCCCGTGTATACGGTCTGGACAATGTTCAGGCCGGTGAAATGGTCGAATTTCCGGGTGGCATCCGCGGTATGGCGCTCAACCTTGAAAGCGACAACGTTGGTGTTGTTATTTTCGGTTCTGACCGTGACATTAAAGAAGGCGATACCGTTAAACGTACCGGCGCCATCGTTGACGTTCCAGTCGGTCCTGGCCTGCTCGGCCGCGTTGTTGATGCTCTTGGTAACCCGATCGACGGCAAAGGCCCGATCGTTGCAACCGAGCGTCGCCGCGTAGACGTTAAAGCTCCTGGTATCATTCCGCGTAAATCGGTTCACGAACCGATGTCGACCGGTCTGAAAGCCATTGACGCTCTTATTCCTGTTGGTCGTGGTCAGCGCGAGCTGGTTATCGGTGACCGTCAGACCGGTAAGACCGCAATCATTCTCGACACCTTCCTGAATCAGAAGCCGATCCATGATAACGGCCCTGACAAAGACAAGCTGTTCTGCATCTATGTTGCGATCGGCCAGAAGCGTTCGACCGTTGCCCAGTTCGTTAAAGTGCTCGAAGAGCGCGGCGCACTGGAATATTCGGTTGTTATCGCTGCGACTGCTTCCGATGCTGCGCCTCTGCAGTATCTGGCGCCGTTTACAGGCTGCGCAATCGGTGAATATTTCCGCGATAACAGCCAGCACGCTCTGATCGGTTATGATGACCTTTCCAAGCAGGCTGTTGCTTATCGTCAGATGTCCCTGCTGCTGCGTCGTCCTCCGGGCCGTGAAGCTTACCCAGGTGACGTATTCTATCTTCACTCCCGTCTTCTCGAGCGTTCGGCTAAGCTGAATGACGAACTCGGTGCAGGTTCTCTGACCGCTCTGCCGGTTATTGAAACTCAGGGCGGTGACGTTTCCGCGTTTATTCCGACCAACGTGATTTCGATCACAGACGGTCAGATCTTCCTTGAAACCAACCTGTTCCACCAGGGTATCCGCCCTGCTGTTAACGTTGGTCTGTCGGTTTCCCGCGTGGGGTCTGCCGCTCAGATTAAAGCGATGAAACAGGTTGCCGGTTCGATTAAGGGGGAGCTCGCTCAGTATCGTGAAATGGCTGCGTTTGCGCAGTTCGGTTCCGATCTGGATGCTGCAACCCAGCGTCTTCTGAACCGCGGTGCGCGTCTGACTGAACTGCTCAAGCAGCCACAGTTCTCGCCGCTGAAAACCGAAGAACAGGTTGCTGTGATTTTCGCCGGTGTTAACGGCTATCTCGATAAGCTGGCTGTTAATCAGGTTGGCAAATTTGAAGCCGGTCTTCTGGCATCGCTGCGCAACGAGCACAAAGATGTGCTGGATGCGATCCGCGATCAGAAGGCAATCAGCGACGAAATCAAGGGCAAACTCAAGGCAGCTATCGACGCTTTCGCCAAGAACTTTGCTTGATTAACTCTGACGGGATGAACGGATGCCTTCACTAAAGGATCTGAGAAACCGTATCGCCTCGGTTAAGGCGACGCAGAAAATTACCAAGGCGATGCAAATGGTCGCCGCGGCTAAGCTGCGTCGTGCCCAGGAAGCAGCCGAAGCGGCACGGCCGTATTCTCAGCGGATGAGTGCAGTTCTGGCCAATATTGCCCAGAATGTAAGCGGTGATGATGCACCGAAACTGATGGCGGGTACCGGTAAAGACGATGTGCATCTGCTCATCGTCGCTACTGCGGAACGTGGTCTGTGCGGTGGTTTCAACTCGCAGATCGCACGTCTCGCCCGTGAACATGCCCGCCAGTTGCTGGCAAAGGGTAAGACAGTAAAAATCATTACTGTCGGCAAAAAAGGTGCGGACATTCTGCGTCGTGACTTTAGCGGTCAGATCATCGATCACGTTGATCTGCGCGAAGTTAAGCAGCTTGGTTTCGCCAATGCCGACCAGATCGGTCGCAAACTGATCGCGCTTTTCAACAAGGGCGAATTTGATGTTGCGACACTGTTCTACTCGCAGTTCAAGTCGGTGATTAATCAGGTTCCGACTGCTCAGCAGCTTATTCCGGCATCTGCCAATGGCGGGGCTGGTGATGCTGGGGAAGCGGTTTCTACTGGTGGTGCGATCTATGAATATGAGCCGGATGCGGCTGCTATTCTTGACGATCTTCTGCCGCGCAACATCTCTGTCCAGATTTTCAGCGCTCTGCTTGAAAATGTGGCCGGTGAAATGGGCGCAAAAATGAGCGCGATGGATAACGCAACGCGTAATGCGGGCGATATGATCAACAAGCTGTCGATCACATATAACCGTCAGCGTCAGGCTCAGATCACCACAGAACTGATTGAAATTATTGCGGGCGCGGAAGCGCTCTAATCGGAAGGTAAGGATCGATGGCTAAAGCAGCGACACCGAAAACTACCAAGACCACGGCAAAGGCTAAGTCCGGCGAGGCTGCATCTGGTGCAGTCGGCCGTATCAAGCAGGTCATCGGCGCTGTCGTCGACGTCCAGTTTGATGATCATCTGCCTCTGATCCTGAACGCGCTGGAAACCGACAACCTCGGTAACCGTCTCGTTCTGGAAGTTGCTCAGCATCTTGGCGAAAATACAGTACGTACCATTGCTATGGACTCGACCGAAGGTCTGGTTCGCGGTCAGGAAGTACGTGATACCGGCGATGCGATCCGCGTTCCGGTAGGGCCTGAAACACTCGGCCGTATCATGAACGTGATCGGTGAACCAGTTGATGAAGCTGGTCCGATCGTGACTGCTGCGACCCGCGGTATTCACCAGCCGGCTCCTGAATATATCGAACAGTCACCTGAATCCGAGATTCTGGTAACCGGTATTAAGGTTGTGGATCTTCTCGCCCCTTACGCTAAAGGTGGTAAGATTGGTCTGTTCGGCGGTGCGGGCGTTGGTAAAACCGTTCTCATCATGGAACTCATCAACAACGTGGCTAAAGCCCACGGTGGTTACTCGGTATTCGCCGGTGTTGGTGAGCGTACCCGCGAAGGTAACGATCTTTATCACGAAATGATCGAATCCGGCGTTAACAAGCTGGGTGGCGGCGAAGGCTCGAAAGCAGCTCTCGTTTACGGTCAGATGAACGAGCCGCCAGGTGCGCGTGCCCGTGTTGCTCTCTCCGGTCTGACGATCGCTGAAAGCTTCCGTGATGACGGTCAGGACGTGTTGTTCTTCGTGGATAACATTTTCCGCTTCACACAGGCTGGTTCGGAAGTGTCCGCGCTTCTCGGCCGTATTCCTTCCGCTGTGGGTTATCAGCCTACACTGGCAACGGATATGGGCGCGATGCAGGAACGCATCACCACCACAACCAAAGGCTCGATCACTTCGGTGCAGGCAATTTACGTTCCTGCGGATGACTTGACTGACCCTGCGCCTGCGACTTCCTTTGCGCACTTGGATGCGACTACGGTTCTTAACCGTTCGATCGCTGAAAAGGGTATTTATCCTGCGGTTGATCCGCTTGACTCAACATCCCGTATGCTTGACCCGATGATCGTTGGTGAAGAGCATTACGAGACTGCCCGTCAGGTTCAGTCAATTCTGCAGCGCTACAAGTCGCTTCAGGACATCATCGCCATCCTTGGTATGGACGAATTGTCTGAAGAAGATAAGCTGACAGTGACCCGTGCCCGTAAGATCGAGCGCTTCCTGTCCCAGCCGTTCTTCGTGGCTGAAATCTTCACCGGTTCGCCAGGTAAGCTGGTTGATCTTCAGGATACAATCAAAGGCTTTAAAGGCCTTTGCGCAGGCGATTACGATCACCTGCCTGAAGCAGCTTTCTACATGGTCGGTTCGATTGAAGAAGCGATTGAAAAAGCACAGAAGCTGGCACAGGCCGCTTAATGTGATTGGTCAGGCAGGCTTTGGTCTGCCTGACCGTTCTTACAACAGGTGTGTCTCTTCAAACCCTCTTGTAAAACAGAGTTAAAACTGACAGCGTTGTTTCGATACGCTGACCTATAGAATTCAACGCCGGAACACTGCTCTAGAGCAGCTTGTTCAGGAAATTTGAGTGAGAATCATGGCTGGAACCTTCAAATTCGAACTGGTATCACCGGAACGCCTGTTGCTCTCTGCAGAAGTGAGCGAAGTGGTCATTCCCGGTAGCGAAGGCTATCTGACAGTTCTGGCCGGTCATGCTCCTTTGATGACCACCATTATTCCCGGTAAAGTAACAGTCAAAACTGCTGACGGTAAGAGCGATGCTTATATCGTTTTCGGCGGCTTCACTGACATTACACCGGAAGGCTGCTCATTGCTGGCAGAATCCGCACTTCATATTGATGAAGTTAAGCGTGAAGATATTGCTGCCCGCATCGAGCATGCACGTCAACTGATTGATGATGCTGCTTCACCGGAGCATCGCACAGCAGCAGAATTGTTCCTGCATCAACTGACAACTCTTGAAGGCGCTATTCTGCCTGCATAATGCAGGGCGTTTGCAGCCTTTTGATTATAAAAAAACCGCGATAAATTTATCGCGGTTTTTTTGTATCTAAATAGATTTACAAAATCAGTTCTGTTCAATCGATACGCCTTGCTCATCGATTTTCAATTCGACACCCTTAGGTTTGGATTCCTGCTGATAGGTGTAAATCGAAAAGCCGATAATAATTACAATGAGCGCTCCGAGCAGAATATATAATCCGTTTTTATTCATAAGACCTCAGATGTGCAGTGTTGTTCAGCGATCCCCGTATTACAGGGATCACTCCTGTCTTGCTGAAAGCTACGATCTTAACGGCGGGCTAACAGAGCCAGCACCAGACCGATACCGGCGACAAGCGCTGCGGTTGCCAAAGGATTTTCTTTGGCTGTTTCGGTCACGACCTGTGCCTGATGTCTGACTTCTCTTGCTGCAACGCGGCCGCGTTTACGGAGAGTCTCATAGGTTTCGGATGCATTTTCGCGGGCATCATCGTAAAATGCAGAACCCTGCTCGGAGAGTTTCTTGGTCACCGAAGCCAGTTCGCTTTTCAGTTCCGCAATCTGGTCTTCAAATGTCTTTTCTGCATCATTACGCAATTTGGAAGCCATAGTGATCTCCTTGTGTGATGGCCATAAACCGGAGACGGGTATCTGCCGGTTCAGAAAACTATTCAAAGAGATAACGATGCAGCGCGTAATAAGTTCCTGTATTTAATAAATTACCTGTTTGAATGGCCGCATAGGAGGAACTTAGTCCTGCTGCAGGCGGGTGGAGCAGGGATCAATCACCACTCCGCCCTCAAAGCTGTTGGTTAGCATACCGCTGACTTCAACATGGTCTCCGGCTTTCAATGCACTATTGTCATATTCAAGACAGATGACTTGCAGTCTCTGGTTCGGGCAAAGCTCTGTTACGGCAATCGGATTGGCCTCATGTACAGCTTTGACTTTTGCCTGCAGAGTAATTTCCGGCCATTGTTCGGATGTTTTGTCCCATTTGTCTGCAAGGGTACCAATGGTCTTGCAGCTGGTTACAACCGGCCCCTGATAATCACTCTCAGCTGTTTGCGTAAAACCGGTACTGCTGAACAGGAATAGCAGGCAAGGTGCTGCTAATAATTTGAATGAAAAATGCGAATTAAAAACAAACATATAGCCGACAAGCCTTTCGGAGATGAAACAGGCTTATCGGCAGCAATTACGGCACTTATGGGGTGAGTGTACGCAGATAGGCGATGAGCTGTTTTGCGCTTTCAATGGCGGCTGTTTCATCGCGGGAGACAATTGCATCAATCATCTGCGTATGGGCGGTTGAAGAATCCTGCAAGCTGTTGTCACGGCGCAGGCGGAACCAGAAGCGACGGCTGTGGCTTTGTAAAGGCGCGGCCAGTCGTGTGGCATAGCTGTTGAGTGAGGCGCTGCCAAGAACTTCATCAAACGCTTTATCGGCGTCCAGAAATAACGGGATATCCTGCGTTGTGGCGGCTTGCTTCATCATGACTGCAGCTTCGCGCAGTTTCTCATGCTCATAAGCACCGGAATAACGCGCTGCATCGCGGCAAAGAATTTGCTCGACACCTTCGCGGGCATCCAGAACCTTGGTGAAATCCTTAGGGTCAAGGGCCGTAATCGCAATACCCGAGCGCGGCCGCACTTCCATCAGGCCTTCCCATGCCAGCCGCTGAATAGCTTCGCGCACCGGTGTTCTGCCCATACCGGTGAGCTCGATCAGGACACGTTCATTGGTGACACTTCCCGGTTGCAGCTGCAGTGTAACAATATGGCGTTCGAGCAACCGGTAAGCCTGATCCGAGAGGCTGAGTGCGGTTACGGTCTGCTGGTCGTCGGAATAGTCTGACTGCCCTGACATAAAGGCTTTATCCTTGTTCTTGATAGCAGTTCTGCTGCCGGCAAGATTTGCGGCAAGCTGTGCTCTGCTTTTAGTTTTTGCGAAGCCGATATCGCTGAAGCGCAATATGCAGGATGTATAAATTTCAATGATATTTTTCTGAGAGATACTACAAGAAGCCGGTTTTCTCAATATGAGTGCCGGTCGTCCTGGCTGGGCGATTGTTTATAAGTCTGCATTATCCCGTGCAGAATTTAATTGACGCGCATTCTGAATTTAGATATATCAGAAATATATCAATTGGGAGAATGATTATGTGGTCAGGTATTTTTCCGGCAGTCACAACAAAATTTACTGAAAATGATGCTCTGGATCATAAAGAGATGGAGCGTTGCTTCGGTCTGCAGATTGATGCGGGCGTTGACGGTTTTGTTGTCGGCGGCTCTCTGGGTGAAGGCCCGATGCTGTCGGGAGAGGAAAAGCTGGAAGTTTTCAAAACCGCCCGTGCGGTTGCCGGAAAACGTCCGGTGCTGATGACCGTTTTCGAGGCCGGTACACGTGAAGGTGCTGCTGCTGCCAAAGCTGCTGCGAAAGCCGGTGCAGACGGATTGATGGTTGTGCCAAGCCCGATCTATTTCACCAATCCTCAGGAAACTGTCACCACGCTGAAAGCCATGGCTGCTGCCGGTGGTCTGCCGGTGATGATCTATTCCAACCGCATGGCCTATCGTGTGGATGTGACCGGTGAATGCCTTGAGGAACTGGCGAAGGACGATCTGTTCGTTGCGATCAAGGAATCCTCGGATGATATCCGTCGCACAATCGATATCGTCAATCAGTTCGGCGATCGTTTTGATCTTTTCACCGGCGTAGATAATCTGGCTTTTGAAGCACTGACAACTGGTGCAATCGGCTGGGTTGCCGGTGTTGTGACTTCGTTGCCGCGTGAAACTGTGGTTCTGTATCAGCTCATCAAACAGAAGCGTTATGATGAAGCGCTGCCGCTTTATCGCTGGATGCGTCCGCTGCTTGATCTCGATGTTTCAACCTATCTGGTGCAGAATCTCAAGTTGATTGAAGTACATGCTATTCAGTCGAATGACCGTGTTCGTCTGCCGCGCCAGCCGCTGAGCGGAGAGCGCCGTGCACAGGTCGAAAAGATTGTAAAACAGGCTCTGGCGACACGGCCTGAACTGCCAAAAATCTGACAATCTGAACCCCGGTTAATTCAAAAATAATCGGGGTTTTTTCATAGCAAGAATGTATTTTACGGCGTAAGGTCTGCACCAGCTGAAATAACAATAAGTGTAGCAGGCAGGAGGGCACATGGCGTCGGTCAATAGCGTCAATGTGGATGGGAAGCAGAATAATTCTGAAGTTATTATAATCGGGGCAGGTATTGTCGGTATCGCTGCAGCAGCTGTGCTGAGTGAGGCAGGGCATTCTGTACTGGTTGTGGATCGCACCGGTATTTGTGAGGAGACAAGTTCCGGTAATGCGGCGGCACTGGCATTTTCTGAAGTCTTGCCGCTCGCTTCCAAAGGTGTGATGAAAAAAGTGCCGGGCTGGCTGATGGATCCGCTGGGGCCCTTCGCTATCCGTCCGTCTTACTTGTTGAAATTGCTGCCATGGCTTTATCGCTTCTGGCGTGCCAGCAGCCCTTCGGCTTTGCGCAACAGTACTGTCGTGCAAGGGCAGATGATGCAACTTGCCGAGCGTGAAATGCTGGCATTGGCTGAACGTGCCGGTGTGACGGACATGATCCATCATGAAGGCAATCTTGAGCTTTATGAAAGTGAAGCTGAACTGCAGGCGGCTATGCCGGGCTGGGAAGCCAAAAAACAGGCGGGCATTGATTATACTGTGGTGCGTGGCGCTGAACTGGCAGCCTTGCAACCGGGATTATCACCGCGTTTTGTGGTTGGCTGTTTTGTTCCGAAATGGAAAAATGTTTCTGATCCGAAACTTTATGGCAAAGCTCTGTGGGCTTATGCAGAGAAACTCGGCAGTCGCTATCAGCAGGGTATTGTTACTAAAATCGCGCATATGCAGGGCGGAGCTGAAGTCACGCTGGCTGACGGCAGTAAGCTGCAGTGCAAAAAACTCATTGTTGCCGCAGGGGCATGGTCACATCATCTGAGTGCCCAGCTGGGCGATGCGGTGCCGCTGGAAACAGAACGCGGATATAATACGACACTGCCGGTCGGGGCTTATGACATTCGCCGTCAGCTGACATTCCCCGGACATGCTTTTGTGATTACGCCGCTGACAACCGGCGTGCGCGTGGGCGGTGCGGTCGAACTCGGCGGGCTGACATTGCCGCCGAATTATGCGCGTTCAGAAGCTATGCTGAAAAAAGCAAAACAGTTCCTGCCGCAGATGAATATTGAGGGCGGACGGCAATGGATGGGCTATCGTCCTTCAACGCCGGATACGCTGCCGGTCATCGGTTATTCATCGGCCTCCAAAGATATTGTCTATGCTTTTGGCCATGGACATCTGGGGTTGACACAATCGGCGGCAACAGCACGGCTGGTAACGCAGCTGCTTAATCACGAAACAACCGCACTGCCTGTCAGTGCTTTCAGTCCGAAACGTTTTTGAGAAACATCATGGCAAAACATTCCTTCTTCTGTGTTGATGGTCATACCTGCGGCAATCCCGTCCGGCTTGTTGCTGGCGGGGGGCCGAACCTGCATGGCTCAACCATGATGGAAAAGCGGGCTCATTTTCTGGCCGAATATGACTGGATCCGTACAGGGCTGATGTTTGAGCCGCGCGGTCATGACATGATGTCCGGCTCGATCCTGTATCCGCCGACACGGGAAGACTGCGATGTGGCAGTGCTGTTTATTGAAACATCGGGCTGCCTGCCGATGTGCGGACATGGCACGATCGGTACTGTAACCATGGCGATTGAGCAGGGGCTGATCACACCGAAAGTACCGGGCAAGATCAATCTGGATACACCGGCCGGTAAAGTCGCGATCGAATATGAGCAGAACGGCCAGTATGTGGAGAGCGTGCGACTGACAAATGTGCCGGCATTTCTCTATGCGGAAGGTCTGGAAGTGGAATGTCCTGATCTCGGCATGCTGAAAGTTGATGTCAGCTATGGCGGAAATTTCTATGCAATTGTTGAGGCGCAACAAAATTACACGGATCTTGCCGATTATTCGGTACTGGATCTGATCGGCTGGAGCCCTGTTTTACGTCAGCGACTCAATGAGTTGTATAAATTTCAGCATCCGGAACTGGCTGATATCAACCGCCTCAGCCATATTTTGTGGACAGGAAAACCGACGAAACCGGAAGCTCATGCACGAAATGCCGTTTTTTACGGGGAAAAAGCGATTGATCGTTCACCATGTGGCACCGGTACCTCGGCGCGTATGGCGCAGCTGTCGGCACGCGGAGAGCTGAAGGCCGGCGACGATTTTGTTCACGAATCTGTGATCGGGTCACTGTTCCACGGACGTGTGGAGGCAGAGGTACAAGTTGCTGATAAGAAAGCGATAATTCCGTCAGTTGCCGGCTGGGCGCGCATGACCGGATATAATACGATTTTTATTGATGACCGTGACCCGTTCGCGCACGGATTTGTAGTTCGTTAAAGACGTCGCAAACGGAACATTGTTCAATCTTTGAAACAATGCAGAAGGGCGATTGACCGGCATTAAATTATGAGTAATCTTAAATTTCAGGAGCAGAGCAGGGGGAATATAATACTATATTACTAGTCGTTATTTCTATAGTTTCTGTGTATGCGAGCTATCCGGTTTGGCGCATGTTCAGCCAAAGACAGAGGGAAGCTTGTCTGACTACGCAGAAACTATCGGGGGAGAATTTTGCCTGAAATGCTGAAATGAATAATGCCGGTCTGTCCTCAGGGACATGCGGCGGATCTATAAATGCTGGGCGGTACCAAGGCAGATTTTGCCTGCCGGATTGTGCAGTAGGAGTAAACGATCTGAAATATAAGGGAAGAGCCTGTTAAAGGTGACAATAATTCAGATCATAAAAGGGTGACTTTGCAATGGAATATTTTATCCAGCAAGTGATCAACGGGCTCACGCTCGGATCGATCTATGGATTGATCGCCATCGGCTATACCATGGTTTATGGTATTATCGGCATGATCAATTTTTCTCACGGTGATGTTTTTATGCTCGGCGCCTTTATGGCGCTTATTGTTTTTTTATTGCTGACAACATTTGTTGGTGCAGTACCTGTCGTACTTGCAATCCTGCTGATGATGATTGTCGCTATGATCCTGACCAGTATGTGGAGCTGGACCATTGAGCGGGTCGCCTACCGGCCATTGCGCGGGTCTTTCCGGCTTGCACCGCTGATTACAGCAATTGGTATGTCCATTGCGCTGTCCAACTTCGTGCAGGTCACACAGGGGCCGCGTAACAAGCCGATCCCTTCGCTGATTAATGACTCTTATTCATTATTCGGTACCAGTGTTATCATCTCGCTGAAACAGATCGTTATCATTGCAGTTACCATCGTTCTGCTCACAATCTTCTGGTATATTGTTAACCGTACATCCTTGGGGCGCGCCCAGCGTGCCTGCGAACAGGATCGTAAAATGGCATCGCTGCTCGGTATCAATGTTGACCGCACGATTTCTCTGACCTTCGTTATGGGCGCCGCACTGGCCGCCGTGGCCGGTACGCTTTATCTCACATTCTACGGGGTTATCTCGTTTACAGACGGCTTTATTCCGGGTGTGAAAGCGTTTACCGCAGCGGTTCTCGGTGGCATCGGCTCGCTTCCGGGCGCTGTGATCGGTGGCTTGCTGATCGGTCTGATCGAGGCGCTCTGGTCTGCCTATTTCTCGATTGATTATAAAGATGTTGCTGCGTTCTCGATCCTTGCGATTGTGCTGATCTTCATGCCTTCCGGCATTCTCGGCCGTCCAGAAGTTGAAAAGGTGTAACATGACCAATGCTTTTCAAACTTCTCCGGCGGGTGCACCGAAGGCTGAACCGTCAGATATTGCAGCCGGTATCCGCGAAGGTATCATTGCAGCTATTCTGGCATTCGGCCTGTTCGTACTGATCGTCGGTTTCAAAACCGAGCAGAATATCAATAATGAGCTGGTGCTGGTTCAGCGCTGGGGGCTGTTGTTTACCCTTGTAGCTCTGGCAGGTATCGGCCGTTTTCTGCACCGTGCTTTTCTTGTGCCATATATGGCAAAGCGCGGGAAATCCGAAAAACAGGTTGTTGCCAGCGGTGATGTTTCGTTCTTCCGTAAGAACTTTTCGAAACTGGCAATCCTGTTCCTGTTTATCTATCCGGTGCTGATTGTTCTGACACTCGGTTTTCAAGGCTCCCTGAAATGGGTGGATAATTTCGGCGTACAGATCCTCATCTATATCATGCTGGCATGGGGGCTGAATATCGTTGTCGGTCTCGCCGGCCTGCTGGATTTGGGTTATGTCGCCTTCTATGCGGTTGGTGCTTATTCCTACGCATTGCTGTCTTCCTATTTCGGTCTGTCTTTCTGGACGCTGCTGCCGGTTGCCGGTATTCTCGCAGCCTTCTGGGGCATTATTCTCGGCTTCCCTGTGCTGCGTCTGCGGGGGGACTATCTTGCGATCGTGACACTGGCTTTCGGTGAAATCATCAGACTTGTGCTGATAAACTGGACGGCGGTCACCAAAGGTACTTATGGTGTGTCGGGTATTGCCAAAGCCACGTTCTTCGGTATTCCGTTCAAAGCCGGTCCTGATGGTTTTGCTGCCACGTTCGGTCTGCAATTTTCCGCAGCCCATTATAAAATCTTCCTCTATTACGTCATTCTGCTGCTGGCGCTTTTGACCGCATGGGTTACAATCCGTCTGCGCCGTATGCCAATCGGCCGTGCATGGGAAGCCCTGCGTGAGGATGAAATTGCCTGCCGTGCGCTGGGTATCAATACGACAACAACCAAGCTGACCGCCTTTGCAACCGGTGCGATGTTTGGCGGCTTTGCCGGTGCCTTCTTCGGCGCGCGTCAGGGCTTTGTCAGCCCGGAATCCTTCATCTTCCTCGAATCTGCGGTTATTCTTGCTATCGTGGTTCTTGGCGGTATGGGATCGCTGATCGGTATTGCGATTGCTGCAATCGTGATGATCGGCGGTACAGAAATCCTGCGCGAACTTTCATTCCTGAAAGCCGTGTTCGGCCAAAGCTTTACGCCGGAACTCTATCGTATGCTGATTTTCGGTCTGGCTATGGTTGTTGTGATGGTCTGGAAACCGCGTGGTTTTGTCGGTCATCGTGAACCAAGCGCCTTCCTGAATGAGCGTAAGCTGGTGTCCGGTTCCTTTACCAAGGAAGGTCACGGTTGATGGCGGGGATAAATACTATGGCAAATTCTGAACTTGCTGAAAAAAGACAAAACGCCGATACCATTCTGAAAGTCGAGCATCTTTCCATGCGTTTCGGCGGTTTGGTGGCAATTAATGATCTGAGCTTTGAAGCCAAGCGCGGCGAGATCACTGCGGTGATCGGGCCGAACGGCGCGGGTAAAACCACCGTGTTTAACTGCCTGACCGGTTTCTACAAGCCGACCGGCGGCATGGTGACAATGCAGCATAAAAACGGCGATAAGTTCCTGTTGGAACGGATGCCGGATTTTGTGATTACCAAAAAAGCCAAGGTTGCCCGTACCTTCCAGAATATCCGCCTTTTCACAGGTCTGACAGTTCTGGAAAACCTGCTGGTTGCCCAGCATAATCCGCTGATGGTGTCATCCGGCTTTACCTTTCTGGGACTGCTCGGATTTCCCGGCTATAAAAAGGCAGCGAAAGACGCGATTGAAAAAGCGCGTATCTGGCTTGAGAAGATCAATCTGATCCATCGTGCTGATGATCCGGCAGGTGATCTTCCTTATGGCGATCAGCGCCGTCTGGAAATTGCCCGTGCTATGTGCACTGATCCGGAAATGCTGTGTCTTGATGAGCCGGCAGCCGGTCTGAACCCGCGAGAATCTGCGGAGCTTAACAAGCTTTTGCTGGATATTCGTGCAGAGACAGGCACGTCCATTCTGCTGATCGAGCATGATATGTCGGTGGTTATGGAAATTTCCGATCATGTGATTGTGCTTGAATATGGCACGAAAATCTCTGACGGCGCTCCGAGCTTTGTGCAGAATGACCCTAAAGTTATCGCCGCCTATCTTGGTGTTGATGATGATGAGGTAACCGATCTGATTGAAGGCTCCGGCGGTGACGTCGGGGAAGTTGATCAGCTGGTCACGCAGCTTGCAGATGTTGATCCTGCGGATGAGGTTGCTGCACCTGAGCATCTGGCCGGTGGTCTGGATGCGCCGCGCGGCGGTATCGCTGATAATCTGACCCTGATTAAAGGGATCGGCAGTGTTAACGAGACCAAGCTCAATGCCCATGGCATCTATCATTTCGATCAGATTGCTGCGTGGACAGAAGCTGAAATCAAACAGGCTGAGATGTATCTGAGCTTTGACGGCCGTATTGCCCGTGAAGACTGGGTAGGGCAGGCACGTCAGCTGGCCAGCGGCGGAAAAACGGAATTCTCATCCCGTGTGGAAGCCGGCAAAGTACCGTCCAGCCATGAGACATCCGAAGATACAGATTCGACGAAGAAAACTGAGGGGGGTAAATGATGCAGGCTCAGAACCCGCTTCTGGTTATCGATAAGGTTGAAACCTATTACGGCAATATCTGCGCGCTGAAAGGTGTTGATGTCACGGTTAAATCCGGTGAAATCGTCACGCTGATCGGTGCAAACGGTGCCGGAAAATCAACTCTGATGATGACGATTTTCGGTACACCGCGTGCCCGCACCGGACGCATTCTTTTTGAGGGCAAAGATATTACTTCTATGCCGCCTCACGAGATTGCAAAACTGCGTATTGCGCAGTCTCCGGAAGGACGTCGTATTTTCCCGCGCATGAGCGTGATGGAAAATCTGCAAATGGGTGCCAGTCTCGATAATCAAAAATACTTTGATGAAGATGTGAAACTGATGTTTGATCTGTTTCCGCGTCTTAAAGAGCGTATCAATCAGCGCGGCGGTACTCTGTCGGGCGGTGAGCAGCAGATGCTGGCGATTGCCCGTGCATTGATGGCGCGGCCAAAATTGCTGATGCTGGATGAGCCGTCACTTGGTCTGGCACCACTGATCGTCAAACAGATTTTTGAGGCGATTAAAGAGCTGAACCGCACCACCGGACTGACTGTGTTTCTGGTGGAGCAGAATGCTTTCGGTGCGCTGAAACTTGCCCATCGCGGTTATGTGATGGTCAATGGTGTGATTACTATGAGCGGTAGCGGGCAGGAGCTTCTGGCAAATCCGGAAGTCCGCGCAGCCTATCTGGAAGGCGGACGTCATTGATGGGAAAGCCGGACAAACAAATTGTCCGGCACTCTTCATAATGTTCAGCTTTAGACGAATTAACGCAGTTTCTGACAAGCCGGGGCGCTCAAAAATCAGCCTCACTTCCGGAAACTGCACCAGCCGGAAATTTCGTTCAGAAATCCGGTGAATTGGGGAGAATTATTGATGCAAGGCATTCTCTATGAAGAGCCGTCATTCTGGCTGTTTTTGTTGATTACCTGCATTCTCGGCGGTTGGGCCGCATGGATGACAGGGCGGGCCTGCGCACAAACATGGCGTCCATATGCAATGTTTGTGCTCTATCTCCTGCCTTTGACAGCGATGGTTCGTTTTATTCATTTTGCAATGTTTGAAGGAACATTGCTGTCGCTGCATTACTATCTGGTCGATTTTGTTGTGTTGCTGGTGATTGGCACGCTTGGCTATCGTTTCACAAAGGTGAAGCAGATGGTGCGTCAATATAACTGGCTCTATGAACAGACTTCACCATTTTCCTATAAGTCGAAATAACAGGCGATTTAAGGGAACCAAGAAACAACATCCCTGAGCTGATTATTGAATTTGGGGGTGTTTTGAAATTGCAATATTCCGCTTTGCGGGAACGAAGTGAGTATTGTGATACGCCGGTGTAACACTCCGGTATGAACTGCCCGGGAAACCGGTTTCTGCTTAATGATTGTAATAAAAATGACCGGCCGATCATCGGTATTGCACCGCAAAACTTTGATCTCCGTATTTAATAAAACAAGGAAACTGATCTGCGGCAGACGGTTTCCGGCATAATCATTGTAATGGGAGCAGTTAATATGAAAAAATCTTTATTCTACAGCGTAGCAGTGTCGGCTCTCGTGGCTTTCAGCGGCTCGGCTTTTGCGGATGTTCTGGTGGGTATCGGCGCACCGCTGACCGGACCGAACGCGGTTTATGGTCTCCAGATTCAAAAAGGAGCCGAGGCTGCAGCAGAAGTCATCAATGCTGAAGGTGGCCTGAACGGAGAGAAAATCGTTTTCACTCTTGGTGATGACGTTTCCGATCCGAAACAGGGCATTTCGGTTGCCAACAAGTTTGCCGCTGACGGTGTTAAATTCGTTATCGGACACTTTAACTCCGGCGTAACAATTCCGGCTTCGGAAGTGTATCAGGAAAACGGCATTCTGGAGATTTCACCAGGTGCGACCAACCCTGTTTATACTGATCGCGGTATGTGGAACACATTCCGTACCTGCGGCCGCGATGACCAGCAGGGTATTGTTGCAGGTCAGTATATTGCTGAAAAGTTCAAAGACGCCAAAGTGGCTGTTGTTCACGACAAGACCCCTTACGGTCAGGGTCTGGCTGATGAAACCAAGAAAGCACTCAATGCAGCAGGTATGAAAGAAACCCTGTATGAAGGTGTGAATATTGGCGAGAAGGACTTCTCGGCACTGATCGCAAAAATGAAGCAGGAAGGCATTACCGTTATTTATTGGGGCGGTATGCACGCGGAAGCTGGTCTGATTATTCGTCAGCTCGGCGATCAGGGTCTGAAAGCGCAGTTCATTTCCGGTGACGGTATCGTCTCCAATGAGCTGGCTTCCATTGCCGGTAATGCGGTTGAAGGAACTCTGAATACTTTCGGTCCTGATCCGCGCAACAATCCGGCCAATGCTGATCTGGTGAAGAAGTTCCGCGATGCCGGTTTCGAGCCTGAAGCTTATACACTTTACTCCTATGCCGCGATGCAGTCGCTGGCCGGTGCAGCGAAAGCTGCAGGCAGCAATGATCCGGAAACAGTTGCGAAAGCACTGAAGTCCGGCACATTCAAGACTGTGCTCGGAGATATCTCTTTCGATGAGAAAGGCGATCCGAAGCTGCCGGGCTATGTCATGTATAAGTGGGAAAAAGGCGCTGACGGTAAGTTCACTTACATTCAGCAGTAAACCTGTCTTTGAAAATCAGCGGGGCCGGCTCAGTCCGGCCCCGTTTGATTGAAAGCTGTATTGCAGACAGCGGAGACAGTTTTTTGTTTCAGAACAGTTCCGTATGAAACCGGTTTTCATAGAGGAGCTGTCGAAAGAAATTCTGCCGGATGTCTCATTCCGACAGAAAAATGCCGGTGTTCCGGCGACCTCAAAACCTGCTTTTTGTCAGTTTTTGAGCATATTCACGGGAGTAGGAAATATGAAGAAGTCTCTGTTCTGCGGTGTTGCACTGTCTGCAATGCTGGCCTTTAGCGGTTCATCATGGGCCGATATTCTGGTCGGTGTTGGTGCACCTCTGACGGGCGGTGGTGCCGCATATGGCGCACAGATTAAAAACGGTGTGGAAGCAGCTGTTGAAGTTGTGAATGCAGAAGGCGGTCTGAACGGCGAAAAGATCGTTCTTGTTTATGGCGATGATGTTTCTGATCCCAAGCAGGGCATGTCCGTTGCCAATAAATTTGCTGCCGATGGTGTGCAATTTGTCATCGGTCACTTTAATTCGGGCGTGAGCATTCCGGCTTCGGAAGTTTATGCCGAAAACGGTATTCTTGCGATTGCACCGGGCACAACCAATCCGGTTTATACCGATCGTGGTCTCTGGAATACATTCCGTACCTGCCGCCGCGATGACAATCAGGGTATCGCTGCCGCCAAATATATCGTCGATAATTTCAAAGACGGTAAAATCGCAATTGTTCATGACAAAACCCCTTATGGTCAGGGACTTGCAGACGCCACCAAGAACGCGATGAATGAACTGGGTCTGAAAGAGACAGTTTATGAAGGCGTGAATGTCGGTGAAAAAGACTATTCCGCGCTGATCGCCAAGCTGAAGCGTGACGGTGTTACGGTTATTTACTGGGGTGGTCTGCATCCGGAAGCCGGTCTGATTATCCGTCAGATGGGCGATCAGGATCTGAAGGCGCAGTTCATTTCCGGTGACGGTATTGTGTCCAACGAACTGGCTTCGATTGCCGGTGATGCGGTTGCCGGTGTGCTGAACACTTTCGGCCCTGATCCGCGTGAAGATCCGGCCAATGCTGAACTGATCAAGAAATTCCGTGATGCCGGATTTGAGCCGGAAGCCTATACTTTCTATTCCTATGCGGCAGTGCAGTCTCTGGCTGCGGCGGCAAAGGCTGCCGGTACCAATGATCCTATGACTGTTGCGACAGCCATGAAGGAAAAAGGTCCGTTCAAGACGGTTCTCGGCGAAATTTCCTATGATGAAAAGGGCGATCCGAATCTTTCGCCTTATGTCATGTTTGAATGGCGCAAAGGCGACGACGGAAAATATAATTATTTCCAGAAAAAATAATTCCTGAAATCAGGGAATTATTTCAGAATTAGAATAGTATTCTCTTTCTTGAAAAGAGGTCTAATACTTTGGAATAATTGGTTCAGTAATGCCCGGCACTTGTGTCGGGCATTGTTATTTTAAGACGTATTTTCGCTGTTCTTTCACAAAAAAAACGATCAGTATGCAGGCGGAATTTTGCCGGTCACGGGAACGACCGGCATGTGTCAGAATAGAGCATAATTCCTTAAACTTGGATCAGTTTAAGGTAAAATTATGCTCTAATTTTAAAGTGTTAGAGCGACCTTTGTGTGCCAAGTCTGGCACACGGCGCTCTAGTTTTGCAGTGAGGGAGACCTGCTTTGCCTATCCATAAAATTCTTGTCGCAAACCGCTCTGAAATTGCTATCCGCGTATTCCGCGCTGCAAATGAGCTGGGCATGAAAACCGTGGCGATCTGGGCAGAGGAAGATAAACTTGCATTGCATCGTTTCAAAGCCGATGAGAGTTATCAGGTCGGGCGCGGCCCGCATCTGCAGCGTGATCTGGGACCGATTGAAAGCTATCTCTCAATTGAGGAAGTGATCCGCGTTGCCAAGCTCTCGGGTGCCGATGCCATTCATCCGGGCTATGGTCTGCTGTCGGAAAGTCCTGAATTTGCCGATGCCTGCGCTGAGAACGGCATTATCTTCATTGGTCCGAAAGGCGATACGATGCGCCGCCTCGGCAATAAGGTTGCGGCACGCAATCTGGCCGTTGAGGTCGGTGTGCCGGTGGTGCCTGCCAGTGACCCTCTGCCGGAGGATATGGATGAGGTGCGCAAGATTGCTGATAGCATCGGTTATCCGCTGATGCTCAAAGCCTCATGGGGCGGTGGCGGGCGCGGTATGCGCGCTATTCGCGAGGCCAAAGATCTGGCGCGTGAGGTCACGGAAGCCAAGCGCGAGGCCAAAGCCGCTTTCGGCAAGGATGAGGTCTATCTCGAAAAACTCATTGAACATGCGCGCCATGTGGAAGTGCAGATTCTCGGCGATACCCATGGCAATGCCGTGCATTTGTTTGAGCGTGATTGTTCCGTGCAACGGCGTAACCAGAAAGTTGTGGAACGTGCACCGGCGCCTTACCTCAATGATGGGCAGCGTCAGGAACTGGCTGATTATGCGCTGAAGATCGCCCGCGCCACTCATTATATCGGGGCGGGGACGGTCGAGTTCCTGATGGATGTGACATCAGGAAAATTCTATTTCATCGAGGTCAATCCGCGCATTCAGGTGGAGCACACGGTGACGGAAGAAGTCACGGGCATTGATATTGTCAAAGCGCAAATCCGTATTCTGGAAGGCGCAGCTATCGGCTCGCCGGAATCCGGTGTGCCGGAGCAGAGCAAGATTGTTCTGCGCGGCCATGCATTGCAATGCCGCATCACAACGGAAGATCCGGAGCAGAATTTCATTCCGGATTATGGGCGGATTACGGCTTATCGCGGAGCGACCGGTTTCGGCATTCGTCTGGATGGCGGTACAGCCTATTCCGGTGCCTTCATCACCCGTTATTATGACCCGTTGTTGGAGAAAGTGACCGCATGGGCATCGACACCCGAAGAGGTGATCCTGCGTATGCATCGTGCGCTGCGGGAGTTTCGTATCCGAGGTGTGTCGACCAATCTGACCTTTCTGGAAGCGATTATTACGCATCCGAAATTTCGCAGTAACGAATATACTACGCGATTTATTGATACGACGCCGGAATTGTTCGAGCATGTGAAACGACAGGATCGTGCGACCAAACTTCTGACCTATATTGCCGATGTGACGGTCAATGGTCATCCGGAAACCAAAGGCCGTGCCTTGCCGGACATGAATGCGGCTGCACCAAAAGTGCCTTATGTGCCTGATGGGGATATTCAGCACGGCACCCGTCAAAAACTGGCAGAGTTGGAGCCGCAGAAATTTGCACAATGGATGCGTGAGCAAAAGCGGGTGCTGGTAACCGATACGACCATGCGGGACGGGCATCAGTCTTTGCTCGCCACACGTATGCGTACCTATGATATTGCGCAGATTGCCGAAACCTATGCGCGCCTGCTGCCGAACCTGTTTTCTCTGGAATGCTGGGGCGGTGCGACTTTCGATGTTTCCATGCGCTTTTTGACAGAAGATCCGTGGGAGCGGCTGAGCAAGGTGCGTGATGGTGCACCGAACCTGCTGCTGCAAATGCTGCTGCGCGGTGCCAATGGCGTGGGTTATAAGAGCTATCCCGATAATGTGGTGACGCAATTTGTGCGTGAAGCGGCACGCGGCGGCATTGATCTCTTCCGCGTGTTTGACAGTCTCAACTGGGTTGAGAATATGCGCGTGTCGATGGATGCCGTGCTGAGCGAGGGCAAGCTCTGCGAGGCAGCGATCTGCTATACCAGCGATTTGATGAATGCAGCGCGCCCGCAATATGACCTGAATTATTATCTGAAACTGGCGCGTGAGGTTGAAAAGGCCGGAGCGCATATCATCGCCATTAAAGACATGGCGGGGCTGCTGAAGCCGCAATCGGCACGCAAATTATTCACGGCCTTGCGGCAGGAAACCGATCTGCCGATTCATTTCCATACGCATGATACATCCGGTATTGCGGCAGCAACAGTGCTGGCGGCTGTGGAGAGCGGTGTGGATGTTGTTGATGCGGCGATGGATGCATTGTCGGGCAATACCTCACAGCCATGCCTCGGCTCGATTGTTGAAGCACTCGCAGGCAGTGAGCGCGATCCGCAACTTGATCCGGCTTCGATCCGCCGGATTTCCTTCTATTGGGAGGCGGCACGCAATCAATATGCAGCTTTTGAGAGTGACCTGAAAGGCCCTGCCTCGGAAGTTTACCTGCATGAAATGCCGGGCGGACAATTCACCAATTTGAAGGAACAGGCACGCTCATTGGGGCTGGAGAGCCGCTGGCATGAGGTGGCGCAGGCTTATGCTGATGTGAATCTGATGTTCAGCGATATTGTCAAAGTCACGCCGTCTTCCAAAGTGGTGGGCGATATGGCGCTGATGATGGTCAGTCAGGACTTAACAACGGCGGATGTGACCAATCCTGCCAAGGATATTGCGTTCCCGGATTCCGTGGTGTCGATGATGCGCGGCGATCTCGGACAGCCGCCAGCAGGCTGGCCGAAGGATTTGCAGGCCAAAGTGCTGAAGGGTGAGAAGCCGTTTACAGAGCGGCCGGGTGCATTGCTGCAACCGGCTGATCTGGAAGCTGAGCGCAAAGAGATTGAAACCAAGCTGGAGCGCAAAATCAGCGATCAGGAATTTGCGTCCTATCTGATGTATCCGAAAGTCTTCACCGATTTTGCCGGTGCGCAGACCCTTTACGGGCCGACAAGCGTGCTGCCGACGCCGGTCTATTTTTACGGGCTGGCGCAGGAACAGGAAGTCTTTGTTGAGATTGAGCGCGGCAAGACACTGGTTATCCGCAATCAGGCGGTGGGCGATGTTGACGATCAGGGCATGGTCACGGTGTTCTTTGAACTGAATGGTCAGCCGCGTCGTATCAAAGTGCCGGATCGTACACGCGGTGCTGCCAAAGGCGCCCGTCGCAAAGCCGAGCTGAACAATGAGGCCCATATTGGTGCGCCGATGCCCGGCATTGTTTCGACAGTGGCGGTGGCCAGCGGGCAGAGTGTGAAAGCCGGAGATGTCTTGCTGTCGATTGAGGCGATGAAGATGGAAACCGCCCTTCATGCCGAGCGGGACGGTGTGCTGGCAGAAGTGCTGGTACGCGCCGGTGATCAGATTGATGCCAAGGATCTGTTGATTATTTACGCATAAAATTCAGACCGGCAGAGTGTATTTGCTCTGCCGGTTAATTCTGTTCGCTGAAACTGATCAGGCGCGCCAGTTCCACGGCATTACGCGCACCCATTTTCTCCATAATATGGGCGCGATGCACTTCAACTGTGCGGATGGTGATCTCCAGCCTGTCGGCAATCTGCTTATTGAGCAGACCCTCCAATATCATCGACAGGACTTCATTCTCGCGCGGCGAAAGCTGGGTGCGTTTACGCCGCAATTCATCGCGCTGGCGGTCTGAGGCGGCACGCTCTTTTGCTTTGTGCAGGGCAGCAAGAACCCTGTCGACCAGATTATTATCATTGAACGGCTTTTCGAGAAAATCCGCGGCACCCTGTTTCAGACATTCCACGGCCAGCGGAATATCACCATGTCCGGTCAGAAAAATCACCGGCTGACGGGCATGAAGCTTGATGAGCTTGTCGAAAACCTCAAGACCGGACATGCCGTCCATCCGCATATCCAGCAGAATACAGCCCTGAAGATCCGGCGACCAGTTTTGCAGAAAAGCCTCACCGGACGGCCATGTGACAACGCCCACACCACGGGAGCGAAACAGCCATGACAGGCTGTCGCGAATGGCTTCATCATCATCAACAATATGGACGGTCATTGCGTGATTTCCTGCGTGCTTAGCGGTAAAGAAAGACAGAAGCTGGCACCTTGCCTGTCAGGTGTTGCCTGCAACCATAAGCGGCCTTTGTGCGATTCCAGAATGGAACGGCAGATCGGTAGCCCCATGCCCATGCCCTCCGATTTTGATGAGATGAAGGGCGTGAAAATCTCATTCTCCATACCTTCCGGAATACCGTGCCCGTGATCGGTGATTGTGATAACGGCTTCATGCTCATCACTCTCAAGGCTGATATGTAATTTCTGCCGGTTACGCGGCAGGCCTAGGGCTGCCTCGCGGGCATTGCGGATCAGGTTCAGCAGGACCTGCTGGATCAGCACCGCATCAGCCCGCACGGCTACCGGCGCATCGGGCAGGCGCATGTCGATATGACCGCCACCCTTGATTATATCGCTACTGACAAAACTGGCAGCATCCTGCAAAATTTTGCGCAGGTCATGTTGCTCCGGCGTTACGGAGCGCTTGCGCACAAAATCATGCACACGGTGAACAATTGTACCGGCGCGCTGTGCCTGATCGGAGAGTTTTTGCAAGGCTCCGGTCAGATCAACCGGCTGTACCGTGCCTGATTGCAGCAGATTGAGACTGCCGGTCGCATAACTGGTAATGGCGGCCAGAGGCTGGTTGAGCTCATGCGCCAGTGTGGAGGCCATTTCTCCCATCGTAATCAGACGGGCATTATGCTGAAGTTTTTCAGCTTCCGTCTGGCGGGCCTCTTCCAGTTTCTTTTTCTCGGTCACATCAACAAGAGAACCCATCCAGCCGATATGGGTGCCATCCGCATCAATCAGCGGTGCTTCATAGACCTGAATATCAATCAGCTTACCGTCCGGACGGATGAAACGTGTTTCAAATTCACGCGGGGCAATACCGGTACTGCGCATATCATTCTGCCGCTGGATGCCTTCCGACATGATTTCCGGTGCCCAGTAGGGATGCGGTGGCATCATGCCGATCAGCTGTTTCTCCTCATAGCCGACCATGCGGCAGAATTCCGGATTCACATAGATAATGCGTCCGTCGCGGTCACGGGCACGCATGCCGATGGTCAGGGAATTTTCCATCGCCTGCCGGAATGCATATTCTGTGCGCAAAGCGTGTTCAGCTGCGGCTCTGCGCCGGTTCTGGCGATAGGCCATCCAGAGATTGATAATCACCAGAATGGTCAGGCCGATAATGGCGGCGGAAATGACAATCGGGCCGATGGCGGCACGGCTCTGATAGGGCGTGACAGTGATATAGGTGCCGGTCAGCGGCGGATCGAAAGAAATCGTGTGACGCGCCTGATCGTTGGTCGGCATGATGCTGGATTTTGAGATCAGGGGATCGCCGCCTGAATCTGTGAGCGAGACCTGATATTTTCCCGCAACCCACCAGGGCACATTGCGCGAGAGCAGCCTGTCCAGTGAGATGATGACCCAGATCGTGCCTGCGGAACGGTTATTATTATAAACCGGTGCCACCATATCGACCACCCAGCCTTCGCTCGTATGGCGGGGAGAAGAATAGACCGGTTTGCCGAACAGGCGGCTATGCTCGGCCAGTGCCGGTTTATAGTCGGCGATAACATTGAGACCGGGTGGTGCGCTTTCCAGCAATTGGCCGTCCGGCGTGAACCAGCTGATATCGATGAATTCCGAATGGATGGAAACTAGATGCTGGGCTTTGGTTCTGATCGTGTCTTTCTGCTGCGGATCGCGTTCGATATCTGCCCCGAGATCGCGTAATTCTGTCTCAAAGGTTTGCAGCTGAAAACGCAGATATTGCTCAACCCAAAGCGCGTCAGTTGTAAGTTTTTTCTCTGTTTCTGACTGGTTATCACGCGAGGTCATCCAAATCAGCGCGACGATCAGGGTCACAATCAGCAGAATCGCGAGCAGGGGGATAGCCAGCGTATAATCACGCACAGATGCGCGGAAGCCGGAGAGACTCTGGCTGTTGTCTTGCGGATTTGCTGCTGTATGACGAATTTTCATGCGCTCGTCTGAATATCCTCACTATGCTTTATAAGCATAACCTCTTGTCTGCACGAAGTTATGCCTGTGGTAAACCACAATAGAAATACTGTGGGTTTCCACAATAGAATTGAGGCTCTACTCCTTTTAAGGATTTTATCTGATTTTTACTCCGTTTGGAGTCCGTGCCGGTTTATCCGCCGGAATGTTTTACTGAAAGATGCAGGCTTGGGAGGGCCTCTCAATGAAATTTCTTACAACTGCCGGTCTTGCTGCAATTCTCGCTTTTGGTGTGAGCACAACTGCGCTTGCGCAGGCAATTACTATTAAATTCAGCCATGTTGTGGCACCTGATACACCAAAAGGCAAAGCCGCTGAGAAGTTCAAGGAACTCGCTGAATCCTACACCGAAGGTAAAGTGAAGGTCGAGGTCTATCCGAACTCGCAGCTTTACAAGGATAAAGAAGAGCTGGAAGCCCTGCAGCTTGGTGCTGTGCAGATGCTGGCACCGTCTCTGGCAAAATTCGGCCCGCTCGGCGTGCGTGAATTTGAAGTTTTCGATCTGCCGTTCATTATGAAAGACTATAATGATCTGCGCAAAATCACCGATGGTCCGGTTGGCCGTGCGCTGCTCGACAAGCTGGATGCCAAGGGCATCAAAGGTCTGGCCTATTGGGATAACGGCTTCAAAGTGATGTCGGCAAACAGCCAGCTGCATGTGCCGGATGATTTCCTTGGTCTGAAAATGCGTATTCAGTCTTCCAAAATTCTGGAAGCACAGATGAAGGCGCTGGGTGCCGTGCCGCAGGTTCTGGCTTTCTCCGAAGTCTATCAGGCTTTGCAGACCGGCGTTGTGGACGGTACGGAAAACCCGCCGTCCAATATGTATACCCAGAAAATGCATGAAGTGCAGAAACATGCCACGGTCTCAAACCACGGCTATCTGGGCTATGCGGTGATCGTCAACAAAGCGTTCTGGGAAGGCCTGCCGGAAGATGTGCGCACCCAGCTTGATAAAGCCATGGCTGAATCAACTGCCTTTGCCAACGAAATCGCCCAGAAAGAAAATGACGATTCTCTGGCGGCAATGAAGGCGGCCGGTACGACTACATTCTACGAACTGACACCGGAAGAGCGTGAAGAATGGGTTGCAGCGCTCAAGCCTGTGCATACTGAAATGGCTGACCGCGTAGGCGCAGACCTGATTAAGCAGGTTTATGAAGCCGTCGGTATGAAAGAGTAATCTTCTCAAGCCCCGCTGCCGGAGTTTCTCCGATCGCAGCGGGCCTGCCTGCCCTGACGATGGTGCTTGGGGCAGGCACATTTTCCGAATTCTGTTTTCAATCACATTTGTGCGTATCGGCTGTTATCACGGCTGGTTTTTTGCGCTCATAATTAACAAGACGGAGCACCGAAAAGCGGTGCGCCCTCACATGAGGAGCATCCTATGGTGTTGCGTATCCTCGACCGCTTTGAAGAAGTATTGCTGTCTTTTTTGATTGCAGCGGCCGTTGTGCTGATCTTTGTCGCGGTTGCTCACCGTTATTCTATCGGACTGGTTGCCGATGTGCTGTCCTGGGCACGCGCCAATGATTATGCCGAATTACAGGGCTATGCCCGCAGCTTTTATCGCTGGCTGGCATCAATCAATCTGACCTGGGCTCAGGAAGCCTGTATTTATCTGTTTGTATGGATGGCGAAATTCGGCGCGGCCTATGGCGTGCGTATTGGCATCCATGTCGGCGTTGATGTGCTGGTGGAGCGTATGTCACCGAAAAACCAGCGCCTGATGATTATTATCGCTTTTCTGGCCTGTATCCTGTTCACGGGTATCGTGGCGTGGATCGGCACGGATTTCGTCTGGCATATTTCCAAAACCGGCCAGATTTCCGCTGATCTCGAAATGCCGATGTGGATTGTTTATCTCGCCGTGCCGCTCGGTTCCGCGCTGATGTGTTTCCGCTTTATTCAGGCGCTGTGGCTCTATCTCACCACAGGCACTATCGCCCATCACGATCATGGTCATGTTGACGGGCTGGAAGATGCGGAGGCCGCACGATGACCGCTCTGATTATCTTCCTCATTCTGGCGCTGCTGCTTGTGACAGGGATGCCGGTTTCCATTGCGCTGGGTCTGACGGTTTTCACCTTCCTTTTCGGGTTCACCTCGATCCCGATGGATTCAATTGCGCTGAAACTGTTCACCGGTATTGAAAAATTCGAGATCATGGCGATCCCGTTTTTCATCCTTGCCGGTAACTTCCTCACCCATGGCGGGGTAGCCAAGCGCATGATCCGCTTTGCCACCTCGATGGTCGGGCACTGGTATGGCGGTATGGGGCTGGCTGCGGTTGCCGCCTGTTCGCTGTTTGCTGCAATTTCCGGCTCGTCACCGGCAACGGTGATGGCGGTTGGTTCCATCCTGATACCGGCAATGGTCAAACAGGGTTATCCGCCGCAATTCGGTACCGGCGTTATCGCCACATCCGGCGGGTTGGGCATTCTCATTCCGCCGTCGATTGTGATGGTGATGTATGCGGTGGCAACCTCCGGCATGGTGGTGACCGGGCCGGACGGTGCGCCGGTCATGTCGGCCTCAATCGGCACATTGTTTATGGCCGGTGTTGTTCCGGGGCTGATGCTGGCGGCAATGCTTGGCAGCACAACCATCTGGCGCGCATGGAAGAACGGCTATCCGCGGATGCAGAAAGCCAGCTGGCGTGAGCGTTGGGAAGCCTTCCGCTCCTCCGTCTGGGGGCTGATGCTGATCGTCATCATTATGGGTGGTATTTATGGCGGTATTTTCACACCGACTGAAGCTGCTGCGGTTTCTGCCGTCTATGCATTCGTGATTGCAGTCTTTGTCTATAAGGACATTAAACTGCGCGATGTGCCGAGAGTATTGCTGTCTTCGGCGGCGATGAGCGCGATGCTGCTCTATATCATTACCAATGCGGTGATGTTTGCCTTCATCCTGACCTCGGAACAAATTCCGCAGCAGATGAGTGCATGGATTGTGGAGCAGGGCTTTGGCATGATCGGCTTCCTGCTGATGGTCAATATTATTCTGCTGCTGATCGGCATGGTGATGGAGCCTTCTGCTGTGGTGCTGATTATGGCGCCGATCCTGTTCCCGATTGCCGTGAAGCTCGGTGTTGATCCGGTGCATTTCGGGGTGATGATGGTGGTGAATATGGAGATCGGTCTGTGTACACCGCCGGTGGGGCTCAATCTCTATGTGGCCTCATCCATATCGAAAATGGGGCTCACGGCCGTGACCAAATCGACATTGCCATGGATTATCACAACGCTGATTTTCCTCGGGCTGGTCACCTATGTGCCGCAGATCACGCTCTGGCTGCCACATACGCTGGGCATGAAATAAAGGCTTTAATAATCAGACAAAAGGCGGCTTCGGCCGCCTTTTTCTTTGGCTGCAACAGCTGACAGGCTTGTGACGGTTAGGTGATTTCTTTTGTCATAAAAATCGACTAAACAGAGGCTCAGGAGCAACTCTCGCTTTTCGGGATACGCTTTAAATAATGTTCTGAACCTGATGGAGCGGTTTTGTGAGCGGAGATGCAGGGATCAGTACAGTGCAGCCTGCTGTCATAGACAGTGGTGCGCGTTATTACCGCTGGGCAGTGGCGGGTGCATTTTTTTCCAACGGCTTTGTTACCGGCAGCTGGGCTTTGCATATTCCGTTGATGATGAGCCGGTTGGGCGTTTCTGAAGGTGTCTTCGGATTACTCATTCTGGTTTTCGGTCTTGGCGCTCTGGCAGCCATGGGACTGTGCGGCCCGTTGCTGGCGCGCTATGGCTCGGATCGCGTCACCAAAAGCTTTGCCGTCGGCGTGGCGTTCTGGCTGATTGTCGTCGCCCTCACCAATAATCTTTATCTGGCTGTGCCGGTGCTGTTTATGCTGGGCGCGGTTTTCGGCGGTATGGATGTGGCGATGAATGCCAATGCCGTTGCGGTGGAGAAAACGCTCGGTCGCGCGCTGATGTCTTCCTCTCACGGTTTCTGGAGCCTTGGCGGTTTTGCAGGCAGTGCGCTTGGCAGCTTTTATCTGCACTATCAGGGCGCAGTCAGCCATGCGGTACTGGTGAGCGTGATTGCCGGTATCATTATGCTGATAACTTTGCCGCGACTGGTCATGGATCGTCAGCAGCAGACCAGCGAGAAAATCCGCTTCCGCCTGCCTAATCAGCCGGTGATCTATCTGATCGGTATGATGGCGCTGTTTGCAATGGTGCCGGAAGGTGCGGTGCTGGACTGGGCAGCGGTCTATATTCAGCAGGCCTTTTCCGCAGATCTGACCACAGCCGGTTATGGCTATGCGGCTTTTTCCGCCACAATGGCGCTGGTTCGTTTTCTCGGAGACGGCGTGCGTAATCGGTTTGGAGCCGTGCGGACATTCCGCGTGTCGATCATTATTGCCGCAGCGGGCTTGTTTGTCAGCGGTTTTGCACCACATGCGTGGATAGCAATTCTGGCGTTTGCCGTTGCCGGACTTGGTGTGGCCAATATTGTGCCGATCATTTTCTCGGCGGCAGGCAATCAGAGCGGCATCCATGCGGGCACGGCGTTAAGTCTTGTCACATTGATGGGCTATTCAGGCATTCTGGTTGCACCGTCACTGATCGGCTATATCGGCGGGTATATCGGTTTTGGTCCTGTCTATATGGTGCTGGCGCTGATGCTGGTGGTGGTGTTTATGCTTTCATCGCTCGCAAGTGCCGCAGATCAGAAAAGAGAATAGAAGTTTTGAACGACCTGCTGTAAGACTGTCACAATTGCGGTTCAAAAGCTGTTCCGTCACGGTTATGGAACAGCATTGAACCGAGATGTTCCCGTATCACTGTAAGATTGCCCACTTTAAGATTGTATAATTATGGCTTCTGATAATCTGCACTATTATGCCCATCCCTTTGCCCGCCGCACATCTGTCGGGGTCAATGTCGGCGGCGTGATTGTTGGCGGTGATGCGCCGGTGGTTGTGCAATCCATGACCAATACGGATACGGCGGATATTGACGGTACAGTTGCGCAGGTGGCTGCCCTGCATCATGCGGGTTCCGAGCTGGTGCGTATCACGGTTGACCGTGATGAATCTGCTGCCGCCGTGCCGAAAATCCGTGAACGTCTTGAGCGCCTCGGTCTCAATGTTCCGCTGATCGGTGATTTTCATTATATCGGCCATAAGCTGCTGTCAGACCATCCGGCCTGTGCGGAAGCGCTGGCGAAATACCGTATCAATCCGGGCAATGTTGGCTTCAAAGACAAAAAAGACAAGCAGTTTGCCGAAATTATCGAAATGGCAATCCGCTATGACAAGCCGGTGCGTATCGGTGTGAACTGGGGCTCGCTGGATCAGGAATTGCTGACCACTCTGATGGATCGCAATCAGGCTGCCGGTGCACCAATGACCGCGCAGGAAGTGATGCGCGAGGCAATTATCCAGTCTGCACTGATCTCTGCTGATCTGGCTGAGGAAATCGGCCTGCCGCGTGAGAAGATCATTCTTTCCGCCAAAGTCAGTCAGGTACAGGATCTGATTGCCGTTTATGCAGAGCTTGCCAAGCGCTGCGATCATGCGCTGCATCTGGGGCTGACCGAAGCCGGTATGGGTACCAAGGGTATTGTGGCGTCTTCTGCTGCCATGGGCATTTTGTTACAGCAGGGCATTGGTGATACAATCCGCATTTCCCTGACACCGGAGCCGAATGGCGACCGTACCCGCGAAGTGCAGGTCTCGCAGGAATTGCTGCAGGTGATGGGTTTCCGTCAGTTTATCCCGATTGTGGCGGCATGCCCGGGTTGCGGCCGCACTACTTCAACAGTGTTTCAGGAACTGGCGCAGACCATTCAGAATGATATCCGCACTAACATGCCGATCTGGCGTGAGAAATATCCGGGTGTTGAAGGTCTGTCTGTTGCGGTGATGGGCTGTATCGTGAACGGTCCGGGTGAATCCAAACATGCGGATATCGGTATTTCTCTGCCGGGAACCGGTGAGACACCATCCGCACCGGTTTTCGTAGATGGTAAGAAGGTCGCGACATTGCGCGGTCCGGCAATCGCTGAAGACTTCCAGAAAATGGTGGCCGAATATATTGAAAACCGTTACGGGCTCGGCGCGAAAAAGCCGGAAGCCGCAGAATAAGAATAATAAAAAAGCTCTCATGAAATATGAGAGCTTTTTTATTTGCGATTTTTATTGAATTTAGTTCTGGCGCAGAGCGATAAAATTCGCAGCTTCTCTGAGAACCTGTGCTTTTTCACCAAAAGGTGCGAGCAGGTCTTCTGCCTGCGCGACCAGACCGGCCAGCTGTTTCTTCGTCCAGTCGATGCCGTGGAGTGAAACAAGGGTCGCTTTGCCTGCAGCAGCATCTTTGCCCGTGGCTTTACCCATAGTGGCCGCATCGGCGGTGACATCCAGCAGATCATCGGCAAGCTGGAAAGCCAGACCAATGGCTGAGCCGAATTCTGCAAGGCGCTCACGCTCTTCCGTGCTGGCATTGCCGATAATCGCACCGGCTTCACAGGCAAAGCGGATCAGCGCACCTGTTTTCATCGCTTGTAGAGTAATAATGTCTGCTTCATCGGGGCTGGTGGTTTCTGCCATCAGGTCAAGTGCCTGACCGCCGACCATGCCGCCGACACCGGAGGCACGTGACAAAGCCAGCACCAGATCAAGACGGGTTTTCACTGGCAGCTCTGTGGCATCATCGGCGATGATGTCAAAAGCATAAGTGAGCAGACCATCACCGGCGAGAATCGCTGCTGCTTCATCATAGGCTTTATGAACGGTTGGCTGGCCGCGACGCATATCATCATCGTCCATGGCAGGCAGATCATCATGAACCAGCGAATAGCAATGGATGCATTCCAGTGCTGCGGCAACACGCAATGCAGCTTGGGGATCAGCATCATAGAGACGTGCGGTTTCCGTGACGAGAAACGGGCGCAGGCGTTTGCCGCCATTCAATGCGCCATGACGGATAGCAGCCATCAGGCGGGGCGGGCGGATAACCTCACCGGCACGCGAGCGCTCATCCAGCAGCGTGATCAGTAATTGTTCAACAGATGCGGCATGGATTGCCAGCCGCTGACCGAAACCGGAAATGTCATGATCGTTTTTCATGGGTCTAGGGCATGAACCATTCGCCTGTAATAATCAACTCCTGTCCGGTCGGCTCAATATGAAATTTCTGTATCAGAGGTGATGCAGAAAAGCCGCGAAATGTTTTTTACCAACAAAAAATGCCTGAAAACTGATATGTCTTGCCGCTCCGGCTTTTCAATCGGACGAAATTATGCAGTAACGATATGGCAAGTAACGGAGACACTGCGGGCACAATGACAAAATTTGTCATGTATAAGGAGGACGGAGATAAAGGGGACGGTCATCATGAAACCGCAGCTCCGAAAACCGTCGCCAGCTTTGTGGCGGATCCGGTGAGCGTGCGGCCGTGGTATTGGCTGAAGCGCTTTTTGCTGTTGCTGGCAATTGCGCCTTTCGCTCTGCTTTTTCTTTACAAGTTGCCTTTTGTGCATCCGGTATCAACCTTGATGATCAAGGATCTGGTGACGCTGCAAGGTTATGAGCGCCAATGGGTGCCGCTGGAGGATATTGCGCCGGTACTGGTCAATTCGGTGATGATGTCCGAGGACGGGCAGTTTTGCAGCCATAATGGCATTGACTGGAACCAGCTGAAGCTTGTGCTGGGCAGTGATGGTGAGCCAAGCCGGGGCGCATCGACGATTCCGATGCAGACTGTGAAAAATCTCTTTCTCTGGAACGGGCGCTCTTATCTACGTAAAGCGCTGGAGTTCCCGCTGGCACAGGCCGCTTCATTGATTCTTTCCAAGCGCAGGATGATGGAGATTTATCTCAATATCGTGGAGTGGGGCGACGGGATTTATGGTGTTGAAGCCGCTGCCCGGCATTATTTCAAGCGTCCCGCATCCAAATTGACGGCGCGGCAGGCTGCCTATCTCGCAGTTACACTTCCGAATCCGATTCTCCGCGATGCATCCAAGCCAAGCCGCGGTATGGTGCGTATTTCCCGTATTATTGAGCGCAGAGCCCAAAACAGCGGTGCTTATGTCGGTTGCGTGCAATAAAATCAGCAAAATTTGAGCAAAAGCGCGAAATCTTTTGTCCTTTGGCCGGGAATGATGCTATAGGGCAGCGACTGAAATACATTTCTGAGCAGGTTTTTAAGCCGGTAAATCGGGATTTGCATAAAAAAAATGCGAGTCCTGCTGGTCAAAAGACGTTTGAGCGTGTATAGGCAGCAAAACTTTCCGGAACAATGTCCGATGTGACAGCCTTGCTTTAAGGCACCGGACATTCGATTGACTAATCACTGGAGCAGAATCAATGGCTGTACCTAAACGAAAAACTTCCCCTTCGAAGCGCGGCATGCGTCGTTCGGCTGATGCGCTGAAGGCTCCGACATATGTTGAAGACAAGAACTCCGGCGAACTGCGTCGCCCGCACCATATCGACCTGAAAAGCGGTATGTATCGCGGCCGTCAGGTTCTGGAGCCAAAGGAAGCGTAATTTCGCTTTTTCTTGGAGCTTTTAAAAAGACCGGCTTTTCAGCCGGTCTTTTTTTGTTTGCAATTTGCCTGTCTATTCCGCCAGCGCATCACCTGTGCAGCGAGGACCAGTTGTTTCTGGCGTATTTTGCGCAAAAGCACGGCAATCTGCCTGTAATGCAGCACGGGGTTATGCGAAAAATTCAAAACCTTGATCGCAATTAGTACCAGCATCATTTGTAACTGACGTTATACTGAAGGAAAGCCGGTTCTGCGTATATGCGGAAAACAGGCATTATTGGGATGTGAGGAAGTTATCTGTCATGAGCAAAGAAACAACAGTCGTTATTGCCAGCGCTGCGCGTACTCCTGTCGGTTCATTCAACGGGGCTTTCGCCAATGTGCCTGCCCATGAGCTGGGCGCAACAGCAATTAGGGCTGCGCTGGAGCGCGCTGGTGTTGCTGCCGCTGATGTTGATGAAGTGATTTTCGGTCAGGTGCTGACAGCAGGGCAGGGACAGAATCCGGTGCGCCAAGCAGCGATTGCTGCCGGTTGTCCGATTGAGACGACCGGTTTTGCTGTGAACCAGCTTTGCGGCTCCGGCTTGCGCTCTGTTGCACTGGGCTTGCAGCAGATTGCTAATGGTGATGCGTCGGTGATTGTTGCCGGCGGTCAGGAATCTATGTCGATGGCTCCGCATTGCGCACATCTGCGCTCCGGCACAAAAATGGGCGACATGACCATGATCGATAGCATGATGAAAGATGGTCTGACAGACGCTTTCCACGGCTATCCAATGGGCGTGACAGCGGAGAATATTGCTGATCGCTGGCAGCTGACCCGTGAGGATCAGGATAATTTTGCCCTTGCTTCCCAAAACAAGGCTGAAGCTGCACAAGTCGCAGGTCATTTTAAGGATGAGATCGTGCCTGTCACCATCAAAACCCGTAAGGGTGAGGTGGTTGTGAGTGAGGATGAATATATCCGCCACGGCACCACGATTGAAGCTTTGCAGAAACTGCGTCCGGCTTTTGCCAAGGAAGGTACAGTCACTGCCGGTAATGCCTCCGGCATTAATGATGGTGCCGCAGCAACTGTGCTGATGAGTGAAGCGGAAGCGGAGCGTCGCGGTATCAGACCATTAGCGCGCATCACCTCATGGGCAACGGCAGGTGTTGATCCGGCAGTGATGGGCACAGGACCTATTCCGGCCTCACGCAAAGCGCTGGAGAAAGCCGGCTGGACAGTGAAAGATCTGGATCTGGTTGAAGCCAATGAGGCTTTTGCGGCGCAGGCTTGCTGTGTAACCCGTGAGCTGGGGCTTGATCCGGCTATAGTCAATGTGAATGGCGGTGCTATCGCTATCGGTCATCCGATCGGTGCGTCCGGTGCCCGTGTTCTGACCACGCTGCTTTATGAAATGCAGCGCCGAGATGCCAAGAAAGGTCTGGCGACGCTGTGTATCGGTGGCGGCATGGGGGTTGCGCTCTGTGTTGAGCGCGACTGAGCGCGTTTGCCGATAAGTTAACAAGGCGTATTGTTACGAAAATCGAAGCCCCGAAAGAAATTAACCTTTTCGGGTCTTTTTGTTGCAGTGAAACTGCGTTTCACAAAGGTCTAATACTATATGTGGTGTGCATCGACCTTTTTGATGCTGTATTTTGTGAAAACGAAACAGGAACTTTCATATAGCAGCGATTCGTCGCCGATTCGTTCAGGGTTTGGCCGAAAGCTTAATGAAAGCATGTTGTTTCGCTGCAATGTAGCGCATTCCGGTAATGTATTTTTAATCTTTATTAATGCTGTGCGGGTTTTTAAATTGGTATTATGTGCATATTACCACATCGCTATGTGCGATCGGCGGTAAAAGTTAATTTCTCTGTTTTTTACCGCGCTGTTCCTGTGCTGCTGAATCTGTATATTGTGTCTCTGTTTATAGAAAACACAGGATGTTGTTTTGAACAAAATGAGAACTCGTGAAAACCATTGATTCGTAGCCTCTTTGTTCTTCTCGTGTTCTTTTCATTAAAATACAGGGTTTTTGCGGGCATTTTAGTGGATTCTAACGCTTAAAATGCGCGTAAAATTCTGACAAGACCGGGTTTTTGTGAAGAGCTGACATGGTTTCCTGTCATTTTCTGAAGTTTTGATACAAAAGAAGTCATAAAGGTGCCGTTGTTACCCTTTTAGTCAGAGACAGATAATGCTACCTGCTTTGCTCAATCTGTACTGGCTGACGGCAGGCAGACAGAAAAAATGGGGTTTGCCGGATCGGGTTGGCTATATTGCAAAATATGGCACTGACCTGCGGGGCGGATTTCATGTGTAACGACTTCATGAGACGGGGAATAATCAATTCCGCATGAATGACCAGAAGAACTCATTGACGCCTCCGCTTGGGGCGGCGTCTCTGCATCAGGGAACAGCGCCGCTTATTGTGAGTGGTCGCGATGTAACCGCTGTGCTCGGGCCTACCAATACCGGTAAGACTCATCTGGCGCTGGAGCGTATGCTCGCCCATGAGAGCGGAATCATTGGTCTGCCTCTGCGCCTGCTGGCGCGTGAAGTCTATAATAAGCTGGTTACCAAAGTCGGCCCTGAAAAAGTGGCGCTGGTCACCGGCGAAGAAAAAATCATTCCGGCCGGTGCGAAATATTCCGTATGTACCGTTGAGGCTCTGCCGCGCCAGACCAATGCAGCTTTTGTTGCTATTGATGAAATACAGCTGGCTGCCGATCTGGAACGCGGCCATATTTTCACAGACCGTCTTTTACATTTACGTGGCCGGCAGGAAACCCTGCTGCTGGGCGCGGCAACTATGCGGCCTATTCTCGAAAAATTGCTGCGCGGTATCAATATTATTACCCGTCCGCGTTTGTCGCATCTGGCCTATGCAGGTTCGAAAAAGATTACCCGCCTGCCGCGCCGCAGTGCCATTGTCGCTTTCTCTGCTGATGAGGTCTATGCGATTGCCGAGCTGATCCGCCGTCAGCGCGGTGGCGCAGCCGTAGTGATGGGCGCTTTGAGCCCGCGCACCCGCAATGCGCAGGTGGAGCTTTATCAGTCCGGCGATGTGGATTTTCTGGTGGCCACCGATGCGATCGGCATGGGACTTAATCTTGATGTTGACCATGTGGCCTTTGCGCAGGCGCGTAAATTTGACGGATTTCAGTATCGTGATCTGAACCCCGGTGAGCTCGGGCAGATTGCCGGTCGTGCGGGTCGTCACCTGCGCGATGGTACATTCGGCGTCACCGGACAGGTTGATCCGTTTGATAAAGATCTTGTTGAACGGATAGAATCGCATAATTTCGACGCGGTTAAAGTGTTGCAATGGCGCACGGCTCAGTTTGATTATTCATCTGTTCGCGCATTGAAGCACTCATTAGACCGTTCAGCGCCTTTGGAAGGGTTGACACGGGCGCTACCTGCGGTTGACATGCAGGCGCTTGAAAATCTGGCGCGTGATGAAGACATCATGCGGCTTGCGGATACACCCAAGCGTGTGGAAATTTTGTGGGATGCCTGTGCGCTTCCCGACTATAGAAGGATTGCGCCGGCACAACATGCCGATATTATTGCCGCAATCTATAAGGATATCATCCGCAAAGGTTTTGTGGATGAAGACTATATGAGCGAGCAGGTGCATCGGTCCGACAGGACTGACGGTGAGATCGACACTCTATCTCATCGTATTGCACAAATTCGCACATGGACTTTTGTGTCGCATCGGCCGGGCTGGCTGGCAGATCCGGCACATTGGCAAGAAAAGACGCGCGAAATTGAGGACAGATTGTCTGACGCGCTGCATGAACGGTTGACGAAACGCTTTGTAGACCGCAGGACAAGCGTGCTTATGAAGCGCCTGAGAGAGAATGCCATGCTAGAAGCAGAAATTAGCCCGACAGGGGATGTACTTGTCGAAGACCACAATGTCGGGCAGTTGGAAGGATTCCGATTTACCGCCGACGTCAAGGCCGAAGGGCCGGACGCGAAAGCGGTAAAGGGGGCTGCACAAAAAGCGCTGGCCGCTGAATATGACCGTCGTGCAGAGCGCTTCTCTGCTGCGGCCAATGGCGATTTCGCCCTTGGCTCGGATGGTATTCTGCGCTGGGTCGGCGCTCCGGTTGCAACTCTGGTTGCCGGTGACAGCGTGATGCGTCCGCGCAGCGTTCTGCTGGCTGACGAGCAGCTGACAGGTGCTTCCCGTGAGAAAGTACAGAGCCGTATTGACCGCTTTGTCGCTCATCATATTGAGACAGTTCTCAAGCCGTTGCACGATCTGACTGAGGCCGATGCCCTGACCGGCATGACCCGTGGTCTGGCTTTCCGTCTGGTTGAGAGCTTCGGCGTGATCCAGCGTCGTGACATTGCTGAGGAAATCCGTGGTCTCGATCAGGATTCCCGTGCAGCTCTGCGTCGTTTCGGCGTGCGCTTCGGTGCCTATCATGTGTTTATCCCTGCCTTGCTGAAACCGGCACCTGCCGGTCTGATGACACTGCTCTGGGCGCTAAGCAATGATGGCCGTGAACGTGCCGGTTACGGTGATGTTGTTCATGTTCTGGCCGCAGGTCGTACCTCGGTTGTTGTTGATCCGGCTTTCGATCCGGTTTTCTACACGCTGGCCGGTTACCGCGTTCTTGGCCGCCGCGCTGTGCGTTTCGACATTCTGGAGCGTCTGGCTGATCTGATCCGTCCGGCTCTGGCCTGGCGTCCGGGTGCAGGTCTGCGCGCCGAAGGTGCCTATGATGGTGCCCGTTTCATGGTAACGCCGTCGATGATGTCTATTCTTGGTGCGACACCGGAAGACATGGAAGAAGTGCTGAAAAGCCTCGGCTACCGTCATGAAGCGATGGAAGCGCCGGCTGTTGCTGCCAAGCTTGCAGAACTTGATGCTTTTGCTGAAGCCGATGCTGCCAAGCAGACCGGCGAAGCTGTAACAGAAGCTGCCGCAGAAGCTGAAGAACAGCCGGAAGCTGTGGCAGAAACCGTGAATACGGAAGAAGCTGAAGCACCGGTTGCAGAAGCGGCTGAGACTGCTGATGCAGTTGCAGAGGAACCAGTGAAAATGGTTCTGCTGTGGCGTCCGGGGCGTCACGACAACCGTGGCCGCGAACAGGGCAAGGGACGCGAGCAGCATCGCAACCGTCCGCAGGGCAATCGCCGTGCACCTGCTAAAGACGGCGCACCGGCTGATGCAGCTAAAGATAATGCGGGTGATAATCAGAACCGTGAAGGTCGCAGCAAGCGGTTTGAAAAAGCCGCACGGGTTGACTTCCGTAACGGTGAGCAGAAATCCGGCCGTAATGAACATCACGGCAAGCCGCGTCATGGCAAACGGGATCATGCTCAGGATCAGAAACGCGTTGAGCGCAATGAGCGCCCGGTGCAGATCGATCCTGATTCACCATTCGCCAAGCTGCTTGCTCTGAAAGAGCAGCTGAAGAAATAAGCGCATGAATACGGGTGCTTTAAAACAGCGCATTGATAAATGGTTGTTTTTCACCCGTGTCGTTAAATCACGCTCGCTCGCGGCAAAACTTGCTGCCGGCGGGCGTGTTCGTATTAACCGCGATAAAATAGATCAGGCATCTCACGGTATTAAAATCGGAGATGTAGTGACGGTCACGCTGGATCGCCGCATATTGATTTATAAAGTGCGCGAACTCGGAGAGCGTCGCGGCTCTTTTCCCGAAGCGCAATTGCTCTATGAAGATCTGACACCGCCAGCTGAAAAGACGGAAGAGCAGATGGCTGCGGTTGGTGAAAAACGGGATGCCGGTTCCGGCCGTCCGACAAAACGTGACCGCAGAGCAACGGAACGGCTGAAACAAGGTGGTTCCGGTTTTGATGAGTTCTGAACTGCTTGATCGGGCTGATGTGAGTCGCATTCAGAGCATAATTCCGCAGGCTGACCGGTGTTTTCAGAAGCTGAACTATGCTTGAGATACTGAGTCGGGTCTGACCATTCTTTCAAATCTTCGTGTTGGCTTATTTTCTGTCCGGAATGAAGAATGATGCGGCGGAAGGATTGTGCTTTGTTAAAAGCCAGCGGGGACGCAGTTTTTCAGAAATTACGGCGATACAGAATGTGGTTCTTTTTTGCGGCGGAGCGTCGCGGCTGAGGGAAAACCCTCTTGCAAGCTGCGGCTAAAGCCTTTACCTGACAGACAGGTTTTCTGCCGTATTTCATATAGCGCAGTTGCTGAAAAACGGCATTCCGGTTTCGCAGACCGGATGGCAGGATCAGTCAGTTATCCTGACACTCTGCCGGATGTTATGCCAAATGATATGATTGTAATTTTGGCCGCAGATTATGTGTGGCAGTTCAAAGCTCTGGGAGTTCGACAATGACTTATGTCGTGACCGATAACTGCATTCGTTGCAAATATACGGATTGCGTGGAGGTCTGCCCTGTCGATTGTTTCTATGAAGGCGAGAATATGCTCGTCATCAATCCTGATGAGTGTATTGACTGCGGCGTATGTGAGCCAGAATGTCCTGCAGAAGCAATCCGTCCGGATACAGAGCCGGGTCTTGATAAATGGATTGAGCTGAATTCTGAATATTCAGCGAAGTGGCCAAATCTCACCGTGAAAAAAGACCAGATGCCTGAAGCCGCTGAAATGGATGGCGTCGCTAATAAGCTTGAACAGTTCTTCTCGGCAGAGCCTGGCGAAGGCGATTGATTCTCCGCTGATATGCCGGAATAACCACAGGATCAGCCCTGTCAATTAACGGTTTATTAACACAAATCGCCCGGTCGGGCGGCTTGTGACGGCATTTTGTTGATTCTGCCGGTTTTTTGTGTTACTGTCCACGATAATGTCGATGAGCAGGCGTCATTTCGTGGCGGCTACAGGTATTCACTGAAAGGCTGATATAAATTACAGGCTGAAATAGTGCCGGGGCAAGTTTGTTTTTAAATTTTGCTCCCACCGTTTATCCTGTGATTTTTTTTGCTTAAGTTTTGCCTCAGCATCCCTTTTACATTCTGTTTCGGCACTTGTTTTAATCAGCTGTTATGCCTGTTCCGTTTCCCGCGGGGCTGGTCGCAGGACTGATTGTATCACCGCGTGTAAACCGGCGCTCCAGGTGCCGGACACTACAGGGAGTATTGAAGCGTATGTCATCCCAGCAGAAGAAGGCCGCCGTCCGTCAGGGTTTTAAGACGGGTGAGTCGATTGTGTATCCGTCGCATGGTGTGGGACAGATCGTTGCAATCGAAGAGCAGGAAGTTGCAGGCATGAAGCTTGAGCTTTTTGTTATTGATTTCGATAAAGATAAGATGCGCCTTAAAGTGCCGGTGGCTAAAGCGGCTACCATTGGTATGCGTAAATTGTCAGAAGGTGATTTCGTAGAACGCGCCTTGAAAGTCTTGCAGGGTCGTGCCCGTATCAAGCGCACCATGTGGTCGCGCCGGGCTCAGGAATATGATGCAAAAATCAATTCCGGTGATCTGATTTCCATTGCAGAAGTCGTGCGTGATCTTTTCCGTGCAGAAAACCAGCCGGAACAGTCTTATTCCGAGCGTCAGCTTTATGAAGCAGCTCTGGATCGTATGGCGCGTGAAGTTGCAGCTGTAAATAAGCTGTCTGATACAGAATCTGTACGCCTCATTGAAGCTAATCTGGCTAAAGGACCGAAACGCGGTGCGAAGACTGATGAAGCTGAAGTTGAGGATGATGAAGCCGAAGCTGCATAATTTTACGCAACTCAGGCTGAAATATAGTCCTTTATAACAATAACGCCGTTCTGTTCACTCAGAGCGGCGTTATTGTTTTATGTATATTTTCGCTACGTAGTAATGATTGCACAGCATGTATCTGCTCTGAAGCATGTGCTGGAGCACAAAAAATGTTTTTCAAGCTCTCTGTTCAAAAAAATCATAAAATTAGCAGAAGATGAAGGAACCGGCCTTCCATTGATGCGTTTAACTCCTAGAGCGGTTTACGTCCAAATTGGATCATAGTGCTCGCTCTAGATTCTTTATTTGGCCGCATTATCACGGGCGTCAAGTTGATCCAACTTGACTGTGAAATGCTCTAGCGGATGACGTGATCCTCATAAGCAGGTTGCGTTGATATTTTCGTTATGGAGATTGAAATGAAGCCTGTAGCGTCCTCCTCCACCGAAGTTACGAAACGTACCGTCTCTTTTGTATCCTCCAGAAATCTTATTCGCAGTGCTATGTCCGCCCCTTATCTTGAACGGGAACAAGAACAGGAACTTGTTCAGCGCTGGAAAGAGCAGGGCGATCAGCATGCGCTGGATGAAATTACCTCATCCCATATGCGGCTGGTGATTTCCACCGCCGGACGGTTCCGCAAATTTGACCTGCCGATGGCCGATCTCATACAGGAAGGGACAGTGGGGCTTATGGAGGCTGCTTTCCGCTTTGAACCGGAGCGGGAGGTGCGTTTTTCCACCTATGCGATCTGGTGGATCAGAGCATCGATACAGGACTATATTCTGCGCAATTGGTCGATTGTTCGTGGTGGTACAAGTTCAACGCAAAAAGCTTTGTTTTTCAATCTGCGTCGCTTACGTGCCAAACTGGTGCAGAGCAATGAAACCCTGTCGAAGCGCGAATTATATACCCGCATTTCCGATCAGCTCGGCGTGTCTGAAAAAGATGTGGAACTGATGGATTCCAGATTATCCGGCCCCGACAGTTCTTTAAGTATGACTGTTTCGCCGGATGACAACAGCAGTGCGGAGAAGATTGATTTTCTGGTCGATGATCACCCGCTGCAGGATGAAATTGTTGAGAATATGATCGACAGCGAGCGACGTGTCAGCTGGCTGAAACAGGCATTATCCGTGCTGAATGATCGTGAATTGCGTATTATCCGCGAGCGTCGTTTGAAAGATGATGCCGTGACACTGGAAATGCTGGGAGAAAAACTTGGTATTTCTAAAGAGCGTGTCCGCCAGATTGAAAACCGTGCTTTGGAAAAACTGCGGGCTGCGTTGCTTTCCCAGAATGGTATTGCAGCCTATCACGCCTGAGCACGACCAATGTGCCTATAAAAAAGCCCGCTTTAAAGCGGGCTTTCTCGTTTCAGGTTGAAGCTGTCGTCAGATGCCTGTCAGGCCGTCCATGCCGATATAGGCAATGCGCAGCATATTGGTGTTGCCAGGGGTTCTGAGCGGCACACCGACAGTGATAATCACACGGTCACCCGGTTTGGCGAACTCTTCCCGATGGGCAATATGACAGGCGCGGTTGACCACATCATCCAGATCACGCGCATCTTCAGTCACCACGCAATGCAGCCCCCAGACGATCGACAGACGACGTGCTGTCTCAACGACCGGTGACAGGGCAATAATCGGTGTCAGCGGGCGCTCACGTGACGCTCTGAGGCCTGTGGTGCCCGATGAAGTGTAGCAGATGATCGCCGAGAGGTTCAGCGTGGTAGCAATCTGGCGGGCTGCCAGCGATACCGCATCTGCACCGGTTGCTTCCGGTTCGGAACGCTGATTATTGACGATGGACGGATAATTCGGATCGCGTTCTACTTTCTCAGCAATCCGCGCCATGGTCGCAACCGCTTCCACCGGATAATCACCGGCGGCGGATTCTGCAGACAGCATCACCGCATCGGCACCATCAAACACGGCAGTCGCCACATCGGAGACTTCCGCACGGGTTGGCACCGGAGCTGTAATCATGGATTCCAGCATCTGGGTGGCAACGACGACCGGCTTACCGGCTTTGCGGCAGGCACGGACGATTTGCTTCTGAATGCCCGGAACGCTTTCCAGCGGCATTTCCACACCGAGATCACCACGGGCAACCATCAGCGCATCCGACAATTCGATGATTTCATCGAGACGGGTAACTGCCTGTGGTTTTTCAATCTTGGACATCAGTGCCACACGACCACGGGCAATCTTGCGGACTTCCGCGAGATCTTCCGGCCGCTGAATGAAGGACAGGGCTACCCAGTCAATATCTTCAAGCAGTACGGCATCAAGATCACGGCGGTCTTTTTCTGTCAGCGCACCGACTGGCAATGTCGTATCCGGCAGGCTCACGCCTTTGCGGTCAGAAATTTTGGTGCCGGAGATTACTTTACAACGGATAGACTTACCGTCGGTCGCTTCAGCCTGCAAAGCTAAACGACCATCGTCAATCAGCAGACGGTCACCGGCCTGTACGGCCTGCAGAATTTCCGGATGCGGCAGGAAAACACGATTTTCATCGCCCAGTGTCTCATCATCATCAAGCGTGAAAATCTGACCCGGTGTGAGTTCAACTTTGCCGTCTTTGAATTTGCCGACACGTAGTTTCGGGCCCTGCAAATCTGCGAGAATACCGATCGGGCGTCCGAGCTTGCGCTCTACATTGCGGATGCGGCGCACCAGCTCACGCATCAGATCGTGATCGGCGTGGCTCATATTGATGCGGAAGACATCGGCACCGGCCGCGAATAATTTCTCAATAACCGCTTCATCCGAAGATGCGGGCCCAAGTGTTGCGAGGATCTTTACCTTACGCGCACGTCTCATTGGTGATTGGTTCCTGTCACTGTGGCATTGCCGGCCGGTGCATCATCAGTCAGCTGCACCATCCAGCTTGATTGTTCGCCCGTATCATATTCCTGAAAACCGGAGCGCTGATAACCGCGGGCAAAACAGTCATTCACGCCGTTAATTTTGAATTCGTTTTCAGCCACACACATATTGACCTTGCCGTCCCAGCGGCCGCCGCCTTCTGAATCCTCAGCATAAACATAGTAATAGCGGGAGGTCAGCGGGCCTTCGATCAGGGTCTTGCAGCTTGATCCGTTAATATGCCACCAGCCTTCCGTGATCCATCCGCTCTTGGCACGATAGCCGATTGCGACACCGACAAGATTTTGCGTCGAATTACAAACGCGAAAATCGGCACGGGCTTCAGGTGCGGAAAAGATAACAGAAATCAATGTGACCGAAACAAAAGCCAGACAATAGAACAAGGTAGAATGAAGACGCATCCGCCAGAACCTTTCAGCGCACGGTACTGCTTAAATATGACAGCAAGGTGTAACAGCCTGACCATTACCACCGGACTGCATCTTTTGTTCGGCTCTGTTTCGGGCAGAAACAAATGATACAGCACTGTAAACAACCGGGTTGCGGCACCGTATCTGCTTCACCATGAAAATGCGATGCCGTAAAGCCGCATAATTCACGCAAGTTGCAGGCAGACTCAAGAGCCTGAGGTCAGTTTTCCGCTGTAAATCAGAACTAATTGCAAAATAGCCTGTCTTGCCGGTCAAGCCGCTATCGGCAACCTTTGTAATCATCTCCGGCAGATAGTGACGGATCACAGTCTGAAAAATACCTCCTGTTTTGCGAATTCAGTGGTTTTCAGTTGTCATAATTGTAATCAAATCGATTTAATTGCTGTTTTGTCTATAGCCCACACTCCGACCGGATACTAGAGCGTATCGCGTTTAATTATATCCGCTGCGTGTGCTCTATCTTTTTGTTTTTACGTCTATCCATTTGAACCAGCCATGCTCTGGCCTATCTTGCAAAATGGAGCGCCGGTCACAAATGGCTCGCAATTCCTTGCAATCCATTTATATGTTGATCATCCAATCCATAGCCGGAAACGAGATGACAGGTTTTTCCCCTTTTGAGACCATTGACGGTGATTTTGAGCAAGGCATGCTGCTGATTGCCGATCATGCCAGCCGTGCAGTGCCTGAAGATTACGGCACGCTCGGGCTGGAGCCGCGTGTTTTTGAGCGCCATATCGCCTATGATATCGGCGTTGAGATGCTGACCAGAGCGCTGGCAGAAAAGCTGAACAGTCCGGCGGTGCTCGGCGGTTTTTCGCGGCTGCTGATTGATCCGAACCGCGGCGAGGATGATCCGACGCTGATTATGCAGTTGTCGGACGGTGCTGTTATTCCGGCCAATTATCCGATGCGGACTGAAGAGCGCGAAAACCGGCTGAACCGCTTTTACCGCCCTTATCACAATGCGGTTGATGCAGCCTGCAACAAGATGCTGCAAGCTGGTGGCCGCGCCCCTTTTGTCGTCTCTGTTCATTCCTATACGCCGGTCTGGAAAACCATACCGCGCCCGTGGCAGGTTGCATTGCTCTGGGATAATGATGACCGGGCGATAACACCGCTTTTATCGATGCTGCGTGATGACGGCACATTATCTGTCGGCGATAATGAGCCCTATGACGGCGCTCTGCGTAATGACACATTGTTCCGCCACTGTACCGCTAAAGGCTATGCCAATGTGCTGATTGAAGTGCGGCAGGATCTGATCGCAACACCGGAAGGTGTGCAGGTTTGGGCTGAGCGTCTTGCGCCGATGCTGGCACATATCAATATGATGGATGGTATTCACGATATCCGCCATTATGGTTCACGCACCGGTTCCGTTGAACGGATTTGAGCTGCGAAAGGAAATTGCATGACAAATATTACAGGTAATCAGCGTCTGGCCTATGAAGCGGCCGCTTTTCGCAAGCTGGTTGAGCATTTGCGCAACCGCACCGATGTTCAGAATATCGATATGATGAACCTGACCGGCTTTTGTCGCAACTGCCTATCCAACTGGTTTCAGGAAGCGGCCAATGCTGATGGCAATGCGCTGACCAAAGACGAAGCACGCGCCGAGATTTACGGCATGCCTTATGATGAATGGCGGGAAAAATATCAGACACCGGCCAGTCAGGCGCAGCAGGATGCTTTTTCTGCACGAAAACCAAGCCACTAATAAAGCTGCTTCAGAAAAAGTGGCTACCGGTTTTTTGCCCGAAGCAGCGACAGATAAAAAACAGAGTGGGTTTTCACTCGAAAATTGAACCACTCTGTAGATTTTAACCAGTATCTTACCGCTTGGCGGCTAGTTTAAGTTCCAAGATTCTTAAATCCATTGCTTGACCATGCGCTGCATGTGAGGCAACCAAGACCACCTGTTTTAAGGCCTGCGACTCGCCCAGCGTTTCATATGGTCTTGTCTATAATCGGAGAATGATATTGAGCGACGATATTACCGGCGACAACGCCCAGTCCATTGCAGTCGGCCAGCTGCGTGCATTTATTGAACGTATTGAACGTCTGGAAGAAGAAAAGAAAACCATTTCTGATGATATCAAAGAGGTTTTCGCTGAGCTGAAAGGCTCCGGCTTTGACTCTAAAGCTGTACGCACCATCATCCGCCTGCGTAAGAAAGAAGCGCATGAGCGTCAGGAAGAAGAAGCGATGATCCAGCTTTATATGGACGCGCTCGGCATGAGCTGATTTCAGCAGTGCTGAAACAAAAAGGGGGCTTTCGCCCCCTTTTTTATTGCTAAAAATCAGTGTCAAACATCAAGCAGTTTCTCAAAACCACCATAGATCATCCGCTTGCCGTCAAAAGGCATGGATTCACCCATCGCCTGCATGCGGGGATCTTCCATCATTTTTTTCCAGGTTGTATCGCGCACAGTTTTGTTCGGAAATTCAATCCAGCTGAACACGACAACTTCGCCGTCTTTTGCCTGCACGGAGCGACGGAAATCCGTCAGCTTGCCATCCGGCACATCATCGCCCCAGCACTCAACAATGCGGGTGGCGCCAAATTCTTTAAAAATCACAGCCGCTTCAGCTGCATGTTTACGGTAGTCTTCTTTACGGTTTTCCGGCACAGAAGCGACAAAACCCTCGACATATCCCATTTTCATTCTCCTCCTTGTGGGCAACTTTATTCTTGCGTTGACTTAATATGTTGATATCAACATAATTGTAAAATGTCAATGAATGTACCATTTTCGACCACATTGGAAGTCCGTGATACATGTCTGTGCCTGCACGCACAGCGCGCAGCCCGTGCTTTAGCCCGTTATTTTGACGATGCTTTGAGGCCCTTCGGACTGACAAACGGCCAGTTTTCTTTGCTGATGGCTTTAAACAGGCCTGAACCGCCATCCATCGCACCGGTTGCCCAATTGCTCGCTATGGATCGCACGACATTAACGGCCGCACTTAAACCGCTTCAGAAAAAAGCACTGATAGAAATTATACCAGATGCAACGGACCGGCGCAGCCGATTATTACTGTTGACACCCAAAGGTTCAGCTCTGCTGGCAGAAGCCGTGTCTGTCTGGCGGCAGACCCATGCAGAACTGGAAAATAACCTTCTGAACGGTAACGGTGATTTTTTGCGCTCAATGCTGCTCAGCCTTGGGAATATCACTCCGGCATGAAACACAAAGCTGTGTTATCAGAATAGTTTGTCGCGCTTTTTCTTTCCCTCCGCATCTTTTTGGTCATAATCCGCTTTGAACGAATAATGCATATCCTGCGGAGGAAACGGAATGCGCATGAAACAACTCGGACGGTCAGATTTACAGGTTTCACCTTTCTGCTTCGGCGGCAATGTGTTCGGCTGGACAGCCGATGAAACCACATCTTTTGCCTTACTCGACCGCCTGCTCGATGCCGACCTGACATTTATTGATACGGCCAATGTCTATTCCCGCTGGGTAGAGGGGCATAAGGGCGGTGAATCGGAAACCGTTATCGGCAACTGGCTCAAAAGCCGTGGCAGTCGTGACAAGATGATCATTGCCACCAAGGTTGGTGCCGATATGGGCGAAGGCTTTACCATGGCGCCTGCCCATATCCGTGAATGTGTTGACGCTTCGCTCAAGCGCCTGCAAACAGATTATATTGATCTTTACCAGTCGCATTATGATGATCCGAATACGCCGTTTGAGGATGTGCTCGGTACATTTCAGGATCTGATCAAAGCCGGTAAAGTCCGTGCAATCGGTGCATCCAATATCACCGGCGAGCGCCTGCAAAGCGCATTGGAAATCTCTGAGAAACATAATCTGCCGCGCTATAACTCATTGCAGCCGTTGTATAATCTCTATGATCGCAAGGATTATGAAACCACGCTGGAGCCGGTGGTGAGCGCCAATCAGGTTGGCGTTATTCCTTATTATACGCTGGCGGCCGGTTTCCTCACGGGGAAATATCGCAGCGAGAAAGATCTGGGCATTAGCCCGCGTGGCAACAGGGTTGGCACCAGCTATCTCAATGAACGCGGATTGAAGATTCTGGAAGCTATGGATCAGGTGGCGGAACGCTATAGCGTGACTGTGGCGCAAATTGCGGTTGCATGGATGATGGCGCAGCCGTCAATCACCGCGCCGATTGCCAGCGCCACCAAGATTGAGCAGCTGGAAGAGCTGATTAAAGCGACTCAGCTGACGCTCGATCAGGATGCATTGGATGTTCTGAACAAGGCCAGCGCATAAAACAAAAAGCCTGCCTGAAACATCATTCAGGCAGGCTTTTATCAGAGCATTGTGGAGGACTGATTAGCCTTCAATTTCCTCACGCAGCATTTCCAGCTCAAGCCATTCTTCTTCATGAGTTTCATTCTCGCTGCGTTTCTTTTCAATCTCAGCGGCGATCTTGGCAAACTGCGCAGGATCTTTGGTATAAAGTGCCGGATCAGCCATTTTCGCCTCAAGTGCTGTAATTTCTGCACTCAGCTTTTCCATCTTCGCCGGCAGTGATTCCAACGCAAATTTCTGCTTATAGGACAGTTTGCGCTTTTCATCGCGTTTTGGTGCGGGGGCAGCTTCCGCCTTGTCACTACCTGCGGGTGCGGCAGATTTTACCTGACGGCGTGCCAGCGCTGTTTCTTTGCGCTGTGCCATCATATCCGCATAACCACCGGCATATTGCAGCCAGCGCCCGTCACCTTCCGGTGCAATCACTGATGTTACCGTGCGGTCGAGAAAATCACGGTCATGGCTCACCAGAATAACGGTGCCTGCAAAACCGGAGACCAGTTCCTGCAACAGATCCAGCGTTTCCATATCCAGATCGTTGGTCGGCTCATCGAGGATCAGCAGGTTGGCCGGACGGGACAAGACCCGCGCCAGCATCAGACGTGCGCGCTCACCGCCGGATAATTCACGGATCGGTGTGCGTGCCTGTTCCGGCTGAAACAGGAAGTCTTTCATATAGGAAACGACATGGCGCTGTTCGCCATTGACCACCAGCGATTCACCGCGCCCGTCGGTCAGATAATGCGACAGGGTTTCATCCGGATTAAGCTCACGCTTCTGATCCAGCTCGGCAAAATCCAGATTAACACCGAGACGGATTGTGCCGGAATCCGGTTCAAGTTTACCGGTCAGCATCGACAGTAATGTGGTTTTGCCTGCACCATTTGGCCCGACAAGACCGATACGGTCACCGCGATTGACGCGGATGGAGAAATCCTTGACCAGCACACGCTCATCATAGGCTTTGCTGATCTTATCTGCTTCAATCACCAGCTTGCCGGATTCTTTCACGTCGCTGGCCTGCAGCGTTGCCACGCCTTGCGCATGGCGATGGGTGCGGAATTCATGGCGCATTGTGTGCAGTTCGCCAAGGCGGCGCATATTGCGCTTGCGACGTGCGGTTACACCATAGCGCAACCAATGTTCTTCACGAACAATCTGACGGCCGAGTTTCTGATGATCGCGCTCTTCTTCTTCCAGAACTTTGTCGCGCCATTCTTCAAAATGCGCGAAGCCCTGTTCAATACGGCGTGTCACACCGCGATCCAGCCAGATCGTGGCGCGGCTGACATTTTCCAGAAAACGACGGTCATGGGAAATCAGCACAATCGCCGAGCGGATCTGGCGCAATTCCTGTTCCAGCCATTCAATCGTTGCGAGATCAAGATGGTTGGTCGGTTCATCCAGCAGCAGCACATCCGGCTGCGGTGCAATCACCCGCGCCAATGCCGCACGGCGTGCTTCACCGCCGGAAAGCTGCTCCGGTGTTTCATCGCCGGTCAGTCCCAGATTTTCCAGAAGATAGGCCACGCGATACGGATCATCAGTCGGGCCGAGACCTGCTTCCACATAATCACGCACATTGGCAAAACCATCCATATCCGGTGCCTGTGCCAGATAGCGAATGGTTGCGGAAGGATGGCGGAAAACCTCGCCGCCGGTTGGTTCAACCATACCGGCTGCAATTTTCAACAGTGTGGATTTGCCGGAGCCGTTACGCCCGACCAACGCAATCCGCTCTCCCTCACTGATCGACAGGCCTGCATCTTCCAGCAGCGGTGTGCCACCAAAAGTCAGGCTGATCTGGTCAAGTCGGAGAAGAGGAGGAGCCATGGATAATTACGCTTTAAAAAGAGAGGCCGAAGATTGTTACTGCTCATTACTGCATATTGCTGCAAACAGGAACCCTTACTGCTAAATTCCTGGATCAATGCGCAGGCATAAAAAAACAGGCCGGAAACCGGCCTGTTTTAAATTCAATTTTGTAACTATTAGTTACAAGGCGCTTCGTAAACGCGGCCGTAATTGTCGCGGTAGCGGCAATACTGAACGCCGTTACGGGTCTGTGCTGCACCGAGCAGCGTACCGGCAACCGCACCGATTGCAGCACCGGTCAGGGCGCCACGGCCGTTACCGCCAATTGCGCCACCGGCAAGCGCGCCGAGTGCTGCGCCGCCCACACCGTAACCGGCGGTGCGCTGTTCGCCTGTTGTACAGGCAACAGTCGAAAACGCGAGCACTGCTGTTACTGCGATCATAGAAAGACGTGATTTCATCTAAAGTTACTCCCGTTGAGGCTACTCACTTGCCATAATCTCCTGCATTTTATAGCAAAAAGAAGACGGCAACTATCAAAACAATTTACAGGTTTTTACGTTCAGTCACATCAGATTGAATCAATGGCAGGCGATGCGACTAAAATTGCCGCGCCTCCACCTAACGTCACTGTTAAGTTTTCTTTTACCCTATTTGAAAGCGTTAAAGAAGAGCCAAACGGTACAGTTACATTATCCAGCGGCCATTCGGCGCCGGAAATTGATAATCTGGTTAATGTCTCAAAGCCCAGAATACTGAATAATGTTTCTTCCGGCAGGTCGAAACCGGTTTTCCCGTAGATCAGTGGTGTTGCTTCCTCGTGGCCGCTGGAGAGAAATATTTTACGTCCTGTATGTGCCTTCGCTACTGCCATGCTGAGATGCAGAAATGTGTGGTCGGTGCGCTCGCCGCCAAAAGCACCGGCCAAAATCACCTCTGTTGCGCCGCGTTCATAGGCTTCATGTAATGCCAGTTCGCCATCGGTCATATTCTTTGCAACGGGAAAGACCTGCCGCTCAATGTGTCCATATTGTGCTGCCAGTGTCGTATCAGTGGAATCAAAGTCGCCGAGCCATAATTCCGGCACCACGCCAAGGCCGGCCGCATGGCGCATACCGCTATCTGCCGCCAAAACGCGTGCACCGGAAATCTGCTTTTTCAGCCGCGAAGTGACGGTCAGATCACCGCCGAGAAGAATGAGAAATTTTGACATGGTGCTGCATATCACGCTGTTTCAAAGACCGGAAGTCTGGAGCGTGTCGCGTTTAATCGTACCCACTGCGCTCGCTCCGGATTTTTTAATTGCCGCATGTTCGCAGCAGCTCAAATGAAACCATTCGAGCCCGACATGCTCTAACAATCCTCTTGCTCCGTGACGCTGTTTTATCCTATTGTCCGCTCGCTCTAACGGGGTGCCTTCGGTTTCGGAGGCTGAGAGGCCGGTCTCCGGCTAACCCGCTGAACCTGATCCGGTTTGTACCGGCGGAGGGATTAGATGCTGTCCGGCTTCCGGCGCTCAATCCTTGGATCAATTCATAACCAGAGGAGAGCCCGCGCGGCTGTTATCTCATGTTTATCAGAAATCTACTTCTCACAACCGGTCTTCTGTCCGTTTTAAGCCTCGGCGCAAGTGCAGCACAGGCTCAGGACCTGACCATCTATACCTATGACAGTTTTACATCTGACTGGGGGCCGGGGCCGAAGGTTAAAGAGAATTTTGAAAAATCCTGCGGCTGCACCGTCAATTTTGTCGCTGTTGCCGATGGTGTGGCCTTGCTCAACCGCCTGAAGCTGGAAGGCAAATCCACCAAGGCCGATATTGTGCTGGGGCTTGATACCAATCTTATCAATGATGCCAAAGCCTCCGGCCTGTTCGCCCCGCACGGATTGAACGATGTGAAAAGCAATGTGCCTGATAATTTTCAGGACGAGGTTTTCCTGCCTTATGATTACAGTTATTTCGCTGTGATTTATGACAGTGAGAAGATGAAAAATCCGCCGAAATCCATGGCAGAACTGATTGACGGCGATGCTTCGCAGAAAATCATTCTGATGGATCCGCGCACATCCACGCCAGGTCTGGGCATGATGCTCTGGGTGAAAGACCTCTATGGCGACAAGGCTGGGGAACAGTGGCAGAAGCTCAGCAAACGCGTGCTGACAGTCACACCGGGCTGGTCTGAGGGCTATGGTCTGTTTACCAAAGGCGAGGCGCCGATGGTGCTGTCCTATACGACTTCTGCCGCCTATCACATGACCTCGGATAAAACCGAGCGCTATAAAGCAGTGACTTTTGAGGAAGGTAATTATCTCCAGATTGAACTGGCCGGCCAGACGATAAACGGTGCTAAAAACCCGCGTGCTGCAGAGTTTCTGAAATTCATGACCACAGCCGGTTTTCAGGATGTTATTCCGCAGACCAACTGGATGTATCCGGCCTATGACACATCTGCGCCGCTCGATGCGGCTTTTGATGCTCTGCCAAAACCGGATAAGAGCCTGCTGATTGCTTCTGAAACCGTTGCACAAAACCGCAAAGCATGGGTTGATGAGTGGCTGAAAGCCATGAGCCGCTAAGGTACAACTGTTTCTGAGCTCAACATGACTGCTTCCGCCGCATCGTGCGGCGGGGCATTTACGGAGAAATATGCAGGCCTTCCGTTTTAAAACTGTCTCAGGCTTTATCGCGTTGATGCTGCTGCTGGTGCTGACCGGCGGGGCCTTGCTGTCACTTGGCATTCAGGGGCTGCAATCCGATAGCGATGCGCTTGCTGCTTTTGACAGTTACTTGTGGAATATTACGCGTTTTACGTTGCTGCAGGCACTGTTGTCAGTTCTGCTCTCCGTGTTATTTGCACTGCCGGTTGCCCGTGCACTCCATGCCAATACGGCATTTCGCGGCCGCAAATTGCTGCTGCGCTTTTTCGCGGTGCCTTTGACATTGCCGTCACTGGTTGCTGTTTTCGGTATTACCAGTATTTACGGGCGCAATGGTTTTATTGCGCAGGGCAGTACGGCTTTAGGTCTGCCGCTGATACCGGATATTTACGGGCTGACCGGTATTTTGCTGGCGCATGTGTTTTTCAATATGCCGCTTGCAGTACGTTTGCTGCTGGCCAGTCTCGAATCCATTCCGCAAGATTACTGGAAACTCTCGGCGCAATTAGGCATGGGCAGCTTTGCCCGTTTCCGGCTGATCGAGTGGCCGGTGATCGCCCGAAATCTGAGCGGTATTGCAGGGCTGATCTTCATGCTCTGCGCCAGTTCCTTCACCATCGTGCTGACCTTAGGCGGCGGCCCCCGCGCAACCACGCTGGAAGTTGCTATCTATCAGGCCTTGCATTTCGACTTTGATCTGGCGCGTGCTGTTGCCCTCACGCTCACCCAGCTGCTGCTGACTATTGGCGTGTTGTGCCTGCTGCGTCTGACCGGCAAGCCGACAGAAGAGGGGCTGTCGCTGGTCACGACCAGCAGGGATTATATTCACCACGGTCGATGGTCGAAAATCTCATCAGGTATCATTATCCTCATTGCCACCTTATTCATTGCCTTGCCTGTTCTGGGGATGGTTCTGTCCGGTCTGGGGTCTGATCTGTGGCGTTTGCTGAATGAAGCCGTGGTGCAGCAGGCAATTATCACCTCGCTTTTGCTGGCTTTTGGCGCAGCCAGTCTTTGTGTGATTTTATCGCTCACGCTGGTCACCGCACGCGAATTTAGTGCTGCGCAAAATCTTAAATCGCCGCACCGGCTGCGCAGCTTTTTCACCACTGCCCTCGACAGCGGTTCCAGTCTGGTGCTGATTATTCCGCCGATTGTGATCGGTGCAGGCTGGTTCATATTGCTGCGCCAGTTCACCGATGTATTCACGCTCGCGCCCTTCATGGTCATTGCTGTGAATGGTGTCATGGCTATGCCTTTTGCGGTGCGCTTGCTGCGTCCTGCATGGGACAGTGCAGCGGCACAGAATAACCGGCTCTGCACGTCGCTCGGTATCAACGGGCTCAACCGTCTGCGTCTGATCGACTGGCCGGTCATCCGCCGTCCGCTTATCCTGAGCTTTATCTTTGCCATGGCGCTGTCTATGGGCGATCTCGGCACGATTGCTCTTTTCGGCAGCGATGCGGTGCAGACCTTGCCTTATCTTCTACTGCAGCGCATGGGCAGCTATCGTACCAGTGACGCAGCAGGCCTTGCGCTGATCCTTGCCGCAATCTGTTTTGCACTGATGCTTATCACTGATAAAACCGGCAACCGGATCAATTCAGGCAAATCTACTGAGCGGAATGCCTCATGACACGACATAATGCTGCAATCACCCTTGATAATGTTCGTTTCTCCTATGGAGCGACAGACATGCTGTTCAACCTGCATTTAAAGGCCGGTGAAACCGGTGTGATTGTGGGGCCGAGCGGTTCCGGAAAGTCGACACTGCTCAATCTGGTTGCCGGATTTGAAGCACCGTTATCCGGCCGTATTCTGATCGGTGACGAGGAAATCAGCACTGAGGCCCCCGCCGGACGACCGGTTACGATGGTGTTTCAGGAGAATAATCTGTTCGCGCATCTTGATGTGCGCGCCAATGTCAGCCTTGGCCGGTCACCTTCGCTCAAACTGAATGAGGCGGATCATCTTGCGGTGCAGAATGCCATTGACCGTGTGGAGCTGACCGGCAAAGAAAACCGCAAACCGGAAGCGCTTTCCGGTGGTGAGAGGCAGCGTGTTGCGATTGCCCGCGCATTGGTGCGTGACAAGCCTGTTTTGCTACTGGACGAGGCTTTTGCTTCTCTCGGCCCCGCCTTGCGACAGCAAATGCTGGATCTGATCCGTGAATTGCAACAGGAAACCGGTATCACCATTCTGATGGTGACGCATACGCCGGAAGATGCACTGCGTTTCGATTCAACGCTGTTTTTTCTCAAAGACGGGCAAATCAGAGAGCAGGGTGATGCAGCCATGATGCTCTCGCCCTCCGGCCCTCAGCCCGTGCGTGACTATATGGGCACGTCAGAGCATAAAACATCCTGATTACAATATGATAATCAGATTATCATAGCGAATGACGTGATATTGACACAAAGCATGCGCAGTTAAATGCTCGACTTGAGCCGCCGCCTATGCGGCTGTTCAGGCGATCCGGAGCGGGTGCATTACGATCATTTAATGCGACCGGCTCTGGTTAAACAGAGAAGCAGCCTATATCTACTAATGATGCAATAGCTGACAATTTGTGAAATACCGCAAAAATCATTTCACTTCTATTCAGAAGAGCATTGTTTATATTGCGGGCAATTCGCTTGCAGACGAGCAGACAGAATCGCTGAACAGGCCGTGCAACCGGCACCGCCAAATCAGCTTTGAAGTAAACGGGGACACGACACTGGATATGCTTTTAAGGGCAGCACGGTTTTCCGCAGCGGAAAAGCCCTCTATTTCTCCAGTTTTCAAACGATCAGCCGCTATTGGTCTGGTCGCGCTTTTATCTGCCTGCCGTACTGTAGATTTCAGTGATCCCGATGTGATCGGCCCGTCGTCCAATCCGGTTACGGTTGCCAATGTCAGCAAGAATGACAAGCTGGCACAGCTTGGCGCGCAGCAGCATCCGCGTATTCTCGCCACCTATGGCGGGGAATATAAAGATGCCAAGCTTGAGCGCATGGTTGCAAAGATCGTCGGCAATCTCACAACGGTTTCTGACAATCCTGACCAGACATACCGCATTACAATTCTCAACAGCCCGAATATCAATGCTTTTGCGCTGCCCGGCGGTTATCTCTATGTGACCCGCGGTTTGCTGGCGCTTGCTAATGATTCATCCGAAGTGGCTGCTGTAATCGCCCACGAAATGGGGCATGTCACGGCCAATCATGGTATTCTGCGACAGGCAAAAGAAGCGGAATCCGTGCTTGCCAAGCGCGTTGCCTCCGAGGTGTTGCATGATGATGCGGCCGGTCGTGAGGCGGCAATCCGCAGCAAGCTGCGCCTTGCCCAGTTCTCGCGCAATCAGGAATTACAGGCCGATGCAATCGGCATTAAAATGATCGGCGCTGCGGGTTATGATCCGTTTGCCTCGGCACGTTTTCTGCAGTCGATGGAAGCCTATACGGGGTTCCGCTCTGTCTCCGGTGCGACCGATGCCAGCCTCGACTTTCTGGCCAGCCATCCGGCCACACCACAGCGCGTTGATCTGGCCATCGGCCATGCACGCCGCATCGGTGCACCGGGTGTCGGCACCACTGACCGCCCTTCATTCCTGAACGGAATTGACGGCCTGCTCTATGGTGACACGCCGCAGGAAGGTTTTGTGCGTGAGCGCACCTTTATTCACCCGAAACTCGGTGTGACTTTCAGTGTTCCGCAGGGCTTTACGATTGATAATTCAGCCAGTGCCGTTATGGCCAGCGGTCCGGGTGAACTGGCTATCCGTTTTGACGGTGCAGCACTGCCACAGGGCGGTGATCTTGCAGCCTATCTGCGCAGCGGATGGGTGACAGGCCTTGATGAGCAGTCTGTGCAGACAACCACAATCAATGGTTTGCCTGCAGCCACTGCGCGCGCCAGTGCCGATAAATGGCAGTTTGAAATTGTTGTCATCGCTTCCGGCCAGAAAGTTTATCGCTTCCTCATCGCCGCACCGAAAAACAGCAATGCTTTGAGCGCGACGACACAAGCGACCACACAAAGCTTCCGCGTGCTGACACCAGCCGAGCAGGCTGCAGCGAAACCGCTGCGCATCCGCGTGATCAGTGTGAAAGCCGGAGATACGCTCGGCTCGCTGGCCAACCGGATGCAGGGAACTGATCGCAAGCTTGATCTCTTCCGCCTTCTGAATGCTCTGCCGAGCGGCGGTACGGTTTCTGCGGGCGACCGTGTGAAAATCATCAGCGAATAAGCTAAAAGCCCCGTAAGGGGCTTTTAGAGCGCCGTGTGCCAGACTTGGCACTACACAAGGTCGCTCTAACACTTTAAAATTATGCTCTAATTGCGGGTTCAGAGGGCGGTATCGCTGTCAGCTTCAGTGAGCTTCAGCATTTCATCCTGCGCTTCTTTCATCATCGGATAAACACTCAAAGCCTGTTCATAAAGCCGGAGGGCACCTTTGCGGTTTCCGGTTTCGCGCAGCAAAGTTGCATAATTGATGAGAACATCAAAATTGCGCGGCTCTAAAATCATTGCCTGTCTGATGTCATTGAGGGCAGGAGCCAGCTCGTTGCGGCGCAGATGCAGGCGAGCGCGCAATTGCCAGACCGTTGCATTGTCAGGGCGCTGTGCCATCACCTCGTCAATATAATCCTGCGCTTCCGCATCGCGTGATTGATTGAGGGCTGTTTCTGCCCAGCGCAGCATCAGATCCAGACTATCGCTGCCGGTGCGCACAAAGCTCTGGCGCAGGCGGCTGGCAATAGCATGGGACTTCTCCGGCGTGGATGCTTTACGCAAATCCGTGAACAGCTGCTCCTGTTCTTTCCGGCGGGTTTCTGTGAGCGGCCCTGCCATTTCCACATCGGGATTTTTCGGTTTCTCTTTGGGTTTTGCCGTCGTGTTGTTGATTGGTGCCGGTTTCGGAGCTTCAGGTATGGTTACGGCAGGCGGCATGGGCTGCGGCTCTGTTTTGCCGGTAGCACTGATATCTTCTGCCGCAGCAAAGCCCGCAGCGCCCGTGATCATCAGGGCTGATATCAGAGAAACGGTGAGGGAGCTGCGTGTCTTGGTCATAGTGCTATCATAAAGCAGAAACCGGCTGATTAAAGGCATAAAAACAGCGCCGGTAAATTAATACCGGCGCTGTTTAAATTCTCTACAACTTACTGTCTGAAACAACTCTCAGAGCTGTCTCACTCAGCGTATTAACCCTGGCGGGCTTTAAAGCGAGGAGCAGTTTTGTTGATGATGTATACGCGGCCCTTACGACGAACCAGCTGGCAGTCACGATGACGGCCTTTGAGCGCTTTAAGCGAATTCTTGATCTTCATGTTACTCACCAATGTGTTTGGCCCGAATTGGGCATATTCCTGGAACGTGTCTCATTTCATTAGAAACGCTGCGCTCGTTCCAGCTCTTTGTTTCTATACATGCCTTGTTCCCAAAACCGTTTCCCGTATTTGGGAGCATGTTTCAGAGCGAGCCAAAGAGCACGTTTGAATGGTTGAGGTGAAATAGTCAATGAATGGGTCAATTGTCAACCATTGATGCGCACGGAACCCGCAAAACGGTGTTATTTTCCGTTTTTAATGCGTGTGACATGCCCCATTTTGCGTCCCTCACGTGCTTCGGCCTTGCCATAGAGATGCAGTACCGCATCCGATTCTGCCAGAATCGCCGGAACTTTGAGTACATCATCACCGATCAGGTTTTCCATGACACAGTCACTGTGACGTCGCGGATCACCGAGCGGCAGACCTGCCACGGCACGGATATGCTGCTCAAACTGCGAAACAGCACAGGCCGCTTCTGTCCAGTGACCGGAATTATGCACACGCGGTGCAAATTCATTGGCAACGACAGAACCGTCCGGCAGAACGAAAAATTCAAAGCCGAGCACACCAACATAATCCAGCGCATGAAGCAGCTTCTGTGCGGCCTCGGTGCAGGCGGCTGCGGTTTCAGAGCTGATTGATGCCGGTATGGTTGAGGTATCGAGAATGCCGTTCTTGTGAACATTTTCTGCAATGTCATAAAGGCGGACATTGCCTGCCTTGTCACGTGCGGCAATGACAGAAACTTCACGGGTAAATTCCACAAAGCCTTCAAGAATTGCCGGAGCATTTTTAATGGCAGCAATGGCTTCAGCCGCAGCGTCATTATCGAGGCTGTTCAGGCGCACCTGACCTTTGCCGTCATAGCCGAAACGGCGGGTTTTCAGAATGCCGCGCTCGTTCAGCGCGCCAAGCGCTGCGACCAGATCCTGCACATCGTCAACCACACGCCATGGTGCGGTGGCAATGCCGCTCTCATTGAGAAACTGTTTCTCGGCAACGCGATCCTGAGAAATTTCCAAAGCCAGCGGTGGTGGGGAGACAATGTTTTTTGTTGCCAGAAACTGTGCGGCTTCTACCGGCACATTTTCAAACTCATAGGTGATAACATCGCAGGCTTCAGCCAGTTCCAGCAAGGCGGCGCGATCATCATAGGCAGCCACGATCTGACGATTGGCGACCTGTGCGGCAGGGCAGTCCGCCTGCGGTTCCAGAATAATGGTTTTGAAGCTCAGGCGCGCTGCCGCCATGGCCAGCATACGGCCAAGCTGACCGCCGCCGATAATCCCGATTGTTGATCCTGCTTGCAGCATGGCTCAGTCCTCATCTTTCGGGGCGGCAGCCACGGCATCGGTCTGGGCTTTGCGATAGGCATCCAGACGGTCTGCCAGCGGTTTGTCATGCAGTGCCAGAACTGCAGCGGCAAGCAGTGCGGCATTGGTGGCACCGGCATTGCCGATAGCTACTGTGCCGACAGGAATACCCGCAGGCATCTGGACGATTGAAAGCAACGAGTCCTGACCCGACAGCGCTTTGGACTGTACCGGCACACCAAAAACCGGCAGCGGTGTCATGGATGCAACCATACCCGGCAAATGAGCGGCACCGCCTGCACCGGCGATAATCACATGAAAGCCCTGATCGCGTGCCGTTTTGGCAAATTCAACCATGCGATCTGGTGTGCGGTGCGCAGAAATAATACGGGCATCATAAGCAACCCCCAGCGTATCCAGTGCCTGCGCTGCATTGCGCATGGTTGGCCAGTCGGACTGGCTACCCATAATGATGGCGACTTTCGGGGAAGTTGGAGTGTTATCTGCCATGAAATGTCCTGTCAGGTGCTGGATTTAAAAAATAAAAAATCGGTCAGGCTTCGTAAAAGTCTGCCGGTCTTTTATCTGCGGTGAGAATGTGAATTGATCGGGTCAGATTCAGATCTGAATTCATGCCCAAGTTCAGGCAATAATATCCGGAATGATTTTATCTTCCAGCTTGCTCAGCTGATCCTTGATCGCGAGTTTTTTCTTTTTCATGCGCTGAATGCTGAGCTGGTTACAGCCGGTCTGCATCATCGCATTAATGGCAAGATCAAAATCCGTGTGTTCCTGGCGCAACCGTGCAACGGAGAGGCGAATTTCGGCTTGTTCCTGATCGGCCATGGCATATTCCATCTGATCTTGTCTTCACAGCGAGAACAGAACCGCAGACATCTGCATTTATCGCGCACCAATATGGGTTACGATTTTCACAGAAGCACCGCAGGTCAGTATAATCCGCCCTTTTTCAGCTTTGCCGTAGCACAAATTTGGCAAAGTTGAAATGTGCCAAATATGAATTCGACATTAATCAAATCTCATGCAAGACTGTCATTGTTTTGTCATAGTCTGGTTCGAGGCTGGGAACTGTCACAAGCAGGTTCCTGCAGACCGAACGGGTCTTGGAGCCTGATCCGCTGACAAAATGAGAGTGACGCGTAAATATAAAGGAGAAGCAATAATGGCACTTGAATCCCATCTTGCCTCACTGGAAAAGAAGCATGATGCACTGGAAAAGGAAATTTCCGACGCCGCAGCATTGCCAGCTACTGATACGCTGACGATCGCCGATCTTAAACGCAAAAAGCTGTATCTGAAGGAACAGATAGAAAAGCTTAGGACACAAGTCACCCGACATTAATTACGCTAAACTGTAAAGCACAGTTTCAGACAGAACCGCCGGATGGGCAGGCTCTGAAAGATGAGGTGCAGGCCGGATATCAGGCCCGCACCGGATTTATTTCCTTATGCTGATGAGCGTGATTATCAGCGAAAGCAGTGCAAGTCCTGCTGCCGTCAGCAAGGTGACAGTAAAGGCAAATCCGACGGATTTTACTGTTGCATGAACGAGTTCTTCCTGTCCGAGTGCTGTAATAAATATTGTGGTCATGACAGACGCGCCGGTCATCAGTCCCAGATTGCGTGACAGGCCCAGTAATCCGGACAAGATACCGCGCTGGTCTTCGGGTGCTGTAAGCATGATGGCTGTATTATTGGCGGCCAGAAACAGCTGAAAACACGGTGTCAGCATTATCAGAGATAAAATATATCCTGTAGTTCCGAATCTGACAGGCAGTAAAGCCATGCAGATGAGCGCAATGCTCATGACAGCCAGCCCGTAAACCAGCGCGCGTCTTATTCCGAACCGGTCCGTGATACGTCCTGCAGGAATACCGGCCAGCGCCGCAACAACAGGACCAACAGCGACAACCAGTCCTGTTGTCGCTTCCCTCAGCAGCAGGCCGAATGACAAGAAGAATGGCCCGACCACCAGCATCGCCATCATCACTGAGCTGATGAGCAGGTTGGTTATCAGCGAGGCGCTGATAACAGGATTGCGCAAGAGTGACAGAGGCACCAGCGGCGAAGAAGACCGGCTTTCAACACCCACAAAAATTATCAGGGCAACCAGAACCGCCGGAATGGTGACAGCCATATCCCAGCTCAGCCCGTTTTTATTTCCGGTCGTTATCACTGCATAGAGAAACAGCACAATAGCCAGTAGGGTCGCGCCTGACAGATCCAGCGAGCGGTTGATTTTATGATTTGGCGGTGATGCCGGTATCGCTTTGATAGCAGGAACCAGTAAGACAAAACCGGATATTGCCAGCAGGATAAACGCGGAACGCCAGCCAAAGACAGCAATCAGGATGCCTCCGAGTGCAGGGCCAAGCGCGGTTCCGATTGCTGACATGGAACCGAGAAGCCCCATGGCGGCGCCTGTCTGTTCACCGGAAACCATGCCTCTTATGATTGAGACCGGTAATGCCATGAGAATGGCGCCGCCTATGCCCTGTATCGCTCTGGCTGCAATGAGCAGTGTGAGATTTGGTGCTGCAGCGCAAAGCAGCGAACTGAGTGTAAAGATTATCAGGCCGGTCAGCAGGATAAAACGATGGCCGAACAGGTCGGCACAGCGCCCCGCCAGCACAATCACTATTGTGACGGACAACAGGTAAATCAGCACAATCCATTGAACTGCAGATACAGGAGCGTCCAGTGCTCTGCTGAGCGCCGGTAATGCGACAGCGGTGATGCTTACGGCGATGGAGGCCAGCAGCATGGAACCTGAAAGAGCAAGGATTGCTAGGCGAGGAGAAGTATCAGAGAGGGCGAAACGCACAGCTGTTCCTCTTGTGGCTTGTTTGAGTCGCTGTTACATTGCCACTTCAAGTCAACTTGAGATCAAGTATGAAACTTCTGGATATAGGTGTGCTGGCGGAGAAGAGCGGAGTGTCACCTTCCGCACTCCGTTATTATGAGGAGATCGGTCTGATCGAATCCTTCAGCCGCCATGGTTTGCGCCGTCAATATGCACCGGAAGTGCTGCAGCAGCTGGCTTTGATTTCGCTGGGGAAGATAGCGGGTTTTCCACTGTCTGAGATGAAAGGCATGTTCGGCAAAGACGGCTCGGCTGATTTGCCACGACAGGCGCTGCATCAGCGGGCAGACCAGCTGGATTTGCAGGTCCGTCAGCTGACAACACTCAGCAAGGCCTTGCGGCATGTGGCTGAATGTCCTGCAGAAACCCATACGGAATGTCCGAAATTCCGCAGGCTGATGCAGGCAGCACTTCATGCCCGTAAATAGCTATATTGGATAAAAGAGCTAACTACCCGTGTGTCAGTTCTCTGATTTTGCCGGTTCCGGTACAGGGGCGGATTTCTCTTCCTGTGCCGCCTCAGAGCGCGGATCAAGCAGCACACTTTCCTGTGTGGCAGGGCGTTCCGCAGCCATGCTCTGGAACTGCTCTTTTTCGGAAGGTAGCGGCGAGGCGCGTTTACGCGAACGCAGAATAGCATAACCGGCAATGGCAATATGCGAGACCGCTGTCACCAGAAACAGGCCGGAAGGCCATAAATTATTCATCGCTTCCGCAGCAATCAGCGGCCCGAGCATGGTGCCGAAACCATAAAGCAGTAGCAGACCGCCGGAAACCTTGACGAAAGTCTCAGGTGTTGCGTGGTCATTGGCGTGGGCAACCGCAACCGGATAAATCGCATAAGCAAGCGAACCGTAAAGTGCGGTCATGACCAGAATGAGTGTGCCGTTGGTTGGTGCGATGGCGAAAATCAGAAAGCCGATAAGAGCGGCGGAACCGGCAACGCTGGCCATGACATAGCGGCGGTCGATACGGTCAGAAAAGCGTCCGACAGGGATTTGCATTAATGCACCGGCAGCAATGGTGAAGCTGACCATCAGCGCGATTGTGGTTTTATCAATACCGCTGAGCGAGCCGAAAACCGCACCGAGTGTACCCCATGCACCATTGGCAATGCCGATCAGGATCACGCTGACAAAGGCAACCGGTGAATTGGCATAAAGCTTTTTCAGATCAAGCTGCACTTCGGTCAGCGGGCGCGGCGAAGATGCTTTGGAAGCTGCGGTTGGCAGCAGCGCAAGGCAGAAGAAGATCGCGGCAATCATAAACAGCGAACTGCCTTCGACATCGCCGGTAATCACCAGCATCTGGCCGGTCATGACGGCACCGTAGTTGACCATCATATAGAGGCCGAAAATTTTACCGCGTGTTTCATTGGTGGCTTTTTCATTCAGCCAGCTCTCAATCACCATGAAAATACCGGCCATGGCAAAACCGGTAATGGCGCGCAGAACCACCCAGATTGAAGCGTCAACCATCAGGCCGGTCAGCAAAACCACAATTGCCGCAGTGGATGCGAAGAAGCCGAAAGCACGCACATGTCCGGCACGGCGCACCAGACGCGGTGCAAAAATACAGCCTGCAACGAATCCGCCTGCCCATGTTGTACCGATCAGACCCAGAGCCGTAACCGAGAAGCCTTCCACATTTCCGCGCAGTGGCAATAAAAGACCGTGCAGACCTGAACCGATCAGCAGAAAAGCGGTGCCGCAAAGCAGTGCGAAAATCTGGACATAGGAACGGAACACGCAGAATCCTTTATTCTATTGCAGGCTGTTTTACAGTTTTCTGATCTTGAAACCTGTTCGCCTGAAACTGCAAGGTGAAATTGCCGCTTCGGACAGATTGAGTGTAACTATGCTGACCTATCACTTGGAAGAGTGCAAGGCTTTGTATTGATGAGATATTGTGTCAGGTAAAATAAAAAGAACCCCCGCCTGTTTGAGAGCAGAGGTTCTGAAACTGTGGTGTATCCGGAAATAGCAAAGGCTTACAGGCGAAACAGTGCCTCTGCGGCCGCGCGGCTGCGGTTTCTGTCATTGCGATCGGTTTCCAACCGGCGGATCTCCGCTTTAAGCAAGGCAATACGATTGTCGATTTCAGCCGCTGAAAGCAGGGTCACATCCTCACCGATATGGTGATTATAGATTGTTGTCTCCTGCGCATTATCATCAAAGAACATGGCGTTTTCCTCACTTCCTGCTGCAGCTTGTCCACGGCAGCTTTCAATATGGTTCGCAATATTCGTGACCTGTTTGCCTTTAAATGCAGGGCGGGCAGGCCACATAAGTTTTCAGCATCTCATAAACCTGCATCATTAGCGATATGATTTTTATAGATTGCATTTTTTCAGCATAATATGGCTAGTGGTCTTTTTGATTGCGACATTTGCTCTGCGCCTGTCACGAACGGGCGCAAATGTCGTAATCTGACCACTAGATCAGGGAAAGCGCTTTGGGCGGACCAGAGAATTTAAGGAGCGGATATGACAACGGAACTTGCTTCCCAGATGATGGCAATTGCGATTGAACAGGCCGGTGCGCCATCGGTACTGAAACCAGTCAAACGTGCCGTGCCGCATCCGGGTAAAGGCGAAATTCTGATCCGTGTGAAAGCTGCCGGTGTGAACCGTCCTGATGTGCTGCAACGACAGGGGCATTATCCGCCGCCAGCCGGTGCTTCAGATTTGCCGGGGCTGGAAGTGGCCGGTGATGTGGTGGCTATTGGCACAGATGTGCAGCGTTATAAGGTCGGCGATGCGGTGACTGCCCTTTTGGCAGGCGGCGGTTATGCTGAATATGCCGTGGTTTGTGAAGGCAATGCACTGCCGCTGCCATCCGGTTATGGTTATGTGGAAGCGGCGGCTTTGCCGGAAACACTTTTCACCGTCTGGCACAATGTGGTGCAGCGCGGACAGTTGCAGGCCGGTGAGACATTGCTGATTCACGGCGGCAGTTCCGGTATCGGCACAACGGCAATTCAGCTTGGCAAAGCGCTGGGTGCCAAAGTGATTGTGACGGCCGGTTCTGCGGAAAAATGCTCCGCCTGTCTGAAGATCGGGGCGGATGTTGCGATTAATTATCGTGAGCAGGACTTTGTCGAGCAGGTGAAAGCTACCACCAATAACAAGGGTGCAGATGTTATTCTTGATATGGTTGGCGGTGATTATGTTGACCGTAATTATGATGCGGCGGCGGTTGAAGGGCGCATTGTACAGATCGCTTTTCTCGGCGGTGCCAAGGCGAAAGCCAATTTTGCCAAGCTGATGACCAAGCGTCTGACCCATACCGGTTCGACCCTGCGTGCGCGTGATGTGGCTTTCAAAGCGCAGATTGCAGCGGAACTGGAATCAAAGGTCTGGCCGTTGCTCGCCAGCCGCACGATTTCTCCGGTGATGGATATGATTTATCCGCTAAAAGATGCATGGCGTGCCCATGAACGTATGGAAGAGGGTAATCATATCGGTAAAATCGTCCTCGACGTCGGTTGATATTTCGCCTCTGGCGGCCTGCAAATGGTGTTTTCTGTGAGTCCGGTGCTCATGTACTGGAGCGGTTCCGGTTTAAAAGGAATCGGTCGAACCGCTTTGTTTTTTGTTTTGTCGCATTGTCCTACGCAAAACCGCTATGCACTTTTGCTGGAAATGCTCAATGCTACACTCCGCTCCGGTTCTCAAAAAACATCATTTTCGGCACGCCATAACCGAAATCTCCCTGCAAACAGGGGGAGTGAGTTACAAATGCGCTGAATTCCTCTGCAGGGTTTTCTTGCTCATTGTGTAAAATTTGGTTATAGAGGGAACGAATTCCCGGAAATTGTGGTTTACCCCACGTCCCGCGCTACCGGAGCGGGCGAACGAGAGGATTATATCTTATGGCCACTCAGCTTCTTATGCCTAAGGCAACAGCCGTATGGCTTGTCGATAATACTGCTCTGTCTTTTGACCAGATTGCAACTTTCTGCAAACTGCATGTGCTTGAAGTGAAAGCGATTGCGGATGGTGAAGCTGCACAGGGTATCAAGGGTCTTGATCCGGTCATCACCGGCCAGCTTTCCCGTGAAGAAATCGCACGGGCTGAAAAAGACATTAATTACCGTCTGAAACTGTCCGAACCAAAAGTGCGTGTACCGGAAGCCAAACGTAAAGGCCCGCGTTATACGCCTTTGTCCAAGCGTCAGGATCGTCCGAATGCGATTCTCTGGCTGGTGCGTAACCATCCGGAACTGAAAGATGCCCAGATTTCCCGTCTGATCGGCACTACCAAATCGACCATCGAACAGATTCGTGACCGTACTCACTGGAACTCGGCCAATCTTCAGCCGATGGATCCGGTAACACTGGGTCTTTGCTCGCAGATTGATCTGGATATCGAAGTTGACCGCGCAGCCCGCAATCGTCCGATTGAGCCGGAATCCGGTGATACATTGCTGCCGGCATCGGCAACAGAAAATCTGGATTACAGCCGCAATGACGAATCGGAAGAGCTGGATGCGGATAAAGTCTTCGCCAAGCTTTCTTCGATGAAGAGCGCACCGGAAGACGAAGAAGACGATCTGTAAGATCTCTTTATATTTGTAGTTTTAAAAAGCCGCCGGATTATCTCCGGCGGCTTTTTTGTATCTGATAATTGTCAGGCTGCAGGTTTTGTTGCTTCGGAGCAGGTGCCGATGCCACGTTGATGAAGGCAGTCACGGATATCATCCAGTGTCTGCGGATCTTCAATCGTGGCAGGCATTTTCCATGGCTCGTGATCGGCGATTTTCTGCATGGTGGAGCGCAGAATTTTGCCGGAGCGGGTTTTGGGTAATTTATTGACTGTCAGAACTGTGCGCAGCGCGGCAACAGGCCCGATCTGATCGCGTACCCGTTCCACACATTCTGCTTCAATCTCACTATGGGCTTGCGTCACACCGGCCTTGAGTACGATAAAGCCGCAAGGGATTTGTCCTTTGAGCTTATCGGCAATGCCGATTACCGCACATTCTGCGACCTGTGGATGACCGGCAATCACCTCTTCCATCGAGCCAGTGGATAGGCGATGTCCCGCAACATTGATAATGTCATCAGTGCGGCTCATGATGAAAATATAGCCGTCTTCATCCATGTAACCGGCATCAGCGGATTTATAATAGCCTTTGAATTCATCAAGATAGGCTTCATGGAAGCGCTGGTCGGCCTGCCATAAAGTCGGCAAACAACCGGGCGGCATTGGCAGTTTGATAACAATATTGCCGAGCTCACCGGTTTTCGACGGATGGCCTGCATCATCCAGCACCTGCACATCATAACCGGGCATCGGTACACAGGTGGAGCCGTGTTTGACTGGCAATATGCCAAGGCCGCGCGGATTGCCGGCAATCGGCCAGCCGGTTTCCGTTTGCCACCAGTGGTCAATCACAGGGCGGTTGAGCATCTGCTCTGCCCATTCCAGCGTATTGGGATCAGCGCGTTCTCCGGCAAGATACAGTGCTTCAAGGCTGGAGAGATCATATTGATGCAGCAGCTTGCCTTCAGGGTCTTCTCGCTTAATCGCGCGCAGAGCGGTTGGTGCAGTGAACAGCACTTTCACCTTGTGCTCGGCAACGACGCGCCAGAATGTACCGGCATCGGGCGTGCCGACCGGTTTGCCTTCAAACAGCACTGTTGTGGCGCCGATCAGCAGCGGGGCATAGACAATATAGGAATGGCCGACCACCCAGCCGATATCTGATGCTGTCCAGAAAATATCACCGGCATGAATGTCATAAAGCGCGCCCATCGACCAGGCGAGCGCAACCATATAGCCGCCATTGTCGCGCACCACACCCTTGGGCTTACCAGTGGTGCCGGAAGTGTAGAGAATATAAAGCGGGTCAGTGGCGGCAACGGATGTGCAAGGCACATCACGTCCTGCTGCCTGCTCACAAAGCTCTGTAAAGTCGTGATCGCGGCCTGTGATGAGCTCGCAGCGACATTGTTCGCGCTGATGGATCAGGCAATGCTTTACCTGATGTTTGGCGCTGGCAATGGCTTTGTCGAGCAGCGGTTTGTAGCTGACTGTCTTATTGGCTTCCAGCCCGCAGGAACTGGCAATAATCAGGGCAGGGGTGGCATCATCAATACGTGCTGCCAGTTCATCGGCTGAGAAACCGCCAAAGACTACAGAATGAATTGCACCAAGGCGGGCGCAGGCCATCATGGCAAATAATGCCTGCGGCACCATCGGCATATAAATCAGTACCCGATCGCCTTTTTGAATGCCGAAATCCTGCATCACGGCGCTGAGCCGCATCACCTGTTCCAGAGTCTCGCTATAGGTGAAACGAGCCTTCTGGCCGCTGACAGGACTGTCATAGAGAATGGCAGGAACATCACCACGACCGGCCTCGATATGACGGTCGAGCATGTTGTAGCAGGTGTTGCATTCAGCGCCTGCAAACCACCGTCCGTAAGGGCCTTGTTCAGGGTCAAAGATTTTTGTCGCTGGTTTATACCAGTCAATGAGTGCAGATGCCTTGCCCCAGAAAGTTTGGGGGTCATTTTTCCATGCCTGATAAATTTCGGGATAAGCCGAAGTCATGTATTCCTCCCATTGCAATGCAAGCTGTGCTTGCACCTCTCAGGCGCAGAATAACTTTCACCGGATCTTTGTGCGGTTTTGAAAAATATAAACTACGCCATTCTCCTCAGCCGATATTAATCCACACTGTTAAAGTGACGTCCATTCGACTAAAGAGGGGGCAAGATACAAGTCAGGCCGCAATAATATTCAGAGGATGCGCAATGGCAAAGATTGCACCGGTTTTATTGCTGATCCTGATGGGATTGCATTTGCTGAAGCCATTGGGACTGCCGGGACTGAAGCGGCGCAGTGATTTTTGGAAAATCGCCGTTGCGGCCATTGCCGTGATGATGATTACAGTCCTGCTGCAGGCTCATACCGGTTATTAAAGGTCAGATATAAAAAAGCCCGCGTTTAACGCGGGCTTTTTCAATGCATCAGAATTGCTGATTAAGCATTCTTTTCCTGTGCTTCAGTCCATGCACCGGTTGCGGCAAGGCCGTTCATGCGGGCGCGGTGGGTGAAGGCAGCCTGTGCTGCAGGAACGTTTTCGTCTTTACCGCCCCATGCCTTGATGGCAGCAGCCTGCAGAGCGCGGCCATAGGAGAAGGTCAGGTTCCAAGGCATATCATAACCGGCATTCATTGCGGAGAGATGTGCAGTTGCTTCAACATCCGACTGACCGCCGGAGAGGAATGCAATACCAGGAACGGCGGAAGGAACATTGGCTTTCAGTACGCGAACGGTGAGTTCCGCAACCTGTTCAACAGAAGCCTTACGGGCGTTCTTACCGTCGATAACCATGTTTGGCTTGAGGATCATACCTTCGAGCTTAACGCGGGCATCATAGAGTTCGTTGAAAACGGTTTTCAGAACCAGATCGGTCACTTCGTAGCAACGCTCAATCGAATGGTCGCCCGGTACGCCGTCCATCAGAATTTCCGGCTCAACGATCGGCACGATACCGGCTTCCTGACACAGAGCTGCATAGCGAGCCAGTGCCTGTGCATTCTGACGAACTGCGCCCCATGTTGGCAGAGTATCGGAGATTGCAATAACGCCGCGCCATTTGGCAAAACGTGCGCCGAGTTCGTAATATTCGTTCAGGCGTTCACGCAGGCCATCAAGACCTTCGGTGATGGTTTCGTCAGCAAAACCGGCCAGAGACTTGGCACCGGCATCAACCTTGATACCTGGGATAGAGCCGGCTGCTTTGATGAGGTCTGCAAGACGAGTGCCGTCACGGGCGCTCTGACGCAGGGTTTCATCATAAAGAATAACGCCGGAGATGTAGTTCTTCATCGCATCATCTGCGCGGAACAGCATTTCGCGGTAATCGCGGCGCGCATCTTCTGTCGAAGTCAGATTGATGCTGTCAAAGCGCTTCTTAATTGTACCGGAGCTTTCATCGGCGGCAAGAATGCCTTTGCCTTTTGCTACCATGGCAACTGCAATATCTTCGAGACGTTCGCTCATAAAAAACTCCGTGTTAAGAAGGGCGTTGGAAATTGGTACCCAGCCGATAGCAGATGTGCCGGATAAAACAAATACTGTGCCAAGCACTTGAACCGATTGAATTAATTTTAACCGATTAAGTTCGGACAAGTTTTCTTAAAACTGGTTAAAATTACCGGATAAGTTTATCTGCACAACAGACTTGTCAACAGCCGCCGGATTGCGTTTGATACAGCCAGTCATAATCAACCGGTCAAGGGGGAGAGCGTGCTGAACGGACGCGTCAAGATTACAGGTCTGAAACATGCAGGCATTCGTTATTTTCTGGCCTCTGCAATAGCTGCCAGCCTGTTCAGTCCGCCGGTTTTTGCATCCCAATCTGTTAATGCCGGTGGCCGCGCAGCGGTTGCTGAAAATCCGTTTAAAGTGCAGGAAATTGCCGAATTTAATACGCCTTGGGCGATTGCTTTTTTACCGGATCAGCGTCTGCTGGTAACGGAAAAAGCCGGACATATTTTTCTGACGGATCGGGCCGGTAAAAAGACCGAAGTCAGCAATGTGCCTGCCGTGTCTTTTGAAGGGCAGAACGGCCTGCTGGATATTGCTGTTTCACCGGATTTTGACTCTGATCGGCTGGTCTATTTCACCTATGCCGAACCGGAACGCAGCGGGAAAGATATTGTCAGTTCGCTGGTGCTGGCACGGGCAAAATTGAACGAAAAGGATGGCAAAGCTTCGCTCGATGACCTGACTGTGATGTGGCGGCAGTTGCCGAAAAGCAAATGGGGGCAACCGGGCGGCATTATCGCTTTCTCACCGGACGGAAAATATCTGTATTTAAGCTCCGGTGACCGGATGAATCCGAAAACCGCGCAAGATCCGAAACTGGCTCTGGGTAAAGTGCTGCGTTTTAACCGCGACGGTTCTGTGCCGCAGGATAATCCGCGTGCCGATCTGGCAGGGCAGGATGAGGATAATGCACGGGCGCTGACATGGACAACCGGCCATCGCAATCCTTACGGACTGGCTTTTGCGCCTGATGGCAAATTATGGCTGCATGAAATGGGCCCCAAAGGCGGGGATGAGCTGAACCTGATTAAACAGGGCTTGAATTACGGCTGGCCGGTGGTGTCGAATGGCACGCAATATAGCGGTGAGCCGATCCCACATCATGAGACAAGACCGGAATTTGAACCGCCGGTTGTCTATTGGACACCGGTGATAGCACCTGCCGGACTGGCTTTTTATGAAGGCGCATTGTTCAAAAACTGGAAAGGCTCGGCGTTGATCGGCGGCCTTGCTTCCATGGCTTTGATACGGGTTGAGTTCAAAGAGGATGGCAGTGCTGATGAAGCGGAGCGCTATGATATGGAAAACCGTATCCGCGATGTGGCGATTGCCAAAGACGGTTCCGTCTATGTGATCGAAGATGATATTCCGGGGCGGTTACTACGCCTCACACCGAAATGAGTGAACATTAAAAAAAGCCCGCTGAAATCAGCGGGCTTTTTTGATTTTCGGATATGTCTTATTTGGCTTTCAGCACGTCTACGCCCGGAAGCGGTTTGCCTTCCATCCATTCAAGGAAAGCACCGCCTGCGGTAGAGACATAGGAGAAGTCATCGCTGACTTTGGCGTGGTTCAGCGCTGCAACAGTATCACCGCCGCCGGCAACAGAAACCAGCTTGCCCTGTTTGGTGCGTTCTGCTGCATGTTTGGCTGCGGATACGGTTGCCGCATCAAAAGGATGCAGTTCAAAAGCACCGAGCGGGCCGTTCCAGACCAGAGTGGAGGCATCGCTGATTGCCGCATTGATGCGGTCAACCGAGAGCGGGCCCACATCCAGCATCATGCCGTCATGCGGGATTGCATCCACACCATAATTCTGGTGCGGGGCATCCGCTGCAAAGTGCCATGCAACCACAGCATCAACCGGCAAAATAATCGCGCAATTGGCGCTATCCGCTTTTGCCATGATCGCACGGGCTGTATCGGCCAGATCATGTTCACAGAGCGATTTACCGACATTGTGGCCTTGTGCTGCAAGGAAAGTATTGGCCATACCGCCGCCGATCACCAGAGCATCAACCTTTTCAACAAGGTTGGAAAGCAGGTCGATCTTGGTGGAGACTTTGGCGCCGCCGACAATCGCGATCACCGGACGGGCTGGCTGGCCGAGACCTTTTTCCAGTGCTGTCAGTTCGGCTTCCATGGTCAGACCGGCAAAAGCAGGCAGAACATGCGCCAGACCTTCTGTCGAGGCATGGGCGCGGTGCGCAGCCGAGAAAGCATCATTGACATAGATATCGCCATTGGCAGCGAGTGCCTTGACGAAATCGGCATCGTTCTTTTCTTCGCCTTTGTGAAAACGGGTGTTTTCAAGGAGCAGAACATCGCCGTCCTTCATGGCGTTAACGGCTGCAGCAGCTGCATCGCCGATACAGTCTTTGGCGAAAGCAACATGATGCTTAACGGCATGTGCCAAAGCAGGCACGATCTGTTCCAGCGAGAATTCAGCCTTCACTTCGCCTTTCGGGCGACCGAAATGCGCAAGCAGAATGACTTTGGCGCCACGTTCACGCAAAGCATTGATGGTCGGAATAATGCGGTCGATACGGGTGGTATCTGAGACTTTGCCGTCCTGCATCGGTACGTTCAGGTCAACGCGGACAAGCACGCGTTTTGAAGCAACATCTGCGTCTTTAAGAGTGCGGAAATTCATAAGAGGTCTCCGGTTTTTGCGGAATAAAAAAGCCGCGCGTCCAGTGAGGTCACGCGGCTTCGGCATATTTGGTCCGAGCAGATGCTTAGATCAGCTTGCCAAGCGCAACCGCAGTATCGCTCATGCGGTTTGAGAAGCCCCATTCATTGTCGTACCAGGTCAGGATGCGCACCATGGTGCCGTCCATAACTTTGGTCTGATCCATATGGAATACGGATGAATGCGGGTTGTGGTTGAAGTCGATGGAAACCAGCGGCTCATCAGTAAAGCCGAGAATGCCTTTGAGGCGGCCATTGGCAGCTTCGCGGATTGCATTGTTGATTTCTTCAACAGTTGTGGAGCGCTTTGCTTCAAATGTCAGGTCAACAACGGAAACATTCGGGGTTGGTACGCGGATTGCAACGCCGTCGAGCTTGCCTTTGAGTTCCGGCAGAACCAGACCAACAGCTTTAGCCGCACCGGTTGAGGTCGGGATCATCGACAGGGCAGCGGCGCGGGCACGATACAGATCCTTATGCATGGTATCCAGCGTTGGCTGGTCACCGGTATAGGAGTGGATCGTGGTCATGAAGCCTTTTTCAATGCCGATTGCGTCATTGAGAACCTGAGCCACCGGTGCAAGGCAGTTGGTGGTGCAGGAAGCGTTGGAAATGACCAGATGATCTTTGCTCAGCTTGTCATGGTTGACGCCGTAAACAACAGTCAGGTCAGCATTGTCTGCAGGCGCGGAAACGATAACGCGCTTGGCACCGGCTTCCAGATGGGCAGCAGCTTTATCGCGGGTAGCAAAAATACCGGTGCATTCCAGAGCAATGTCCACGCCTTCAGCTGCCCATGGCAGTTCGGCAGGATTGCGCACAGCGTGAACTTTCATCGCGCCGCGGCCAACATTGATGGTGTCGCCTTTGACAGTCACTTCTGCCGGAAAACGGCCGTGAACGCTGTCATAGCGCAGAAGATGCGCATTGGTTTCAACCGGACCCAGATCGTTGATTGCTACAACTTCGATATCGGTACGACCCGATTCGATGATGGCGCGCAGGACGTTACGGCCGATACGACCAAAACCGTTAATAGCGACGCGAACTGCCATATTATGACTCCCGAAACTGTTCGATGTTTTTCAGTCTGCTTTTGCAGGCTGAGAGAGAAAAAGGAGTAATCAGGTGACCTGATTACTCCTGATAAATTAGCCCAGCTTGGCTTCTGCTGCGGCAACCACAGCTTCCGCAGTGATGCCGAAATGCTTGTAGAGATCATTGATCGGGCCGGAAGCGCCGAAGCCCTTCATGCCGATGAATGTGCCGTTTTCGCCGATGAAGCGTTCCCAGCCCATGGAAATTGCAGCTTCAACCGCAATACGTACCGGTGCAGTACCGATCAGTGCTTTCTGATAGGCTGCTGTCTGGTTTTCAAACAGCTCAAAGCAAGGAACGGAAACTACGCGGGTCGGAATGCCTTTGGCTTCCAGCTGTGTGCGGGCATTGAGCGCGATTTCAACTTCGGAACCGGTGGCGAAAATGGTGACTTTTGCATCATCCGAAGCGGTTGCCAGTTCATAGGCACCATAGGCACAGAGATTGTCATCATCGTGCTGGGTGCGCACGGTCGGCAGGTTCTGACGGGTCAGAGCCAGTGTCGACGGTGTTTTGGTTGAGTTCAGCGCAATCTGCCAGCATTCTGCAGTTTCAACCGCATCAGCCGGACGGAATACGAAATGGTTCGGAATAGCGCGCAATGCAGCCAGATGTTCAACCGGCTGGTGTGTCGGGCCGTCTTCACCAAGACCGATGGAGTCATGGGTCATGACATAAGCAACACGGATGCCCATCAGTGAGGACAGGCGCATGGCCGGACGTGCATAGTCGGAGAAGCAGAGGAAGGTGCCGGAATAAGGGATAACACCGCCATGCAGCGCCATACCGTTCATTGCAGCGGACATGCCGAGCTCACGGATACCGTAATGGACGAAACGGCCATGGTAATTATCCGGTGTAATCGGCTTGGTCTGCGAGGTCAGCGTGTTGTTGGAGCCGGTAAGGTCAGCGGAGCCGCCGATGGTTTCCGGTACAACGCCGTTGATAACTTCGAGAGCCATTTCCGAAGATTTACGGGTGGCAACCTTCGGCTTATCTTCCGAGAGCTTTTTCTTATAGTCGATGATCGCCTGATCGAAGGCGCTTGGCAGATCGCCGCGCATACGGCGTTCAAATTCTGCACGAACCGATGCGTCAGCGGCAGCAAAGCGCTTTTCCCATTCGATACGCTTCTTCGCGGAGTTCAGGCCGGCCAGACGCCATGCATCAAGCACATCCTGCGGGACAACAAATGGCTCATATTCCCAGCCGAGTGCCTTGCGGGTGGCTGCAATTTCTTCTGCGCCGAGCGGCGAACCGTGAACCTTGCTGGTACCTGCTTTGTGCGGCGAACCAAAACCGATGGTGGTTTTGCAGGCGATCATGGTTGGCTTGTCAGATGCTTTGGCGAATTCAATAGCCTTGGCAATTGCATCCTGATCGTGACCGTCAACTTTCAGCGTGTTCCAGCCGGAAGCTTCAAAGCGGGCGCACTGATTGGTGGAGTCGGACAGGGAGATCGGACCGTCGATGGAGATATTGTTGTCATCCCAAAGAACGATCAGACGGTTGAGCTTGAGGTGACCGGCCAGCGAAATCGCTTCCTGGCTGATACCTTCCATCAGACAGCCGTCGCCAACCAGAACATATGTGTGGTGGTTGACAAGTGCATCACCGAATTCTGCGTTCAGAATACGTTCTGCCAGTGCCATACCAACGCCGTTGGCAATACCCTGACCGAGCGGGCCGGTTGTGGTTTCAATACCGGCAGCATGGCCGAATTCCGGATGACCTGCGGTGCGGTGACCGAGCTGACGGAAATTTTTGATTTCGTCGAGCGTGATGTCTTCATAGCCGGTCAGATACATCAGGGAGTATAGCAGCATCGAACCGTGACCTGCGGACAGGACAAAACGGTCACGGTCAGGCCATGTGGTGTTCTGCGGATCATGGGACATGAAACGGGTGTAAAGCGTGGTCGCAATATCAGCTGCGCCCATCGGCAGGCCCGGATGGCCCGAATTGGCTTTTTCTACTGCGTCCACAGACAGGAAGCGGATTGCGTTGGCCATCTGGTTCTGTTTATCGGAATTACTCATGGTTTCGGCTGTCTTTCCTGTGGTGCCTGCAGAATGTGTAAAGAGCTGTTAGCCTCAGACATCGGCAGATTTGTGAGCATTAGGACATAACTTGCAGTAAAAAGATAAAAAGAGCTCTGCTGCAAGGGTTGGCGACACATAACATTTGCATGAAGAGAGTCAACAAAGCGCTGGCATTCTGCACGTATAACAGGGGATTTCAGGCCTGCATGCGACACAGTGTGCGCGCTTAAAACGGTTGAAGTTACAACAGCGCTTGTCAAACCCCGTTGTAAATATGGTGTATGAGTTAACGCCTTTGTGTGACATTTGTTGCTTCACAGCATTGTGCTTATTAAAGTGATGGAAAATCTGCCGCTTCCGGCATGACGATTCGGCCTTATTTTGAAAAGCCGTTATCGGCAAAGGGAAAGAATATGGCTTCAGAAATTACGCTCAGACAGGCGATTGAACAACTGGAAAAAGCAATGACAACTCTTGAGCAGGCTGTTGAATTACGGCTTGAAAAAGAGGGGGACTTTGTGGAAGCGGAAGAAGAAGTACAGCGCATGAATGCTGACCGCTCCAAACTGGCACAGGAACTTGATTTGTCTGAGGCTCGTGCCGAGCGGCTGGAGACAGCCAATCGTGAAGTCTCGCGGCGGCTGGTAACGGCTATGGAAACAATCCGCACGGTTCTCGATCGTTGAGGCTCTTGCCGGACAAAATTTAGCAGCTATTTATGTTCTATAGCTTGCACGGAAAAATAATAAAAAACGGCAGAACGGAGGTCCCATGGCTACAGTAACAGTGACAATCGATGGCAAAGCCTATCGTATGGCCTGTGACGAGGGTCAGGAAGAGCATCTCTCCGGTCTGGCTGACCGTTTTGACCAATATGTCATGCATCTCAAAGGCTCTTTCGGTGAAATCGGCGATCTGCGCCTGACCGTTATGGCCGGTATTATGGTGATGGACGAGCTGGCCGAATTGCAAAAACGCTTGCAGGGGCTGGAAAATGAAGCGGAAACGTTGCGCCGCTCCCGTGATGATGCCTTGTCCCGTGCCGATAAAAGCGACAGCGCTTTGACACAGGCAGTGGCACGTGCTGCCCATCAGATTGAAGGTCTGGCTAAAAAAATTGCACCACGCGGCAATTGATCGGGCAGTTCTGATTTATTGTGATGAGTTGAATAAAAAAATCTGTATCCGCGAGAATGCCCTCTGGTACAGGGGCATCAGAATCCCTATAATAAATACAGGCGTACTGCTCTTCACGACAGAAGGTTTAACATCCCCGGGGCCTTATTGATCTCTAAGGGAACTGTCCCTGAGGAGGCTCGAGGGCTTCTTCATATGGTGCCCACCTACGTTGTAGGTTCCCGGGATCAATCGCTTCATCGGTCGCTGTGGTTCGCCGCTCTTTCCTTTTTCATATTTGCCTTTTTTCGCGTCTTTCTGTTTTAATCGGGAAGAGGCGTTTAGGTGAGTGAAGTAAAGGAAAAAGAGCATGGCGGATGGTGATCTGAAAATGCAGAAGGCCGATTTGCGAAAATCCGTTCTGCAGGCGCGCAATGCTCTCCCTGAAATTTTCCGTAACACTGCTTCTGAGACCATTGTTCAGAATTTTCTGAATGGCATAACGCTGCCTGAGAAGGCCTGTGTCTCCGGCTTCTGGCCGATCCGCTCGGAAATTGATCCGCGACCATTAATGCGGGTGCTTGAAGCGCGCGGTATGACACTTTGTGTGCCGGCGATTTTGGATAAGCAGACTATTGAATTCCGCACCTTGTCTTTTGGCGATGCACTGGTTGAGACGGGCTTTGGTACAATGGGGCCACCGGCCGATGCGCCGGTTGTTGATCCCGATATTATGCTGATTCCGCTGGCGGCATTTGACCGTGCAGGCAACCGGATCGGCTATGGTGCGGGCTATTATGACCGTGCAATTGCAGCTTTACACCATAAAAATAAGCATCCGCTGCTGATAGGTGTTGCGTTTGATGCCCAACGGGTAGATCACATAGCCCATGAGCCGCATGATGTGGCATTGAATTATATTCTGACTGAAACCGGACTTATTGCGGCATCGCCAGTGTGATATTTGCGTGATATTTGCGGAAAATCCAAAAGCAGGTTTGAAGGATCTATGCGTTTTCTTTTCTTGGGTGATATGGTTGGCCGCTCCGGTCGCACAGCAGTTTTTGAAAAATTACCGGGTCTGATTTCTGATCTGAAACTGGATTTTGTCGTTGTAAACGGTGAAAATGCTGCCGGTGGTTTCGGAGTGACGGAAGAAATCTTCCATGAGACCATCCGTGCCGGTGCCGATGTCATGACTACCGGCAACCATGTCTGGGATCAGCGCGAGGCTCTGGATTTCTCCCGCCGCGAAGATCGCTTTTTGCGCCCTGCGAATTTTCCGAAAGGCACTGCCGGTAAAGGTTCCGGTCTCTATATTGCTAAGAACGGTGCGCGCGTGCTGGTCGCCAATATTATGGGGCGCGTTTTCATGCATCCTGATCTGGATGATCCGTTTAAGGCGGGTGAGGAAATTCTCGGAGCCTGCCCGCTTGGTGAACAGGCAGATGCGGTAATCTTTGATTTCCACGCGGAAGCGACCAGTGAAAAGCAGTGTTTCGGTCATTTTGTTGATGGCCGCGCCAGTCTGGTTGTGGGAACACATACCCATGTCCCGACTGCTGACTGCCAGATTCTGACCAATGGTACGGCCTATATGTCTGATGCCGGTATGTGCGGTGATTATGATTCATCGTTGGGTATGGACAAAGAAGAGCCGCTCAACCGTTTTCTCTCCAAAGTGCCGAAGGGGCGCTTTGAGGCTGCCAGCGGCCCTGCAACTATCAGCGGTATCGGGGTTGAAATCTCAGATCGTACAGGTCTGGCAGAAAAGGCGGCGCCATTGCGCATCGGACCGCGGCTTGAAGAAACCATTCCGTCTTTCTGGCGCTAAAGTATCGTTTTGCTGAATAAAATTATAAAACCCGCATATTTTACGGATATGCGGGTTTTTTGTTTGGCTGAACATGCGAAATATTTCAGACAGAAATAAAATGTTGGGCTTCTGTTTTATTGAAAAACAGGCATTCTTTTCCCATGTGCCTGTCTCGTGATTTCATGAGATTGTAAAATATCTGTGCGTGTTCAAGTCTTTATTGCCTGTATAGGCGGTTTATAACCGGAACATGGACTGAGTTTTGAACTGTTTTGTCATAAGTAAAATGACGCAGCTCACCTGTCTCTTTGGCTTTGCGCACTATCTGATGCAAGGCCGCATGGTATTTGCCGGATATGCTTACATTACAGATCTATCAATAATTCTTCGACGCAAAGGGCGCCTGAATGGAATTTTTCGCTGAGTATTTTGGTTTTTTGAACAGCCCTGCGGGATGGGCTGCCTTGGTCACATTGCTGGTCATGGAAATTGTTCTCGGCATTGATAATCTGATCTTTATCTCGATCCTCACCAATAAGCTGCCGCTGCATCAGCAGGCAAAAGCCCGAAAAATCGGTATTGGTGCTGCGTTGATCCTGCGTCTCGGACTGTTGTTCACAATTTCTATCATCGTACAGATGAAGGATCCGGTGATTGAGCTGTTCGGTAATCAGTTCTCATGGCGCGATATTATTCTGATTGCCGGTGGTCTGTTCCTTGTCTGGAAAGCGACCAAGGAAATTCATCACACGGTTGATCCTCATGACGGTGCCAAAGCCGGTGCAGGTAAAGTTGTGACATTGAGCATGGGTGCTGCAATTACACAGATCCTGTTGCTTGATCTGGTCTTCTCTGTCGACAGTATCATCACAGCGGTTGGTATGACCGATGAGATCGTGATCATGGTGATTGCTGTTGTCGGTGCTGTAACAGTGATGCTGCTTGCTGCTGACCCGCTGTCGCACTTTATCGGTAAGAACCCGACAATCGTTATGCTGGCGCTGGGCTTCCTGCTGATGATCGGTATGACCCTGATTGCCGATGGCTTCGGTTATCATGTGCCGAAAGGCTATATCTATGCTGCGATGGGCTTCTCGGCGCTGGTCGAAATCCTCAATATGCTGGCACGTCGCCGTAATAAGCCTGCTGAGTAAATCAGTATAAAATCCGCATATGAAAAAGCCCCGTTGCAATGATCTGCAACGGGGCTTTTATTTTTGCCGAAGCTCAAAAGCGATTAAGCGTCTTTACGGAAAGAAGCTTTCAGGATCGAAGCGCCGAGAGCGGATTTGATCAGTGCGCCGATCAGGAATGGTGTAACACCAACCAGTACAGCTTTTTCAACACCGACTGACAGGCTCAGCCATGCTGCGCCGAGAACCAGAGCCAGAATATTGGCGGTCAGGAAAGCGGCGAAAGCTTTTGGCAGGCTGCTGCCGTTCCAGCCGCGTTCAGCCAGATAGCCGGTGAGGGCTGCGATAACAGGGAATGCAAACAGGTAACCGGCTGTCGGGCCTGCAAAAGCGGCCAGAGTGCCGTTGCCACCGGCAAGAACAGGCATGCCCATTGCTGCTTCACCGAGCCATGCAAGCACGGTCAGTGCGCCAAGACGCCAGCCATAAAGTGCGCCGATCAGCGGAACAACCAGTGTCTGCAGGGTGATTGGAACCGGCAGCATAGGCACTGTGATCTGGGAGGTCAGTGCGAGAATCATGGTGCCGGAAATGACGGCAAATAATTTCATGGCCGCGCTGCGATTGTCGAGATTGAGCGGGCTGAAAGCCGGTTTGCGAACTGCATGTGCAAGAGACATGAAAAGCTCCTTATAGCATGATGTGTATTCAAATGATCTTATTTGACGGGCACGATCATGCAATAAACAAAAACTGAGAGCGGGTGCAGCGGGTAAAATGATATGCGACACACTCTGGTGAAATTATAGATAGTTTGCAATATGCATCTATCGTAAAAATCATTAGGTCAATTTGTGCGACTTGGCCAGACAGAATTGTCGTAAAATTGTTTATAGACGGGTCGTAAACAGAGCGGATTGCAGCAAGCCGGGCAAGGGCAGGTTTTAAAACTGCCCGCATCTGCTCTGAGACTTATGAATTGATATATTTTATAGATAATTTATGCGGAATTGGTTTTATTTTATCCGACAATCGCAAAGGCATCGCGCACTTTGCCTGACGGGCTGGTTACCGGCTTGCGGCCAATCCACTGCACATGGCGGGTGAGAATATTGGCAGCCTGCTCCACATCGCCGTCCCGCAGGGCTGCAAGAATAGCCAGATGGTCGTGATCGGTGCGGGCTTCCCATTCCGCGCGCCATGAGACAAACAGAAAGCGTGCGCTGGCATCATGCAGATCATCAATCGTCGCCAGCAGACGCGGCATGGCGCAAGGTGTAATCAGCAGACGGTGAAACTTGCGGTTGGCCGCTTCCCATGAACGCACATCACTGGAATTATCACCGGCATGGGTGGCTTCTTCCGCCTCATCCAGAATGGCACGGGTCAGATGCGGCGCAGCATGGCGCAGTGCCAGCACTTCCAGTGCGGCGCGCATTTCCGCAACTTCGCGGATTTCTGCAAGCGAGAAAGAGGCAACACGCACACCACGGCGCGGCTCGGACACGGCCAGTCCCTGCGCTTCAAGACGACGAAAAGCTTCGCGTACAGGCACATGGCTGGTGCCGAATTCATCGGCAATATGATCCTGACGCAGTTTTGCCCCCGGTTCCAGTTCACCGGCGATGATACGCTGCGACAGAATCTTGCTGATCTGTGCGGCTATCGTGTCGTTTTTCTGTCGCGGTGCGGCTGGCTGTTCGGTCACGTCAATCTATATCCGGTTTAACGGGCAGTTTCAGAGCTTGCCCGTGGATAGAGCATTCTGGGATTCAAATAAAGGTACGGGCAAATAAAGGTTTGAGAATGAGTATAATGCCAGAGATGCGGCATAATATATTCACATTATTGATAAGGTGCATATCAGACCGTGTCCAGTTGCAGCGCCCGGAACCGGCGTAAAAAACTATCATCAGCAATAAAAAGACGATATTATAGCTGCCTGCAAAGAAGTGCGGTGTGGTGTGGCTGGACGTGGCGCACCATTTTCCTTATAAAGCGCACATTCCGCAGGGATGAATGCGGATGCCTCGCTCTTGCTGCGCCGCATATTCAATCCCGTGCCCAAATTTTAGAACCTGAACAGGGGTGCTATGGCCGGCCATTCACAGTTTAAAAATATTATGCACCGCAAAGGCAGACAGGATGCCATGCGGTCGAAAATGTTCTCCAAGCTTGCACGCGAAATTACCGTTGCAGCCAAGCAGGGGCTGCCTGATCCGTCGATGAATGCGCGTCTGCGTCTGGCAATTCAGAACGCTAAAGCGCAGTCCATGCCAAAGGACAATATCGAACGCGCGATCAAAAAAGCTGCCGGTGCCGATTCCGAGAACTATGATGAAGTACGCTACGAAGGCTACGGCCCGGGCGGTGTGGCTGTTATCGTTGAGGCGCTGACAGACAACCGCAATCGTACCGCATCCAATGTGCGTGCTGCTTTCACCAAATCCGGCGGTGCGCTGGGTGAAACCGGATCCGTGGGCTTCATGTTCTCCCGCGTTGGCGAGATCGTCTATAAGCCTACTGCCGGTGACGCTGACACCGTTATGGAAGCAGGGATTGAAGCCGGTGCTGAAGACGTGCAGTCTGATGAAGAAGGCCACGTCATTATCTGTGCTTTTGAAGATCTCGGCGAGGTTTCCAAAGCGCTTGAAGCGGCACTTGGCGAAGCTGAATCCATCAAGGCAGTCTGGAAGCCGCAGACTTCGGCTCCGGTTGATGAAGAAAAGGCACAGTCCGTTCTGCGTCTGATTTCGACACTGGAAGATGATGATGATGTGCAGAACGTTTACGCCAATTTTGAAGTCAGCGAAGAAGTGCTGGCCAAGCTGAGCGTATAATTTAGTCTCCTTGCTCAATATTAAAACCTCCGGCAGCTGATGTTGCCGGAGGTTTTGCTTTTTGTGCCATATAATCGTCCTGTTGACCTTGGCAGGTAAAATCGGGACACTAAATTGATAGAGCATATCTGAGACGGACCGGAGCATTTCAGCGTCAGGTTGAATAGTTTGATGGCAATGAAATGCGACGACTCTAAGAATCGAGAGCGATTGCTGTGATTCAATCCGGGCGTAAATCGCTCTCGAGGCGGACACCGTTCCGCAATACGGAAACGGGAGAATGATCTATGCACAGACCGATTGCTGTTTTTGATGCAGGTATCGGCAGCTATGCTGTTGTTGCGGAAATCCGCAACCGCTTGCCGCATCAGGATATTATATATTTTGCTGACCGTGCCAGTTTTCCCTATGGCGGCAAAAACCGCGCGGAACTGATTCAGGTGATGCGCCGCACGATTGATTATCTCTCAAGCTTCAATCCTTGTGCAATTGTGATCGCTTCCAATGCGCCGTCGATCATGGTGCTGGAGGAGCTCAGTCAGGATATTCATCTGCCGCTTTTCGGCGTCTATCCGCCTTTGCGGGAGGCATGGGGCTTATCCCATAGCGGACAAATCGGGATCATGGGTGTTCAGTCGCTGGTGGAAAGTCCGATGATCGGCGAGTTCGTGGCTGAACACAGTGCTTATAGTGATCGTGTGGCGCTGATTAATGCCTCTCCGATGGTAGAGCTGGTAGAATCAGGTGCGTTTCTGTTTGCACCGGAGAAAACACAGGCAGCGGTTGATGCATTTCTGGCGCAGGTTTTTGCCAAATATCCGGAGATTGATGTGCTGACCCTTTCCAGTACACATCTGCCATGGTTGCGCCGGTTTTTCGAAAATGCCCGCCCGCAATGCCATTTTCTCGACCCCGCCAAAGATATGGTTTCAAGAATCGGGCAGGGCACTAAGGGGCAGGGGAAAATCCGTGCATTGGTGACGGAAGATGAGCGCTATGATCTGGCGACATTCCGGAAGATGCTCAGCGCAATTGGCGTGGATATTCCGCTGGAGCCGGTGCGGCCCTATTAAAACCTGCTGCATTTCCAGCAAAAGTGGGAACCGGTTTTGCGTGAGGCAAATGCACAAAACAAAGAGACAGGTCATAAAAAAAGCTCCGCATTGCGGAGCTTTTTTATTCTCATCAAGAAGCTGGGAATTAGATACCCAGATTGCCGAAGCGGTTCTTGAACTTGGTAACGCGGCCACCGCGATCCATCAGCTGCTGGTTGCCGCCGGTCCATGCCGGATGGCTCAAAGGATCGATATCGAGGTTCATCGTATCGCCTTCTTTACCCCAGGTGGAGCGTGTTGAATATTCGGTACCATCAGTCATAACAACTTTGATGGTGTGGTAATCCGGATGAATGTCTGCTTTCATAGTCAGCTTCCTGAAAGGTTTATGGCATTTAGCCACGCCCCGGCCATCACCGGAACTGCGGCAGATACGCCCACTTGTCTCATTGAAGCTGCAGACAATACGGCTACGGCTTCCAAAAGGGTTGGGGAGCCTATACATCAGGCAGCAGCTAATAACAAGGGCGCAATATAGCAAGCAAGCAGAATGACAGCGACGAATTTACAAAACAAAGCGGTTTCTGAGGCCGAGAGCGGTAAAAAGCCACGCCGGTCCTTAAAGCCGCTGGCGCGAATCTTTCCTTACGTCCGTCAATATCCCCGCTCTGTTGCCGGTGCGCTGGTTGCATTGGTCACTGCCGCAATGGCAACCTTGGTTCTGCCGGTGGCTGTGCGCAGCCTGCTGGATAACGGGTTGATATCGGCTTCGAGCAGTCTGGTTGATACGTCTTTTGCTGCTCTAATGGTTCTGGCTGCGGTGCTGGCTGTGGCCTCTGCTGCGCGCTATTATTTCGTGATCACGCTGGGGGAGCGCATCGTTGCTGACCTGCGGCGCGATGTTTTTGCCCATGTTACGCGCCTTTCGCCTGCTTTTTTTGATGAAGTTCAGTCCGGAGAGATCGTTTCCCGTCTGACTGCCGATACAACACAGGTGAAATCCGCTGTCGGTGCTACGGCTTCTATCGCCTTGCGTAATCTGATTCTGGTGATCGGTGCGGTGGTGATGATGGTGGTCACCAGTCCTAAATTATCGGCACTGGTGCTGGCTGCTATTCCGCTCATCGTTTTGCCGCTGGTGGCCTTTGGCCGCTCTGTCCGCCGCCGTTCACGCCGCGCGCAGGATGAGCTGGCGCTGGCGACTGCTTATGCTGGAGAAAAAATTGCCGCAGTGCGCACCGTACAGGCTTTTACCCATGAAGCACCGGCGATTGCACATTATACCGGTGCGGTTGATCACGCTTATGATGCGGCACAGCAATCGATTCTCTCCCGCTCAATCCTGACTGCTTTTGCAATCTTCATCATCTTCGCCAGCGTTGTGGCCGTGCTTTGGTTCGGCTCCCATGATGTGATGAACGGCCGGATGTCTGCGGGCACATTGGGGCAATTTCTGATCTATGCAGTGGTGGCGGCAGGTTCACTCGGTGCTTTGTCGGAGGTTTGGGCGGAGCTGGCACAGGCTGCCGGTGCGGCGGAGCGGCTGGTGGAATTGCTGAATGAAGAATCAGCTGTCGCTTCACCGGCGCAACCGGTCAGACTTATTCGTGCTGAAGGCCGCGTTGAATTTTCCCATGTGGAATTTGCTTATCCGACACGACCAGAGCACCAAGCCCTTCACGATGTGAGCTTTGTGATTGAACCGGGCAAGACCGTTGCGATTGTCGGTGCTTCCGGTGCCGGTAAATCAACCCTGATCGCCTTGCTGCTGCGTTATTATGATCCGTTGCAGGGTAAAATCCTGCTGGATGGTAGGGATCTGCGGCAATTGTCGCTGGATGATTTGCGCGGAAATATTGCGCTTGTGCCGCAGGATGTGACGATTTTTGCTGCCAGTATTCGTGAAAATATCGCTTTCGGACGACCGGATGCCAGTAATGCGGATATTGAAGCCGCCGCAAAGGCTGCGCAGGCACATGAATTTATCATGGCGCTTGAAGGTGGCTATGATGCGCCTGTCGGTGAACGTGGCGTCATGCTCTCCGGTGGTCAGCGTCAGCGCATTGCCATTGCCCGCGCTTTGCTGCGGGATGCGCCGGTGTTGTTGCTTGATGAAGCGACTTCGGCACTGGATGCGCAGAGTGAAATGCTGGTGCAGAAAGCGCTGGAACATCTGATGCAGGGACGCACGACACTGGTAATTGCGCACCGTTTGGCGACCGTTTTGAAGGCCGATCATATTCTGGTTATGGATCAGGGGCGCATTGTTGAGCAGGGCACCCATGCAAGCCTGAGCCAGTCCGGCGGGATTTATGCCCGTTTAGCCAGCCTGCAATTTCAGCAGGCGGTAAACTAACAAAGTCTGCAATTTCAGCAGGTGCATTGAAATGAAAAAGCCCGCGATTATCGCGGGCTTTTTATTATCTCTCAGTGAGTTTCAGCTCGATACGCCGGTTGCGGCTGCGGGCATCGGAACTGTCATCCGCCTCCAGTGGCTGATATTCGCCAAAACCTGCGGCTACGAGACGGTTCGCCGGTACACCATTGGCAATCAGAAATTTAACCACCGCCGTTGCACGCGCTGAGGATAGTTCCCAATTGTCGCGATAACGACCTGTGCCTGATAGCGGCACATTATCCGTATGGCCGTCCACACGCAGCACCCAGTTGATATCGTCCGGTATTTCCTTATTCAGCTCTACCACCGCATCGGCCAGCTTTTTCATTTCGATCAGGCCTTGCGGATTGATATCTGCTGAGCCGGTCGGAAACAGCACTTCTGACTGGAAGACGAAGCGGTCGCCGACAATGCGGATATTTTCACGATCGGAGAGAATCTCGCGTAAGCGTCCGAAGAAGTCGGAACGGTAGCGGTTGAGTTCCTGCACACGCTGGGCAAGTGCCACATTCAGCCTTTTACCGAGATCAGCGATCTTGGTATTGGATTCACGATCGCGGGCTTCGGATGCATTGAGTGCGTCTTCCAGCGCACCGATCTGGCGGCGCAGGGCTGCAATCTGCTGATTGAGTAATTCGACTTGCGACAAGGCTCGGGCGCTGACCTGTTTTTCAGCATCCAGCGTTGCAGATAATTCACCGGCACGCTGCTCTGCAGCTGCACCGGAGCCACCGGAAGCGAGCAGGCTCTGCAGGCGGGATTTTTCATTTTCCGCAGCGGTAAGTGATGCCTGAAGACCGGCCAGAGTATCCTCCAGATCCTGCCCCTTGCCGCGCTCCAGAGACAAAAGCTCGGTCAGTTCGCTGATCTGGCTGTTGAGCCGGTTCAGCACGGAATCCTTGTTATTGACCTCTTGTGAGAGCAGAAACTGCATCAGCACAAAGACGGACAGCAGAAACATGATCGCCAGCAGCAATGTGGACAGCGCGTCCACAAAGCCCGGCCAATAATCAACATGGCGCTCACTGCGACGGTTACGGGATAAGGCCATCGGTTCCGCCTTATTGTTCGCGCTTGGTAGCGGAGAGGATGGTGTTCAGTTTCTCAACAGCCTGACGCAGAGCTTTCTGCTCTTCGGCCTGCCGTTCAACCCAGTCACTCATGCTCTGCTGGTCATGGCGCATGGTTTTCACCAATGCCTGCACACCGTCTGCAAGATTAGCCAGAGCAGCGGTTGTGCGCTGGCTGGTGCCGTTGCCGTCCTGCATTGTTTGCAGGCGGTCGGAGAACAGGCGGATTTCTTCCAGTGTTGTATTGCCGTTTTCCGCATCAACTCGCAGGTCGGAATTCAGATCGGTGACCGAGGACAGCCAGTTTTCCAGTTCCGTATAGAAACGGTTCTGGGCGCGACCGGATTGCAGATCGAGAAAGCCAAGAATCAGCGAGCCGGACAGACCGAACAGGGAGGACGAGAAAGCCGTACCCATGCCGCTGAGTGGTGCCTGTAATCCGCTCTTGAGCGAATCCAGCACCGTGCCGGTATCATTGGACTTCGGATCAAGCGACTGAATGGTCTGACCGATGGAGCCGATAGTTTCCAGCAAACCCCAAAATGTACCGAGCAGGCCGAGAAATACCAGCAACCCGATCAGATAGCGGGAAATATCGCGGCTTTCATCAAGGCGTGTGGCAATGGAATCAAGGATCGAGCGCATAGATGTGGCGGATAGTGCCATAGACTGGCGGCGGCCGATCATTGCCCGCATCGGTGCCAGCAGCACCGGATCCGTCGCGCCGTCATCACCGTTGCGGAAGGAATTGACCCAGCGGATTTCCGGCACAAGGCGCAGAACCTGAATGAAAGCCAGTATGATGCCAACCAGCAATACACCGAGAATCAAGCCGTTGAGGCCGGGATTGGTGACGAAGAAGGTCTGGATCTGCCGCACCAGAACCAGAGCCAGAAAAGCGACAAGAGCGAGGAATATAATCATAATCATCATGACCTGCCGCGGGCTGGAAAGCCGGTTCGGGTCGTATTCTGTTCCCATGCTGATATCCCGCTGCGCCATAATATTCTCTCGCTGAGCCTGATGTGTTTTGCTTCAGATGCTGTTCTGCATTGTCTGAAACCGCTTTGTGATACAGGACGCTACTGCAAAATTTTCAAAACTGAAACTTTTATTCCTGTCATATTTCCGACTGTTGCCGGCTATTACGGTAAAAACAGGAACAACCAATAAAAAATCCCCCGCGCATCAGAGATGAACGGGGGATTGGTGATTTCAGCCTGATCGTTTTATCAGACCGGCTTTTTGATTGTCCGCAGCAGCTGACCGTGAATAAGCTCATTACCGGCTACGATGTTTTTCTGCTCATACATATCCTGCTGGCCGTTTTTGTCGGAGATAAAGCCACCGGCTTCACGTACCATCAGAATACCGGCTGCCATATCCCAAGGGGACAGCGGCTCATCCCAGTAGCCGTCAACGCGACCGGCAGCGACATAAGCAAGTTCCAGAGAAGCGGCACCAAACGCACGCATACCGGCGGCTTCACCCATAACATTGCGCAGTTCGATGAGGTAGTGACCATGCTTGCCGCGACCCAGATGCGGCATACCATGGGTAATCACAGCATCGGAAAGCTTGGAGCGGGCTGCAACGCGCAGGCGGCGGTCGTTGAGGAATGCACCGCCACCACGCTCAGAGGTATAAAGTTCGTCGGTTGCCGGATTGTAGATCACACCGGCAACAACCTGTCCCTGACGCTCAAGAGCGATGGAAACGGCAAAGGTCGGAATACCGTGCAGGAAGTTGGTGGTGCCGTCGAGAGGATCAACGATCCAGCGGTGCTGGCTGTCAGCACCTTCAACCGCACCGCGCTCTTCCATCAGAAAGCTATAATCAGGACGCGCACGGCGCAGTTCGCTGAAAATAATATCTTCGGCTTTTTTATCGGCCTGACTTACATAATCGCCCGGGCCTTTGAGCGAGACCTGCAGATTCTGTACTTCACCAAAATCACGCGCCAGTGAGCGTCCGGCCTTGATTGCGGCCTGAACCATAACGTTGAGAATTGCTGAGCGCGCCATATTTTTCGTCCTGTCAGTGCATAAGTCCGGTGCTGGCTGAAGTCTGCATCGCCGGCCGGTACAATTTATGCGTTCGTGTCAAAGAGAAAACCGCTAAGCCTCACCAAAGACGAGGGGCAGTTTTCATGTGTGGAAACCGGCTGGCACAGACGTTAAATGTGAGCAGCGTCTGTTCGCCGGATAATCTTTTATATGCATAAAGATCATGCATAAATAATATCTGAGCTAAAAGCGAGAGACTGTTTAGAGCATAGTCCGGCACGGCCGGATCAGATCGACGCAGCCCAATAATATGAGCACGCGCACATTCTCCGAAAAGTGCTTTCGTTTTCTGGATCTATTCACAAATGTCAATGTGCTTAACAGCTTTTTCATCCGCAAAGCATGCCTTGCGGATGAAACAATATTTAAATCCTGAAGAGTACAGGGGGTATTTGAGCCGGATCAGGCGCGGGATACGTAGGTCAGTTCGTTGGTGTCAACGATAACGCGTTCGCCGGATTCAATGAAAGGCGGCACGAGAATACGGATGCCGTTTTCCAGAATTGCAGGCTTGTAGGAAGAAGCCGCTGTCTGGCCTTTAACAACCGGATCAGCTTCGGTGATTGCCAGTGTAACCTGATCTGGCAGACGAATGCCGATCGGGCGTTCTTCGTGCATTTCAACGGTGACCATCATGCCGTCCTGCAGGAATGCAGCGCGCTCACCAACAAAGTCTTTGTTCAGTTCGAGCTGTTCGTAGCTTTCGGTATCCATGAAAATCAGAGCTTCACCCTGTTCATAGAGGAAAGAGAAGTCTTTCTGCTCAAGACGGATGCGTTCAACAGTTTCAGCAGAACGGAAACGTTCATTCAGCTTGGTGCCGTCGATAAGGTTTTTCAGTTCAACCTGATTATAGGCGCCGCCTTTACCTGGTTTAACCGCGTTGCATTTAACTGCTGCCCACAGGCCGCCATTGTGCTCAATGACATTGCCGGGACGGATTTCGTTACCGTTGATCTTCATATTCGTTCAATCCGGAATTAGTGTGAAATTTTCTCTGATTTACCCTTTGAAATTCTGCGTCGCTTCGCGCAAAACCGGTGGCGGTTTGGCAAAAAATGCCGCAGGCGGTATCAGAGGGCTCTCAAGCCATATCAATCGGGGTTTTCAAGACCATAAATCTGCAATTTTAGCAAGTCTGATACGATGCTTTGCCGGACTTCGGGCTGCACTAGAGCATAATTTCTTAGACTTGAATCAGTTTAAGCGAAAATTATGCTCTCATTTAAAGTGTTAAAGCGCTGTGCGCCTGATCGGGCGCACAGCGCTCTATGTTAATAAAAATGCAATTTTACCGGTCAGCGCAGATTGTTTGCACGGGCGATGGCCTGCTGAATTTCTTCATCTGTCAGCCCGTCCATGAAAGAATCGAGGTCTTTGGCATTGAGTTTTGAGCGCCGCGCCAGAATATACCATGCCGCAGCCTCAACCGAATTACCGTCTGTGCCGATGCCGTCACGATAAAGCCGTGCCGCACGCGCCATGGCTGCAATATTGCCGCCGCGCGCTGCTGTCAGCATCCAGCGGAAACCGGCATCATAATTGCGCTCGCCGCCGCGCCCTTCGACCAGCCATGTGCCCAGATCAAGCTGTGCTGTGTCATAATTTTTACGGGCAGCACGTAATAAATATTCGCGCGCCTGCGCATCATCGCGCTTGATTGTTGCGGTGCCATTGGCAAGCAGCTGACTGACAGCATATTCACCATCGGCCAGTCCGGCATCTGCCGCTTTCTGGAACCATGGTGCGGCTTCATCCAGCCCTTTGGCTCCGGGACGGCGCATCATCAGCATTTGCGCATAATTGAATTGTGCCATGGCATTGCCTGCCTCGGCCGCTTTTTGCATCAGCTCTTCAGCTTTTTTCGCGTCCTTGGTGACATAGATGCCCTGAAGCAGCATGGCGGCGTAGCGGAACTGGGCTTCATGTTCGCCTTTTTCTGCGGCTAAGCCATACCAGTGCGCTGCTTGTTTCTGATCGGATTTGACACCAAGGCCACGGGCATAGATTTCTGCCACCAGCGTTTGCGCTGCCGGATCACCGGCTTTGGCGCGCTCCATACCAAGATTGAAGGCTGTCAGATAAAGACCGCGTTGAAATGCACCGAAGGCCGGATCGGCAATTTTGTCCCCGAACCGGTTCTCGTTAAAAGCGGGCATGGCATCGGTTGTTGCCGGTTGCTGAAGCATATCAGACTTTTCAGTCTGATTTTTCGACCATGATCCGGCAAGTTCCGGAATAGTGAAGCCGGTTGAAACCGCCGGTACATCCATAGATGCGCCGGTCGGATCTGCCGGCTTATCCGTCTCTGTTTTGTCCGTTTTGGGTTTGTCAGCTTCAGGCACTGTTTTCTCAGGTGCCGGTTTTGCGGCCTCTGCAGCCATGACAGTGGTTGCCGGCATAGATGCCGCTGCGGCAACCAACCAGAAAGCACAGGTGCTGTTGAACAAAACGGATTTTTTCAGCATGGTCTAACTCTGTTACTCTTCAGTCTCAGCCGCGCTCATCTCATCGAGCTGGCGGTTTGCATCGGCAATAACCTGTGCAGGATCTTCTGCGGAAAACACAGCCGTACCCAATGCGATAAATTCTGCATGTGTGGCAAAACAAGCCGCGAGATCATCCAGTTTTGCACCAGCCTGCAAAATAGCCGGAATCTCGACCATTGCCGCCCACCATTCAGCCAGTGAAAGATTGCGCGGATGGGCTTCCGGTTTGGTATCGGCACCGATTTTGCCGAAGAACATATAATCCGGCTGCAACTCACCGACTTCCAGCGCTGTGTGGCGCTCTTTCACATTGCCGGTGCCGACGATCATTTTCGGCGTATAGCGCTCAACAGCATCTGCAATATCGGCCAGAGAGCCTTCAATATGCACGCCGTCTGCGCTGACACGACCGGCAGTGCGGGTGTCGTTCAGAATAATGGCTGCGGCGCCTGCTGCCTGAATTTTGCCAACGGCCAATGTTGCAAAAGCCTGAAAGGATGCCTCGTCGGTTTTCCCGTTGTCGAGAATGACGCTGGCAATGTCGCCTGCAGTCAGGGCTTTATCCAGCGTGGCAAGCAGCGTATCTGCCGTATGCTCTTCCGAAGAAGGAGAAGGGACAACCAGCACCAGACGCGGACGGTTTGCAGGAAATTTCATCAGATAAAGCCTCATTGAGCGGGCGCCAATAGCCCATAAAAATGGCAAAGTTCGGGAATTGCACAGTGTAAAATATGCAATATACCGGTCATTATCTTCTGTTTAGAGCATATTTGCCAAAAGATAACGCGGTTTTTAAAGACAGGTGCAAAAACATCGGAGCGCTGTCCTTTTTCCCCGAATTTCCCTTCGATCTTGATGCTAACAACTTATTGACATTGTCGTTTTGTTTAGTTCTGGAAAATAATGTGATGGGGGTAAGCAGTAGCTTAGCCGCTTTCGTGTCCCATTTGAGTCGTATTGTTGTATGCAGACAAAAACTGTCTGCAGGACATGTTTTCGCTTCTTGAGAGATGAAAACATTCAGGCAAGTCAGGCAAAAGGCAGGCTGGCAATGACAATACATAATGCAGGACAGATGGTGAAAATGCGCGATACGCGTCTTGATGTTTTCAGGGCGCTGGCATTGCTGACGATTTTCATCAACCATGTTCCGGGCACAATTTATGAGAAATTCACGCATCGCGAATTCGGTTTTTCCGATTCTGCGGAAGCTTTTGTGCTGATTTCCGGTCTGGCTGTTGCGCTTGCCTATAGTTCCAAATTTGTTGAAGGCAATCGCCTGCTGCTGTCATTGAAAATGGCACGCCGGTCGATGACGCTTTATATGGCGCAGATGATGACAACGCTCATCACACTGGCGATTTTCGGTTTTACGGCAATTTATATGAAACGGCCGGAAATGCTGGAAATGATCAATATCAAAACTGTGATGGAACAGCCTGCACAGGCTTTTGTCGGTCTGGCCACGCTTGGCCACCAGCTCGGCTATAATAATATTCTGTCGCTCTATTTGGTACTGATGCTGTTTGCGCCGGTCATGCTTTATCTGTCGCGGATCAGCATTTCGCTGATGCTGACGATTTCCGGTTCGATCTGGTTTCTGTCCGGCTATTATCATATTGCGCCGGTGAATTATCCGACACAGGGCGTGTGGTTCCTTAATCCGCTGTCGTGGCAGTTTCTGTTCGCCATCGGTATTGGTGCGATGACCTATGTGAAGCAGGGCGGCCGCTTTGATCAGAACCGTCCGCTGATGATTGCGGCGATCGGTTATCTGGTTTTCTCCCTGCTGTGGCTGCGTGTCCCGCATCCGAACTGGGATATTTCCTTTGGCCTGCCTGCGGTGCTGACCGGTTTTGACAAGACCTATCTCTCGGCAACCCGTTTGTTGCATGTGCTGGCGCTTGCCTATGTGATTGCCGGTATTCCTGCGCTGTCGGAAAAAGCCCGTCTTGATATGAACCATCCGCTGGCCTTGCTGGGTAAACATTCGCTGCCGGTTTTTGTAGCCGGTACTATTCTGGCGATGGTTGGTCAGGCGCTGCGTCATGTTTATCCGGTGAGCCTGTCCTTTGACACTTTGCTGATTGCGGGCGGTATTATGGCTCAATTTGCGCTGGTCTATTATCTGGAATGGCTGCCGCGCATCGGCTGGAAAGGCAAAGCAGTTTCGAAAAGCCCTGTGCCGGAAATCGCAAGATCCGCACGGGTGGCAGAAAGCCGGAAGCCAGCTCCTATAGCTGTGAAGCCGCGTTCGGTTCCTGTGTCTTGAAAGTGATAGAAACCGCATTAACCAAATATTAAAGTTAACAAAAGAATATAAGGCTATCCGGTTTTGCCGGATTCTTACCGAGTGGACTTGGTCCCTCTGTATGACGCCTCCCTGTTAAACTTCTGAGAGCCGCTTTTGCGGCTCTTTTTTTATTTCCGGACCTGCTTTGTTTATCCGCAGTGAGAGCCGCTTTGTGGATAAAGCACTTCCGCGAAAATCAGCGGGCAGGCGTTGTTCTTGCCGGAGAATACGGGCGATTCTGCTTAACTATCTGAACAGGTTGACTTTATTTGTCTGGATAGCATTATTTGTTCTGGCAAGCACAAAATCACAATTCATCTTTCTTTAACCATATTATTGCGCGAGCGTGTATGAGCGTGCATTTTGCTTGGATAGGCCATAGCCAAACGGTTTTTTACGATCACGCTTTGTGATGCAAACGAGTGAAGTGCAGCCTGACACGAGGGGATTCGCCTGTTTGGCCGGTTATAAACCGGAGAAAATACGGTGCCTTATGTGGTCGGAATGCTTGTCAAAAATTACAACTGCGTTTCAGTGAACTGCAGTTGCCAGTGAGCAGAACAAGATGATGGAACATACACATCGCAGCGAAAACAGAATGCCGGATAATATGATCCGTCTGTCGGAGCGTATGGTGTTTTCAGACAGTTTCAAACCGCTTTACAGTGAAGGTATGGCGCTGGTGGAAGAAGCCGCCGCTTATCTTGACGGTAAGGGGAAAGACGCTGCGCGTTCCCTGTCTCACAAGGCTGCAACACTTTATGCCGCTGAATCCATGCGTCTGACCTCGCGTCTGATGCATATTGCCTCCTGGCTTTTGCTGCTGCGTGCCAGCCGTTCCGGCGATATGCCGCGCGAAATGGTGGCAAAAGAGAAGGCAAAGGTCAGTCTGGAAACTCATTCTGCCGGTGAAAATACCGCAGGCTGGAAAGAACTGCCGCAGGCTTTCCGCGATATGATTGCGCATTCGCTGCATCTTCAGGACCGCGTGCGTTGCATGGATGGTGACAGCTATCACCAGCCGATCCGTGAACTGGTTGAGTGCAAGGGTAATCCGGTTTCGGATCAGATCATTCTGTTGCGCACAGCATTTGGCAGTAATTGATCTGCCGGAGCATGTCGCGGAAAAGTGGGAACCGGTTTTCCGATAACGACATGCGTAAAACAAAAAGACAGAGCGGCGCAGTGGCTATGATTAAATACACACGCTCTGGTTTCATTTAATTGTCGCATGTTCGCTGACGCTGGATGAATCCATTTGAGCCAGACACGCTTTGGCATCTTCTCCCGTCGTAAAATTGCGATGTTTCCATTTTGTTCACATTTTGATTGTTGAATGCACCTTACACAAGGTAAGGTCAGCATATGAAACAGGCGATTCGCATTATTGGTATTGATCCGGGCTTGCGCCGCACCGGCTGGGGCGTGATTGAGTCCATGGGTAATTCCCTGCATTTTATTGCAGCGGGAACTGTCACCTCTGACGATAAAATGGATCTTGCCTCGCGTTTATGCCAGTTGCATGAAGGATTGAGCGCTGTTCTGCATCAGATGATGCCGGATGAAGCGGCTGTTGAACATACATTCGTCAATAAAGATGCAGGCGCTACGCTGAAGCTGGGGCAGGCGCGCGGTATTGCGCTGCTGGTACCGGCACAGGCCGGACTGCGTGTGGCTGAATATGCGCCGAATGCGGTGAAAAAATCCGTTATCGGTGTCGGCCACGGTGAAAAACAGCAAATTCATATGATGGTCAAAGTGCTGATGCCGCGTGCGAGCTTTGATACCAGCGATGCGGCGGATGCGCTGGCGATTGCCATTTGTCATGCCCATAACCGGCACAGCCTGTATAATCTGGCAGAACTGAAGAAAAGCGGGAGGATTGCAGCCATATCATGATCGGGAAACTGAAAGGTGTTGTCGATGAAATTGCTGACGATCACGTCATTCTTGATGTGCATGGGGTCGGCTATGTGGCTTTCTGTTCTGCGCGCACGCTGGGCAATCTGCCTTCAGCGGGTGAAGCGGCAATTCTGCTGATTGAGACCTATGTGCGTGAAGATGTGCTGCGGCTTTACGGTTTCGGCACGGCATTGGAGCGTGAGTGGTTCCGGCTGTTGCAGAATGTACAGGGCGTTGGTGCCAAAGTGGCACTGGCAGTGCTGGGCACATTAACGCCGTCTGAACTCGCCAATGCCATTGCTTTGCGTGATATTGCTATGGTGTCCCGTGCGCCGGGTGTCGGTAAAAAAGTAGCCGAACGCATTGTGACGGAGCTGAAGAATAAGGCACCTGCATTTGCCGGTGATGCTGCGGCCAATATCGGGCTGAAGCAGGAAATCGGTGAGGGTGTGGCTTCCACTGCAGTAAGTGATGCGGTTTCCGCGCTGAGTAATCTTGGCTATTCACGCGATCAGGCTGCCAATGCGGTGGCCAGTGCCTTGCGCGAGGCCGGAGAAGATGCAGATTCTGCCAAGCTGATCCGGCTTGGATTGAAGGAACTGGCGCGATAAAAACGTCGCCTGAGAAAATGAATGCGGGTGTAACTGATGAGTGATGAAAATCGTCTGATTTCTGCGCAAAAGCGCGGGGAGGATACGGACACGGCTTTGCGCCCGCAAAGCCTTGATGATTTTGTCGGTCAGGCGGCAGCACGCGCTAATCTGAAAATTTTTATCGAAGCAGCCAAAACCCGTGGTGAGGCTCTGGATCATGTGTTGTTTGTCGGCCCTCCCGGCTTGGGCAAAACCACATTGGCGCAGATTATGTCCAAGGAACTCGGGGTTAATTTCCGCTCTACTTCAGGGCCGGTGATTGCCAAAGCCGGTGATCTGGCGGCATTGCTCACCAATCTTGAAGACCGCGATGTGCTGTTTATCGACGAAATTCATCGTCTCAGCCCTGCGGTGGAAGAAATTCTCTATCCGGCGATGGAAGATTATCAGCTCGATCTGATTATCGGCGAGGGGCCTGCGGCACGCTCCGTCAAGATTGATCTGGCGAAATTCACGCTGGTGGCAGCGACAACCCGTCTCGGTCTTCTGACCACGCCTTTGCGCGACCGTTTCGGTATTCCGGTACGGCTGAATTTCTATACGGTTGATGAGCTGGAATATATTGTGCGCCGTGGTGCGCGGCTGATGCAGCTGAATATTTCTGATGATGGTGCACGCGAGATTGCGCGTCGTGCACGGGGAACACCGCGTATTGCAGGGCGTTTGCTGCGTCGTGTCCGTGACTTTGCGCTGGTAGCAAAAGCAGACATTGTGGATGCGAAGATCGCCGATGAGGCGCTGATCCGCCTCGAGGTGGATAATATTGGTCTCGATCAGCTGGATCGCCGTTATCTCAATATGATTGCACGCAATTTTGGCGGCGGACCTGTGGGGATTGAGACGATTGCCGCTGGTCTGTCTGAACCGCGTGATGCGATTGAAGATATTATTGAACCCTATCTGATCCAGCAGGGTTTTTTGCAACGCACACCGCGCGGTCGTGTGTTGACAGCACTTGCATGGCAGCATCTGGGACTGACGGCACCGACAGATCTGGCTGCACGGCAGATCACCCTGTTTGAGGACGAAGCCTGATGCCGGATATAACAGCTCCAGACGATTTAAGCGCAGCTGAATCTGAAGTGATTAATGGCACGCTGACATCGGAAGGACACCGGTTGCTGGCGCGGGTCTATTATGCCGATACGGATTTTTCCGGCGTGGTTTATCATGCCCGTTATCTGGAGTTTCTGGAGCGCGGCCGCACCGATTTTTTGCGCCTCAAAGGTGTGCATCATACACAGCTGGAAGAGGGGCAGCTTGGCGAACCGATTGTCTGGATCGTGCGGCGCATGGAGATTGATTTCCGTTTGCCTGCCCGCATTGATGATATGCTGGTGATTGAGACTTGCGTGACTGAAGCTTCCGGTGCGCGGGTGACAATGCGCCAGCGCATTCAGCGCAAAAATGGTGAGCTTCTGATTGAAGCACAGGTCGAAGCGGCATTGATTAATAAGCAGGGTCGCCCGAAACGGATGCCCAAAGAGTGGAAAGCGCTGTTTACAGCTTAACTTTTGGCAAATGCCTTCATCGTCAAACTGGGACAATTGGACGGGCATAATCCTGCGGCATTTCAAAAATCGGGTGTGATCGCGCAGGCAGTGCTGAATGTGGTGCTGGCTCAAAAACCGGCACCGGAAAATCAGGCGCCGCACGTAAAATTGCCCGCAATAGTGCGAATCCTAACTTATCTTTAACCATAATAGTTCATCTTTAGTCCAAGACGGAGAGGTGAGGGCATGAATCTGCCTGTCGCCTTCCTTTCACCAAAATTAACCGTAAAAAGCAAAACAGCCGGTCATGCACAAGATTGTGTCCGGCACTATGCAGATACGGCGCAAAGCAATTCGGCGGGCCGTGCAGGCAAACAATGCATCCGGACCGCTTAAGGTAACAACAGATCGAAACGGTTGCGCAGAAATTGCGCGGTGAACCGTTTTGCTTTTGCCGCCCGGTGATGAGCCGGGCGTTTGGATTCGAGGACAGGTGACAAATGGAAACGCTACCCATTGCAGCACATACAGCTGATGTCAGTCTCTGGGGACTGTTCATGCAGGCCAACTGGGTTGTGAAACTGGTCATGCTGGGCTTGCTGGCTGCCTCAATCTGGACATGGGCGATTATCGTCGACAAGACACTGGCCTATCGCCGTGCAACAAGTGCGATTGAGCGTTTTGAGCAGGTTTTCTGGTCCGGCCAGTCTCTGGAAGAATTATACCGCAATCTCGGTGAACGCCGTACCACCGGCATGAGCGCCATTTTCATGGCAGCGATGCGCGAATGGAAAAAGTCTTTCGAAAAAGGTGCCCGTTCCCCGATTGCGTTGCAGATGCGTATCGAAAAAGCTATGGATGTGGCCTTGGCGCGTGAAAACGACAAGCTGGAATCACGCCTCGGTTTTCTGGCCACCATTGGTACATCCGCACCATTTATCGGTCTGTTCGGTACCGTTGTCGGTATTATGACCTCGTTTATGGCGATTGCCGCTTCTAAAAATACCAGCCTTGCCGTTGTGGCGCCGGGTATTGCGGAAGCATTGCTTGCAACGGCGATTGGTCTTCTGGCCGCTATTCCTGCGGTTATTGCCTATAACAAGCTGACCGCAGACTCGGCAAAAATTACCGCACGTATGGAAGGTTTTGCCGATGAGTTTTCGGCCATACTGTCGCGACAAATTGATGAGAAGCTGACGCCGCGCGGATAAATTATCCGGTTTGTGTGCGTCAGTCGTTTTAAATTCAGGCCGGATATCAGGTCAAAAGATTAAGGCCGGAAGGTTCCAGATATGGGTATGTCATTAGGAAGTCAGGGCGGAGCAGGCGGTCGTCGCAGACGCGGCGGCAAGAAGGCTCCGATGAGCGAAATCAACATCACACCTTTCGTGGACGTGATGCTGGTGCTGCTGATTATCTTCATGGTGTCCGCACCGCTGCTCACCTCCGGTGTGCCGATTGATCTGCCGGATACGCAGGCTAAGGCGCTGAATGCCGATACTCAGCCGATTACCGTATCCGTGAATGACAAGGGGCAGGTCTATTTGCAGGAAACCGAGATCGACATTGCAGAAGTGGTGCCGAAACTCGAAGCTATCGCCAAAACCGGCTATGAAGAGCGCGTTTTTGTGCGTGGCGATAAAAATGCCGATTACGGTACTGTGATGAAAGTGATGTCACGTATTTCCGCTGCCGGTTTCAAGAATATCGGTCTGGTGACCCTCCAGGAGCAGGATAGCTGACGCCATCATGAAGGCAGGTCTGACTTCCTCAACACTCATCCATGTGGTCATTATCGGCTGGGGACTATTCTCGTTCTCTTCGCCGAAGCCTTTTGACATGACTGATACTGAATCCTTCCCTGTCGATATTGTACCGATTGAAGATATTTCACAGGTACAGCAGGGCGATAAAAAAGCGCCGAAAGCGGAAAAAGCAGCACCAAAACCAACGACTAAGCCGAAAACGGTTGAGCAGGCGGAAAATGCCGGCGACAGCGAGCTTGATCTGAAGACGCCGCCGATGCCGAATGAAAAGCCGAAGCCTGTTGAAACCGCAGAAGCGGCCAAACCTGCGGAAAAACCGGCTGAAAAGCCGGAGCCTGTACAGGAAAACAAGCCGGAACCAAAACCGGAGCCGGTTAAACCGCCTGAACCGGTAAAGCCGCCGGAGCCAAAAGTGGAGCCGAAGCCGGAACCAAAGGCTGAGGTGAAGCCGGATCCTGTTGCGGAAGCAATTGCGCAGCAGCCGGAACAGGCTGAAGAAGTCAAATTGCCGGATCGTGTTCCGGCGCCGGAAGCCAAACCGAAACCGCAACCAACGGAAACGGCCAAGGCTGAGGATAAGAAAAAAGACGAGAAGAAACCGGAAAAGCCAAGCTCAACCGCGCAGAATACGTCGAAAGATAAAGATGCAAAGGCTGACGAGGTTGCCGTTCTTTTGAACCGTGAGAAATCTGCAGGTGGCGGAGCTAAACGCTCTACCGACAAGGAAGCCTTTGGTGCCAAGAAAACGACCGGCGGAGCTAAACTCAGCCAGACGGAAATGGATGCTCTGAAAGGTCAGATCAGCGACAAATGGAGTATCCCTTCGGGTGTGGCCGATGCCGCTGATTTGCGTATTACCGTTAAGATGCAGCTGAACGAAGACGGCTCGATTAACGGCTCGCCGGAAGTCACTTATACAGGCGGCGATTCTATCGTTGGCCGTGCGGCAGCAGACAGTGCGCGGCGTGCGGTAATGCGTGCAGCGCCTTACAATCTGCCACGGGATAAATATGAAACCTGGGCGACGGTCATCGTGAATTTTGACCCGAGCGAAATGTTCTAAACGGAATACGGACCGGCGCTGCGTAGCGCCGGTTTCAGGGGCTTTCTGTGAAGCTCTTCAATATCAAAGCATGTGAGACGTCTCACAGAACCAAATATGATCAGGACAAACGAGGTCCACGCCATCATGAAAACACTGTTTAAAACCTTATTTTCAGTTCTCGCTGTCGCTGCGGCAGTGAGCACGGCTGCGGTGCTGCCTGCACGCGCCGTTGTGGAAGTAAATATTAACAAGGGTAATGTTGACCCGCTGCCGATTGCTCTGACCGACTTCTTGTCCGGTGATGCGCTGGGTGCGGAAATTACCTCTATCATCGCTGCGGATCTTGAGCGTTCCGGCCTTTTTGCGCCGATCGACAAAAAAGCATTCATTGAAAAAATCAGCAATCCGGATGTGGCACCGCGTTTTGAAGACTGGAAAGTCATCAATGCGCAGGCACTGGTTACCGGCCGCGTGACCAAGCAGCCGGATGGCCGTCTGAAAGCTGAGTTCCGTCTGTGGGATACTTTTGCCGGACAGCAGCTTGCAGGCCAGCAATTTTTCACAACACCGGAAAACAAGCGTCGCGTTGCCCATATTATCGCCGATGCGATTTATGAGCGCCTGACCGGTGAAAAAGGCTATTTCGATACACGTATCGTGTTTGTTGATGAGTCCGGCAGTGCGCAGAAACGCGTCAAGCGTCTGGCGATCATGGATCAGGACGGCGCGAATGTGCGTTATCTTTCGAATGGTAAAGATCTGGTGCTGACACCGCGCTTCTCACCAAGCCGTCAGGAAATCACATATATGTCTTTTGCCGGTGACCGTCCGCGCGTTTATCTGCTGCAGCTGGAAACAGGACAGCAGGAACTGGTCGGTAATTTCCCGGGCATGACGATTGCACCACGCTTTTCTCCTGATGGTCAGAAAGTGGTGATGAGCCTGCTGCAGGATGATGGTAGCGCCAATATTTACACGATGGATCTGCGTTCGCGCACAACCACCCGTCTGACCAGCAGTCAGGCCATTGATACCTCGGCATCCTATTCGCCGGATGGTTCCAAGATCGTATTTGAATCCGATCGTGGCGGTCGCCAGCAGATTTATGTGATGGGTGCTGACGGCTCCAACCCGCAGCGCGTTTCTTTCGGTAACGGCAGCTATTCGACACCGGTCTGGTCACCGCGCGGCGATCTGATTGCCTTTACCAAACAGTCCGGTGGTCAGTTCTCGATCGGCGTGATGAAAACCGATGGTTCGGGTGAGCGCCTGCTGACAAGCGGCTTCCATAATGAAGGTCCGACATGGGCACCGAACGGCCGTGTTCTGATGTTCTTCCGTGAAAGCGGCGGTTCATCCCGTCTCTACACGATTGATCTGACCGGCCGCAATGAACGTCAGATCCAGACGCCGAATGCGGCTTCTGATCCGGCATGGTCGCCATTGCTGAATTAAGTTTGAGATAAGCTCTGTGTGCTGAATAGGACACAGAGCTTATTTTTGAGGGCTGATGCTTTAGTCAAATCAGGCTTTTGTGATAACAAGCCGTGTTTTTGCCGCATTGCTTTCTAGGTTGCCGATAAATGGTTCGCTTTGAAATCAGGGAAGAACCACTTGAAACTGTCTCTGTGAATGAACCGAAAAACGGATTTTTGACGGAGAAATCTTGAGTTTTTATGCTGATTAAGTAACAATTAACCATGTTATTTGAACGGTTTTTAACCTCAATATGATTAATCATCTGGTTAGTCATACATCATGTAAACGCATTATTCTTAAGGAGTACGGGCCATGCGCCGTTCCCAGTCGATTGCCCGCAGCCCGTTTGCTGTTGCCCTTTTCCTGTCGCTTGCCGTAGCCGGTTGCGCCAACAAGAAAAACCTGCCGAACAATGCAGGTGATCTTGGTCTGAACGGCATGGGTGCCAATGGTGCTGTTGCCGGTTCCGCACAGGACTTCACCGTGAATGTCGGTGACCGCGTGTTCTTCGATCTCGATAGCTCCGTGATCCGCGCTGACGCACAGCAGACATTGTCCCGTCAGGCTCAGTGGCTGGCCCGCTATCCGAACTATTCGATCACTGTTGAAGGTCACTCGGATGAACGCGGTACACGCGAGTACAACCTGGCACTTGGCCAGCGTCGTGCTGCTGCTGCCCGTGATTATCTGGCTTCCCGCGGCGTGCCGGTTAACCGTATGCGCACCGTTTCCTACGGTAAGGAACGCCCGGTTGCAGTTTGCGACAATATTTCCTGCTGGTCGCAGAACCGCCGTGCAGTAACCGTTCTGAACGGTGCCGGCAGCTAATCTGCAGCTAAAATGTCATTTTTCGCTGCTCGTAACAATTGCGCGATAAAAAAGACACAGACTTATGGGAAAAGCGGCCTCAGGGTCGCTTTTTTCAGTTTGAACATAAAAGCCAAAATTTGGCCGCACTCAATTGCACCATTTCAACTGAGATTATAAAGATTGAACCGGTCCATCTGAGAATGTGATGATGACCCTTGGAACAGAATTCGGGCGCATGAGGTATTGCGAATGAAGAAAGCGATGAAAAGACTGGCTCTGGCTGTCAGTTTGCTGCCGCTGCTGGCTATGGCAACGGGCGGAACTACAGCCTTTGCTCAGGCCAGTGATCAGCGGGTAATTCAGTTGCAGGAGCAGGTTCGTGACCTGACCGGCAAGCTTGAAGAAATGAACTTCCAGATTTTGCAGATGCAGGAGCAGATGCGTAAAATTCAGGAAGATAATGAATTCCGCTTTGAAGAGCTGGAAAAAAAGAAAAAGGCCGACGCCGGTTCTGATCAATCCACACAAACAGCGGCGGCAGATTCTGCCGCTGTATCCTCTGACGGTGCTTCAGCAGATAAGGAAGCGCGCCAGACGGCTTCGGCGAGTGCGGATAATGACAACACCGCTCAGGATTCATCTGATTTCCAGCCTGCACAGGATGCCAATACAGATAATTCCGCCGCTTCCGTTGCTACTGGTCAGCAAACGCCGGTTACAGTCACATCGCAGGCTCCGCGTGCGCTCGGCTCTATCCGCTTTGATTCCAGTGGCAATGTAATCGGCGGCAGCCTGAGTGACGAACCGGCACAGCAGACGGTTTCCCTGCCGCAGACCGACAATCCCAACGAACTTTATAATGCCGCCTATCAGTTTATTCTTGCCGGTGATTACCGCTCGGCAGAAGTGGCATTTCGTGCGCATATCGACCGCTATCCGGCCGATCCGATGACATCAGATGCCCGTTACTGGCTGGGTGAAGCGCTGTACGGACAGGATCGTTTTGCGGAATCAGCTACGGTTTTCATCGACAATCAGCGGGATTTTCCTGATTCCAAACGCGGTGCGGAGAATATGCTGAAACTCGGTATGGCTATGGCCAAGCTGAATGACCGTGAAGTTGCCTGTGCGACGCTGGCAAAAATCAGCAGTCGTTTCCCTTCAGCCGCTCCGGCAGTGCTGAAACGTGCGGATGAAGAGCGTAAACTGAACCGCTGCTCATAAATATGGCACAGGGGGCTGACGCCGGATGCAGGGCACGGATGTGAATGCTGCGAAGACGGCAATTTCAGACGGTGGCACCGCTACGCTAATGCCGGATTTTCTGCCGCGAATTTTTGCAGGCTTTGATAATGCGCTGGCGGGGCAGCATCCGTCGGTGATGATTGTTGCGGTTTCAGGCGGCAGCGACTCTCTGGCTTTGCTGCTAGTGGCCAGACTTTATTTACAACAAAGATTACCGGAATGCCGCTTGGTAGCGGTGACTGTCGATCACAAACTACGCGCGGAATCTGCTGATGAAGCGGCAGGTGTTGCTGAGTTTTGTAAGAATATCGGCATTGCGCATCAGATTTTGTGCTGGACCGGCGAAAAGCCTGTGAGCGGTCTTGCGTCTGCTGCCCGTTCTGCACGCTATCATCTGCTGGTACAGGCTGCATGCCAGCATAAGGCCGCTATTATTCTGACAGGACATACGGCTGACGATCAGGTCGAGACATATCTGATGCGTCGGGAAAGAGAAGGCTTGGCAGCTGGTCTTGCCGGAGCTGAGCGCGGGCTTGCCGCTATGGCTGTGCAAACTCTGTTGCAAACGAAGGTTCTGCTGTGCCGCCCGTTGCTGGATATCTGGCGGGATGAGCTGAGAGGTTTTTTATCAGCACAAAATATTCGCTGGGTGGATGATCCGAGCAATGAGAATCCCGCCTATGAGCGCCCGCGGGTGAGACAGGTTGCGAAAATGCTGGATAAGCCAGCTTTGTTGCAGGCCGTTGATGCCGCAGCAGTGCAAAGACGTGCAGATAATCACCGCGTGGCTGATTTGTTGAAACAGGAAAACAGCCAGATCAGGCTGCTTGCCGGTGACAGTTTGTTTTTACCTGCCGGATGGGACGCATCAGATCGGGATATTATCCCGCTGACACTGGGCTATTTGCTGGCTGCTATCGGCGGGCAGGCTTTTTTACCGGCACTGCGGGATTGTGCTGAGCTTACCAACTGGCTTGATAAACCTTCAATACCGACCAAACAAAGGAAAACCCTGCATCGCTGTGTGATTGAAAAATCCCGTCATGGAACCACTATCCGCCGTGAACGACGTAATTTGCCCGTAATTCCATTGCAGAGGGAAGAAGAGGCCTTGTGGGACGGGCGTTATCATATCCGCAATAAGGGAGCAGAACCGCTTGTCATTGCTGCGCTGAGTGAAAAGCAGTTGTCTGCTTATTTGCAGCAGCACGAGATAGGAACAGGAGAGGGGAAACAGGGATATTTTGACCGCAACAGTTTGCTCGCTGCACCGGCTGTCTTTTGTGACGGGGTGGTGACCGGTTTTCCTGCATTGTCCGGTCTGGTTCCGCAAAGTTCTGAAGTTTGGATAAAACGCACTCTTGCCTGTTTTGACAGGGTGCTTTCCGGCCATGATTTTGAGGTCGCACAGGTTGTAAAAGGGCTTTTAACCATGCCTTTCAACCATAATTACAGGTAAATTCTGCAAAGAATGCAGAAGAATCACTTATGAAGCTGTACACCGCCTTGGCAAGGCCGTGCATCGAACCTATGTTAGGTTTGAATATTTTTCCGGAAAGCGCCAAAACGGCAGATGAGCCGGAAAGACGTTGGTAATCGATTGGACCCGAGATGAATCCAAATTATCGCAACTTCGCCCTCTGGGCGATCATTGCTCTCCTGCTGGTTGCATTATTCAACCTGTTTCAGAGTCCGGCGCAGCGCGCGTCGTCTCGTGAGATTCCTTATTCGCAATTTATTGAAGATGTATCGGGCGGACGGGTTAAATCCGTCACCATTACCGGCCCGCGCATCGTCGGTTCCTATGCTGATAATAATGCGACATTCCAGACCTATTCCCCTTCGGATGCCAGCCTGATCGGCCGCCTTGAAGAGAAAAATGTTGCGATTACCGCAAAGCCTGAAAGCGATGGCTCGGGATCGCTGTTCGGTATTCTTCTGTCATGGCTGCCTATGATCCTGATCCTCGGCGTGTGGATTTTCTTCATGCGTCAGATGCAGGGCGGTTCACGCGGTGCGATGGGCTTCGGTAAATCCAAGGCGAAACTTCTGACTGAGGCGCATGGCCGTGTGACCTTTCAGGATGTTGCCGGTGTTGACGAAGCCAAAGAAGATCTGGAAGAAATCGTTGAATTCCTGCGTGATCCGCAGAAATTCCAGCGTCTCGGCGGTAAAATTCCGCGCGGTGTGCTGCTCGTAGGCCCTCCGGGAACCGGTAAAACTTTGCTGGCGCGCTCTGTTGCCGGTGAAGCCAATGTGCCGTTCTTTACAATTTCCGGTTCTGACTTTGTTGAAATGTTTGTTGGTGTCGGTGCAAGCCGTGTCCGCGATATGTTTGAACAGGCAAAAAAGAACTCTCCTTGCATTATCTTCATCGACGAAATCGATGCCGTCGGTCGTCACCGTGGTGCGGGCTTAGGCGGTGGTAATGATGAACGCGAACAGACGCTGAACCAGTTGCTGGTTGAGATGGATGGTTTCGAAGCCAATGAGAATATTATTCTGATTGCTGCCACCAACCGTCCTGACGTGCTTGATCCTGCGCTTCTCCGTCCGGGCCGTTTCGACCGTCAGGTTGTTGTGCCTAATCCGGATGTGAGCGGCCGTGAACAGATCCTCAAAGTGCATGTGCGTAATGTACCGCTGGCACCGAATGTGGATCTGAAAGTTCTGGCTCGCGGTACGCCTGGTTTCTCCGGTGCGGATCTGATGAACCTCGTCAATGAAGCTGCACTGATGACTGCACGCCGGAACAAACGTCTGGTGACTATGCAGGAATTTGAAGACGCCAAAGACAAGATCATGATGGGTGCGGAACGCCGTTCTTCGGCGATGACGCAGGCAGAAAAAGAACTGACCGCCTATCACGAATCCGGTCACGCGATTGTGGCGATGAATGTGCCTGTGGCTGATCCGGTCCATAAAGCAACCATCATTCCGCGCGGTCGTGCGCTGGGTATGGTGATGCAGCTGCCGGAAGGCGACAAATATTCCATGAGCTATAAATGGATGGTGTCGCGCCTTGCAATCATGATGGGTGGCCGTATTGCCGAAGAGCTGAAATTTGGTAAGGAAAACATCACATCCGGTGCGTCGTCCGATATTGAACAGGCAACCAAGCTTGCCCGTGCAATGGTGACCCGCTGGGGCTTTTCTGAAAAGCTCGGTTATGTTGCCTATGGCGAAAATCAGGAAGAGGTTTTCCTGGGTCATTCCGTATCGCGCACGCAGAATGTTTCTGAAGCAACAGCCCAGCTGATTGATGCGGAAGTTCGTGAGCTGATTGACAATGCCTATGTTGAAGCGCGCCGTATTCTGACAGAAAAGCATGATGCATGGGTCGCCATTGCTGAAGGCCTGCTGGAATATGAAACCCTGAGCGGTGAAGAGATCAAACAGCTGATCGCCGGTCAGAAACCGTACCGTGATACAGGCGATGATTCATCCTCATCGCGCGGATCGGGCGTTCCTAAAGCCGGTGCATCGCGCAAGAAGCCGGATGCTGAGCCGGAAGCCGGACAGGATATGAAGCCTGAACCACAGGCATAAGACTTGTACCGGTAACGACTGTGTTAAATAAGAACCGGGCTTTTAAAGCCCGGTTTTTTTATTTCGTTGATCTGAACGGGCACGCTGTGTCATTCGGAGGCAGCAATTTAAATATCCTGAGCGGATCTGTTTACCAGATGATCAGTTTCATGGTCTGGATATTTGACAAGAGATATAAAATCGCTGCATTGCTAGTTTTAAGAGAAGCCTGTTTTCTGTTCTTTAGAATAAGGCAGGTATGGCACTGCGCAAAGAAAAGGCTTGAATATGTCCCGTAAATATTTTGGTACTGACGGCATTCGCGGTAAGGCTAATTCTTTTCCGATGACGCCGGATATCGCTATGCGGGTCGGTATGGCTGTAGGCTTGTCATTCCGCGATGGCGGACAGGGGCAGCGTGTGGTGATCGGCAAGGATACCCGCCGTTCGGGCTATATGCTGGAAAATGCGCTTGTTGCCGGTTTTACCTCCATGGGCATGGAAGTGTTTCTTCTCGGACCAATCCCGACACCGGCTGTTGCCATGCTGTGCCGTTCATTGCGTGCAGATATTGGCGTGATGATCTCCGCCTCGCACAATCCTTATTATGATAATGGCATCAAGCTGTTTGGCCCTGACGGTTACAAATTGTCAGACGCGCTGGAATTGCAGATCGAAAAGCTGATTGATGATGACATGAGCGCGCATATGAGCAGCCATGGCGAAGTTGGTCGGGCGAAACGCGTTGACGGCGATATTTATCGTTATATTGAGTTTGCCAAACGTACCATGCCGCGTCATTTGTCGCTGAATGGTCTGCGTATTGTAGTCGATTGCGCCAATGGTGCAGCTTATAAAGTGGCACCGGCCGCTTTGTGGGAACTCGGTGCTGAAGTTATCACCATTAATAATACGCCGAATGGTACGAATATTAATGAGGATTGCGGTTCTACACATCCGGAAGGCCTGATCCGTAAAGTTCATGAAACCCGCGCCGATGTTGGTATTGCCCTTGATGGTGATGCGGATCGTGTGCTGATGGTTGACGAAAACGGTACCATCATTGACGGCGATCAGCTGATGGCTGTGATTGCGGAAAGCTGGTCAAAGAGCGGGCGTCTCGTTGGCGGCGGTATTGTTGCGACCATTATGTCCAATCTTGGTCTGGAGCGTTTCCTCGGCGATCAGGGACTGACACTGGCGCGTACCAAAGTCGGTGACCGTTACGTTGTTGAACATATGCGTGAGAACGGTTTTAATGTTGGTGGCGAGCAGTCCGGCCATATTGTGCTGTCTGAATTTGGTACGACCGGCGATGGTTTGATCTCTGCGCTGCAAATTCTTGCTGTTATGCAGGAGCAGGGACGTCCGCTCAGCGAAGTTTGCCGTAAATTCCAGCCAGTACCGCAAATTCTTAAAAACATCCGTGTTGCCGGCGGAAAATTGCTTGAGAATAAAACAGTTATTCAGGCGATCGAAGAAGGCAAGAATGCTCTTGGCAGCACCGGCCGTGTTGTGATCCGCCCTTCAGGGACTGAACCTCTGATCCGTGTAATGGCTGAGGGTGACGACCATAGATTGGTTGAAACTGTCGTCGATGATATTATCACATCGATCAGAACAGCAGCAAAATAACAGGCCGGTTTAAGAATTTGTGTCTGTTTTCATATGCGGTAATCTGTATTGCTCATGTATAAAACTGAATATTTTCAATAAAAAGAGGGGCATTTTTTGCCCCTCTTTTTTATATGGTTACATGCGCAATTATTAATAAATATCGTGAATAAACAAGGTTAAGTAGCATTTAACCTTTCCGAATTATGGTGTGTCTGAGAATAGTCGTCCCGGTGCTACATGGCCGTGGAAATGCGATAGGACACGCTATGATGAACTTAAAGAATTTGCTTATCGCCGGTGTTGCAGGGCTGACAATGGCGGGCTCTGTTTCCTCGGTCTTTGCGGCGGATATCGTAGATATCCCTGAACCAATCATTCCTGAAGTTGTGGTTCCGCCTGCGCCTGTCGGCGGCTGGTATCTGCGTGGCGACATCGGTTATGCCGGTGCGAAATTCAAAGGTGCCAATTATGCGACGATTGACAAGGGATGTGGCAGCACCTGCTCGGGAACCAGCTTTGGTGAAAATTCACTGGATGGTAAGCTGAAAGGTTCATTCCTGCTCGGCGGTGGTGTCGGTTATCAGGTGACTGATTATTTCCGTACGGATCTGACCGTCGATTATCTGACCCGCGCGAAGTTCAGCGGTTCAACGAGCGGCGTCTGCACAGCCAATAATGCTTATGCCGATTGCGTATCTAACGACACAGCAAAAATGTCGGCGCTTTCCATTCTGGCCAATGCCTATATTGATCTGGGTAATTTCAACGGTTTTACACCTTATGTCGGTGCCGGTATCGGTGGTACGCGCATCAAATGGGGTGATCTGACCAATACGATTGATCCTGGCTTTGATCAGTCCGGTTCCACAGTTCACTACGGTTCGGCAAGCTGGCGCTTTACCTGGGCTTTGATGGCCGGTCTTTCTTATGATCTGACCCAGAGCCTGAAGCTCGATGCCGGTTATCGTTTCCGCCGCATTGAAGGTGGCGAAATGTTCGGTGCAACAAAAGATATCGGCCGCGGCTTTGATCGCAGCTTTGATATTCACGATGTCCGCGTCGGTCTGCGTTACCAGTTCGGCGGTTACAGCCGTCCGGTCGCTTATAATGACGTGACAACGCCGGTTTATAAATAAGTGAATTTGTGCTGCGCCCTAAAAGGTGCAGCACAGTCCGCACAGATTTCCATTTAGTATTTCAGCCTCATGTGAGGCGAAAAACAGAATTACAGGATGCAGATGATGAAAAAATCTTCATTCACATCATTACATAAAGCAGTGATTGCAGTTTTCGCACTATCCGCTGCAAGCGGAGTGGCGCAGGCCGCCGATCTCGATCAGATTCTTTATGCGACACCTGTCGAGCAGGACGTTTATAAGCCCGTGGAAATCGGATCGGGCTGGTATCTGCGCGGTGATATTGCCTATGTACCGTCCGATAATGTTAAATCTCGCCTGAAGGGCTATGATTGGGCGGGTGAAGGACGCGGCGACACCAAAGCGACTGCTGCTTATAGCGGTGGTGTCGGTTATCAGTTTACCGATAATATTCGCGGTGATGTGACTTTGGGCTATCGCAAGATGAAGATCAGCGGTGAGCCGATTGAAGCCGGTATCTGGGATGTGATGGCAAATGCCTATTACGATATCGGTAATTTCTCAGGTGTAACACCTTATGTCGGTGCCGGTCTTGGTATGGCTAAAGTCGATTACAAAGTGCACGGACCAGTTGGTGACTTCATTAATGGCCGTGATACGACCCGTCTGCAATGGGCGCTGATGGCCGGTGCTGCAATTGATGTAACCGAGAATATCAAGTTTGATCTTGGTTACCGCTATGCACGTATTTCATCCGGTGATGCCGCAAATGTCGGGTCTCTAACGATTGCGGATAAAGGTTTGGAATCGCATCAGATTCGCGCAGGTCTGCGTATGACAACCTGGTGAGCAGGTTAAAATCTCAGCTACTATTGAAATGCCGCGTTTCCATAAACGCGGCATTTTTTTGTTTAGCAGGCGGCGAGTTGCGCCAGATGTGTGTTCATATCGGTTGCTTCACCTGCTGCATTGATGGTGTCAAAATAATCATGCCAGCCGGTTGCATGAATGGCTTCCAGCAAAGCTGTAACGGCCGCTTTGTCACTGAATTTCCAGATGGCGAAAAACTGCTGCTGTGCCGGATGAAGTTGAGACGGATCGGTCTGGCCAAAGGCTAGTGGCTCAATACCGAATTCAGACAGGCTACCCATGCCTGCGCCAATGCTGGCGAAAAACGCCTGACGTTGCTCGGGTGACAGGGCAAGCCATGCCGCTTTAAGGCTGTATAATTCTGCAAGATAGTGGGTCATATCAGTCTCATTTACGAGGAGGATTATTTGTTGAGTGTCCGCAAAGCGCGTTTGCAGATGCGGGCAGTAGAAGGTGAAGTGCTTTCCTGAAGCCAGCGGTCGCAAAGGGAGCGTACCCAATCCGGTGTGGTTTTGGAGGCATCATTGAGCCAGTTGGCGACAGAATCCTGCACATAAATTTCCGGATCACTGTGCAGTGCTTCAAGGATAAGAAGTGCCAGTTCCGGCTGGGTTTTCAGCAGGTTAAAATGGGCGCACCATACGCCACGCGGACGGATGGCCTCGCAGGCATAGCGCCGGATTTTATAGGACGGATCATTCGTCCAAGGCTGCAACAGGCTGAAACTCAGTTCCGGTTGCGCGATCAGATCATTGCGCAGTGCCAGCCATGCCCATTCCCGCACGCCAAAATGATGATCATCGGCAAGCGGGCGGATCAGTTCCAGTTTCTCTTGCAGGGAAAGCTGCTGTTGCTGGGCGATGAAATAACAGGCCCAGCCGCGAATTGTATCTGATTGATGTGTATTCAGGTCACGCAGACTGATTATATCGTGGCTGTGCAGTAATTGTGCTGCCAGTGCCATACGGGCGGTGATACCAGCCGAAGTGCCGCTTAACTGCTGATGCAGCTCTGCGGGTACTTCCGGAAAAACAGTCTGCATCAGCAGTGCAAAATCAATGGCAAGGCATTCCGTCAGCACAGTGGTTTCAGCTGTGCCGCTATTCAGCTCGGCCAGCCGCTCCGGTGTGATGTCGCTCATACGGCGGATAGATTTAACGGGTGCTTTGGTCATGGTCTGCCGGCTCCTGTGCCGCTGTCCAGATTTTACCCAGTAAGGCACTGAGTATTTGTTTCTCTTGTTCATTCAGCGGTGCCATCAGAGAGGCAATCCATTGTGAATGATCGCTCACCAGCGATGTTGCGGTCTGTTTTCCCTTGTCCGTCAGTGTCACGATAATAGAGCGGCGGTCTGTCTGGCTGTGATTGCGAATGAGAAAACCATCGCGTTCCAGCCCGTCGAGCAGGCCGGTTAAAGTGGCGCGGGTGATTCCCGCGCGTTCCGCCAAAAGATGGGGCGCCAGACCTTCCGGCTCCTGCTGCAACAAAAACAGAATCACAAAACGGCTCTCAGAGAGCTGATAAGGGGCGAGGCGTTGTGCGCAGCTCAGATCAATCATTTTGGCAGTACTGAGCAGTTCAAAGCACAGGCGCATATTCTGATAATGGCTGTTTTCCGGTGTTTCCGCACCCAAAAGGGCGTGATGTTTCATTTCTAGAATATCCATGCGGCCACATATAGTATGGTGCCTAATTATATGTCAAGTTAATGCGAATGATGTAATTTTGTCGCAGATGATAAATTCAGTGGCGGTTTTGTTTCTGAGCCACTTGCGCAGGATGCAGCTTTTATATAGCTTCGTCAGTGGGCCACTTCTCCCCAACGGGAAGCGTGCTATCTGAAAGGGTAGATACAAAATGACGACTTTTCCAAAGCCAGACATCCGTCCGGCTAATGCACAATTTTCTTCAGGTCCTTGCACCAAGCGTCCAGGCTGGACATTGGAAGCGCTCACAGATGCACCGCTCGGCCGGTCGCACCGCGCTAAACTTGGCAAGACAAAGCTCAAAGCAGCGATTGACCTGACCCGTGAAATTCTTGCAATTCCAGCAGATTACCGCATCGGCATTGTACCGGCATCGGATACCGGTGCGATGGAAATGGCTTTGTGGTCACTGCTTGGTGAGCGCGGCGTTGATATGGTCGCGTGGGAAAGCTTCGGTGCCGGTTGGGTCACCGATGTTGTAAAACAGCTTCAACTCAAAGATGTCCGCACATTTGATGCGCCTTATGGTGAAATCGTTGATTTCGCTAAAGTGGATTTCGACCGTGATGTGGTTTTCACGTGGAACGGTACCACATCCGGCGTTCGTGTGCCGAATGCAGATTTCATTCCGGCAGACCGTAAAGGCCTGACCATTTGCGATGCTACTTCTTCGGCTTTTGCGCAGGATATGGATTACAGCAAGCTCGATGTCGTTACTTTCTCATGGCAGAAAGTGCTCGGCGGTGAGGGCGCGCATGGTATGCTGATCCTTTCCCCGCGCGCAGTAGAGCGCCTTGAAAGCTATAAGCCTCAATGGCCGCTGCCGAAAATCTTCCGCTTGACCAAAGGCGGCAAGCTGATTGAAGGTATCTTCACCGGCGAAACCATCAACACACCTTCGATGCTCTGCGTTGAAGACTATCTGGATGCGCTGCAATGGGCGCAGTCGATCGGTGGTCTTCAGGGTCTGATGGCGCGTGCGAATAAGAATTTTGCCGTGCTCAATGACTTTGTTGAAAAGAGCGACTGGCTTGCCAATCTGGCTATTGTGCCGGAAACGCGTTCCAATACCTCTGTTTGCCTGTCGATCAAAGATGCACAGGTTGCAGCACTGCCGGCAGATGCTCAGGCTGCTTTTGCCAAAGCGATTGTGGCTCTGCTGGAAAAAGAAGGCGTTGCCTTTGATATCGGTGCTTATCGTGATGCACCGTCGGGGCTGCGTATCTGGACCGGTGCAACGGTTGAAACATCAGACCTGCAGGCATTGCTGCCATGGCTTGACTGGGCTTTCCAGACGCAAAAAGCGCAGCTTTCCTAAGATCATTCATACGGCCGCAAGGCTATGAGCATTGTTAGAGCGTGATGTCTTTAGCTGAATAGTTATCCCGCTCTAATCTTTTGATTGCGCATGATCTTATCCGAAAACCGGTTTCCCCTTTTCGGGATCATGCTGAGTACCCGCTGCAACTGTGTTGGGACGGTTGCAGCACACCACCCTTATTTTCTGCTATCACACAATTACGGAGGCCGTTATGGCACCTCGCGTTCTCGTTTCGGATAAATTGTCACCAACCGCAGTGCAGATCTTCAAAGATCGCGGCGTTGAAGTGGATTATTTGCCGGATCTCGGAAAAGACAAAGAAAAACTGCTCGAAGTTATCGGCCAATATGATGGTCTGGCGATCCGTTCCGCTACCAAAGTGACCGATAAGCTGATTGCAGCAGCAAAGAATCTAAAAGTGGTTGGCCGCGCCGGTATTGGTGTGGATAATGTGGATATTCCTGCTGCCTCGCGCCGCGGTATCATCGTGATGAATACGCCTTTTGGTAATTCGATCACCACTGCGGAACATGCGATTGCGCTGATGTTTGCTGTTGCCCGCCAATTGCCGGAAGCTGACCAGTCAACCCGCGCCGGTAAGTGGGAAAAGAACCGCTTCATGGGTGTGGAAATTACCGGCAAGACGCTCGGTGTCATCGGTTGCGGTAATATCGGTTCGATTGTTGCAACCCGCGCCATTGGCCTCAAAATGCATGTGGTGGCTTTCGATCCGTTCCTCTCGGAAGGTCGTGCGGAAGAGCTGGGCGTTGAGAAGGTCGAGCTGGACGATCTGCTGGCACGCGCTGATTTCATCAGCCTGCATACGCCGATGACCGATAAGACCCGCAATATCATTAATGCTGAAAACATCGCCAAGATGAAAGACGGCGTGCGCATTATCAATTGTGCCCGTGGTGGTCTGATTGTTGAAGCTGATCTGGTTGCAGCCCTGAAATCGGGCAAAGTCGCCGGTGCCGGTATTGACGTGTTTGAAGTAGAACCGGCAACAGAATCCGAATTGTTCAATCTGCCGAATGTGGTTTGCACGCCGCATCTTGGTGCTTCCACCTCTGAAGCGCAGGAAAATGTGGCGCTACAGGTTGCCGAGCAGATGGCTGACTATCTGATCAAGGGCGCTGTTACCAATGCGATCAATATGCCTTCGATCACTGCGGAAGAAGCACCGCGCCTCAAACCGTTTGTAAAACTGGCTGAAGTACTGGGTGCCTTTATCGGTCAGGTAACGGATGAGCCTATTCAGGAAGTGGAAATCCTGTTTGACGGTTCCACAGCAGCCATGAATACCCGTGCGCTTATGAGTGCTGCGCTTGCCGGTCTGATCCGTCCGCAGGTCTCCGATGTCAACATGGTATCGGCACCGGTGATGGTGAAAGAACGCGGTATTATCGTATCAGAAGTGAAGCGCGATAAATCCGGCGTGTTCGACGGTTACATCAAGATCACTGTGCGCACGACAACCCGCACCCGCTCGATTGCCGGCACCTGCTTCTCCGATGGCAAGCCGCGCTTTATCCAGATCAAAGGTATTAATCTGGATGCGGAAGTTGGTCAGCACATGCTTTATACGACCAATAATGACACGCCGGGCATGATCGGCTGGCTGGGTACAGTTTGCGGTAATCACGGTGTGAATATTGCGAACTTCTCGCTTGGTCGTGAGCGCATGGGCGGCGATGCGATTGCGCTTCTCTATCTGGATGAGCGTATTCCGGATGCGGTTCTTGATGTGTTGCGTGCCAATGAAGCCATTGTGCAGGCACGCCCGCTGGTCTTTGATATCGCTGCGGATTGATTAGAGAGCGAACTCTGATTATCTAAAATGAACAGGCATCCCGGAAAGCGTTTTGTGCTTTTCGGGATGTGCTTTATCAACTGACGGGAAATTGACGAGTCATTCCGTCATATGAATAAAGGCAATGATTATGTCTGAGAATAAAGCGCCGCTGACTGCTGACTGGCGGCTGATGCAGCCATCCGACTTGTCGGAAGTGCATGATATGAGCTGCATTGTGCATCCGGATTTTCCTGAGGATCCGGCGATTTTTGCTGACCGGCTGAGTGTCTTTGCTGCCGGTGCTTTTGTGTTGCAGGGCGACAAACAATTGCTCGGTTATAGTTTCAGCCATCCGTGGTTGCGTTTTTCCGCACCGGCGCTGAACACGCTTTTACATCAGGTTCCGGAAGGCGCCGACAGTTTCTATATGCATGATGTGGCATTGCTGCCGCAGGCACGTGCATTCGGTGCCGCACGCAAGCTGGTGACACTGCTCGTGGAAACGGCCGAAGCGCATAGTTTCGACTCACTGTCGCTGGTGGCCGTGAACGGATCGCAGCCCTATTGGGAAAAACAGGGATTCTCCGTGCAGGATGTGCCGCATTTGCAGGAAAAACTGCTCAGTTACTCTGAAGATGCCCGTTTCATGATGCGCAATCTGGCAAAATAAGCCAGTTTTTGCCGGAAGAGGTACGATTTCCGGCAATCGGGAGTCGCACTTTTTGTTGTGACGCTGTATAGAAGCTCACGTTCTGTAAAAAATACGGGCTTGCATAAGCACGTGTTTTAGAAAGAGCGGGCCTAAAGCGGCATGTGTCACAGGCTCGATTCAAATTCCAAACAAGCTGTACATTCTGTACTGAGGAGTTTTCTTCATGGCTAATGTGATCGTCGTCGGCTCGCAATGGGGCGACGAAGGTAAAGGTAAGATCGTTGACTGGTTGTCGGAACGCGCTGATGTAATCGTGCGTTATCAGGGCGGCCACAATGCCGGTCATACTCTGGTGATTGACGGTGTAAGCTACAAGCTGGCACTGCTTCCTTCCGGCCTCGTACGCGGCAAACTTTCCGTTATTGGTAACGGCGTTGTCGTCGACCCGCATCATTTCGTGACAGAAGTTGAAAAGCTGCGTGCACAGGGCGTTGAAGTGACCCCTGAAGTTCTGCGCATTGCTGAAAATGCTCCTTTGATCCTGTCTCTGCACCGCGAACTGGATGCGATCCGTGAAGACGGTTCTGCCGGTCTGAAAATCGGCACCACCAAACGCGGTATCGGCCCTGCTTATGAAGACAAGGTTGGCCGCCGTGCCATCCGCGTGATTGATCTGGCTGAGCCTGAAAGCCTGCGTCCGAAAATCGAACGCCTGCTGACCCATCACAATGCGCTGCGTCGCGGTATGGGACTTGCCGAAATTTCCGTCGACAGCATCCATAATGAACTGACCGAAGTTGCTGACAAGATACTGCCTTATGTGGATCAGGTCTGGAAGATTCTCGACGACAAGCGCAAAGCCGGTGCCCGTATTCTGTTTGAAGGTGCGCAGGGTGCGCTGCTCGATAACGACCACGGTACCTATCCATTTGTGACCTCGTCCAATACTGTTGCCGGTCAGGCTGCAGCCGGTTCGGGTCTTGGCCCGACAGCAATCGGTTATGTGCTCGGTATTACCAAGGCTTACACCACCCGCGTTGGTGAAGGTCCGTTCCCTTGTGAGCTGGATGATGCAATCGGTGAACATCTCTCGACCGTTGGCCGTGAAGTCGGCGTAAATACCGGTCGCTCCCGCCGTTGCGGCTGGTTCGATGCGGTTCTGGTGAAGCAGACTGTGCGCACCTCCGGTATTACCGGTATTGCACTGACCAAGCTGGACGTTCTTGACGGTCTGGACGAAATCAAAGTTTGCGTGGCTTACGAGCTGGATGGCAAGCGCATTGATTATCTGCCAGCCTCGATGGATGCACAGGCACGCGTCAAGCCGATCTATGAAACGCTGGAAGGCTGGAAAGACACAACTGCCGGTGCCCGCTCATGGAATGAGCTGCCAGCACAGGCTGTGAAATATGTTCGCTATATTGAAGAGCTGATCGGTACGCCGGTTTCCATGCTCTCCACCAGCCCTGAGCGTGACGATACAATTCTGGTAACAGATCCGTTTCAGGACTAAAATTTCTGAAATCAGTGATTTGAAAAAGGCGGGATTTCGATCCCGCCTTTTTTGCTTTTTATGCCCCTTGATTGCGCAAGCGGAGTGCTCCATGTTGATCAGGGGACGATTTCAGGGTGCTAGGGGACTTTTTAACGGTATTTTATCGTTTATGTTCGTCTGTAAGGTGTTGAATTACACAGTAAACTTTGCATTCGTTAAGACTTATGTTTAATAAAACATTCAGATTTCATCTGATTTTCTCATGAATAGGCTGATATGGCGCTGTGCAAAAGCGCTTGGAGAGGCAGATTCAGTCGCCAGTAACGGATTTGGAAGAGTATGGCAGATTTTGCAGCGGTACTGAAAAAGACAATTGATGCTCAGGAAAATCCTGATCAGGCGCTTCGTCAGCGTGTCTATGCGAAGGCCCGCTCCACGATCGAGCAGAAGCTTACGGCTGCAAATGCGCCGGACGCGGTTGCCCAGCGTCAGCGCCAGATGCTCGAAGCGGCGATTGAAGAAGTTGAAACCGATTACCGTGCTGCCGAGCGCGCTGCTGAAGAAGCTGCACAGCCGGAGCAGGCGACTGATCCGCTGGAAGATTTTCTGAAGGCGGTTCAGGAAGCCGGTGTTGCTGATGAGCAAAATACGGAACCTTCTGTCTTGCCGGATGATCCGCATGACAGCACATTGCATGGCAATACGCAGGATGACTGGCAGAATGACCGTGATGACACATCCGGTTTTGCCGAGCGCTCCTCTTATAATGATTATGATGAAGAGCCGCGCAGCCGCAGCTCCAAAGGGCTGATTGCCGGACTGATTGCAGTTCTGCTGCTTGGCGGTGCCGGTTATGCAGGCTGGACCTATCAGGATCAGATCAAGGATTATGTTTCTTCGCTCACAGCCGGTTCAACGGATAGCGGTGAGGGCACAGATGCAGGCGAAGATAGCGGTGATGAACCGGATACCGGAACAACAACGCCGCCGGAAACAACACCGCCTGCAACGAATAATGACAGTGGCGGTAATGCTGATAGCAACACAACACCGGCACAGACCAAGCCTGAAGGCGAGCAGAAACTGACCCAGCGTTTGCTGCCGGATGGCAGTGAAGTGGATGCAGGGACTTCCGGTGATAAGCCGACAGTCGGTGAGGGAACCTCCAATGCACCGGTGACAGGGACTGCTCCGGCGACCAATGGTCAGCCTGCGGCGAACACGAATACACAGGCGCAGACTATTCCGGTCGGACAGCCGGCTTTCTTCTATGAAGAACAGCGCGGCGGTGAAACATCGGCTGCAATCAAGGGTAATGTTGTCTGGTCGGTGGTGCAGGATTCACCGGGCGAAGGTGTGCCGGATGAACCGGCAATCCGTGCCGATGTCAGCTATCCGGACAGAAAAATCAATCTGCGCATGACCCTGCGCCGCAATGCGGATCAGTCAATTCCTGCAAGCCATCTGATCGAGATGATCTATACAGTGCCGGATGATTTCGACGGCGGCGTGATTGAGAATGTGCAGCGCGTGACCTTCAAGGATTCCGAACAGGCAGCAGGTAATCCGCTGGCAGCTATTCCGATGAAGATCGCGGATAACTTCTTCCTTGTGGCGCTGAATGATGCCCGTACGGCTGTTGATATGAACCTGTCGCTGATGCGCCGTCAGCAATGGATTGATATTCCGATCACCTATCGTAATGGTCGCCGTGCGCTGATCAGCATCGAAAAAGGTGTGCCGGGTGATAAGGTCTTTGATGAAGTGCTGAAAAGCTGGGGCAACACAGCACCGGCAGCCAACTGATAAGAATAAACAGGGCAAGAGCGTGTTATGAAGCTTCAACATGCTATGCTCTGTGGTAATAAAAAAACCGCCTTGTACTTTGTACAGGGCGGTTTTGATTTATGCCGGATGCTAAACGGGATATCCGCTTTTATGCAGCTTCAGCAGAGGCCATGACAGCCTCCTGTACTTTTTCAAAAGCGCGGACTTCAATCTGACGGACACGCTCACGGCTGATGCCGAATTCGGTCGACAAATCTTCAAGCGTAACCGGTTCTTCTGCCAGACGACGGGCTTCAAAAATCCGGCGTTCGCGGTCATTGAGCTTGGACATTGCTGATTCAAGCATGGTGCGGCGGCTGTTGAGCTCGTCTTCGTCAATCAGAACCTGTTCCTGAGAGGCGCTGTCATCCACCAGCCAGTCCTGCCATTCACCGCTTTCACCTTCCGAAGCGCGGATCGGCGCATTCAGAGACGCGTCGCCGCTCATGCGGCGGTTCATGGATACGACTTCTTCCTCAGAAACGCTCAGGCGGTGAGCAATTTCTTTCACCTGTTCAGGGTTCAGATCGCCGTCATCCAGCGCCTGAATCTTATTCTTAGCCTTACGCAGGTTAAAGAACAGGCGCTTCTGGTTTGCGGTGGTGCCCATTTTGACAAGGCTCCACGACCGCAGCACATATTCCTGAATCGAGGCCTTGATCCACCACATAGCATAGGTCGCGAGGCGGAAGCCGCGTTCCGGTTCAAAACGTTTGACAGCCTGCATCAGGCCGACATTGCCTTCAGAGATCACTTCACCGATCGGCAGGCCGTAGCCGCGATACCCCATGGCAATCTTGGCCACGAGACGCAGGTGACTGGTAACAAGCTTATGGGCTGCTTCCGGATCAGCATGCTCGCTATAGCGTTTTGCAAGCATATATTCTTCCTGAGGCTGAAGCATCGGGAAGCGGCGGATTTCATCGAGATATCGTGTCAGACCACCATCACCTGCGGTGATAGCCGGTAAAGTTGCACGGGCCATATAGCACCCTCCTTTTTGTGACAGGTTCCCATTGAGGCGAACCCGCGTCTGTATGATAACCATTTCAGACAGTTCGTCGCATAAAGTGAGTATATAGGAAGAATTTAGGCGAAAACACGGTCAAAGTGACAAAACACGAGAATTTTATCAAAATGACTACAGAATTAAATTTTAGAAGCGTGTTTTAATTAACATATTGAAAATCAATAATATTATTGTGGTGAAATGTCTGTAGGGAAAAAACAACCGGGAGCAAACATGCTGCCGCTCCCGATTGTTACAATTATTTAATATGGCGAACCGGTTTTAATCCGCTTTAAGACCGCCATGGCGGAAGGCTTCGAGCAGAATCTGCATATCTTCCGGCATGTCAGCCGTGAATTCCATAAATTCACCGGTCATCGGATGTTCAAAAGCCAGCAACCGTGCATGCAGTGCCTGACGATGGAAATTCTGTACGGTTGTTTTCAGTTCATCCGTCAGACGGTTAGCCTTGGTTTTATACGCGCCGCCATATTCACTATCGCCGATCAGCGGATGGCCGATATGCGCCATATGCACACGGATCTGATGGGTACGTCCGGTTTCAAGGCGGCACTCTACGAGAGAAGCGAGTGCTGTGGCATCGCTGTTCTCACCGAAACGCTCTTCAATTGTATAATGGGTGATGGCGTAGCGGGCATCTTCACGGTCTTCACGTACCACCGCCTGTTTGGTGCGGTCACGATGTGAACGGCCGAGATGGGCATCAATCGTACCGGCAGGGCGCTCAGGCATACCCCAGACCAATGCCATATAGGCACGTTCCAGCATGCCGTTACGACCGTGATCGGCAAATTGTGCGCTTAAGTTCTGATGCGCCTTGTCATGTTTGGCGACAACCAGCACGCCGGATGTGTCTTTATCCAGCCGGTGAACAATGCCCGGACGTTTGACGCCGCCGATACCGGAGAGGCTGTCACCGCAATGATGTATCAAAGCGTTAACCAAAGTTCCGGTCCAGTTGCCATTTCCCGGGTGTACAACCAGTCCGGCAGGCTTGTTGACCACAATTATGTCATTATCTTCATAAAGGAGATCAAGCGGAATGTCTTCCGGCTGTGGTTCAGCGGGTTCGGCTTCCGGAATGTGCAGTACAATCGTTGAACCTTCGCGCAATTTGTGCTTAGGCTCACTCACAGTCCGGTTGTCTACCTGTACATGGCCGGCACTTATGAGTGATTGGATGCGATTTCGTGAAAGATCAGGCGTGAGTTGAGAAGCAAGCCACTGATCCAGCCGCTTCCCTGCGGCATCTGCGTCGGCAATTAGCTCTTTCAATCGTCTCTTCCCTTCGTTATCACGCCTCGCGATATCAGTAATCGGAGACCTTAATGCAGGACCACTATTATCAAGAGCACCCGGAACAGCAGCAATATGCTGCTCAGACGTATCAGGAGCCTCAACTCGATCCGGCTATGGAACGTGTGCGTCGTAAAATGGTTCGCCTGCTGATTATATCAATCGCCATTATGGTGATAGGTCTTATGGCGGTGCTGGCTGCGGTTGTTTATAAAATCAACAAGGCACCCGATACAGCAGAAACTGAAACAGCTCAATCGGATATTCCGGGACAGGCTCCGAAAACAGACGCGCAGGCGCAGAATGCAGAAGGCAAAGCTGCCGAGCCGCTGCCAATGGTTGAATCCCAGCTGGAACTGGCTCCGGGGACACGTCTCCTGTCACAGAGCCTCTCGGGTAATCTTGTATCGCTTGAGACCCTGCTGCCGGATGGCGGTACCGAGATCATGATTTATGACTATCGCCAGTCGCGCTTTGTCGGACGTATGCGCCTCGGCAATCTCGAATAGATTTCTGTTTTGACAGATCAGCTCCGCACCGGACAGTACCGGTGCGGAGCTTTTTGTTGTCTGCAAATTTCCACTGGGCATATATTGGACATATATAAGTGCGGGATAAACTATTGCACAACAACAGTCTGGCCGGATCAGGGCTTTGCCTGACCGGTATTCATTTATAAGTTGCACATCAGAGATTCTTCATTCCTGTTGGTTTGACGAGAGTTCCAAGTTTTGTAAAAGTGACATCTGAAATCGTCACGGTTCAGTTCCGCTGATGGTGCAGACATAGTATGCGTGTTTCACCCGCAATTGCGCTTGGCGCTGTGTTTAAGGCACAGTGTCGGGTTCTATGGGGATTTTAATAATGAAAAATGATTATGAAAAACAGCTTCGTGATGCGGGTGTACGGATCACGCGCCCCAGACGGGTTATTCTGGATATTTTGTCCCAGACGGACGGACATCCGGATGCGCTGGAAATTTTCAAGCGTGCTGTTGAAGTGGATAACAGTATTTCATTATCGACTGTCTACCGGACCATGAAATTGCTGGAAGAGCAGGGGGCTATTCACCGTCATGCTTTTGACGGCGGGCCGTCCCGTTTCGAGCAGGCAGGCAATCAGCATCACGACCATCTCATTGATATGGAAACCGGTGATGTGATCGAATTTCATTCGGAAATGATTGAGAAATTACAGGAAGAGATAGCCCGATCGCTGGGTTATGAAATTATCCATCACCGTTTTGAACTCTATGGCCGCAAGCTGAAGAAATAAATTCCGACGCGTTTCAGAATTTATTTTTAAATAATGCAGTTTCGTGTGAAACTTATTGCCTGGATGGGCGTTATGAACCTTGTGAAAGGCTGACTTTCCGCCCCCTCACAAGTTCGGCCTTTCACCGACCGCGGGCACGCCCCCTAATCCCCGGTCCGCGCGCTCACGGAGCTGTTGTTCCGGAGCGCGCTATTTTTTTATGCCATCCAAGAGAATTTAAAGTAGAGCGACCTTTGTGCGCCCAACGGGGCTCTAGAGCATTTTACAGTCAAGTTGGATCAACTTGACGCCCGTGATAATGCGACCAAATAAATAATCTGGAGCGAGCGCTATGATCCAATCCGGACGTAAACCGCTCTAGAGCGCCGTGTGCCAGACTTGGCACACAAAGGCCGCTCTAACACTTTAAAATTAGAGCATAATTTTACCTTCAACTGATCCAAGTTTAAGGAATTATGCTCTAGGCGCTCTGATGCAGCAGATTTAATATTGTGCAATGGCTCATCAGCGGGCATTTCCGGCGAGCTTAAAAATCGAAATTCCGGTGGGGAATGCGCAGATAATATTCTACGCTCTTATCCTCAATCCTGTAGCAGGCTGTGCCGCTGACGGCCTGAGGAACGATCCGCAGCAAAACCGCGCTGCCGAAACGGGATGTTTCATAGGATTTTACTTTAAGGTCTGACACTTCATCATGCATGTGGTTTTCGGTAGCTAATATATCCGGCGGACGGCCGGACAGATCGTTTTCCGTTGCAGGACTTGTTTCCTTCCAGTGAATAATCAGATCCATCTCGCCTTCACCGTCCGGCTCCAGCTCCGCTGAAATCGTCAGGCTGCCATTTTCACAGGCCAGTGCGCCATAGGAGGCGGAATTGACAATCAGCTCGTGGAAAGCAAGGCCGACATGCAATGCGGCTCCGGGAAAAAGATAAACATCTTTGCCGGTAATCGTCAGGCGCGGGTCTTTGGGATGGATGTATTTTTCCAGCTGTGAATGCAGCAATTCCCGAAAGGCTGCGCCATGCCAGTTGGAATCCGTTACCAGATCCTGCGAATTGGACAGGGAATAGAGACGGCCGCGGAATTTTTGCAAGAACTGATCCACCGAGCCGGAGAACCGTGCTGTCTGCATGGCGATACTCTGAATAATGGCCAGCAGGTTTTTTGAGCGGTGGCTGACTTCGCGCAACAATATTTTGAGAACCTGTTCGCGGTGTTTCAGCTCGCTTATTTCAACGGCAGTCGTGACGATGCCGATAGTTTCTCCGCTTTCATCCTTGTCGGAATCGATGAAGAACTCGTACCAGCGGGGATTTTTCTTGTCGGGGAACGAAATTTCCAGACGTTGGGCATCGCCGGTCGCAAGTAGCTGGTTTTTGGCAGTTGTCAGTCTGGCCGCAACATCTTTAGGCATCAGGTCGCTTTCGCTGATGCCTGTGCGCCATGGCAAAAGCCAGAACTCCGGCAGATTTTCCACCCAAGTGTAATTCATATCCGTGGTTTGATAAAAAACCGAAACATTGCTGTTTCTTATGGCTCGCAACATAGAGCGCAACCGGATCTGAGCGGCACTGCTATATCCTGAAACGGGCGAAGTAGGAGCCATAGTCTGCGCTTTCTGTGCTTAAAACCGGCATAAGCTGCGGTACAGGATTGCTCCGCACAAGACAGGTTCGGGACGCGTCGCGGGCGTCCCGTTCAGATGTTTTCGGATCGGATTGCTTTTCAGCATTTATGCTTTCCTTATGATGCTGGCGATCAGTGACAGCAACAGTAAGCCGAGGAAAATAAAGAACAAAATTTGTGCTATGCCTGTTGATGCACCGGCAATACCACCAAAACCCAAAGCACCGGCGATAATGGCGATAATCAGAAAAACAACAGCATAATATAACATGTCAACCTCCTCTTGCAGGCAGGTAAAGAATTGCCCGCTTTATGGAATGACCGGATTTTTGAAGGTCATTGCATGTTAAAATAACGCCCGTTGCGGGTTTTGGTTCCGGTTAAAGCATTTTCAGCACAAATCCCTGTTCAATTTGCCAATTATGATGCTCTTGCCAGTGAACCTTCTTCAAAAAACAGCGCCTGACTGATAAGCGCCTTCACCATATCCGGATTGAACGGCTTGGTGACGAGGAAGGTCGGTTCCGAGCGCTCCCCTGTCAGAAGACGTTCCGGGAACGCGGTAATGAAGATAACCGGAATTGTATCGCTTTTGAGAATGTCATTGACCGCATCGATGCCTGAACTGCCGTCTGCAAGCTGAATATCCGCCAGAACCATCGACGGTTTTTCTGCCTTATAAAGTGTCAGCGCTTCCTGATGGGTGCGGGCGATGCCCACAACTTCATGCCCCAGAGTCTCCACCATCTGCTCAATATCCATGGCAATCAGCGGCTCATCTTCGATAATCAGAATGCGGGTGGCAACGTGGCGGGAAATCTGCTCCGAGGCCTCTGTCAGCAGAGCTGAAAAACCGGCTTCGTCTTCCTGCATGATCTCTGCGGCTTCTTGTTCATTAAAGCCTTCAACGGAAACCAGAAGGAAGGCCTGACGCGAACGCGGGGTCAGCATTGCTAGATTATTTGCGGCCCGCTTTTCCCATGCATGCTGGGAGTCGGTTTCCGGAATTTCGACAGAAGTACGGTCGAAAATACTGGAATAAAGACGATAGAGCGCTATCTTATCGGATGAGGCCTCAGGAAATACAGAAATATCATCGATCAGAGTTTCGAGAATTGCTGCAACATATGCATCTCCGGCTGACTGAGAGCCGGTCACGGCGCGCGAGAAACGGCGCAGATATGGCAAATGTGGTGCAATACGCGTGGACAATGACATTGAATGCTCCATTTATATGGGCTGATAGGATTACAGCCTGTTTATGGTTCTAACGGCTGACTATAAAAATTGTTCCTGTGTTTGGGAACTAATTATTCACGCCCGCATTATGACTTGGATACAGCGTCTCAATCGGGCAGGGTTTTAGTGCTTGAAACAGGGCCGCACCAAGGCCGCATCAAGATCACATCAGAGCCGCAACTGAGCTCTGGTGGCATTAACCGGAATACGACTGAGATGACCAACACTAAGAAACCGCTTCAGGATCAAGACAACGCTATGACCTCATTTTCGCGCGATTTTTCCGCGCAAGGCAGTTCGCAGGCAGGCAGTTTGAATAAAGGCGATGAACTGGGACCCAATTCCGAGATCGGTTCCAAATTGCGTGCTCTTTATTCCAGTATTCAGGATGAAACGATTCCTGACCGTTTTCTTGATCTTTTGGAGAAACTGGATCAGGCTGAACGTAAATCTGCTTCTCATTCAAGGAATTGACAGGAATGGCGGAGGAGAGAGACGAATTCAAGCGGCTGATGCTTGCGGCCTTGCCGGGCTTGCGGGCTTTCGCGGTATCTTTATCAGGTCAGCAGGATAAGGCTGATGATCTGGTGCAGGATACGATTATGAAAGCGTGGGGCAAGCGCGACAGTTTCGAAATGGGCACCAATATCAAAGCCTGGTTGTTTACGATTTTGCGTAATGAATTTTACAGCCAGATGCGTAAGCGCGGCCGTGAGATACAGGATACGGACGGGCTGTATACGGAACGGCTGGCCGTTCATCCGTCACAATACGGATCGCTGGATTTGCAGGATTTTCGCAAGGCTCTCAACGAATTGCCGGATGATCAGCGTGAAGCCATTATTCTGATCGGTGCTTCCGGCTTTTCCTATGAGGAAGCTGCCGAAATCTGTGAATGTGCTGTCGGCACAATCAAGAGCCGTGTCAGCCGTGCGCGTGTCCGGCTGCAGGAATTGCTCGATGTTAAAGGTAATTCCGATTACGGCCCCGATGATACGTCGTCCCAAGTGACGATGCGCTCTTTCTAAACGGTTTTTACGATCATCAGAGTGTGACCGAATGATTAGCTGTCATCCGGAGCGGAGATTTATTTGAAGATTATTGCTGTTCTCAACAGTCAAAGCGGCACTTTGCGGACGATGGATATTGATGCGTTTATTGATGACGCATGTGCTGCTTTTGCTGCCGAGGGACATGAACTGTCCTGTGTATTGACGGATGGTGATGATATTCTTGCTGCTTTGGAAAAAGCCGCACAAAATCATGATTATGATGTGCTGCTGGCCGGTGGCGGTGACGGCACGATTTCTGCGGCAGCTGCACTGGCCTGGCAGAATGATAAAATTCTGGGCGTGTTGCCAGCCGGTACGATGAACCTCTTCGCCCGCTCACTGAATATTCCGCAAAATGTTACCGAGGCCATTCACGCACTGGCAAAGGCCGGTGCTGAAAATGTTGATATCGGCACCTGCAACGGCCAGTCCTTTGTGCATCAGGTGGCAATCGGCCTGCATCCGATGCTGGTCAGATATCGTGAAAAATACAGCTATGCTTCACGGGTGGGGAAAATTCTGGCGAATTTCCGCGCTATGGGGCAGCTGATTACCCATGTACCGCGCGTGAAAGCGATTGCGGATATTGACGGGCGTGCCGTTAGAGGGGTGTATTCTGCCCTTGCCGTGTCGAACAATCCTTACGGAGACAGCGTGCTGCCCGTTGCACCGGATGTGCAGACAGGACATCTCGGCTTTTATCTGGCAAAACCTTTGCCTGTCAGTGGCATGCTTAAGCTGTTCTGGGATATTGCGCGCGGACAGTGGCGCAGTAATCTGGCAATTGAGGAAGACCATGCCCGTTCAGTTCAGCTGACAATCCTCAATCATAAAGCGCATCAGTATATGTCTGTTGACGGTGAATTACTGCCATTACCGGCCGAGCTGGATATCCGTATTCATCCGGCGGCATTGCGCGTGCTGGTGCCGCAGAGTGAGAACTGATGGGCAGAATTTGGTGAGCGCATGAAAAACACCGCACAAATCGCTTTGTGCGGTGTTGTTTATAGCCGGAGCAATCAGAGCGTGACGTGTTTAATTGTATCCACTGCGCTCTCTCTGTCTCCTTGTGTCGCGCATGTCGTTATCGGAAAACTGGTGCCACTTTTCCGCGACATGCTCTGGCAGAAAAGCTCTAAAGCGTTGCTGCTCCGGTCTCATCCGAACTGACGCCGAGTGTTTCCAGTGCAAGTTCAATTTCCCGCAGGTCCTTGTTCAGCCCGTCATCAGGATCCATGCCGCCTTCTGTTGCGGCGCGCTGGAGATCGCGCGCATCTTCCTGAAGTTTCAGAATAGCAGCAGATTTATCCAGATTGGTGAGGGACATATCTGCGAGGATCTCATTAAGCTGTGCTTTTGTTGAACTGGTCATTAATGGTCTCCTTAGGGTTTGGCTTTGCGGACTGAACTCCTTGACCCGAACATTGCGGCCCTAACACTGCGGCCCTAAAACTGCGAAGGGAGAGGGGGCGGAACTTATCCGCCCTGATCCTGCTTTTTATTGCCGGATTTTTTGTCCCGCGACAGCAATGTCACTGCAATCAGTCCTGCAAGCGGTACTGCTAAAGTTAAAAGCGGTTTCTTGAGCAAGGTCGGCACGGCGGCAACCGCTGCTGCTGTGAGCGCTGCATTGGTGTCAATGGCAGCGCGTCTTTCTTCTAGACGGCGTTTCTCGGCCTTATCCATCACGCGGTTGACGATATAGGCAAGGATCGCCAGCACCACACAGCCAGTTGTGATCATCAGAGCTGCGATAATCAGACCGTATTTCATCATGAGAATGAAAAAGACTGCGAGGAGTAGAAAGAACGCACCTGTGAGCAGCGCCACGGCCATAATCGCATAGAGAATGGCACTGCGTTTGGCACGCTGCGTTGCGGCCTGCACTTCGCTGCCGATAATGGCTGAAATGACCGGTGTGAACAGTTTCAGCATATCAGCGCCGTGTCAGAGCTGCGAAAAGATAACCGAACGCGGCCGCCAGAGCGATCGATGTGACCGGACGTTCCTGAACATAATCGGTGACCTGTTGCTCAAGGGAGCAGGCACTGTCCTTCAGGGAGCTCAGAGCATCTTCACCCTGTTCATAAATATCCTGATAGGCATCGGATGCATCTTGTCTGGCCTGATTGATTTTTCGTGAGCCCATTTCTGTCAGTGTTGCGGCAATCGATGCAATATCTTCTTTAAGCTGGGCAATCTGTGCCTGCAATTCTGCTGTGCTGTCGTCCTGAATGTCATTTACGATTTTGGTATCACGAGCCATGGATGCCTCCGGAAGCTGAAATTTCAAATGACTGAGCAATTTCATTTTCTTTGAAACTGCTCAGTCATATTGTCTGGGTTCAGAAATATAACGTGGCTTTAACGTAATGGTTCCGTGCATTCATCGCCAGAGAGCAGTTGCGGGGGCGGAAGACATTCAGCTGCCAAGGTTAATTGCCACAGTTTCCAAATTCAGATCATGCGGAAGCAGACAGGCATATGCCGGGCATAGCCTGTATTGGAAACCTGATAGAAAGTGCAGGAGTGTCAGGCAATCATAAGAATGAGAGCTGCAATCAAAATACAACCGGCTGTCACATAAAAACCGGTACGTAAGACCGCATTTTCCTGTTGTTCCGGTTCATAAGATCCCGCCATTGCGGTACGGGCGGCAGTTTCAATGGTTTGCATGTCTTTGTGCAACATCTACTGTCTCCGGAGCATGATGATATTGGTGTCAGTCAATAACGGTATGCACTACATTATGCGGCTTTAATGCGTCAGGTTTATGATTGTTCCTTGTCAGGATCTTAATATTTCCCTGATTATCGGGTTTGCGCTCAAACTTGTTTCAAATTGTCATATTATGGTTTTGCCGTTATAGTGCCCTCATAACTTGGAGCTGCGACTCACCGGAGCTGCATTGCGGATGTGAGAAATCCTTGCGACAGTGATGAAATTCGTAAAACATCCGTTTGTTTTGGTGAATAACTTCCGCTTTCCGGTCAAATAACAGCAGAATGACGGGTTTTTTTAAAACATGACTTGCGAAGTCATGTTTGATGGTTGTATTGCATAACCCGAAAAAGGCAGTTGCTGGTTGATGCAGCACATCCGCATAAATGCGGAGCAGGTTGATCCTGTACAGGCTGGAAATAATACAGGCCGGCTGTCCCTGATAATGAAATGCAGTGAGGTCGTCGCGGTGGTTAAGACAGTGTCCAAGGCAGCAATATCATTCAAGACAGGATTGTCAGCTTTCATTCTTTCCGCTTTTCTTGCGGGCGGTAATGTGCTGACACTTTCAGCGCCGGTTATGGCGCAGGAAGCGCAACCACAGCAGACTGCCCCGCAAACCTCTCCGGAAACACAATCTGCGACTCAGGCAGCGCCATCTGCTCCTGCTGCAGCGCCTGTAGCGCCAGCGGCACAGGTACCGACGTCCGCTCCGGCCACATCTTCTCCTGCCAATGAGCCTGCTGCCTCGCAGCCAGCCACAGGCACTGCTGCTCCGGCAGCAACAAATCCGGCTCCGGTCAATCCCGCAGCTCAATCCTCTCAGTCCGCGCCGTCTGCCGTAACGCCTGCGCAAACAGAACCTGCCGGTCAGCCGGTCAGTATTGCACCGGAAGCCGGTCAGTCTCAGGCTGCCGCACCGGTTCGCACCGCTGATAACGGCTTGCAGATTCCGCATGATTTGTCCCCTTGGGGCATGTTCATGGCTGCTGACTGGGTTGTTAAAGCCGTTATGATCGGTCTGGCGATTGCATCATTGGCCACATGGACAGTCTGGCTTGCCAAAACACTGGAAATTACCGGTGCCCGCAGCCGTGCCCGTCGCGCCTTGAAGGAAGTATCCCATGCGGACAATCTGGCTTCTGCAGTGCAGGCGCTGGATAAAACCCGTGGTCCCGGTGCACATCTTGTCCGTGCGGCACAGGAAGAAGTAACACAATCTGCATCTGCTGCGGCTTATGTCGGCGGGGAAGGCCTGAAAGAACGCGTTGCTTCCCGTCTCAGCCGTATTGAAGCCGGTGCAGGACGCCGCCTTGCCAAAGGCACCGGTATTCTCGCAACAATTGGTTCTGTTGCACCATTTGTCGGTTTGTTCGGTACTGTATGGGGGATTATGAATTCCTTTATCGGTATTTCCGAAGCGCAGACCACCAATCTGGCTGTTGTGGCACCGGGTATTGCCGAGGCGCTTCTGGCAACGGCGATCGGTCTTGTCGCCGCTATTCCGGCAGTGATTATTTATAATATGTTTGCCCGTTCGGTGACCGCGTATCGCCATCTGCTGGCCGATGTGAGTGCCGGTGTTGAGCGTCTTGTCAGCCGTGATCTGGATATGCGTGCAGCCCGTGACATTGTGCAGAAACAGGCAGTCCGTCAGAATGCGGCTCAGACTGTTCCGGCCACGAAAGCAGCGGAGTAAAGAAGATGGGCAGCCGTTTGCGTGAAGATGCCGGTGATGACCTGCAGGAAAGCCATGAAATCAACGTAACGCCGTTTATCGACGTGATGCTGGTGCTTCTGATTATCTTCATGGTGGCAGCGCCTCTGGCAACCGTTGATATTAATGTTGATCTGCCTGCGGCCAGTGCTACGCCGCAGCCACGCCCTGACAAGCCGGTTTATCTGACGCTGAAGGAAGATCTGAGCCTCAGCCTTGGTAATGACGCGGTAAATCGTGATTTGCTGGCGCCGACACTGGATCGTCTGGCGGCAGGCAATAAAGACACGCGTATTTTCCTCCGTGCAGACAAGACTGTCGGCTATGGCGAGCTGATGAATGTTATGAACCTGCTGCGTGAGGCCGGTTATCTCAAAATCGCGCTGGTCGGTCTGGAAACGCTTGGTGCGGGTGATGCAACCGGTGCGCCTGCAGCGGGATCACCGGCAGGTCAGCCTGAAGCTCAAAGCTCGGGTCAGACTTCGGGCCAGAATGCAGGAGAGTGAGACGTGAAGGAATTACCGATCGATCATCCGCCGGTTCGGGGTATGAAAAACGGTTCCGCAGTTGAACCGTCATCTGGTCTCTGGAAAGATATGGTGCGCTGGCTGGGTGCCGGTGCCGCCGTGTTGATGGCACATGCAGCCGGTGCTTATGCCCTACATGCATCGGTGCCGGAAATGGTGCCGGATGGTGAGCCGCCTGCAGCGATTATGATGGAGCTTGATCCGGTTCCTCAGGCACCGGAAGTGGAAGAAGATTCCATTGCGCCTTCTGCCGAGGCTTCCCAAAATCCCGATGAAGCTGAAATCGAACCGGAAAAACCGGTTGAACAGGTTGAAGAAGTAACGCCTGAAGAACCTGTTGAAGAGCCTCAGGAAGTGGCTGAAGCTGAGCCGGTAGACGAAGAAGTTCCGGAAATCATTGAAGCGCCGAAGCCTGAAGTGGTTCTGCCGAAGGTTGTTGAAAAACCTAAGGTCGAAAAGAAAGAACCAAAGCAGGAAAAGCCTAAAGAAAAGCCGAAACCTAAGGAAAAAGCCAAGAAAACTCAGAAAGCTGAGCAGACACAGGCCGCTTCCGCACCGCAAATCAATGCGAAGAATTCTTCCCGCGTTGCAGCCAATGCCAATCGCCAGAGCTCGGCATCTGCCGGTGTCAGTTCGGCAAAATGGCAGTCGAAAGTGCAGGCACATCTTGAGCGTAAGAAACGCACAGCACAGCGCAAGCTTGGACGCGGCGATAAAGGCATTGTGCAGATTGCTTTTGTGATTGATGCAGGGGGTAATGTATTGTCTGCCCGTATTTCGGGGACATCAGGCAATCCGCAAGTGGATCAGGCTGCTTTGACAGCTGTGAAAGCGGCTTCACCGGTTCCGGCACCGCCACCGGCAATGGCAGCTGCACGGATTCCGTTTCAGGTGCCTTTCAAATTCAACTGATATAAGAGCATAAAAAAGCCCCGCATGAGTTTCATGCGGGGCTTTTTAATTTCAGCTTTACAGCACTCTTATTTATGGCCGGTTGAGCCAAAACCACCGGCACCGCGTTCGGTTACGCCGACTTCTGAGCGTTCTTCAATTTCAACCTGCACAACAGGAGAGATCACCGCCTGCGCAATGCGCATGCCGCGCTTGATGCGGAAATCATCATCACCGAGATTGATCAGCAGGACTTTGACTTCGCCGCGGTAATCGCTGTCGATGGTGCCCGGAGTGTTCAGGCAGGTGATGCCATGTTTGAAAGCCAGACCGGAGCGCGGACGGATTTGCGCTTCATAACCTTCTTCCAGTTCAAAAATCAGGCCGGTCGGCACAAGTGTACGGCGACCCGGCAGCAGCACGATCTGGCGGTCTTCCGGTACGGCAGCACGCAGATCAACACCAGCAGAACCTGATGTTTCATAGGCTGGCAGATCAAGGCCTGCAGCATGTTCAAGACGGACAATTCCGAGCTTCGGGCGGCTGGATGATGAAGGGGAATTGGCAGACATGATAAACCCTTTTCAGCAATATATGATTTAAAATGAGCACTAAACATATTGAGGCTCTTTTTGAAAGAGCCGTATGCTTTTTTCAAAAATAATTAGAGCGGTTCCGGTTAGTATTGCATCGGTAGAACCGCTCTAACTCTTTGTTTTACGCGTATCTTATTCGAAAACCGCTTCGCACTTTTCGGGATACGCTTTAGGGGCTCTTTTCTTATGGTGTGTAACCGAAAAGCGGGATTTCCGTGCTGTCCTTAATTTCTTCCATTACGAAGGACGCAGAGACATCTGACAGCGGCACACGGGTGATGAGTTTCTGATAGAGCCGGTCATAGGCTTTCATATCTTCAATGCGGGCACGGATAATATAATCAAGATCCCCGCTCATGCGATAAACGCCGACAACCTCTGTTAGCGATGTGACTGCCGCGCGAAATTGTTCCAGCCATTTCGGATCATGATTGCTGGTTCTGATCAGCATGAAAACGGTGAGGCCAAGGCCGAGCTTGTCGGCATCCACGATTGCAACACGGCCTTTGAGAATGCCGTCATCTTCCAGCCGCTTCAGCCGCCGCCAGCATGCATTGCGCGACAGGTGGATACGGGCGGAAAGCGCGTCTACCGATAGAGTGGCATCTTTCTGTAATTCCTGAAGGATGCGGCGGTCTGTTTCGTCTATATTATGTGTCATATAGGGATAATTGTCCCAAAGATTTGTATTATCAAGGATTTTTTGAGACAAAATATGCGTTTGACGGTGTTAGTATTTTAAATCAGAAACCTATCTTGCTGATTTTAAAATTGATAACGGGGAAACTCATGCAAACCAAAATTTCACGTCTGTTTACGGAACATCCGGCATCCGTCAACGAAACTTATTTTGAGCATATGGCTTTTGCGGGCAAATTTTCATTCAAGCTTTTTGCAGCTGCTTTTGCAGCTCTGATCCATGCAATTTTGCCATTTTTATTCGACAAAACAGCCAGCACTATTGTCGCGAAGCTTTACGCCAAAACGCATAAGCGCGCGGCTGAATAGTGAATTGTTAACTATAGTGGCGGAAGATCACTGTTGTAACCGGCTATAAATAACGGCAGGTTCCTATCTTTCGCTCACTTGTCAGAGTGTGTTTCATGTGCCGCTGGGCTGCGTATTTCGGATCTGATCTGTATCTTGAAGATATTATCACTTCGCCTTGTCATTCGCTGATCGCGCAAAGCCATCATGCGACTGAGGCGAAAACCGCGACCAATGGCGATGGCTTTGGCGTGGCGTGGTACGGCACGCGCGAGGAGCCGGGATTATACCGCGATCTTCTGCCTGCATGGTCTGACCAGAATTTGCGCAGTCTTGCGCGCCAGATTAATTCGCGCCTGTTTCTGGCGCATGTGCGTGCTTCCACCGGTGGTGAAACCAGCCGTGCAAATTGCCATCCGTTCGTGTTTCAGCGCTGGAGCTTTATGCATAATGGTCAGATCGGCAGTTTTGACCGTTTGCGCCGTCCGCTGGAGAGTTTGCTGCCGGATGCGCTTTACAGCCACAAGTCAGGTTCGACCGATTCAGAACTCTTCTTCCTGCTGATGCTGCATTTCGGGCTGGATGATGATCCGCTCCGTGCTCTGACGCGCACTGTCGAGACAATTTATGAGGCTGCGGAAAGTGCAAAAGTGCCGCCTTTTATCCGGCTGACAGCAGCATTCTCGGATGGTCATTCACTGTTTGCAGTGCGCTATGCCAGCGATACTTATGCACCAACGCTTTACACCGCCAAAATGGCATCCTCTACGGGAATATGTGTTGTGTCTGAGCCGCTGGACGGTGTTGCTGAAAACTGGATGGCGGTGCCGCGCAATAGTTTTGTGACTATTAACAAGCCCAATCATATCTGCATTGAGCCGTTTATGGACGAGCAGTCTGTAGTGAAGCCTGCCGCAACGCTTGCTGTTGTGGCAGGCTAATTTTTATCAGGCATTACCGATAAGAATACCGGCTGCGAGCACCAGTGCACCGCCGAGTACGACCTGAAAAGCGGCGCGCATGAACGGTGTTTCCATGAAGCGGTTCTGGATATAGGCAATCGCCCAGAGCTCGACAAAGACGACGAATACCGCAATGCCGGTTGCAGTCCAGAAGTCGGTAATCAGATAGGGCAGGGCATGACCGAGGCCGCCGACAGTGGTCATAATACCGCTGGCAAGGCCACGTTTGACTGGCGAGCCACGGCCTGAAAGTTTGCCGTCATCATGGGCAGCTTCTGTGAAGCCCATGGAAATACCGGCACCGACGGAAGCCGACAAGCCAACAAGAAAAGTCTGCCATGTATCCTGCGTGGCAAAAGCCGCGGCAAAAATCGGTGCCAGCGTGGAAACCGAACCATCCATCAGACCTGCGAGGCCTGGCTGGATATAGGTCAGGATCAGTTGTTTGCGCTCACCGGCACGTTCTTCATCCTGCACATTATCCGGTGTCAGTTTTTCTTCCAGATGATGGGCGCGCTGTTCATGATGTTTTTCTTCCAGCGCCAGATCACCGAGCAATTTACGCGTGGCAGCATCGGAAACACGCATGGCTGCCTGTTCGTAAAAACGTGCAGCCTGCTCCTCCATCTGTGCCGCCATATTGCGTACTTTATCGATGCCGAGCGGGCGCACCAGCCAGTCGGGCTTGCGTTCATAATAACCGCGCACATGCTCGCGGCGGATCAGCGGAATGGTTTCGCCGAAGCGCTGGCGATGCAGTTCAATCAGACGTGCACGGTGATTGTGCTCTTCCTCGGCCATGGCTTCAAAAATTTTGGCGGATTGTGGGTAAGCCTCACGCAATCCGTCCGCATAGCTGAGATAGATGCGGGCATCATCCTCTTCGGAGGAAATGGCAAGTGCCAACATTTCCTGTTCGGAGAGACTTTCAAAAGACCGGCGCGACGGCGAGAAAAGGGAGGAGAACATGGAAGTTCCTTTTTAGAATTGTTCTAAATTTAATAGTTTGGAATAATTCTAAAATCAAGCTCCTTTTGCAGAGCTTGACCAGATTAGTGCGTGTTCAGAGAATGCGTTGCATCAGTACCAGATCAAGCCAGCGGTCGAATTTTCGGCCGACTTGCGGCAGAAGACCGGTTTGTGTAAAGCCATGTTTCTCATGCAGACGGAGAGAAGCGGTATTCTGTGCTTCAATCGCACCAAGCAGAACATGGATATTGTTGCCCGCTGCATGTTCCAGCAAGGCGCGCATTAGTCTGTCACCGGCACCTTTGCCGCGCGCATGACCGGCAATATAGATGGATAGCTCTGCCGTGTGTTTATAGCATTCAAAAGCACGGAAAGCGCCGTAGCTGGCATAGCCGAGCAATTCGTCCCCCTCTGTCAGCACCAGTACCGGAAAACCCGCGTTTTGGCGCGATGTCAGCCATTCCGCACGGTTTTGCAAATTGACCTTCTGGCTGATGAAAACGGCCGTCGTATTGGCAATCGCATCATTATAAATATCAAGGATTGCGGGCAGGTGGGTAGTGTCAGCGTGCCGTATGGTCAGCATGATCGGCCTCAAAGCATTTCCAGCAAAAGTGTGAAGCGGTTTTGCGTAGGGTAATGCGCAAAAACAAAAATAAAAGTGGCGGACAAGAAGAACTTGTCCGCCACTTTTATGCCGCTTGTGAAAAGCGTCAAGAATTTATTTTTGGGCAGCTTTGAACTGCAAACGGCAGGCATGGAGAACCGGCTCGGTATAGCCGTTTGGTTGCTCGCGGCCTTTAAAGACCAGCTCACAGGCTGCCTGAAAAGCGATAGAGCCATCAAAATCCGCAGCCATCGGCTGATAGGCTTCATCACCGGCATTCTGCGCATCTACCACTGCGGCCATGCGCTTCATGGTTTCCATCACCTGTGCTTCGCTGACAATGCCATGATGCAGCCAGTTGGCGATGTGCTGTGCCGAGATACGCAAGGTTGCACGGTCTTCCATCAGGCCGACATTGTTGATGTCCGGCACTTTGGAACAGCCAACGCCCTGATCGATCCAGCGCACCACATAACCAAGAATGCCCTGTGCATTATTGTCGATTTCTGCCTGCACATCTGAAGGTGCCCAATTGGTGTCGCGGGCAACAGGAATGGTCAGAATGTCTTCAAGCTTGGCTTTTGTGCGGGACTTGAGCTGGTTCTGCACCGCTGCCACGTCAATCTTGTGATAATGCGTGGCATGCAATGTTGCTGCTGTCGGGGACGGCACCCATGCGGTATTGGCACCGGCTTTCGGATGGGCGATCTTCTGCTCCAGCATCGCCGCCATCAGATCCGGCATCGCCCACATGCCCTTGCCGATCTGTGCATGGCCGGTCAGTCCGCAGGCAAGGCCGGTATCCACATTCCAGTTTTCGTAAGCTGCAATCCATGCAGCCTGTTTCATCTCGCCTTTGCGGATAACAGGGCCTGCTTCCATAGAAGTATGGATTTCATCGCCGGTACGGTCGAGGAAGCCGGTATTGATGAAGAAGACCCGTTCTTTGGCAGCACGGATGGCTTCTTTGAGATTCACCGTCATACGGCGCTCTTCATCCATGATACCCATTTTCAGGGTATTCGGCTTAAGACCCGCCAATGCTTCAGCGCGAGCGAAGATTTCTGCGGCAAAGGCCACTTCTTCCGGCCCGTGCATTTTCGGCTTCACAATATAGACCGAACCGGTGCGGGAATTGAGATGCGTGCCTTTGAGTTTGCCGTCCTGCGTACCGATATCGTGGAGCGCAATCACTGCGGTGAAAGCTGCATCAAGAATGCCTTCCGGAATTTCATTGCCTTCACTGTCGAGAATGGCAGGATTAGTCATTAGATGACCAACATTGCGGATCAGCAGCAGTGAGCGGCCAGGCAAAGTGAGGGTGGAGCCATCCGGTGCGGTATAGCTACGGTCGGCATTGAGCTTGCGGGTGATGGTTTTGCCACCCTTGTCAAAGCTCTCCGACAAAGTGCCTTTGAACAGGCCGAGAATGTTGCGATAGGCCAGAACCTTATCGGCAGCGTCAACCGCGGCGACTGAATCCTCACAGTCCTGAATGGTGCTGAGAGCCGATTCCAGTGTGATATCGGCAATATGTGCCGGATCGGTCTTGCCGATGACATGAGCGGCATCGCAGCGGATTTCGATATGCAGCCCGTTATTCTTCAGAAGCACGAGGGAAGGGGCAGATGCATCGCCCTGATAGCCTGCAAAGCCTTGGGTATTTTTCAGGGATGCAGTTTTGCCGTTACCGAGTGTGAGAACAAGCTGGCCATTGGCGACAGAGAAACCGGTGACCTCATCCCAGCGGCCATCGCTCAGCGGGGTGGCTTCATCAAGAAATGCTTTTGCCCATGCAATGACTTTTGCGCCGCGCACAGGATTATAGGCTTTGCCTTTTTCCGCGCCATTGTCTTCGCTGATAGCATCCGTGCCGTAAAGTGCGTCATAGAGCGAACCCCAGCGCGCATTGGCAGCATTGAGCGCATAACGGGCATTCATGACAGGAACAACAAGCTGCGGGCCTGCAAGGCTGGTAATTTCACTGTCTACATTGGCGGTGGTGACCTGAAAGTCCTCACCTTCCTGCAGGAGATAGCCGATTTCGCGCAAATAAGCCTGATAATCCGCCATCGCGTAATTGCGGTTGGCTTTATACCATGCGTCGAGTTTAGCCTGAATATCGTCACGCTTGGCAAGCAGGGCTTTATTGCGGGGCGCCAGTTCTTTGACCATGCCGGCAAGACCGCTCCAGAAGGCATCTGCCGCAATGCCGGTTTCCGGCAAGACTTCCCTTGTCAGGAAATTGCTCAGTTCCTGATCAACCTGCAGACCTGCATGTTCAATACGACCACTCATCACTCGCTCCCTGTCTGATCTCAATGTTAACCAGCTTGTCCTTTGCAGCTTAGTCTGAACGGGCGGCGATGGACAAGCACGGTTACGGCTTTGTTTTGTCAAAGCTGTCAATGTATGTTTACATAATTGTCTACAATATTCAAAGCCGATAATGCGTGTAATCAAACACTGTTTGCGCTTTTGGGACTGAATTCCTTATCAAAGCACGGAATTTTGAAAGCGCAGGGCTGATTTTGTTACAGGATTATCCATCGGCAGCATGAATAGAAATTGACTGATAAACAGTCTGGCTTCACAATACTGACATGTCCTGCTTACATATTATGACCGGTAAAAGCATTCGTTTTTCACGTATCATTCTGTCAGGTACATTGAAGAGTGAAGCGCCTCAAAAATATAGCTGGCAGAGACGGAATGGAATGCAAGCAGGGTAAACCGCGTGTTTGCTCTGTCTCTTTGAAGCCGCGTTTTGCAATCGCATGAACCGCAGTGTTGCAAGATGCACAAAGGAGGTGTTTCTTGAACATTGCCGCATTTGCCGGCAAATTGCCGGCACTGGTTCTGAACGCGGATTTTCGTCCGCTCAGCTATTATCCTTTATCACTCTGGTCGTGGCAGGACGCGATCAAAGCTGTTTTTCTTGAGCGCGTAAATATTGTTGCGGAATATGAGGCGGAAGTCAGCTCTCCGACTTTTTCCATGCGGCTGCCAAGTGTTATCAGTCTTAAAACCTATGTTGCCCCGCCGACCTATCCGGCGTTTACGCGATTCAATCTGTTTCTGCGGGATCGTTTTGAATGCCAGTATTGCGGCGCGCATCATGAACTGACATTTGACCATGTTATACCGCGTTGCAGCGGCGGCGAAACAACCTGGGAAAATGTGGTTGCTGCCTGTTCTCCGTGTAATTTGCGCAAGGGAGGCATGATGCCTGCCAAAGCGCAAATGTGGCCGCGACAAAAACCCTATATGCCGAGTGTTTTTGATCTGCATAAAAACGGCAGGCGGTTTCCGCCGAACCATTTGCATGAAAGCTGGATGGATTATTTATACTGGGATGTGGAACTGGAGCCGTAAAGATACAGCTCCGGTTTTTTAGATCACGCTTTACGAGTTTTGAGCGATGCGCCGTAAAAGGCAATGATTGCGAGGATCAGCGAGGCAACACCATTCCATCCGGCAAAGGAAATACCGAGGAAGCGTCCGGCGGCAACATCGCAGGCGGCCGGTTTAACCGCATTGAGATCACCAAGCAGATTGCCTGCGCTGGTGGTGATGGAAACCGCGCCTGTAGCGCAATCGGCAGGACCTGCCCAGAATTTCCATTCCACACCGGAGTGATAGACGGAAAGAATGAGGCCATAGGTCATCAGTAATCCGGCGATCAGCAGGAAAAGACGGGTCAGTTTTTCTGACTTTCCAAGCGCTGCTAGCAATGCACTGAGAAGCATCAGCGGTACGCCGATATAATAGGGAATGCGCTCTTCAAGGCATAATTTGCACGGCAGATAACCGCCAATATATTGAAACGCCAGTGCGGAGCCCACGACACCGGCCATGCTTACCGCAAGAAATGCTGAAATAAGCGTATGTTGCGAACGGGGTGTCTGAGCAGTACCGGTTGAAGACACAGGAAAATCCTTGTTGCAAAAATCAGTTTAAACTCAGCTCAGCCATGACCTTATGGCATAAACATGGCTGCCTGATGCTTTTTAGGCGTGAAGATATTTGACGACCATAAATAACAGAATCAGGATGACAGCAACCGTGGCTGCGATCAATCCGAGACGCTTTTCAATGAAGTTGCGGATCGGTTCGCCAAAGCGCTGCAACAGCCATGCCAGCAATATGAACCGTGCACCACGGGTAATAATAGCTGACAGGATAAACAGCCAGATATTGACGCCTGCGGCACCGGAGAGAATGGTTACAACTTTCATCGGCGGCAGATGAGACAGGCCGGAAGTGATGAGCAACAGCAGAATCATATCGGCGCTGGTGCTGCCGCGCATGGCTTCGAATGTATCGAGCTTGCCGTAAAAATGCAGAACCGGCTTGGCGACGGTTTCATAGGCATAATGACCGATATACCAGCCAAGAATACCACCGAGCACGGACATGACCGTGGCAATCAGTGCGTAATGCCAGACTTTTTTCGGGCGGGCGATACCCATCGGTACGAACAGGACATCTGCAGGAATCAGAAAGACCGAGCTTTCGAGAAAAGCGATGACGGCCAGCCATGCAGCTGCGGATTTACGCGCTGCAAGGGAAATGGTCCAGTCGTAGAGTTTGCGCAGCATGATGGCCTCTGTCGGTTCTCAGCAATTATGATGGTACAGGCCAAAGCCATGCGGAATTTTGATGCTGTGTGTAAAACGAAAAACTTCGCAGGGCAATGTGTGCCGGAATTCGTTATGAATGGTTTTACAATCCGTGAGCAAAGGCTGAATTTTCTGCGCGGGTGAATTTTGTTGAAATAATTTGAAACAAACAGGTTTTGCAGTTGACGGGAAGGTGGTTCTCACTATATTTCGGCGCACCAGTGCAGCGCTTTGAGTATGAAGTGCCTGCGAATGTGCGGGTGTGGTGGAACTGGTAGACGCGCCGGACTCAAAATCCGGTTCCGAAAGGAGTGTCGGTTCGATTCCGACCACCCGCACCACTTTTTTCCTGACAAAATTTCGCCGTAACTTTCTTTCACTTTTTTACTGTAAACTTGAGTAAAATATACCTAATATCTCTTGAAAGATATGCGGACATATTTTACCGAAAGAGAATATTCTCTAGGGCGGAAATTGCAGTGAAAGCCTATTTGATTAATCTGGATCGTTGTCCTGAACGCTTGGTGCGCATGCAGGAGCAATTTGCCAAAGCGTCAGTTCCTTTTGAGCGTGTCGCGGCTGTGGATGGTAAAAATCTCAGCGATCAGGAATTGGCGTCCATCATTCGCATACCGTCCTGGAAAGAGCCTCTGACAAGAACAGAAATCGGTTGTTTTTTGAGCCACCGGAAATGTCTGGAGCTTATAGCGCAGGGTGAAGATCGTTTCGCAGCGATTTTTGAAGATGATGTGACCCTGTCGAAAGATACGCGACAGTTTTTCGAATCCACAGACTGGATTCCGGATAATGCCGAACTGATTAAAATTGAAACTCAGGGCAAAAAAGTTCTGACTGATAAGCCGGTTGTGACAATTGCCGGTCACTATACAGTGGCACAATTGCGCAGCCAGCATATTCTTGCTGCCGGTTATATTGTTTCCCGTGATTGCGCGAGAAAATTACTGTGCCGTATGAATGATGCGGCCTCGCCGATCGATCATCTCCTCTTTACGCCATCCTGTGGTTTCTTCCCGCAAATGACGGTTTATCAGGTCAGTCCTGCAATTTGCATGCAAGCGGGGCTGGAAAGCACATTGAGTCCTGAGCGGTCTTCGCAATATTGCCCGCCGGCCAAAATGCAAAGGCTGAAACGTGAAGTGAAGCGAGTGTTTGTCCGTGGTAAAACCGGTTTATGGGGACTTTACATCAATTGTTTCACCAAGAAGCGCTGGGGACGGGTTCCGGGCGCCCGTGACTGATTTTCTCAACTTTCGAGCTTTTCGCTTAAGAAATCGAGAAATACCCGCACCTTGGGTGCCAGATATTGGCGTGACGGGTAAAAGGCGTAAATACCGGTTTCCATCTGCTGCCAGTCGTCCAGTGCTGTAACCAGTCTGCCTTCCGCAAGATCATTTTGCACATAGCTGAGCGGGATCAGGCTGAGGCCGAAACCGGCGCATAAAGCATCACGCACTGCAAAACTGGATGAAACAATATAGCGTCCGGTCACCGGTATGCGCTCTGTTCTTTCTCCTTTGCGGAATTCCCATTCATGGACATGTCCGGACAGGCTGTAGCGGATACAGTTGTGGTGACGCAGATCCGCTGGTTCCTTAGGCTTACCGTGCTTTTCGAAATAAGAAGGCGAAGCGCAAACCACATGATGGAGTGTGGACAGCCGTCTGCTTATGAGGCTGGAATTCTTCAAACTGTCGCTGCCTTTGACGGCGATATCATAACCTTCCCTGACAATATCAATCTGCCGGTCATCGAGGTTGAACTCCAGTGTGATCTCAGGATAGCGCTCTAAAAACTCCGGTATGAAACGCGACAGGCTGACAATTGTCATGGTCAGCGGTGCCGTCACGCGCAATAGCCCGGATGGCTGATTATTATGTGGTGTCAGCGAGCGGTCGGCTTCTTCAAGCTGTTCGATGATCGGGGCAATCTGATCATAATAGAGCGTACCGGCTTCCGTCAGGCTCATGCGTCGCGTGGTGCGGTTGAATAGCCGGACTTTCAGATGGGCTTCAAGCTCACCGATGCTTTTTCCGACCGCTGCCGCAGTCAGACCGCTTGCGCGTGCAGTTTCGGCAAAACTGCCCAGCTCAGCGGTTTTGCGGAAGAGACGTAATGCGCTGAGCTGATCCATATCTTGCCTGTAATCAAAATATTCAAAACTTTTGGTTGGTAATATAATCGTAAAACAAGAAATTATCATCTCCAATAATTGTAATTATGGTGCGCTGTACCGGCATATGAGAACTTACGGAGACAATATATGACATCGACACGCACGGATTTGCTGCTGACAGCATTGGCACCGGCGATCTGGGGCAGTACCTATATTGTCACCACGCAAATGCTGCCTGCCGGTTATCCGATGACAGTCGCGATGCTGCGTGCTCTTCCTGCGGGATTGTTGCTTTTGCTGCTTGTCCGGCAACTGCCGCAGGGTATCTGGTGGCTGCGTGTGTTTATCCTTGGTGCGCTGAATTTTTCATTCTTCTGGGCAATGTTATTTGTCGCTGCCTATCGCTTGCCCGGTGGTGTTGCAGCCACAGTGGGCGCTGTGCAGCCACTGATTGTCGTGTTTCTGGCGCGAATGGTGCTAGGAACGAGATTGCGCATTGTTGCGGTTGCTGCTGCTCTGGCAGGGATTGTCGGTGTGGCATTGCTGGTGCTGAAGCCTGACAGTGCTCTCGATCAGACAGGGATCATAGCGGCGCTGGCCGGTGCATTTTCGATGGCTGCGGGCACGGTTCTGAGCCGCTACTGGCAGCCGCCGGTCTCTCCGCTCACATTTACCGCATGGCAGCTGACGGCCGGTGGTTTGTTGCTGGTGCCGGTAGCTTTCTCGCAGGAACCGGCTTTGCCGGTACTGACACTGATAAACTGGCTCGGACTGATTTATCTCGGTCTGATCGGCGGTGCTGTCACCTATCTTTTGTGGTTTCGCGGATTGGCACGGCTGGAATCATCTGTCGCTGCTTCACTTGGTTTTTTAAGCCCGCTGACCGCTGTGATCCTTGGCTGGGGGCTGCTGGGTCAGCAACTGAACTTGTTGCAAATCACCGGTATGGCGATTGTGCTGTTCAGCGTCTGGCTCGGGCAGCGTGTACAGGCGCGTAAGATCTGACGCTTAGCGTTTCAGCCGTTTTTGCAGGCGGGATTTGATGTGGCGTAATGCTGAGCGCAGGCGGTCATAGCGGTCGAGTTGACGGGCTATTTTATACACGTTTTGCTGGCTTTGGGCGCCCAGGCCAAGAATGATCGTGCCGAAACTCTCGCGCTCATGAAACAGGCGCGACATCACCGGATGATCGGGAATGGCGCAGGAATCGGTGATGCGCAATGCCGGATTTTCCAGATGGTTTTTCAATACTTCAATCATCAGCAACACACCGGGGGAGTAGGCGCGCAGAGCTTCGTCATAGGCGGTTTTCCACGTCCATGCCTGATCCCCCTGCACAAAGACCACAAGGCTGGCAATGAGCCTGTCATCCAGTGTCAGGGTATGAATGCGCGCCAGATCACGCTCGGCCAAGCCGCGGACAGTTTCACGGGCAAAATCCGCATCAGCCTGTTTGCTCAGAAAAGCCGTGCCGCGTGTGCCTTTCCAGCCCGCAGCTTCCAGTGACAGAAAGTCATTGAATGCATCTTTGAGCGCCGTTTTACCTGTAATAATGCGGTACTCCAGACTGCCTGTTTCGGACAGTCTGCGCCACAGGCGGCGATATTCACGGCGATGATTTTTGCCGATTGCATTGGTCAGATAGCTCTCTGCATCGCTGCCATTAGACAAAACCGGACGCTCTTCCTGCCGCATGATATGAAGCGGCAGATTTTGGCGCTGTGCCAGTTCTTTGAGCGCAGTTGCAAAAGCTGCATTGAGATTGATATCCGGCAGAATGAGTGTATCCGACAACCCGAGCTCCGGTTGCTGCAATACAGCCAGCGCTGTTTCCAGAGTGTGTGTCGGATTGCCTGCAGCGATTAATGGTGTGCCTTGCGTGGCATAGATATTGCTCCAGCCACAAAGAGATTTTTTTAAACCAAGTCCGGCACGGGAAACCTGAAAGGGCATCAGAAATGCGGTTTCAGAATCATCGTCAAGGAGCACTGCGCAATTATCGGATGCGAAATGCTCAAGTGCAGGGCGCAAAAAATCCGGATGATTGAAAATATTTGCTTCTGCAACAGACGGGATCTGCAAATTTTTCAGATACTCAAGAGCTTCAGCTTTCTGCAAGATTTGCATCATGATTTAATCTCCGGCATGGCGGGCTGAAGGGGCAAACACAAACATTGTGATACCCAGACGTTTATAAACCACAAAGGAGAGGGTGACTGCTTCTGTGGCCATAGCGCAGACCGTGGCAATTGCTGCGCCACTCAAGCCCAGAAGCGGGATCAGGGTAATGTTCAGCGCGATATTGACGATCAGTGCCAGCGCATAGAGCAGCGCGCAGATATTCTGATTGCCGGACATGGAGAGCAGGCTTTCGCAAGGGCCGACACTGGCACGTGCAATAACCCCGAAAATCAGAATGAACAGCAGCGGATAGCCTTTGGTGAATTCATGGCCGAACAATGCCAGTAAAGGCCAACCGGCGGCCAGCAGCAGAATGCCGAGCAATAAAGACGGCCAGAATGTCCAGCGGGCGGAGTTGCGGGCGAAATCGTTGAAGGCCTGCTTGTCGCCGCCATGCAGCAGCTGGGAATAGCGCTGCGCCACACTGGACTTGACGGCAAAATAAACGAAATGTGCCAGTGCCAGCACTTTGGTGACTGCAAAATACAGCGCTACACTGTCCGGCTCCATCATGCGGCCGACCATCAGCACATCAATATTGATGAGCAGGAAGAAAAAACCTTCAATAAGGAAAATTGGCAGGGATACCCGTATCCATTCCCGTAAATGATAGGTTCCCGCACCTTTTGGCAGAACTGTTGCAATGCGTTTGCGCAGGAATAGTTGCTGGCTGATGACGGTCAGCGCAGTGCCGGAAAAGGCTGCGATAAGTGCTGTGGTGGCCTGCGGCTGCCATCCTGTCAGCAGCAACAAGATGAAGATCAGCAGCATCATCAGCGGGCGGAGAATATAGCCGGGGCTGAGTGCTGCCAGAATCCAGCCCTGTGAGCGTGCTGTGCCGTCATAAATATTGCCGAGCGCAATAGCCGGAATACAAAGAATGCCGATAAGGAAAGCAGGCCAGTAATAGGGCGCAAATTGCGCACTCAGACTATTGAGAAGAACAATTGCAATCAGGGTAATGATGCTTGCGCTGATGAGCGCGAAAACGGGGCCGGTGCGCAGAATGCCGCGTGCATCATCTGTTTGTTTCTTCTGCAAATATTGCGGAACATAGCGGATAATAGTGGTGTGGAACCCGAAACAGGCGAGGTCGCCGAGAATAAGCGTAACCGTCCAGACAAGGACATAAATACCGAATTCAAAACTGCCCATCAGACGGGCCAGCACAACCTGACTGAGCAGTGCCAGAGCCGCACCGGCAATGCGAATTGCAAAAGCAATCAGCGAAGAGCGTTTGGCCTGAGCCTGTTCATCCTCACCGGAGAACAAGCCCTCTGCCCGTAGCAAAAAAGGACGCAACTGTTCTGCCCGTTTTGCAGGCAGGAATCTTTCAGCCAGTGATGTGATCTGAAATTTTGCAGGCAATGCGTCTCTCGGAAAAACTTTGATATGCAGCTGTTGTTGCACAGAATAGTTTAAAAGTCAGTCTATGTGCTTACCACAAAAGAAAACACCGCCTGCGAAGACAGGCGGTGTTCTTTATCAATTTATATTATCGTTTAAACAAAAGCGCCGTGGCAATGTTTGAACTTCTTACCGGAGCCGCAAGGGCAGGCTTCGTTACGGGCAACACGACCCCATGTCGACGGATCAGCCGGATCACGGTCTGCCGGATCAACAAAGCGGTCGCTGTCTGCCAGACGCGGGCCTTCAGAACCTTCGCCGAAATCATCTTCACCGGTGGTGCCGTCAATATGGTGGCCATGCATTTCAGGTAGTTCCGGCTGCGGTTCTTCACGCATGATTTCCACGCGCATCAGCTGCGATGTCACAACTTCACGCAGGTTGGACAGCATGGCCTGAAACAGTTCAAAACCTTCGGTCTTATATTCGTTCAAAGGATCGCGCTGGGCATAGCCGCGGAAACCGACAACGGAACGCAGATGGTCAAGATTGACCAGATGCTCGCGCCACAGATTGTCCAGAGACTGCAGGATGACGGATTTCTGCACATAGGCCATGATCTGCGGGCCGAAGCGCTCTGCACGGTCAGCAGCAGCCTTATCAGCAGCTTCCTTGATACGCTCTTCGATCTGCTCTTCGGCAATGCCTTCTTCTGCCGCCCATGCATCCACCGGCAGGTCGAGATTGAGGACTTTGAGTACCTCTTCCTTCAACTCCGGCACACGCCATTGTTCGGCATAGGCATTTTCAGGAATATGGGCACGCACCATATCCTCGATCACTTCATGGCGCATTTCATCGACCGTTTCGGTCAGATCTTCTGCATCCATCATTTCCAGACGCTGTTCGAAGATCACCTTACGCTGATCATTCATCACATCATCATATTTGAGCAGGTTTTTGCGGATTTCAAAGTTGCGGGCTTCGACCTTTTTCTGAGCCTTTTCCAGCGCTTTGTTGATCCATGGATGCACAATGGCTTCGTCTTCTTTGAGACCCAGCTTCTGCAACATGCTATCCATACGGTCAGAGCCGAAAATGCGCATCAGATCGTCCTGCAGAGACAGGAAGAATTTCGACTTGCCCGGATCGCCCTGACGGCCGGAACGGCCACGCAGCTGGTTGTCGATACGACGGCTTTCGTGACGCTCTGTCGCCAGAACATAAAGACCGCCGGCAGCCAGTGCCTGTTCTTTCTTCTGAGCGATATCCGCTTTGATTTCCTGAATTTTGGCATCGCGCTCAGGACCGGCAGGTACATCCGCCAGTTCCACCTTCACGCGCATTTCCAGATTGCCGCCGAGCTGAATATCGGTACCGCGACCGGCCATATTGGTCGCAATGGTGATCGCGCCCGGAACACCGGCCTGTGCAACAATATAGGCTTCCTGCTCGTGATAACGGGCATTCAGAACCTGAATATTCTTCACTCCGTCTTTTTTCAGACGTTCAGCCAGAATTTCGGATTTTTCGATGGAAGTTGTACCAACCAGAACCGGTTGGCCTTTTTCGTGGGATTCACGAATATCGCGGATGATGGCTTTATATTTTTCATCAACCGTACGGTAAACTTCGTCATCGGCATCAATACGGGCAACCGGCAGATTGGTCGGGATGGTTGCAACATCAAGGCCGTAAATATTGCCGAATTCTTCCGCTTCCGTTGCTGCTGTACCGGTCATACCGGCCAGTTTTTTATACATACGGAAATAGTTCTGGAAGGTGATCGAAGCCAGTGTCTGGTTTTCCGGCTGGATCGTTACTTTTTCTTTGGCTTCCAGTGCCTGATGCAGGCCTTCGGAATAACGGCGGCCCGGCATCATACGACCGGTAAATTCGTCGATGATGACCAGTTCGTCATTACGGACGATATAGTCCTTGTCGAGCTGGAACAGCTTATGGGCACGCAGGGCGTTGTTGAGGTGGTGAACAACAGCCACATTCTCAACATCGTAAAGGCTTTCGCCTTTCAGATGACCTGCAGCTTCCAGCAGTCTTTCGATCTTTTCTGTGCCGACTTCGGTGAAGATCGCAGTCTTCTGCTTCTCGTCAACTTCGTAATCTTCCGCCTCAAGCTGCGGAATGAAAGTGTCGATCAGTGAATAGAAGTCTGAGCGGTCTTCCAGCGGGCCGGAAATAATCAGCGGTGTACGGGCTTCGTCGATCAGGATCGAATCAACTTCGTCGACGATGGCGTAGTTATGTTCGCGCTGCACCATCTGGGCGCGCTCATATTTCATATTATCACGCAGATAATCGAAGCCGAGTTCGTTATTGGTTGCGTAGGTAATATCGCAGGCATAGGCCTCGCGGCGCTGATCGTCATCAAGGCCGTGAGCAATCACGCCGACAGTCAGACCGAGGAAGTTGTAAAGCACGCCCATGGTCTGCGCATCGCGGGTGGCGAGATAGTCGTTGACTGTCACGACATGCACGCCTTTGCCTTCAAGCGCATTAAGGTAAACCGGCAGCGTTGCCATCAGGGTTTTACCTTCACCGGTGCGCATTTCCGCGATGGAGCGGTCATGCAGCACCATGCCGCCGATCAGCTGCACATCAAACGGGCGCATACCAAGTGTGCGTTTCGCCGCTTCACGCACCGTGGCGAAAGCATGAGGCAGAATGTCATCCAGTGTTTTGCCGCTGCTAAGCTGGGCACGGAATTCATCGGTCTTAGCCTGAAGCTCAGCATCGCTTAAGCCTTCATATTGTTTCTCAAGCGCGGTAATTTCTGCTGCGCGAGGACGAAGGCCTTTGATGCGACGCTCATTGGATGAGCCGAAAATCATACGGGCGAGACCGCCAAAGCTGACCATCGCTGGTCCTTTCTTAAATCTTCAGCCAAGTGTGTCGCCGCCTGCGCGGCGCTCTGTCATCGGCTTTATTTGTTTATGCGAGACTTATGGCAAGAAAACACGCTGTCGAAAAGACATTTCGCGCAATTTCTCTCTGGCAGCTCTCTGGACGCAAAGCCGATGGACAGATAAGAGGGGAGTGCGGCGATGTCAATGATTTGACAACAGTCATAGTCCCGAGCAATGCGATTATATGCGCATAACAAAAGGGACTATTACTGCTGAAATATATATATTGTGCAGAAAATTGCCATATCGCCTAAAAACTATTCTGCTTTATCCGAATGAGAGCGAAGCAGCAAAATTCTGCCTTATTCTTGGGACGGTACTTCGTCCCCGAAGGAGAAATCACTGATGACCCGTACCCGTAAAGTCCTGATTCAGCTTGCAGCCGGTCTGCTTTTGACCACTGCTGCAGGCTCTGCCTATGCGCAAGGCACCGCTGCAAAGACTGAAACTGCAGCAAAACCGGCTGAAAAAGCCGATCCGAACAAAGTGCTTGCTACTGTAAACGGCGTTAAGCTGACACAGGGCGAAGTTGATCAGGCTTCGAGCGATCTGGATCCGCAGTTCTCCCGTTTGCCGGATGATCAGCGTCGTCTTGCTGCACTGGCTGCTCTGGTTGATATCAAAGTTCTGGCCGCTGCCGCGAAAACTGAAAAACTCGACGACAGTGCAGATTTCAAACAGCGCATCGAGTTTCTGAAAGACCGCGCGCTGCATAATGAATATTTCCAGACTGCAATCGTAGACAAGATCTCCGATGCAGATGTGCGTGCCCGTTACGACAAGGAAATCGCGGCAATGCCTGCGAAGAACGAAGTTCGTGCGCGTCATATCCTCGTAAAAACTGAAGACGAAGCCAAAGCAATCATCAAGAAGCTTGAAGGCGGCGCCAAGTTTGAAGATCTGGCAAAAGAAAGCTCAACCGATGGTTCTGCCGCACAGGGCGGTGATCTGGGCTATTTCGGCGAAGGCATGATGGTGCCTGAATTCGAAAAAGCTGCCTTTGCACTGGAAGTCGGCAGCTATACCAAAGAGCCTGTGAAGTCGCAGTTCGGCTATCACATCATCAAGCTGGAAGATAAGCGCCAGCAGCAGCCACCTGCATTTGATGAAGTGAAAGATCAGGTTCGCTCGATCGTCATTCGTGAAAAATATATCGAAATGGTCAAGAAGCTGCGTGACGGTTCGAAAATCACTTATGAAGACGAAGCTGTTGCCAAAGCGATGAAAGAAGCTGCTGACGCACAGGATGCAGCTGCGAAAGCCGCTCAATAAGCTTACATTTTGCTTTGATGTGATTGCCAATCTGGTAAGTTTAAGGCGAATTTTGATAAAAATGATCACCTGCCCTGATTATTTCGGGCAGGTGATTGCATTTTATGCCTATCCGTCATTTATTGGCCTCAACCTGAGGTGAAATGGCGGGTGATTTGATGTGCCGACAGCATCTGAAAGGCACTCAGGATACGAGCTGTTTTATTTCGGTTAAAATTCATTGGTATTTAGCCGCATGACCCTGACGCAAAACGATTTTCAGTTTTGCAGGTAATGCTTTTATTCTCGAGGCACGCATGTCTTCTTCTGTTTCTCCGCTTGCACCAAAACATTATCCTGCCATGCCGGTGATTACCGGTGTGCGAATGGCAACTGCCGAAGCGGGGATTAAATATAAAAACCGAACAGACGTGCTGATGATGGTTTTTGATAAGCCTACTTCAGTTGCCGGTGTTTTCACCCGCTCCAAATGCCCGTCTGCGCCGGTGGATTTTTGCCGCGAGAGCCTGAAACACGGTACTGCTAAAGCTGTGATTGTAAATTCCGGCAATGCCAATGCTTTTACCGGTAAAAAAGGTCGTGAAACAACGACAGCCACAGCCAAAGCTGCCTGTGAGGCGCTGGGCTGTGAAGCGCATGAAATCTTTCTCGCTTCAACCGGTGTGATCGGCGAGCCGCTGGATGCCGGTAAATTCGCGCATCTCTTCGGCGATATGAATGCGCGTGCCGATAATAATGGCTGGCTGGAAGCTGCCAAAGCGATCATGACGACTGATACTTATCCAAAAGTGGCAACGGAAACCGTGCTGCTTGGCGGTGTGCCGGTGACGATTAACGGCATCGCCAAAGGTGCCGGTATGATTGCGCCGGATATGGCGACCATGTTGTCTTTTGTGGTGACAGATGCACCGATTGCCTCTGATGTCTTACAGGGTCTGTTGTCCAAAGCGGTGGATTCCAGCTTCAATGCGGTGACTGTGGACAGCGATACTTCCACGTCTGACACGCTGATGCTGTTTGCGACCGGCACAGCCGCGGAACGCGGCGCTGTTACTGTAACATCATCCGATGATGACCGTCTGGCAGAATTTGACCGTGCTTTGCGCAAGCTTCTGAAAAATCTGGCTTTACAGGTTGTGCGCGATGGCGAAGGCGCACGCAAAATGCTGGAAATCACCGTGAAAGGTGCGGTGTCTGATGTGTCTGCCAAGCGCATTGGTCTGTCAATTGCCAATTCCCCGCTGGTGAAGACCGCTGCCGCCGGTGAAGATGCTAACTGGGGACGCGTGGTGATGGCTGTTGGTAAAGCGGGTGAACCGGCTGACCGTGATCGTCTGGCCATCAGTTTCGGGAATATCCGCGTGGCGGTCGATGGTGAACGCGATCCTGATTATTCGGAAGCTGCGGCTTCAGCCTATATGAAGGGTGAGGATATTCTCATTACGGTTGAACTTGGTATGGGCGAAGGAACAGCCACGGTCTGGACCTGTGATCTGACCAAGGAATATGTGGCGATTAACGGTGATTACCGGTCGTGATGTCTGAAATCCGTCAGTTTGAAGAGCTTGGTTTTCATGCATGGCCCGCTTTGCAGGTCACGCATTTCGGGGACTGGGCTGTTCAACTGACACCTTACTATCCGTCAAAGCGCGGCAATTCGGTCAATCTGCTGAACCCGGCTGATGATGCGGATCTAGTGCAGCGGGTGGAGGCCTGTGAAGCGCTGTTTACAGCGCAGGGCAAACAGCCGGTTTTCCGGCTGACACCGCTGGCACCGCCCGCATTGGCCGATTATCTGGTAAAGCGCGGCTATACGGCCACAGGCGCATCATCAGTGATGGCCTGTGATTTGCGTGATATTGCGCTACTGAAAACGCCGCAGCCGCGTCTGCCGTTACGGCTTGTGCAGTTTCGTGACGGGCAGGAGATCGGCTATAGCCGGATTTCCGGTGCGTTTCACGATCGTCCTCAGGAGCAGGTGGAGGGACTGGCGGAAGTTCTTCGCTCAATCAAGCCGCAGAAATATGTCATTGCCGGATTTTCCGGTGCTGAACCTGCTGCAACACTGCTTTGTGTGAGTGAGAACGGCTATACCGGTCTGCTGGATTTGTGTATTGGTGAGGCGTTCAGACGGCGTGGTTTTGCAAAAGCACTGGTGCTGAATGAGATGGCGCAGGCCTTATCCCGCGGCGATCATTGTTTCTGGTTGCAGGTGGAAAGCGCGAATGCAGCAGCGCGTGCTTTGTATCAGGGTTTAGGCTTCACCACTGTCTATGATTATATTTATTATTGCAGATAGGTAGTATTTGATGACTGAGGGCAAAAAGATTGTGCTGGTGGCAGCCTGTGCGCTGATTGATACGGATGGCCGTATTTTGCTGGCACAGCGCCCTGAGGGCAAAAATCTGGCCGGTCTTTGGGAGTTTCCGGGCGGTAAAGTTGAAAGCGGTGAAACACCGGAAGATGCGCTGATCCGCGAATTGCAGGAAGAGCTGGGCATCATCACCAAACATGCCTGCCTCGCGCCGCTGACTTTTGCCAGCTATTCTTACGATAAATTTCATTTGCTGATGCCGCTTTATATCTGCCGGCGCTATGAGGGCATTGCCCGCTCGATGGAAGGGCAGGCGCTGAAATGGGTCAAACCAAAAGACCTGCGCTCCTATCCGATGCCGCCTGCCGATGAGCCGCTGATCCCTTTCCTGATGGATCTCCTGTAATCCTCCAGCGCATCCTTGATAATTGCCGGTTATTTTTAGTCGTAAGACGGGTTTTTACGATTTTGTTAAGGGATGATTCACTGACATGCCGCATGGTGGGATCATCGCGCCGGAGTATGACGATGAGCAGCAATCGCAGTCAGTATCAGTCAGAATTTCTGACAGACTTTTTTAAAGATGATGAAGAGACAAAATCGGGCTTTATGCCTGTTGCCAAAAGCGGCTTTGTCCGTTGCATTTTGCTGTTCGGTTCCGCAATTCTCGCATTGACGCTGGTCATCGTGCCGGTGCTGAGCCAGAAAGCCAATAAGCAAACCGCGCAATCGCTGTTTCCTGCCGGTGTGGATATGATGTCCACCGGTTCTATTCAGCGCGGCAATACTGACAAAGCCTATATTGAGCGCAAAAGCCTGCTGCAATCCTCACCAGAAGCAGTTTGCGTGATTGCCCGTGACGGCTCACAGCAGGGCGACTGCTGATCTTTCTTGTTACTTTTTCGGTTCTTTTTCCGTAGCAAGCAGGGCTTCAGCCAGTGAAGCCTTGGCCGATCCCGGTTTCAACGGCTGCTGCTGCGAAGCATGGGGTGCCCAGCCGGACATCCAGATGAATGAGAATGTTGCGCGGATGCGCCCGTCGGGATCGCTGAAGCGTTCGGCATAAATCTCCGCAGCCCGCATGAACAGACGACGGCCAACCGGTTTGCGCGAACGGCTGGTGAGAATATTGGCCATACCCATGGCGCGGATATCGGCCATCAACGCAAACATATTGTCATAGCGCACAGTGACATTCTCAATATCCGTCACCGGTAGTGCAAAACCGGCACGCTGCAACAGGGCGCCACCATCACGCACATCGGCAAAAGGTGCCACACGCGGGCTGACGCCGCCGGTCAGCTCAGACTCGGCCTGCAACAGTGATTCACGCAGCTCTCCGAGTGTGCCGGCACCCGCCATACAACCGAGAAACAATCCGTCAGGCTTCAGCGCCTGTTTGATTTGCATCATCAGTCCCGGCGTGTCATTGGTAAATTGCAGGGATAAGAGCGAGATAATCAGATCAGCACTTTGTGGTTCCAGCGGCAGATATTCCGTGCTGTCTTTTGACTGATAGTCAATGCTTTCAATCACTTCTGCCTTGCCGGACTGTTGCAAAGATAAAGCAGCAGACGGTGTATAGGGATTGACGATTACAGCGCGGGAAAACTGACGCTCAACCGTTGAAAGCCTGTCTTCCAGATCCTGCACCGTGCGCTCCAGCAGAAAATCCGCACCACTTACATTGCGCTGTATCGCCCGTTTCAGGCGCTGTTGCAGCAATGCGCTGTCGAAAATAGTGTTTGGTGTGGTTTCTGTTGCTGGCATTTTTTGTATCCCGATATCAGGCACCTCTTACTGAGCAGAGATTTCTCTGGACTACACCGGTGCATCTGGCATGGTGATGTAAATGCGTTCAATCGGGGGCGAATGCAATGGGGGAATTGCCGCTTTCTCATGAAACTGTTGTGAGAGAGACAGGTTTTCAGCGCTTGCTGCAAAATATGCAGGCCTGTTTAAAAACGCTGCCGGACAGGATTTTTCCGGCACTTTGCGAGGGTTGCGACAGCCCCGTTTCACAGGCAGGCACTTTATGCGGGGATTGCTGGAATGAGATGCGCTTTCTGGAAGCGCCATTGTGTCCGGTGATGGGTACGCCTTTTACCCATGATTTTGGCGAGCATTTTCTCTCAGCCGAGGCAATTGCCGATCCGCCGCCTTTCCGGCGCTTACGTTCTGTCGCCTGTCACGATGGTTCAGCCCGTCATGCCGGTATTTCGCTGAAATATTATGACCGGCTTGATCTCGCCCCCTGGATGGCACGCTGGATGCAGCGGGCGGGGCATGAATTGCTCCGTGATTGTGATGTGATTATTCCGGTGCCGCTGCATCGCAAACGTCTGTGGAAACGCCGTTATAATCAGGCAGCAGAACTGGCGCGGGTTTTGGCGAAGCTCAGTGGCAAAAATTATGAGGCTGCAGCCTTGCAGCGCATTAAGGATACACGTCAGCAGGCAGAGCTCAGTCAATCTGAGAGATTGCGCAATGTGGCAGGTGCATTTCAGGTGCCGGAGGCAGGGCGAAGCAGTGTGCAGGGGCGCACTGTGTTGCTGATTGATGATGTTTATACGACCGGTGCGACAGTCAAAGCGGCCTGCCGTGCTTTGCTGAAAGCAGGAGCGGCAGAGGTGGATGTGCTGACGTTCGGCAGGGTTTTACCGGACATACAGAAATAATACCCGCGACAACAAACCGGCAGCAAATGATTGGATGATTGTGCAGGCATGGTTATATAGAGTTGAAACTCTGGAGACTCTTGAAATGAATGTTGAAATTTATACCCGTGACGGCTGTGGTTACTGCGCACGTGCAAAACAATTGCTGAATGAACGCGCGCCTGGCTACACGGAATTTAATGCGAGTGTTGATCCGAAATATCGCGAAGAAATGATGACCCGCTCCGGCGGTACAACATTTCCGCAGATTTTTATCGGTGATGTGCATGTCGGCGGTTGTGACGATCTTCATGCGCTGGATCGTGCAGGCAAGCTGGTTACTCTGCTGGAAACCGGTAAAGCAGACTAATCTATAAGGCATAAAAGGGAGAATAATGTCGATGGTTAAAGTTGCAGCAGTGCAGATGCGCTCAGATGGCGATATGTCCGCCAATATTGAAGCCCTTAGCCGTATGGTCGGAGAGGCCGCCGCCCAAGGTGCGCAATATGTGCAGACGCCTGAAAATACCGGCATTATTCAGAATGACCGTGCGCTTTACCGTGCCAGCCTTCATGCGGAGCAGGATGATCCTGTGGTGCGTGAAGCCTCGGTTCTGGCAAGGCGGCACGGCATTCATCTCCATATCGGTTCCACACCGATTAAACTTGAGAGCGGGCTGATCGCCAACCGCGCATTTGTTTTTGCGCCGGATGGCTCCAAAATCACCACTTATGACAAGATCCATATGTTTGATGTGGATCTGGATAATGGTGAGAGCTGGCGTGAATCCGATACGATTTCGGCAGGGGATCGCGCAGTGGTCGCGGAACTGCCATTTATGAAACTCGGACTGGCAATCTGCTACGATATACGCTTCCCGCAGCTGTTTCAGGCGCAGGCCAATGCCGGTGCCAATGTGATCTCCGCGCCTGCTGCTTTCACCCGTCAGACCGGTGAGGCGCATTGGCATATCTTGCAGCGGGCGCGTGCCATTGAAAATGGTGCCTTTCTGATTTCTGCTGCGCAGGGCGGCCTGCATAACGGCAATCGCCAGACCTATGGTCATACAATTATTGTTTCTCCATGGGGCAAGGTTCTGGCGGAAGCCGATCATGACAATCCGGCGGTGATCTATGCGGATATTGATGTGGCGGACAGCGCTGTTGCCCGTAATAAAATTCCGAATTTGAAAAATGCGCGGGAATTCAAACTGGAAACCATTGTCGCGGAAGGTGAAACGATCAAGGTATGATGCGGTTTTCTCTGCACTGTGACCAGTCCCATGAATTTGAGGGCTGGTTTCGTAATAATGAGGATTTCGACAGCCAGACCGCACGCGGTCTGGTGCAGTGCCCTGTTTGTCATTCGCCAAATGTGAATAAGGCGCTGATGGCGCCGTCCGTCACCACCGGTCGCACCAAAGAGAAAATTGCTGCGACCATGGGTGAAGCCCAGCGCAAATTGCTGGATGAGATGCGTGAGATCAGCCGCAAGGTGAAAGAGAATGCCGATTATGTCGGCGATCGTTTTGCCGAGGAAGCGCGTAAAATTCACCATGGTGAAACGGAAGAACGCGGCATTTACGGTGAGGCAACGAAGGAAGAAATCACATCGCTCGTTGAGGATGGTGTGGAAATTCTGCCGTTACCGGTACTTCCTGAGGATTATAATTGAACCGTGCCGGTTCAATGGCCGAAGACTATAACTGATCCGCATTATACGGATCAGTTCTCTCCCAGTCTAATTCAGCGTCTCTGCGCCAGAACCATATAATTCACGTCGAGATCGCGTGAGCGGCTCCATGTATCATTAAGCGGATTATAGCTCACGCCGGTTTTTTCCAGCACAGTCAAACCGGCAGCCTGCAATGGTTTTTCCAGCTCTTCGGGGCGCACCAGTTTTTCATATTGATGGGTGCCTTTCGGCAGCCAGCGCAGCACATATTCTGCGCCGATAATCGCCAGACCCCATGCTTTGAGTGTGCGGTTGATGGTGGCAACAAACATCAGCCCCTGCGGCTTGACCATTTTCGCAGTCGCCGACATGAACAGATCAACGTCGGAGACATGCTCAACCACTTCCATATTCAGCACGATATCAAATTGTTCACCGGCATCAGCCAGATCTTCTGCTGTGGTGGCACGATAATCGATTTCAATGCCCATTTCCGCAGCATGGATTTTGGCGACTTCAATATTGGTGGTTGAGGCATCGGCACCGATAACTGTTGCGCCAAGACGTGCCATCGGTTCGCAAAGCAGACCGCCGCCGCAACCAATATCCAGAATGCGCAGGCCTTCCAGCGGTCTGGCTGCCAGCGGATCACGGTTGAAATGCTTGCAGATCTGTTCTTTCAGATATTCCAGACGGGTCGGGTTGAATTTGTGGAGCGGGCGGAATTTGCCCTGCGGGTTCCACCATTCGCTGGCAATGCGCGAGAAATGCGCAACTTCAGCGGGATCAATCGTGGTGCGGCCGGATACGGCTTCCTGTGGCTGTTGTGAGCCAGTATCTGTCTGTCTGGACGTGTCGGACATAGCTTTCTCCATTTCCTACCAATGGACTTGTCTGTTCATTGATGAAAGTCAAGTATCTTTTCGCCTGTTGCGCTTGCGAAGTGGTCATAATTTCGGTATGTCAGCATCACTTACCTGTCAGGAGTACCTCTCAGTACGATGGCAGGTTCCGTTGGTTCTCATTTTCATTTAGGATATGTCGACATAATGGCGCGCATTGTGATGAAATTCGGCGGTACTTCTGTGGCCGATCTTGAACGGATCCGGAATGTGGCGCGTCACGTTAAACGTGAAGTCGATTCCGGCAATGAAGTAGCAGTTGTGGTTTCGGCTATGGCCGGTAAAACCAATGAGCTGGTTGCCTGGACGCGTGAAGCATCACCGATGCATGATGCCCGTGAATATGATGCGATTGTTGCATCGGGCGAGCAGGTAACGGCCGGTCTTCTGGCGATTGTGCTGCAGTCTATGGGCGTGAATGCGCGCTCATGGCAAGGCTGGCAGATCCCGATCAAGACCGACATGACCCATGGTGCGGCACGTATTACCGATATTGACGGTTCATTTCTGATTAAGCGCTTTGGTGAAGGTCAGGTTGCGGTGATTGCCGGTTTCCAGGGTATCAGCCCGGACAACCGTATTTCGACACTTGGCCGTGGCGGCTCCGATACTTCGGCTGTTGCCGTTGCGGCAGCGGTTAAGGCTGATCGCTGTGATATTTATACGGATGTGGATGGTGTTTATACGACCGATCCGCGCGTGGAGCCAAAAGCCCGCCGTATGGCCAAGATTTCTTTTGAAGAGATGCTGGAAATGGCATCCCTTGGCGCTAAAGTGCTGCAGGTTCGCTCCGTAGAACTGGCCATGGTGCATAAAGTGCGTACATTTGTACGTTCAAGCTTTGAAGATCCGCATGCGCCGGGCATGGGTGATCCGCTCAACCCTCCCGGAACACTGATTTGCGATGAGGATGAAATCGTGGAACAACAGGTTGTAACTGGTATTGCTTTCGCCCGAGATGAAGCTCAGATCTCATTGCGCCGCGTGGCCGACCGCCCGGGTGTATCTGCGGCGATTTTTGTCCCGCTGGCTGAAGAACATATCAATGTTGATATGATTGTTCAGAATGTTTCCGAAGACGGTTCAAAAACTGACATGACCTTCACCGTTCCTTCCGGTGATATGGATAAGGCTGTGCATGCGCTGGATAAGGTAAAGGCTGAAATCGGCTGTGACTCCATCCAGTCGGAAACCGGTCTGGCAAAAATTTCGGTGATCGGCACCGGTATGCGTTCTCATGCAGGTGTTGCAGCGACTGCATTTAAGGCGCTGGCTGAAAAAGGCATCAATATTCGCGCAATCACGACCTCCGAGATTAAAATCTCGATCCTGATTGACAGCGCATATACAGAGCTGGCGGTACGAACCCTGCATTCTGTTTACGGGCTGGATAAGCACTAACAGCTGCGTGAGTTATAAAGTCTCGGAAAGGCAGTGCTTCGCGGCACTGCCTTTTTTTCTGCCTGTATTCTATTCGTTTCTGTTGGGCGGCAACATTATGCCAGGCCGTGTCGCGTTTAATCGCATTCATGGCGCTCGCTCTATCTCTTTGTTTTTACGCATGTCACTATCGGAAAACTGGTACTCACTTTTCCGCGACATGCTATTATCTTTTCAGGGGTAAACGGAAATACAGGGTTTAGCTATGCAGCCATTGCATAGCTGGAGAGTAAGAATAAGAGCAGAGCGATCCGGTTCTGGTCAGATGCAGGCAGCGGGACGAATAAAATCATTTTTGTTGATGGAGAGGCTTTAATCGGTTTATGCCCCATTTTAGACACGTAAACTGCAATAAGAGCACAATGAATAATAAGATTTGATAATTGTACTCTGGACGATTGTGAGAAAAATGCTCACAAGCAAACCAAACTGAGCTATGCACACAGCGGTGTGATTCGTGATCGGACTGGTCTTGTAGTATCAGGATGAAACAATGCCTGACCGGCCGATCGGAAAAGCGGTAAAAGCCGACGAGTAACCACATACGCTGTGTATTGTGGTTTGAGATTGGCATGAGGCATATGGAGGAGCATTGAGACCCTATGCGTGAGCTGACAGCCGGACCCCGGATTTTGCTCAAGCGTCTTCGCGCTTTAATGGCGGAAGCGCTCGAACCGCAGGAACGTCTTGACCGTATCGTGCGCGAAATCGCGCAAAATATGGTGGCGGAGGTCTGTTCATTCTATGTGCTCCGATCTGATGAAATTCTTGAGCTCTATGCAACCGAAGGTCTGAATCCGCAGGCTGTGCATCTGGCGCAACTGCGTCTGGGGCAGGGTCTTGTTGGTACGATTGCTGCAACCGCGCGCCCGCTCAATCTGACTGATGCGCAGAGCCATCCGGCTTTCACTTATCTGCCAGAAACCGGCGAAGAAATTTATAACTCCTTCCTCGGTGTGCCGGTATTGCGCGCAGGCCGGACGATGGGCGTTCTGGTTGTGCAGAACCGCACCAAACGGGCTTATCGCGAAGATGAGCTGGAAGCTTTGGAAACAACCGCCATGGTGCTGGCGGAAATGGTTGCCGCAGGTAATCTCACCCGTCTTGCGCGTCCCGGTGTAGAGCTGACTAACGGGCGTTCTGTCAGTTTCAATGGCCATGCTTATAATGACGGCGTTGGTCTCGGACATGTGCTGCTGCATGAGCCGCGCATTGTCGTAACTAATCTTTTTAATGAAGATATTGAGCATGAGATCACCCGTCTTGATGAGGCGATGGGGTCTCTGCGTCTCTCGATTGACGATATGTTGTCGCGCCGTGATGTGGCGGTAGAGGGTGAGCATCGTGATGTGCTTGAAGCTTACCGGATGTTTGCCCATGACCGTGGCTGGATGCGCCGTCTTGAGGAAGCTATCCGCAATGGTCTGACCGCAGAAGCAGCGGTTGAAAAGGTACAGAGCGATACGCGCGCACGGATGATGCATCTGAGCGATCCTTATATGCGTGAGCGTCTCAGTGATTTTGATGACCTTGCCAATCGTCTGATGCGGCAGCTGATGGGCTATGACCCGAAAACTGCTGCGGAAATGATGGCGAAGGATTCAATCATCGTTGCCCGTTCCATGGGGGCTGCGGAATTGCTGGATTATCCGCGCGAGCGTGTGCGCGGTCTGGTGCTGGAAGACGGCGCAACGACAAGTCATGTTGTGATCGTCGCGCGTGCTATGGGTATTCCGGTAGTCGGGCAGGCCAAAGGTGTGGTTGCGCTGGCTGAAAATAATGATGCGATCATTATTGACGGCGAGGATGGTCGTGTTCATCTGCGGCCGCAGTCTGATGTTGAAGCGGCCTATGCGGAGAAAGTCCGTTTCCGCGCTAAAAGACAGGCGCTTTATCGTGAGTTGCGCGATAAGCCGACGATTACCAAAGATGGTCAGCCGGTTGCATTGCTGATGAATGGCGGTCTGATTGTTGATCTGCCGCAGCTGAAGGAATCCGGTGCGGATGGTGTCGGCCTGTTCCGCACAGAACTGCAATTTATGGTGGCTTCTACTTTTCCGCGCTCCGGCCAGCAGGAAAAGCTCTATCGCGCAGTGCTGGAAGCGGCGGGTGATAAGCCGGTAACCTTCCGTACATTGGATATCGGCGGCGATAAGGTTCTGCCTTATTTCCGCTCCAACGCCCATGAAGAAAATCCGGCGATGGGCTGGCGGGCGATCCGTCTTGCTCTGGACCGGCCTGGTCTGATGCGTACGCAGTTGCGCGCGCTGCTGAAAGCTGCGGGCGGTCGTGAATTACGCATTATGTTGCCGATGGTAACGGAAGTGGCAGAGGTGAAAGCGACCCGCGAGATTATCGAGCGGGAAGTTAATTACCTGACCCGTTTTGATTATCAGCCGCCGAGCAGTCTGAAAGTCGGGGCGATGATCGAGGTGCCGTCACTGTTGTGGCAGCTGGATGAGCTGATGCGCGAAGTGGATTTCGCCTCGGTAGGATCGAATGATCTGTTCCAGTTCATTATGGCTGTTGACCGTGGCAATGCGCAGATCGCGGATCGTTTTGACCAGTTGTCTCCGGCATTTTTGCGGGTGTTGCAGCAGATTGCCGAGGCGGGCAAGCGCCACAATAAACCGGTGACACTCTGCGGTGAAATGGCGGGTAAGCCATTAACTGCGATGATGCTGGTGGGGCTGGGCTTCCGCTCGATCTCAATGTCTGCGGCGGCAATCGGACCGGTGAAAAATATGCTGTTGTCGCTTGATGCGGCGCAACTGAATACGGTTCTGAGCGACCTCGTGCAGAGACCTGATGCCAACGGATCAATCCGCGAGCATCTGGTTCGTTTTGCAACCGAACAGGGCATTCCTCTGTAACAGACCACAAAAAGCGCTGACATTTGTGCAGAAAATTTCGCAATCAGGCATTTCCGTTTGATTGCGAAATGCTTTATGGGTGCCCTCATCAAGCTGAAAACTGAATTTCAGACATATAATTATATTATCAGGATTATCGCATGGTCGCGCTTCCGCAAGACAGAATGGATCAGTTGTTAAAGCATTTTGTCATGCTTGAAGCGCAGATGGCGAATAATCCTTCGCCGGAAACCTATGTCAAACTGGCGTCGGAATATTCCGAGTTGCAAGATGTGGCGCTGAAAATCCGTGAATTGCAGGCTGTCCGTCAGGAGCTGAGCGATCTGGTTTCCATGCGTGATGATATGTCAGGCGATGCAGAAATGCGCGCTTTGGCTGAAATGGAAATTCCGGATACGGAAGAAAAAGTCGAGGCGCTGGAAGCCGAAGTCCAGATTTTGCTGCTGCCGAAAGATGCGGCGGATGAGAAAAACGCTATTCTGGAAATTCGTGCCGGTACCGGCGGTTCCGAGGCGGCCTTGTTTGGCGGCGATCTCTTCCGCATGTATGAGCGTTATGCAGCTGATAAAGGCTGGCGTGTGGAAGTTGTCTCTGCCAGTGAAGGTGATGCCGGTGGTTTTAAGGAAATCATTGCGACAATTTCCGGTAAGGGTGTGTTTTCCAAGATGAAATTTGAATCCGGCGTGCATCGCGTGCAGCGCGTGCCGGAAACAGAAGCCAGCGGACGTATTCATACCTCGGCGGCAACGGTGGCTGTACTGCCGGAAGCGGAAGATATTGATATTGAAATCCGCAATGAAGATATTCGTATTGATACGATGCGCGCGTCCGGTGCCGGTGGTCAGCACGTAAATACCACGGACTCGGCCGTACGTATCACCCATATTCCGACCGGGATTATGGTGGTGCAGGCAGAAAAATCGCAGCATCAGAACCGTGCGCGTGCGATGCAGATCTTGCGTGCCCGTCTTTATGACATGGAGCGCCAGCGTGCAGAGAGCGAACGCTCGGAAGCGCGGCGTAGTCAGGTGGGCTCCGGCGATCGTTCAGAGCGCATCCGTACCTATAATTTCCCGCAGGGTCGTGTGACGGATCACCGGATTAATCTCACACTCTATAAGCTTGACCGCGTGATGATGGGCGAGCTTGATGAGCTGGTGGATGCATTGATTTCGGATCACCAGACCGCATTGCTGGCGGAATTGGGTGATAATTGATCGCCGTTATGACTAAACCGGAAACTACAAATAACACGCTTGGTCAGCTCTTAGCCCATGTGCGGCTTGAGTTGCGACAGGCAGAAATTGACGGTGCGGAGCTGGATGCACGCCTGCTGGTGCAGCATTTTACCGGTGCATCGCTGACAGATTTTGTGATCCGTTCGGATACAGAAGTCGCGCCGGATGTGACGGAGCAAGTGCTGGGTGCAGTGCAGCGCAGGCTGGCCGGTGAGCCGGTACACCGAATCATCGGTGAGCGCGAATTTTATGGTCTGAGCTTTAAATTAAATGCCGATACGCTTGAGCCGCGCCCTGATACAGAGGCGCTGATCGGGCTGGTATTGCCGTTTCTCGAACAGAGAAGCTCGGAAAAGGGCTTCGTTGATCTTCTGGATATGGGCACCGGTACGGGGGCAATTGCGGTCACCTTATTGCATGAAATAAAGACTGCGCGTGGTGTTGCTGTTGATATTGCTGAAGGCGCCCTGCAAGCGGCACGGATCAATGCAAAATTGGCGGGTGTTTCATCACGTCTGGCTGTTCTGAAAAGTGACTGGTTTGGTGCCGTTCGCGGAAAATATGACCTGATTGTCTCGAATCCGCCCTATATTCCGGCAAAAACAGTGCTTGAACTGGACAGGGAAGTTAAAGATTACGATCCGCGCCGTGCTCTGGACGGCGGAGAGGACGGATTAAATTTTTATCGTGCTCTTGCAAGGCACAGTGGCGCCTACCTACATGATAATGGTATAGTTGCTGTGGAAATCGGGGCAGGACAGGCGGATGATACGGAGGCAATTTTTGCACAATATTCATTCCGTCTGACAAGCGTAGCCGAAGATTTGGCCGGTCATAAACGGGCATTGTCATTTCAGCGTTGACTTTAATGTTTAATATGCCCAAAAAAGACTTGGAATTTACGGCAAACACGTCTAATTTCCTGTCACCGCTACTGCATCGCATGTCCTGTAGGATGGATGAAAGATGCGGTAACAATTCGGACTAATGCGTAATCTCATTTTTAAACCGGCAGCGATTTAAAGAATTATGCATTGGTATGTCGGACAGGGTTGTCAGCCTGAAATTATATGTTTGAATTTATATCTTTATAAAACCGTGTCATGCGACGCGAAATTATGAGTGATTCAGACGTTTTGATCAGCAGCTGTCCGGTGGTTTTTCAACCGACCTCCTTTGCGGAGTTGCTGACACGGCAGCACAAAACTTAAATTAAAATTATACGCTGAAAGTGCGGGGCGCGCTTTCTGTTATTGTAGTTATGAAGTCGCTCAGCCCTTTCAGCTGAAATGATTTCTTCGCCCCTAATCTGAAAAGAGATGAGTATGAGGCCAGGACAGCAGAACAGGCGCATGCGTGGACGGGGGAATAATAACCGTAAGGGCCCTAATCCTCTTTCCCGTAATTACGAAAGTAACGGACCTGATGTAAAAATCAGGGGTAATGCGCAGCATATTGCCGAAAAATATATGACTTTGGCCCGTGATGCGCAGGCGACCGGCGACCGGGTGATTGCAGAAAATTATTTGCAGCACGCTGAACATTACAATCGCATTATTCTGGCGGCACAGGCACAAAATCCTGCGCCGGTGCAGCGCGATGAAGCTTTTGATGATGACTTTGATGATGAAGAAGGTATGGAGCAGGGTCATTCCGGCCAGTCCGTATCGCATCAGGAAGTCTATGATGGCAGCGGCCCGCAGCCTGTGATCGAAGGTACGCCTGCTGAAGTGATGTATGGCGAAGAAAATTCCCGTTCTTCCAACCGTAATAACCGTCAGCAGAATAATCGTCAGGATCGCGGCGACCGTAATGATCGCAATGATCGTAACGACCGCAACAATGACCGTCAGGGTCGCATGCAGCGTCCGCGCCGTCATCAGCGTCCGGAATATGGTGCAGATCAAGGACAGGAAGCGCCGGTTGCAGCCGCACAGGTGCCTTTTGACCAGTCTGCTGAACAGCCGGTTGTCACGTCAAATTTTGCTGAACCGGTTGTGACTGAAGTTGCGGAAGCGCCTGTTACCCGTCGTCGTCCGCGTGCCGCTGCGCCTGTTATGCAGGACGGTGATGATGCACCGGCAGTTGAAGCGAAGAAGGATGTTGTTGCTGAAGCAACCGGTGCGGATGAAGCACCGGCACCGCGCACCCGCCGTGTTCTGCGCCCGCGCCGCACGACAAGCCGTGCAGCGAAAGCTGATGGTGAAAATCAGGATCAGGATACCGCTTTTGCTGAAACAGAATAATCTGTTTGCATAAGAGAGAATAAAAACCGGCAGGGAAATCTGCCGGTTTTTTTATGTGCGGGCGGGCATGACTGCGGCTTTGCATAACTGCGGGCGGGGCTTAACCCCTGTTGTGATAATAATTTTTCACCTTCATGCTTTCAGCCCTTGCAGGGAGAGGACTATCGCCCCATATCCCTTGTGACAGGATGCCGGAGCAATTTATTCCATGCATTTCCAGTGAAACTGGTTCTGATTTTTGCCAGAATATTTTGTCCCGTTTATCTAAATCTGCTGAATAATGGTTCCTGCCTTTAAGGGGGAGCCGTCACCCATGATCTGCCAGTGCCTTGAAGGGCTGGCGGGCGAAAAGGAGACACTATGAATATTGAAAAATACAGCGAGCGCGTACAGGGTTTTCTCCAGTCAGCGCAAAGCTTTGCATTGAATTCTGATAACCAGCAATTTGCCCCTGAACATCTGCTGAAAGTTTTGGTGGATGATGAAGAAGGTCTGGCTTCCGGCCTGATCGAGAGGGCAGGCGGTCGCCTTGCTGATCTTAAGCTCGGATTACAGAGTGCCTTGGCTGCACTGCCGAAAGTAACCGGCGGTAGCGGACAGCTATATCTGTCGCCTGCACTTGCAAAAATCCTGACCACTGCGGAAGAACTGGCCACCAAAGCCGGTGACAGCTATGTCACGGTTGAGCGTCTGCTCACCGCTTTCACATTGGAAAAAAGCGCAAAAACCTATGAAATTCTGACACATGCCGGTGTCACAGCCAAAGCTTTGAATGAGGTGATTAATCAGATGCGTAAAGGCCGGACTGCCGATAGTGCTTCTGCCGAAGCCAATTTCGAAGCGCTGAAAAAATATGCCCGTGACCTGACCGAGGATGCGCGTTCCGGTAAGCTTGATCCGGTGATTGGCCGTGATGAAGAAATCCGCCGTACCATTCAGGTTCTGTCGCGTCGTACCAAGAATAATCCGGTGCTGATCGGTGAACCGGGCGTGGGTAAAACCGCGATTGCTGAAGGTTTGGCACTGCGTATCGTCAATGGAGACGTACCTGAATCGCTGAAAGACAAGCGGTTGATGGCGCTGGATATGGGCGCACTGATTGCCGGTGCGAAATATCGCGGTGAATTTGAAGAACGTCTGAAAGCTGTGCTGACGGAAGTTGAAGCGGCGGCCGGTGAAATCATCCTGTTCATCGACGAAATGCACACTCTGGTCGGTGCCGGTAAATCGGACGGCGCGATGGATGCGTCCAATCTGCTGAAGCCTGCGCTTGCCCGTGGTGAGCTGCATTGTGTTGGCGCAACCACATTGGAAGAATACCGCAAATATGTTGAAAAAGATGCGGCGCTTGCCCGTCGTTTTCAGCCGGTATTTGTCAATGAGCCAACCATTGAAGATACGATCTCGATCCTGCGCGGTCTGAAGGAAAAATACGAGCAGCACCACAAAGTGCGTATCTCAGATTCTGCTCTGGTATCAGCCGCAAGCTTATCGAACCGCTACATCACGGATCGTTTTCTGCCGGATAAGGCAATTGACCTTGTGGATGAAGCGGCTGCACGTTTGCGTATGCAGGTGGATTCCAAGCCGGAAGAGCTGGACGAGATGGACCGCCGTGTCATGCAGCTGAAAATTGAGCGTGAAGCGCTCAAGCTGGAAACCGATACGGCTTCGAAAGACCGGTTGCAGCGTCTTGAAAAAGAGCTGACCGATCTGGAAGAGGAATCCGCTGAGCTGACTGCCAAATGGCAGGCAGAAAAGCAGAAACTCGGCCATGCGGCAGATCTGAAAAAGCAGCTTGAAGATGCGCGTAATGCTTTGGCGACTGCCCAGCGTAATGGTGAATTCCAGAAGGCCGGTGAACTGGCCTATGGTACGATCCCGCAGCTGGAAAAACAGCTGAGCGATGCGGAAGCACAGGAAAATACCGGCACAATGCTGGAAGAAACTGTGTCGCCGGATCATATTGCGCAGATCATTTCCCGCTGGACAGGTATTCCGGTTGACCGGATGCTGGAAGGCGAACGGGAAAAACTGCTGCGGATGGAAGATGAACTCGGTAAGCGGGTGATCGGTCAGGGTGAAGCGGTGCAGGCGGTCTCGCGTGCGGTGCGTCGTGCCCGTGCCGGTCTGCAGGATCCGAACCGTCCGATCGGCTCGTTCATCTTCTTAGGACCGACCGGTGTTGGTAAAACAGAATTGACCAAAGCTTTGGCCACATTCCTGTTTTCCGATGAAACGGCCATGGTGCGGATTGATATGTCCGAATTCATGGAGAAACACTCGGTTGCCCGTCTGATCGGTGCCCCTCCGGGCTATGTCGGTTATGAAGAAGGCGGTGTGCTGACAGAAGCTGTGCGTCGTCGTCCGTATCAGGTGATCCTGTTCGACGAGATTGAAAAGGCACATCCGGATGTCTTCAACGTGTTGTTGCAGGTGCTGGATGATGGTCGTCTGACCGATGGTCAGGGACGTACGGTGGATTTCCGCAATACGCTGATTATCATGACCTCCAATCTTGGTGCGGAATATCTTGTTGCACTGAATGAAGATCAGGATGTGGATAGCGTACGTGAAGAAGTTATGGGTGTTGTCCGTGCATCTTTCCGTCCGGAATTCCTCAACCGCGTGGATGAGATTATTCTGTTCCATCGCCTGCGTCGCTCCGAAATGGGTGCGATTGTCGATATTCAGCTGGCAAGGTTGCAGAACCTGCTGAGTGACCGCAAGATCACGCTGGATGTTGAGGATGACGCCCGTAACTGGCTGGCCGATAAGGGCTATGATCCTGCTTATGGTGCCCGCCCGCTGAAACGGGTGATCCAGAAACAGGTACAGGACCCGCTCGCCGAGAAAATTCTTGGCGGCGATATCCTCGATGGTTCGGTTGTGGATATTTCGGCCGGATCAGACCGGCTGGTTTTCCAGCCTAAGCCGAAACACTGAGCTTCAGGGTACAATACACCCTGATTGAGTGAAGAGATGGCAAGCGGCATCACTGAATGTGGTGCCGCTTTTTCATGGCGCTTTGGCTTTATTTAATTGTCGCATGCTCGCGGACGCTCAATGAGTCCATTGAGCTGCGTCATGCTTTATAAAAAATATCTGTTGCGGATTGTCTTCTTCATATGCAGTTAAGTTATTAACCATAAAAATGGCCTGATCTGTGACTAAGGCATTTCAGGTCAGGCGACTGGCTGAAGAAACAAGATTTGCGCTTTAAAGGGTGTGGTATGCATAAAATGCGGGGAATTCTATGGAAGACTTATCTCGGACTGTCGGTGACAGCGCTGACGGGTCTGACAGCGGCGACCGCTTATGCGTCTCCTTTTGATATTGGTGGTTCTGCTTCCGGTGAGGAGCGTCCCGTGTTGATGGCACAGCTTTATGATCCGGGTGAAGTTATTTATCAGGATAACAAAGTGCGGGTCTATATTGATGCTTCAGGGCGTCAGGTGACCATGGATAATAGCGGCAAGATTTTGCGTATTCAGGAACAGCCGGGCGGCTATCCGCAACAGCCTCCGCAGCAGCCGGATTCTAATGATAACTGGACATTGAACGGACCGGTCGGCGGCGGCGTGCCTTATGACGGCTTTGCCAATGTGCCGGATGATGCCGGTACGGATTATTTTCCGGCAGCACCACGTAGCAATACGGGTGTAAATAATGCTGCGGTTGACCGTTCTGCATTGCCGGATGTCGGTGCTGCACCGTCACCGGATGATAATGATTTCAAACCTGCGATTGAAGATCCTTACGGACAATATCCGAACACGTCTTCCGGCATGTCCGGTTCGCAGACACCGTCAGTTGTGATGCCGAAAGGTCAGGGTGCGAAAGCTAAATTTGCAGCCTATCAGATCATGCTGGATCGTGCCGGTACATCACCGGGCGTGATCGACGGCAAAGCAGGCAGCAATGTTGACAAGGCGGCCGCGTCCTATCTGGAAGTAACAGGTCTGAGCATTAATCCGGCAGATGAAACGCAGGTCAATGCCCAGCTCGAAGCCACAGGCGGCCCTGCTTTCACAGAATATACGATTACCAATGAGGATATCGGGCGTTTTTATCTGGCTTCTGTCCCCAATGATTACAGCGATAAGGCAAAGCTGCCGGAAATGGCCTATGTCTCGCCGCGTGAAATGCTGGCTGAAAAATTCCACATTGATGAAAATTATCTTCAGGAAATCAATCCGGGGATCAGTTTCCGCCAGCCCGGCGAAGTGATCCGTGTACCTAATCTGGGCAAGCAGAAGCGTGCGCCTATTGCCAAAATTATTGCGGATAAGGCGCGCAAACAAGTGCGCGGCTATGATGTAAACGGCAAACTGGTTGTGGCTTACCCGTCGACAATCGGCTCGGCAGATAATCCTTCGCCGTCCGGCATTGTGACGGTTGAACGTATCGCGACCAATCCGAATTACACGTATAATCCGAAGATTAATTTCAAACAGGGTAATAATGACAAGGTGCTGATTGTGCCGCCGGGGCCTAACGGGCCGGTGGGTACTGTGTGGATTGCACTGTCAAAACCGACTTATGGTATTCACGGCACCCCTGATCCGTCCCGTATTGGTAAAACAGCCAGTCACGGTTGTATCCGCCTTGCCAACTGGGATGCGGAAGAACTGGTCAAGCTTGTAAAACCCGGAGTGACCGTGGAGTTTACGGAATAAGAAATAAAAAAGCGGCCTGAACGGCCGCTTTTTTATTCTATAAAATTATCAGCTTTTTGCCTGAGATGTATTGGCAACCTTGGCAGGGGCATCTCCCTTACCATCCAGCAGCTGATCAATACGGTTACGTTCACGCGTAAAGACTTCCAGCTGTTTTCCGCCCAGAGACTGACTTTGCGGCATACGGATACGCATCGGATCAACTTTCGCGCCATTCACAATCACTTCATAGTGCAAATGCGGGCCGGTCGATAGACCGGTTGAACCGACATAACCGATCAGCTGGCCCTGACGAACACGTGCGCCGGGTGTAATGCCGGAAGCAATCGCGTTCTGGTGGTTGTAACTGGTCTGATAGCCGTTGCCGTGACGGATAATGGTCTGATTGCCGTAACCATTGGCCCAACCGGCTTTTTCAACAACACCATTACCGGCAGCGAGAATCGGGGAGCCGCGCGGTGCACGCCAGTCAACACCTGTATGCATACGGACATAACCGAGGATAGGATGGCGTCGTCCGCCGAATGGCGAACCGAAGACACCGTTCGGAACCGGTTTACGGATCAGGAATTGCTGGGCACTGCGGCCATTCTCATCATAAAATTCCACGCCGCCTTCCGGCGACTGGTAGCGGTAGAATTTTTTGGTCGTGCCGCCCATATTGGCGCTGACATAGAGCAGCTGAGATTCTTCATTCGCACTTTCGGAATCTTCCGGCAGGGAGAAGAATGCTTCAATCGCATCGGAGCGGGTGATCTTGGATTGCAGATCGACATCATTCGCCAGCATTTTTATCAGCTGCCGTGCCATATCATTGGTCATGCCATAGGCAAGGGCTGCTTTATAAACGGCATCATAAACAGATGGCAGCTCACCGCGGATTGTCGGCGGCGGTGCATTATCATCAAATGCAGTTTGCAGAAGCGGGGTCATTTCCGGTTCATCAGACGGAACATACTGGTTTTGATCGTCGAGAGCGACCGTAACAATATGGGTTGTTCCGTTATAGAGTGTAACACGGACAATATGATCTTCTTCTTCAGAAGAGGTCACGCCCACACGCAATACGCTGCCAGCCTTCAGGCGCGGCGAATTCATCAACTTGCTCAGGGCTTCAGCAATATTATCCGCATCTTCCCCCTCATAACCGCTCTTATTCAGAGCATCGATGATTTTCGAATCCGAACGGAAAGGAATAATATCTTCGGAGAAGCCGGTATTGGTTTCGCCATCGAGAAGGCGGTTGCTGACGCTGACATTCTCCTGCGTGATACGCACGCCAAGCGGTTGTGTCAGCGTATAAGGGGAGTCACCACTATTACCAAAGCGCAGCGGATCGACATAATGAAGAGACGCGATCTGCACATCGCCGTCGGTCAGCAGCTGACCGGTGCTGCGAACGACTTTTTCAACTTCGTCACTGGTAAGATCTGATGCTGAATCATAGTTTCCGGCATTTACCGGAAAATCGATCGTACGCAGACTGATTTCACTTTCAACCTTCGCGCCGTAAATTTGTCCGGTATTCGCAGCCTGTACCTGCTGTTTGGCGCCGTCAGAGAAAACAGCCATAGCATCAAATGCCGGATATTGGCGGCTTGCCGGATGATCGGCGGCCAAAGCCATACGGACATATTCAAAAGGTTTGGTACGGATAACCTCGCGCTCACCAACTTTCTGCATGGTTGAAACTTCCATGCGGCGGCGGTCGCGGCTTTTTTGTTTGGTGACAGTTGCAATAACGCGGTTGCCCTTGGTGCTGTCCTGAGCATCCGATTTCGCCGGCATTTCTTCTTTTGTAACAAGCTCCGGAGGCGTCGCTAATTGCTGACGTCCGTCGAGTGCTGCAAAGAGTGCAACACCAATGAGTAATGAGGCTGTAATGCCGGTCAGAAAAGTACCGGCCAGCCACCGCGCAGAAACTTCACGCCGATCCGGTGGTCCGCGACGCCCGTCCGTGATGAGCGGCGGCTCATCTCCGGGGTCGCTGGAGTTGGTCACGATCTGCTGATTCATGCCGCGCAGTACCAT
>NZ_CP084392.1:2780000-2812500 GCF_020341615.1 Pseudochrobactrum sp. XF203 | reverse complement strand
CTAAGGTAGCGAAATTCCTTGTCGGGTAAGTTCCGACCTGCACGAATGGCGTAACGACTTCCCCGCTGTCTCCAACGCAGACTCAGTGAAATTGAATTCCCCGTGAAGATGCGGGGTTCCTGCGGTTAGACGGAAAGACCCCGTGCACCTTTACTATAGCTTTACACTGGCATTTGTGGCGACATGTGTAGGATAGGTGGTAGACTTTGAAGCGGAGGCGCCAGCCTTCGTGGAGTCATCCTTGAAATACCACCCTTATCGTCATAGATGTCTAACTGCGACCCGTATATCCGGGTCCAGGACCGTGTATGGTGGGTAGTTTGACTGGGGCGGTCGCCTCCTAAAGAGTAACGGAGGCGCGCGATGGTGGGCTCAGAACGGTCGGAAATCGTTCGTCGAGTGCAATGGCATAAGCCCGCCTGACTGCAAGACAGACAAGTCGAGCAGAGACGAAAGTCGGTCATAGTGATCCGGTGGTCCCGTGTGGAAGGGCCATCGCTCAACGGATAAAAGGTACGCCGGGGATAACAGGCTGATGACCCCCAAGAGTCCATATCGACGGGGTTGTTTGGCACCTCGATGTCGACTCATCGCATCCTGGGGCTGGAGCAGGTCCCAAGGGTATGGCTGTTCGCCATTTAAAGCGGTACGTGAGTTGGGTTCAGAACGTCGTGAGACAGTTCGGTCCCTATCTGCCGTGGGTGTAGGAATATTGAAAGGATCTGTCCCTAGTACGAGAGGACCGGGATGGACGTATCTCTGGTGGATCTGTTGTCGTGCCAACGGCATAGCAGAGTAGCTATATACGGACTAGATAACCGCTGAAGGCATCTAAGCGGGAAACTAACCTTAAAACGAGTATTCCCTATCAGAGCCGTGGAAGACCACCACGTTGATAGGCCGGATGTGGAAGTGCAGTAATGCATGCAGCTGACCGGTACTAATAGCTCGATCGACTTGATTGTTCTCATTATCAATATCCATCAGCGACGACCAAGGGTCGTCGATGATAGGATTGTTTGCTCTCACGCCTAATTCACTTCGTGAATGGCTCCGAGAGGGCGCGGTACAAACCGCGACGGCCAGTCGGCCTTGCGAACACTGAGTGTTCGAGGCGCCACTGACTGAAAACAATGCACGAAAATCCCAGCTTCTTATTTGTTTCTGTGCCCTTTGCTGACCTGGTGGTTATGGCGGAGCGGCTGCACCCGATCCCATTCCGAACTCGGCCGTGAAACGCTCCAGCGCCGATGGTACTTTGTCTTAAGACACGGGAGAGTAGGTCGCTGCCAGGTCTGCAAAAGGCTCAGAAATAAAAACATCTCACAGTCAATAAAACCAATACTTCCAATACCGGCTCATAAATTACCCTGGCGCGGGGTGGAGCAGCCCGGTAGCTCGTCAGGCTCATAACCTGAAGGCCGCAGGTTCAAATCCTGCCCCCGCAACCAAATCCTCTCAAAACAATTAAAACCACGATCCAGACGCCATTCCTATAGGCGTGTCAATGCATTCGGGACCAGCCCGTTCGAGCTAAAATCGATAAGCAATCGATTTCTATACGCTCTCACCTCATCACGCTCATAACCTGAAGGCCGCAGGTTCAAATCCTGCCCCCGCAACCAAACTTCCCTCAAAGCAATAAAACCACGATCCAGACGCCATTCCCATAGGCGTGTTAATGCATCTTGATGCAGCCCGTTCGAGCTAAAATCGATAATCAATCGATTTTTTAACGCTCTCACCTCATCAGGCTCATAACCTGAAGGGTGAGGAGGGAAAGCAAGCGATTAAGTATCGATTGCCCGACGAACGAAACAAAACCAAACCCGAAACCAAATCTCCTGAAATACATCCGAAATTCAATAGCTCTTCTCATAGAGGAAAAATTGTTAGATCAGTACCTTCTGCCTAAAGTCGATAGGCAAGCGACTGAGTGGGAAAGCTATAAACTGCTACTCAAGCTGTCAGAGTAAGCGTTCCTGATAAAGGCTGCCTTCCAGACGCAATAGTGCCTCTTTCTTGGCTAGACCGCCGCTAAAACCTGTTAGTTGACCATTGGCACCGATGACGCGGTGGCAGGGAACAATAATCGAAATCGGATTAATCGCATTCACGCGGCCAAAAGCACGCGCAGAGCCGCGATGACCGGCACGTTCTGCAAGTTCACCATAGGTGACAACTGTACCATAAGGCACTTTTGCAAGCTCCTGCCATGCTGCCTTCAGAAAAGGTGTGCCAAGTGGTGCAAGGGTGAGATCGAAATGATGTCTCTCCCGTGCGAAATACTGATGTATCTGTTCCGCGACATGGCGCACAGCTGCATCATCGTGCTGTGTAACAGGGATTTGTGTATCGGCCGGATGCACGCGACTGTCATTCTCAAAATCAAGGCGCATAACCGCGCCCTGATCATTCACAATAGCGGTCAGCTCACCGATAGGCGTCCGAATACAACCTGAGTAAAAACATACCGGCATGAGCAATGTTCCGCTTGAGTATTTTGAATGCATAAAGCGGTAACAATCTACCACTTTATGCTTGATGGTGCAGCGCCAGCAAGCGATGGAAACAAAGGTAAAACCTCTTCTGCCAATTCTTGTATAATCTCTGATGGCGGACGTGAAGCAAATTGCATACCAAGTGCCGCATGATTAACGCCGGCTTGCTGCCATTTTCCAAGAAGGTTAATCAGTCCCTTACGGCCTGTTTTCAAAACATAGCCGCCATTGAGTGGTGTGCGCGGGAAATCAGGATCCTCGGTCAACTCCAGCCACTCATTCGTGACATGCGGGCGAAATCCGCGGTCAGGAATTGCATCGCGCCAGCGACGGATATTCTGTGCCAGACGTAACGGCCCTTCTTGTGTATGTGTCTGTTGCGGATAAGTCAGCCAGCCATCCGCATGCTCGGCTATCCATTGAGGTGTCTGGCGGCTCGATCCTGTGACCAGCAAAGGAATTCGTCCATAAGCTGGCTTTGGCAAAAACTCTGCTTGTGCAAGTTCTCCCAAACTCGAGCGTATCGGCAGTGAGCTTTCTGCCAGTAATTGACGAAAATAGATGACCGTTTCTGCAAAACGCTCAGCTCTTGTATCCAGATCTAAACCATAGGCCGGAAACTCTACCGGCCTGTCGCCTGATGCTATTCCAAGAACAAGCCGCCCGCCGGACAAATGGTCAATGGTGCTTGCTGCTTTGGCGAGATCAATCGGGTGGCGCAGGGAGAAAATCGCACTGCCGGTTGCCAGTGAAACTCTGGTTGTTTGTGCGGCAAGATAGGAAAGATAGGTGAACGGATCAAAAATCTGGCCGGCATCACCAAAAGATGGATCATATAGCGGAACATCCCGCACCCAGACGGAAGCAAATCCGCGTTGGTCAATGTCTTTGACAAGAGCAGTTTGCCCTTCAAGAACGCGCATATCGCCTTGATAAAAGCGAAGCGGCAGAAATATGCCAATCGTAAGTTGATTGGCAGCAAACATACGGGTGTAACCCGGATGGTGCGCAAAGGCTTCTGATGACATGCCGGATGTGTTTTCCGAAGCAGACAGATTATTGTTCATGATAAGGCTTTCAAGGAATAGAAAACTTGGCAGATCGAGACTAGGGACCGGTAGCCGGTTGCGGCAAAGCAATGCCGCGTAATACAGCAGGCCGCGCAGCAATTTTTTGATGCCAGTTGCTTAAGTACGGATAGTGGTCGAAGTTGAAGCCGCAAATCTGAGCAATATGTGTCCAGCCGAAGGCCGCTATATCCGCAATGGAATATTCTGATCCGGCAAAATATTCAGCGTTACTCAGGCGTTGATTGAGCACCTGATAAATATCGTTTGTCAGTTTTTGGTAACGGGTAATAGCGGGCTGCAATTTGGTTTCAGCGAAGATTTCGAAATGAACATGCTGACCAAAGATCGGGCCCATGCTGGACGAATGAAATTGCAGCCATTGAAGTGCCTGCCAGCGCTCCGCAAAAGATTTTGGCAGTAACTGGTCGGATTTTTCAACGATGTAGAGCAGAATGGCGGCAGATTCAAACAGCACTATTCCTGTTGTACTGTCTGTGATGACAGGTATGCGCCCATGCGGATTGAGTTTCAGGAAATCCGCGCTGCGGTGTTCACCCTGTTCAATCTGAATATGATGCAGTGTGTAGTCTAAGCCTGTTTCTTCAAGGGCAATGGTTGCTTTGAACCCGTTCGGGGATGAATCGCTATAAAGTTCAATCATTTTTTCCTTTTGATGATATGTCAGAATATCTAAATTGTGGTAGCATCATCTGCAGACATATTTATTTGGTAATAGTGTACTTATAAAACGATTGATTCTGATCGTTGAGTTTAGGAAAACTAAATTATGGGCAAGGTTTTGCCATTGCTGGCTTTACGGGCTTTTACCGAGACCGGACGCACGGGCAGCATTAAGAGTGCAGCTGAGACGATGGGAGTAACGTCAGGTGCTGTAAGCCAGCAAATCCGTCTGCTTGAGGAGCGGACAGGCGTAACGCTTTTCAGACGTACCCGATATGGTGTGGAACTGACGGAAGCAGGGGCGGGTGTTTATCCCGCATTGATGCGGGCATTTGCACAGATTGAAGCGAGTCTTGCCACTCTTGAGACAAGCACGGGGCGGCAGACTTTGACTGTCAGCACGCTGCCTTCTTTTGCTGCTTCATGGCTGGTGCCGCGTCTGGGTAAATTTATGGAACAAAATCCGGAGATTGAAGTCCGTGTTGAGGCGTCGTCCGGCTTAACCAACCTGCATGGCGGACGTGTTGATATAGCGATCCGTCACGGGCTTGGTGATTATCCGTCTTATGATGTGCAGTCTTTGATTGCGCCGGAGCTTGTGCCGGTGATGTGCCCTGCATTGCTGGCTTCGGGGCCAGCTATTGATGAGCCGTCAGATTGTCTGGCCTATCCTTTGCTGCAGGATTCAGATCGTGCTGACTGGCGTTTGTGGCTTACTGCCTGCGGTGTGGAACCGACATCGGAAGCGGAGCGGGGCACCGCTTTCGATGATGATTTCCTGTTATTGCGTGCTGCGGAGGCGGGACAGGGAATCGCCCTTGTGCGGGATATTTATGCCAGACCGGAAATTGCGGCAGGGCGTCTTGCTCTTGCAATAAACCGCCCCTGGCCGACACAATTTGCTTATTATGTGCTGACCTTACCCGAAAATGCACAAAAACCTGCTGTGAAGCTGTTTATTGAGTGGCTGCATCAGGAAGCGGCAGCAGAGAGCAGGTAGCTTACAGGCGGCGCCCAACACGGGATAAGACAATGACCGGCAGGATGCCGATGGCAACAATTGCCAGTGCTGCAATCGAGGCTTCCTCATAGGTACCGCGTGCCGCTTCTCCGTAAAGATGGGTTGCCAGTGTTTCGATGTTGAGAGAGCGCAGCAGCAGAGTAGCCGGGAGCTCTTTCACGCAATCAACAAAGACCAGCAATGCCGCTGCACTGAGCGCTGTTTTGGACAGAGGCAAATGAATGTGCCGGAATGTGCCGGTTGCCGTCTCACCTAATGTTCGGGATGCCTGATCATAGGTTACGGGGATACGGTTGAACCCCGCATCAATACTACCGGCGGATATTGCTAGAAAGCGTACCAGATAGGCATAGATCAATGCTGCGCCGGAGCCCAGCAAGAACAGGCTGACCGACATATTAAACCATGACATGGCGATCTGGCTGATAAAGCGATCCGCTGCGCCGGTGATAATGAGCACGCCGATCGCAATCACCGTTCCGGGGGCTGCATAGCCCATGGTGGAAAAGCGGAAAAACCATTGCGAGGCATTGCCCGGACGTAGCCGGATCGCATAGGCAACGATCAGGCCGATGGTGAGTGTAACGATCGTCGCGACCGAAGCCAGTATTACCGTATTGATGATTTCATCATAAAGGCGCGGCGAGATGCCGGCAAAACGCATGCGTTTCCATGCTTCAGTCGCCAGATAAATAGCGGGAAAGACAAAACCGAGCAGGATTGGTGTAAGCCCCAGCAAAAAGAAAATGCCGCCACGTGTTGCGCTGACTTTATGTGGCGTGAATTGCTGGCTGCGTTTTGCACTGGATGAAAAACGCTGTTTGCGCCGCGCCCAGCGTTCAAGCGAGACGAGGCAGACAACGATCAGCAAAAGCGCCAGTGCAATTTGTGCAGCTCCCGGCAGGTCTGAGCGCGTGACCCATGTTGTATAAATGGAAACGGTGAGCGTGCGGATGCCGAGAAATTCAGCTGCACCAATATCGTTCAGTGTTTCCATCAAAGCGAGACTGATGCCGACGGCAATGGCAGGGCGTGCCATTGGCAGAGCAACGCGCCAGAAGATTGCATTACGGGTGACGCCTAAAGTTCGTGCCGCATCAATCAATGAAGAAGACTGGGTAAGGAACATCGCCCGTGTCGGAATATAGACATAAGGATAGAGCACAAAACCAAGCAGCAGAATGCAGCCGGTCATGGAGCGGATATCCGGCAGGCGGAAATCGCGCGGGCTGGCAAACCCTAAGAGTGCACGTAATGCGCTTTGAACAGGGCCGATCGGGTGCAGAATATCAAGATAGGCATAGGCGATAATGTAAGTCGGAACAGCAAGCGGCAGCAGCAAAGCCCATTCCAGAATCTTGCGCCCGCGAAAATCATAGGCTGTTACCAGCCATGCTGCAGATGTACCGACAATTGCAACAATAATGCCGACACCGGTCAGCAGAATGAGTGTATCAACGAATGCAACCGGTAATGTTGTGGCCAGAAGATGTGACCATAAACCGTCTGAGCCCTGAGCGGCTTGTAAAGCAAGCGCCAGCACCGGCAGAAAAACCAGAAACGCGCTGACTGCTGAAAGGCAGAGCCATAAAGATCCGGCGCGGAAAAACCGGCTTTTAGAATATGCTGGCATATTAAGGCTCGCCATTATCCGGAGCGGCTTTGATTTGTCCTGAAACGGAAAACCGCTCTTTCACTCAGTGTTGCAGTTGAAACGAATCGTCGTCGTAACTGCTTTAATATAAAAAACGCCGCTCTTCATTATTCATAAAGAGCGGCGCTTTTTTATTAATTGTCGAAGCCTACTTTGTCGACCAGCTCACTGGCCTGTTTGCGATGGCTTACGATTTCTGTGAGCGGGGTTTTGTCGATTGTCAGCTCACCGAAGGATTTCACAATCGGATCGAGCGGCGCACCGGCTTTAACCGGATATTCGAAATTGGCTTCCGCATAGATTTTCTGAGCTTCATCAGAGACCAGATATTCAAGCAGCTTCACAGCAGCGTCTTTGTTCTTGGCATGTTTGGCAAGAGACGCACCGCTGATATTAACCTGTGTGCCGCCTTCTTTGAAGGTTGGCAGAATGACTTTGAGGCTTTCACCCCATTTGACCTGCTCTTCACCGCCTTTGCCGGAACGCATCAGGCCGACATAATAGGAGTTTGCAACTGCGATATCGCAAATGCCGCCTGCAATGTCTTTCGCGCCGTCACGGTCACCGCCGGCAGCTTTACGTGCCAGATTGGCTTTGACGCCTTTCAGCCATTCTTCGGTTTTTTCAGCGCCGTAATGGGCGATGTAATCGGCGATCAGGGCTGTGTTGTAAGGATGCTGACCTGCACGGATACAGATTTTGCCTTTCCATTTCGGATCGGACAGATCTTCATAATTCAGAGCGGTAACATCCAGATCCTTGGCGGCGTAAACAACGCGGGCGCGCATGGACAGGGCAAACCACTCACCTTTAGCATCGCGCAGCTGTGCCGGAACGGCTTCTTCCAGTACTTTGGACGACACAGGCTGGGTGAGGCCTTTTTCAGTCAGGTCGATCAGGTTGCCCGCATCAACGGTCATCAGAATGTCCGCAGGGGAATTTTCACCTTCAGAGGCAACGCGCTCAGCCAGACCGTCTTTCAGGAATACGGTGTTGACCGTAATACCGCTGGAAGCCTTGAAGGCATCAAGCAGAGGCTGGATCAGACCCGGTTCGCGGGTGGTATAGATATTGACTTCCTCTGCATTCGCAGCGCCTGCGAAAAGGGTTCCGAGGACGAGAGCAAAGCCTGCTTGCGCATATCCGGTTCTGGTCATTGTATCTCTTTCATGATTGAAACTGCATGGACAGAAATTATGATTAATAAAGTCAACTATTGGTTGACTTTGACTGTCAAGTCAAGCCTTTGTGAGCAGGTTGTATGTGCGTTTAATCGCGGAAGAAGAGCGCTTTGTCCGTATCCAGCTGCAAATGTATTTTCTGAATATTGGCCGGTAACCGGAGAGAAGTGCGGATGCGCAGGGGCGTTTGCAGATCACCGGTGCGGATGAGCAGTTCTTCAGTTTCGCCCAGAAAATGACGGCCTGTCACTGTGCCTTCAGTTGTGTTCTGCAGATTATCTGTGCCAGCCACCGGAAGAATATGGGAAGGTCGCAGATACATTGTTACCGGTCCGTCGCTGAGCTCTGTATTGCTGACCGGAAAAGTGCCGAGCGGAGTTTCAATCGTCCCGCTTTTGATTGTGCCCGGAATAGCATTGAAACTGCAGAAGAAATCAGCTGCATAACGTCCGTTCGGATGGTCGTAGATTTCATGCGCTGTGCCCTGCTGGATGATTTTGCCTGATTTCATCAGGATGATCCGGTCTCCGGCAGACAAAGCCTCTTCGGCATCATGCGTAACGATAATAACGGTGGTGCCCAACTGGCGCAGCAGAGCAATGGTTTCACTGCGTACTTTCTGGCGCAACCCCTGATCGAGATTGGAAAAGGGTTCATCCATCAACAGAATGTCCGGAGTCGGAGCTAAGGCGCGCGCCAATGCCACGCGCTGTTGTTCGCCGCCAGAGAGCATATGCGGATAACGTGATGCCATATGGGATAATCCGACCAGAGCCAGCAATTCATCAGCCCGAGCTGCGGCCGTTGTCCGCGGTGTTTTCCTCAAGCCGAAGAGGACGTTCTGTTTGACCGTCAGATGCGGGAACAGGGCATAGTTCTGAAAGACCACGCCGACGCGGCGTTGTTCCGGTTCGATAAAATGCGTGCCGCTGACGATGGGCTGATTATTGATGAAAACAGAGCCGCTGTCCGGCGTATCAATACCGGAGATAATCTTCAGCAGAGTGGTCTTACCGCAACCGGAATGACCGACAAGACAGATGATTTCACCGGAAGCAACAGACAGCGAAATATCCTGCAGTGCGGCAGTGGTGTCGAAATGTCTGCTGACGGATGAAACCTCCAACGCAGCAAGTCTGTTATCACTTTGTCCGGTGTGGTCTTTTGAAAGCACTGTTCACTCTGCCTGTTTCCGTTCTGATTTTGCTATAACACCGGTTCCGGAGTTGTACTATAAAAACCTGACATTTATTATCCTATAAACCTGAATATGTTTGGCAATGCCGGAGGAGTACGGGCAATGTTGAAAATCGCAGTGAAACGGATTTACGAAAATGTATCACCGGATGATGGTTTCAGAGTGCTGGTTGACCGCATCTGGCCGCGCGGTATGAGCAAAGAGCACGCTGCCCTTGACCTCTGGCTCAAAGAGATCGCGCCGACAACGGAACTGCGGCAATGGTTTCATCATCAGGAAAGCAGTCCGGAAAACTGGCAGATATTCTGCGGGCGCTATCGTGAGGAATTGCAGCATAATCCCGAACCTGTGAAACTGCTTTTGCAGCATTGTTCAGAGGGGGCGGTTACGTTGCTTTATTCGGCGAAAGATACAGATCATAATCAGGCAATTGTTCTCAGAGATTATTTGTCCGGGCAACAAGCGCCGTAAACGGCGATAGTTGATGGATGTTTTCTGACTTGTATGAAAAATTGATTGTAATCAATGAATTAATGCAGGAATCTGCAATTCTGCCCTCATATCCGGTAGCAGACATGCATTGCAAAAGGCCATATTGCGGCCGTGTATGGCAGGCATGTTGACCGGCAGGTTTTCGATCCTCAAGACGAAAAGGATATGATTATGACTGTTACCAATAAGGTTGCGTTAGTTACCGGTGCGGCTCAGGGCATTGGCCGCGGTATTGCGTTGCGTCTGGCAAAAGACGGTTTTGATCTGACACTGGTTGATCTGAAAGAAGATAAGCTTGAAGCGGTTGCCAAAGAGATTGAAGCACTCGGGCGCAAGGCAACGACTTTTGCTGCCGATGTCAGTAAACGCGATGATATTTATGCGGCCATTGAATATACCGAGAAAGAGCTTGGTGGTTTTGATGTGATTGTGAACAATGCCGGTATTGCGCAGGTTAAGCCGCTTTCCGAGGTCACACCGGAAGAAGTTGACCGGATATTTAAGATCAATATTGACGGTGTGCTCTGGGGTATTCAGGCGGCTGCGGCGAAGTTCAAGCAGCGCGGCCATAAGGGTAAAATCATCAATGCGTCGTCTATTGCCGGTCATGATGGTTTTGCGATGCTTGGCGTTTATTCCGCAACCAAATTTGCAGTACGTGCGCTGACGCAGGCTGCGGCGAAAGAATATGCCAGCGCGGGCATTACCGTGAATGCTTATTGTCCGGGCATTGTCGGTACCGATATGTGGGTGGAAATTGATGAACGCTTTGCGGAAATCACCGGCGCACCGAAGGGCGAGACCTATAAGAAATTTGTTGAAGGGATTGCCCTTGGCCGTGCGCAAACACCGGATGATGTGGCGGCGCTGGTTTCTTTCCTCGCAGGGCCGGATTCCGATTATATTACCGGTCAGGCCATTCTGACTGACGGCGGTATTGTTTATCGCTAAGTGTTTCACTTTTTTGAAAAAGAAAGCCCGTCGGAAATTCCGACGGGCTTTTGTTTTTAGAGCATTTCACAGTCAAGTTGGATCAACTTGATGTCGGGATAATGCGACAAACTAAAAAACCTAGAGCGAGCACTGTGATCCAACATGAACGTAAACCGCTCTAGTCGATCAGAGCACCATAATGCTGAATGGTTTTTGCTGCGGTTTGCGCTGCAAAACGGATGGCGGCCTCAGCATCGCCGGTTTGTGCGAAATGACCTAAGAATGAGCCGTTGAAACTATCTCCTGCACCGGTCGTATCGATAATCTGTGCGACGGGCGCTGTTTTGACTGTAAAAGACTGGCCGTCAAAAAGAACTTCGATTTCATCCGCACCATTTTTGACGATGATCCGCTTCAGACCGTAGCTGCGATAGCGGCTGATTGTGTCCGCTGTCGTCAGATCGCCGAAGCAGGCGGCCTCATCATCAAAACTTGGCAGCACCAGATTGCTGGCTTTGGCACCACGGATCAGTTGTGTGTGCATATGGTCTTTATCTGCCCATAGGCGAAGACGAATATTAGGATCGAAGGCGATAATCTTATCCGTATCGCGCAGCTCTTGGCAAATAGAGAGCAGGTTATCAGCCCCGTCACCCTCAAGGATTGCCAGCGTGATGCCGGAGAAAACAATAATATCAGAAGCTTCAATGGCCTGCCGCAGTGCAGTTTTGTTTTCTGCCAGCAGACGCGCTGCAGATTGCGAGCGCCAATAGGAGAAACTACGCTCACCATTATTGAGATGCACCATATAAAGGCCGGGCATACGCGATGTATGGCGGCCTATATAGTCGGTTCCGATCTGTTTTTGTGTCATGAATGCCAGCATGGCATCGGACATTGCATCCTGCCCGAGCAGGGTGAAATAGCTGACCTGCCAGTCTGCGGGCAGCGCCGCACGGGCATAATAAGCGGCATTGAAGGTGTCTCCGGCAAAGCCTTGCCGTAACAAGCCGCTGCCATCAGGGGCAAGCTCGATCATTGCCTCACCGATGGCGAGAAACTGTCCGCTCATGATTAACCTCAGACCAGCTTGCCACGGGCTGCAATCGGCCAGCTCTCTGTGACCATGCCGTTGCGCTGGATATAGAGGCTGTCAAACATATTGGTAACGACGCAGACATGGTTCGGGATGATCCGTACTTTGTCACCGACTTTGAGGTTGATCGGTTTTTCGCTGACCAGACGGCCATGTTCTTCCGACAACTGATCGATGCGGATATCATCGCGGCCGAGTACATGGCCATAACCACTCAATCCGAACAAATCAGAAGTCAGCGTTTTGCTGCCGGCATCAATAATCGCTCGGTTGTCAGACGGAACGGACACAACGGTTGCCAGTACAAAAAACGCACAATCATCATAGGTGCAAGCGCCGCGCTCAACCAGTGAGCGGTCATTGTAAATATAAGTGCCGGGGCGGTATTCTGTAACAACAGGGGCATCAGCCGCACTCATCATTGAGGGGGTGCCGCCGGAGGTAATAAGTGGAACAGTGATGCCGGATGCTTCGATTTTTTGTTTTGCCTGTTCCATGAAGTTTTCAACTGCAGCATGGGCATTTGCCGGCGGATAGGTCATCAGGCCGCCGAAATGCAGCCCTGCAGCATTATGAATGGCTTTGGCAAGTTCTGCTGCTGCTTCAGGCGTTGCTACACCGCAGCGGTCTGCGCCGGTATTGCACTCTACCAGAACTGTTAACGGCTGTGCCTCATTGGCGAAAGCTTCGGACAGACCATTAATCACAGTCAGATTATCCGCAACCACACTCAGTTTTGTGCGGTGCGCGAGCGCTTTGAGCCGGTCAAGTTTTTCGCTACCTAAAATATTATAGGTAATCAGCAGGTCAGGGGAGAGACCATATTGTTTTTGCAGGCCGTCGAGCATGGCTTCTGCTTCAGAGATTTTCTGGCAGGTGATGCCGCCAGCGCCTGCTGCAAGCTGGGCATAGGCCAACGCCGGTAATTTATGCGTTTTGATGTGAGGACGCACCCTGAAACCATGTTGGTTCGCATAGGACTGAAAATTACGGATATTTCTTTCCACAATATCCAGATCAACGACAATTGCCGGTGTGTTCAATTGGTCCGCAAGTTTTGGTTCCATTTTTCCTCACAAATTCCGCGACCCTGTTGACTTGCCTTTCAGACGTCAAAAAACGTACCGGTCAGGCTGGTCGCCCCCTTGACAAGTTATGCATACTGTATTGAGATACGTCAATCCGGTAAAATAGACTAATGTCCATTATTTTGGACAAAATGAAAAATCATACCGAGGAGGAGCTGCATCACCTGATGCAGGCAAACAATTGGGGGTTCAGAAAATGCAGGCAATGAAACTGGCACTGTTATTGGGTGCCGCGACAATCGCATTGACACCATCCGCTTTCGCACAACAAAAAGGCGGCGTGCTGGATGTGGCAACTATTGGTGAGCCGCCGACACTGGACCCGATGGTCTCAACGGCTGATCTCGTCGGTATTGTCAGTCAGCATATGTTTGAGACGCTTTATACTTTCGATAAAGACTGGAAACCGGCGCCGCTTCTGGCTGCCAGCCTTCCGGAAATCTCTGCCGACGGAAAAACCTATCTGATTAAACTGCGTGAGGGCGTTAAATTCCACGACGGTACAGACATGACATCGGAAGATGTTGTGGCATCGCTCAAGCGCTGGACGACACTGGCCTCGCGCGGCAAACAGGCGGCAACTTTGATCGAAGCCATTGAGCCGGTTGACGATTACAGCATCAAAATCACGCTGAAGCAGCCTTATGCACCGCTGACATCTCTGCTGGCGTTTAACAATTCCGCGGCCATTGTTTTGCCTGCTGAAAAACAGGCTGAGCCGATGACTGAATTTGTCGGCACCGGCCCTTATCAGTTTAAAGAGCGCAAGCCGGATCAGTATATTCAGCTGGTGCGTTATGACGGTTATAAATCGCAGGAAGGTGAGCCGAGCGGTTATGCCGGTGGCCGCCAGCAAAATCTCGATGAAATCCGTTTTGTGCCGGTGCCAGATGCCAATACCCGCGTAGAAGCTGCCGTTTCCGGCCAGTATGGTTATGTGGATGCGCTGCCGGTTGAAGCTTTTGACCGTGTGTCCGGCTCGGCGTCTTCGGATGCCGTGATGCTCAAACCATTCGGCTGGCCGGTTTTCATTATGAATACTTCCAAAGGCATTGCTGCAAACCGTGATCTGCGTAAAGCTGTTCAGGTCGCATTGAATAATGAGGACATGTTGACTGCCGCCTATGGCAGCAAGGATTTCTTCAGCGCCGAGCCGTCACTTTATCCGTCCCAATTCATCTGGAGTACAGATGCGGGATCGGAAGGCAGTTATAATGTCGGCGATGCGGAAGCTGCAAAAGCCCTGCTTAAAACTGCGAATTATAATGGCGAACCGCTGCGTATTCTCACCAGCCGTCAATATGAGTTCCATTACAAAATGGCGCAAGTTGCCGCTGAATATCTGAAACTGGCCGGTTTCACAGTTGATATGCAGGTGGTGGATTGGGCAACGCTCACTCAGCGCCGTGCTGATCCGGCACTCTGGGATATTTACATCACCCATAGTCCGTTCCTGCCGGAACCGGCTCTGATTGATCCTCTTTCAGTGAGTGCACCGGGCAAGTGGAATACACCGGCGCGCGCCAAGGTGATGGATGCATTTAATGCGGAGGCTGATCCGCAGAAGCGTGCGGCACTCTGGGCAGATGTGCAGAAAGTCGTGTTTGACGAAGTGCCGTTCATCAAAGTCGGTAATTTCAACAATCTGTCTGCAAAATCCAAGAAACTGGATGGTGTGACACCTGCACCATGGCCATATTTCTGGAATGCATCCGTTGAAAAATAAATAAGACAGGCCGCGTCAGCTTCGGAGGAGAGGCGGCGCGGCTTTAAGTTTTGGGTATTCCCGAATTGGGTGGAGACTGAATGCTACGCTATATCATACAGCGTCTGATCGGCATGATCGTGGTCATGTTTCTGGTTGTGACGATTGTTTTTGTGATCGTCCGCGTCACACCGGGTGATCCTGCTGCCGTCATGCTGGGGCCGGAAGCGACACAGGCTGATATTGAAGGATTGCGAGCAAAGCTCGGTCTCGATCGCTCATTGCCGGTGCAATATGGCTATTACCTGCTGCAATTACTGCGCGGTGATCTTGGCCAGTCGATCTTTCTCGGTCAGCCGGTTGCCCATGCCTTGGCGGAACGGGCAGAGCCGACATTCTTTCTCACATTGTTCTCCATTCTGATTGCCAGTGCGATTGCATTGCCGGTCGGTATTTATGCCGCGGTAAAGCGAGGTTCATTTTTTGATCAGACCGCAACGGCGCTGGCGATGTTTGCCGCAAGTATTCCAAGCTTCTGGCTCGGCCTGCTGCTGATGCAGGTATTTGCCGTGCGCTACGGCTTGTTTCCGGTTTCCGGTTATGGCGGTCCGGATACAAGTTTCGGTGAACGGATGATGCATCTGGTGCTGCCGTCTTTCGCGCTGGGCATTGTGTCTTCTGCTTTGATTATGCGTTTTACCCGCGCTTCGATGCTGGATGTGCTGGGCGATGATTATGTGCGCACAGCCCGAGCCAAGGGGCTGAATGGCAGACGCGTGGTGATGAAACATGCGTTTAAAAATGCGCTGATCCCTATCCTAACAGTGATCGGCCTGACCGCAGCTGTGCTGATTTCCGGTGCCGTGGTCACAGAGACAGTGTTTGGTTTGCCGGGGGTTGGCAATCTGGTGGTGTCTGCGGTGATGCGCCGTGATTATCCGGTTATTCAGGGGGCATTGCTGGTGATTGCGGCGCTCTATGTTCTGATAAATTTTGCCATTGATATGCTTTATCTGGCCGTCGATCCGAGGGTGCGTTACTGATGACCGGCTCCAGTGTAAAATCCTCAGAAACATGGTTGTTTATCCGTCGCCTGTTGCGTCGCCGCACCGTTGCATTCGGCCTGTTCGTCCTGATCGTTTTTGTGTTGCTAGCCGTTCTGGCACCACTGATTGCGCCTTATGCACCGGGTAAATTGTCGATCAGCAATCGTCTGACCGCGCCGAACGGCACGTGGTTTTTCGGCACCGATGAGTTTGGCCGCGATGTATTTTCCCGCACACTTTATGCGGGGCAGCTGTCATTGGCAGTTGGTGCCGCTGTGGTAGTGCTGGCAAGCCTGATTGGCATCACACTCGGCTTGCTGGCCGGTTTTTTCCAGCGGCTGGATACACCGATTGCGCGTCTGATTGATGCGATGATGGCTTTTCCCGATATTCTGCTGGCGATTGCGCTGGTGGCAGCACTCGGCCCTTCGCTGACAACAGTGATTGTGGCGCTGTCGATTGTCTATGCACCGAGACTGGCGCGTGTGGTGCGTGCTTCAACACTCGTTATCCGCGAACTGCCTTATATTGAGGCATCGCGTGCGCTGGGCATTTCCACGCCGCATATTATGACCCGCCATGTGTTGCGCAACTTGCTGTCACCTATTCTGGTGCAGGGGACGTTTTTGTTTGCGCAGGCCATGCTTGCCGAGGCCGGTCTGTCCTTTCTGGGGCTTGGTGTCAGCCCTGAAATTCCGACATGGGGCACGATGATTGCCTCCGGCCGTCAATATGTCGGACAGGCAGACTGGATGACGCTGTTTCCGGGTTTTGCCATCATTCTCGCCGTACTGTCTTTGCAGATGGTGGGTGACGGATTGCGCGATCTTCTTGACCCGCGTTTGCGTAAAGATATGTGAGGGCATGATGAGCCATTTATCAGACAAACAGCCTGTGCTCCGTGTGCAAAATCTCACAACGTCTTTTCTCGGTGAGGGTGGCTGGCGACCGGTTGTGAAAAATATCTCCTTTGATGTCGGCGCAGGGGAAACCGTGGCGCTGGTCGGGGAATCCGGCTCAGGAAAAAGTGTAACGTCTCTTTCTGTCATGCGGTTGTTGCAGCCGGATACCAGCCGGATTGAGGGGAATATTCTGCTTGCCGGCAAAGATATTTTGCAGCTGTCCGAGCATGAAATGCAAAAAATACGCGGCAATGATGTCGCGATGATCTTTCAGGAGCCGATGACGTCGCTCAACCCGCTTTACACGGTGGGAGATCAGATTTGCGAAGCTCTGTTATGCCATCGCAATATGAGCAAGGCAGAGGCAAAGGCTGAAGCTCTGCGACTGATGGAGAAGGTTCGCATTCCGTCTGCCGCAAGCCGGTTCAATGAGTATCCGCATCGTTTTTCCGGCGGTATGCGTCAGCGCGTGATGATCGCTATGGCGCTGGTCACCCGCCCGAAACTGCTGATTGCCGACGAGCCGACTACAGCGCTGGATGTGACTATTCAGGGGCAGATTCTCGACCTGATTAAAACCTTGCAGGAAGAGGAAGGCACTTCGGTACTGTTCATCACACATGATATGGGCGTGGTTGCAGAAGTGGCTGATCGTACCGTGGTGATGTATCATGGTGATGCGGTGGAAACCGGTGATACGGCCACGATTTTCCGCGACGCGAAGCATCCTTATACGCGGGCTTTGCTATCAGCCGTGCCGGCGCTCGGGTCTATGACAGGTCGTGCACGCCCGCTGCGTTTTCCCGTCGTTGATATCCGAACCGGCACGGCACTGCCGCCGGTAGAAGCTGCCGATACAGTTGCGAAGGATGCGCCGCCGGTTCTGGATGTGAAAGGGCTGACGACACGCTTTACCATTCACAGCGGACTATTCGGGAAACTGGCAGGGCGTGTTCATGCGGTGGAGAATGTTTCTTTCTCGTTGCAGCCGGGGGAGACGCTGTCACTGGTGGGCGAGTCCGGTTGCGGTAAATCGACGACCGGCCGCTCAATCATGCGGCTGATACAGCCGCAAAGCGGTTCCGTCATGGTCAACGGACAGGATGTGATGGCCATGGCAGGGCATGAGCTGCAAGGTCTGCGCCGTACCATGCAGATGATTTTTCAGGACCCTTATGCCAGTCTCAATCCGCGTATGCGGGTAGGGGCGTCGATTGCGGAGCCGTTTCTGGAGCATAAGCTCGGTACAAAACATCAGGCGCGGGAACGTGTGGCCGATCTTCTGGAGCGTGTGGGGCTGAAAGCCGATATGGCGTCTCGTTTCCCGCATGAATTTTCCGGCGGGCAGCGTCAGCGTATTTGTATTGCCCGCGCGTTAGCGCTTGATCCGAAACTTATCGTTGCCGATGAATCTGTCTCAGCGCTCGATGTTTCCATCAAGGCGCAGGTCATCAATCTGTTGCTCGATCTGCAATCCAGTCTCAACCTGTCTTTTCTGTTTATCTCGCACGATATGGCGGTCGTGGAACGCCTTAGTCACCGTGTTGCGGTGATGTATCTGGGCGAGATTGTCGAGATCGGGCCGCGTGCAGCGGTGTTTGAAAACCCGCAACATCCTTATACGAAAAAGCTGATGGCTGCCGTTCCGGTGCCTGATCCTGCACGGCGCGGTATGCGGCGCGGGCAGATTGCTGATGAATTGCACAGTCCTGTCCGTGCGCCGGATTATGTACCGGTCGAGCGGCAGATGCGCGAAGTTTCAGAAGGGCATTTCATATTCCAATGATAGGTCCGGTGAAACAAGTCTGCTTCTTCCAGTCAGTGCTTGCCGCTGAGCGCCTGTGCGGCATCCTTCAGGCATTGCAGATAGAAAGCATGGTTCTTCAGCCCGTCATCGCGGGGGGCAACAAGGCACAGCGTTGCGGTCGCAATACCCTGCGCATCACGCATCGGTACGGCAAAACAATGGGTGAAATTATCGACTGTGCTGTTGAAAGTAAATTGACCGGTTCTGTCGGCTTCGCGTACCTGCGCGATAAATTCAGCCGGATCAAGCCAGCTGCCATTAGGCATCTGAAAGTCGGCAGCGGGAATGAAACTGGTAATTTCTTCATCGCTGAGATGAGCAACCAGAAGACGGCCGGAAGCTGTCCACGGAATAGGCACGGAATGGCCGACATCCGAGGAAATACGGAACGGGCGCACGCCTTCTTTCATACGGGCAACGGTATATTTATTGCCGTCGAGCACGCAATATTGCGCTGTTTCACGGGTCTGTTCGGCAATGCGTTCCAGCGCGGCATCGCAGGCGCGCATGAAGTCAAAATGATCTTCATAGGCGGCGCCGAGAAAATAGAGTTTGCGTCCGAGAAACACACGACCGTCGCCGCCGGTAAATTCGAGAATACCATTGCGCAACAGCAGATTGACCAGCTCGTAAACCGAGGAACGCGGGGCACCGATTTGGGCGGCAATTTCATTGGGTTTCAGCGGTTCACGCTTGTTGCGCAGAAAATCCAGTATCTCAAAGGCACGATCCAGACCGCGCGCACGTTTGCTGCTGTCTTCTTTGGGCGTGACCGGAGTGGTTGCGGTACTGTCTGACATGCTGCCTCCGATGAGCGCTATAATGTTATTGTGTCTGTTATATTGGATTTTATCATGCAGGCAAGCAGAAGTTTACAATCAGAAGTGACGATGACAGAAGGAAATACGGGTATGATTATGCGTTATCAAAAAGGCAGCCGGATGAGTCAGGCCGTGAGCTATGGCGGCATGGTGCATATTGCCGGTCAGGTGGCTGAAAACCGCAAGGCTTCCATTGAAGAGCAGACCCGTGATGTTTTGGGCAAGATCGACCAGCTTTTGCAGCAGGCAGGAACTGACCGTTCCAAATTGCTGGCGGTGAATGTGTTTCTTCCGGCAATTGTTGATTTCGATGCGATGAATTCGGTCTATGATGCGTGGATTGATCCGGAAAACCCGCCGGCGCGTGCCTGTGTGGAAGCGCGTCTGGCTGATCCAGATCTGCGGGTTGAAATGACTGCTATTGCTGCCCTTTAATGCTCAATGAAGTGCCGGAGCCGGATATGACACAAACGCTCATTCGCAATGCCCGTATCATTGATGGCACCGGCGCACCTTGGTATCGCGGCGATGTGTTGCTGAGCGGCGGGTTAATCCGGCAGATCGGCAGAGGTCTGAAAGCAGACGGTGATATGCAAATCATTGATGCGGATGAGCGTTATTTAAGCCCCGGTTTTATTGATGCCCATTGTCATGATGATCTGATCTTTCTGCGCGAGCGGGACAGGCCGGAAAAGGCGATGCAGGGCGTGACCAGTATTGTGGTCGGCAATTGCTCTTTTTCGCTCTATCCGGCAGCAGAACAGTCCCGCGAATATCTGCGTCAGCATTTCTCCGGCCTTCTTGGTGAAACGCGATCTGATGAGATTTTTGATGATTTCTCGGGATACCATCAGGCTTTGGAAGGAGAGGGGATTGCTCTCAATCTGATCTCACTTGTCGGCCATGCGGCTTTACGTTTGGCAGTGATGGGGCATGACAGGCGGCCTGCCACAGAGAGCGAGCTTGCAGCGATGTGCCGTTTGCTTGACGTGCAAATGGCGCAGGGGGCGGCAGGTCTGTCTCTGGGGCTGGTTTATCCGCCAAGTGCTTTTGCTGAGATTGAAGAACTGGTAGCTTTGGGTAAAATTGTCGCCGGTTTCGGCGGGGTGCTGGCCGCGCATATCCGCTCCTATGAAGCAGGCCTGATGCAGGCGACTGAAGAGTTCGGTGAGGTTGTGCGCCTGTCCGGTGCAGCCGGATTGCTGTCACATCTGCAATCGGCGGGACGACCGAACTGGGGTAATGTACCGGCGGTGATCGACTATCTGGAAAGCCTGCGATCTGACGGTGTGGATATCAGCTTTGATATGTATCCCTATCCGGCAGGCAGTACATGGATATTACAGCTTCTGCCAGCGGCGGTGATGGATGGTGGTTTGCCGGCTTTAAAAGAGCGCTTACAGGACACCGCATGGCGGCAGAAACTGGCGCATTGGGTGGAACATGGCGGTGATGATTATCACGGCCAGAGCAAAATTTCGCTGATAGGCTGGGAGAATGTACGGCTTTCAGCAATCGGCATTGATGAACTGAAACATCTGGAAGGACAGACCATGCGTGAAGCTGCCTTTACGCTTGGCACAACGCCTTTCGATCTGCTGGTGCGCTTTGTTGAAGAAGATGAAGGGCAGACAGGGATTATCCTGTTTCAGCTTGATGAGGATGATCTTCATGCGGCCTGTTGCAACCGGTTGTTTATGGCGGGGTCTGACGGTTTGCCGCGTCCGGGCTCCAAACCGCATCCGCGTGCTTTCGGGACTTTCCCACGCATTGCCGGACCTTTGCGGCGGGAGAAAAAATGGTTCCCGCTTGAGGATGCAGTGCGCCGGATGACGTCGGTTGCAGCACAGCGTTTTTCTCTGCATGACCGTGGCCTGTTGCGCCCCGCAATGGCTGCTGATCTGGTGCTGTTTGAAGATGCGATCACCGACCACGCGACTTTTGAAAATTCCACACAGATGCCGTCTGGCATCAGCCATGTTTTTGTCAACGGACAGGCGGTGATTGCAGCAGGCAAACCGACCGGTAACAGAGCCGGAAAAGTGTTGCGCCGCTGATTGTTCCCGTTCTGATGACGTATGAGTCTGTCTTGTTGTGGCGTTTATAAAATCTTAAGGCGGTATTTACCGGAAAACGATATTAATCCTGCTAATATCAGTAATATTTGAAGCAGGATAATGTCATGAACGGGCAGACCGGTGATCAGCGGTGTCATATCCGCGATCTTATGCCAGCGATTGCATTGCTGGTTCTGTTGCTTGGCGGGATTGCCGTGGCTTTTCTCAAGCCAACCGGCAAAGATGACCAATATATCGTTATGGTCGCTCCCTGGCGCACATTGAACTCTGTTATCAGCTCCATTCAGGCCGCTGAAGGTGCGATTATTTCTATCAATGCTTCATCCAGCCTGATTACAGTTTATTCCGAAAATAAAGATTTCCCAAACAGGCTTTACAGTGCCGGTGAGTGGCTGGTTTTTGAACCGCTGCTGCCTGGTGGTTGTTATGCCATTCAGGAACGGACGACAGCCGCATGATCCTAGAACTTGACGACCTTCGCAGCCGGTTTGGCCGGTTTTTGGTGATTTTATTCTGGCTGCATGTCCCGCTTCTGGCGCTGGTTGCTTATGTCACCGGTCATTCGCCGGTCGGCGCAGCTTTGGCAGGCGTGGTGCTGGCCGGTGCCTATCATATGTCATGGCTGCGCTCAGGCATTGCTCCGGTAACGCGCTATATTTCCGGCGTTGCCCTGATGGGGCAGCCCGCATTGCTGCTATATTTTATGAGCGGTCAGCTCTGGCAAATGGATATGCATATGTATTTCTTTGCTATGCTGGCGCTCACGGTTGCGTGGTGTGACAAGCGTGCAGTTCTTTTTGCCGCCGCTGCCGTGGCTCTGCATCATTTAACGCTGGATTATCTGATGCCAGCAGCGGTGTTTCCTGAAGGCGGGGATATCAAGCGCGTTCTGCTTCATGCGGTTATTGTCGCGTTTCAGGCTGCAGTGCTGGTGTGGTTCGGCGATATGCTTGTCGATTGCTTCAACCGCATTAATGCCATGCGTGATGAAATCATTGCCAAGAATGCGGCACTGGAACAGCGCACCCTTGAGGCGGAAGCTGCCAGTAAATCGAAGAGCATGTTCCTCGCCAATATGAGCCATGAAATCCGCACACCGATGAATGCCATTCTGGGCTTTTGCCATCTGGTGTTGCGTACGGATCTGGATCTGCGTCAAAAAGAATATGTCTCGAAAATCAGCAATGCCAGTACGGCTCTGCTGCGCCTGATCAATGATATTCTCGATTTCTCCAAGAATGAGGCAGGCAAGCTTTCTCTCGAGACACGTCCGTTCAATTTACGCTCTTCTTTGCAGAGCCAGCTTAATCTGGCGGCAATTAATGCGGAGAATAAAGGCGTTAGCATTGAGACCGTTATTCAGAATGATGTGCCTGCAGTTCTGGTCGGCGATGAATTGCGCCTGAATCAGGTGCTACTCAATCTCGTCAGCAATGCGGTGAAGTTCAGCGAGAAAGGGACTGTCACAGTCACGGTTGATGCTGAAGAGCAGCAGGATGCAGGTGTTAAACTACGCATATCGGTGCGTGATCAGGGGATCGGTATGGCACCGGAACAGCAAGCTTTGCTATTTAATTCTTTCACACAGGCCGACAGTTCCATGACGCGCCGCTTTGGCGGTACCGGACTTGGACTTGTTATCAGCAAACAAATTGTTGAGCAGATGGGCGGCACAATCGGCGTGGAAAGCATGCCGGGTGTGGGCAGTACTTTTACCTTTACCGTCAATATGGCAATCGGTGAAATGCAGACTGAGCCGGAGCGCATCGCTTCGGCAGAGATTGCAGGTTTGCGTGTACTTGTGGCTGATGATAATCCGGCCTCGCGCGAGATTTTCCATGATGTCTTTAATTCATGGGGCTTGAATATTGATCTTGTTGCTTCCGGTGAGGAAGTTCTGGGCGCGCTTGAAGGAGCATGCAAAACCGGCCAGCCTTATGATCTGGTGGTTCTGGACTGGAAAATGCCCGGCATGGACGGTCTGCAAACTGTACAGGCGCTTCATCGTAATGAGAATCTTTCGCCGCTGCCTTATGTGGTGATGGTGACGGCCTATGGTAATGAGGACTTCCGCGCTGAAACCGAACGTTCCGGTATTGCTGCCTTCCTGACCAAGCCGATCGTTCCGAATGTGCTTTTTGACACGATTACCGGCTTGTTTGCCCGTGAAACAGCGGCGGATGCGCCGCATGCGGAAATCGGTCAGACTATTCCGATGGTGGCGGAGCAGCTGCGCGGGCTGAAGGTTCTGTTGGCTGAAGACAGTATGATCAACCGTGAGATCGCGGTTGAGCTGCTGCAGGATGCCGGATTGGTGGTTGATGTTGCTGAAAACGGCCGTATCGCCTGCGATCTCGTTCTTCAGGATCCGCTGCCCTATGACGGCATTTTGATGGATATCCAGATGCCGGAGATGGATGGTATTGAAGCTACTTTGCAGATCCGTAAAAAATGGTCTGCGGAGCAATTGCCGATTATTGCCATGACCGCGCATGCCTATGAGGAAGAACGGCAGAAGTGCTTTGCTGCGGGTATGGACGATCATGTGGCCAAACCGGTTGATCCGTTCCTGCTGGTGCGCACACTTGATCGCTGGTTGAAGCCGCGCAGCAAAGAAGCTTCGCATCCGGTCGCAGAGTCTGCTCCGGTTGCAGTGAAGCCTGTAAGGGATTTGCCGGAAAGCCTGCCGCCGTTTGATCTTACAAAAGCGCTGGCGCGTATGAACGGTAAAACATCACTATTGCGTAAGCTGATTATCGATTTCGGACAGAGATTTGCTGCAACACCGGAAGAGCTCAACGAGCTGATCGGTCGCGGTGCATTGGATGATGCGCGGCGCAGCGCCCATACGCTGAAAGGTGTGGCGGGATCGCTGGAACTGGCAGAGGTTTATGAACAGTCTGCCAAGACTGAAGCTGCATTGGCACAAGGTGATGTGGTTGCGGCTAATATATTGATTGCTGAATTGGAGCAGGTGCTGAAACCGGCAATAAAAGCGGCTAAGAGTCTTGTAACTACAACAGAAGATGATAATAAACCGGTTCCGGCAGGACAAGCTGATCCGGTCAATATTCAGGCGGAGATTCTGGTTTTCCGCGGGCTTCTGGAACGCAGAAGTCTGAAGGCACGCAGCAGTTTTGAAAAATTGGCGATTACGCTCGGTATGACACCTGACACTCTGCAGGTTCATCCGGTGAAGATCGCTCTCGACAATCTTGACTATAATCGCGCCCTCACATTGCTGGATGCTGAATTTGCTGATGTTTTGCAAGCTTCACCGGACACTGAGCGTATCGGAGAATAATTATGACAGACCGCGCGGTCATCCTCATTGTGGATGATGAAATCTCAAATATTGAGATTATGAGTGCAGTACTCGAGGACGATTATGAAGTATGTTTTGCGACTTCAGGCGAGGAAGCATTAAAAGTTGCACAGACGGTGTTGCCGGACCTTATTCTGCTCGATGTGCTTATGCCGGGGATTGACGGATATGAAGTTTGCCAGCGTCTGAAAAAAGATCGCATGCTTGCGGATATTCCGGTGATTTTTACAACCGGCCTGAATGATCAGGATGCGGAAGTACGCGGATTATCTGCCGGTGCGATCGATTATGTGACCAAGCCTATTCAGCCGGTTATTTTGCTGGCGCGCGTGGCCAATCATGTTGAATTGAAACGTCTGCGCGATCAGCTGGCGCAAATGGCTGTGACAGATGCTTTGACCGGTTTAAGCAACCGCCGTCATCTGGAACAGACATTGGCGACGGAAACCACGAAACTGGCCCGCACAGGCGACTGGCTGTCGGTTATCATGGTCGATATCGACTTCTTCAAATTGTTCAACGATACATTTGGTCATCCGGCCGGTGATCGTTGTCTGGCGATGGTTGCAGCGGCTCTTACACGCGCGGTGCATCTGGCAACAGATGTGACAGCACGTTATGGCGGTGAGGAATTTGTCTGTGTCTTGCCGGGGCGGGATCATGATGCGGCAGTATTGGTGGCCAAAGAAATACAGGAACAGGTCAGTTCTTTAAGAATTCCGCATCCGGGTTCAACGGTTTCCACTTGTGTCACGGTCAGTATCGGCGTTGCTTCGGCATGTTGTCTGCCGGAAATGTCTGCATCGCAGTGGATGGCACATGCTGATCGCCAGCTCTATCTGAGTAAACGTGCCGGCCGGAATGAAATTTTCAGTACTGTTTTCAATGCGCAGGAAATCGGTCTGATTTCTGAATAATTCGGGATCATTGCTCTATGACCGGCAAATTCAGCTTTTTTGCCGGTCAGCGATCTCACACAGATGCAACTGAAGCTTATGTGTCTGTATTTTCTCAAAAATATGCGGCGCGGGTGCTTTGTCGGTGATAATAGCATCGACAATATTCAGTGCGCCGAGTTTAACAAGCGCGCGTTTGCCGAATTTGCTGCTGTCGACAGCCAGTAATTTGTGTCTGGACTGGTCGAGCGCTTTGGACACGGCCGCTACTTCTGTCCGGTCATCATCACACAGGTCACCGTCATCATCGATGCCGCTGACAGAAATCACCGCATAGTCGAATTTGAAACGGTTGATGAAATCGGGTGTGTCTTCCTGAAAAATGCCGCCATCTACGGCGCGGACAAAACCACCCGGAATTGCCAGCGCGAAATCGGAATTCTCGCTGATGAGCGATGCCACACGCAGACTATAGGTGACAATGCGCAAGCCCTGTTTGTTTTTTATCAGCGCAGCGGCAATGGCCTCGCAGGTTGTGCCCGTATCAATGAAAATCGTTGTGTTGTCGGGAATGTAATCGGCTACAAATGCGGCAATCGCCTGTTTTTCTGCGGCCTGATCCAGACGCCTCTGACGATAGGTTCCGGCATCCATCGGAGCTGCGATCGTCGCGCCGCCATGGATACGGCGAACTTTGCCTGTGATTTCCAGCGCCATGATATCGCGGCGTGCAGTTTGCATCGTCACCGAGCAGAGATGCGCAATTTCTTCCAGCGAAATATAATGATTTTGCTCGAGATATTGCAGCAGAAACGCCTGACGGTTGTCTTTTTTGTTGCCGCCGGTTGATACCGAATTGTCAAATCGCATAGCGCCCCCTGTACTCCACGTATTTCGGACAAAAAAAAATATGCGTCAAGAAAATGATTTTTGACAATCATCCGGATTGTATAAAAACTGACATATGACTCGTCTAATGTAAGAAAAGTGACATTTTATGTCTCAAATCTTATTATCAGGATGATATGATGAAACAGCAGCGGTCAGGCGCAAGGCATAAGCGTAAATTAACGGCAGGGGTGGCGAGTGCAATATTGCTGGCTGCGCTGAATACAAATGCACAGGCAGAACCAGCAAAAACACAGAATTTTTCTCTGACCGTGATGGGTTTTAACATCTGGAATAACGGCCTTGATTCCAATATGTGGGATGCTGAAGCAAAAAAGAATGGCCAGCTGATTTATAACAAGGCCATGCAGGATTTACTGCGTGGCGTTGCCCCTGATGTGCTGGTTATGCCGGAACTTTACAACAATAGCGGCAGGCCGTTTGGCGATACGACGGTTGTTAAAGCCCATGTGAAAAATACTCTGGATCTGCTGAATGAAAAAGCAGACAAGCTGGGTGCATTTGAAAAAATCAAAGATCATGGTTCCCGTGAAGGCGAAGGCATGGTCTTTACAAGCGGTGAAACGGAATATCTGGCGGCGAATACGGTTGTCGTGAAGCCGGGTAATGGTTTCCCTGATACGGTTATCGCCGGTCGCCATTTCAATTATGCAGACACATCATCTGGTCGTATCGCTCAGGCAAAAGATGCTAACAAACTGGCACAATCTACCCTGACGCCGACAATATTGCTCGGCGATCTGAATGCCGGTGATATTTCCGAGCGTGGTCTGCTGAGTGTGGATGCGCAACTGCGTCTGATAAAAAAAGCCGCTGGTAACGCATTTTATAAAACGCTGGCTTATGAATATCTTGAGCGGGCGGATGCAACAAAATGGCGTGCAATCATTCAAGCCGAACACCCAAATGCCAATATTGACAATTTGTCATGGGAGCAGTGGGGCAATGCACTGGACAAAGCCTATCAGGCTCAAAAAGATATAGGCTTTGCCGGAGAGGCCTATCCGGTAGACAATAATCTTCCGGTGACGATGAATATTCTGAAACAACAATATCAGCTGATTCAGCTTGAGCGGAACCGCGAGCAGTTCAAACCAAGTGAAGTTGGTGATGAACGTGCGACCTGGACCAGTGACGGTGAAGAATCTACCAATACATGGCCGAGCTGGGATCGTGTGAATATTGATCATATTCTGGTTTCCCGACCTTTCGCCAAATGGGTTGAGATTGTTGATAATGGTCAATGGTCCGGCACACTTTCCAAACCGTCATTGCTGCCAAATGGTAATTCGCTGTCGGATCACGATCCGGTCGCACAGGAGCTGCGCTGGGTAGGGCCAAAGCTTGAGACTTATAAAGACGGCGATGTTGAGAAAATCCGTCTGATCTGGGGCGCCGGTGCATCCGGTTTTGGAACGAAAGGCAAAGAGTTTTTCCTGACCCGTAATAATAACCGTAATGATGTTTATCTTGGTCAGGTCGCGGATGAAAACGGCAAACCGATCCTGAAGGATCTGACGCAGGAAGAAAAACAAACACTGCTCAATTGCCAGACAACGGATGCACGCTTTGCGCAGGCTGTGAGAGATTACTGTATTGATAATCACAATTTCATTGGCGAAACCTCGGTTTCCGATGGCGGAACGGTGATTGTTTTTGAAGATGCGGCGCTGGGTAGTGCATCAGCAAATTTACGCTTAAATGGTGGTGGTCTGCGCGTGGCTGGTCTGGCAATGAACAGTCTTGAGCGCAAAATCGTGCTGGACGGCAATGGCTGGATTGATGTGACTGAGGCCGCCAATAATCTGAAAGTTAATCAGGAGATCAGCGGCAGCGGTGCTCTCATCAAACGCGGCGAGGGCGTACTGACACTGAATGCTGCCAATAGCTACAGCGGCGGCACATCAGTAGAGCGCGGCGGATTGATTGTCGGTGATGCAGATCATACGGATGCTTCAGTGAGCGGTATGATTAAAGTCAGCAATGGTGCATTTCTTGCGGGTTCAGGAACGCTCGGCGGTATTCATATTGCTGCGGATGCTGTTCTGGCACCGGGTAACTCAATAGGCACGCTGAAAACTTCCGGCGATCTGGTGATGGAGGCAGGCTCTCTTTATCATGCGGAAATCAATCCGGATGGTACATCTGATCTCGTTCAGGCTTCCGGTACTGCAACAATCGACGGTGCCCGCGTTTATGTCGATAAGGCGGGAGGCTCTTATATACCGGGCAGCCGTTATACCATTCTCACAGCGGATGGCGGTGTGAACGGTACTTTCGCTGACCTCAGCCAGAATATGCCATTCATTAATCTCGGCCTGATTTACGATCCGAAGGCGGTCTATCTGGATGTGTTGCGTAATCAGGTTGCGTTTGACGATATCGGCGAAACGGCTAATCAGCGTTCTGTCGCAGCCTCCGTTGAATCTCTGGCAAGTGGCAATGCTGTGTATGATGCGGTGCTCGGGCTGGAAAGCAAAGAACAGGCTTTGGCTGCTTTTGATCTGCTGACAGGTGAGGTACATGCATCCGCTAAAACGGCTCTGATGAATACGAGTAGCGATTTGCGCAATGCAACTCATGATCGTCTTCGTTCCGCTTTCGGGGATGCACATGCACAGAAGGGCGCACAGGTTGTCTCAGCCAAAGATGCGCCTGCTGCTTTGTGGATGCAGAGCTTCGGCACATGGGCTGAGAATTCTGCAAACGGCAATGCTGCAAAACTCAGCCAGACAACGGGTGGTGTCTTTGCCGGTTATGATGCAGAAATTGCAGAGAATACACGTCTTGGTGCACTTGCCGGTTACAGCCGCACCAGTTTTGATGTTGATGACCGTGCTTCATCCGGTGAAAGCGATAATTATCATCTCGGCATCTACGGCGGTTCGCAATGGGGCAATACTGCTCTGAGCGCTGGTCTTGCCTATAGCTGGCACTCGGTAGATATCAGCCGTTCAGTCCGTTTTGCTGATTTCTCGGATAAACTCACAGCTGATTATAATGCAGGCACGGTTCAGGCTTTCGGTGAACTCAGCCATAAGCTGCAAACCGGTAATGCGGTCTTCGAGCCTTTCGCCAATCTTGCCTATGTTGCTGTGAAGACGGATAGTTTTACCGAAACCGGCGGACAGGCTGCTCTGACCGTTGACGGTGACAGAATGAGCACCGTGTTCACAACGCTCGGTATTCGCGGAGCAACAGAGATGATGTTTGGTAATATCAAAGCCGAGCTGAATGGTACGCTTGGCTGGCAGCATGCATTTGCTGATATTGATCCGGCCAGTCGCGCATCTTTTGCAACGGGTTCTGCATTCGATATTTCAGGTGTTCCTGTGGCAGAGGATACCGCGCTGGTTCAGGCAGGTTTTGATATTAAGGCCAGTGAACAGGCAACTTTCGGTATCAGCTATCGCGGTCAGTTCGGATCAGGCTTTCAGAGTAATTCTGTGAATGCCAAACTTGGCATCAAATTCTGATCCATCATATATTTTGTAAAAGAAAACTGCCGGCTTCCGTCACGGAGGCCGGCAGTTTTATTCTTTGTGTTTGTTTCGCCGGAAGATCAGGCGGCCGGTTTTAATGCGACAGCAGGAAAATCTACCGGTACATCCAACGCGACATTGATATAATTGGTGAAGAGATTGAGAGCGACATGGGCAATAATCTCCACAATAGCCTCATCGTCAAAACCTGCGGCTTTCAGCACCGCAATATCATTTGCTGTGGCGGCCGCACGGTCGCGGGTGATTTTGAGGGCAAAGCTCAGAGCAGCTTGAGTCCGTGGGTCTGAGGATTGTCCGGTCTGGGCAGCCGCCATATCGGCAGCTGATGCGCCGGCCTTGCGTCCGAGCGCTGTATGGGCGGCAAGGCAATATGCACAATTATTGGCATTGGCAATTGCAACAGCGATTTCCTCGCCCAGACGCGCACCGAGGTTGCCGGTACTAAGAGCACCGAACGATCCCCACATGCTTTGCAGTGCGGCTGGTGAATTGGCAACAGCCTTGAACATGTTCGGGACAGTGCCGAAAGCACCGTTAATCTGATCGAGCACCGGTTTGACAGAACCGGTGGCAGACGCTGGATCAATGAGATGAATATGTGTCATAATAGATAATCCTTCTCTGTAGCTTGGAGTTGGGTCAATGAACGGTCCGGTGATGGCAGTCACCGGGCCGTTTTCAGTTCCGGCTTATGGGCCGTGAACAACGGTGTCCGGCATTTTTTGTGTGCCGGAGATATTTCTTTCAGGGTTTTGGGTGAATGCTGCCCAGTTCACATCCTGAGCAGTCTGGTCTGCGGCTTCATGTTCTCCGCAATCCAGCCGGAGATCCGTACCGGCAATATCTGCGCCGATAAATGTGCAATGATGTGGGTGTGCTGATCCGGGATGAATATTCGGACGGAAATGACGGCAGGAAACACACATGCGCTGCAGCGGAATAGCGCCGGCTTGCTGTAATTCACGGATGAGTCTGATTTGTGTGGCGAGTAATTCGCTTTGTACCGAAACGGGTAAGCTCTCCAGCGCCTCGGAAAAGCGTGATGAGGCCTCTTCTATCGCAGCATTGACGGCATGACCTTCAGGGGTCGCGCATATGATGCTTGCCCGCGCATCAGAGGTGTCAGCGGTGCGGATCAGTAGTTTTTTCCGGACAAGGGCGTTTACCGTCTCCGTGATACTGGCACCGGAAACGGCAAGTTGCGCGGCGATGTTTTTTGAGCGCATACCGTCGGGCCGCGTCACAAGTAAAGCTAGAACCTGTGCCTGAGCCGGGTTCAGCCCCTCGAATGCTGCCGCTGCCCATAGTTCAGCTCGCAGAATGATAGCAAGGCGATCAAAGCCCGTCTTTAGGTGCCGGAGTGTTGTTGATATCTGACTCATGCAAATATTAAGTAGGGGTCCTAATTAAATGTCAAGCACTCAATACCGACTGCGGATGACGATCAGGCCAGTTCTGGCTTTAAGTTCTCAATCTTGTCAGAGAGGCAGTGTATTAAATTGCTGAACTTGTAAGACGTGACAGCGCGCCTAAGGCGTGGCATAGGAGGGCGCACAATCACAAGGCCTCCTGTTTCATGATCCGCATTGACAATATCAGTAAGTCCAACAGCCATCGCATTCTGTTTATTGAAGCGTCTGCCGCTTTGAACCGTGGCGAGAAAATCGGTCTTGTCGGGCCGAATGGTGCCGGTAAAACAACGCTTTTCCGTATGATTACCGGCGAAGAACAGCCGGATGAGGGACAGGTTACGGTCGAGAAAGGCGTGACGATTGGCTATTTTGATCAGAATGTCGGGGAAATGGGCGGGCGTACGGCCGTTGCGGAAGTGATGGATGGTGCTGGCCCTGTCAGTATTGTTGCCGCAGAATTGCGTGAACTCGAAGCTGCAATGTGCGATCCGGATCGTATGGACGAGATGGATGCGATCATTGAGCGCTATGGCGAAGTTCAGGCGCGCTATGAGGAACTCGACGGTTACGGTCTGGATGGGCGTGCGCGTGAAGTGCTTGCAGGTTTGAGTTTTTCTCAGGAAATGATGGACGGCGATGTCAGCAATCTGTCCGGCGGCTGGAAAATGCGCGTGGCCTTGGCGCGCATTCTGCTGATGCGCCCTGATGTGATGCTGCTCGATGAGCCTTCCAACCATCTTGATCTTGAAAGCCTGATCTGGCTTGAGAATTTCCTGAAAACCTATGACGGCGCTTTGTTGATGACGTCGCATGACCGCGAATTCATGAACCGTATTGTCTCCAAGATTATTGAAATCGACGGCGGTAATCTCACGACCTATTCCGGTGACTATGTTTTCTATGAAGGCCAGCGTGCTCTGAATGAAAAACATCAGCAGGCACAGTTCGAGCGCCAGCAGGCAATGCTTGCCAAAGAAATCAAATTTATTGAACGCTTCAAAGCCCGTGCATCGCATGCATCGCAGGTGCAGAGCCGCGTGAAGAAGCTGGAAAAGATTGACCGCGTGGAACCGCCGCGCCGTCGTCAGACTGTGGCTTTTGAATTTGCAACGCCGCCGCGCTCCGGTGAAGATGTCGTTAATCTCAAAGGTGTCCATAAAGCCTATGGCAGCCGCACAATC
>NZ_CP084392.1:2475000-2775000 GCF_020341615.1 Pseudochrobactrum sp. XF203 | reverse complement strand
GAAATCTATTTAGGTAGAGCGTTGGGCGAATACCTCAGGGGGTAGAGCACTGAATGGGTAATGGGGACTCACCGTCTTACTGATCTCAATCAAACTCCGAATACCTGAGAGTACTACCCAGCAGACACACGGCGGGTGCTAACGTCCGTCGTGAAGAGGGCAACAACCCTGACCACCATCTAAGGTCCCTAAGTTATGGCTAAGTGGGAAAGGATGTGAGGATCCCAAAACAACCAGGATGTTGGCTTAGAAGCAGCCATCATTTAAAGAAAGCGTAACAGCTCACTGGTCTAGATAAGGGTCTTTGCGCCGAAAATGTACCGGGGCTAAAGCCATACACCGAAGCTGTGGATGCACGTATGTGCGTGGTAGCGGAGCGTTCTGTAAGCCTGTGAAGGGATACTCGTGAGAGATCCTGGAGGTATCAGAAGTGAGAATGCTGACATGAGTAACGATAAAGAGTGTGAGAGACACTCTCGCCGAAAGTCCAAGGGTTCCTGCTTAAAGTTAATCTGAGCAGGGTTAGCCGGCCCCTAAGGCGAGGCCGAAAGGCGTAGTCGATGGGAACCACGTTAATATTCGTGGGCCTGTGGGTAGTGACGGATCGCGTGTGTTGTAAGGTCTTATTGGATTGATCTTGCAGCGAAGCGGTTCCAGGAAATAGCTCCCACATATAGACCGTACCCTAAACCGACACTGGTGGACTGGTAGAGTATACCAAGGCGCTTGAGAGAACTGCGTTGAAGGAACTCGGCAAATTGCACGCGTAACTTCGGAAGAAGCGTGACCCTTGTTTGCGCAAGCAGATGAGGGTGGCACAGACCAGGGGGTAGCGACTGTTTACCAAAAACACAGGGCTCTGCGAAGTCGCAAGACGACGTATAGGGTCTGACGCCTGCCCGGTGCTGGAAGGTTAAGAGGAGAGGTGCAAGCCTTGAATTGAAGCCCCAGTAAACGGCGGCCGTAACTATAACGGTCCTAAGGTAGCGAAATTCCTTGTCGGGTAAGTTCCGACCTGCACGAATGGCGTAACGACTTCCCCGCTGTCTCCAACGCAGACTCAGTGAAATTGAATTCCCCGTGAAGATGCGGGGTTCCTGCGGTTAGACGGAAAGACCCCGTGCACCTTTACTATAGCTTTACACTGGCATTTGTGGCGACATGTGTAGGATAGGTGGTAGACTTTGAAGCGGAGGCGCCAGCCTTCGTGGAGTCATCCTTGAAATACCACCCTTATCGTCATAGATGTCTAACTGCGACCCGTATATCCGGGTCCAGGACCGTGTATGGTGGGTAGTTTGACTGGGGCGGTCGCCTCCTAAAGAGTAACGGAGGCGCGCGATGGTGGGCTCAGAACGGTCGGAAATCGTTCGTCGAGTGCAATGGCATAAGCCCGCCTGACTGCAAGACAGACAAGTCGAGCAGAGACGAAAGTCGGTCATAGTGATCCGGTGGTCCCGTGTGGAAGGGCCATCGCTCAACGGATAAAAGGTACGCCGGGGATAACAGGCTGATGACCCCCAAGAGTCCATATCGACGGGGTTGTTTGGCACCTCGATGTCGACTCATCGCATCCTGGGGCTGGAGCAGGTCCCAAGGGTATGGCTGTTCGCCATTTAAAGCGGTACGTGAGTTGGGTTCAGAACGTCGTGAGACAGTTCGGTCCCTATCTGCCGTGGGTGTAGGAATATTGAAAGGATCTGTCCCTAGTACGAGAGGACCGGGATGGACGTATCTCTGGTGGATCTGTTGTCGTGCCAACGGCATAGCAGAGTAGCTATATACGGACTAGATAACCGCTGAAGGCATCTAAGCGGGAAACTAACCTTAAAACGAGTATTCCCTATCAGAGCCGTGGAAGACCACCACGTTGATAGGCCGGATGTGGAAGTGCAGTAATGCATGCAGCTGACCGGTACTAATAGCTCGATCGACTTGATTGTTCTCATTATCAATATCCATCAGCGACGACCAAGGGTCGTCGATGATAGGATTGTTTGCTCTCACGCCTAATTCACTTCGTGAATGGCTCCGAGAGGGCGCGGTACAAACCGCGACGGCCAGTCGGCCTTGCGAACACTGAGTGTTCGAGGCGCCACTGACTGAAAACAATGCACGAAAATCCCAGCTTCTTATTTGTTTCTGTGCCCTTTGCTGACCTGGTGGTTATGGCGGAGCGGCTGCACCCGATCCCATTCCGAACTCGGCCGTGAAACGCTCCAGCGCCGATGGTACTTTGTCTTAAGACACGGGAGAGTAGGTCGCTGCCAGGTCTGCAAAAGGCTCAGAAATAAAAACATCTCACAGTCAATAAAACCAATACTTCCAATACCGGCTCATAAATTACCCTGGCGCGGGGTGGAGCAGCCCGGTAGCTCGTCAGGCTCATAACCTGAAGGCCGCAGGTTCAAATCCTGCCCCCGCAACCAAATCCTCTCAAAACAATTAAAACCACGATCCAGACGCCATTCCTATAGGCGTGTCAATGCATTCGGGACCAGCCCGTTCGAGCTAAAATCGATAATCAATCGATTTCTATACGCTCTCACCTCATCACGCTCATAACCTGAAGGCGGAGGAGGAAAAGCAAGTGATACAATATCAATTGCACAACGAACCGGAGAAAGCCAAACCCGAAACTAAATCTCCCAATAAAACATCCCAAGCCCCGGCAGAAATGCGCGGGGCTTTTTTGTGTTTAAAACATGCGAATGAGAAAAACGGGGGAGGGGGCGCGAACTTAGAAAATCACTTTTACTAATTCTAACCATTGCTATGGTTCTGGGCAGTCGGATCAATTTTTAGTAATAAAATGATACTTGTGATGGTTCTATAAGAATACGGAGTACCTGATGATTAAACTATTGTGTGCCGGTGTTCTTGTAAGCCTGATGTTGCCGCTGGAAATGGCATCAGCTCAAACCTTTCGTGTCTGTCACGGTTATGATTGCTATTACCGAACCAAAGTGACGCTAAGTTCAAAGGATGAGAGCCGCATCCGTAATCTGTTGCAAAAGGCTACTCGTAGCGCAAATGACGAGAGAAAAGCGTTGCGGATGGCTGTCGCAATATTTGAAGAGCGCAGCACAGCAGTTATCAGTGTTCGTGACAAACCAAAAATGCAGTTCGGCAAAGCCCGTATTAAAGGCCAAATGGATTGTGTTGATGAATCGATCAACACGGATAATTTCCTACGTTACTTAGAAACACGCGGTTGGTTAAAGCATCATACTGTCGCTAAACGAATGACACGTGGTTCATTCATCGATGGCCGTTACCCGCATTGGACTGCGGTAATCAAAGATATGTCGGGTGAAAGCTGGGCTGTCGATTCCTGGTATGAGGCAGGTGGCGGAATGCCTGATATTATGCCGCTTCAGGATTGGAGACGTCGTGGATATGGCGGCGAGCGTTAATGCCACAAGCATAAGAAGCACTGTAACCGAATACAGACGGCTAATGTGCAGAGATCATACAGATTTCTGCAATTCATTCCTTGCCATTGATAAAGACACTTATATTCTATGTGTGAATGAGTGACATATGGGGAATGAAATGACTCCGGAAGAAATTTTTGTATCGCCGCAATGGGTGAAAGACCGTCAGAAATCAGGCGGTCTGAAAATCGTTGACGGTTCCTGGTATATGCCGGCGACAAAGCGCATCTGCGGTGAGGAATTTGAGCAGGTTCATATTCCGGGCGCAGTCTTTTTCGATCAGGATAAGATCGTCGATCCGAGCTCTTCTTTCCCGCATACTGTTCCTTCACCGGAAGTTTTCGCGGATGCAGTGGGCAAGCTGGGCATCAGCGTTGATGATGAGATCGTCATCTATGAAACCGGTGATTTGTTTGCCGCGCCCCGCGTCTGGTGGCTGTTTCATATTATGGGCGTGCAAAAACTGCATATTCTGCGCGGCGGTATTGCTGCATGGCAGGCTGAGCGCTTTGAAACAGAGAGCGGTAAAGTCGCGCCTGAGCCTGTTGCATTCAAACCGGTCTATGCCGGTGAAAAAGTTGTTTTCATTGAAGAAATGGTGCTGATTGCCAAACATGCAAAAGCACATATTACGGATGCCCGTTCGGCTGAACGGTTTACCGGTGCCGTACCGGAGCCGCGTGCGAATGTCCGTTCCGGCTCTATTCCCGGTTCTGTCAATGTGCCTTACGGTTCTCTCGTAGAAGACGGTGCTTTCAAAACGCTTGATACAATGAAGGTAATTTTTGAAGCGCAGGGCGTGAAAAAAGACAAGCCGGTTGTAACAACCTGCGGCTCAGGTGTGACAGCCGCTGTGCTGTTTCTTGCGCTCAATCTGCTGGGTTATGAAAATGTCCGCCTTTATGACGGTTCATGGACAGAATGGGGCACAGTGACCTGAGCGGTTTTTCTGCGTAAATGCCACTTAATGGTATAATTTTCTTTGAACTTGCACCATAGAAAACTGTTGTTCTTGTAATTGGCTATGTTTTGGAACGTAAATATCGTGAATGCATGAAGTCATTGATCTGAATCAATGAGAAACATTCCTGACAGTCTCAGATGGAGGTGAAGAGACGACTCAGGAGTTCAACATGAAGCTTGTTAAAACACTGGTCCTATGTGGTCTGGGCTTGTTTGGCGCAAGCTATGCTATCGCAGTCACATCGCACCATTGGTACGCACCAAAACAGGAAGCTGACGTTAATATTCAGGATCCGGCACTGATTAAGCAAGGTGAATATCTTGCCCGTGCCGGTGACTGTATTGCGTGTCATACTGCACCCGGCGGCAAGGAATTTGCCGGTGGTCTGGGTATGCAGACACCGCTTGGCACGATTTATTCCACCAATATTACACCGGATAAGAAAACCGGTATCGGTAATTACAGTTACGGCGATTTCGAGCGTGCTGTACGTCGTGGCGTGCGACCTGATGGCGTGGCGCTCTATCCGGCCATGCCTTATGTTTCCTATGTCGTTGTAAAAGATGACGATATCAAAGCACTCTATGCTTATTTCATGTCGCGCGTGGAAAGTGTGGAACAGGAAAATCAGGCTTCCACTTTGCCTTGGCCGATGAACATGCGCTGGCCGCTGGCCTATTGGCAGCTCGCTTTTGCGCAGCCGCGTGAATTTACTTCGGCAACCGGTATGGATGCGATGATTGATCGTGGCGCCTATCTGGTTGAAGGTTTGGCCCATTGCGGCGCTTGCCATACACCACGAGGCATCGGCTATCAGGAAACTGCACTCAGTGATGACAAGAAGGGCAATTACCTGTCCGGCTCTGTTCTCGAAGGCTGGTATGCGAAGAACCTGCGTGATGAAGGCACCGGCCTTTCCACATGGACTGAAGCGGAAATTACCGACTTCCTGAAAACCGGCCGTAATGATCGCACCGCCGCCTTTGGTGGTATGGCCGATGTGGTTGCCCATAGTACGCAATATCTGACAGATGATGATCTGACATCGATTGCCCGCTATCTGAAGAGCCTGCCTGCGCGTGACAGTCATCCGCAGCAATGGACACCGAAGCAAGATGTGACAACTGCAGCTCTGCGTTCGGGTGATTTCTCCGCTCCGGGTGCCGTTGGTTACGTGGATAATTGTGCGGCCTGTCACCGTCTGGATGGTCGTGGTGCGGAACGTGTTTTCCCTGCGCTTGCCGGTAATTCGATCGTCTTTGCGGAAGATCCGAGCTCTCTGATCCAGTTGACACTGGATGGTGCAGCAATGGCTGACACGCCGCATGATCCGATGGTGTTCAAGATGCCGGGCTTTGCCCATCTCACCAACAAGGAAATCGCGGATATTCTGAATTTTATCCGTAATGGTTGGGGTAATCACGGTTCGCATATCAAGGATAGCGATATTGCCCGCATGCGGCATCTGATTGAGCACAAGCCTGTGCATTATGTTCCGGAGGCAAAATAATGAGTAAGCAATTCTGGATCGGTACAGCTGCAGCTCTTGTCGTAACAATCGCAGCTGCAGGCGCAGGCTGGACATTTCTGGTGAAGCCGTCGCGTGTTGATGCACCGCCGCTGCCGACCTATGATGTGGTGGATGCAGAAGGCAAAGTCGTTGGCAAATATACGATCCCGAGCGATGATCTGATTGCCAAAGAACCGGATGCGGAAGCCATTATGTATGGCAAGCGCCTGCTCAATGAAACAGCCCGTTTACTGCCGGAAAATGTCGGTGCGGGACTGAATTGTAACTCCTGCCATCTGGCACAGGGTAAGCTGGATAAAGGCGCGCCTTATATTAACTCCTATAATTTTTATCCGCGGGTGATGCCGCGTGCGGGTAAGGAAGTTAATCTGGTGATGCGTATCAATGGCTGCTTCCAGCGTTCGATGAATGGTAAGCCGCTTGATCCGAAGTCCGAGGAAATGGGCGCTATGATTGCCTATATGAAATGGCTCGGTCAGGGATTGCCGAAAGAGCACATGGTGAAAGTGTCAGGTGCCGGAAAAATTGATGAATCACTGGTGCCTGATCCTGTCAAAGGCAAGGCGATTTATGCAACCCAATGCGCCGTTTGTCATGGCAATGACGGTGAAGGCAAAAAAGATCAGTTCGGTGATTATGTCTTCCCGCCGCTTTGGGGTGATGACAGCTTTAACATTGGTGCGGGTATGGCGCGTACCTATAAGGCAGCGGCATTTGTCAAATATAATATGCCGGTCAGCGTCCATCAGGACGGTATGCTCGGGCAGGGTGGCGTATTGACCGATCAGGAAGCGGTTGATGTGTCTGAATATTTCACACATATGCCGCGTCCGGATTTTGCCGGTAAGGTCAATGACTGGCCTAATGGCAAAAAGCCGAAAGATGCCCGCTATTAGAGCGCCGTGCGCCCCGCTGGGCGCACAAAAGTCGCTCTAACACTTTAAAAGTAGAGCATAATTTCTTAAGCTGATCCAAGTTTAAGGAATTATGCTCTACTCACGTGTGGTGCGTGATCGGAAAAACCGGCAGCAAGAAATTGCTGCCGGTTTTTTGTTCTTGCTTGCTGGATATTTAGGTGACAAACAGATTTCTCATTCTGAACCGCTGCTTTGTTATGCGGAAAATATAAAATTTTGAGGTCCCGTGAATAAGCTGCTGCGAATTATTCTGATTGTTGTGATGGCTGCAATCGCTGTTGCCGGACAGCGTTGGTATAGTTATGTGACCAATACTACAGATCCGTTTGATGAGGTTGGGATTGATCTGCAATCCTATATGCCTGCACCGATCCGCCATTGGGGTTGCATGCAGCTGAAAAAGAATTTCGGCACAAAAACTTTGCCGCCTTATGGTTGTCAGTCACCGGATAACAGCGCAAGCTGGATTGAGGGATAAGTCCTTCAGCAAGATACAAAAAAGGCGCGGACAGGTTATATTGTCCGCGCCTTTTTTGTTGTTATGCCGGATCAGCGCCAGCTGAGGAAATAATGTTCAACCCTGCCGATCATCCAGCTGGTAATCAGCCCCATGACGGAGAGGATAGTAACACCGGCAAACAGGCGCTCCAGATCATAGAGCGAACCGGCTTCCAGAATATAGGCGCCGACGCCATATTGCGCGCCGAGCATTTCGGCAGCAACCAGCAGAATAATGGCGATGGCGATGGAAACACGTAGGCCTGACAGAATGCCGGGCAGGGCACCGGGCAACACGATCTTGCGGATGATTGACCACCAGCGCAGGTTAAAACTTTGCCCCATTCGGATCAGGCTGCGATCCACATTATCAACCGCACCATAGGTTGCCACGACGGTCGGGGTGAAAGTACCGAATGCAATCAGCGCATATTTTGACATTTCATCAATGCCGAACCAGATGACAAACAGCGGCAGCAAGGCAATTTTCGGGATAGGGAAAATAGCGGCGACAAGCGGTACCAGACCGGCACGGACATAGGAGAACAGTCCAATCATTGTGCCGAGCAGCACACCGGCGAAAATCCCCATCGATGCGCCGACAATCAGTCGTTGCAATGACGGCAACAAATGTTGCCACAGCAGGCCGGTATCATAGAGCTGATAGAAGGTGCCCAGCACCGCAGAAGGGCGCGGCAAGGTCAGATTAGAAATAAAACCTGTGCGGGTGCCGATTTCAGCCAGTGCAATCAAGGAAATAAACAGCAAAGGCGCTATGAAACGTACTTTTACCGGCGCAAAACCACCGCCGCGAAAGGGTACAGGACGGGTAATGATTGTCTGATTATCTGATGGTTTTGTCATTTCAGCAGCTCCTGATCCGCAGCCATCGCTTCATCGCGCATGAGCGCCCATAGTTCCTGCTGCTTGGCATCCAGTACAGGGTCTGCGAGATGGCGCTGATCGAGAGGCGTGTCGATTGTCACTACCTGATTGATCCGCCCCGGACGGCGGGACAGCACCACAATTTTATGGCCGAGGCGCACGGCTTCAGCCAGATTATGGGTGACATAGACAGCGGTGAAAGGCTGGCGTGTCCAGAGCGATACCAGATCGTCCATCAGCAGCTCCCGTGTCTGGCTGTCGAGTGCGGAAAGCGGCTCATCCATCAGCATGACATCAGGGCGCACAGCCAGAGCACGGGCAATGGCAACGCGCTGTTTCATGCCGCCGGAGAGCTGTTTGGGATAGGCATCAGCAAAATCCGAGAGACGGGTGCGGGCCAGCACATCGGTAATTATACTATCCATCTCTTTGGCGGATAATTTGTGATCTTCCAGTACCAGCCGGATATTACCGGCAACCGTGCGCCAGGGCAGCAATGCAAAATGCTGGAAAACATAGGTCAGCGGATTGAGCGATGAAGGCGAAGGTTCTCCGACTTGCAGAACCTGACCGGATGTCGGCTGTTCAAGACCACCGATAAAACGGAGCAAAGTGGATTTGCCGCAACCGGAAGGGCCGATCAGACAGACGATCTGCCCCTGATTGATTTCAAGCGTGATATCACGCAAAACTTCGACCTTGCCGTAATGGTGGCCTACATTTTTTAACAGCAAATCCATGCAGTTTTTACTTCTTCTTGTCAGGGCGGCAGGGTTAAAGTGTATCCCGAAAAGTGTGAAGCGGTTTTCGGATAAGATACACGTAATAACAAAAAGATAGAGTATTTCTATAAATTAAAACAAACTAGAAATACTCGATCGCTACGGGCCCTGATATTTCGCGGAGGGGAGCCGGTTGAACAAAAGAACCGGCTCAGAATAGAAAATCAGATGGTTTTGACGTAGCTGGTGTCAAACAGCATTTCAGGGGTGATGGTGTCTTTTACCATCTTCTCGTCTTTGAACCAGTTGAGCTGTTCAGTGACAGATGCAAGAGACAGGGCAAGACCTTTGTTGATACGCATTGCGCCATTGACCAGATTGGTTTTTGCTTGTTCAAACGGCAAATCCATTTCCACATATTTATGGGCGATCTTGGCAATCGCATCGACTTCTTCCGCAGAAGCGGTTTTGTCGACCAGAGCCGCATTATAATCATCAATGGCTTTGGAATAAGCGCGGATGAATGCTTCGGTTTTCGCGCGTTCTTCCGCAGCATTTTTGGTGGAGGTGAAAACAGTTGTCACCTGATAATCCGGCGCAACATCAGAGACCAGACCGATCTGCTTGGCTGCACCTTCTGCAATCATCTTCTTGGCAATGCTTGGCTGAATAGCCCATGCATCAATCTGGCCGGAAGTCAGAGCGCCGACAACAGCGCCGACCTTCTGCAACGGGCGCAGGGTGATTTCAGACAGCGGAATATTGTTAGCCTTGGCAATTTTGTAAGCCATGAAATGGAAGGACGAACCGGCGGTAGTAATGCCGAAGCTCTTGCCTGCCAGATGCTTAGGCTCGGTGAGGCCGGCTTCATAGGCTTTGTTTGAAGCAAGAATGATCTGACCAGCGAGGCCTTTTTCTTCCTGCAGAGAACCGCCGATGACTTTTACCGCATTTTTTTCGGCGAGATTGATCAGGCCGCCGCTCATGGCTGTCACACCGTAATCGACATCACCACCGGCAATGGCTACGGCCATCGGCTGTGCGGCTTCAAAATATTTGAATTCCATATCGAGGTTTTCGGCTTTGAAATAGCCGCGTTCCTGCGCGATGAAGCTTGGTGCCTGACTGGCAAGGCGGATAATACCGAGCACGGCTTTAACCTGTGTGCTTTCCGCTCTGGCACTTAAAGAAAAAGGAGCACCCAGCACAGTCATGGCACCGGCTGCGCTGAGCCCTGCGAGAGTCTGACGGCGGGAGAGCTGGAATTTCTGCATCTGTATATCCTTACCAAAAGCGGTCAGGTGTATTGTTATAAGCGACAATATCCGATGATCCGCTGTCCGTGCCCGACGCTTTATTACGCAAAGACATGGAATTTTTTGCAATGATTTCGTGCGTTCTTGTAGAGCAAATTCATCGGGATTTGAAGTTAAAAGCAGTCAGATAGCTGTTTGTTCCTCGTAATTGTGAACGGATACAGCAATTTTAATTGTTGTCCGGCATAAAAATTTTGAATGAGCTTTGTGGTGCAGGGACAGGCATAACAGATCTGTGAAAGCAGAGTCGTTGCATGTGCTTCTCACCTATGAGCGTGTAAAATGCTGTTTGTTAATATTAAACTGACATTTCTTATCGTGCTGCCCTGTTCGTGAAAATGTTGTTTGGTCACAAGGCAGACTCTGCGATACAAGATTATGTGAGGCGGGCTTTTGCTGGCAAGTCCGGATTTTTCCGGTTGCTATTGCCGCCTATGTCAGCGGGAGCGTTATCGTGTGCGGATTAGCAGGCTATGTCGGGCAGATAAAAACAGATCAGGCGCCGGAGATTTTACTGCGCCGCATGGCAGATGCCGTTGCTCATCGCGGCCCTGACGAGCAGGGCGCTGTTGTTTTGAATGGGGCAGGTCTGGCGCATAAGCGTTTGTCCATTGTCGGGATCAGCGATGGCCAGCAACCGATGACAATGGCCGATCAGCGATATGTGCTGGTTTTCAACGGTCAGATTTTTAATCATGCAGAACTGCGCCGTGATCTGGAAGCACAGGGCGCACAGTTTCGCACGCATAGCGATACGGAAGTGATCCTGCATCTTTATGCCCGCTATGGCACGGATTGCCTGCGCTTCATGAACGGTGATTTTGCTTTTGCTTTATGGGATGTGCAGTTAAAGCGCATGTTCATTGCCCGCGATCGTCTGGGTGTGCGTCCGCTTTTCTATACCCATGCGGACGGGGTGTTATATTTCGCTTCGGAGATCAAGGCATTGCTGCGCGTGCCATCAGTACAGGCGGAGCTTGATCCGGTTGCGCTGGATCAGATTTTTACGCTCTGGGCACCGGTTGCGCCGCGTACAGCCTTCCGCAATATCTATGAGCTTGAACCGGCGCATATGATGATCTGCGACGAAAACGGTATGAAAATGCAGCGTTACTGGACGCTGGATTATCCGGATCGGGATGATGCCGCCGTCATTCATGATGCAGATGCTGCCGCAGAAGAACTGGAAGCTTTGCTGCAGGATGCCACAAATTTGCGTATTCAGGCAGATGTGCCTGTCGGCACTTATCTTTCCGGCGGGTTGGATTCATCATTGATTGCCGCTTTTGCGCAGCCGCTGACAAAAGGTGAGTTGCATAGTTTCTCCGTGGGCTTCGAGCAGGCGGATTATGACGAAAGCCGCTATCAGCAAATGGTGGCGCAGGCATTGCATACAAAACATCATTCGATCTCTATCGCGGAAGATGATATTGCAGCGATTTTTCCCGATGTTATTCAGGCTGCCGAAGTGCCGCTGGTACGCACCGCACCGGCACCGCTTTATCGTCTTGCACAATTGGTGCGGGAAAGCGGTATGAAGGCGGTCTTGACCGGTGAAGGCGCGGATGAGGTCTTTGCCGGCTATGATATTTTCCGCGAGGCAAAAGTCCGCCGTTTTTGCGCACGGCAACCGCAATCGCACATCAGGCCGCAATTGTTTCGCAAGCTCTATCCTTATTTGCCCGGCTTAAAAGCACAGACACCGGAAACTCTGGCTGCTTTTTTCGGTATTCACGGCACTGATATGGCGGATCCGCTTTATTCGCACCGGCCGCGTTTTAAGGCGACAAGTGCTGCCAAATTGTTTTTCTCCGGCGATCTGAAACGGGAACTCGGCGATTATGATGCGGGTGAGGAGCTGGCTTCCAAACTGCCGGAGCGGTTCGGGCACTGGCATGAGCTGCATCAGGCACAATATCTGGAGTGTCGTTTTCTGCTGCCATCCTATATTCTCTCCAGTCAGGGAGATCGTATGGCTATGGCGCATGGTGTGGAAACGCGCTTTCCGTTTCTGGATTATCGTCTGTCTGAATTTGCAACAAGGCTGCATCCGTCGCTGAAGCTGCATGGACTGACCGAGAAATATCTGCTGCGCCGTGTTGCAAAACAGCGTGTTCCGGCGGAAGTTTTACAGCGGCAGAAACAGCCTTATCGTGCGCCGGACAGTCATTCTTTCACCGGAAAGGGTGAGAAGGAATATGTCCGTGATCTGATGAGTGAAAACCGCATTGAGGAGAGCGGCTATTTTAACGCTAAAGCCGTGTCTAAATTATACAATAAGAATAAAGAACAAGGTCTGACTGGCTTCCGTGACAATACAGCCTATGTCGGTGTGCTTTCTACACAAATATGGCTGAAAAAATTTACAAGTTTACTGAGCTAGTTCGGAAAATTTAAGAATCCTATAGACTTTACTGTCAAAGTTATGTGTTAAGACAGCGAATAAAGTATAGTATTTTACGGACTTCATTAGAGTATTCTCAGATTGTTGCTGCGGCAGCTCTGGGAGTGTCAGAAATGATCGAAACAGGATATGAGCATGAGTGATACGATCAAAGACCGCTTACGTGCGTTCATTATTGAAAATTTTCTTTTTGGCGACACGGATTATGCGCTGGAAGATGATGCATCGCTGATCGATAATGATGTGATGGATTCCACAGGCGTGCTGGAACTGATTGCTTTCATTGATGAGGCCTTCGGGATCAAAATGGCGGATGCAGATATTGTTCCGGCTAATCTCGACAGCCTGTCAAAAATCACTGCCTATGTAACTGCCCGCAAAGCTGCCTGATAGCAGGCAATCTGTCCGATGATGCGTATCGAGAACCATCTTAAATTCCATGCACACAATACCAGCCACAAGACTGTGCTGGTAACCGGACAGGTGCGTCTTTCCTATGCGGAATTTAATGCCAAAGCTGAGGCTTTGGCGCATAGTCTGCGGGCGCAGAATGTACAGCGCGGAGATCGCGTTGTCATTTTCATGGATAATTGCTGGCAGGCAGCGGTATCGGTTTTTGCTATTCTGAAGGCCGGCGCGGTTTTCACGCTGGTGAATCCGTCAACCAAAGCAGATAAGCTCGGTTATATTCTGAACGACTGCACGCCCTCTGCTCTGCTGACACAGGCTAAATTATTGCCGGTTGTTGATGAGGCTGAGGCTTTTGCTGCAATACCGGCTTTGATTGCCGTTAAAGGCCCGAGCCGCTCCAAGCGTCCGCATCTGCTATTCGAGACTGCAGTTGAGCCGCAGGAAAATCAGGCTGAAATTATCAGCGGTGGCATTGATATTGATCTGGCCATGCTGATTTATACATCCGGTTCAACGGGTCGCCCCAAAGGCGTGATGATGACACATCGCAATATTGAGGCGGCGGCGACCTCTCTGACAGGGCTGCTGAAAAACACAGCTGATGATATTATCCTCTCTGTATTGCCGCTGTCTTTCAATTACGGGCTGTATCAGTTGCTGATGACAGTGAAGCTCGGCGCAACGCTGGTGCTGGAAAAGTCCTTTGCCTTTCCGCAGGCGGTGTTTGATGTGATGCGCGCGGAGAAGGTAACCGGATTTCCTATTGTACCGACAATGTCTGCGATTATGATGCAGATGCGTGATCTGACATCCGGTTTTCTGCCCGATCTGCGTTATGTTACCAACACTGCCGCACAATTGCCGGTGCCGCATATCGAGTTTCTGCAACGCATTGTGCCGGATGCAGAAATTTATTCCATGTATGGCATGACAGAATGCAAACGCTGCACATGGCTGCCGCCGCATATGATCAGCGAGAAGCCGGAATCGGTGGGTATCGCACTGCCGAATAGCGAAGTCTATCTGATCGATGAACAAGGCGGATCGGTGCCTGTGGGTGAAGCCGGTGAAATGGTGATACGCGGGCCGAATGTGATGCAGGGCTACTGGAACAATCCCGAGGCCAGTGCTGTGGTGCTGAGAAGCGGGCACAATCCGTGGGAAAAGGTTCTGCATACCGGTGATCTGCTGCGTATGGATGCAGACGGATATTATTATTTCGTCGGACGCAAGGATGACATCATCAAATCGCGCGGAGAAAAAGTACCGCCGAAAGAGGTAGAGACTGTGCTTTACACGCATCCCGCTATTCGGGAAGCTGTTGTAGCCGGTGTGCCTGATACAATGCTGGGGCAGGCGATCACCGCGATGGTGACCACCGCAGATGCAGAACTGACTGATAAGGAGATTATCCGGTTCTGCCGCCAGCATCTGGAAGATTATATGGTTCCGGTTTTTGTTCTGGTTACGGATGAATTGCCGCGAACCGATACAGGTAAAGTCAGCCGTCGTCTTGCGGCGGAAATATTGGCCAAACAATACAGGCAGTTTCAGGATGAATAAGATTCAAGAATTTTCTGCACAGACGATGGTGATTGATGCGGAAGCTGAGGTGGAGAAAATCACTGCTGCCTTGCGTCGTCAGCTACGCGGTCTGCGCCGCCGTGGTCTGGTTGTCGGTATTTCCGGCGGTATCGATTCCAGTGTGAGTACGGCACTGGCTGTACGTGCTGTTGGTGCGGATAAAGTCTTCGGTATTTTTATGCCGGAAAATGATTCCGACCCGCTGTCACTGGCGCTGGGGCAAAAGCTTGCAGGCACCTTTGGTGTACAGACAGTGATTGAGGATATCGGCCCTGCCTTGGCTGCCATGGGCTGCTATCGCCGCCGTGATGATTTTATCCGCTCGGTTGTGCCTGCTTACGGAGAGGGCTGGGCGTCGAAGCTGGTGATCAATAATGCTTCTGAAAATGGCGGCTATAATATTTCCTCGCTGGTGGTGCAGTCACCGGATGGTCAGCAGGAAAAAATCCGCCTGACACCGGAAGCATATTTAGGCATCGTTGCTGCTACCAATATGAAGCAGCGCATCCGCAAGCAGTTTGAATATTATCACGCGGATCGTCTGAATTTTGCGGTTGTCGGCACGCCGAACCGGCTGGAATATGATCAGGGCTTCTTCGTGAAGAACGGTGACGGTGCGGCGGATGTGAAGCCGATTGCTCATCTCTATAAGACGCAGGTCTATCAGCTTGCAGACTATCTGGGTGTGCCTGCAGAAATCCGTCAGCGTCCGCCGACAACGGATACTTTCTCGCTGGCGCAGACACAGGAAGAGTTCTACTTCTCCCTGCCATATAGTCTGATGGATCTTTGCCTTTACGCGCTCAATCACAATATCAGCGCGGCAGATACAGCTAAAGCCACCAATCTGGGTGAAGATCAGGTGCAGCATGTCTGGGCGGATATTGCGGCTAAACGCAAAACCACCAAGGCGCTGCATGAGCCACCGCTCTTGGTTGAGCCGGTTAAGGACTTTCTGTCATAATAAGAAAAAGCCGCCTTTTGAGGCGGCTTTTTTTATCGGTGTTTAAAGCGGATTGGCATAGAGCCTGTTCCAGAATTCTCCGGCAAGGCCGTTCACTAAGGCTTTCCCTTCAACAAAAGGCGGCAACAAAGCCGGATCCTGCGCCCAGACCATTGTTGAACATAAATGAGTGAAAGCAATGCGTTTCCCGAGCATCGCTTCCATCAGGTCCGGTTGTGTGCGGCCGCGAATGGCGACAGCACCGTTGGAGGCTGCATGATGGATCAGCGTGTCAATCATCTGGCTTGCTGCTTTCGGGTCACTGAAGAATTCCAGCACACGCGCTGTTTTGCCAGATTCTAAGTGATAGAGAAAAAGGCCGAGATTTTTGCCGGATTTAGTACCCGCTTTGACCATATAGGCCTTGCCATATTCAGGCTTTTGCAGGGCATCTTCCAGACGGTTCAGCAATTGCTCCGTATTCCATTGCGGCCGGCAGGAAAAGCTTTTCGCGTAATACTGGTAGAGCTCAGCAAATTCTGTTGCATCAATATCCGTGCAGGTCAGTTGCTGAGCCGTTGGCCAGTCCGATGGTGTGGCTGACCAGCGCAGGCTTTTACCATGCATGGCATTGCGTTTACGATCATCAAATTTGCGGGCGAAGGGTTGCAGCATCGCGAGAGGTTTGAGCTTGCTGCCTGCGATTTCTGTCATGAAGCTGAGCGGGCGAATAATCCGCAACCAGTCAAGGCTGTAATTGGTGAGCTGAACCGCATCCAGTTTTTTCCAGATCGCTGCTGCAACCTCACTGGCTGTTTCGGTTATCATCAGATCATAACCGTCTTTTTGCAGGCTGCGCATCAGTTTGACACCACCCAGAGGATTATGCTGATGATCCTCAACCATCAATGTACTGACAATGGCGGTGCGCAGTGTTTTATTGGTCGCCTCACAAAAATAATCAAAATAATTCACGCCGAGAAAGCCGCTGACATTGCCGTTTTTATCGAGCAGAACTTTGGAGGCAGGCACCGTCTCTCCGGCAAAACGGATATAAAGCCGCTGAAGATAGGCGATCAGTTCAGCAGACGGTTCCTTGTCGCTTTTTCGGAATATTTTTTGAAAAAGCTTAGCGACTACCGGTATATCCGCTTCTGCTAAGGATCGGATTTCAGTCATGGTCAGTTTATCCCGTCGTTAGAGTCTGACATTCTGCACATTCATCTGCGCATTATACCTGCTCTGCTTCCCGCTTCTGCTGCTGACAGCTGTCGCTTGGCTCTTGGTTGATAATCATACTATGCGGGATAAACCCTTTAGAATCTTTTACTTAAATGTTGGGACTGTCCCGCAGAAAATTGTGATCAATATAAACTTGACTCTTTTTATCAAGTTTATTATTCCCGAGGCATAAGAGCGAAACTTACTCTTCAATTGCTGCTTTTCAAAACTTGTCATGATTATGCATGGCAGGACAGACGACGTCTGCCTGCCAAAGGGGGTACTATGTCTGTTGTCAGGCACTGTCTGCGCGCATCTTTCGCCGGTACGATTTTGAGCCTTACGGGTTTGAGCATAACCGGTCTCGGAATTTTTACAGGCATGGCTGCGGCACAGCAGCGGGAAACAACCACACAGGATGCGGCAAAAGATAAAGCTGCGGGGAGCGCCACACAGCTGCAAACAATTACAGTCACCGGTGGTCTGAACGGGCCATTTGCTCAGGGTGACGGAATATATCGCACACCCGCACCAGTCAGTTCTGTAAGCAGTGATGTGCTGCAGCAGCGTTTTGGCGGCGATCCGCAAGCGGCATTGCGCTCGACACCCGGTGTATTCACCCGTCAGCAATCCAGTCAGCCCGGCATTGAGGTGAATATTCGCGGGATGAGTGGTTTCGGCCGTGTGAATGCGATGATTGATGGTGTGCCGCAGACATTCCGTAATGTGGCAGGCCATGCTTCATCCGGCGGTACCTTGCTCTATGTGCAGCCGGAACTGCTTGGCGGCATTGATGTGAGCAAAGGTGCCGTAGGAGGCGCCGCCGGTATGGGGACTCTGAGCGGCGCCGCAAATTTTCGCACACTTGACTTTGACGATATTGTTTTGCCGGGGCGTGATGTCGGTGTGCTGACACGCTGGAAAGCCGGAACCAACGGGTTCCGCGGCTCGGGTATGCTGGCAGGTGCCGCGCGTGCCAATCTGAACAATGATAAATCCAGCAATGTCAGTATTCTCGGAGCTTTTGCGCGCACGTCTTACGGTACATTTAAAAATGGTGACGGTGTTTATGTCGATAGCGGGCGCGATGCTACCAACCGTCCGGGTGGCGGGCTGATCAAATTTGAAATTGCACCATCCGCCGAGCATAATCTTAAACTTGGTGCGCGCTGGTATGAGAACCGGTTTACCTATGCCAATTACGAGCAGGATCTGAAGAACGCGTCATACACTGCCAATTATGCCTATACGCCGGATGATAATGACTGGATCGATCTGAAGGTGAATGCCTATTATAACCGCACCAATATGGATTATGCGGCGACCGGCGGCAGCTATCGCGGACGCAAAACCGATAATCGCGGCTATGGTTTTGACATTTCCAATACCAGCAAAACAATGCTGAATGATGATGTACAGCTCAAACTGTTCTATGGCGGGTCTTTTGGCAGCGATGAATATGTCATCAACAGATATCGCGGTGCGAACCCTCCGGGTAGCTTAAAGAAATCCAGCGGTTTTACCGACGCAACTTTGTCGTGGAATATTTTCACGCTGACCGGCGGTCTGCGTTACGATCACTGGAATGTTGAAGGCTATCAGCCTGCCTATGCGGCAGGCACAGGGGATTGTCCTGCTGGCGGGCCTGTCTGCGGTAACAAGGATATTGAGCGCAGCAGCGGCAAATGGTTGCCGAAAGTCTCTCTGACCGCACAGCCTTATGACGGGCTGGAGCTTTATGCGACCTATGCCCATACTTTCCGCCCGCCGACGGTGCAGGAAATGTTCTTCTCGCTGATCCCGATCGGTGCAGGGCTCGGCAGTGGTATTGCCAATAATCTCAATCTTGAGCCGGAATATAGCAAAGGCTGGGATATCGGGGTGAACTTCACAGAAGACGGTTTACTGCGCAGCGATGACAAGTTCCGCCTCAAAACCGGCTTCTTCCACAATTCCATAGAGAATTTCGTCGTCAATGATTTTGTTAATGTGCCTAATCGCGGCCCGACAGCAATGTGGATCAACCGTCCGGGCATTACCAAAATGTATGGCTGGGAGATTGAAGGCAGTTACGATCTCGGCTTTTTCTATACCAATGTCTCTTATACCAAAGCCAAGACCGATCAGCCGATTGGTGAGGGGGCCGGTGCGGGGAATGGTGATGCCTTCATGATACCGGATCAGTATGGCACGCTTGATGCAGGTTTCCGTCTGTTTGACGAGAAGCTGACTTTGGGTGCGCAGGCACGTTATTTCGGCAAAAGCAGCTATGCCGGATTTGGTACAGATTTTGGCCAGAAATTCGCACTGCCAAGCTATATTCTCTATGATCTCTACGGTTCGTATAAGCTGAAGGAAAATGCGGAATTGTTCTTCTCGGTTGAGAACGTGGCCAATAAAAATTACCGCGTCGCTGTTTCCGGCCCATTGGGTGAGAATGAATATTCAGGAAAAGGCCGCAGCTTTATATTCGGTGCCAGTGCCAAATTCTGATCTTTGCCAGATAGTCTGATTACAAAAACCGCCGGACAAGTTCCGGCGGTTTTTTATTGTTTGAAGAAAAAATTTCACAGTTGCGTCAAAATAGCCAGTACGTCTTTTTTCAATGTTGCCTATGGTACGGGCATAAGGTTCGCTGGCAGCTTGCACATTGATTTTACAGGCTGTTTGAATTTTTCAGTGTGATTATTACACCGAACCATGCATGATGGAGCATCTGCTTCGGATAGGAAATTCTGCGGTGTCGCAAAGTGTATCCCCTTTAGCCCCGTTTAAACATAAAGCTTTTCGCTCTTTATGGACTGCAACGCTTGCTTCCAATCTTGGCGGGCTGATCCAGACAGTCGGTGCAGGCTGGATGATGACGACCATCGCGCAATCCTCCAATATGGTGGCGCTGGTACAGGCCTCCACCACTTTGCCGGTGATGTTTTTCTCGCTGTTTGCCGGTGCTTTAGCTGATAATTTTGACCGCCGCCGTATCATGCTGATTGCCCAGTTTATGATGTTGCTGGTGTCGCTGATGCTGGCGATTTTCGGCTATATGGGCTGGCTCACACCATGGCTTTTGCTGAGTTTTACATTCCTGATCGGCTGCGGCGGCGCTTTGCATAATCCGTCATGGCAGGCCTCGATGGGCGATATCGTGCCACGCTCTGATCTGCCGGGAGCGGTGGCGCTCAACAGCATGAGCTTTAATGCCATGCGTAGTATCGGCCCTGCGATCGGTGGTTTTATTGTGGCCGTTGCCGGTGCCGCTTTTGCGTTTATTATCAATGCTGTCAGCTATATTCCGTTGATTGTTGCGCTGCTGCGCTGGAAGCCGCAGGTGACGCAATCCACGCTGCCGCGTGAGACCTTTGGTCGTGCCGTTTCCGCCGGTCTTCGTTATGTTTCCATGTCACCCAATCTGATCAAGGTGATGTTTCGCGGCTTTCTTTTTGGCTTGTCAGCCATTGTTGTGCTGGCTTTGCTGCCGCTGGTTGCGCGCGATCTGGTACAGGGAACGGCGCTGACCTATGGTATTATGCTCGGCGCATTCGGCCTTGGTGCGATTGCCGGTGCATTCACCTCCGGTGAACTGCGCGAGAAATTCGCCAATGAAACCATTGTGCGCGGTGCATTCATCGCTTTTGGTATCAGCGTCTATCTGCTGTCTTACAGTCATTCGGTTATTTTAAGCTGCCTGTTATTGCTGCCTGCCGGTGCGTCATGGGTGCTGGCTTTATCGCTGTTCAACGTGACCGTGCAATTGTCCACGCCGCGCTGGGTGGTGGGACGTGCTTTGGCGCTTTATCAGACCGCTACTTTTGGCGGCATGGCCGCTGGTAGCTGGCTCTGGGGTTCAGTGGCTGATGGTTACGGCCCTGAAACGGCTTTAAGCGTTGCAGCCTTCACGCTGGTTGGCGGTGCGCTGGTCGGTCTGGTGTTCAAATTGCCGGAATTCGACAAGCTCAATCTTGATCCGCTCAATTCATTTTCCGAGCCGCAATTGCGTCTGGATATCCGCCCACGCAGTGGTCCGATTATGGTGATGGTGGATTATCATATCGAACATCATAATGTTCATGCCTTTCTGGAAGCGATGGCTGCGCGCCGCCGTATCCGCATTCGTGACGGTGCACAGCAATGGGCATTGCTGCGTGATCTGGAAAATCCGGACATCTGGACAGAGACTTATCATGTGCCGACATGGGTGGAATATGTCCGCCATAATCAGCGCCGTACCTATGCAGATGCTGCAGTATCCGAGAAATTACTGTCGCTGCATAAAGGGCCGGAAAAACCGCGGGTGCATCGTATGATTGAACGCCAGACTGTGCCTTTGCATGATGATATGCCGCTGAAGCCGCATATTGAAATCACCTGATTGGGACGCCAGTCGAAAATTTAAAAACGCCGGTCTGATCGTCAGACCGGCGTTTTTTATTGTCACCACTGTGTTGGCCGGAATGAAATATTTTATGGCACCATGACAGAATGACGCCAGCATGATAAAACTATACGAATTATCTCATATTTTAACGCCGATAACAGGCGTATAGTTTATGAGGCAGATATGCAGATTGATATTCAGGATTTTCCGCTGGTGCGGATGGATTATTCCGGTGCAGGTAAGCAGAGTATTGAAGAAACATTGCAGATTTTTGAGCAATGCCTGCAACGCAAACAAGCTTTTGTCTTTCTTGGCTGGGCTGCGGATTTTGACAAGGATCCGGGTGAAAGTGTTGCTGACCGCCGTGCTGTCTCTCTGTGGATGAAACAGCACAAAGCTGATTTACGTGATTACGTGAAGGCGATGTATTATGTTGAGCCAAGTGCAGTGAAGCGCTTGGCGGCGAAAGCTTTTGCAGTCATTTACGGCAAGTTCTGGGGGCATCCGATGATTGTCACGGAGAGCCGCGATGAGGCTGTAAGACAGGCCTATGAACTTTTAGGATTATCATCAGAGTAACGGTGATTTTATGTTTTTCACGACAGATTTTCCTGATTATGCTTTGCCGGATCAGATCAACCGTCCCGTGGTTGTCATGGGCTTATCGATGGTTGTTGATGGCTGGGAGTTTCCGCGCCATTCCCATCGCAAAGCGCAGCTTTTATTCAGCGCCAGTGGTGTGGTGACAGTTGAAACGGATAGCGGCGTCTGGGTTGTGCCGCCGCAATGCGCTGTATGGATACCGGGTGGGTTATTTCATAAAGCCAGAAGCTCCGGCGAGGCACGCGGTTTCGGTCTGTTTGTTGCGCCGGACGTCGTTGACGGTTTGCCGGAGACGTGTTGCAGCGTTTCCGTCTCGCCTTTGCTGCAAAGCCTGCTGGAAAAAGCTGCGGGCTTTGACCCCTGCTATAATGAAGACGGTGCAGAGGGCAGGCTCATCACTGTGTTGCTGGATGAATTGGTGGCTGCACCATTGGAGCAATTACATCTGCCGATACCGGCGGACAGCCGTTTGCGCAAGCTGACCGATATTTTACTGGATGATCCGGCAAGCCACGCGACCTTGGAAGAATGGGCGCATCGTATCGGCATGAGCGAGCGTAGTCTGAGCCGGTTATTCAGCCATGAAACCGGCATGAGTGTCGGGCGCTGGCGGCGGCAATTGCATGTGATAACCGGTGTGCAATTGCTGACACAAGGGCGGTCAATCCAGTCGGTGGCTTTTGATCTGGGCTATGAGAGTGCCGGTGCTTTTGTCACGATGTTCCGCAAAGCAGTCGGCACACCGCCGGGGCGTTTTCTGGCCGAACGGCGCTCGTCATGGAACCTGTTTCGCGGCGCAGCTATACATTAATTACGTCCAGAAATAACGGATCAGGTGGAAGAACACCGGCGCGGCGAAAACCAGACTATCGGCGCGATCCATCATGCCGCCATGGCCTTCAATCATATGTCCCCAGTCTTTTACGCCGCGGTCACGTTTAATCGCTGAAGCGACAAGGCCGCCGAAGAAACCCATGATACAGGCAATGGCTGCAAGGCCGCCTGCCTGTAGCGGGGAAAAAGGTGTGAGCCATGACAGCGCTGCACCAAGCAAAGATGCGCTGGCCACGCCGCCGATCAGGCCTTCCCATGTTTTGGACGGGGAGACTTTCGGCGAGATACGGTGTTTGCCGAATAATTTGCCGAAGATGAATTGCAACACGTCGCAGCCCTGCACCACGGCGATCAGAAAGGCAATCAGCAGCATTTGCCGGCCTTCAAAACCTTCAATATGCAATGTCGCGAGAGCAGGCACATGGCTGATGCAATAGACCGAGAGCATAATGCCCCATTGCTGCTCGGAAATACGCTCGAGAAACCGGCTGGTATTGCCCCAGAGTGCTGTCAGAACCGACATGGCCAGAAACACATAAACGGGAATGAAAATGGAATAGAGCCCGTACCATTCTACCCAGACCAGATAATATTGCACCGGAATGACAATGAGGAAGGCACCGAGCAGCAGCCAGTGATCGCTGCGATGCGTATGGGTGAGGGTCACATATTCCCGAAGTGCTGCGAAAGAGACCAGTCCGAACAGAATGACGACGCCGGTCTTTCCAAACAGAAAAGCGATGCTGATCGCGGCAATCATAATCCACCACGCACGAATGCGTGCATTGATATTGCTGAGCGTGGAAGGCAGCGGTTTGGCACTGCGCCAGCTGATTAATGCGGCAGCAAGGCTTGCAACTGATAACAGCACGACCAGTCCGATCAGCAGAAGATTGGTTTCTTCAGTCACGATGTTCTCCGTCGGAATGGGGGCTGAGTGTCAGCAAGGCATGTTGTGCACGGTGCAGGAAGTTTTTGCGTTCTTCATCCGGTTGCAATTGCAGCGGCGCACCGAAAATCACGCGGCATAATAGCGGCACCGGCAGAAATGTGCCTTTCGGCAAAACGCGGGACATATTCTCAATCCAGCAGGGCACCAGTTCCACATCCGGCCGCGCTTTGGCGAGATGATAGAGACCGGCGCGAAAACGCAGCAGCGGATCGTCTGTCATATTGCGGGTGCCTTCAGGGAAAAAGATCAGCGACTGGCCGCTGTCGATTGCACGCAGCATCACCAGTAACGGGTCTTCACTGCGCTCAATCCAGTTCCGCTCCACCAGCACTGTGCCGAGCAGCCGCGTGGCAATGAAGCGGCGCAGGCGGTTGCTGTTCCAGTAATCGGCACCGGCAACGGCGCGGGTTCGCGCCCGTTCGCCTAAGGGCAGTGAGGAGGACAGCAGGATGAAGTCACCGTGGCTGGTGTGGTTAGCAAAATAAATGCGCTGTTTGCGGGACGGAACTGTGCCGCTCCAGATCGGACGCACGCCGGTAATGGCGCGGGAAAAAAAGGCCAGAACCATGCCGGAGAAAATCTGTAATACTGAATGCGAGTCCGGATCGGCCATGAAGAACAGTCGTTTTTATTTTGCTTCACATTAAATTCAGCAAGTAACAGAATAAAAGCACTTTCCGCAATCATTTCTTATTTGTGTGAATTACGCTGTTTTATTGATGATCCGGATAAAGACGCACCGGCCTGCCGGTTTTGCGGATCAGTTCCTCGGCCTGCTGACTGTCCGCCACATGGCCGCTTTCAACCAGCCAGCGGGCAATGAGATTGGCACTGCGCTGATAGCCCAAGGCACAACAGATCAGTGTCGGGCGCGGCGCATTATGCATTGCCATGACTGCGGCCTGCATGGTTGCAGGCTCCGGCTTTGCAAGATCCATCAGCGGAAAAGCCTGCCAGCGGGATTTGATATGGCGTGGTGCGATACACTCCGCAGTCATATCAATGATACAGGCATAATTTTGTGTTTCTGAGCGTTTCGGGAAACGCCCGAGATAGAGACCTTCAATAATTTTGACCGCTGACGGTTCGCGCCATGTCCATGCGATACGGTTGAGCCTGAAAAAAATGCGCAGCGGTAAAAAGAGCCAAAAGGAAGCGAGGCTGACAGAGCCGTCAGGACGCTTTTGAAAGATTTTTGCGCCGCTGCCGCTATAGCCAAAGCTCAGCATCAGCAAGGCCAATGCAGGCCAGAGCAGGAGCAGAATTGCCGGATGCCCGCCGGTGAATGTGAGTGCAAGTAGCGCAAGACCGGCAGCACCATAGATACGCATGAATTTACGGGACTTGGAATCGCGGGTGAAACGGTAATTCTGCCAGGGGGCATCGCCTTCACGGGGAAACAGCCACAGAGCAAACAGACCGAGCAAAGCACCGGCCGGAACATCAATGAAATGATGCTGCCAAGTGGTGAGAACAGACAGAGCAATCAGCAGGCACCAGCCATGCCAGATCATGCGCCAAGGTGCGGGTAGTCTGTCACGCAGATGATCCCAGATGATAATTGCCAGTGCAATATGCAGGGAGGGTGCCTGATTGAACGGCTGATCGAAATTTCCGAGCATGGCAAATAACCAACCCGAAAAACCGGTTGTGACAGGTTTTTCCCATGTGATGGTCAGCGGAAAAGTGATGAAACAGACAAAGGCAATGCATTGCGCTGTGAGATAGCGGCCGATCAGCCGGTTTTGCGATTGCCTGTCGGTAGCGACCAAAACCGCGACAGCGTAGAACAGGTTGAGCGACCAATAGGGGATGATCGTCCAGCCCCAGAACGGAATTTGCTGTTCCCAGTCAAAGACAATCTCCGGCACTGCAATACGCTGCGATGCCAGCCAGTTTGCCAGCCCGTATGTTGCATAGAATAGTGGGGCAAGCAGGAGCAACCACAGCACGCCCCGTTTTATCAATGCCGGATCTGTTTTATGCACTTCGGATTTAAGCTGCATTATTGCTCAATACGTTGCGCCAGTGACACGGTGAAAATGCCCCATTGGTCGATGCGCTGTTCAATCTTGCGGAAACCTGCGGCCTCCACCAGCTGATCCATTTCATTCTGCGTGCGGCGGCGCATCACCCATGCCTGTCCACCACGATGGGAGGTGAGCGCACGGGCAATCATTTCCAGCTGCGGATGCCAAGGCTGATTGGTGTAGATCAGATAACCACCACTCTGAACTGCTTGTGCCAGCCCTTCCAGTGATTGCGCGATCTGGTCATTATCAGCGAAGAGTTCATAAAGGCCGGAAACAATTGCGAGGTTGGGCGCTGTCTCCGCGTCTGTGCCAAGGGCAGCGAGCGCTTTGGTGTCGAACGCATCACCTTCATGGAATTCGGCTTTGCTTGAGAGATTGCGTTCCGCAATCAGTTGACGACCGGCCAGCACATTGATCGGTGAATAATCCTGCAAGCGCACCGAGGCGATTTCATCGTCCTTGGTGGTGAGTGCATCCAGTACATAGCGTCCGTGACCGGCGGCAATATCGAGAATGCGTGCCGGTTTGCCGTCATCCTGCAAACGGGTGATAGCCTGCCGGATCAGCTCTTCCAGATGGGTTTTACGCTGGCGGATACCGCGCCAGCCAATAGCGTTGAGGAAGGTCTTATCGGTATAGCGGCCGCCCCAGCCTAAGCCCTTCACCTTATTGCGATAAACATAATCGAGCGTGGAACCGGAATCGAAACCGGTGCGGATACCGGTTTTCAATCCTTCCGAGAACAATCCGCCGATACGGATAGAAGCACGGGTCATACCCCAATAAGCCCCGCGCGGACTGGTAATCGCCAAAGGTGTGGACAGACGGTCTGCTTCATCACGGGTAAAGCCCTGAATATGCGCATCAAGTAGTGAGCTTTGTTGCGGAGCCTTGGCAAACTGCTGCTCAATGAAAGGCCGGATTTTGGCAAAAGCCAGTGCGCGGTCACGCTCGCCCAGCGTGTCATGATAGAAACCTTTCAGCACATGGCGCTCTTTAATCGGGCCTGCGAGATTTTCGTAAAAACGGTGTTGCGGCGCATCGCGAACCACCCAGTCACGACCGGAAATCAGCACCTGTGTCGGCGTGGTAATCGCACGGGCATCGCGGACAATCCGGTCAGCATTTTCATAGAGTTCCAACAGAATATTGGAAGCAATCGGGCGGGTAATCAGCGGATCATTTTCAAAGGATGCAATGCGCTCTTTATCATGGGTGAGAAAGCGGGCTTTGACATAGGAATTGACGAAGAATGTGCCTTTGAGCTTCTGCCAGAGCCAGATGCCTTCTTTGGCCAGCGGCACATAAAGTTTAACGTCAAAAGCCGGTGCAGCCAGCACCATGGCGCGGATCGGCGGTGCATAATCATGCACCCATGTAGCACCGATAACCGCGCCGACACTTTGTGCAATCAGCGCCATATCCTGTAAGGCGAAACCGTCTGTCTCGGTGATATGGCGGGCAAAGCAGTCAAGGTCGCGCACCGTGGTTGCAAAGGAAGGCGAATAGCCGCGCTGCCCTTGGGTCAGGCCGTGACCACGAGCGTCCCATGCATAGAAGCTGTAATTATCCAGCCCGAGTTCTTCGACAATATGCGCGACACGGCCGCTATGTTCGTGACCGCGATGCAGAAGAATGATGGCACCTTCCGGCTTTTCGCTCAAAGCTGGCCAGTAGCGGAAAAAGATTTCCTGCCGGTCATGGCTGATAAAATGCCGCTCAGTGCAATCGCGTTTTACCGAAGTCATAGGCCTGTCTTTCTTAAGTAGGCGTAGGAATAGATGTTGTTTTGCTATTTATTGTAAGTCTTTTAGCCTAAACGATGTTTAAGAAAAGTGATTTTGCAAAGAGTTATACCGTGTCTGTTTATCAGCTTAAGAGCCGTTTTCAGGATTTATTGCGCCCGCTGGTCAGCCGATTGGCACAGTGGGGTGTGACCGCCAATCAGGTGACTATTGCGGCGATGCTGATCTCTGTGGCAGTCGGTTCATGGCTGGTGATTGCTGAAAACAAAATATGGTTCTGGCTTATTCCCGTATGGCTGTTTATCCGCATGGCGATGAATGCCATCGACGGGATGCTGGCGCGCGAATTTAACCAGCAAAGCGCTTTGGGTGCCTATCTCAACGAGATGGGTGATCTTGTCTCGGATATTGCGCTGTTTGCGCCGTTTCTGTGGATCGCACCGTTTCAGCCGCATTGGATGGGGCTGATTATTGTGCTGGCTTTGCTCACCGAATTTGCCGGATTGCTGGGCTTGAGTATCGGTGCATCGCGGCGCTATGACGGGCCGATGGGCAAAAGCGACCGTGCTCTGTTATTCGGTATTCTCGGTGGCTGGCTGGCCGTTGACGGTTTTCTGCCAGAGTGGATGGTCTGGTTGCAGCCGCTGCTGATCGCCCTGTTAGTGTGGACGATTTTCAATCGTATTCGCAGAGGTTTAGCAGAGGCTGCAAAGGGCTGAGATTGCTCAGCTCTGTTTCTCACGCCAGTCACGCAGTCGGTTAATGGCAGTCTCCAGCGTGTCGAGTTTTTTGGCAAAACAAAAACGCACATGGCTGGTGATATTGCGCTCTGAATAGAAGGACGATACCGGCACCGGCGTGACACCGGCCTCGCGGGTGAGGCGCTGGCTAAAAGCGAGATCATCACCATCTTTGTCGAGATCATTGATATCGGCAACCGCGAAATAAGTGGCAGGCGCAGAGGCAATGTTAAAACCGGCTTCACGCAGACCGGCATCGAGATAATCACGACGTTTAGCCAGTTCTTCCCGCAGGCCGGTGAAATAGTCGTCCGGCAAGTTGAGACCGACCGCTACCGCTGTCTGTAAGGCCGGTGGTGTGGTGAAGGTCATATATTGATGGACGCGGGAGATCACTTTCAGCAATTGTGCATCGGCGGTGATATAGCCAACCTTCCAGCCGGTGAGCGAAAAGCTTTTACCTGCAGAGCCGATCCGTACCACACGGTCGCGGATTTCCGGCAGTGAAAACAGCGAGATATGTTTATTGTCATCAAAGGTCAGATGTTCATAAACTTCATCGGCGATAATGAAGAGGTTATGCTTCACCGCCAGTTCCGCAATGAAATTCAGCTCCTCGTGGGTAAAGACCTTGCCGATCGGGTTCATCGGATTATTCACAACGATCATGCGCGTGCGCGGGGTAATTGCATCGCTCAGTGCTTGTAACGGCAATTCCCAATGGGGCGGTGCAAGACGCACCGGCACAACCACGCCACCGGCACGGCGGATCACCGGACTATAGGAATCATAGGCCGGTTCCAGCACAATCACTTCATCACCGGAGTTAATCAGCGCGAAGAAACTATCGGCCAGCGCTTCCGTCGCACCGGAGGTGATGAGAATTTCCGTTTCCCAATCGGGATCAATATTGAAGAACCGACGGGCATTGTCAGCCACAGCTTTGCGCAGGGCAGGAAGACCAAGCATTGGCGGATATTGATGGGAACCGTTGTGCAGAGCATCTGTTGCAGCGGCAATCAGTTCCTGCGGCTCCAGCCCTTCCGGAAAGCCCTGTCCGAGATTGATGGCGCCGGTTTCTGCGGCCAGTCTCGACATGATTTCAAAAACAGATATGCCGGATGCTGCGAAAACCGGATTGACCATGATAATCCTCTTTGGTTCGAATTTGCCGTAATATAGAGTTCTGTTTTTAAACAGGAAAGCAGGCAAGTGCAGGAAAAACGACGCTGTTTGGTATTGCTTGCTCGGCGATGTCGTTTCTTGAGAATATTATCCTGATACTGCAATGTTCATGTGCATAGATTACGCTGTCGCAGTGTTGCAACGCGTTCTTCAACAGCACTGACGATTGCTTGCACAAATTCTGCGCCAAGTGCACCGCGGCGGATATCTTCCGGCTGCCAGACATTCACATAATAAGGGATGGAATGGCGGATCGGGCGGATCAGCAGATTTTGCCCTTCAAAGGCTAATGCGCTTAGCGGGTTGATAACGGATATGCCAATACCTGCTGTTACCAGAGAACCGATGGAGGACGCGGTGGTTGCCTCAATCATAAGTTTACGGCTGATACCGGCATTGCTGAACCACTGATCGACCTGACGGCGATAGTAATCCTCATCGGAATAATAAATAAAGTTATGACCGGAGAATTGCTCAATATCGAGTATGTCATAATCCGCCAGCGGATGACCGGCAGGCATGATGCACAGAAGATCACCGGTATAAAGCTCGCGTGTTGCGGAGGCGCTGAGGGTAATATTGCCTTCTACCATGCCGACATCAAAGAATTTGCTCAACAGGTCGCGGGTGAGGGCGCTTTCTTCCAGAGAATGAATTTTCACAGACGCTTGCGGATGTTCGTTGAGAAACAGTTTGGTGGCCTGCGGAATAATCGCATGGGCATAGGCGGGCAGGCAGGCGACAGATACGCGTTGCAAATTATCGCCGCGAATAGCGCGTGCCGTACGGGCAATTTCTTCAATGCTTACAAAGGAGCGCTGCACAATCACGTTGAGCGCGGCAGCTTGTTGTGTCGGCTTCAGACGGCGGTTATCACGGTGAAATAGCGTAAAGCCGAGTGTTGCTTCCAGATCTTTCAGCTCGCGGCTGATGGTTGGCTGCGAGGAGCCGAGATGATCTGCCGTTTCAGTAACATTAAGGGTGTGCATCAGCGACTGAAAAATTTCCAGCTGGCGGTGTGTCAGACGCATAAAATCTCCCCTTTGGCAGCAAGACCTTCCCAGTATTAAGCATATCGAAAATGAATAATAAAGAGATTATTATGAATTTGACCGCAGATGGATGTCTGATAGCTTGATGGTAGTAATGATGAAGCGGTGTGTCTTGTGCGACCCTCCGCTTCGAGTGTTTGAGGGTAGAATGACCACTGAGTTCTCACGTCCGCATGTTGCGCATTTCGGCTATAAAAACGGGGCTTTAAGCGTTGAAAACGTTGCTGTCTCTGCAATTGCAGAAAAATACGGCACGCCGTTTTATGTCTATTCGGCGGCTGCAGTGCGTGAACGTGTTGCCAGATTGCGCACTGCGCTGAACGGACTCAATGTGCAGATTTGCTATGCGGTGAAAGCCAATAACAACCTGTCGCTGTTGTCACTGCTGGTCGGTGAGGGCTGCGGCATGGATATTGTTTCCGGCGGTGAGATGCACCGCGCATTGGCGGCCGGTTCGCCTGCGGATAAAATCGTATTCTCCGGCGTTGGCAAAACCGATGAGGAAATTGCAGCGGCACTCAATGCCGGTGTGCATCAGCTGAATATTGAATCCATCGAAGAGCTGGATGCGATTTCCCGTGTTGCCCGCCAGCTTGGCAAAGTGGCAACTGTGGTGCTGCGCATCAATCCGGACGTAGATGCACTGACCCACCCGAAAATTACCACCGGCACCAGCAAGAACAAATTCGGCATTGCCTATGCTGATGCGCTGAATACTTATGCGGCCGCCTCTGCCCGTGAAGAAATCAATGTGGTTGGTATTGCTGTTCACATCGGTTCGCAGATTACCGATGTCACGCCATATCGTCAGACTTTTGAACGCTTGGCACAGCTGACACGGGCAATCCGCGCCAAAGGCCTGAATATTTCCCGTCTTGATCTCGGCGGTGGCCTCGGCGTTTCCTATGATGGTTCTGCCGGCATTGATGTCGATGCCTATGCACAGACAATCCGAGATACGCTTGGTGATATTGATTGCGAACTGACTATGGAGCCGGGTCGTTTCATCATTGCCGAAGCCGGTGCGTTGGTGACCAAAGTTCTCTATGGCAAAAATCAGGGTAATTCTAAATTCTCCATCGTTGATGCAGCGATGAATGATCTGATGCGTCCGGCACTTTATGATGCCGTGCATCCGGTCTGGCCGGTGCGTGAACCGGCAGCCGATGCGGAAACCCTGCCGGTCAATCTGGTTGGCCCTGTTTGCGAAAGCTCGGATACATTCGGCGAGTTTGATCGTTTGCCTGCGCTGGAACGTGGTGATCTGGTGATGCTTGGTGTTGCCGGTGCCTATGGTGCAACAATGTCTTCAACCTATAATGCGCGTCCGCTTATTCAGGAAGTGCTGGTTGAGGGCGATACATTCAGACTGGTTCGCCGTCAGTGGACGGTAGAAGATGCACTTATGCTGGAACGCGATCTTTGATCGCGTAAGGAGACAAGAGGTACGGGATCTCTAGGATCCGGCCAGTATAAAGGGAACGGTTGGGAGGCCGTTTCCTGAGGCTGCTGCTAAAGTAGCCCGAAGAGAGGGGGGAAAATATGCGGCCATATTCCGAAGCGGCGCAAACAGGCGCAGCAGGAATTTTCTTCGTCAAGACCCACGGGCTGGGGAATGACTTTGTGCTTGTTGACGGTCGGGAAAAGTCTTTCCGGCCGCAGGCAGCAATAATTGCCCAGATTTGTGATCGTCATCGCGGTGTTGGTGGCGATCAGTTGCTGGTGCTGGAAGCCCCGCAAAATGCCCGCGCTGATGTGCGGATGCGCATCTATAATGTGGATGGCATGGAGGCTCCGGCCTGTTTTAATGCCAGCCGTTGTGCCGCTTTTCTCTGGATGCAGGAAGCAGGCAAAAATTCCGTCATTTTAGAAACGCTTGGTGGCTTGATCGAAGCCCGTATGGCAGAGGCAGAAAACGGGCAGCCGCGTATCAGCCTGTATCTGGCGCCAGCTGTTACAGACTGGCAGGCTATTCCGCTGGCAGGGCCGCTTGCGAACCATGACGGGCTCTTGAACCACGGCCCGTTGTCTGAACCTTTTGCCGTCAGTATGGGCAATCCGCATCTGGTATATTTTGTGCCGGATTTTGATGCCGTGGATGTGTCGCTTGAAGCTGCCATTGTGCAAAACAGTACCTATCTGCCGGAGCAGGCGAATATTGGTGTGGCTGAACTGCTGCCGTCTGAAGGTGAAGAGGCGCTGCTGAAACTGGTGGTTTATGAACGTCCCGGTATTCTCACGGAAGCCTGTGGTAGCGGTGCCTGTGCGGCGGCAGTTGCGGCGGTACGCAGCGGACGCACAAATCAGAAAAAATTCCGTGTTTTAATGCCGGGCGGGGCTTTACAGGTCGAGTTATGTGCTGATGATACAATTATCCTGACAGGGGATGTTGCTGTCGCATTTTACGGATTTCTGCCTGAGGAAGCATCAACAGAATTCAATAAGGATAACGCATAATCGCCCGTTAGAGGCAGCGTTAGTTCTGATTATTACGCAGTTTCGGACGGATCGAAGCGGGATTAGAAATCAATTCGGTGAATTGATTTTCCTGCGAAGGCGGTATCCACTTTTCCTGAAACTGTTTGAGAGGGGAAATAATGACTTTTATATCAGTTGAGCATGTCAGCAAGACCTATCCTGCGACCAGCAACGGCAAGGCTCACCGTGCACTGGGCGATGTCTCTTTCTCCGTAGAGAAGGGGGAGGTTCTGGTAATTATCGGTCCTTCCGGCTCCGGTAAAAGCACTTTGCTGCGCACGCTCAATGCACTGGAAGCCATCGACAGCGGCACGATCACCGTCAATAATCTGGCAATTTCTGATCCTAAAACCGACCTCAATCATGCCCGTTCGGAAATTGGCATGGTGTTTCAGCATTTTAATCTGTTTCAGCATAAAACAGCGCTGGAAAACGTGGTTCTGCCGCAGACTGTGGTGCTGAAGCGCTCAAAGGCGGAGGCGCTGAAAATTGCGCAGGATATGCTGGCGCGTGTGGGCATTGCGGAACGTGCAGGACATTATCCGAGCCAGCTTTCCGGCGGTCAGCAGCAGCGCGTGGCGATTGCCCGCGCTTTGGCGATGAACCCGAAAGTGATGCTGTTCGATGAGGCAACCTCAGCGCTTGATCCTGAAATGGTTGGCGGCATTCTCGATCTGATGAAAGAACTGGCAAAATCCGGCATGACCATGGTGGTTGTCACCCATGAAATGGGCTTTGCCCGTGAGGTGGCTGATCGTGTGATCTTCATGGATGAAGGGCAGATTGTCGAAACCGGAACGCCGGATGTGCTGTTTTCCAAGCCGGTTCATCAGCGCACACAGCATTTTCTCGAACAGGTACTTTAAGGGGAGTGTGCAGACGTTGGGAGACGTCTGTTGAAAGTTACGGAAATGAATGCCCGTAAATAAGGGTAAATCCATATAATAGTGAGGAGAACATTATGAAATTTCTGAAAAAAATCGCTCTGTCGATCGGAATGCTGGCGGGTGTGGCTGCTATGTCTGTCGGTGCAGCAAGCACCGCCAAAGCAGACATTATGGAAGAAATTCTGAAGCGTGGTGAGCTGCGTGTTGCTGTGCAAACGCAGGGTGCGCCGGTCAGCTTCATCAATAAAGATGGCAAGCAAACCGGTCTGGCTGTAGAACTTGCCCGTATGATGGGTGAAGACCTCGGTGTTAAAGTCGTGTTTCAGGATTATGACTGGAAAGGTCTTATTCCGGCACTGCTGGCTGGCAAAGTGGATATGATTGCCGCGGACATGACACCGACCCCGCAGCGTGCGGCTCAGCTGCTGTTCTCCCGCCCGATGTTCTACGAAGAAACTGTTGCGGTTGTGAAGAATGATTCACCGCTGGCCAAATGGGAAGACCTCAATCAGGAAGGTCTGAATATCGGCTCGACACAGGCCAGTTCATACAGTGAAGCCATTAAAAAGTTCATGCCAAAGGCAACGCTGAAAGAGTTCACCGGCGGTACTGCTGCCGTGGCACAGGCATTGTCTGCTGGTCGTATTGATGCAACCGTTTCCGATCTCGGTAACGTCACCAATTTCGTTAATGAATTCGGTAATCTGAAAATTCTTGACGGCATTATTGTCAAAAACCCGCTGGCCTTTGCCGTGCGCCCTGATGAAGCGCATCTGAAGTTCTGGCTCGACAATTATGTTGAACTGATCACCTCCGACAAGCGTCTCGACCAGATGGTCAATTACTGGTGGAACACCACCGAGTGGGAAAAAGACCACAAGTAACAGAAGCCATCTCCTGCCTGCCATTCGGGCGGGCAGGAGCCTTACTGTTTTAAATATTTTGCGCCGCGGCAGACTGTCTGCCTGCGTGAAATATCCGGGACCGGATAATGTCATCATTCATTCTTGATTATTTCAATTACCGCATCGTTGCGCAGTATCTCGACCGCTTTGCAGAAGGTCTGGGCAATACGCTGATTGCAACCGGTGTGAGTTTTGTGCTGTCTTTTGTGCTCGGCACGATCATGGCTGTTATCATGTTTACGCAGTGGAAAGTGCTGCGCAATCTGATACAGGCTTATGTCACATTCATCCGTTCGACCCCGCTGCTGGTACAGATTTATCTGGTCTATTTCGGTCTGCCGGTTCTGCTGCCCTTTACTGCCAAATGGCCGGAAATGTGGCTTGGCATTGCCGCGCTGGTTATTAACTGTACGCCTTATATGTCCGAAATTATCCGTACCGGTATCGGTTCAGTCCCGCGCGGACAGGTTGAAGCTGCCAAAGCTGTGGGCATGAGTTACGGACAGCGGCTGATCCATATTGTATTGCCGCAGGCTTTTGCCAATGTGATCCCGCCTGTGCTCGGCCAGACGGCCGTGCTGATTAAAGATACATCGCTGTTGTCGCTGATTACGGTGTTCGAATTCACCAGTGCCGGTCTGTTGCTGAACAGTGAGCGCGTGCGCCCGAATGAGAGCTTCCTGACAATCGCTGCCGGATATCTCGCTATCTATTGTGTGATGCTGTTCCTTTCGCATCATGTGAAAAAGAAGCTGGCAGGTCCTGCCTGGGCTGCGAAAGGTTGAGACTATGTTTGAATATTATTGGAAACTTACAGTCTCAGTCATGCCATTTCTCTGGCAGGGGTTCAAAGAGACTTTTACGGTTTCGCTGGTCGCAATTCTTGCGGGATCGATCATCGGTACGGTGATCGGGATTATACGCAGTTATCGCATCCCTGTTTTGACACAGCTCTTCGGCGGCTATGTGCATATTTTGCGCGGCACACCCTTTCTGGTGCAGCTCTATGTTTTCTATTTCGTGCTGCCGAATACAGGGATTGAATGGCTGAGCTGGGATTCCAGCACAGCGGCCTTTGTGGCGTTGTCGCTCTATACCTCCTGCTATGTGGCTGAAATTGTGTGCAGTGCTATTGATGCGGTGCCACGCGGCCAGTGGGAGGCTGCAACTGCGGTCGGTATGAGCCAGTTGCAGAAATTGTGGCATGTGATTTTGCCTCAGGCGCTGAAGCTGACAATTGCGCCGATGAGCAGCGTCTATGTGATTATCATCAAAAGCACGGCCATTCTGTCGGTAATCGGGATTGCCGAACTGACCCGTCAGGGCGAAGTGTCGATGCTGCGCTTCCCTCGCGATGTGTTGTTTATCTATGGTCTGATTGCGCTGGTTTATTTCGTCTATTGTTATCCGATCCTCAAATTTTCCAAATGGGCGGAGAACAAGATCAGCGGTTCACAGCGCCTGTCATTAGATTAAAAATAAAGAAGCGCAGCATGTGAGGTGCTGCGCTTTTTACCTATGCATTGCGGGCGATTTGCAGACTTTGAATGCCTTGTTTGGAAATGCGGTAAGCACTGCCGTTAAACGAGGCGATCAGCCGTTTGGCGCGCAGTTTTTTGAAGGTTTGTAAATCTGTACCGTCAAGAAACCAGCCCTCACGGGAGATGAAATCGACATCAATAATTTTGCCATTGTCGTCTTTTTCCGGCTCGATCCGGCCACCTTTGGCCAGCATATCGAGAATACGGCGTTCAAAACGTGAAATATTCATGGCTGTCTCCGTTTTTGAAAACGGACGAACAGTGCACAGAAACCGCCAGCGCGTGGCAGCATGATCTGAGTCATCATGGGAATTGTCCTGATAAGGAGAGAAAGTCGGGCGCAAGCCGTTGTAAGCCTGTGTGTGACAGGCGGCTCTGCATAAGCAGAGGATCAACGATGAAGGATGCTGCGCATAAATCTCCTTAAGACGACTGCACGAAATATAATGCGAAAATGTAATAAAAACAAGTATGACTATGATGTGCAGGTAAGGCGGTTGTTGATCGCAAAAATGCATGAGGCCAGATGATAATAACGCTTGTTTTCGCTCAACAGGACGTATTCATTCAGGCACAGAAATTTCATTATAAAAGCACGGCACAATGACACAGAAAACACTATTTCGTCCGATCATCGGCGTGACTCTCGACAGCGAAGAGGGCGGCGGTTTTTCGGATTCTCCATGGTATGCAATCCGTCAGAATTATCTGTCCTGCCTTGAAGAGGCGGGTGCTGCACCGGTTGCCTTGCCGCATCTCACAGAACTGGCTGAAAACTATTTGAATATGATTGACGGGCTGGTTGTAACCGGCGGTGCTTTTGATGTGCCGCCTGCGATGTTCGGCGAAGAAGCGCGCACAGACACGATCCGTCTGAAACCGGCACGGACAGAATTTGAAGCGGCTGTTCTGCGCGGTGCGCTGGAGCGCGATATGCCGGTGCTGGGGATTTGCGGCGGTCATCAGCTGCTGGCTGTTATTGCTGGCGGAACACTGGTGCAACATATTCCGGATGAAGTCTCAGACGCATTGGAACATTCCGTTTCGAAAGATACTGAAAATGCCGGTGGTAAGGAACGTGCAGGGCACAGTATCGCAATTGAAGAAGACAGCTTGCTGGCGAAACTGGTCGGCACAACCGGTCAGCATGTGAATAGCTCGCATCATCAGTCGGTGCGTACTGTCAAGGCGCCGATGCGTGTGACGGCTATGGCTGAAGACGGTATTATTGAAGCGATTGAGCACACGGAAAAGAGCTTCGCCATTGGTGTGCAATGGCATCCGGAATATAAACAGATGGAAGGCGATGTGCATCTGCTGGCAGCATTTTGCGCTGCTGCCGAAGCCTATCATAATCGCTGAGCTGTTTTCGCTTATAACGGCCTGTGCTCAATTGTGCTGGCCGTTTTACTTGTCTTTCATACCAAGATCGCGTGCAGCAAGATCCAGCATTTTATTGGAACTGTTGCGCGCCCGCTCTTTATCGCGCAGCCGTATGGCTTCAATCAGTTCCAGATGTTCGGAAATGGCCTCATCGCGGCTCGCAACTGCATCATTGGATGTGTAAAGCGTATAGCGCAATGCGGCTTCAATAATGCCGCAAAGCTGGCGAAAGACCTGATTATGGCTTGCCCGCAACAGAGCGATGTGGAAGTCAACATCGCCCTGCGTGAAGGCTTCAATATCGCTGCCCGCCTCATTCATCCGGTTCCATGCTATTTCCAGCGCTGCAATATCCATGGCGGATGCGCGTTGGGTTGCCAGTTCGGCAGCGACCGGCTCAATCGCGCGGCGGGCTTCCAGAACGCAGAGCAATAAATCCAGATCGACGATGCGCGGCCCCAACCAGTCCAGCACCTGCTGATCCAGCAGGTTCCATTCATCCTGCTCACAAACGACTGTGCCGATACGCGGCTTACCGCGCACCAGCCCTTTGGACTCCAGTGTTTTGATCGTTTCGCGGATGACCGTGCGGCTGACACCATATTCTTCACACAGATCATTTTCGCGGGGTAGCATTGAGCCCGGCTTGAAGCGGCCGTTGAGAATGTCAGCGGCGAGCGTCGCAGTGATGCTTTTTTGTACCCTTGGCCGCGTCGGGCGGGAAGGGGCATGCAGGCTCTGTTCAGACATTTCGGTCACGGCTTTTCTTTCGTTTTAATCCGGCCATCCGGTTGTTCAGTTTCCGGCTTTAATGCAGGCCCTGATCATAGTCATAGGGTTTGACAGACGGAAACCGCAAGGCACTCAGTTGTTTAATTATGTATAATGAACAATTTTAAATCATCATACAAGAATTATTGACTGGTATGATGATTTGTTTTAGCGTGACCGGCGATGGAGGACATCAGCGTCATGACAAGGCTGTGGGAGCTTGAGATGACGTGCAATCTTTGGGAGGAAAGATATGCGCTTTTTAAAAACGGCTGCTTTAGCCGGAATAATGGCCGGTGTGGTTTTCACGGCTGTTGCAGGAGCATCTGCAGCCTATGCGGCGGATGTGAAAATCGGCTTTGTTGTAAAGCAGCCGGAAGAACCGTGGTTTCAGGATGAGTGGAAATTTGCCGATGTAGCGGCAAAGGAAAAAGGTTTCACTCTGGTCAAAATCGGTGCGGAAGACGGTGAGAAGGTGCAGTCTGCACTGGATAATCTGGCTGCACAGGGCGCTACCGGTGTGATCATCTGTACACCGGATGTGAAGCTCGGGCCGGGTATCGTTGCCAAGGCCGAGGCCAATGGTCTGAAATTGATGACTGTCGATGATCGTCTTGTCGGTGCGGATGGCAAACCGCTGGAAGATGTGGCGCATATGGGGATTTCCGCCACCAAAATCGGTGAGGAAGTTGGCCGCGCCATCAGCGAAGAAGTCAAAAAACGTGGCTGGGACTGGAAGAATGTCGGTGCAATCCGTGTTTCCTATGACCAGTTGCCGACTGCCGTTGACCGCGTCGAAGGCGCGCTTTCTGTTATGAAAGAAAACGGATTGCCGGAAGCCAATATTTTTGCGGCGCCACAGGCAAAAACCGATACTGAGGCCGCGCTGAATGCATCCACTGTTGTTCTCAACAAGAATGCGGATATCAAATATTGGGTTGCTGTTGGCCTCAATGATGAGTCCGTGCTTGGTGCGGTACGCGCAACGGAAAGCGTTGGCATTCCGTCAGAGAATGTTGTGGCGGTTGGTATCGGCGGTGCGGAATCTGCGATTAATGAATTTAAAAAACCAAGCCCGACCGGTTTCTACGGCACAGTTATCATTTCACCGAAGCGTCATGGTTATGAAACAGCGATGAATATGTATGCATGGCTGGCGGATGGAAAAGAGCCTGAAAAGCTCATTCTGACATCCGGTCAGCTAGCCTTGCGCGATAATTACGCGGAAGTCCGCAAGGAACTCGGCATCGAGTAATCCTGCACGGAGCCGGAGCATTGAGTGTTCCGGCTCCCATTTCTCAGAAATTATTGTTCAAGTGGTGCAACCACTGCTGAGAGACAGGTGCGGCATGGCTGACTTTCTGACGTTTAAAAATATTTCAAAATTCTATCCCGGTGTTAAGGCGCTGACAGATGTGTCTTTCGGTGTTGCTCAAGGGGCTGTTCACGGGCTGATGGGAGAAAACGGTGCGGGTAAATCCACGCTCATCCGTGTTCTTTCCGGCGATCAGCAGGCGAATAGCGGTGAGATCATTATTGACGGTGTGGTGCAGAAGTATGCATCCGTGCGCGATGCTTTTCATGCCGGTGTGATCGTTATCCATCAGGAACTGCAACTGGTGCCGGAGCTGAGTGTTGCGGAAAATCTGTGGCTCGGGCGCTTTCCTGCCAAAGCGGGAATTATCAGTTTCAAAGCGCTGGTCAGTGATGTCGGCGAAAAATTGCGGATGATAGGCATTGATATCGACCCTGCCACCAAGGTTGCACAGCTTTCAATCGGTGAGCGGCAGATGGTTGAAATCGCCAAAGCCGTGATGCTGGATGCGCGTATCATCGCGCTCGACGAGCCGACGTCATCCCTGTCATCTCGGGAGAGCGAAATCCTGTTTCGCCTGATCGGCCGTCTGAAGGCTGAGGGCAAGATCATTCTTTATATCTCGCATCGTCTGGATGAGATTTTCCAGCTTTGCGATAGTCTGACTGTGCTGCGTGACGGCAAACTGGCCGCCCATCATCCGAGTCTTGAGAATGTTACCCGCGACCAGATTATCTCTGAAATGGTGGGGCGGGAGATCAATAATATCTGGGGTTGGCGCGGTCGCGATATTCGCCAGAATATATTGCTGAAGGTTGAAAATCTCAGCGGCAGTAAATTACCGGAGCCTGTGAATTTTGAGGTGCGTGCCGGTGAAATCTTAGGATTTTTCGGTCTGATCGGTGCCGGACGTTCCGAGATGAGCCGCCTGATTTATGGTGCCGATCACCGGCGTACCGGTGCGGTGTATGTTGATGGTAAGGTTGTGAAGGCTGATGATCCGCGCAGTTCCATCCGTGCAGGTATCGTCCTTTGCCCTGAAGACCGTAAATTTGATGGTATTGTTCAAGGGCGTTCGATTGAAGAAAATATCGCTATTTCTGCCCGCAGACATTTTTCCCCGTTTGGCTTGATCCGCCCGAAAAAAGAGGCGGAACTGGCTGAAACCTATATCGGAAAATTACGGGTGCGTACGCCGTCGCGCAAACAGAATATCGTCAATCTCTCCGGCGGCAACCAGCAGAAGGTTATTCTCGGCCGCTGGCTGGCCGAGCAGAATATCAAGGTGCTGATTATTGACGAGCCTACGCGCGGTATTGATGTGGGCGCCAAGGCAGAGATTTATGAAATTCTCTATCAGCTTGCTGAAAGCGGCATGGCGATTGTGGTGATCTCCAGCGAATTGCCCGAAGTCATGGGCATCTCAGACCGGATTATGGTGATGTGCGAAGGGCGGATTGCCGCCGGATTTGATCGCGCTGATTTTAACGACCGCGCCATTCTCACGGCAGCACTACCGGATAAGACCGTCGCTGAAACGGCAGCCGGATCATTACAAAAGGTATCCTGAACGATGGTTTCAATTAAAAAAATTCTGCTTGGTGAACAAGGGCTTGTGGTAATTTTTCTGCTGGCCTTTGCAGTGGTGGCGCTGACAGTCCCGAATTTTCTGACTGAACGGAATATGCTTGGGCTTCTGCAATCGGTGGTAACCATCGGCATTGTTGCCTGCACGATGATGTTCTGTCTTGCATCGCGCGATTTCGATCTTTCCGTCGGTTCCACTGTCGCCTTTACCGGCATGATTGCGGTGATGGCGTCCAATGCTACCGGTTCTATTGTTCTCGGATTGCTGGCCGCTTTGGCAGGCGGTTTTATCGTCGGGCTGTTCAATGGTGTTGTAATTGCGAAATTTCGTATCAATGCGCTGATTACCACGCTGGCGACAATGCAGATTGTGCGCGGGTTGGCGCTGATCTCCAGTGATGGTCGCGCGGTTGGTATTAATGATCCGTCTTTCTATCAGCTGGCACTGTCAAAATTTTTAGGCATTCCGACGCCGATCTGGGTGATGGGACTGCTGTTTGTCATTTTCGGATTTGTGCTCAACCGCACAGTCTTCGGTAAGAATACACTGGCAATCGGCGGTAATCCCGAAGCATCGCGACTAGCCGGTGTGAATGTGGATTCCATGCGTATCTGGATTTTTGCTTTGCAGGGGCTGGTCTGCGGTATTGCCGGTATTTTGCTGGCATCGCGTATCACATCCGGTCAGCCGAATGCGGCAACAGGACTTGAATTATCTGTCATCTCGGCTTGTGTTCTTGGTGGTGTTTCTCTGGCTGGCGGTCGTGCTGCAATGCTGGGCGTGATTGTTGGCGTGCTGATTATGGGGATTGCCGAAAATGTCATGAACCTGCTGAATATTCAGGCATTTTACCAATATGTTGTGCGCGGCTGCATTCTTCTCATTGCTGTGCTGTTGGATAATCTGCGCTCAAATATGATCGGGTTCAGAGGGTAAACACTGATGAATGACGCTGTTTACGCATTGGTTGATTGGGGAACGAGCAGTTTCCGCCTGTGGATTACAAATGCACAGGGGCATGTGCTGGGTGAAAGCCGCAGTGATGAAGGTATGATGCATTGCGCTGCAACGGGTTTTGCACCGGTGCTGGAAAAGCATTTGCATAAGCTGGAAGCAGGACCGGATCTGCCGGTTATAATCTGCGGTATGGCCGGTGCACGGCAAGGCTGGGCAGAGGCACCTTATATCAGCCTGCCTGCTACGCTTGATGGTCTGGCAGATTATGCGCTCAAATTAGAAAACCAGACACGCGATATCCGTATTTTGCCCGGACTTGCGCAGCGTGATGCATCCGCAGCCAATGTGATGCGCGGTGAGGAAACCCAGCTTGCGGGTATTGCCACATCGATGCCTGATGGTCTGATCTGTATGCCTGGCACGCATAGTAAGTGGACGAGACTGGAAAACGGTGTTGTGACGCAGTTCGCGACTTTCATGACCGGTGAGTTTTTTGCAGTACTGTCTCAACATTCCATTCTCAGACATGCGATGGATACGGATGTGGCTTTTGATGAAAACACACCTGCTTTTCTCCGTGCTGTTGAAAAGACATGCGCGGAACCGGCACGGATGGCCGAGGATGTTTTTGGTATCCGTGCAGCACAATTGCTTGGTTTTGAAGAGCAGTCTGAGGGCGCAGCGCATCTTTCCGGTCTGCTGATCGGCGCAGAGGCCGGCAGGGCAAAACAGCTTTATGGCGCGGGTACAATCGGGCTGGTGGCTTCGGGAAAACTCGGCCGGTTGTATCAGGCCGCGCTGGAAAGAGCCGGTTTCAGCATCACTCTTCTGGATGGCGAGATTGCAGTCCGGCAGGGATTGTTTTCGGCGGCGGCCAGAGTGTGGCCGGTTGTGCATCATGCGTGATGGAGAGGGAAGCATAATGTCATCTGTCATCTGGCCGAATTTGAAACGCTCACTGGTGGCGATCATTCGCGGTATCCGCAATGATGAGGTTGAGCCGGTGCTTGAAGCTCTGATTACAGAAGGGTTCGAGATTATTGAGATTCCGCTGAACTCACCGGAGCCGTGGGTTTCGATTGAGCGTGCGGTGAGGTTATTCGGTGACAAAGTGCTGATCGGTGCCGGAACCGTGCTGACAACAGAAGATGCGCAGCGGCTGGCAGATATTGGCGGGCGGATTATGGTGAGCCCGAATACGGATGTCGATGTTATCCGCCATGCAACTTCCTGCGGGCTGATTACCATGCCCGGTTGTTATACGGCGAGTGAGGCTCTGCTGGCGATCCGCAGTGGCGCTTCCGCATTGAAATTCTTTCCTGCCGGTTCCCTTGGCCCTTCAGGCATCGCGGCGATTAAAACCATTCTGCCGAAGGATGCTGTTGTCGGGGCTGTTGGCGGAGTTTCCGACCAGAATTTCGGAGATTATGCCCGCGTGGGTGTGCGGACTTTTGGCATAGGCTCCAGTTTGTATAAACCAGAGGATAGTGCGGAAACCGTGCAGGCAAAAGCCCGTCTGACAATCACAGCCTATGATGAGGTGTTTGGTGGTGCGCATGGCTGAGATATTTGTGCCCGCTGCGTTGAATGCACCTTTGTGTAAGCTGGGTGAGGGGCCGGTCTATGACCCGCACACAGATACAGCATGGTGGTTTGATATTCTGCAATCCAAACTCTGCGAATATCAGTTTCAAAGTGGTGTAAGCAGGCAACATGATCTGCCTTTTGCCGCCAGTGCCCTTGCGCGGGTGGATGAGTATCGCCAGCTCCTTTTCACAGAGCGCGGCCTGTATCTGCGCGATGTGGCAACGGGCGACTTGTCTCTGCATTGTGAAATCGAAGCGGATAACCGACTGACCCGCTCCAATGATGCGCGGGTGCATCCATCAGGGGCATTCTGGCTTGGCACAATGGGCTGGCAGGCTGAGCAGGGTGCAGGTGCAATCTACTGGTATTTCAAAGGTGAGTTGCGCAAGCTTTACGGCAATATCACGATCAGCAATGCGATTTGTTTTTCATCGGATGGCACGGTCGGATATTTTGCCGATACAGCTTTACGTCAAGTGATGCGTGTGCCGCTTGACCCTGAGAATGGTTTGCCGGTCGGGGAGTCGGAACTGTTCCTCCATGATTTTCCCGCAGGCAATCCCGATGGTGCGGTTGTGGATGCGGACGGTAATTTTTGGGTTGCATTGTGGGGTGGCTCGCAGATTGCCGGATATGCACCGGATGGCAGTTTTCTGCGTTCAATTGCTCTGCCGGTTTCTCAGCCGAGCTGTCCTGCTTTTATCGGCAAAACTGCCAGCCAGATGCTGGTGACATCCGCATGGGCCGGGCTGGATGACGCAGTGCGACAGCAAGAGCCGTCGGGGGCGATATTTGTCATGGATCTGCCGTTTCAGGGCAGGTTTGAAACCGATGTCAAAATCATCTGACCGGAGGCTGCCATGAGCATCATCATGTTGAAAAACCAACAATTTGAAGCGCATATTGCTAGCCAGGGCGGTACGGTACATGGCTTGTGGTGGCACGATCAGGGGCGGATTATTCCCCTGCTGCGTGAAGCCAAACATGCCGATGCAGCACCGGTTGAAACCGGTGGTTTTCCGCTCATCCCGTTCGGCAACCGTATTCCGCAAAATCACTTCAGTTTTGAGGGGCGCGACTATCATTTTCAGGCAAATACAGATGATGATCCGCTCTATATTCATGGCGAAAGCTGGCAAGGTCTCTGGCAGATTGCAAAGCAGTCAGAGAACCGGCTTGTACTGCGCATTACCCATAACAAAGCCGATGCTGCTTTTATTTATGAAGCGGAACAGAATTTTACACTGGATGAAACCGGTTTCACTCTCTCCATGCGGGTGACAAATAAAGGGGAGAAAGCCATGCCGTTTGGCCTTGGCTGGCATCCTTATTTTCATCTGACCGAGCAAACACAGCTACAGCTCAACGCTCAGAAAATGTGGACGCAAGGGGCCGGTTACTTGCCGGAAAACCGTGTCAATATTCCCGATGATCTGAATTTCAGCAGCATGAAAAAAAATCCCGATCATTGGGTGAATAACGGGTTTGAGGGATGGGACGGCACTGCGCGACTTGTCTGGCCGAAACAGAATACAGCTCTGACCATGAATGCCGACCCGTTGTTTGACCGGTTCTTTCTCTATGCGCCGCATGGTGTGCCGGAGTTACAATCCCGCTCGGATTATTTTTGTCTGGAGCCGATGTCTCATATGGCGGGCGATCATTGCCGTGACGGTTATGGTGGTTTGAAAATATTGCAGCCTGCTGAAAGCCTGTCAGGAACCATTCGTTTGCAGCCTGAGCTCATTCAAAAATCAGGTCTATAAAAGGGTAACAGAATGAAAATCACCAAACTCACGACCTATATTGTGCCGCCGCGCTGGCTGTTTGTGAAAGTGGAAACCGATGAGGGTATTTCCGGCTGGGGAGAGCCGATTGTTGAAGGTCGTGCGCTGACAGTTGAAGCGGCTGTGCATGAGCTGTCTGATTATCTGATCGGCAAAGATCCGTTTCTGATCGAAGACCATTGGAATGTCATGTATCGCGGCGGGTTTTATCGTGGTGGTGCTGTGCATATGAGTGCCATTGCCGGTATAGATCAGGCGCTGTGGGATATTAAAGGCAAGGCGCTGAATGTGCCGGTGCATCAGTTGCTGGGCGGACAATGCCGCGACCGGATTAAAGTCTATTCTTGGATCGGCGGCGACCGTCCGTCTGATGTGGCACGCAATGCGAAAGAAATGGTGGAGCGCGGTTTTACAGCATTGAAGCTCAATGGAGCGGAAGAGCTGCAGATCGTTGACAGCTATGCCAAGATTGATGCGATTGTCGAGACGATTGGTACAGTGCGTGATGCGGTCGGCCCGCATGTCGGGATTGGGGCGGATTTCCATGGCCGCGTGCATCGCCCGATGGCGAAAGTGCTGGCCAAAGCGCTCAATCCGTTCCGGCTGATGTTTATTGAAGAGCCGGTCTTATCCGAAAATTATGAAGCGCTGAAAGAGATCGCCAATCATACGTCCACGCCGATTGCATTGGGAGAGCGTCTTTATTCCCGCTGGGATTTCAAGACTATTCTCTCCGGCGGTTATGTGGATATTATTCAGCCGGATTTGTCCCATGCGGGCGGGATCACCGAATGCCGCAAGATTGCTTCGATGGCTGAAGCTTATGATATTGCACTGGCGCCGCATTGCCCGCTGGGGCCGATTGCTCTGGCTGCCTGCCTGCAGATTGATGCGGTGAGTTATAATGCCTTCATTCAGGAGCAGAGCCTGAATATCCATTATAATCAGGATAATGACATTCTGGATTACATCACCAATCGTGAGGTGTTTGATTACAAGGACGGCTTTGTGGCTATTCCGCAGGGGCCGGGTCTGGGTGTCGATGTCGATGAAGCCTATGTGATTGAACGGGCTAAAACCGGCCATCGCTGGCGCAATCCGGTGTGGCGTCATGAAGATGGCAGTTTTGCTGAATGGTAATGCGGGCGTTCGAAAAGGATAAATATCATGGCTGATCGTCTGATCGGAAAACGCATTGTTGTCACCGGCGCAGCGCAGGGGATCGGCCTTGCGATTGCGCAATGTTTTGGCCGCGAGGGCGCGGCGCTGTTCCTGATTGATACGGACGGGGCATTGCTGGAAAAAGAGGTGCTGGCCTTACGGGAAAGCGGCGTTACGGTGGGCTTTGCTCAGGCGGATATCTCCGATGCCAAAGCGATTGCAAATGCTTTTATTCAGGCTGATGCGGAAATCGGGCAGATTAATGCGCTGGTCAATAATGCGGGGATCAATGTCTTCAGCAAACCGCTGGAAATGGATGATGAAGCATGGAACCGTTGCTTCGATGTTAATCTGAAAGGCGCGTGGAATTGTTGTAAGGCTGTGCTGCCGCGTCTGATTGAGCAGGGTGGCGGTGCTATTCTCAATATTGCTTCCACCCATTCTTTCACGATTATCCCGCACACATTTCCTTATCCGCTGGCGAAACATGCTTTGCTCGGCATGACCAAATCGCTGGGGCTGGAATATGCGCCGCAGCAGATACGTGTGAATGCTATTGCACCGGGCTATGTGCTGACGCAGAAGAATGTGGATTATTGGAACAGTTTTTCTGATCCGGAGGCAGCAAAGGCTGAGACTATGCGGTTGCATCCGGGCGGGCGCATTGCCAGCACACAGGAAATCGCGATGGCGGCCGTGTTTATGATTTCAGATGAGTGCCCGTTTATGACAGCAACCTGCCTGACAATCGACGGCGGTTTAAGTGTTTTGCAACACGCGGTCTAATAGTGCGTAAGAGTGAAAGATCAGTCCGCCGGACTGATCTCCTGTTTTTGCAAGAAGGCTGTGCCACCGGCTGCCTGCACAGCCAGACTACCAGACTGAATACCGGCATTGAGTGCCGTTTGTGCATCTGCGCCTGAAAGCCATGCATTGATGAAACCGGCATTGAAGGCATCGCCTGCACCGGTCGTATCAATAACCGGTACATTTTCAGCTTTGGCGTGAAGATTATGCTCTTTTGAACGCAGCCATGCACCTTCCGCACCGCCTTTCAGCACAACAACGGGAAAGGTTTCCGCGAGTTTATCGAGAGCGTCTTGCGGATCTTCAAAACCCGTAATCGCCAGCGCTTCTTCTTTATTGGGCAGGAAGATATCAATACCTGCGCAAGCCGTAAGCAGAGCCGGATCATAGATCAGGGTCTCATCCCAGCTTGGATCAAGCGAGACTGTGAGGCCGTGTGCCTTGGCACGGCGCACAAGATCAGGAATCTCATGCAGCGTTGCATATTCCGCAATATGCAAATGACCAGCCTGTGACCAAGTGAGCGCGGCATCCAAAGTTGCAGGCAGTGCACTGCCTGCGCGACGCGACAGGAAGGCACGGTCGTTGCCGATGACGCTGGCAACAGTCACCTGAGGGCCTGCATCTTTCGAACGCTCCAGAAATTGCAGATCAATGCCTGCGGCCTCCAGTTCCGGTGACAGACCGGCGGACAGAGCATCCAGGCCGAGCCGTGCCACAAGGGCGGTTGTGCGGCCGGTATGTGCCAGATGCGCGGCGGTGATATAGGCACCGCCACCGGCTGCCATTTTCAGATTATCGGCAAAGACTTCACGTCCCGGTTCCGGCAAAGCTGCCAGACCGGTAAAAATCAGATCGCAGTAAATCCGCCCGATGCTGAGAACGGCCGGATGCTGATTGTCTTTCAAACTCATAGACGGCCCAGACTTTTCTCTGTCGCCTTGTCAAACAGATAAAGACTGCCACTGGCTGCGCGTGCAGTCAGGGTGCTGCCGGTGGCCGGTATGAATTTGCCCGATGCGGTGGCGATAACTGCTGTGCCCTGTACATCAATATGCACCAGTGTTTCAGGCCCCAGCGGTTCAGCCGCGGTGACGGTGCCGGTCAGCTCAATGCCTGCCGGTGCGGAGGCATCACCGCCGGTGACAACCATCAGATCATGCGGACGGATGCCGACCAGAATGTCGCCATCCGGTTTGAATTCGATGTTGTTACCGTTTTTGCGGCCTGCAATGAGGTTCATCGACGGGCTGCCGATAAAGCGGGCGGTAAAGACATCAACCGGATTTTCATAAAGCTCGGTTGGTGTGCCGGTCTGCAGAATATTACCGTCGCGCATCACCACAATACGGTCAGCCATAGTCATGGCTTCCACTTGATCGTGGGTCACATAAACGGTTGTGGTCTTGAGACGCTGATGCAGACGTTTGATCTCAATACGCATCTGGGCACGCAATTGTGCGTCAAGATTGGACAGTGGTTCATCAAACAGGAACGCAGACGGATTGCGCACCATTGCACGGCCAATGGCAACGCGCTGACGCTGGCCGCCGGAGAGCGCAGCAGGGCGGCGATCCAGATATGGCTCAAGTCCGAGAATTTTTGCGGTTTCTTCAATACGGGCATTTTTATCCGCATTGGAGATTTTGGAGGTATAGAGACCGAAACCGATATTCTGACGGACAGTCATATGCGGATAGATCGCATAATTCTGGAACACCATCGCAATATTACGCTGTTTCGGGTCACGCTCATTGACGACTTCATCGCCGATTTTCAGCGCGCCGCCGGAAATGTCTTCCAGACCGGCAATCATGCGTAGCGTCGTGGATTTGCCGCAGCCGGAAGGCCCGACGAAAACCACAAATTCACCATCGGCAATTTGCAGGTCAATGCCGCGCACGGCCTCAACCTTGCCATAGCGTTTAACCAGCTTGTTCAGTTCGATCGTTGCCATCAGCGTTTCTCCACCAAGGCCTGAAATTTATCATTGAGCTCGCGTGCGGCTTTGGCCTCGTTTGCGGCTTGTGTGTCTGCAAGGCTTGCAAAGGCATTGGCCTGATCGCGGTAGGCTGCAAGTGCCTCAGCCATTGGTTCCGGTGCAGGGCCGCCGAAACGATCACGCACGGCGATGAAATGCCCCGGCGAAACCAGTTCTTCAAACTTTGCGCGGTCGAAAGACGGCTCTCTGCCAGCCGCATGTTTGAAGGCTTCAAGAAACGGCTCATAGCCGTCCTGTGCCAGACCGCCGCCTTTGGCAACAACAGCCTTGGCCACGGTTGCTGCAATTTCATGCGCTTGACGGAAGGACAGACCTTCAATGCGCACCAGTGAATCAGCCAGCTCGGTAATGGTAATGCAGGAGCGGCGGATATTGTCGGCAACACGTGCCGGATCAATGCGAATGGCCTGCACAAAGGCGGCCAGCAGATCAAGCACACGACCGGCAGAAGCAAAAGCTTCATAGCCCATTTGCTGCGTTTCACCTTCACTGTCATTCATATCGGTGAAAGGCGTATTATGGATCACATCCAGCACAGTGCGGGCGCGTCCCATGGTCTGGCTAGCCAGATGACGCATATGCTCAATCGGCACCGGATTGCGCTTCTGCGGCATGATCGAAGATATCTGTACAAAAGCATTCGGCACATAGATCTGGCCAACCTCGAAGCTCGTCCAGAACTGGAAGTCCTGAATGAGACGGCCGAGATGGATAAACATCAGCTCAATCGCGGAATAGGTTGAGGTGATGTAATCCGAAGCGGCAATACAGCTGTAGGAATTGCGTAAAGGCGCGGCAAAGCCCAACAGGTCAGCCACGCGTGCGCGGTCGATGGGAAAACCTGAGGTGGTGATGGCTGCCGCGCCCATAGGTGACAGGTTGACGATTTCACGCGCTGTTGCAAAACGCTGCATATCGCGGATCAACACTTCAATTGCTGCGGACAGATAATGGCCGAAGGTTGAAGGCTGTGCAGGCTGACCATGCGTATAGGCAACGATCAGTGTTGCCTGCTCGCGGTTTGCAGTTTCAATCATCGCATTGAGCAGATGACGGGACTTGGCCAGCAGAACATCAATATGTTCTTTGAGACCGAGCTTGAACAGCGTGTGGTCGATATCATTACGTGAACGTGCGGTATGAAGGCGACCGGCAATATCCGCACCGAGACGGGACTTCAGTTCTTTCTCGATCAGGAAGAAGAAGTCCTCAACTTCACCCGTATAGGTGAGGGAGGCCGGATCAATATCACGGTCGATCTGTTCCAGCGCACCGGCGATTGCCGATGCCTGTTTTTCGTCGAGAATGCCGGTTTCCGTCAACATCACCAGATGGGCGCGGTCAATACGGCGGAAACTTTCGACATGATGGGTTTTAGCGCCGTCAAAAAGCGGTTTCAGCACGGTCTCCTTGTAGACCGGATCAGGGAAAACGCTTTTATCGGCAAGGCGCGGATCGTTTGCAGACATTATAGTATCCTTATCCCTTCAGGCCGGCCAGCATGACGCCGCGCACGATATAGCGCTGCAGCAACAGGAACACGAGCAGGGTTGGCAGGGTGGCGATAGCGGCGCCGGTCATAATCATTTCCCACTGGATCGATTGCTCAACCGCGAAACTCGAAAGCCCGACAGGCAATGTGTAGAGTTCCTTGCTGGTGGTGACGATCAGCGGCCAGAAGAAGGCTGTCCAGTTGCCGAGGAAGGTGAAGATTGCCAGAGCCGACAGTGCCGGAGTGACCAGTGGCATGGCCACTTTCCACCAGATCTGGAATTCGTTCAGACCATCCACACGGGCAGCTTCGAGGAAGTCATTCGGCACGCCTTCAAAGAACTGCTTCATCAGGAAGGTACCAAAAGCCGTCATCATGCCCGGGAACATGATGCCCCAATAGCTGTCGAGCCAGCCGAGTTTGCTGGACATCAGATACCAGGGGATCACCAGCATTTCGGTCGGGATCATCAGCGTTGACAGAATGGCGAGAAAGATGAAATGACGGCCACGGAACTGGAATTTCGCTAATGTATAGCCGACAAGACTGTCGAAAAACACATTGGATAATGTGACGACAACCGCGACGAACATCGAGTTGAAGAACCAGCGCAGGAAGCGGCCGTCTGCCAGAATGGTGACATAGTTCTGCACAGTCGGGTCAGCCGGTATCAGACGCAGATCATAGACCTGACTGGCGGTTTTGAACGAGGTGGAGAACATATAGGCCAGCGGTGTGACCATGATGATGCCGCCGATAAACAGCAGTGTCCATGTGAGGACGCGGCCTGGCCGGATATTTGCAAACGGGAGTGCCGGTGTTTTGGTTTCAGCGGTCATTTCTTTTCCCTCAAGATCCACAGCTGCAACAGTGAGACAACCAGCAGAATGGAGAACAGCACGACTGTCTGCGCAGCGGCATAGCCCATGGCGTAAGACGAGAAGGCGGTTTGATAGATCATCAGCACCAGTGGCTTGGTGGAGCCAAGCGGACCGCCCGGATCATAGGTGGTCATGTTATAGACCTGATCGAAAATGCGCAGGAAGCCGATGGACGAGAAGACGACCAAAAACACGGTTGTCGGTTTCAGCAGCGGAATGGTGATTTTGCGCAGGATTGCCCATTCACCCAGGCCGTCAATGCGGGCAGCTTCATAATAGGTGTTCGGAATAGCGCGCAGACCCGCCATGAAAATGATGATCTGAAAACCGAGGCCCGCCCAGATGGATGTTGCCATAATGGAATAGAGTGCCTGATCCACCGAGCGCAGGAATGTCTGCTGCGGCAGGCCGATGGTATTGAGCATATTATTGATCACGCCGATCGGAGCAGGCTGATAGAACCAGCGCCACACCCAGCCCATTGCCGCGGCAGTGGTGAGAAACGGCAGGAAATACAGACCACGGATCAGCCCGTGCATGAAACGTACGCGGTCAAGATAATAAGCGATCACAAAAGCCAGAAACAGGCTGACCGGCGTGCCGATAAGCAAGTAAGTGAATGTGTTTTTGAACACTTTCCAGAATTGCGGATCAGCGAACAGTTTCTCATAATTCGCAAGGCCGATAAATTTCGGCGGTTTCATCAGATCCCAGTTGGTCAGCGACAGCCAGAAGGCTTCAACCGTGGGATAAAACCGGATGACCGTGTAAAACAGAATAGGCAGGGCGAGAAAGCTCCACACCCAGATGAGCCGCCTTGTGCGCATGGGCAGGCGGTTCCAGAAAGTATCACCGGAGCGGGCAGCCGTCACAGTCATGGTTCAAAATACCTTATGGTACGGAAGCATATCCGGCAAAGTGCGATGCGGTTTTGCGGGACTATGCGTCAAACAAATTTGGGGAATATAGCCGGAGGTTCAGCACATACCGGAAATATTCTGGCGGAGAGACGGAACTCATCCGCAGTTTCATGCAGTCTGAAGATGATGAAACGATATTCCGGTGTGCCGCCGATTGATGACAGCGGCACACCGTCTTTTTCAGAGATTATTGCGCATCATCGATGATGGTCTGTTCTGCTTTTGCAGCTTCAGCCAGCGACTCTTTCACAGGTTGTTTTTCCAGAACCACACGGTTCACCATATCCATAGCGGTCTGACGCTGGGCTGCTTCATCCACAAACATGGTGGTGTGCGCATAGTCCAGACCTCTGAGGAACGAGCCGTAGATCGGGTCTGCCAGATTGGCTTCAGTCTGGGCAACCGCACGACGTGCAGGCAGTTCACCAACTTCCTTGAGCCAGATTTCCATCGCTTCCGGCGAGGAGATGTAGTTCAGGAATTTCTTGGCAGCTTCCAGTTTTTCGCCTTTTGCATTGGCGCCGATACCATTTGCAAAATAGCTGGCATAGTTGGAACGCACGCCTTCAGCATTGGCTGGCAGTTCGGTAACGCCCCATTCAAAATCCTTGATGGTGCGGAATGCGCCGAGGCGGAAAGTACCGTCAACAGTCATGGCAGCCATGCCTGCACGGAACGCAGCCTGACCTTCATCCATGAATTTCAACTCGCCGACTTTTTTCTCTGTCTGCAGGTCGGTGTAGAATTTCAGAGCCTTTTCACCGGCTTCGGAATCATAGGTAACTTTGCGGTCATTGTCGGTGTAAGGCGCGCCGCCATACTGGCGGATCAGCACTTCACGCCACCAATGGTGATCCTGTCCGGCCATATCCAGAGTGATACCGGCGGTGGTCAGATTGCCGTTTGCATCGCGCTTGGCAGTCTTTTCAGCCGCCGCAACCAGCTCATCCAGTGTTTTCGGCGGGTTTTTCGGATCCAGACCGGCTTCTTCAAACAGTTTCTTGTTGTAGAACAGCGCCAGTGAGCGCACGGCAGTCGGCAGACCATAATAGTCTTCGCCGCGCTTCATCGCACTGGTGATCGGGAAGAAGTCGCTTTCGATCTTATCATGCGGGAATGTATCGGTTGGCAGCGGCTGCAAAATTCCGCCTGCAACGAATTTATCAAGCCAGCCGTAGAAAAGCTGCATAACATCAGGGCTGTTGCCAGCCATTTTGGCTGCAATCACGCGGGTCTGATAATCATCATAAGGGAAGGTGGTGTGCTTGACCTTGATGTCCGGATTGGCTTTTTCGAAATTCTCGATCAGCTTGTCCATCGCTTTAACGCGCGATTCAAAGACATATTGCCAATATTCAATTTCAACAGCCTGCGCTGCATTGAGCGCCATTGTGCTGAAGCCTGCGAGCAATCCCGCAAATAATAGTTTACGCATGTGAACCTCCCCTTATGACCTCCGGCTGTTGCCGGTATCAGGCAAAAATACAGTTTTGTGCATGTTGTTTCCGAAACGGCAGCCCGTTTTGGGGTGACATGCGTCAGCGATCAGTGTTCGGAAATTGCATCTCGTCAAAGACCGGTTGGCAGCTTTGCCCCTTCAGATGCGTTTTCCTCCGCAGAGCTGCCCTCTACGGTCACTATTTTACAGGCTTTTGTCAATAAGATAATTTACTTGAGTTAATCTATTGCGGTTATGAAGGCTCTCGCTTATCATTTTTTGAGACGGGCAGGACGGAGCAGCATGGGCGCACAGCCGGCAGGTACACAATCGGGCATAGAATCAGGCACACAGCTGATTACTTTGGGTAAAAACCCCGAGCGAATCCGCGATCACAATCGTCGGGTGGTGCTGGATATTGTGCGTCAGCACGGCTCTTTGGGGCGGATGCATATTGCGCGTTTGACGCATCTGACGGCTCAGGCAATTGCCAATATTGTCGATGAACTGGTCTGTGAAAATCTGTTGATGGAGACCGGAAGGCTCAAATCCGGACGCGGCCAGCCGCCTAAACAATTCGCAGTCAATCCTGACGGCGCTGTAACGATGGGTGTTGAAATGGCATCCGATCACATGGTGACGACGGTGCTTGATCTGACAGGGCAACCCCGTTCCCGCCATATTACACCGGTGCATGATACCAGCCCTGACGCGCTTTCCGGCTTGTTGCGTATACAGGTTGATACTGTGAAAGCGGAGTTTTCCGCACCGTTGCTGGGTGTCGGTGTGGTGATGCCGGGGCCGTTCGATATTGAAGGCATGACCTCTGTCGGGCCGACTACTTTGCCCGGCTGGTCAGATGTGGATGCGGCAGCCATTTTAGGTCAGGCTTGCGGTGAACCGGTTACCATCGAGAATGACGCGAATGCGGCGGCGGTGGGAGAGCGCCTGTTTGGCGCGGGGCATGCCATTTCCTCCTTTGCGATGATCTATTTCGGTGCCGGTGTCGGTCTTGGTATGATTCAGGATGGTGTGCCGTTTCGCGGCGCTTTCGGCAATGCCGGTGAAATCGGACATATTGTGGTGGCGCCAAAAGGCAGAGCCTGCCCCTGTGGTCAGTCCGGTTGTCTGGAGCGCTACGCCTCACTGTATGTCCTGCGTGAAAAGCTGGCTTTGGCGGGCGTTACAGAAACAGATTTTGATGATCTGCAGAAATTGCATGACAGCGCTCATCCGGTGCTGATGCAATGGATGGACGAGGCCGCACTCTATCTGGCGCCGATGATTGCCATGATCGAAAATATTCTCGATCCGGAAACGGTAGTGCTGGGCGGTATGTTACCCGATGCGATTATCGACGGATTGATTGCACGGATGGGGCAGTTGCCGATTTCCGTTGCCAGCCGCCGCAGCCGTGCTTTGCCGCGTGTGTTGCGCGGGCATACCGGACAATTTACGGCGGCTTTGGGTGCCGCAGCTCTGCCTTTGTTTGAAGCGATGACACCGAAACTAGATACGCTCGCTGACTTGTAATTCATCTTTGTGGGGAGGCATCCGGTGCTGACTGACCGCCAACGTATAGAACGACAAAAATCGGCACCGGCTCTTATGCGCCTGCATCATGCGCTGAGCCGGTTGCGCTCGGTTGTGACAATCATGAATACCGGCGCACATCCCGATGACGAGCAAAGCGGGTTACTAGCTTATTTCCGTTTTGGCATTGGTATGCGGGTGATTGTCGGTTGTTCCACAAGGGGTGAGGGCGGGCAGAATGCACTGGGGCCAGAACACGGCGGTGCATTGGGGCTGATGCGTTCCCGTGAAATGGAAGAGGCCGCGCGGATACTGGATTGCGATATTGCATGGCTTGGTCACGGGCCTGATGATGCGGTGCATGACTTTGGCTTTTCCAAAGATGGTGACCGGACTTTTGACCGCTGGGGTGAGAAGCGTATTGTCGAGCGTCTTGTGCGTGCCTATCGCAGTGAGCGGCCGGATATTGTAATTCCGACATTTCTTGATGTGCCGGGGCAGCATGGCCATCATCGTGCGATGACCCGCGCGGCGGAACGAGCGATTGCGCTGGCTGCTGACAATCAGGCTTTTCCTGAGCATTTTGCGCAAGGGCTGAAGCCTTGGCAGGTCGCCAAATATTATCTGCCTGCATGGTCTGGCGGGGGTGATACTTATGATGATGAAGTGCCGCCACCTGAAGTGACTGTGATTGTCCATGCTGACAAGCGTGAACCGGCAACGGGTGCGGATTATGACCGCATCGGGGAATGGTCGCGTTATTATCATGCGTCGCAGGGTATGGGGCATTGGCCGGAACAGCCAAAAACGCAATGGCCACTGCATTTGCTGCTGGCAGAGAAGACCGGTGCGGAGGTTTCCGTTCTGGATAATCTGCCAGCTGATCTGGCAACCTTAGCGGCTCATGCGGAGATGCCTGAACCTATCGTTCAAGCATTGCAAGCTGCGCAAAAAGCGATTGATAGTGCCATTGCCGCGTTCCCTGACTGTGATGCAATCATCGCTTCTCTGGTATCGGCTGCGCGCAATATTGATACTATCCGCGCTAATGCACCGGCAGATTTTCTGCTCGCGCATGAGCATCGTCTTTTACGCAAGAAGACCGAGATTGATGCTGCTCTGATTGAAGCTGCAGCGATTTTTGACAGTGCGGAGCTGAACCCGCCGGTGATGTCACCTGCCGGTGAAGCTTTGTTGCAAGTCCGGTTTGGCGCTGATCATGCGCAATATCAGGCGCAGGTTGAACCGGTTTTATCGGAACATTGTGCGGCTTATGTGCATGAGACAACCGCGACCACTCAGTCCTTTGATATAAAGGCCGGAGCAGAGACGGCTTTCAGTCCGCTTTACCGGCCGGTCTGGTCTTCGCTTGGAGGCAATGGTGATTTTTATGTGCGTGTGACAGCACAATTCTCGGACTATCAGGCCAAAGCGAGTTTCGATCTTGCGGAACAGTTTGCGCTGGTGCCTGCCCAGTCTGTGCGGGTTGAGCCGGAAGCGGTGATTGTTCCGCTTGATCCGGCAGACAAAACACAATGGCCGGTGAATGTAACTGTCAGTGGTGATCCGCAGCCTGTGCGCTTTATCAGCAATGGTGGCTGGTCGGCTGTGCAGAGTGCCGATAGCACGATACTTCACGCGCCGGAAAAACGGGAAGCCGGACTGTTCCGCTTACAAGCACAAATTGCCGGTCGTGATGCAGTGCGGCAGACGCCAATTGCCTATCCGCATATCGGGCGGGTGATGTATCGCGAGCCGGAATTATTGAATGTGCTGGTGCTGGATCTGAAACTGCCGCAAGGCGCGCGCATCGGTTATATCGGCGGTGGCGCTGATCGTGTTGGTCTGTGGTTGAGCCGTATGGGGCTTGATGTAACAGAGCTGGAGCCGAAACATCTGGCCGGTGATTTGCAGCAGTTTACGTGTATCGTTGTCGGTATTTTTGCTTTCGGTATAAGGCAAGATCTGGCGGAGGCAACAGCACGCTTGCATGCCTATGTTGAAAATGGCGGTCATTTGCTGACGCTTTATCATCGCCCGACGGATGGCTGGAACCCGCAGTCAACACCGGTGCGCCCGTTGAAAATCGGCTCGCCCTCACTGCGCTGGCGGGTGACTGATCCCGCAGCGACTGTCACCGTTCTGGCGCCGGAGCACAGATTGCTCAACTGGCCGAATTGTATAACAGATGAGGACTGGCAGGGCTGGAACAAAGAGCGCGGGCTGTATTTCGCCTCTCATTGGGATGAGGCCTATCAACCGCTGCTATCTATGCATGATGCCAATGAGCAGCCGTTAACCGGTGCGCTTTTGTCTGCACGGATTGGCAAAGGGCGGCATACACATACCAGTCTTGTGCTGCATCACCAGATGGACAGGCTGGTTGCGGGGGCATTCCGTCTGATGGCCAATCTGGTGAGTGGCGCTGATGATGAGAGTTTGTCTGATATTTAGGACAGTCTAGTGCAATTCTACTGACTACTGCAAAAATCTGAACTGATTATGTTTCTGTCAACAACGCACTTTGGTGCTTATTCCTGACACAGGAACAAACGGACAGGTGTACTCATGCAGTTTGGAATTTTTACCGTCGGTGACGTAACAACTGATCCGACAACCGGCAAAACCCCGAGCGAACATCAGCGGCTGATGTCGATGATGAAATATGCGCTGAAGGCAGAAGAAGTCGGTCTCGACGTTTTTGCTACCGGCGAACATCATAATCCGCCATTTGTGCCGTCTTCACCGACGACCATGCTCGGCTGGATTGCGGCTAAAACCAGCAAGATTCAGCTGACGACCTCGACAACGCTGATTACCACCAATGATCCGGTGAAGATTGCCGAGGATTTTTCGATCCTGCAGCATCTGGCCGATGGTCGTGTTGATCTGATGATGGGGCGCGGCAATACTGGGCCGGTTTATCCGTGGTTCGGCAAGGATATCCGTGAGGGTATTCCGCTGGCGATTGAGAATTATCATCTGCTGCGCCGTTTGTGGCGTGAGAAAACAGTGGATTGGCAGGGTCAGTTCCGCACGCCTTTACGCGGTTTTACGCTGGCTCCGGCACCGCTGGATGATACGCCGCCATTTGTATGGCACGGCTCAATCCGCAGTACGGAAATCGCTGAACAGGCTGCGTTCTACGGAGATGGTTTCTTTGCAAACCACATCTTCTGGAACAAGGAACATACCCAGCAGATGATTGATCTGTATCGCTCACGCTTTGAACATTACGGTCACGGCAGTGCGGATCAGGCGATTGTCGGTCTTGGCGGGCATATTTTCATGCGGAAAAACAGTCAGGATGCCATTCGTGATTTCCGGCCTTATTTCAATAATGCGCCGGTCTATGGTCACGGACCATCCATGGAAGATTTTATGGAAATGACCCCGCTGACTGTCGGCTCGCCGGAGCAGGTGATCGAGAAAACACTGAGTTTTGCTGATTATGCCGGTCATTATCAGCGTCAGTTGTTCCTTGTCGATCATGCCGGTCTGCCGGAAGAGATGGTGCTTGAACAGATTGAGCTTCTCGGCACGGAAGTGGTGCCGGTATTGCGCAAAGAGTTTGAAGCACGGCGTCCGGCGCATATTCCGAGTGATCCGCCAAGTCATGCAAGCCTGCGTGCACAGGGCGAGGGCGGCAAACACCGTAAGGTCATTCCGGTTGAAAGCGCAGAACAGCCAGCCTGAGGCAGGTTTGATTAAGGGGCAGGGATATCTCTGCTCCTTCCCTGCCAATGAACGGAGATAATTATGACACGTCGTATTCTTGTATTGAGTGCAGGTCTGTCACAGCCATCATCAACCCGTATGCTGGCAGATCAGATTGCACAGGCAACAGCCGCGCAAATCGGTGCGCGGGGTGAAGAGGCGCAGATTGAGGTCATCGAACTGCGTGAACTGGCTATGGACTTGGCCACGACTATGGCGACCGGTGGCATTCCGACACCGCATCTCTCAGAGGTTAAAGAGAAAATCTCTGCGGCTGACGGGCTGATCGCGGTCACGCCGGTTTTCACCGCCAGCTATAGCGGATTGTTCAAAATGCTGTTCGACAGTCTGGATACCAATGCACTGAACAATATGCCGGTGATTATTGCGGCAACAGCGGGAACCGCACGCCATTCGCTGGTGCTGGATCATGCTTTGCGGCCGTTATTTTCTTACCTGCGGGCGACAGTTGTGCCGACTGGTGTTTTCGCTGCGACAGAAGATTTTGGTAGTGGTGAAGCCGGACATGATCTGTCTTCGCGCGTGCAACGTGCGGCTAGTGAATTTGCAGCGCTGGTTGTAGCGGAAAAGAACGGTGTCGGTGGGTTTGTCCCGAATATCGGCGATCAGCGCAAACGGGATTCCGGTGTGCAGCTCAGCCAGACGGTTACGCCATTTGCACAATTGCTCAAAGGACGCACCGGCACAGCCGGTTGATAAACAGACAGCGACACATATTTAGAAAATTCAAAGTGCGGGCATTGAGATGCCGCACTGAAAGGAGCCAGTATTATGGAACTTGGCGTTTATAGTTTCGGCGACGTACAGAAAAATGCACAGACCGGTGAGCTGGGCTCAACGGCAGATGCAACACGCAACCTTCTGGAAGCCATTCAGCTGGCCGATGAAGTGGGGCTGGATTATTTCGGTATTGGTGAACACCATACACGGGAAATGCCTGCTTCTGCGGCAACGGTTATACTTGGTGCTGCGGCAGCCACAACCAAAAACATTAAGCTGGGCAGCGCCGTAACCGTGCTGAGCACCGATGATCCGGTACGCGTTTATCAGCAATTTGCGACGCTGGATGCGGTATCGAACGGACGTGCAGAAATCACAGCCGGTCGCGGTTCTTCGACGGAATCTTTCCCGCTTTTCGGTCATAGCCTGAATGATTATGACGAGCTTTATGCGGAAAAGCTTGATCTGCTGCTGAAGATCAATGAGAGCGAAAGCGTGACATGGCAGGGTAAATTCCGTCCGGCTTTGAATGAGGCGCTGGTTGTGCCGCGTCCTGACAGTGGCTCGCTGCCGATCTGGCTGGCAACCGGTGGTAATCCGCATTCATCGGTGCGTGCCGGTATTCTCGGACTGCCGATTTCCTATGCGATTATCGGCGGACAGGCTGCGCGTTTTGCACCTTTGGCCGAGTTGTACCGCCGTGCGGGCGCTCAGGCTGAGATTGCTCCGGAGCAGCTGAAAGTCTCGGTCGCAGTGCCGGGTTTTGTTGGCGAGAATGCCAAACAAGCCAAGGATTTTTTCTGGACGCACTGGCATGCGGTGATGGAACAGCTGGGCAAAATCCGTGGTTTTGCACCACCGCCACGCTCGCATTATGACAGTGAAGCCAGTGGCGGCGGCGCGATTTTTGCCGGTGAGCCGGAAGAAATTGCAGAACGTATTATCACCTTGCAGAAACAGCTCGGGCATATGCGCCAGTTTTTCCAGATGGATGTGGGGCAGATGCCGCATAAAGACTTTCTGCGTTCGATTGAATTGCTGGGAACCAAAGTGAAGCCTCTGGTTGATGCGGAGCTTGGCGTGGATTGAGTATTTTCGGTTTAAACCGAATTGTTGGAAATACTCCGTCCGTTTGTTTCTGCGCGTATCTTATCCGAAAACCGGTTCCCACTTTTCGGGATACGCTTTTGAATAGCAGGAGATTGCTGATATGCATATCACCGAAGTGAAAACAATTGGTATTCTGGGTGCCGGCCGTGTCGGCACCGCTATAGCCCGTCGCGCGATTGCGGCGGGTTATGCGGTGAAGATTGCGACATCCAAATCACCGGCAGAGATTGCGCTGTTGCTCGAAATCATGGTGCCGGGTGCCGTTGCTGCAACCGCGCAGGACGTGATTGCAGAAAGCGATATCGTCATCCTTGCGCTGCCTTTGTCCAAATATCGTCAACTGCAGCCGGAACTGCTGGCGGGCAAAATCGTTATTGATGCAATGAATTACTGGGCACCGACAGACGGAACTCTTGCTGAGTTTGAAACAGGAACTTCGAGTAGCGAAGTGATCCAGAAATTCCTGCCGCGGTCGCGGTTGGTGCGCAGTTTCAACCATATGGGCTATCATGAGATTGATGAGGAAGCCCGACCAAGCGGTGACCCGCAACGCCGTGCGCTGGCCATTGCCGGTAATGATGCGGAGGCCCGCAGGCAGGTTGCCGGATTTATCGACCGGATTGGGTTTGATCCGGTGGATGCGGGGCTTCTGATTGAAAGCCGGATGTTTGATACCGGTACACCGGTTTTCGGTGCGCCGTTTACCCGTGCGGATATGCTGGAAGCACTTACTCTGAAACAGGCAAGCTGACAGACCACAAGTTCAAAAGGAGAGGGTTGAATGACTGATATTCGAATGAGCAAGGAAGACACAGACACACGCCACGGGCGCTATGTGGCGCGTGTTGACGGTGTTGAAGGCGAAACCGAGATTACTTTTACCCGCCGCGCGAACGGCGTTATCAGTGCGGATCATACCGGCGGGCCGGATTCCATGCGCGGTACCGGTGCGGCTGCCGCACTTGTGACCTATATGGTTGAAGATGCACGTAAAAATGGTTTTCGCATTCTGCCGCTTTGCCCTTATGTGCGGGCGCAATATCGCCGCCATCCCGACTGGGCGGATGTTATGACGCTGGCACCGGGTGAAGAGCCGTCACTTTAAAATAATACTGGATAATTTTACTCAAGTATAATTGTTTTGACGTCCAGAATACCTGATTGTTCGTGATTTTTAGATTCGATTGTCAAAAATAGCCTTATATTCATAGGAATATAAGGCTATTTTTTATGGAAAACTGATTTAAAATCAACGTGTTAAATGTTCTCGTTTTCGTGATCTTGAAACTGTTCTAAAATGTGTTAGCCCTATTATATTAGCTGAATATTGGTCGGGTTTGCGCAGATTTCACTCATTCTCGTCGATGGTAATTTCGTTTGAAGAATGATGATTGAGTAAGGCATAAATACACCAAATCTATATCCGGGCGGATAAATATGCAGGCATTGATTTAATCTGTCTGTGCTCTAATTCCGGATATTTAATACTACGTAATGTTGAGTAGTTTCAGTAAAATTCAGATCTGAATTCACCGTTTCTTCGTCGGAAGAGCCGGTTCGGACAAAGATTGTTTTGTAATATTGTAAGTAACGCTGGGAGTAATTCATATGACACCGACACGCAGGGACTTTCTCAAGTTTACAGCGTCCGGAATTGCGGTCACTATTCTTCCGATCCGTGCAGCCCGTGCTGCATTGTTTGAAAAACAGATTCTGGACTTACCACTCCCGCAAGGCACAACCCAGCTCAAGCGTCGTGTTGACGGCGTGGCAAAGGTGACAGGTTCCAAGGTTTTTGCCCGTGATATCCGCGCCAAGGATATGACAGGCTGGCCGAAAGATCAGGCGCATGCTTTCGTGGTCTGGTCGACCCGAGCCGATGCACCGTTTCTTGATCTTGATCTGTCTTTGCTGGGTGAAGATCTGCAGCCGGATTATCTGGTAACCGCCGAAGACACGGTTAAAGCCGGTCTGGATTTCTACGATCCTTATACTTACGGCCAGAAAATGCTGTCGCCGAAAGGCGAAGTACCGCTGTTTCTCGGTCACCCGCTGGCAATTCTGATTTATCGTGATTTTGCCCGTTTCTCTGTTGCCAAGCGCATTTATAAAACCAAGCGTGATGAGATCATCCGCTATGGTGAAACAACCGCGCCTGTTGAGCAGGGCCCGCTGGCCAATTTCCGCTTTGTCCGTGTTGAGGGCGAAGGTGGTGCGAAGGCCGAGAAAGACCTGTTTAATCCGGTCGATGACGGCTATGTTTTTGCAACCTATGACAAGAATGATGTCAACTGGCCGAAAGCTGATGCATCCGGCGATGCAATGGGACGCGGCATGGCTTATGCTGAGGGTATTCGCGCAGAGCTGAACACGCCGCCTGAAGACTGGCATGTGATCGAGCGCGAATATTATTCGCCGTTCATTGATGCGGCAGCGCTTGAGCCGGACAATTGCAATTGCTGGTATGATGCAAAATCCGGCAAACTTGAAATTGTTATGGCGAGCCAGAGCCCGCATGAAGTGATGACCGGCACCGCTGCCATGCTCAAGAAAAGCACCTTTGATGTGCGCGAGCTGAAAGGCCATCCGGCTTATACTGTTGGTTACGGTACCAAGGAACACAGCCCGTTCCCTTATTACGGTATTGTTGCTGCACTCTTTGCTGAAGGTCGTCCGGTGCGTTTGGCGCTGGATCGTGAAGAACATTTCCAGACAGCAATCAAGCGTCACCCGCTGCGCATGAAATATCGTCTGGGCATCAACCGCAAGACACTGAAAATGCAGGCTCTTGCGGCTGATCTGGAACTGGATGGCGGCGGCCGCCAGAACTATACCACACCGGTCACACAGGTTGCTGCCGGTGCGGCGCAGGGAATTTATTACTTCCCTAAAAACGATATTGCCGCCATTGCCCATTCATCCCGTGCGCCGATGTCCGGTTCTGTTCGTGGTTTCGGCTCGCTGGAAGCACAGTTCGGCACAGAAATGCTGGTTGAAGAACTGGCTGAAGAGCTGGGCGTGGACGCGATGGAACTGCGTCTGATCAATGCGTTGCAGGACGGCGAACGCAGCTCTGCCGGTGCATTCCCGCTGAGCCTGTGCCGTATGCGTGAAATGATCGAAGCTGATCGTGCGCATCCGGTCTGGGCAAACCGCACTAAGCGCAAAGCCGAGTTCGAAGCAGAAAACCCTGCGCTGAAATATGGTGTCGGCTATGCGATAGCCAAAAAGGGCTTCGGTAACTCCAACGAAGCTGTGGCAGCGTCGATTGTTCTGACACCGGAAGGTAAAATCCGTCTGCATCATATTGCCGTGGAAATCGGCACCGGTGCAGTCAGCACGCAGGCACTGATGTGCTCGCGCTGGTTGGGTAAACCGGCCGATGAGATTGAAAGTGCTGCTCTTGACTGGGCGCCGCTGGAAATGTTTGCCACGCTCAATCCGTTTGTGATGGACAAAGCCCATCAGGATGAGATGTCACCGGATCCGCGCTGGACACCGGCAATGGCTTCGGCATCGAGTGCCACCAATAGTGCATTCTACTTTACCCATGGTACCCATGAAGCAGGTCGTCTCATTTATGAGCGCGGTATTTTGCCTGCGGCAGCGGCATTGTGGAATGTCTCACTGGAAGAGGCAGCCGCTGCTTCGTGGAAAGATGAGAAATTCATGCTTGCCGATGGCCGTGCGCTGACGCTGGCAGAACTTGCCGCCAAAGCCTATGAGCTGAAAGGCATTACCGGCGCGATGGTTCACGCCTTTGACCGCTGGGGTTGGGGTGAAGCCGATTACGATATTCTCGGTGAAACCAGCCGCCGTCCGATTGATGGTCTGGCAATTCAGACCGGTTCCGATCAGTGGCAGCGTATTGAGCGTCGCAACGTGCATTACATGGACCCGCAGGTAGATAATGCCAGCTGGTCACGTTTTGCACCGGCATCGGCACTGATTGAAGTCAGTGTTAACCGCGGTACCGGCGAAGTGAAAATTCTGTCGCATCATTCCTCCATGGATTGCGGCCGTGTGCTGGTTCCGGAATTCGTATCCGGCCAGTTGCAGGGTGGTATCGGGATGTCGGTCGGTCATGCACTTTATGAAGGCATGCCGCTCTATGAAGACGGTCCCGGCAGCGGTGACTGGAACTTCAACCGCTATCGTCTGCCACGCGGTAAAGATGTGGCGGTCTGGAACCAGACGGCAAATATTCTGCCGGTTACAGAACAGGAAGATCATCCGAAAGGCATTGCAGAAGTGGTGCAGATTCCAACCATTCCTGCGGTCGCAAATGCGGTTGCGCATGCCGTTGGCAAATATCTGCGCGAACTCCCGCTGACGGAAGAAAAGATTAAAGAGGCATTGTCATGAGTATCCCGACACGCGAAATCAAGCTGAACATCAACGGTCAGCAGGTAGGGCCGATGACGGTTCCTGAAGAATTGTCGATGGTGGATTTCCTGCATGAATATGCAGACCTGACCGGCAGCCGTTTTGGCTGCGGACAGGGACTTTGCCGCGCCTGCACCGTGATTGTGGACGAGCCGGATGGTACCAGCCGCGAAATGCGCACCTGCATTACCGGTGCCCATTATTTCAACGGCCGTTCTATCCGCACAGTTGAAGGTCACGCGACCAAGGGCGAAGACGGTCAGCTGAAGCTTTCTGCCATTCAGGAAGCTTTCCTCGATCATTTCTCCTTCCAGTGCTCCTATTGCGCACCGGGCTTTGTGAATGCTGCTACCGTTCTGGTGGAGCGTTTGCAGAAAGAGCCTGTGGCAAAAGAAGACGTGAAGCAGGTCATCGAAGATTCCCTCAATGATCATATCTGCCGCTGCACCGGCTATGTCCGTTATTACAGTGCGGTGCATGATGTTGTCATGAACACGCCGGGGCTTGTTAAATGAAACCAGTAATCAAATGGATTCTCGGGCTTGGTGTTGTCGGCGGTGTGGTTGCTGCCTCCGTGCCATTCTGGCCGGCAAAATCTGCCTATGATGATAAGGCGGCCGAACAGCGTCTGGCTGTAAGTGGTGAAGATAAAGCCAAGCTTATCAAGCGCGGTAAATATCTTGCCGCTGTAGCAGACTGCGCGGCCTGTCACCAGTCGCCGGACGGTGCGCCTTATGCCGGTGGCCATCCGATTGAAACGCCTTTCGGTGTGATTTACGGCACCAATATTACGCCGGATAAAGAAACCGGTATCGGCAATTATACATCGGCTGATTTCTATCATGCGGTGGTGGATGGTGTACGGGCAGACGGCAAACGGGTTTATCCGGCGATGCCTTATGTGTCCTATCACACAATCCGTCCGGAAGATTCCGATGCGATCTATGCCTATCTGATGGATCAGCAGCCGGTAAAACGCGCCAATCCGGAACTGGGCCTGTCTTTCCCGTTTAATCAGCGCTGGGCACTGTCTTACTGGAATCTGGTCAATCCGAAGCTGCAAATGCCTGCCAATGCCACACCGGAACAGGCCAATGGAGCTTATCTGACCGATGTTCTCGGCCATTGTCAGGAATGTCATACGCCGCGTAATGCGATCGGCGGTCTGAAACTGGCGTCAGCCTATGAAGGCAGTGTGCTGGGCAAAATTACAGGCCCGAGCCTGAAGCCTGAAGCGCTTGCTGCCCGTGGCTGGACGACGGAGGATCTGCGTAAATTCCTCAAGACCGGTATGTCGCCACAGGGCACCATGACACTGGAAATGTATCCGGTATTGCTGCACTCATCCCAATATATGACGGATGAGGATATTGCCGCTATTCAGACCTATCTGACCGGCGACAAGCTTCCGGCAGCACCTGAGCAGACACCGGTTGCGATTGATGCTGCACTGCGTCAGAGCGGTCGTGATGCCTATATGGCTGTCTGCGCCGGTTGCCATGGTGTGGATGGTGAAGGCAAGCCGCATATTGCACCGGCAATGACGACCAATACCAGTGCGATGCTGGCTGATCCGAGCAATCTGATCCATGTGATTGTGGATGGTATTGCCGAGCAGCGCCTTGGCAATGGTGAAGTGATGCAGGCGATGCCGGGCTTCAAAGATGCGCTGACAAAGCAGCAAATTGCTGATCTCGTCAATTATATGCGCGCTGAATGGGGCGGCCAACCTGCCAATATCACCGTGCAGGACATAGAAAAAGCAAGCCACTAAATCAGCTTGTTTAAACCGGCGGGTGCAAATCCGCCGGTCTGTTTTTGAGACATAATTTTTATAAGGCATCATTGCTATGGACGATGGTATCGTACCCGATAAAGTCGATGTGCATCGCTTATTTCATACAGATCAGACGATTGATGTGCTGCGTTTTGCGCATGAAACTGTGCAGCAGGGCAAGCCTTGCGCGCTGGTTATGCTGACAGAAATTATCGGCGGATCTTCCCGCGCTGCCGGTGCGATGATGGCCGTTACTGCGACTGGCGGTTATTGCGGTATGGTCTCCGGGGGCTGTGTTGAAGGTGTCGTTGCACGCGAGGCTGTGCAGGCGTTGGCAGAGCAGCAGGACAGAATATTGCGGCTCGGCAAAGGGTCTTCCTATTTTGATGTGGTGCTGCCCTGCGGCGGCGGGATTGTGCTGGCTATCCATGTGCTGCGGGATGCGCAGGCACTGGATGCGGTGCTGGGCTATCATGCGCGCCGACAGAGCGCAGCATTGCTCTATCACCCTCAGCACCAGTCTTTGACCTGTTCCGAAATATCGTGCAACACCGGCTGGCATGAAGGCCAGTTCGCCGTTGCTCTGCCGCCTGCATTGCGTCTTGTGTTGCTGGGGCAGGGGCTGGAAAGTGAAGTGCTTTACCAGGCTGCGACAGCACTGAATATCGAGGCTGTGCGCGATACACTGCCTGCGGATACAGATGATGCGACGGCCGTGGTGTTTCTCCAGCATGATCTTGATAAAGAGCTGCCGCTGCTGAAACAGGCACTGAACAGCCGTGCTTTTTATATCGGCTGTCTCGGCAGCAGGCGCACCCATGAAGTGCGACGCACGCAATTGCTGAAAGACGGTTTTTCACAAGAGCAGATTGCGCGGTTGTCCGCGCCAATAGGCCTGTTTGGTCCCGTGCGGGATGCAGGCTCTTTGGCTGTATCGGTTTTGGCTGAAATTATGGCGCGTAAGACAGAGCAGGCTAAGGATGCACGCCATGGTTGATGCGTCTTCGGTTGCTGTTCTGGTGCTGGGGGCAGGGGCAGGTTCGCGCTATACGGATGGCGATAAGCTGAATGCCATGCTCGGCACCAAGCCTGTGGCGCATCACATATTGCAGGTGCTTGACGGTTTTTCATGGGGCAAACGGATTGTAACCTGCCGCAGCTTTGCACCGTGGACGAATGCCTATGCGGATGCAGGCTTTACGCTGGCGCTGACAGAAGATGTTGAGGCAGGCATGCTTGGCTCCCTGCATCGCGGTCTGGCGGAAATTCAGGCGCAGTCACGGGTGCTGATTTGTCTTGCGGATATGCCGCTGGTGCCGCACTCCCATATTGAGCATTTATTGCATTTGGCTGCGAGCAGCACAGCGCCGGTGATTGCATCTTCATCCGGTGATTATAGCGGCCCTCCGGCCTTGTGCCTGACAGAGCATTTGAGAAATTTGCCGCTTGCAGGTGAGGGTGGAGCGCGCAGTCTTTTACCTCAGGCAGAATTTGCAGAAATGGCTGCACCGGCCTTTGCCGATATTGATACGATGACGGATTTCGAGCAGATCCGGCAGATTTTACAGGCATCGCTCTGACAGCTCTTTTACCCCTATAGAAAGCGCATTTTGGCGCTTTTTTATCATCCGTACAGGTCGAATTCCTGATCTTATTAGTCTGTACTGAATAATTGTCCTGTTTTTAGAACAGTGCTTATTAAAATCCGCTCTACTCAGCAGCGCGTCAGAGGCCTATTGTTTAGCCATACGAGCGGAACTGGTTTTCAGTTCATTCCCTAGCTCTCCACCACAGAAAACAGTGCATGTCGAAATGCAGGTTTGAACCGGATGATAACAAAGCAGAGTGACTCATTCTGTTTTACGTCACACGCCGGTTGAAGATCGCATTTGCTGTACTAATTTTCGAATGCCTAAAACAGGAATAACAAAAATGAAGAAAATTATATTGCCGCTTCTTGCTTCTTTGCTGACCGTTTCTGCTGCGCAGGCGGCTGACTATAAGCTGGATCCCGATCATACAAAGGCAGTATTTTATATTGATCACTTTAATACCTCCACCAATACCGGTGGCTTCTACGGTATTAAAGGAGACATCAGCTATTCACCGGAAACGCAGACCGGTTCTGTGAAAGTGTCTATTCCTGTCGATACTTTGAATACAGGTATCAAGGGTTTCGATGCGCATATGAAAAGCGCTGATCTTTTTGATGCAGCGAAGTATCCGACAATCGACTTTACATCTACCAAATGGAATGTCGCTGATAACAAGCTGGTTTCGGTTGACGGTAATCTGACCATCAAAGGCCAGACACATCCTGTGCAGCTCAAAGCGACCAAGTTCAACTGCTACCAGAACCCGATGTTGAATGCTGAAGTTTGTGGCGGTGACTTCGAAGTCACAATCGACCGCACCAAATGGGGCGTGGATTTCCTTGTCAAAGAAGGCATGGAGAAAATGGTCACTCTGAAAATTCAGGCAGAAGCTGTCAAACAGTAAACAGTCAATCGGCGCGAAGCCGGGAGTTTGTATGATGAAAACATTTCTTAGCAAAAAATATGCAGTATCGCTGAGCGCAATTGCGCTTGCTCTTTCCCTCGGGGTTGCTCATGCCGCAGACTATAAAGCCAGCACCGCGGAAGGCCCTGTCAAGATCGCCAATCTGGGTGAACTTGAAGCTCAGGTTAAGGCCAATATGGATAAAGGCGCCTTCGGTTATATCCGTGGCGGTGCAGAAAACGAGCAGAATCTGCGCTCCAACACATCGGTGTTTGACAAGAAATATATTATGCCGCGCGTCATGCAGGGCATTGAATTGTCAGATATTGATCTGAAGACCAATTATCTTGGGATTGATCTGAAAACCCCTGTTATTCAGGCACCGATGGCGGCACAGGGGCTGGCACATCAGGATGGTGAAATCGCTACGGCCAAAGGCATGGCAAAAGCGGGTTCGATCTTCTCGCTGAGCACCTATGGCAATAAAACCATTGAAGAAGTGGCTGCGGTATCCGACGGTAATCCGTTCTTCTTCCAGCTCTATATGAGCAAGAATGAAGCGTTTAATGAGTTTACTCTGAAACGTGCCAAGGACAGCGGAGCCAAGGCGATTATTCTGACTGTTGACTCACCGGTCGGCGGTTATCGTGAAGACGATATCAAGAATAACTTCCAGTTCCCGCTGGGCTTTGCCAATCTGGAACTGTTTGCCAAGCAGAATGATGATGGTTCCAAAACCGGTAAAGGTGCAGGCATCAGTGAAATCTATGCACAGGCCAAACAGGCATTCACACCAGCCGATATTAAATATGTAAAAGACATGACCGGTTTGCCGGTGATTGTGAAAGGTATTCAGTCGCCGGAAGATGCTGACGTGGTGATTAAAGCCGGTGCAGACAGTATCTGGGTTTCCAACCACGGTGGCCGTCAGCTCGACAGTGGTCCTGCTTCTTTTGATGTTCTGCCTTCGATTGCCAAGGTCGTGAATAAGCGCGTTCCGATTGTTTTCGACAGTGGTGTGCGTCGCGGTTCACATGTGTTTAAGGCACTGGCAAGCGGTGCGGATGTGGTCGCTGTTGGCCGTCCGATCCTCTATGGTCTTAATCTCGGCGGCTCGGAAGGTGTCAACTCCGTGATACAGCAGCTGAATAAAGAGCTGACCATCAATATGATGCTGGGTGGTGTGAAAAACATTGAAGAAGTGAAGAAAACAAAGCTCTATAGCGATAAAGATTTCGAATAATTATTATCGATATGCAGTGCATGAGGCGGCCGGTTTTCCGGCCGCCTTTTTATGTCTGCAGGTCACAATTGAGAAATGACATGAGTAATTTGTTCGCCGTCTTCTTTGGTGAAACTGGTAGCCGGATTTTCCAGCAGATCGAGAACAAGCTCTGACGGACGACAAAGCGCAGCGCCACGTGGTGACACGACAATCGGTCTGTTCATCAGGATGGGATGCTGTACTATGAAACCGAGCAATTGGTCGTCAGACCATTTGGGATTTGCCAGATCCAGCTCCGCAAAAGGTGTTCCTTTTTCCCGCAATAAATCACGCACCGGGATTTTCATGGTTGCAAGAAGCTCTGACAGTTGTTCTTTGGAAGGTGGCGTTTGCAAATATTCAATGATGACAGGCTCTTCACCACTGGCGCGGATCATGGCGAGTGTATTGCGTGAAGTACCGCATGCAGGGTTATGATAAATTGTAACGGACATCAGAGATTGACCTGCCTTGGTTCGATCATTGCCTTACATATACCAGTTTTTTGGCCGGTTAATCATCTTGATCATGAAAGCATAAGGTGCCCTAATATCGGGATCAACGCACTAGATGATTGATGTAAACAGCAATACTTAGCTCGTGGATTTTTATCTGAGAAATACCATCAAAATGGTTCTGGCGGAGAGAGCGGGATTCGTTTCTTTGGTGCTGCATCTTTAATTCATTGATTTTAATATGTAAATTATAATAGCAATATGTATTTTTGTACCATATTTTGTACCAAATTTGTTACGTCTTAATTAGGCTGATACGTAGTTGTGGTGAGAAAATGGTTGTCCGATATCATGGCGATAAGCAACAAGATCACCGCCTTTGCCTGCACTGTAATCGACGCAAATGACATTGGATGATAATGGCTTCGGCTTACCCGTTAACCAGTAATGACCGATGAAAAGTAAGGCGTCTTCATTGTAGCGATATGCATCAAGGTTTGGGATTTTATCCTTTGGTAGGGTTTGGGTTATTGTCTCCGGCAAAAGCGCAAGTGATGCATAATCATTGGCGATGTTATCCCACCATTTTACCCGTACTGATTGGCGTTCATGACCGTCCGCATCGTGAAACTTAATGCCGTTGGGAAGGGGGAGTTCCAATCCTTTTAATAACAATTCAGTTGCTTCAAAGGCTGCGCTGCCTTCTTTGGCGCTTTCAATGATCCCTGACTGTGTCAAACAGTTGTCGTTGGTTAAGTACGGCTTTAGTTGTCTTTGCTTTTGTGCATTCCAGCAGGCGTGAACGACTCGGATGTCATCAACTTCAAGCCAGAGGGGGAGTGTCTTGAAGAACGAAATAAGTTCATTATACAGAACGGCATCGTGCTGGACCCCATTCAGGAATGCAGCGTGTTGTTGAAAGTTCTTTTTGCCAGCGTTCCCCGAATGGGTGCGTAAATAGTCGTTGGGCTGATGTGGATTTTGTGTGGCATAGCAAATGGCATTGTATTCGTGATTACCCATTACCGCTAATGCAGAGCCGCTTTCAATCATAGCTTTGGCTGTCAGGACAGTATCAAGTTGCTGTGGTCCGCGATCAATGAAATCGCCAAGGAAAATTACTTTTCTTTCAGTATGGGTGTACCCATTGGAATGATTTTTTTTAGTATATCCTAATTTCTGGAGTAAGCCATGTAATTTTTCACTATAGCCGTGAATGTCACCTATAATATCATAGCCACTAAATGGCATATCAATTCCTTTTTATATTTCATAATAAATAAATTACGAGATTCTATTATAGAAATATGTATTTTTTTATTTTCAATAAAAATTGCTGTTTTTTGTGTAAATATGATATTTGATGTGTTTCTTGCATTTGACGTTATTATTTATCAGGCCGTCTATGGTCAGGACAGCGGTCTGGTATCGGTTATCTGAATGATCATATGGACTGCTTGATTGATATCAAGTTGTAACGTGCGCGTAATTCTGAGACTGTTTTCTTATTCTTTAAGATATTGCTGTCTTAAGGCAAAATAGCTTGGCTGCTGTTTTTTGTGAATGGTTTCAGAGATTTTGATACCATTTAAATGAATATAATCTGTCCCCTGTAGGCTTGCAGAGACTTCTATGGTTCTGGTGTCAGGATTGATTTTAATAAGGCCAAGATCATAAAGATTGTGTAGGTCAGCTCTTAATAAAATACCATTTGTTACATGGTTTGTTTTGGGTCCTAGGTAAGGAGTAATATGTGCTGCTTGAAGTACGGCAGGGACAGCCGTACCTGTTACCGCACACTTCCCATTGTAAGCTTTAAGTAATTCTTTTCGAAATTTTGCTTGACCTTGTCGTTGTGCTATTTCAGCAAATATTTTATTGCGTGCGTCTTCTTGATTGATGGGGTCGAACTGAAATTTATCGGCTAATTTGTGTACAGCGTCCTGTGCGGACACAACATCGATCTCCCAAGACGAAGGAGAGCTTTGAATAATTAGCGGAGAAAAATTTTTAAATGCTAGATATATTTGCTCTTTAAGATCGAGATTGGTTAATTCTGTCTTAGAAAATATTCTACAAATAGTTCCGCCTCCGCTTGAGTTTTGGGAGCCTTTAAGGTGATCGAATAAATCAGCGGCTGAACTGTATTGGTCAAAACCTATGTCAGATTTTTTGAGACGTGTTTTTGTATTAAAATGCCAGTTTTTTTGGAAACGCAGTTTCTCGTCGAGGTCTTTCGTAAAAAGTGCGTTAGCAGAGGGTAGTTTAGAGTTTAAAATTGGAATAATTTGACGGTTGCGAGCCTTTACGTCTGGGTCATGGTAATCGGCTTCATCTATGGATGCTGCAAAACCTATCTCTATGCCTCTATGGGAGGCAATTATATAAATTTGTGGCATTTTTGCTAATAATTTTGTCTTTGTTCCATATAGGGATACCCATAAATCAACTGGTCGGTGTCCGCGTGCTCCGAATTCTTTTGAGTAATTTACAGTTTTAATTTCAAAGTTATTGTTTGGATCGTAATTGTTTTTAATATATTCTATATTATTAAAAATTTCAGAGTATATGTTATAATACTCTTCTTTATCCTCTTTGGGCACTGTAGATAGTTGGTTTCGGCTGCCAAAGGCGTGCTTAGAAGCATCCAGCCATTTATCAAAGACATAAAATGACGATGCAGATTCCATTATTACTTATCCATATCTGTTGTTTTCGCAATCCCTAAGGATGTTTCAATGGGAAATCTTTTCTCATTGCGGGATATTTTGTTAGCAGTTTCCTTTTCTAGATCAATGTTTAATTTTTCACATAGAAGCAACAAGTAAATATAAATATCTGCAACTTCATTTTTTATTTTTTCAATATCATTTTTATTTATTGGGGTATTTTCAGATTTCCACTGAAATATCTCTAGTAATTCATTTACTTCAATGCTTATGGATATGGATAAATCTTTTGGATTATGAAACTGATCCCACTCTCTGTCATCTACAAATTTTTTTAATTTTACTATAAGTTTTGTCATTGAAGTACGTCCTGATTTATTTAATTATTTCTGTGTTTAAAAATAATATTATTAATTCTTGATATGTATCCCATAGAGCTACTAGATGTTCTCCTGAAGGAGAGAGATTCGATGAGTGAACATATTTATTAAGTGTATCCACGGAGATAATTTCATCCATCGTTCTAGATTTTCTAATAACCTCTAAATATCTTTTTTGTAATTTATTTTTTCTATTTAAATCTTCAGCGCTCGCTATGATTTTTCTAATTAATGAATCACTCTCTTTGATGTTCGATAATTTGGATTTGCTGATATAGTTGTCGACTGATAATTCAAGCAGGACGCGAAATAATACTGCAGTTGCATTCGGATGGTCGATTATACTTAATTTAAATTGTAATTCATTCCAGACAGCGCGCTGCCGTCGCAAATCTGCTGTCCAGTTAATTTTATGATCCATATGAGATATAAGGTTAGTTTGTTGTTTTGGTTTACTAACTTTTAAAGGTGGAGTCGATGAAAGTACTGGCTGACTTGTGATGGTGTCATGTGGTTTGGGGTTTGGGATAAATACATCTGCAGCCGTTGGGAGAACGCCTGCGGTTTCTAATTCATCTAGATATGCATGTTTACGGTCATTATCCCATACGTCATCGAGTGTTTTTCTACGCTGGGCCAGATCGTCTGCTATTCTTGCTAAGGCTTTTAGAGTGACGCTCTCTTTGCGGAGATATTCAAGGCGCCCTCTTGTGGTTGTTATGCCAACGCGATTACGGTAAGCCTCGGATGAAAGAAGGCGATTTAAGTTGCTGCGGGGAATACGCCCATTCATTGGCAGTAAGCCTGCAGTCTCTAATTTTTTCTCAATTTCATCGGCGAGATTGAGCTTTCCACCTTTGCCGGTTCGATTTATAAAGGTGGTTTTCATGCGGCCATCCCAAGTACTCTGACCTACTCCTCCTTGACTGCCAGTATGCCGCCTAAAAAGAATCTCATCAATCTGATCAATATTGGTTTCTACGCGACAAAGGATTTTCTTTGGAAAGTCTCCTTTCCAGTTTTCTTTTAATTTTGAAAAAAAATCCTGTAGTTCTGCGGTTGGGGCTCTTTTGGGGTTGTCTATTAATTTTAGGCAGGTGGTTCGCCTATTGCCATCGTGAACAGTATAGCTATTTCCAGTAGGAAACACCAAAGGTGGTTCATAGTTGCCACCTGAGGACACTATATCTGCAGCAAGTTTTTGCATGTGTTGTCGGTTGTGTGAGAATAGCCAAGCAATAGCAGCCGTTTCATTTTCTAACTCACCGTGGCGATCATTCGTAGGATTAACAGAAAGCACTTCTAATGGAAGATATTTATAATTCATTGCACTCTCGTAAACCGTTAAAATTTCTATAATCCTATTTCGTTTATTAATATTCTCAATCTAATTTTTGAAATCTCTCCGATATATATTTGAGTATGCCTTAAGCGAACCATACTGATCTTGGTTCCATAAACATCATTTGATAACTTAAAACGAACCACCTATAATAGAACCATGTAAATGGAACTTTATGGTGGTTCGTATGTTTGTGAGAGCTTACCTTCGTGCATCGACGAAAGAACAAGATGCCAGCAGGGCGAAAGACGATTTGTTTCAGTTCGCTAGCGATAAAGGTCTGAAGATTGCAGCCACGTATATTGAAAATGAAAGTGGCGCATCGCTAAACCGTCCGGAACTTTTTCGTCTGTTATCTGACTGTCAGGCAGGTGATATTTTGCTGATAGAGCAAGTGGACCGCTTAAGTCGTTTGAATGCTAAAGACTGGGAGCGTTTGAAGTCTGAAATTCGTGACAGACAGGTTAAAGTGGTTGCTCTTGATTTGCCGACATCATGGGGAATGGCCGTTTCAAGTACAGATGAATTCACTGCCCGTATGTCAGAAGCCATTAATAATATGATGCTGGACATGATCGCGGCCATTGCCCGTAAAGACTATGAAGATCGTCGTAGACGGCAGAAGCAGGGAATAGCCAAGGCTAAAGAGCAGGGGCTGTATAAAGGGCGTCCGGAGAATAAATCCCGTAATCAGGCTATATTGAAAATGCTTGAAAACGGCCAAAGCTGGAATAGCATCATACAGGCAACCGGATGTTCCAGATCAACCCTTTCGCGGCTGAAGAATAATACTCAAGTCTTGTTGTAAATGTTTATTATGGATTATCAATGGGTATGCCCCCCCCCTCCAGTAATATGCAGGGGGAGGGGGAGATTATTTCTTTGCAAAGGGCTGAGTTGCCGAACCAGAGCCTAAAGTCTTACCGGATGCATCAACAGCTTTTACTGTGATTTTATAGAAGTGCGTTCCTGATGGCGGGCATGGACCTTTGTATTTAAAGGCGCCATAAGGAAGTTGTGACTGTCCTTTGAAGGCTACGCTGCCGCCGCCATGATCAAAACTCGATGCATTTTGATCTATCATTTTGATCAAGAGTTTTGCCGTGCCTTGTGGAACATTGGAGAGTTTGATTGGCGGTGACTTTGAATCAAAGCACTTTTTTGTTGGGCCCCATTCAAAGGTAACACCTATATCTGCCGCTAAAGCATTGCTTGAAACAATGAATGTTGCGGCACTTATCAATAGCAATTTATGCATGATGTTCTCTTGTGATTATGCGAAAGGTTTACATGCCAAAACATGATATGAAAATGGGCAGTTAAACTGCCCATTTTAGTTATTAGAATTTCACACGAATACCGGCAGTAACACCTGCGACACCAATGTTCTTGGCTTTCAGCATTTCCCCGTCATTCATATATTGAACGTTAAGTGCCTTGTTTGTTTCAGCTTTGCCGAGCCAGTGGTAAGTACCTGTAACAGTGAAGTCTACGTTTTCTGTAACTTTATAACCAATGCCGAGACCAAGCCCGCCAGCAAAGTTTGTCTGGCTCTTAGATGGGAATGAAGCGAAATCGTCAGGATAAAGGTTTTCGCCCTGTTTGGCAGAAGCTTTTAAGAAAGATGCGCCGATTTCACCGAATGCATCAACATAAAAACGGTCTGTAAGGTCATGGATATAACCTGCGCCTACGAATACTCCATGTGCGCGAACGCGAAGGTCTTGATCGTAGTCATCGCCACCGAAGGTCGCATTTCCGCTATAGTCGTGTTGACCGAAATAACGATACGAACCTTTAACGTAGTAGTTAGGTGCCAGCATATAGCCTACGCTAAATACTGCTCCGACGGAGCTGTCTTTTTTATCAACATCGTTCAGGTGGATACGGTCGCCTGATACTACATTGTCAGTAAAAGCTGTGCCAATTGGGTTGATGAAGTGGAGTGCATTTGCATTTGACCATGCACCACCGACGCCTGCATCAATAAACCAACGAGGTGAATCTGTCGTAATGGCTGCCGGTTCATTGATTGGTGCTACAATAGCGTCAGCTGCAACTGCAAATGTGGTTGAAACTGAAAGTGCACTTGCTGCGAGTAGGAGGATTTTCATTATTGCCCCTGCTTGAGTTGTTTAGTTCGAAAGTTGTCTGGTTAGGTATTATTTGGACTCGGCAACATGAACATTGATCATGTTCTGATTGGCCATCATTCCCATGCCCATAGCGGCGCCCGCTGGTTTAAAACCTTTTGATACAAGCCAATTGTAATGCCAGTTGTTGTAAACAAACATAAACACAATGCTTGCAAGGCCTAAGGTGCAGAGAACGGCAAGTAGGATGACTAAGAAACCAACAAAGTGACCGCGAAACAATGCGGGGAATGGACCAAAGAATAAGCAGGTCCAAGAAATTCCTTTGAAACCAACTGCTGTTCTATGGGTAACTGGTTCTATCATTTGAATTGGGTATGCCATCGAAGCGACCTTTGTTTTCCGACCTTAGTCGTGTTGCGTATGTTTCTGATGGGTTGCAGCTGATTGGCTGATTGACCCGATACGTTTGATCGCTTCGCTCTGCACTTCATTTGCCCCCGACATTGTTATGTGAATCCATTGGATTCACTAACGTGTGCTGAAAATTAATATGTGCCCAGCAGTCCGTCGATTGTCAAGCCGTCTATACTGTTAATCGTTCTATGAACGCAAGACAGATTATCGGTTGGAATTTACGGAAACTTCGCGTGGCTAAAGGCTTCTCTCAGGAGCGGTTAGCTTTGGAGTCAAATGTTGACAGGTCATATGTAGGGAGGGTCGAACGGGGTACAGAGAACGTCACGATTTCGACACTGGAAGCATTGGCTGATGCACTGCAAGTGACAGTCAGTGAGCTTTTTGAAGTTCCTGATAAAGACGCACTGCCACCGCAGCCAATGAAGGCGGGGCGAAAATATAAATAATTGGAAATGTGCTATGCTATGTGGCCTAGCTTACAGACTAAGTGCGTAATAGGCTCAATTCAAAGCTCTGCTCTGTAAGTCTTGCTTTATTATGAAGTACAGACCGCCTCCCGCAATCGATACGACGATGATTATCGCCAGAGTGATGTAAACACTTGTATTCTTCAACGCGAAGGCCATTGCAAAGGGTGCGATGGCGGATAGCACCAATCTCGCAGACATCAGTTTTCCCTGCATCGCACCATATCCGGTACTTCCAAATAAGAATAATGGAAGTGAGCCGCTTATAATGCTGAACAGACCATTCCCGAAACCAAACAGGCAGGCGAATAATATCGCCGCAGGGATATAGGGTGCACCGATCATCAATATCATAACGGATAAGGCAATGAATGAGGCTGCGATGATGGCTAAGTTTACGGGGGATAGGGTTTTCCCCGCCATCATATTGATCATGCGGCTGGCAACTTGCGATGGTCCGAACACAGCGCCAATAAAGGCTGCTGACTTTGCTAATCCCAGTACCGACAGTAGCGGGATCATATGGACAAGGATTGCAGAGGATATCAATGCCTGTAAGGAAAATGCTGCCAGAAGTACTGTGAAGCCCATACGTCTTGATGCCTGAGGCAATGCACCGGCTACAGAAGCTATTTCTTTGTCATCATTCTTACGTTGGTCATGAGTTGTTTTACTGGTGCGTGTCAGGGAATAATGCAGCGGGAGGCATACCACCAGATGCAGACCGGCAAAGACCAGATAGATTTGCTGCCATGTCAGCCATTGCAGAAGCAATGATGTGAGTGGCCAGAAGATGGTGGATGCAAAACCGGCTATCAGTGTCAGATAGACAATGCTGCGCTGAGCAACCATTGGTTTGATCTGCACAAGCAGTGCAAAGGCGGCTCCGTATTGTACGAGATTGGCAGCAATCTCCACAATTGTAAGCGTTACAATGAACGCCAGCGAATTGGGGGATGTTGCGCAAAGGATGAGAGCAAGCGCTGCAAAAGCAGAGCCGACTGTCATAATTTGTGCAGCACCTAAGCGGTCAATGAGTTTGCCCAGCCACGGTGCCAGCACACCACCTGCTAGCAGTGCTATGGATAATATTCCATAGACCCATTCCGTTGTCGCCTGAAAGCCACCCGCAATGGACGGAGCCAGCACACTGAATGAATAGTAAAGTGTGCCGTAGCCGATGATTTGTGTAAGGCCAAGGCTCAGGATTGCATAAACAGGAAGGCGCTGGTCGGTCATATGGATTTCAACGAAACACGGGTTTCCAGTTTCTCTGCGGCTTCTTTCCGTTCACTGTAACGGTCGGTCAGGTGGTCAGAAATGCCCCGTGTCAGGATGGTGAACTTGATAAGTTCTTCCATCACATCAACGACCCTTTCGTAGAATGAAGAGGGCTTCATACGTCCGGCTTCATCAAACTCCTGCCATGCTTTGGCGACAGATGATTGGTTGGGGATTGTAATCATGCGCATCCATCGACCTAGCACACGCATTTGATTCAAAGCGTTGAAAGACTGAGAGCCGCCGGAAACCTGCATCAGCGCCAGTGTGCGACCTTGCGTCGGGCGTACAGAACCGCCCGCTAAAGGTATCCAGTCAATTTGTGATTTCATGACGGCACTCATTGCGCCGTGGCGTTCAGGGCTGGTCCAGACTTGCCCTTCTGACCACACCATTGCTTCACGTAGCTCCTGAACCTTGCTGTGATCAGCAGTGCTGTCATCTGGCAATGGTAGGCCGTCGGCATGATATATTCGTGTTTCAGCCCCCATAAATTCTAACAGGCGCTGTGCTTCAAGCGTTAAGAAGCGGCTGTAAGAACGTTCTCTTAGCGACCCGTATAGAAGCAGGATGCGCGGTTTATGTGTCAGTAAAGGCGTTTGGAGCTTATCGTAATCGGGTGAGCAAAACGCCCGCAGGTCAAGATTGGGCAGTGTCACGATTATCTGTCCTTCCGTTCATAAGTGATCTGTTCCCCGTCTTCTTTGGTAAAGTTGACAGCGGGGTTTTCCAGAAGATCAAGAACACGTTCTGACGGGCGACAAAGGGCTGTGCCATGAGGTGTCGCTACAACCGGTCTGTTCATCAGGATCGGATGTTGCACAATGAAATCCAGTAACTGATCGTCTGACCATTTCGTATTGGATAAATCGAGTTCAGCAAAAGGCGTGCCTTTTTCTCGCAGCAAATCTCGTACTGATATTTTCATGGCATCAACAAGTTCTGACAATTGCTCTTTGGATAGCGGTGTTTGCAGATATTCAATGATGGCAGGTTCTTCACCGCTGGCGCGGATCATGGCGAGTGTGTTGCGTGAAGTTCCGCATTGAGGGTTGTGATAGATTATAACGGACATCAGATATCACCTGTTTTAGTTTGATTTTTGCCTTGTTCGTACCAGCCTTTAGACCGGTTCACGATCCAGACAACGGAGAGCATAACGGGGACTTCCACCAAGACGCCGACAACTGTTGCAAGCGCGGCACCGGAACTGAAGCCGAAAAGACTGATCGCTGCGGCCACGGCTAATTCGAAGAAGTTTGAAGCGCCGATCATGGCAGACGGGCCTGCAATACAATGTTGTTCGCCCGACATCCGGTTCAGGATATAGGCCAGACCGGAGTTGAAATAGACTTGGATCAGGATCGGTACAGCAAGCATGGCGATGATCAGTGGCTGGGCGATGATCTGTTCTCCCTGAAAACCAAAGAGCAAAACAAGTGTGGCAAGAAGTGCGACCAGCGATAATGGCTGTAATGCCTTCAGCAGCTTGTTTAGGGACTGTCCATCATTCTTGGAAAGCAGGCTGCGCCGTATCAGTTGTGCGATGATGACGGGAAAGATGATGTACAAAACCACTGAGAAAATCAGTGTATTCCACGGCACTGTGATCGCTGATAATCCTAAAAGCAGGCCGACAATCGGGGCAAAGGCAATGACCATGATTGCGTCATTCAGTGCCACCTGAGATAGCGTGAAATGGGGTTCACCCTTAATCAGGTTCGACCAGACAAAAACCATTGCGGTGCATGGTGCTGCGGCAAGAATAATCAGGCCTGCTATGTAAGAGTCAATTTGATCTTGCGGGAGATATGGTCTGAACAGCCAACCGATGAACAGCCAGCCCAGCAAGGCCATAGAGAAGGGTTTAACCGCCCAGTTGACGAAGAGTGTCACGCTGATGCCACGCCAATGCTGGCCGACCTGACGCATCGCTGAGAAGTCGATTTTAAGCAGCATGGGAATGATCATCAGCCAGATCAGTATGGCAACAGGTATATTGACCTTAGCGATTTCTGCTGCGCCGACCATATGGAAGGCTGCAGGAAACAAATGCCCTAAGGCAATCCCGATGATGATACATAGGGCAACCCAGAGTGTCAGATATCGTTCAAAGACAGACATTATAGCTTCCTTGGTGTGCCAATATTACCTTCCATCAAACCAATTTGGTTCAGCTGGTTTTGTATTGACATGCGATCAATTGAACCTAGTGGAAGATTGAGGAACGCTGATATTCGGTTCTTCATAAAACGCGCTGCAAGAGCAAAAGCACGTTGCTTTTCGGTTTCGCTGCCTTCAACTGCCGCTGGGTCTTCAATGCCCCAGTGCGCAGTCATTGGATGGCCGATCCATACAGGACAAGACTCTCCTGCAGCACTATCACACACGGTAAAAATGAAATCCATTTTCGGCGCATCTGAACCGGCAAATACATCCCAGCTTTTTGATGTGAGATGATTAGTGGGAAGACCCATAGCCTGAAGTTCTTTTATCGCGAGTGGATGAACTTCGCCTTTGGGTTTGCTACCAGCAGAAAAGGCACGAAACCGACCTTCTCCGTCCATGTTAAGTATGGCTTCGCCTAAAATTGAACGAGCGGAATTGCCCGTGCACAAAAAGAGCACGTTATAGACCTTGTCAGTCATCACATGTGTCCGTCTAGTTGATAGCTAAAGTTAATTGATCATTGTTTCTGGATTTTTTGTTTTGTCATCAGTGCATTGCGCAAGGTTTACAATTAGAGGCTTGCAAAGCGCGGCATTGCCTCCACAACAATCCTTGATCATGAAAAGCGTCAGTTCCCGAAATACATCAAGATCAGCACGGTAAATGATCGACCGGCTCTGACGTTCTCCTTTGATCAATCCTGCTCGTGATAATGTGGCAAGATGGGCTGACATTGTATTCTGGGGTACATCCAATACACGTGCCAGTTCGCCTGCCGGTAAACCGTTCGGTTCGTGTTTGACCAATAGCCGGAAAGTTTCCAGTCGTGTGGTCTGTGCTAAGGCCGCGAGTGCCGTGATTGCTGTTACATTTTCCATATATCCAGAATAATGGATATATGGACTATGTCAACACAAATGATAAATATTATTATGGGGGGCAACCTGAGGGGGGAATGCTGGCATAGTTTTCAACTATGCCAGCATTGTTTTTAATGAAGCGAATTACTGGAGGCTTGTCGTTCTGCTTTGTCGTGCAGAGCAAACTTGTCGATCATATCTGCGCTTGCACGGTTAAAACCGCGTACTTCGACCTGTGCTCCGGAAGATCGAAGCTTTAAAACGACTTTATCAAGAGCTCCAACAGCAGTTATGTCCCACAAATGCGCTCGGCTGACATCAATCATAATATGGGCGTGTGTGCTGCTGAAATCGAAAGAATGGATAAAGCTCTCAGCTGAAGCGAAGAAAATCTGCCCTTCAACCCTATAGGTGAGTGTGTTTATGCTCTCGTCGTTTTGTTTGGAAACAGTAAAAAGTTTAGCCACTTTTCCGGCGAAGAATATGCCTGATAAAAGCACTCCGACGATGACGCCTTTTGCCAAATCATGTGTTGTTACGACTGTTACCACTGTTGCAAGCATGACGACTGAAGAAGGCAGTGGATTGCGTCTCAGATCAAGCACAGAGCGCCAAGAGAATGTTCCGATTGAAACCATAATCATTACTGCAACAAGTGCTGCCATTGGAATGATTTTGACAAGATCGTTAAGCACAACAATCAGGAAAAGAAGAAACGCGCCTGCTACAAATGTTGAGAGTCTGCCGCGACCGCCTGACGACACATTGATCACGGACTGGCCAATCATGGCACAGCCACCCATTCCGCCGATAAGTGCAGAAGCTATATTGCTTGTTCCTTGTCCGTAGCATTCCTGATTTTTATTGCTGGGCGTATCAGTCATGTCATCAACAATTTGAGCTGTCAGCAATGATTCAAGCAAGCCAACAGCTGCCAGTGTTACGGAATATGGGAATATGATCTGCAGAGTTTCGAAGGTGAGGGGTACTTGTGGCAACGCGAAAATCGGAAATGCTGAAGGGAGTTCCCCTAAATCACCGACTGTCCGTAACTCCATACCAGTTGACCATGCAATGACCGTCAGTACGACAATTGCGATTAATGGCGAGGGGATTGCTTTGGTCAGATAAGGGAAAAGATAGATTATCCCCAGTCCGGCTGCAATCATCCAGTAGGTTTGTGTCGGAACATCGATCAGTTCCGGTAGCTGAGCCATAAAGATCAAAATGGCCAGTGCATTTACAAAGCCGGTAATGACGGAACGGGAAACAAAACGCATTACCCGCGCCAACTTTAATGCTCCGGCAAGTATCTGAAGAATACCCATTAAGATTGTGGCTGCGAAAAGATATTGCAGACCATGTTCTTTAACGAGTGATACCATGACGACAGCTGTGGCCGCTGTAGCCGCTGAAATCATTGCAGGGCGACCACCGGTAAAAGCTGCCACACATGCAATTGCAAATGAAGCATACAAACCAACTTTGGGGTCCACGCCTGCAATAACAGAAAACCCTATCGCTTCAGGAATAAGAGCGAGAGCAACAACGATACCCGATAAGATATCGCCACGAATGTTTGAAAACCACTGACTGCGGTATTCTTTTAATCTTAGCATTGGGAATTTTACACACTGATGCAACGAACTGAAAATTTGGCTTTTAAGAATGCCGTTGCAGTGTTGTCTGGCGGATAGGCGGCCAGAAGAGCCACTCGGAATTGCACCGAGTCCTTGTTAATGCCCCATAAATATCGGAAATCTTGTATTTTGCAATTATATCCCACTGAGTATTTATTCGTTGCTATGGTTGCGCGATGATGTCTGTTGATTATTAATTCCGGTATCGCTTCAGTGCACTGCTATAATATCTCAGTTCGTCCTCTGGAATTTCGTTCAGAGCGGAGTTCCATTTCTTGTTGGATTTTGGATAGATATCCCATGGGAACAGGTTGTTGCCAGATTTCGCACTGGTTTTGTCAAACTTCAACGCGTAACTTACAAACTCCTTCATTCCTTCGACGCCGTTGAACGTCGGTTTGAATGACACTTCTTTGAAAGCCCATGGCTTTTGCAGTAAGTACCTTCGTTCGTTGGGTCGTTTTTCTGTAATATCTATGAACTTTTCGAAGGTGGTATCATGAATGAGCAACAGGCCATGAATATGTGGGTATACGCTGCGTGCTAGGGTTTGACGTTGTCTTGTACCTTCGTGGTCAAAGAAACATACCAGCATTGGCTGCTTATGAAGGTTCTTAGTAATAGTCCAGTTGTTTCCCAGTAGTGAGCGACTTAAATGGCTGTGAAAGTCACAGCACATCTTATCCAGACCGAACTGTAATTCAGTCGTTCTTCTATCAGTGTTGTTAAAATATGCGGTGAGTTCGTAAACGTGTTTTTGGTGATCAATTTCATTCCCCAGTGACCATATTTTGTCTGGTTCTGAATGGTACTGAAATCGTCCGTATGCATTCATCAAGTTCGGAATGTGCGTTACTAATTCTTCATGTAAAAATTCTTTTCTCATATTGTTTCTCATAATAGTTTACCATCAGTGCAAGGAAATCCTTGAACTGTTGAATGAAAATGAAATCTGTTTCCACGTTCTCGATGCATTTTTGCCTTCGATACTTGCTATTGGAAATAGCTTGTGCCGCTCATACATTGATCTGAATTATTTGCAGAAGTAATGAATGATGTGACTCTGATTTATCAGGACGCATTGGGCTATGATGATATTAGTCTCTTGCTTTTCTGTTCTGTTATGAACGACAAAGAGAACTTTATTGTGTGACGAGGCAAGTATACAGGAAGAAATCAAGTACTTCTGCCGAACATCTACGTTGTATTTATCGTGCTGCACCGACCAGAAATCACATGTGATCATGCTGCAGAGACAAAGTTCCTCTGTCTGGTATTTATCGGTGAGAGTGGTTTGCTGTGTGTTGCCTTCGGAAGGTATTATCAGGCAACGAATACGCATGAATTACGGGAAGCGTATTAATCCCATGGTGCAATCATCGAGTTTTCATAGGCTTTGACTGCGTTCCATTCAGCAGTGATTTTTCGAAAACCGTTATGATCATTATTTTTTCTGAGCATATCCCCGACTTCTTGCAGGCATGCTTTATAGTTATCAAGGTCAATGTGTTTGTATTTATCATGCATTGATCAATGCATCGATGTCCCTTCTGTTATGCAGTCCTGATGTTGGTCTTCATCACGAATGGTTGTGCGATGAGGGTGAATGACCTGCAGAGCCTGCTAACAAAAGTATTTATCTAGGAAGTCGATTTTCTTTATCATTCAAAGAGAGATATTTCCAATCGGCACTCATTCGTTGTAAATATGTCACGGTTTCTTCTAGCGGATAACCATTTCCGTAATGGGAACCCATTCCTTGATCTTTATGTCCCATTAAGTCGTGCTGTAGTTCTTCAGGGATGCCGTGCTTTCTCAAGCGGTCTTTAAACGTGTGGCGTAGACTGTAGACGGAGTGTTTATCGGTTTCTAAAAGCCCATTGTTCTGCATATACTTATTTATCAGGCCTGATGCATTTGATGGGCCATTGTCTGTCGCGTACTGTGTGAAACCCATTGGGAAAGTCTTAAAGGCCTGCAAGGAATACCCTGTAAGCGGGATAGTACGTTTGCGATGTGTAGTCTTTAACTGCCGATGTTCATTTCCCTGAATGATAATGTGTGGAATAGCGACGTTGAGGCGGATATCTTTTTCTGGATCGAGGCCACAGAGTTCTTTAAATGAACAACCCGTGTCTATCACAGCAAAAAGAAGTGCCTTTGCACACGGGTTTAATTGTGTGAATGCATCCTTTTTGAACCAGCGTTCGTTTAAGAAGTCGATTGTAAACGGAGGTCGCGCATTCTCTTGTGCTTTGAAGTTTAGTCCATCAAAGACAGTTTCTGTTTCGTCATCATGTGCGTTTTTGTAGGTTTTGATAAGGACGCGTAAGTGTGTAATATACTTACTAGCGGTGTTTGCTTTAATTTCTTGCGTTGCAATCTTGTTCTTTAAGTGTCTGTGGAAATTTCGTGCCTGTTGACGATCTAAGGAGGGCAGATCGATATCTTTTTCTAAGAAGGACATTAACTGCGTAACGGCATTCTTCAATGGGGTTAGTTTTTTCGATCTTTCTCTGTCATTTAAAGAACTCAGCACATGCACCTGATCATCTTCGTAGAATGCGACTAGGTTGGACAGCTTCATGGTAGCTTCGGCTGTGCCAAAGTAGCTTGAAAATTCGCGCCCTTTCGGTTTGCCTGCTTTTGTCCATTCGCTGTGGGTCTGTATTAATTGTGCTGGATTTTGTATAAGCTGATCAAGCGATTTGTAAATTCGTCCGGTGACTTGTGCCATACGCATAAGTTCTTCGTAGCTTAGCTCTGAATAGTTGGTCAGGTCTTCACCATTGCGAAGTTTTTCCATAAGGCTTTGATAATATGGTTCGACTTCGCCATATTGCTTCATGGCAACTGAAAGGTCTTTGGTTTTCAGTGAAGCTTTGAATTCTGATTTCCCTGCAAGGCTGCGCAGATGTACAGGTATGACAAGACGAAAGACGAAAGTCTTTCGTCGGACGTACAAATGCGGGATGTCAGGGGAGTATTTTTTCAATGATTTTGTACCACCTTTTGTACCATAATATTATGGAACATGAGGAAAATCAATGATTTCAATGGCTTATATTAGCAAAATGGCGGAGAGAGCGGGATTCGAACCCGCGATACGGTTCCCCGTATACACACTTTCCAGGCGTGCGCCTTCAACCACTCGGCCACCTCTCCACTCAAGACTGATATTTATAAGTGATATCAATCACAACGGCGTATCTTCAAACAGTGGTCAGCTGTTAAACGACCGTTTCGGCGCGGAATATAGCTATAAAAGACGGATGTTCAACCATTATTTCGTGTTTCACTGAATTCATTTGATTTTACAGGCAAAAAACAGTGAAATTATATGAAAAATCGAATGCTTTATTTATTTAACTTATTGAATTTATTGATTTTAATATTTTTGAGGCTCTGTGGAAAATATCGTCGAATTTCGTGCCGCCAGAGCTTGGTTTTGAGTGTTTTGGACTGATCTGGCTGAAATTCGTGACGAAACTGGTCGAATCTTATGTCCGAAAGGGCAAATGTTTTTGTTCAACGGCGGAGGGAAGTTACAGACTTTTCCGTGAATTATAATTTTATATTAGAAAAATTTAATAGCCTGTCTGTCAGGAAAGCTCCTTGTGATAGAATGATATTCAGAGTTGTTTTTTGAGTTCTGAATTTCAGAAGACGGATATGGGTTATTATGCGTGTATTTTTTAATTTTCTGGCGCTCTGGTCGTTGGGTGTCAGCTTGTTATTTGCTGTTTTTGATATTGCGCGATCAATTGCGCAGCTTCGTTTGGTTGTGACGCCGTTTCTGCAGAGTTTGCAGGATTATCTGCCTGAATATTTGGCTGCTTTTGCCGGTTTTATACGGCAGGTTTTCTGGAACGGCTTTTGGGACAACTGGATGGTTCCGGTGTTGAATATGCCCGGATGGTTCTTATTTTTAGTGCTGAGTATAGTGTGTTTTGCTGTCGGAACGATTGGGCGTAAATCTTATGCACGTTAAGAGTACAGATATGTGTAAGCCTGTTCCGGCTGCCTGCCGTTAAAACTAACAAGTATGCAGCATTTCCGTTGTTGCTGTTTAAGCCGGAAATGCATCAGACAGGGACTATGATGATGTTCAGACAATATCCCGAACACAAGTTGCGTATGCCGACCAGTAACGAGGCGCTTGCCGGTCGTACTGAGGCGATTGCGACTTCCGAAGACCATTTTGTTTCCGGACTTCCTCTGCACGGGCCATGGCCGCATAATATGAAGAAAATTCTGTTCGGTATGGGCTGTTTCTGGGGCGTGGAGCGTTTGTTCTGGCAGGTGCCCGGTGTTTATGTCACCGCTGCCGGTTATAGCGGCGGTCTGACGCCAAACCCGACCTATGAGGAAACCTGTACGGGCCTGACAGGGCATAATGAAGTGGTGCAGGTGGTCTATGATCCGGCCGAGGTGACGCTGGCACAGCTTTTGCAGATTTTCTGGGAAGAACATGACCCGACGCAGGGTATGCGGCAGGGCAATGATATAGGCACAACATATCGCTCAGGGATTTATGTTTATTCGGATGAAGATCTGAAGACTGCTGAAGCGAGTAAAGCAGCTTACCAGCAGGCGCTGACCGCCCGTGGTCTTGGCGCAATTACGACGGAAATTCTGCCTGCTTCTGATTTTTATTATGCTGAAGGCTATCATCAGCAATATCTGGCGAAAAACCCTCAGGGTTATTGCGGCTTGCGCGGGACAGGCGTTTCCTGTGTGATTTAAGGGCGGCGCGGTGTGTTCCGGCAATGAAATATGTGTAAGCGCATAAATTTAAGATGAAAAAAGTTCCGGACCGTGCCAGATTGCCGATTATTAAAATCTGAGCGGGCGGTAAAAAACAGCATAATTTACCGAGCACGGGTGGATATTTTCTCGCGCAGAATTACTGCGCTATCGGAGGTGAGTGGTAATGAAGCGTATAGTTATGGGCCTGTTGGCCGCGACCCTGAGTGTTTCAGCAGCTTATTCGGCAGAACTGAAGCCGGCTGTTGTTTATGACTTTGGCGGAAAATTTGACAAGTCTTTCAATGAAGCCGCTTATAATGGCGCAGCCAAATATAAAGCAGATCACGGTACTAGTTATCGTGAATTTGAAATTCAGAACGATGCGCAGCGTGAACAGGCTCTGCGTAAATTTGCACAGGATGGCAACTCACCGGTTGTGATTGCCGGTTTCTCGGCTGTTTCCGCAATTGAGAAAGTTGCAAAGGAATTTCCGGATACGAAATTCGTAATCATTGATGCTGTCGTGGAAGCGCCGAATGTGCGCTCCGTTGTGTTTAAAGAAGAAGAAGGCGGCTATTTGGTTGGTATGCTGGCAGCGATGGCTTCTAAAACCGGCACTGTAAGCTTTGTCGGTGGTATGGATGTGCCGCTGATCCGTCGTTTCTATTGCGGTTATGCCGGTGGCGCAAAAGCCGGTAAAGAAGGCACAAAAGTTCTGAATAACTGGACCGGCGATACACCTGCCGCGTGGAATGATCCGGCTAAAGGCAGCGAAATCACCAAAGCCCAGATCGATCAGGGTTCTGACGTGATTTATCATGCTGCCGGTGGTACCGGTATCGGCGTGTTGCAGGCTGCTGCTGATGCGGGCAAGCTCGGCATCGGCGTTGACTCCAACCAGAACGGTCTGCATCCGGGCCATGTTCTGACCTCGATGGTTAAGGGCGTTGATACTGCCGTTTATAAGGCTTTTGAAGATGTTGCCGCTGATAAATTCACAGCCGGTATCGTTCAGATGGGTCTGAAAGATGATGGTGTGAGTTATGCGATGGATGAAAACAACGCCAAGCTGATTACACCTGAAATGAAGGCCGCGGTTGAAGCTGCAAAGGCCGACATCATCTCCGGTAAAATCAAGGTGCATGATTACACCACAGACAATAAGTGCCCTTACTAATCCGGTAGGGCTATTCATAGAAAAGGGCAGTGGTGACACTGCCCTTTTCCATTTGAAATTTCTTTGTGGCTTACCAGTGGGGCGGTTTGGTCACGGAGACTTCCGGCGCTGTTTGTTCTTCCAGCTCAAGAAAGCGATCAGTCAGCGCGCTGAGCTTTTTGTTCAGCGCGGTAATCAGCTTCCATTGCTCGGCAATCTCACCGGACAGGTCTTCAATTGTCTTTTCCTGTTCCGCATTGCGAATTTCCAGCTCTGTAAGCCGGTCGGACAGATTTTCAGACATGGGTGGCTTCCTGACAGATCAGAGGGTGTTTTGTATTCATATAGTGCACGGAAGTGATATTTCACGCTATTATGAGGGGTGAAATGCGGCTTTGTGGTGGTTTACACACAGCTTTATGCAATAGCATATATTGTTAACTGCGTAGCGGAATCAGTTAAAGCAGAACATGTCAGATGTTTTCATTTGATGTTCGCGATATGTTATTTGATAAAAATGCTCCGGCAATGCGATGTCGATGATTAACGGATGGGATAATGGCGCAGCCTGCACTTGAACTGACAGGAATTGATAAGCGTTTTGGCGCTGTGCACGCAAACCGTGCTATTGATCTGCGGATCGAAAAGGGAACCATCCACGGGATTATCGGCGAAAACGGCGCCGGAAAATCGACTTTGATGTCGATTATCTACGGTTTCTATCAGCCGGATAAAGGCACGATCAAAGTCAATGACCGGCAGGTGCATATATCCAATCCGGATGCGGCAATCGCTGCGGGCATCGGTATGGTGCATCAGCACTTTATGCTGGTTGATAATTTTACAGTGCTTGAAAATGTGATGCTGGGTGCGGAAGGTGCGCCTTTATTATCCGCCGGCATTGCAAAAGCACGCGAGCAGCTGAAAGCGCTCGAAAAAGAATATGCGCTGGATGTTGACCCCGATGCGGTGGTCGAAGATCTGCCGGTTGGTCTGCAGCAGCGCGTGGAAATTCTGAAAGCGCTGTATCGCGGCGCGGAAATTCTGATCCTTGATGAACCGACCGGTGTGCTGACACCATCAGAGGCTGACCATCTGTTCCGCATTTTGCGGCAGCTGAAAGATCAGGGCAAAACCATTGTTCTGATTACCCATAAGCTGCGCGAGATTATGGCAGTGACGGATAATGTTTCTGTGATGCGGCAGGGCACGATGGTTGCCACCCGCAAAACCGCTGAAGCAAGCGTGGAAGAACTGGCTGAACTGATGGTTGGCCGCCGTGTTTTGCTGCGCGTGAATAAGCAGGCTGCGACACCCGGTGAACCTGTTTTACAGGTGAAGAACCTTGTCGTGCGTAATGCGCAGAAAACCACAGTCGTGGATACGGTGTCTTTTGATGTGCGCGCCGGTGAGATTGTCGGCATTGCCGGTGTTGCCGGTAACGGCCAGTCAGAGCTGATCGAAGTGATTGCCGGTATTCGCCGTGCCGAGAGCGGTGTGGTGATGCTGAACAGCCTGCCGGTCAATGTGACCGGTAATGCGCATCCGGCAGAATTGCGCCGTCGCGGTCTCGCCCATGTGCCGGAAGACCGCCACCATATGGGTCTGGTGCTGGCCTATGAGGAATATGAGAATTCCATTCTCGGCTATCATGATGATCCGCGCTATCTCAAGGGCCCGTTCCTGAATATTGAAGCGATCATGCAGGATGCTAAGGGCAAGATTGCGCAATATGATATCCGCCCTGCCGATCCGCGTCTGAAAACTGCGAATTTCTCCGGTGGTAACCAGCAGAAGATCGTGCTGGCGCGTGAGATGGAACGTAATCCGGATGTGCTGATCGTGGCGCAGCCGACGCGCGGCGTGGATGTCGGTGCGATCGAATTTATTCATAAACGTATTATTGAAATGCGCGATGCCGGTAAGGCCGTGCTGTTGATTTCTGTTGAGCTGGACGAAATCCGCTCGCTGTCCGACCGTATTCTGGTGATGTTTGCCGGACGTGTTGTCGGCGAGTGCGGGCCGGAAGCCGGTGAGGGGGAAATCGGCCTGCTGATGGCGGGTATTCAGAATGAAGATAATAAGAAAACCGAAAAGGGCCTGCATTGATGATTAGCTCAACACCGGCATTGCTCATCATTGATATGCAAAAGGCTATTGATGATCCGAAATGGGGTCGCCGCGGACAACCGCAGACAGAGGCAAATTTACAGCGCCTTCTGGAAGCATGGCGCGAGCGTCGTCTGCCTGTGGTGCATGTGCGCCATGATTCAACCGATCCGCAGTCGCCTTATCGCGCGGGAACGGCAGGCAATGACTTCAAAGCAGAAGTTGAGCCGCAGATCGGTGAACCGGTCGTGGACAAGCGCACCAATAGCGCTTTTATCGGCACAGATCTGATGGATGTGCTGGATGAGTTGCAAATCCGCACATTGGTTGTCGGCGGTGTGCTGCTTGAAAATTCCGTTGATGCAACAGTGCGCATGGCTGCTAATCTCGGTTTTGAGGTGATTGTGCCGGAAGATGCTGTTGCGAGTACAGATCGCACAGACCTGCAGGGCCGTCTCTGGAGCGCGGAAGATGTGCATGCGCTGACGCTGGCCGTGTTGCAGGGCGAATATGCGCAGGTAAAAACCACTGACGCCGTGATCGGAATGTTGCCATGAGCCAGCCTTTTGCAAAATTACCGCGCTGGGTGGATTACGGTCTGATCCCGACACTGAACCTGCTGGTTGCGTTTCTGGTTGCCGGACTTGTGGTGCTGCTGGTCGGAGAAAATCCGCTGGATGCGGCGCTGTTGATGTTTAAAGGTGCCTTCGGTTCCGGTGAAGGCATTGGCTATACGCTGTTTTATGCCACGAATTTTATCTTTGCCGGTCTGGCTGTTGCCGTCGCTTTTCATTGCGGGCTGTTCAATATTGGCGGTGAGGGGCAGGCTTATATCGGTGGTCTTGGCGTGGCGCTGATCTGTCTCTGGCTGGATGCATCCATGCCGTGGTGGATTACCATGATTGCGGCATTGCTTGGCGGTGCTATTTTCGGTGCGCTGTGGGCGCTGATACCGGCATGGCTTTTGGCAAAACGCGGTTCGCATATCGTGATTACCACGATTATGTTCAACTTCATCGCCGCCAGCCTGATGGTCTATCTGATTATCAATTTCATCAAGCCGATTGGCGTGATGGCACCGGAAAGCCGTGGCTTTGCAGAAGGTGGGCAACTGCCGAAACTCGACTGGCTGATGAACCTGTTCGGTATGGAAATCCGTTCGGCACCGCTGAATATCAGCTTTTTGCTGGCGCTTTTGGCCTGTTATCTGGTGTGGTTGCTGATCTGGCGTACTAAAATCGGCTATGAAATCCGCACGATGGGTCACAGCCCGCGTGCCGCTGAATATGCCGGTATCAATCCGTCGAGAACGATTATTATCACTATGCTGATTTCCGGTGCGCTGGCCGGTATGATGGCGCTTAATCCGGTGATGGGTGCGCAATATCGCCTGCAGCTGGACTTTGTTGCCGGTGCCGGTTTTGTGGGGATTGCGGTGGCGCTGATGGGGCGCTCGCATCCGGTGGGGATCATTCCGGCGGCGATCCTGTTTGGTATGCTTTATCAGGGCGGTGCGGAAATCGCTTTTGATATGCCGAATATTTCCCGCGACATGATTGTGATTATTCAGGGTCTGGTGATCCTGTTTGCCGGTGCGATGGAGCATATGTTCCGTCCTGCTTTCCAGCGGTTTTTCATGCGTTTTGCATCGCGAAATGCTGCCGGTGCAGCCACGAAAGCAGGGGAGTAAGCGCCATGGATAGCTATGTAACTCTTATTCAGCTGCTTGATTCAACTTTGCGCCTGTCTGCGCCTTTGCTGTTTGCCTGTCTTGCGGGGCTCTATTCAGAGCGCGCAGGGATTGTTGATATCGGTCTTGAAGGTAAAATGCTGGCCGGTGCTTTTGCGGCCGGTACCGTTGCCGCCATCAGCGGCTCAGCTCTTGCCGGTCTTGGCGCGGCTCTGCTGGTTTCAATGCTGTTGTCGCTGGTGCATGGTTTTGCCTCGATCACCCATCGCGGCAATCAGATCGTTTCCGGTTTGGCGATCAACTTTATTGCTGCGGGTACAACAATCATTCTCGGTCAGGCATGGTTCGGACAGGGTGGCCGAACACCGTCTTTGCCAAACAGCGCCCGTTTTACATCTATTAATTTTCCGGGCGCGGAAGCCGTTAAAGACGTGCCGGTTGTCGGCTATCTTTATGCGGAGCTGATTTCCGGTCATTCCATTCTGGTTTATCTGGCTTTCTTGATGGTGCCGCTGACATGGTGGGTTTTGTATCGCACCCGCTTTGGTCTGCGTTTGCGTGCGGTGGGTGAAAATCCTGCGGCAGTGGATACAGCCGGTATTTCGGTGACATGGCTGCGTTATCGCGCAGTTATTATCTGCGGCCTGCTCTGCGGTATGGCCGGTGCCTATCTGGCGACAGCACAGGGCGCAGGCTTTGTGAAGGATATGACTGCCGGTAAAGGTTATATTGCATTGGCCGCACTGATCTTCGCCAAATGGCGTCCGGTACAGGCGATGTATGCTTGTTTGCTGTTCGGCTTTCTCGATGCGCTGGGCATTCGCCTGCAAGGCCAGTCGCTGCCGCTGATCGGTGATGTACCGGTGCAGTTCATGCAGGCTCTGCCATATATTCTGACGGTTATCCTGCTGGCAGGCTTTATCGGCAAGGCCATTCCGCCGAAAGCGGGTGGTATTCCATACGTGAAAGAACGCTAAATGCCTGTTTCAAAAGACACCAGACCGGCCTGCAAATAGCAATTTTCTGTGTTCCGGTGCTCACGTACCATTAAGTACGCTGCGCTCCGTTACTCGGAAATCACTATTTTCGTCACGGCCTGCTGCTTTTTAATTCAGGTATTGAAACCAAATGTGAAAAATGAGGAGGGGCTGATATGGCTCAGGATCTATTTGATGCAGCTTATGCTGCAATGCAGAAATGCCATGCCCCTTACTCGAAATTTCCGGTTGGTGCCGCATTGCGCACCAAAGACGGACGGATTTATTCCGGCTGCAATATTGAGGTGATTTCCTTCCCCGAAGGCTGGTGTGCCGAGACCACTATGCTGTCGCATTATGTGATGGACGGTGGTGGTGAGATTGCCGAAATTCTGGTGATGGCTGAGAAACTGGAAAAATGCTCCCCTTGCGGCGGTTGCCGTCAGCGTCTGGCAGAATTTGCGGGTGCCGATGTGCCGCTGCATTTGTGCGACAGTTCCGGTGTTGTGCAGACTGTGACGATGCGCGAATTGCTGCCATTCAGTTTTCAGACCGATGTGATTGGTTAAGGCCATGACCGAAGCAGCTTTGATTTTACGCGCCCGTTTGAATGAAGCTTTTGCCGGTGAAACGCTGAAAGTTGCTATTGTGCTGGGTTCCGGCCTTGGCGGACTGGTCAGCGAACTCGATGATCCGGTGCATATCCGTTATTCCGACCTGCCTCGCTTTCCGAAAAGCGGCGTCAGCGGCCATGCAGGCGAGGTGGTTGTCGGTCGGCTAATGGGCAGGCTGGTAATGGTGCTGGCAGGGCGTGCACATTATTACGAGCAGGGCGATGCAGCAGCGATGCGCCCTGTGCTGGAGACACTGAAAGCACTTGGCATTGAAACCCTGATCCTGACCAATGCCGCCGGTTCTGTGGTGCAGGAGATGGCACCCGGCAGCGTGATGCTGATCGACGATCATATTAATTATTCCGGTATGAACCCGCTGATCGGTGAACATACGGATGCGCGTTTTACCGGAATGACAGCGGCCTATGATGCAGAGCTGAAGCAGGCTTTCCGCGATGCGGCACGTGCAGCGGGTGAAAAGCTGTATGAAGGTGTCTATATGTGGTTCTCCGGCCCGTCTTTTGAGACACCGGCAGAAATCCGTATGGCGCGGGTGCTGGGTGCCGATGCTGTGGGCATGTCCACTGTGCCGGAAGTCATTCTGGCGCGTTTTCTGGGGCTGCGGGCTGCCGCCTGTTCGGTCATCACCAATTATGGTGCAGGCATGAGCGGGGATGAACTCTCCCACCATGAAACCAAGACTATGGCACCTTTGGGCGGCCAGAAACTGCAAAAAATTATCAAGATACTGGTTGGCGAAATCGGCTGATCGTTAAAAAGGTGCCGCTATGCTGCCACAGGAAATCATTCGGGCAAAACGCGATAAGCAGATTTTGAGTGCGGAGCAAATCAAGGCATTTGTGCGCGGTATTACCGATGGCAGTGTGAGTGAAGGGCAGATTGCTGCCTTTGGCATGGCGGTTTATTTCAATGGTATGACCCGTGATGAGGCTGTGGCGCTGACAACGGCGATGCAATATTCCGGCGATGTGCTGGAATGGCGCGATCTTGACGGGCCTGTGGTGGATAAACATTCGACAGGCGGTGTGGGCGATAATGTTTCGCTGATGTTGGCACCGATTGTTGCTGCCTGCGGTGCCTATGTGCCGATGATTTCCGGTCGCGGCCTTGGCCATACCGGTGGTACGCTGGACAAAATGGATGCCATTCCCGGTTATCAGAGCTATCCTGATAAAGCTTTGTTCGACAAAGTTGTGCGCGATTGCGGTTGCGCGATTATCGGTCCGACCGGCGACCTCGCTCCGGCGGATAAGCGTTTCTATGCCGTGCGTGATGTGACGGCGACGGTGGAATCCATTCCGCTGATTACCGCTTCTATTCTCTCGAAAAAACTGGCTTCCGGTATTGGCGGGCTTGTGCTGGATGTGAAAACCGGCAGCGGTGCTTTCATGCCGACATTTGAAGCTTCGCAGGCTTTGGCGCAAAGTCTGGTGCAGGTGGCCAATGGTGCGGGGTTACCGACCAGTGCACTGATTACCGATATGAATGAGCCATTGGCCGATTGCGCCGGTAATGCAGTGGAAGTGCGTAATGCGGTTGATTTTCTGACCGGTGCCAAGCGGCAGTCGCGTCTCGCGGAAGTTGTGCTGAATTTTGCCGCCCATATGCTGGTAACAGCAGGGCTGGCTCAAACTGTTACTGATGGTTTGGCAAAAGCGCAAACGGCTCTGGATAATGGCCGTGCAGCAGAAAAATTCGGCCGTATGGTTTCAGGCCTTGGCGGGCCTGCAGACTTCGTTGAAAGAGTCGCGCATTATCTGCCGGTTGCGCCTCTTCAGGTGCCGGTGTGTGCTGAACGTGATGGCTACATCAGCGCCATTGATACACGCGCAGTCGGGATGAGTGTTGTCGCGCTTGGCGGCGGGCGTATGCGCCCGCAGGATCAGATCGATCCTTCTGTCGGTGTGACCAATATTCTGCCGTTGGGCAGCGAAGTCAAAGTTGGTGATGTGCTGGCACTGGTTCATGCACAGACGCAAGACAAAGCGGATCAGGCGGTGCAGATGGTGCGGCAGGCGATGATGCTGAGTGATAGTGAACCGCAGCTCAATCCGGTGATTTATGAAACCGTAACCGCATAAAAAAACGGCGCTTTGAGCGCCGTTTTTTATTAGATTATGTGTCGTTTATTTGGTGCCGTACATACGGTCACCGGCATCACCAAGACCCGGAACAATATAGCCGTCTTCATTCAGCTTCTCATCAATGGCCGCTGTGTAGATCGGCACATCCGGATGCACTTCCGCAAAATGCTTGATGCCTTCCGGCGCTGCCAGCAGGCAGAGGAAGCGGATATTGCTTGCGCCGCGTTCTTTCAGCTTGGTGATCGCTTCAACGGCGGAATTGCCGGTTGCCAGCATCGGATCAACCACAATAATCAGGCGGTTGACGATATCTTCCGGTGCTTTGAAGTAATATTCCACCGGCTGCAAAGTCTTGTGATCGCGATAGAGACCGATATGGGCAACGCGTGCCGCAGGCACCAGATCAAGCATACCTTCCAGCAGACCGTTACCGGCACGCAGGATGGATGCGAAAACCAGTTTTTTGCCGTCGAGGATCGGCGATTCCATCGGCTGCATCGGTGTTTCGATCATGGTGGTTGTCAGATCGAGATCGCGGGTCACTTCATAGCAAAGCAGAAGGGAAATTTCTTTCAGCAACCGCCGGAAGCTGGCGGTTGAAGTTTCTTTCATGCGCATAATGGTGAGCTTGTGCTGAACAAGCGGATGACTAACTACCGTAACGCTCATAATATCCCGCTGCTTTCAAAATTTATTTTTTGCATTATTAGCCGAAGCCGATGAATTTTCCAGACCGCAATAAGCGAAAATACGGGTATGGAAAAGCAGCAGGGCTTAAATTTATCCCGTTTTATACAATTCTCTCAAAGAGAATGCAGGCTTTATGGATGAATGCGCAGAGCTACACGAAACTGTGACGGGTTTTATGTGCCAAAAGAATCATTATTACCGGCGCTTTGCGACGCAAATTTTGTTAAGTCATATCAAACTTTGCCGTATTTACTTGTAACATCGCACCCAGCCTTTATATGCTACTGGGCAGATGTTTCATCAGGCATAGCTTGAAATTTGCAGTTTCGGGTCTCTATGCAGTGCTTTGGTTCCGACGGGTAAGTTGGGCGGGCAGGACAGGATAAATAAATGAGCCAGCAACACGAAAATTCTACCGTGGATCAGGGTGCAGATGAGAGCCGTGTCGGTGCCCATGGTGGTATGGAGAATTCTTTCGGCTTTCAGAAAGTCGATGAAGAGTCCAAGCAGGGGCTGGTGAATGAAGTTTTTCACAGTGTAGCCAAGCGCTATGATGTGATGAATGATCTGATGTCCGCCGGTCTGCACCGTGCATGGAAAGATGCAATGGTTGCCTGGCTGGCACCGCCGAAAATCCCGTCGCATATTCAGAACTGGCGCTCGCTCGATGTGGCCGGTGGTACCGGTGATATTGCGTTCCGTATTGTTGAAGCATCAGACCGTCAGGCGCATACAACTGTGCTTGATATTAATGGTTCCATGCTGGCTGTCGGGCAGGAGCGGGCTGCCAAAAAAGGCCTGCTGAATAATGTGGATTTTGTCGAGGCCAATGCCGAAAAACTGCCTTTCGACGATAATTCCTTTGATGCCTATACGATTGCTTTCGGTATCCGCAATGTGCCGCATATTGACTGGGCGCTGGAGGAGGCTTTCCGCGTGCTGAAACCGGGCGGCCGTTTCCTCTGCCTTGAATTTTCCGAAGTGGAAATGCCGCTGCTGGATAAGATTTATGACCAATGGTCGTTCCATGCCATTCCGGCCATTGGCAAAATGGTGACCGGTGATGCGGAATCCTACAAATATCTGGTTGAATCCATCCGCAAATTCCCGAAACAGCAGGATTTTGCCAATATGATCACAGCGGCCGGCTTCTCCCGCGTGACATGGCGTAATTTCACCGGCGGTATTGCCAGCCTGCATTCTGGCTGGAAAATCTGATTATTATTTCCCGCGCATTTTAATTCCGGAAATTACTACAGGATTTCCGGAATGCGCTCTGTAAAGTGAGTGAGTTATGGGCCGCATTGCTGCTAGTTTCCGACTGATCCATGCCGGTTGGGTGATGACCCGTGAAGGTGTAATCAGCGCATTGCCGGCAGAAGGCCTGAGCGGTTTACCTGCTTTTGCTCACCGTGTTGCAGGGGCTCTGGCACGTAAACGCTCGCGCGATACAGCGCGTTCAGAACGCATGTCGCGGGCGATGAACCGGTTGGGACCGTCTTATGTAAAGCTTGGTCAGTTTCTGGCAACGCGACCGGATTTCGTCGGCAAGGAAGTTGCGGATGATTTGCAGCTTTTGCAGGACCGGATGGATTTCTTCTCTGAAGAGGCTGCAAAGCGCACGGTTGAGGGCTCGCTCGGCCGCACAATTGATGATCTCTATACGGAATTTGATGCGCCGATTGCTGCCGCCTCTATGGCGCAGGTGCATCCGGCTTTTGTTGGCAGTACGCGCAAAGTTGCGGTGAAAGTCATTCGTCCGGGTGTGCGTCAGCGTTTCGCGCAGGATCTCGAAGGCTTCTTCATGGTCGCACGCCTGCAGGAGCGCTTTGTGCCGGTGACACGCCGTCTGCGTCCGGTCATGGTGGCTGAAACGCTTGCGCAAACCACACGCATCGAGATGGATTTGCGGCTGGAAGCGGCGGCATTGTCTGAAATTGCCGAAAATATCAAGGGTGACGAAGGTTTTCGTGTGCCTGCCGTGGATTGGGAGCGCACCGGCCGCGATGTGCTGACCATGGAATGGATTGACGGCATTAAAATGTCGGATGTCGATGGCCTGCGTGCTGCCGGTTTTGATCTGCAGAAACTGGCGCGTACATTGATCCAGTCCTTCCTGCGCCATACGCTGCGCGATGGTTTTTTCCATGCGGATATGCATCCGGGCAATCTGTTTGTGGATGCAAAAGGCACAATTGTTGCAGTGGATTTTGGCATTACCGGCCGTCTCAATAAGCAGCAGCGCCGTTTTCTGGCAGAAATTCTCTATGGTTTTATCACGCGCGATTATCGCCGTGTGGCCGAGGTGCATTTTGAAGCGGGCTATGTGCCGCATCATCATGATGTGGCGAGCTTTGCGCAGGCAATCCGCGCAATCGGCGAGCCGATCCATGGACAGCCTGCGGAAACCATTTCTATGGCCAAGCTTTTGACCCTGCTGTTTGAAGTAACAGAGCTTTTCGACATGGAAACCCGTGCTGAACTGATTATGTTGCAAAAGACCATGGTTGTGGTGGAAGGTGTGTCGCGTACACTCGATCCGAATTTCAATATGTGGAAATCGGCAGAGCCGGTTGTCGGTGGCTGGATTCGTAAAAATCTGGGGCCTGTCGGTATTGCGGCTGATGTGAAAGAAAGCGGCATGGCATTGCTGCATTTTATGCGTCAGACACCGGAACTGACCAAGCGGCTGGAGCGGCTTTCCGGTGAACTGGACAATATGGCTGCCAATGGTCTGCGTTTTGATGATGCGACCGCTGCAGCTATTGGCAAAGCAGAAGCACGGCATACGCGCTCAGGCCGGATTGCCCAGATTGTGATGGCGGTCTGTGTGGTGATCCTGACGGTAAAACTGCTCTTTTGATTGCATTGATTGCATAAATGATTGCAAATTTGAGTTTAAAAGCGGTATTCTGAAAGGAATATCGCTTTTTTGTTGGAGGGTTCTATGGCCAGCATCACAATCCGTAATCTTGATGAAGATGTAAAAGAAGCACTGCGCCGTCAGGCGGCAGCCAATGGCCGCTCAATGGAAGAAGAGGTGCGGGTTCTGTTGTCGGGCGAAACACAAGTGCCTGCTCCTTTGGTTCCGGCATCTGATCCTGTAGCGCAGAGCCTTAAAGGTAAGCGGATTTTGCTGATTATCGGCGGCGGGATTGCTGCCTATAAGGTGCTTGATCTGATCCGTCGTTTGAAAGAGCGTGGTGCGCAGGTGCGGCCGGTGATGACGCTAGCAGCGCAGGCTTTTATTACGCCGCTGTCTGTCGGTGCTTTGGCTGCCGACCATGTTTATACGGATTTGTTTTCCCGCGAGGATGAGCAGGATGTCGGCCATATCAGGTTGGCGCGTGATGCTGATTTGATTGTGGTGGCTCCTGCGACGGCTGATCGTATGGCGCAGATGGTGGCAGGGCTAGGCGGTGATCTGGCAGCGGCTATTCTGCTGGCGCGCAAAGTGCCGATATTGATAGCGCCTGCAATGAATCCGGCGATGTGGAATAATCCGGCAACACAACGCAATGTGAAAGTGCTGCATCAGGATGGTGTGCATTTTATCGGCCCTGAGCGTGGTGAAATGGCTGAGAAAGGCGAGGCAGGCACAGGGCGCATGAGTGAGCCTTTGCAGATCGTGGCGAAGATCGAGCAATTGCTGTTACCCGTGCAGTCTTTGCCGCTGGCTGGAAAGAAGATCATCATTACATCGGGTCCGACCCATGAGCCGATTGATCCGGTGCGCTATATTGCCAATCGCTCGTCGGGCAAGCAGGGGCATGCAATTGCTGCGGCTCTGGCGCGGCTTGGTGCGGATGTGCGGTTGGTAGCTGGACCGGTGACTATTTCTGATCCGCAAGGTGTTAAAACCATCCATGTGGAAACTGCGCAGCAAATGCGCGATGCGGTTGAGGCGCAATTGCCTGCTGATGCGGCGGTGATGGTTGCGGCTGTTGCAGACTGGCGCACAGCCAATGCAGCGGATCAGAAGATCAAGAAGCAGGCAGGTGAAGCGGCGCCGTCTTTGCAGATGGTGGAAAACCCCGACATTCTGGCGACGATCGGTCATCACGAACAGCGTCCGCGTCTCGTTGTCGGTTTCGCTGCTGAGACGCAAAATGTGGTCGAAAATGCCCGCAAGAAACTGGATAAAAAGGGCGCGAACTGGATTGTCGCGAATAATGTGAGTTTTTCTGAAGATGGCGGCAGCGTGATGGGTGGCGATCATAATCAGGTGCTGCTGGTTAGCCGTGATGGCGTGGACGAATGGCCGCTGCTGGATAAGGATGAAGTGGCATTGCGGCTGGCTGAAAAGATTGCTGCTGCTTTAAGCTGAATAATTATTTTTAAATTGATTGCCTAAAAATAAGGCTTGCATATATGTGCTGCTTTATTTTTAGGCAAATCTGCTTTTGACGAGTGTCTGCTCTTTGTGCTCAACGAATATCAATATTACTTGTCGTTAAATAATCCATTTTTTAAGCGGAAATATTTTTAAATAAAAATCAGCAGCTTATTATTTTAACCCTGCTCCCAATTAATGATTTTTCACAGTTTGGCATGAAAATTGCTGTGTCTCTGTTGAGCCACAGAAGCCTGCCTGTTGCGGGGCTTCCGGCAGATACGGGAGATTTTGATGCTTATTTTCAGAGAGCCCAGATTATCAGCACGCAGTTCAATCAAGGCTGCATTTGGTGCTTTGGCTGTATTGATAGTTTTTCCATATGCGCAGGCATTTGCGCAGGATGCGACAGCTGTAGCAGACACCGGTGATACCGCGTGGATGCTGACCTCCACAGTGCTGGTTTTGCTGATGACCATACCGGGTGTGGCACTGTTTTATGGCGGCATGGTGCGCGGTAAGAATGTGCTTGCAACCACTATGCAAAGTTTTGCAATTGCCTGTGTGGCTTCCGTATTGTGGATGGTGGCCGGTTACTCGCTCGCTTTCAGTGACGGCGGCAGTGCCAATGCTTTTATCGGCGGATTGTCGAAAGCGTTTTTTGCGGGTGTCACACCGGCATCCCTGACCGGCACAATTCCTGAATATGTGTTTATCACCTTTCAGATGACATTTGCGATCATCACGCCTGCACTGATTGTCGGTGCATTTGCCGAGCGGATGAAATTCTCAGCGCTGCTGATCTTCACCATTTTGTGGCTGTTCATTGTCTATGTGCCGGTGGCGCATTGGGTGTGGGGCGGCGGTTTTCTCGGTGGTGACGGCGTGCTGGATTTTGCCGGTGGCACGGTCGTGCATATCAATTCGGGTATTGCCGGTCTGGTTGTGGCGCTGATACTGGGCAAGCGTGACGGCTACGGACAGGTGAATATGGCACCGCATAATCTGGTCTATTCGCTGATTGGTGCATCGCTGCTTTGGGTTGGCTGGTTTGGTTTCAATGCCGGTTCTGCCGGTGGTGCCAATGGTATTGCTGCCGTGGCCATGGTGAATACGCAGGTTGCCGCTGCCGCGGCTGCGCTGAGCTGGATGGTTGTGGAATGGCTGGCGACAAAGCGGCCCAGTGTGCTGGGTATTATTTCCGGCGCGGTGGCTGGTCTTGTGGGGATTACACCGGCTGCAGGCTTTGTTAATCCGGCAGGGGCGCTGATAATCGGCGTGGCGTCCGGTGCAGGCTGTTATTTCGCGGCGGTCAAGCTCAAGCACTGGCTCGGCTATGATGACAGTCTGGATGCTTTTGGTGTGCATGGTGTCGGCGGTATTATCGGCGCGCTTCTCACCGGCCTGTTTGCAGATGCGGCGATCAATCCGCTCTCGGAAGGCGCGACGGTTCTCAAGCAGCTTTATGGTGTGGTGGTGACCATGCTTTATACGGCGCTGATGACTGCCCTGATTGTTTTTGTCATCAGAATATTCATGGGGCTGAGAGTGTCCAAGGCCACGGAAATCGAAGGTCTCGATATCAATCTGCACGGCGAGACTGTGCATTCATAAACAATAAGTTCAGCCGCAGAGGGGCTGCCGCGTAACCGGCTCTGTCAGACCATCCGTAGAAGATGACAGCAGAAACCGGTTGCGCGGATTTTTGGGTTACTTCTTAATGTCGCGAACCTGATAATCTTTGATCGCGGCAAATTTGATGGCTTTCCAGCGTTCTGCTTCATAATTCAGCGAGAATGCATTTGGCGTCAAATAGACCGGATCATTATCCAGATCATGAGCAATATCAGCGCGATGGGTAGCGATGAAACGGTTCAGCTCTGCCGGATCATCGGAAGAAATCCAGCGGCACAGGCTGAAGCGCGACATTTCAAAACCGACCGGCAATGAATATTCGATCTTGAGACGCTCGGTCAGAACGTCGATCTGCAGCGCGCCGACCACGCCGACAATCGCCGGAGAGCCGTCATCCGGCAGGAACAGTTGCACCACGCCTTCTTCAGCCATCTGCTGGAGAGCTTCACGCAGTTTCTTGGCCTTCATTGCATCATCAAGACGCACGCGGCGCAGAATTTCCGGCGCGAAGTTTGGTACACCACGGAACAGCAGGTCTTCACCCTCGGTCAGCGTGTCACCAATGCGCAGAGTTCCGTGGTTCGGAATGCCAACCACGTCACCGGCAAAAGCTTCATCGGCGATCTGACGCGAGCGGGCAAAGAAGAACTGCGGAGCGGAAAGACTCATCGGCTTGCCGGTACGCACCAGCTTGGCTTTCATGCCACGGGACAATTTGCCGGAGCAGACGCGCAGGAAGGCGATGCGGTCGCGGTGGTTCGGATCCATATTCGCCTGAATTTTGAAGACGAAGCCGGTCATTTTTTCTTCATCGGCTTCAACGCGGCGGGTATCGGCATCCTGTGCGCGCGGGCTCGGGCCGTAATCGCAGAAAGCTTCAATCAGATCGCGCACACCGAATTTCTTCAGCGCAGAGCCGAAATAAACCGGTGTCAGATGACCTTCACGGAACGACTGCAGATCAAATTCACGGCAGACGCCGCGTGCCATTTCCACGCTTTCAATGAAGTTTTCACGTTCATTTTCCGGCAGCAGACCGGCAGCCAGCGCATCGTCAGGGCCGCTGACCGGTGTCGGCTGCTCTTCGGTATCCTGACGGCGGATGGTGTTATTGTGCAGATCATAGGTACCGGCAAAGCTTTTGCCGGAACCGATCGGCCATGTGATCGGTGCGGTATCCAGCGCCAGTTTTTCTTCGATCTCGTCGAGAATCTCAAACGGGTCGCGGGCTTCACGGTCCATCTTGTTGATGAAAGTGACAATCGGAATGTCGCGCATACGGCAGACTTCAAACAATTTCAGCGTACGCGGTTCGATACCTTTTGCGGCATCGATCACCATGACAGCACTGTCAACGGCTGTGAGCGTGCGATAGGTATCATCGGCAAAGTCTTCGTGACCCGGTGTATCGAGCAGGTTGAAGATGCAGTCTTTATATTCAAAGGTCATCACCGAGGTGACGACGGAAATACCGCGGTCGCGCTCGATATTCATCCAGTCGGAACGGGTCTGGATGCGGTCTTTCTTTGCCTTAACTTCACCGGCAAGCTGAATAGCGCCGCCGAATAGCAGTAGTTTTTCAGTCAGCGTGGTTTTACCGGCGTCCGGATGCGCAATGATCGCGAATGTGCGACGATGCGAGGCGGGGGTCGTTTGTTCAGGCATAAAGAGCTCGGATAATATAAAATTGGACAGGTGTGCCTTCTAGCAGCATCGTGGCAGTTCGTCGACCTGAAATGCAAAAGGGCATTTTCTGCCGTTGAAAGCAGAAAACGCCCTTTTCATAAAGCGGTTTTATCAGCCGCGCATAGTCTTGAGGCCAAAGCCCAGTGCGATCATTGCCCAGCCCTGGAAGACCAGATCAATGGCAAGGAACATGCCGAGAATCCACAGGCTGTTGACCGGCCAGCCGATTGCAATAACGATACCGGCGAGGGCAGTGATGAGACCACCGGCGAGCATCCAGCCCCAGCCTTTAACGCTGCGGCTCTGGAATGCGACCCACATACGGAATACACCCGAACCAAGCAGTGCTGCGGCGATGAAGATTGTGAAAATGCTGGATGCGAGCAGCGGGTTGAGGAAGGTCAGAACACCGGCTGCCGCATAAAGCGCACCGCTGATCATCCAGAAGAAGAAGCTCTTCCATGTCTGAACACTGAATGCATGGATGATTTCAACAATACCAGCAATCAGAATAGTGATACCTACGTAATAGACCGATGCCACGGTCGCAAAAACGAGATTACCGAAAGCAATACCACCGAGCATCAGCATGACAATGCCCAGAACGATAAACCAGCCCCATTTATGAGTGAGGGAGCTGATGGCTTGTGCCGGAGTTTTAATATCTGATGATAAAGACATGAGTGTCATCCTGTTGATGAAGTAACGCAACTCTTATTAAAAGATGATCATATTAAATTTATTGCAAAATTCAAATGATTATAATGTGATCCTGCTTCACTATATTAAAATCAGGATCTTTAGTGCGGCTGAAAAACGGGTTAGAAACTGCAGGTTTTGCTCTGTGTTTTTAAAGTGCATCTGAATTTTTATCCGGCAAGCTGTGTATTATAAATCAGGCGCGAAATTCTTTTGCCAAAGCTCGGTGATTGCTGATAATTTGCCTGCATGTTTGACGCGTTGATTTCATATTGGCCGGTTTACTGGCCGCATATTGTGCTTGGTTTTTCGCTGATTATCGGTGCGATTGCTGCCATTCATGCGACGATGACCAAAGAGGAAGTCCGCTCCGCTCTCGGGTGGGTCGGCGTTATCATGCTGTCGCCGATTATCGGTGCCGTGGTCTATGCCATTGCCGGTGTGAACCGTATCAGACGAACCTCGCTGAGTATGCAGCGCGCAGGCATGACTGATATTGAGCTCTATCATCTGTCGCATTATGACGCCTCGCCGGATGAAGTGCGCGATGCCAGCGGCAATAATTTTATTGCGATGAAACGGCTGGGCGATGTTGTCAGTCGCTGTAATCTGACATCGGGCAATAATATTGAAGTTTTGCAGAGCGGTGATATCGCCTATGCAGCCATGCTGGAAGCGATTAGCAGAGCAAAACGCAGCATTCTGCTGGAAACCTATATTTTTGATAATGATGAAATCGGCAAGCAATTTGCCGAGGCGCTTGGCAAGGCCGTTATCCGCGGTGTGGAAGTCCGCGTGCTGGTGGATGCTGTCGGCGCCCGTTATTCCACGCCGAGTATCGTTGGTTTGCTGCGCTCCAAGACCGTGCAGGCAGAGGTGTTTAACGGCAAGCTGATTATGGGGCTGCGTCTGCCTTATGCCAATCTGCGTACGCACCGTAAAATCCTGATTATTGACGGGGGAATTGCTTTTACCGGTGGCATGAATATCCGTGCGGGCTTCACGACAGAATTTGCCCGCGATCATGCGGCACAGGATACACATTTCCGTCTCACAGGGCCGGTCGTGACAGATTTGTTCAATACGGCGTCCGAGGACTGGCGCTTTACCACTGATGAGCATTTAAGCGGTGCTGCATGGTCTGTGACGCCACCGGCTTTTTCACCCGGTGAAGGGCTGCTGGTGCGTGCTGTGCCTTCGGGGCCGGATAAGAGTCTTGAAACCAATCATAAAATCATGATGGGCGCTTTTTCCGTCGCTGAAAAACATATCCGTATCATGACGCCTTATCTGCTGCCGGATCGTGAATTGGTCAGTGCGCTGGTAACGGCTGCGCGGCGTGGCGTTACGGTTGATATTGTTGTGCCTGCGCAGAATAATCTGGTGCTGGTGGATATGGCGATGACGGCGCAGTTCGACCAGTTGCTGAAAGATGGTTGCCGGATCTGGCGCGCCAAAGGCGCGTTCAATCATTCAAAGCTGATGAGCGTCGATGATGTCTGGGCTTATGTCGGCTCCAGCAATCTTGACCCGCGTTCTCTGCGTCTGAACTTTGAGATCGATCTTGAAGTCTATGATGCCGGAACGGCAAAATCCATTTCCAGACGCATCGATCAGCATGTGGCGCTGGGTACAGGTGTCAAGCTGGCCGATCTGAAGGCGCGGCCGTTCTCCCGCCGTTTGCTGGAGCGGATTGTCTGGCTGGGGTCGCCTTATCTTTAAGCAGAAAAGCGCGCTTGCATCGGATTGGGTAAATCCAGTGCTCTCAGGTCGAGATGGGCTTTGATCGGCAGATGATCCGATGCGATACGGGCAAGCGGCGTGTTATGTACTTCGACCGAGGTAACAAGCTTTTGCGGGCTGCTGAGGATACGATCCAGCGCCAATACCGGAAATCTTGAAGGAAAGCTCGGAACGGCACCCGCTGTGAGGTTGAACACCGGTTGCAAAGTTGCCAGCGAGGAGCCTTTGCCGACGCGCCATTCATTGAGATCGCCGATCAGGATAGTCGGACGCTCATTATCCTCACGGATCATCGAGAGCAGGGTTTCTGCCTGACGGGAACGGGAATGTTTCAGCAGGCCGAAATGCGCGGCAATAATCCGCAGCGGGCCTTCCTCCAGATCAATATCTGCAACCACGGCACCGCGCGGCTCCACACCCGGTAATTTCAGCTGGTGAATATCTCTGATAAGCCCCTGCCGGAACAGCAGCAGATTGCCATGCCAGCCATGGCCGTTGGGCGACATAGTCTGGATCGGCACTGGCACTAAGCCACTGTCTCTCTCCAGATGTTGCAGATTGAGCAGGCCGTGGCGCTCACCAAAACGCTTGTCCGCTTCCTGAATAGCGATGATATCGGCATTTAGTTCGGAGATGACCTGAGCCGTGCGTTCGGGGTCGAATTTTTTGTCAATGCCGATACATTTATGGACATTGTAAGAGGCAACGATTGTATCGCCGCTCGGATTATTATCTGCCAGCGGCCGGTAGCCGCGCCGGTTGCGTATTGCTCTCAGAACCGTCTGGGGTAATTTCCTGTCATGCAATTTCTTACGCAAGCGCAGTTTCCTCATTGCAGATCACTAGAGCATCTCCGGATGTTGTTAAGGTGCCGGAATAGTGCAGTCAGAGATCGTGTATATAGGGTGCTGAGCACCCCCGAGCAATATCATGCGTGATTTTTGCCAGACCCGCAGATGATACTTTCATATATTTATAGTCCAGGAATACGGTTTAAACAGGTCTAAAGCATCGACTTGTCAAAACGGACGGCACAATTTCGGCCACGGGCTTTGGCTGTGTAAAGTGCTTTATCCGCATGACGGGACATTTGCTCGCTGGTGCGGCCGTCCTCGGGTACCAATAAAGTGCCGATACTGACGGCTGAATGAATATCATGCCCGTTGATTTTGAACGGGATGCGGAATGCATCAACCAGACAGTCGGCAATCGTTTTCAACGTATCATCGCTTTGTGTTTCCGGCAGAATGATACAAAATTCATCGCCGCCGATACGGACGGGAATATCATCAGACCCCAGAACGGAACGGATTCTTTCTGCCGCCTGCCGCAACAATCTGTCACCGGCCGGATGTCCGTGCGTGTCATTGATGGTTTTGAAATTATCCATATCCAGCAGCAGAATGCCGGCAGAGCGTTTTTCATCAAAATGCTGACGAAGAAACGGCGAGACATATTCCTTCAATGCGCGGCGGTTGTAGAGCTGCGTCAGCGGATCAGTCAGAGAATTTTTCCATAAATTGGTTTTGTCATTTTGCAAAACAACATTCTTGCGTTGCAGCCGGAGCAGGGCGCTGGCGAGAAGGGCAAAGCGGCGCATCTCCTCACAATCATCATCGCTCAGTGTACGTGGCTTTGTATCAATGATGCACAAGGCACCCAATGTCAGCCCTGTATCAATCTCCAGCGGAAACCCTGCATAAAAGCGGAAGGACGGATCGCCGGTAACATAGTTTTTGCTGTTGAAAGCGGGATCGCGCGTCATATCCTGCACAATAAACTGACGGCCGGATTTAACGACATAGGTACATGCAGATTGCTCGCGCGGACAATCTTCCGCCTTGATACCTGCCGTTGAGGCGATGCGTTGCCAGTCTTCATCAATAATCGTCACGGCGCAGGATGCCGCGTGGAAAATATTTTTGACAAGCGTTGTGAGAATGTTCAGCTCATCTGTAATTGTGAACTGAGAAGGAAGCAGACTGCGAACAGATACAAGACGTTCAGCTTCATTCGCAGGGATTTCAAATGGCCGGGTAGCATTCTGACTGATCAAGATAAGTTCCAGATTTCTGTTTTATAAGAAAGGTGGCATGCGAAGACGGGTCGTATAAACGGCAGTGCTGCTGGTCGTGTTTGGTGTTTTTTCGTTTCGCCAGCAGATGTTACAATAATATTAGTGCGCTCTTACAAAAAAGGAAACGGGATAATCTGATAAAAAATATCCGAATTATTCCGAAACCATTAATCCGTCGAAAACATCAATCAAGGCATCTGAAATTGCTGAGCCGAGATCGGCGGCAGTTCTGGCCAGTTCTTCTTCATTCATATCGCGTGCCGCCATCGCCAGTGCGGCGCCTTGCTGTGTAACGATTTCCTGCGCGCGCTGAATAGCCCAGAGAGCAAATTCGCTGCGATTGTCAATTGCGACAGTTTCCATGGGTGTTTCCTGCTGAGGAGAGGGGGGATATTGTGCGGATGAAATGCAGATACAAAAAAACCCGCTTGCGCGGGTGTTTTTGTTAAAGACCTTGGTAGTAGTCTTTATATGGTGCCCAGAAGAGGACTCGAACCTCCACGCCCTTGCGAGCGCCAGCACCTGAAGCTGGTGCGTCTACCAATTCCGCCATCTGGGCGTTGAGTGACCGTTTAAAGGGCAGAGTGATTCATGTCAACGGCATTTCATCGAAAATTGCAGAAAATTTGTATTTTTTTGAAGTTTTTTTGTTTTTTCGTCTCAGGATGGAAAATAAAATCATTTCAACACCTTAGACGTGTGTTGTTTTCCACATTATGCAAAGAAAAAAGCCGGACACATGGATGTATCCGGCTTTGAATCACTCTGAGCGAATGGCTCTGATTATGCGCTCAGCACTTTCTTGGAAGCGATTGTGCTGTCTGCATTCAGTTCATAAATGATCGGTACGCCGGTATTCAGCTCCTGCGCAATGATTTCATCGCTGGTCAGGCCTTCCAGAGCCATAATCAGAGCACGCAGGGAATTGCCGTGAGCGGCAACCAGCACTTTTTCACCGCGCAATACATGCGGCTGGATTGTGTGCAGATAATAAGGCCAGACGCGTGCGCCGGTATCGCGCAGGCTTTCCCCGCCCGGAGGCGGCACATCATAGGAACGGCGCCAGACGTGAACCTGTTCTTCGCCCCATTTGGCGCGGGCATCATCCTTGTTGAGGCCGGAAAGATCGCCATAGTCGCGCTCATTCAGCGCAACATTGCGGATGGTCTGCAAATCAGACTGACCAAGCTGGTCAAGAATATGCTGACAGGTGATCTGTGCACGGGACAGATCGGATGTGTAAGCAATATCAAATTTCAGACCGGCATCTTTCAGGCGCTGGCCTGCGGCTTTGGCTTCTGCATGACCCTGTTCGGTCAGGGACGGATCGCGCCAGCCGGTAAACAGGTTTTTCAGATTCCATTCGCTTTGGCCGTGGCGGACAAGAACAAGGGTGCGGGACATAAGTTTATCTCCGGTTAGATAGACAAATAAAAACTGGGTCAGAGGCCGAGAACGTCACGCATTGAATAAAGACCCGGTTTTTTGCCGTGCCCCCATAATGCGGCTGCTACCGCACCTTGTGCGAAGACGGAGCGGTCCTGTGCCTGATGGGATAAAGTGATGCGTTCTGAAAGACCGGCAAAAATCACAGAATGATCCCCGACAACAGAACCGCCGCGCAAAGAAGCGAAACCGATTGTGCCGTCTTCACGTGCGCCGGTATGGCCGTCGCGCACACGGACACTGTGATCTTTCAGTGTAATGCCGCGGCCATCTGCTGCCGCTTCACCCAGAAGCAGTGCTGTGCCGGAAGGGGCATCGACTTTATGCTTGTGATGCATTTCGAAGATTTCAATATCGAAAGCGGAAGGGCTGAGCGCACGTGCAGCCTGTTCCACCAATGCAGACAGGAGATTGACGCCGAGGCTCATATTGCCGGACTTGATAATTGTCGCATGACGGGCGGCGGCGCGGATCTTTTCTTCATCATCTTCCGAGCAGCCTGTAGTGCCGATCACATGGACAATGCGTGCCTGCGCGGCAAGTGCTGCATAGGTCAGCGTCGAAGCGGGTGTGGTGAAATCCAGCACACCTTGCGCCTCGGCAAAAACCGGCAGCGGATCGGCAGAGATGAGGATGCCGTTTTTACCGCAGCCTGCTATTTCACCGGCATCCTGTCCGATCAGCGGGGAGCCTTCACGCACAATCGCGCCTGAAAGAACAGTCTCCGGATTTTCCGCAATGGCACGAATGAGTGCTTTTCCCATACGTCCGCCTGCGCCGGTGACAACAAGGCGCATCGGGGATGAAGAAGTCTGCATGGCTGAAACAGTTGAGGTCATGACTTATCCGATCAGGGTTTCATTCTCAGGTGCGGATTGCAACTGGTAGAAGCGGGCGTAAATCCCGTTCTCGATGGAGATGAGATCGGTATGACGGCCTTCTTCAACAATATTACCCGCTTCCATGACGATGATTTTATCCGCACTGACCACAGTCGAAAGACGATGGGCAATCACAATTGTGGTGCGGTCCTTCATGATGGTTTCCAGAGCCTGCTGCACCCGTTTTTCAGAATCATTGTCGAGGGCGGATGTGGCTTCATCGAGCAGCAGGATCGGTGCATTGCGCACAATTGCACGGGCAATGGAAAGACGCTGACGCTGACCGCCGGAAAGTGTCACACCGTTTTCACCGACAGGACTGTCATAGCCCTGCGGCTGACGGATAATGAATTCATGGGCATTGGCGAGTTTCGCGGCCTCAATGATTTCTTCTTCTGTCGCATCGGGGCGGCCATAACGGATATTATCGGCAATGGTGCCTTCAAACAGGTATGGTTGTTGCGAAACATAGGCGATGGAATGGCGCAGTGAATTGACAGTCATACCGGCAATATCCTGATCGTCAATGAGAATACGCCCGTCATTGACATCATAGAAACGCTGGATCAGCGCAATCAGTGTGGATTTACCCGCACCGGACGCACCGACAATGGCCGTTGTTTCTCCGGCTTTTGCGATAAAGCTGACGCCTTTGAGAACCTGCTGATGCTCAGGTGTGCCCTGCGCATGATAGGCAAACTGGACATCTTCAAAACGGACAGTTCCGTTTTGCACTTTCAGTTCAACGGCATCGGGACGATCGCTCTGTGCCGGTTGCAGATCAAGAATTTCATAGATCATACGGGCATTGACGAGCGCACGTTCCAGACTGACCTGCAGACGCGCAAGGCGGCGCGCAGGGTCATAGGCCAGCATCATCGACGTGATGAAGGCGAACATTGTGCCGGGTGGCTGCTGCTCAGCGATGGCGCGGTAACCGGCATAAGCAATGACGGAAGCGATAGCGATACCGGCGAGAATCTCGGAAATCGGAGTTACACGCTCGGAAACGCTGGCGATTTTGTTGGAACGGGTTTCAGCCAGTTCGATCAGCCCGTTGATTTTACCGCGCAACTGATCTTCCATCGTGAAGGCTTTCACAATGGCGATACCCTGCGTGGTTTCCTGCATGGCACCGAGCAGATGGGAGTTCAGATGCACAACCTCACGCGTGACCGTGCGGATACGGCGTGACACATAGGTCACGGTCAGAATCAGCGGCGGTGCAATCAGTAGCGAATAAAGCGATAAATACGGTTCCTGATAGACCATGATACAGATCAGGCCGACCAGCATCACCGCATCACGCGCCAGCGATGTGATCGTCATATTCATCAGATCGCGCATACCGCCGATATTCTGATTGATCTGCGCTGCCAGATGACCGGAGCGGTGATCATTATAGAAATTCAGCCCCAGCTTCATCAGATGGGCGAAGACACGTTTCTGATAGATCGCGGCCAGATTGTTACCGATCTTGGCCAGTTGCACTGCCTGAATATAGCTGCCCAATCCGCGCAAAACAAAAGCGAGCAGGATAGATCCGGCAATATAGGCGATCAGATCGGCGCGCTGCTTGTAGAAAATGTCATTAATGACATCGCGCATAATATAGCCGACAAAAACGGTAGCGCCGGAAATCATCAGGGAACCGGCAATGGCTTTGGCATAGGATAATTTATGATCGGAAAAATTTTCAGAAAGCACACGACGGATCATCTGTGTGGTTTCTGCGGGATCAATCTTTTTTTTCTTTTTAAATAAAGTCACGGTCAGGGAAAATCCTGCTGCTGGTTATCTGTAAGCATCGGCAGGGTTTGTTGCGCCTGTCGTCATTCCTTTTCTATAAAGCTGTATAAAGCATTTGACCATGCTCTTTGCGCGAAAGCATGGTCAATAAGGTTTATGACTTATTATGGCTCAAAAATTAGCGCCAACGACGACCGTCTGTGTGAATGTCAAAACGGGCAGGGGTGCGTGCATAGGCCGAAAGCCCTGCAATAGCTGCCAGCGGATGGGTGATGACATAGACAGGGATGGATTTGAGGATCAGCTGATGCGGTGCTTTGTCCTCAAAAGCAGCGCGGAAACTGCCGGTGCGCAAGGCGGAAATAATGCGCTGCGGAATGCCCCCTGACAGATAAACGCCGCCATGTGCCATGAAAATGAGAGCAAGATCACCGGCGAGACGGCCGAGATAAATCACGAAAAGCTCTAAAGTTTCAACAGCCTGTGCATTGCTTTTGTCCAGCGCCGCATCGGTAATTTCAGCCGGTGTAACGAGGGACGGTTTTACACCATCGGCCTGACAGATTGCCTTGTAAATATGCTGCAAACCACGTCCGCAAAGCAGCTGCTCTGCAGAAACACGGCCGTCAATCTTTTCAATAAACGGAAAAATCTGCAGATCGCGCTCAGAGCGCGGGCCAAAATCCACATGGCCGCCTTCACCCGGAACCGGAACCCATGTCTGGCGCGAGCGGATCAGACCTGCAACACCAAGCCCTGTGCCGGGCCCCAGAACCACACGTTTGCCGTTCGGATGAGCGGTTGCACCGCCGATATTTTCCAGATGGTGATCGTCGAGGGAGACAACAGCCAGTGCCTGTGCTTCAAAATCATTGAGGACGGTGATGTCCTGCAGGTTGAAGCGTTCCATCATCTGGCGCGGCTTCACAACCCACTGGCAATTGGTGAGCGGAATTTCATCGCCTTCGACTGGACCGGCAATGGCAATCACTGCCGAGCGCGGCTGGATGGATGTGTGATCCAGAACAACAGTCTGGATTGCATCTTCCAGCGTTGCGAAATCTTTGGTCAGCAGAACCGGAAATTCTTTTGGCTCGGCGTAGGAATCAACCAGAATAGCAAAGCGGGCATTGGTGCCGCCGATATCACCGATAAGGACAGGAAAAACAAAGTTCGGATCGATATTAGGCATTGTTAATACTGCTTCTCACTCTGAATGTTTGTTTTATTGTTGCAGAGAAAGAGCCAAGCGATGATTGCTGTCTGCTCTGCCTCTAAATCGTTTTAATTCTATATCGGATGCGTTGGTTGAAGAAAAGCGCAATAGTGTGACAGATTTTACGATTACGGTTTCTGCGCGGGCAATGGCACAGAGGCCGGTGCCTGTTCCGGTGCAAAGGCACTGGCATTGCCGCCTTTCTTCAGACCAAAAGTCACGTCTTGTACAGAAGCCGGAGCCGGTGCATTCAGCAGGGATGCGCAGGCCTGCGGCAGTTGCGATACCATCATGATCTTTGGCGGCTTTGGTTTTTCACCGGGTTTCGCAGGTTTTGCCGGTTTCCACGGCTCGTCAGTAAACCACCAGTCGAGGGATTTGCCGCAACCGTCATCTTTGCCGGTTGGTTCCTGCGGTTTGCAGTCCGGTGATCCGGCCTGACAGCGCAGTCGCACATGGAAATGATAATGATGCCCCCAATAAGGACGCACTTTTGCCAGCCAGCTGCGGTCACCGGTTACGGTTTCACAGAGTTGTTTTTTAATGCCGGGATGCACAAAAAGCCGTTCTACTTCCGGATAGCCGGCCGCATGTTTGAGCAGTGCCGTGCGTGACGGTGTCCATTTGTTCTGATCCACATAGAGCGAATTTGTTTTGAGCATGGAAACCGCGCTCACATCTTCACGCTCCTGATTGGTGAAGCGGCGGTTTGGCATCGGCGTCAGCCAGATATCAGCATCCAGCCCGACCTGATGGGAAGCGTGGCCGGTGAGCATAGGGCCGCCGCGTGGCTGGGAAATGTCCCCGACCAGCAAGCCGTTCCAGCCGGTTTTAGCACTATCGCGGGAGAGTTTCTCCAAAAGCGCAATCAGGTTCGGATGACCCCAGTTGCGGTTACGGGACAGGCGCATAACCTGCCAGTTTGGCCCGTCAACCGGCAATGCAACCGCACCGCTGATGCAGCCTTTGGAATAAAATCCGTAGGATTCCGGTGCAGTGACTGACGGTAGTTTGACCGAGCCAAAAGCCTGTTTGGCGGGTGCATCAGCCTGTGCGGAGAATAATGCACTGCCTGAGAGGGCAACAGCCAGTCCAACTCTTAAAAACAATGCGGATAATATACGGGGGCGAAACGTCATCAGAACAGGTTCCGGTCATTTATAAATTCGCGGACAGCATCGACTGAGTTGCCTTGGCTGACAAGCGTAAAAATATCACAGTCGCGGCGGGTTCAGAGCCCTTTGCCGCTTTGCAGAAGTTTTTTCAGCCCTGCCTGATAATCCGGATAAAGCAACTGATAGCCGGTTGCTTTCAATGCGGCATTGGAAGCCCGTTTGCATTCCTGATAAAACGAACGCGCCATCGGAGAAAGCTCAGCCGTTTCATAATCAATGGCTGGCGGCGGAGTAACGCCCAACAATTCTGCGGCATAGGAGATGATTTCATGTGCCGGTGCCGGTTCATCATCGGCAAGATTATAAATGCCGCCCTGATTGTTCAGTGCCAGATGTGCCAATGCACCGCCAATATCTTCCACATGAATACGGTTGAAAACATGGTCTTTTTTAATCAGGCGATGCGCACGGCCTTGTTTGATATTGGCCAGAGCATTGCGTGCCTGCCCCTGAAAAGACGGGCCGTAAATTCCGGCAATCCGTAAAATGGCACAGGCAATATCTGTGCCTTCTACCTGCGCCAGCCATTCCTTCTCGGCGGTCACACGGGCGACAGAGCGGGCAGAAAGCGGTTTCAGCTCTGATGTTTCATCCACCCATGCGCCCTGATAATCGCCGTAAACACCGATGGTGGACAGATAGCTGATGAAACGCGCATTCGGCGCGTGATAGGGCAGGCCTTCCGGCATCAGCCGCAGGATCGGGTCTGTTTCATCCGCGCTGCCGGTTAATGGCGCGACAGACGAGACGATATGCGTTGCCTGTTGCAATTCATCGCGCAATGCTGCGCTGAGGCCTTGTTCCGCATCAAAGAAAACAGGTGTGATACCGTTTTTGCGTAAAATTTCTGCCTGTTCCGGACGGCGGACAGTTCCGGTGATTGAGCTGATTTTTGCTGCCGGATTTTGCTTGAGTGCTTCGATAAAATAATGAGCGGAATAGCCGGAGCCGAACAGAAAAATATGCATTATTTGTTTCTCTCAATTTGCGCTGCGGCAGTCAGCCATTCTTCGATCACTTCGGCCTCTTGTTCAAGGGGAAGATGCTGGTTTTTCTGATGCAGAAATTGCTGCACATCAGCCAGTTGAGATAGTGCCCAGACAGCAGCCCCGCGTGTGACCGGTGCGGGATCACTCAGTAATTGCTCAATCATTGGGAGATAGGCCGGATTATCTGAATTCCCAACTGCAATCAGCACGTTACGGATAAAGCGGTCACGCCCGATCCGCTTGACCGGCGAGCCGCTGAACAGCGTGCGGAAAGCGGGATCATCGAGTTGCAGCAGAGTATCAAGAGCCGGTTCTTTCAGCTCTTCCCGAGCCTGTAATTTGGCCTCTCTGGAGACCTGCGCGAATTTGTTCCACGGACAGGCCGACAGACAGTCATCACAACCATAGATACGGTTGCCCATCATGGTGCGAAATTCGTGCGGGATAGGGCCTTTATTCTCGATGGTGAGATAGGAAATACAGCGCCGCGCATCAATCTGATAGGGGGCGGGAAAGGCATCTGTCGGGCAGGCATCAAGACAGGCGCGGCATTTGCCGCAACTGTCTTTGCCAGCACGATCGGGTTCAAGATCAGCCGTGGTGAAAATCGAGCCGAGAAACAGCCATGAGCCATATTCGCGGCTCACCATATTAGTATGTTTACCCTGCCAGCCCATGCCGGCGGAAACCGCCAGCGGCTTTTCCATCACCGGAGCCGTATCGACAAAGACTTTCACCTCATGGCCGGTTCGTGCCGCAAAGCGGCTGGCCATATGTTTGAGCTTGCCTTTGATAATATCGTGATAATCGCGGTTCTGCGCATAGACCGAGATCGCCCCGCAGTCTTTTTTGCTTTGCAGAGTGCGCGGGTCGTGGTCTGGGCCGTAATTCATCGCCAGCATGACGATGGAGCGTACTTCATGCCAAAGCTCAGACGGGTTCGAGCGCCGGTCAGCTGTTTCTTCCAGCCATTCCATGGAGCCGTGGCGGCCATGATCCAGAAAATAGCGCAACCGCTGCGGTGCCTGCGGAATGGCGTCCGGCGTCGTAATCGCCACAACGTCAAAACCGACCGCTGCGGCCTCTTCCATTAAGAAGCGCTTCAGACGGACAGCAGGAGGCTCATCGCTTTTCGGCAGAGGTTTCTTTGGAGCGCGATCAGAAATCGAGGTCGCCATAATGGGATGCCGGAAAAATGCCGCGCACACGATCAGCGAGAAGCGGACGGAAAGAAGGACGGGATTTCATGCGCGCATACCATTCGCGGGTAGCGCGGTGTTCTGCCCACTCAATCTCCCCCAGATAATCGAGAATGGAAATACCGGCAGCCGCTGCCATATCGGCATAGCTTGGTGTATCACCGGCCAGCCAGTTGCGGGTCGCGGCCAGCCAGTCTGTATAGCGCAGATGCTGGCGGATATTGGCACGGGCTGCGCGGATTGCTGTGGAATCCGGCGCGGATGAGCCCATTTCCTGCGACATCTGCAATTTGAATACGCGTTCACGGGCAAGATGACGGGTGACTTCATTTTCAAATTTAATCAGAAACCAGTCGACGAGACGGCGCACTTCAGCGCGCTCCATCGGGGTTTCCGGCAGCAGACGGCGATTGCGCTTCAGCGCGCCGCGGGTTTCATCCATATATTCGGCGATCACTGTGGCGCCGACAACCGGCCAGTCATTTTCGGCCAGCAAAACCGGCAAAGTTCCGGCAGGATTGAGTGCCAGAAACTCTTTTCTGCGTGACCACGGACGTTCCTCAATCATTTCCGCTTCCACGCCATATTCATTGAGAATCAGACGGACATAACGGGAGGTTGTAGACATCGGATGGTGAAACAGCGTGAGCATGTGGTTCGATAGTACTTTCAGGTGTGGCTTGGAAGCGGCATGGTCTGGGACATTGCCACCGGTGAGCCGGTAATCGGACTGAATAATCTGCCAGCTTGTAGCCGATCTGCAAAAGAGTCAGACCTTACAGAAGGTTCCGGTCCGGCAGAGGGTTAAACCTGAGCGGCAGATGAGGGGTTAGATTAAAACATCAGACGCAATAAAAATGCGGTTGTAGAGCATTTTGCGTAATTATACAGGCTTCCTATAAATAATTGGTTAGGACGGGTGAGTTACATAAAGATGCATTGCATTTTGAGTAAAAACATTTCAACAGGCTGAATTTAAGGCAGGGCGATTGTTTTTCTGCTCATGTTCAGCTTGCTGACAGGATGTCTGCATAAATCAGATGTTTAAAGCCTGTCAGAACCGGCAGCAATTTTTATATAACGCAGACAAAGGTATTCAGCATTATGGACGCATGGGCAATATTCGAGGCTGCGATTCTCGGTCTTCTGGAAGGTCTGACCGAGTTTCTGCCGGTTTCGTCTACAGGCCATCTTTTGCTGGCAGGACATTTTCTTGGCTTTGAATCAACCGGCCGCACTTTTGAGGTGCTGATTCAGCTTGGAGCTATTCTCGCAATCTTAAGTGTTTATTTCGGACGTTTGTGGAAGCTGCTGACTGATCTGCCTCGGGATGCGGGTGCAAGGCGCTTCGCAACCGGAATCATATTGGCCTTCTTGCCGGCGGCCGTGATCGGCGCAATGGCACATAGCTATATCAAGCAGGTTTTGTTTGAAACGCCGGTGCTGGTCTGTTCGATGCTGATTGTCGGCGGCTTTGTTCTTCTGTGGGTGGATCGTCTGCCGCTGCGTCCGCGCTATAATGATGTGACGCAATATCCGCTGAAAATGTGCTTCATGATCGGTCTTGTGCAGTGCTTGGCAATGATTCCGGGGGTGTCCCGCTCCGGTTCGACCATTGTCGGTGCTTTGCTGATGGGCTCGGATAAGCGTTCCGCTGCAGAATTTTCGTTCTTTCTGGCAATGCCGACAATGGCCGGTGCTTTTGCCTATGATCTCTATAAAAATCATGCGCTGCTCTCAACGAATGATATGGCGCAGATTGGTATCGGCTTTGTTGCGGCTTTCATCTCCGGTGTGATTGTTGTGCGTTATTTGCTGGATTATGTTTCCCGCCACGGTTTTGCATTATTTGCCTGGTGGCGACTGATCGTCGGTTCCGCCGGTTTGGCCGCATTGATGGTCTGGGGGTAAGCTTCAAATATATGAAACAGAAAAGGCCCCGAAAGGGGCCTTTATTTTATTCAATTTATGAATGGCTTAGCGGGCAAGGCTTGCCTTGTCATACTGACCCAGCACACGGTAGCGCCAGAGATAGGATGGCAGGATTGCATCAATTGCCTGTGGTTTGATGCCAAGACCTTCCAGTGTCAGGTCAGCATCCGCAGCTTCCTGTGAAACCACATTATTGCTCTTCAGCAATTTAACATGGTCGCTGGTCAGCGGCGGGTTTGGCAGCAGGCCGAGAATCTTGCCCTGCAGGCTGGCAACCCACCAAGGCAGGTTGATGAAGGCGCGCTTACGGCCGATCACTTCCAGCGAAATTTCCATGCAACGACGCAGGGTCAGCACTTCAGCGCCACCCAGTTCATAGGCTTTGCCTGCCTGCAATTTACCCTCAACCGCGCGGGCAATCACTTCAGCCACATCGCCGACATAAACCGGCTGGAACTGGGTCTTGCCGCCGCCGATCAGAGGCATGAACGGGGAGAAGCGGGACATGCTGGCGAATTTGTTGAAGAACTGGTCTTCAGGGCCGAAAATGACGCTCGGGCGCAGAATAACTGCATCCGGCTTTACGCTCAGTACCTGACGTTCTGCTTCGGCTTTGGTGCGGGCATATTCGGATGCACTTTTCAGATCTGCTCCGAGTGCCGACATATGCAGCAGTGGCAGACCGGCAGCGGCAGCAACCTCAGCTACATGTTTTGCACCGATGGCATGAACAGTGTTGAAACGCTGTTTGCCGCCTTCAGTCAGAATACCAACCAGATTAACAACATAATCCGCGCCTTTGACGGCACGTTCAATTGACCAGCGATGGCGGATATTGGCCTGAACCAGCTGGATCTGACCGATATTGCCAAGCGGCTGCATATAATAGGCAATTTCCGGTTTGCGCACAGCAACACGCACACGGTAACCGCGCCGTGCCAGTGCATCAACAACATGACGCCCTACAAAACCTGAACCACCGAAAACTGTAACCAGCTTTGGTGTTGTGCGGTGATTAAGCGTTTGCGTGTCCATGACCTGTCTCCTGCGCCGGTCCTATTGCGGCATGATAACTGCTAGCGATGTGTCCATCTCTATGCAGTGAACTTTCCAGTGCTGCCCCGCGATGTCTTGCGCGTTCTGCCAGCTTTGGGGTCACGCTTTACTGGTTTTTTGCCGTTTCGCAAAGGGGACATAATGCACCATACCCCGAAAGATTACACTTTAAGCTTTGTTTTGCCCCGATTTGCATGAATCCCCTTTGCCTTTGCGCAAATCTGCTGCTAAATCGCGCGCATGAGCACACCACTTGACCATATCCGGAATTTTTCCATCGTCGCCCATATTGATCATGGGAAGTCGACACTTGCCGACCGTTTGATTCAAGCAACCGGCGGCCTTGATAATCGTGAAATGAAAGAGCAGGTGCTCGACTCGATGGATATCGAGCGCGAGCGCGGCATCACGATCAAGGCGCAGACCGTTCGCCTGAATTATCGTGCGAAAAACGGTGAGGACTATGTTCTCAACCTGATCGACACGCCGGGCCACGTTGACTTTGCCTATGAAGTTTCCCGTTCACTGGCGGCCTGTGAAGGTTCGCTGCTGGTGGTGGACGCTTCTCAGGGCGTGGAAGCGCAGACGCTGGCCAATGTTTATCAGGCGATTGACAATAATCATGATCTGGTTGTTGTGCTGAACAAGATTGATCTGCCTGCGGCTGATCCTGAGCGCGTGAAAGAACAGGTTGAAGATGTGATCGGTATCGATGCATCGGATGCTGTGGAAATCTCCGCGAAAAGCGGTCTGGGTATTCCGGATGTGCTGGAAGCGATTGTTGAGCGCCTGCCGCCGCCAAAAGAAGGCGATCGTGATGCACCGCTCAAAGCCATGCTGGTGGATAGCTGGTATGACACCTATCTCGGCGTAATCGTACTGGTGCGCATCATCGACGGTGTGCTGAAAAAAGGTCAGACCATCCGCATGATGGGCACAGGTGCCAAATATCCGGTGGAGCGCGTCGGCGTATTCACACCGAAAATGGTGGCTGTTGAAGATCTGGGGCCGGGTGAGCTTGGCTTTATCACCGCTTCGATCAAGGAAGTGGCAGATACCCGCGTCGGTGATACGATCACCGAGGATAAGCGTCCGACAACAACCATGCTGCCGGGTTTCAAACCTGCACAGCCGGTGGTTTTTTGCGGTCTGTTCCCTGTTGATGCGGCTGATTTTGAAGATTTGCGTGCTGCCATGGGCAAGCTGCGTCTCAATGATGCGAGCTTCTCCTTTGAAATGGAAACATCGGCCGCTTTGGGCTTTGGTTTCCGTTGCGGTTTCCTCGGGCTGTTGCATCTTGAAATCATTCAGGAACGCCTTTCCCGCGAATTTGATCTTGATCTGATCGCTACTGCACCTTCCGTTGTCTATCGCATGAATATGCTCGACGGTTCGGTGAAGGAACTGCACAATCCGGCAGATATGCCGGATGTGGTGAAAATCACGTCCATTGAAGAGCCGTGGATTAAAGCGACGATTCTGACGCCGGATGATTATCTCGGTTCGATCCTGAAACTCTGTCAGGAGCGTCGTGGTATTCAGGTCGATCTGTCTTATGTCGGCCCGCGTGCGATGGTGACCTATGAACTGCCGCTCAACGAAGTGGTGTTCGATTTCTACGATCGCCTGAAGTCGATTTCCAAAGGCTATGCTTCTTTCGATTATAATCTGTCGGAATATAAAGAAGGTGATCTGGTGAAAATGTCGATCCTCGTCAATGACGAGCCGGTTGATGCACTCTCCATGCTGGTACACCGTTCTGCCGCTGAAAAACGTGGCCGTGTGCTGTGTGAAAAGCTGAAAGACCTGATCCCGCAGCATATGTTCAAAATTCCGATTCAGGCGGCAATTGGCGGACGTATTGTTGCGCGTGAGACGATCTCGGCTCTGCGTAAGGACGTGACGGCGAAATGTTACGGTGGTGACGTTTCGCGTAAGCGCAAACTTCTGGAAAAGCAGAAGGAAGGTAAAAAGCGCATGCGTCAGTTCGGTAAGGTGGAAATTCCGCAGGAAGCCTTTATTCAGGCGCTTAAAATGGGTGATGAATAATCACTTCATAGATTTCGAGCAGACCCGCCTTCCGGCGGGGTTGTTTTAGAGCATTTCCAGCAAAAGTGGGAACCGGTTTTGCGTAGGAAAATGCGTAAAACAAAAGAGTAGAGTGGTTCTAACGATTCAATATGAACGGGAACGCTCTACTTAATATAGGATATTTCGATATGACTGCTAAACCACGTATTACCATTGAATATTGCATCCAGTGTAACTGGATGCTCCGTGCTGCATGGGCGGCTCAGGAATTGTTGCAGGCATTCGGTGATGAAGTCGGTGAGATCGCGCTTATTCCGGGCGGCGACGGCAATTACATCATCCGTCTGAATGAGCAGGTGGTGTGGGATCGTAAAGCTGAAAACGGCTTTCCGGAAAGTGATGCGCTGGTTGCCCGTATTCGTGAGACAATGAAGGGCTGATCAGGCTCTGGTCTTTATGTAATATATAAAGACATAAACTACTGATTTTTATTGTAGAATTAAGGCCGGATGCAATGTGCGTCCGGCTTTTTTATTTGTCGGGCAAAGTGTTGCGGGCATAATTTAAGATAGATATTTTGTTGTATTGCTGTAGCGGGGGGCTCTAAAAATCTCAATTTATTTTAATGGTTGTCGATTTTTGTGCAGGTTAATACAAGTAATTATTTTATATTTAAGTTTAATTTAATTAAATATTATTTAAGTGAAATTATTTGTTTAAATATACATTGCTGTTATATTGAAGTTTCATTCTTATTTAGGAGTTGTGACTTGAAATATTATATGAATAAAAATGCTCAGATTAATGGGGATCGTGAGGTTCATAAGGAGGGCTGTTTTTGGATGCCATCAGTTGAAAATAAAAAATATTTAGGGGATTTTTATGGGTGCCAAGCCGCTGTAATGGAAGCAAAAAAATATTATTACCTCGCCGATGGTTGCAGACATTGTTCGCTTGAGTGTCATACTCGTTAATTTTTTTGCTTGGAGCGATATGGACACGCTCCAAGCTTATTTTAATTTCTAACTTCTCTGAATGATTGTTGCCCTTCCGTTGTACCAGAAATAGGGAGTTCCAATGCCTCAATCTTCGCACCACGACGGGTGACTTTGGAAGATGAGATCAGAATATCGTCAATGTCGCGGCTGGCCTGTGAGAAATGGGTTTGTAATTTGCGCACACGCTCATCAAGGCGTGATACGTCATCCATCAGCCGCACAACTTCTCCCTGAATGAGATGCGCCTGTTCCCGCATCCGCGCATCTTTGAGCACAGACTGGATGACCTGAATGGAGAGCATCAGCAGGGAAGGCGAGACGATAACCACCCGTGAGCGGTGCGCCCGCTGGATAATCATCTCAAAATTCTCGTGAATTTCCGCAAAGATCGATTCTGACGGCACAAACAGAAAAGCCGTATCCTGTGTTTCTCCGCTGATGAAATATTTGGCGGCAATGTCACGGATATGTACCTCCATATCACGGCGGAGCAGCTGTTCGTAATGACGTTTGGCTTCCGGTGTTTCCGAGGCCTTCAATGCATTCCAGCTTTCCAGCGGGAATTTGGCATCGACCACTAATGAGGCTGTGCCGTTGGGCATCCGTACCAGACAATCAGGGCGCATGCCATTGGAGAGTGTAGCCTGAAATTCATAGGCACCCATTGGCAGACCGTCGGCAATAATTGCTTCCATCCGCGACTGGCCGAAAGCACCCCGCGTTTGCTTATTGGCGAGGATGGCTTGCAATTGCACAACCTGACCGGCGAGCGACTGGATGTTGTTCTGCGCGGTGTCGATCACCGCCAGCCGCTCCTGCAACTTGCTTAAGTTTTCATGGGTCGAGCGGGTCTGTTCATTGATGCTGCGGCCAAGATGACTGGTCATGCCGTCGAGCCGGTCGCGGATAGATTTATTGAGCTCTGCCTGTCTGGCGCCGAAAAGCTCTGCCATTGTCTGCATCCGGCCCTGCATCTCTGCCTGACTTTTCAGGATCGACTGCATTTGCATTTCTGCCTCGCGCGCTCGCTCTTCCGACTGGAATTGTGCATGCAACATCGTTCTGCTGTTACGGCCGGACAGCCAGAACAGCAGAAGGATGATGAGCAGTACAAAACCGCCCGCCGCCAGTAAGAACTGAGCGGGGCTGAGGCCGAGAGCGCCCGCAAAGGATGCCGGTATTTCTGAAGCAGATAATGTTTCCATAGATAAAGATTACACGATTCGCGGTAAATATAAGAATAAAACGTGAACAAATTTTTGTTCATCTCATGTAATTTATTGACGGCGGAGTGCTGAGAGATTAGATCGGACATCATTCCGATTGTGCCTGCCTGCGCGGGTGTCAGATATTTTCAATCATTTGCAACACCGGATCACTGTGATGACCATTAAGCCGATTATTTTTATTCCTGATCCGGTCTTGCGTCAGGTTTCCAAACCCGTTGAGCGTTTCGATGCGGATTTGCGTAAATTTTCTGACGATATGTTTGCCACGATGTATGATGCGCCGGGTATTGGTCTGGCTGCAATTCAGGTGGCTGAGCCGATCCGTATGGTGGTGATTGATCTGGCGAAAGAGGGCGATGCCCCTGCGCCACATGTCTTTATCAATCCGGTGATTGTCGAGCGCTCGGATGAGCCGAGCAGCTATGAAGAAGGTTGCCTCTCGATCCCTGATTATTATGCGGAAGTGGAACGCCCTGCGACTGTGCGCGTGACCTATCAGGATCTGGACGGTAAACCGCAGGAAATCAAAGCTGAGGGCCTGATGGCGACCTGTCTGCAGCATGAGATTGACCATCTGGATGGCGTGCTTTTTATCGACCATATTTCCAAGCTCAAGCGGGATATGGTGATCAAGAAATTCAAAAAACTGGCCAAGACCCATGTGCCGGCTTCAGGTAAAAAAATCTGAAATACAGGCTGAATTACGGTCAGGTCAGAGAGTGTAGGTAGGATAGTCTATGTCGTTACGTATTGTGTTTATGGGCACGCCGGAATTTTCTGTTCCGGTGATGACAGCGCTGATCGGACAGGGCTATGAAATTGTGGCTGTTTACAGTCAGCCGCCGCGTCCGGCCGGTCGTCGTGGTCTGGAACTGACGAAATCGCCGGTGCATGAAAAAGCGGAAGAATTCGGTATTCCTGTTTTCACCCCGAAAAGCCTGAAAAGTGAAGAAGAACAGCAGATTTTCCGCGATCTCAATGCGGATGTCGCTGTGGTTGTTGCCTATGGCATGTTGCTGCCAAAGGCTATTCTCGAAGCACCTGCACTTGGTTGTTATAATGGTCATGCGTCTCTGTTGCCGCGCTGGCGTGGTGCGGCGCCAATTCAGCGTGCGATTATGGCTGGTGATGCCGAGACTGGCATGATGATTATGAAAATGGATGAGGGGCTGGATACCGGCCCTGTCGCCATGGTCGAGAAAATCACCATTACCCCGAATATGACTTGCGGCGAGTTGCATGATCGTTTGAGTATTACGGGTGCCGATCTGATGGTGCGTGCTATGGCTGCACTGGAGCGTGACAGTCTGAAGCTCAACCCGCAGTCAGAAGATGGCGTGACCTATGCCTCCAAGATTGAAAAATCCGAAGCGCGCATCGACTGGTCGCAACCTGCACAGGCCGTGCATGACCGTATCCGTGGGCTGAGCCCGTTTCCGGGGGCATGGTGCGAAATGGAAATCAATGGTCAGCTTGAACGCGTGAAAGTGCTGCGTTCGGTGATCGCTGATGGCGCTGGCAAAGCCGGTGAGGTGCTGGAAGGTCAGCTGGTGATTGCCTGTGGTGAGGGCGCGGTTGCGCTGACGCTGGTACAAAAAGCGGGTGGTAAGCCGGTGAGTAGTACCGAATTTTGCAATGGCGTTAAGCTCGCAACCGGTACAATTCTGTCATGAGTCATTCTCCTGTCAAGCAGCCGGATATACGCCCCGTCAGAGAGCAGGATCGCTCAACGATTGATGGTGTGATTGCCGCTGCTTTTGACGGGGCTGATGAGGTTGCATTGGTACGCAAGCTGGCCGCTGATGGTGACATTGTGCTGGAGCTGGTTGCGGAAATTGCCGGTCAAATTGCCGGACATATTCTGTTTTCCAGATTATGGGTCGAACAGTCCGGCAATCGTCTGGCTGCTGTTGCTTTGGCGCCGCTTGCTGTGTCACCGGAAATGCAGCGGACGGGACTGGGTAGTACTCTGGTTGAGGCCGCACACAAGCTGCTGGTTCAGCAAGGTGAGGTTCTGAGCATTGTCTTAGGCGATCCGGCCTATTACGGACGCTTCGGTTACAGTGTTGCCGATGCTGCCGGACTTGAGAGTGTTTATCCGGCTAAATATTTGCAGGCAAAGCACCTCACGGACACAGCCACTCTTGCGCCTTTGCAAGGTAAATTGATTTATGCTTCTGCATTCGGAGAGAGTTGAGTGCCGCGTTATCGCCTGACAGTTGAATATGATGGTTCGCCCTATGCCGGATGGCAGCGGCAGGATAATGCGCCGACGGTGCAGGGGGCTATTGAAGCCGCGATTTTCAAATTTTGCGGTGACAGTAATTCAATTGGTGCTGCAGGGCGTACCGATGCCGGCGTTCATGCTTTTCAACAAACCGCCCATGTTGATCTGACCAAGGATTGGGGCGCATCCAAAGTGCGCGATGCGGTCAATGCCTATCTGGCACTGGATAAAGAGAGCGTCTTTCTGATTAATGTCGAGAAAGTGCCGGATCATTTTGATGCGCGTTTCAGTGCGCTGGGACGACATTATATTTACCGCATAATCAACCGTCGCACACCTTTGGCGCTGGAAGCCAGCCGTGCCTGGTGGGTGGCGAAAAAGCTGGATACGGATGCCATGCACGAGGCCGCACAATTGCTTGTCGGTCTGCATGATTTTACGACATTCCGCTCAACACAATGTCAGTCCAAAAGCCCTGTTAAAACGCTTGATCTCTTGAATGTGCAGCGCCATGGCGAGTTGATTGAGGTGCGGGCATCTGCACGGTCTTTCCTGCATAATCAGGTGCGGTCACTGGTTGGCAGCATCAGCGAAGTGGGTACAGGCCGCTGGACCAATGACGATCTGGTGGCGGCACTGGAAGCGCGTGACCGTAAAGCCTGCGGTGTCGTGGCACCTGCCCATGGCCTCTATATGATTGGTGCGGATTATCCGCTGATTTTATAGAGCAGGCATAAAACCTGCCAGATTTTGCAGTATGATTGTCAGCATAATACTGCCCAACACTATAGAAATGAAAAATGGCGCGGCGAAACTATGTGGCCGTTGCAATGCTGCACGGGTGAGCCTGTAGCTCAGCACCAATGTCGCCAGAAACAGCCCGAAACCGATACCTGCGAAGACCGGAGACAAATCCGGCAGCAGCAGATTGAGGAATGAGAGCGGGGCATAAATCCACGCAAATAAAGCCGTGGTCCAGTTGGTAGCGACTACATAGGTGGAAAAACGGCGTTCAAGGCCAAGGCTGCGGCTCAGGAAGCCGATGATGAGCAGCGGTAACAGCCAGACAATCATATCAATAGCGCCGAGCTTGACCGTATTGATAAGGCGCAATGCTGTTGCATCGCCGCCTTCTGTTCCTTCGGTAAGGCGGGCTGCGATTTCGACCCAACCGATCAGCATTGGCGGCAGAGAAATCAGGATTGCATAAAAAGATCGCCAGAAACCGTCTGCATCCGTATTCAGATCATTCAATGCTTCCGGATGGCCGGTCATGGTGCGCCAGACTGCGGAGAAATAATACTGAATCTCTTCAAAACTGGGCATGGGCAACCTGTATAAGTGACGACGAAAGAGGTGCCTGTGTTTTCACGACAGGCACCCGAAGTAAAATGACTCAGGCGAAAAAGCCCTCAAGGAATTTTTCGTAAATTGCGGTGAGATTTTCAAGGTCTTGCAGTGACGTCCGCTCATTGGCCATATGCATGGTCTGGCCGACAAGGCCGAATTCCACCACAGGACAATAATCTTTAATGAAACGGGCATCAGATGTGCCGCCGGATGTGGAAAGTGTGGCCTGTTTGCCGATCACCGCTTTGATCGCATCGTTCAGAGAGTCAATCAGCTTGTCATTGCGGGTCAGAAATACATGGCTCGGGCGTTCGCTCCACTGTAACTCATAGTGAAGTGGCACCGATTTATCCTGCCGGAACGGATTGTCCTGTGCAGCATCGCTCAGACGACGTGTAACTTCTTTTTGCAGAGTATCGGCTGTCCATGTGTCATTGAAGCGGATGTTGAATGAGGCGATTGCTTTTGCCGGAATGACATTGGTTGCCGGATTGCCGACATCAATCGAAGTGATTTCCAGATTGGTCGCCTGAAAATTCTCTGTACCCTGATCATAGGCCGGTATCAGCAGGCTGTTCAGCAGAGCCATAATACCGCGCACCGGATTATCCGCATTATGCGGATAAGCCACGTGCCCCTGTGTGCCATGAACTGTTACCGTGCCGGTGACAGAGCCACGGCGGCCGATTTTAATTGTTTCACCCAGACGGTCAGGATTGGTTGGCTCGCCGACAAGGGAAGCATCCCAGCTTTCGCCTTTAGCTTTTGCCCAATGCAGTAATTTATCTGTGCCGTTGATTGCAGGGCCTTCTTCGTCGCCGGTAATCAGGAAAGAAATATTCGGCTTGCGATCCGGAAATTTTTTCAGATAGCGGGCGGTTGCGGCAACAAAACAGGCAATGCCACCTTTCATATCAACTGCACCACGGCCATAGAGTTCACCATTCTCAATAACGGCTGCAAAAGGCGGGTGCTTCCAGAGCGAGAGATCACCGGTCGGCACGACATCGGTATGGCCAGCAAACATCAGATGCGGGCCTGTGCCTTTGAGGCGTGCATAGAGATTTTCTATGTCCGGCGTGCCTTCTTCGGTGAAGACAGGACGCTCGATTTTGAAGCCGAGCGGTTCCAGCATTGCCTGCAGCGTTGTGAGAGCTCCGCCTTCTGCCGGTGTAACTGACGGGCAGCGGATAAGAGCAGCGAGATTTTCGGCGGGATCAAATGTGGTCATCATGCACAAGGCTTAGCAGATGCCGCAAGCTGGCGCATCTGGAATCTATCTTTGATGAGTCACACTGTGATTTGCCGGTATCTAATTCCAAAAACAGCACTGTAACAGCCGGTAATAATATTGTGATAAAACTGTTATTGTTCATTAATTAGGAACGATACAACGAACGGAATGTCTCTATTTAGAGAATGATACAGCGAATATTGAAATATCTGTCGAATTTTTAAGCTATTAAGCTATTGATTTTATTGAATTGATATGTGTTCGTTGTTTTTTCAAGGAAAGATTGTGTCAGAATTTTTATTTATTCGTAAAATTTATGTGAGTTGAAATCCTAAACAATGGCTCCTATCTCAGGGTCATCGGAACGGCGCTTCTCCCAAGCACGTTCACATAAATTGAACAAGGAATATGAAAATGAAAAAGATTGCTTTGACTGTTGCTGCACTTGCTCTTTCTGCCGGAGCAGCTTTTGCTGAAAACCCAAATGCGGGTATTCCTGATGATTTGTACAGCAATGACAAGACACCTGTGATCACCACTTCAACTGTGAAAAGCACACAGGCTGAAACCTTTACAGACGGTTCCGCACACGGTTTCGGTGATAATGCACCATCCAGCTATAACGGCTAATTTAGCCGGTACATCCTCCGCATAATATCAACACTATGAATGACAGCCGAATTTCAACGTCTGATGAACAGACCTCCCAACTGATCCGTTGAAAATAACCGGCCTATAAAAGGAATATGAAAATGAAAAAGATTGCTTTGACTGTTGCCGCCCTTGCTCTGACTGCCGGTGCCGCTTTTGCTGAAAATCCAAATGTTGGCATTCCTGATGATCTGTACAGCAATGACAAGACACCTGTGATTACCACTTCAACCGTGAAAAGCACGCAGGCTGAAACCTTTACAGACGGTTCGGCTCACGGTTTCGGTGATAATTCACCATCCAGCTATAACGGCTAATTTAGCCGGCACCTCCTCCGCATAACATTAACATTATGAATGACAGCCGGATTTCAACGTCTGATGAACAGACCTCCCAACTGATCCGTTGAAAATGACCGGCCTATAAAAGGAATATGAAAATGAAAAAGATTGCTTTGACTGTTGCCGCCCTTGCTCTGACTGCCGGTGCTGCTTTTGCTGAAAATCCAAATGCCGGTATTCCAGACAATCTGTACGGAGCTGACCAGACATTTGTGACTGCTAATGCGACTGTAACCAGCACGCAGGCTGAAACCTATAGTGACGGTTCCGCTAACGGCTTTGACGATCATTCGCCTGCAAGCACCCGTCGTTAATTGACGGTAGTGCAAACAAAAAGCGGCGGGCTTGAGGCCCGCCGCTTTTATTGTTTGTGAAAAGCTGCTTTTAATCACGCAGCAGATCATTGATTGAAGTTTTCGAGCGGGTTTTCTCATCAACACGCTTAACGATAACGGCACAATAAAGGCTCGGGCCTGCTTCACCATTTGGCAGTGGTTTACCCGGCATAGTACCGGCAACAACAACTGAGTAAGGTGGTACTTCGCCGTAGAAGACTTCGCCGGTTGCGCGGTCGACGATTTTGGTGGATTTGCCGATATAGACACCCATACCAAGCACCGAACCTTCGCGGATGATGCAACCTTCCACAACTTCCGAGCGGGCGCCGATAAAGCAATTGTCTTCGATGATGGTTGGTTCGGCCTGCAGCGGCTCAAGCACACCACCGATGCCGACGCCACCGGACAAATGCACATTCTTGCCGATCTGAGCGCAGGAGCCGACTGTTGCCCATGTATCAACCATAGTGCCTTCACCGACATAAGCGCCGAGATTGACAAAAGACGGCATCAGAATGGCATTTGGTGCAATATAAGCGGAATGACGTACAACGCAGTTTGGCACAGCGCGGAAACCGGCCTGTGTAAACTCATCTGCACCCCAGCCGTCAAACTTGGAAGCGACTTTGTCCCACCAGACGGATTCACCCGGGCCGCCTTTGATGATTTCCATCGGGTTAAGACGGAAGGAAAGCAGAACTGCTTTTTTCAGCCACTGATTGACTGTCCAGTTACCGTCTGCCTGTTTTTCGGCAACACGTACTTTACCCTGATCGAGCAGCAAGAGGGATTGTGCGACGGCATCACGGATTTCTCCGGTGGTAGATACCGAGACTGTGTCACGCTCATCAAAAGCTTTTGTGATAATTTTTTCGAGAGCTGACAGATCAGGCTGGGACATATTACTGCTCCTGAGGTGTTGAAACGGAATTAAATCGCATTTATTTCGTCATTCAGACGAAATGCCTGACGAAATATACAGATTACGGAATATTTTCGGCAAATGATTAGGCTATGCTCAAAGCATGGTCAATCTTGGCATTGCCGCTTTTGCACTATATGCCTCAGTATCTGATCTAAAAGTCGCCATGCCGGCCTGCAAAGGGCAATTTCTGGGCTTCCGGTACTCACGTACAATAGGTACGCTCCGTTCCGGTTCTCGAAATCCCCCTTTTCGTCTCGGCCTGACGATTTTTGATTCAGACACTCAATATGGAAACACGAACAGTGGCTTGCTTTTTTATAATTGATGTCGCTGCCACAACAGGATGATATTGCATGAATCCGCTTGAGAAAGATGGCTGGACACCTTTCAGCAATTCCGGTGAAACTGTTAAGCGCGTCGCTGCGGTGCCGGATACACCGCAAACCCGTGCGCCGGCCTATAAGCTGGCATTCAGTGATGCGGAATTTATGACCAAGCGGGAACTGCGCCCGATCCGCCTGCAGCTTGAGCTGCTGAAGCCGGAAATGATTATGGAAGAGCGCGGCATCAAGTCGACTGTCGTACTGTTCGGTGGCGCGCGTATCCCTGAGCCGGGCGGCGAGGCATGGGCTGCGAAAAATGAAGTTCAGAAAAAGAACCTTGAAGCTAATTCCGTCTATTACGAAGAAGCGCGGGAATTTGCCCGCCGTTGTTCGGAATATTCGGCTTCAACCTATTACCGTGAATTCGTCGTCGTCACCGGTGGTGGGCCGGGTGTGATGGAAGCGGGCAATCGTGGCGCGGCCGACATTGGTGCGCCGTCTATCGGTTTGAACATTGTGCTCCCGCATGAGCAGGCGCCGAACGCCTATGTCACGCCGGAATTGTGCTTCAACTTCCACTATTTCGCATTGCGCAAGATGCATTTCCTGTTCCGTGCCAAGGCTTTTGCCGTCTTTCCGGGTGGTTTTGGTACCATGGATGAGCTGTTTGAGACGCTGACCCTGATGCAGACCGGCCGTATGGAGCGTGTGCCGCTGGTGCTGTTCGGCAAAGAGTTCTGGACGAAGGCGATCAATATTCCGTATCTCTCCGAGCAGGGCACAATTTCGCCGGAAGATCTGGAGCTGTTCCATTATGTGGATACGGCCGATGAGGCATGGAATGTCGTGAAAGATCACTATGATCTGTAAGTGCTGATCGCGAGAATTTAAAACGCCGGTGTGTAAACGCACCGGCGTTTTTTATTGCCTGTCGTCCGGCTGTTTCGGTGGATGAATAACGGTCACCAGCACAACAGAGATAATCATCAGCAGATACCATGCGCCGAGCTTGGACAGCGAGACCGGCACCCATTGGTCATGCTGACCGGGATAGAGCCAGACGCGTGACCATGTGCCGATATTTTCGGCAATCCAGATAAACAGGGAAGTCAGGAAGAACGCCAGCAGCAGTGGCATACGGTGGCGAAAACGGAACACGCGGTAATGCATGCTGGTGCGCCAGAACATCAGTGCGGTGACTGCAAAAAGCAGCCAGCGCATATCTGGTAAATAATGATGGCTGAAGAAATTAATATAAATGCCGGTGGCGAGTGCAAAAGTCAGCGGTAATGGCGGATAGTTTGCCAGTCTGATGTCAAAAATCCGGTTGATCCGCGCCATATAGGAGCCGACTGCCGCATACATAAAGCCGGAAAACAGCGGCACGCCGCCGATACGGAACAGATTTTCCTCCGGATAAATCCACGACCCCATATGGGTTTTGAAGATTTCCATTGCCGTGCCGACAATATGGAAAATCAGAATGACCTTGGCTTCACGTAAGGTTTCCAAGCGGCATAAAAGCATCAGCAGCTGAATGGTGATGGCTGACAGAAACAGGAAATCATAGCGTGTGATCAGTTGCGGCAGGGCAGAGCCGTCCGCCCACAGATATTTGCTGAGAATGATCAGCCCGAGCATGACGCCGCCGAACAGGCATGCCCATGCCTGTTTCAGCCCGAAAACCAGAAACTCAACCAGTGCGCCGGAGAGGCCATGCTGTGGTAACTGATCGAGCAGCCGGTGCGCGGTTGCATCGATCATCGCTTCCAGTGAAGTGAAACGGCGTTTGCTGTGCACGGGTTGATGCATTTACGGGTGTAGCGCAGTCAGAAACTCTGTCAGATTATCCGTGACAAAATCCACGCTGTCAGTAAAGGCGGGATCACTTTCCCAAATCTCACTGAAATCCGGTTCAAAATTATTCGGCACAATCAGAACTGTGCGCATGCCGGTGGATTTTGGCACTGTGAGATTGCGTGCCAGATCTTCAAACATGGCTGCTTTTTGCGGGTTGATTCCGCATTGTTTGTAAAACAGCTCATAAGGTGCACGCTCCGGTTTTGGCACCAGCTGTGCGGCAACAATATCGAAAATATCATCGAAACGGTCGAGAATGCCAAGCTGTGCTGCCGCATTTTCCGCATGTTTGCGATCGCCATTGGTATAGATGAATTTGCGGCCGGGCAGGCGGGCAATGGCTTCACCCAGAAGCGGATCGGGTTTCAGCCACGTATAGTCAATGTCATGCACTTTGGCGAGAAAGTCGTCAGGGTCAATCTTGTGACATTCCATCAGCCCTTTCAGGGTGGTGCCATATTCCTGATAGAACCGCTTCTGAACCTTGCGCGCCTCATCGCGTGGCAGCTGCAGCAGTTCTGAGACATAAGATGTCATCCGCACATCAATCTGCGAGAACAGATTAGTGTCGTGCGGATAGAGTGTATTATCCATATCAAACACCCAGTCAGTGACATGGGCGAAGTGGCGCGGTTCAGGTAAATTGGTCATGCAGGTGTTATGCCACGAAGTTTTGTAAAGATCAGCCTTTATTTATCGTGACACTTAAGCGCTGAAGCGAGTGGCTTGTATTTAGCGGCGGGGCAGGGCAAACAGAGCCTGATATATTTCTACAAAACAGAAAAGCACTGCATAATCATGGAACTCTGGATACCGATTACAATTGCCGCTGCCTTTATGCAGAATGTGCGCACGACACTGCAAAAGAAACTGCAAGGCAAGCTCGGCACCAGAGGCGCAAGCTTTGTGCGTTTTGGTTATGGTTTTCCTGTCGCCATTCTTTATGTGCTGGGTCTGCATTTCTTTGCGGGCTTTGCTTTGCCGCAGCTTAACGGTGCATTCCTGTTCTGGAGTGTTGTCGGCGGGCTGGCGCAGATCTTCGCCACTATCATGCTGGTTTATTTGTTTACCCTGCGCAACTTTGCAGTGGGCACGGCCTATTCCAAAACCGAGCCCGTGCAGGCGGCCATCTTTGGGCTGATCCTGCTGGGAGAACGCCTGACGACCGGTGCCGTTCTGGCAATTATTGTTGGTGTACTGGGTGTGATGCTGATTTCAGTCGCACGTATGCCGCTGAGCTGGGGCAATTTGTTTAAAGCGCTGGTCAGCCGTACAGCTTTGATCGGTATTGCTTCGGGCGGTGTGTTCGGTATTTCTGCTGTGGCCTATCGCTCCGCAGCACTGTCGCTGGATGGCCCGAACCCGATCATGCAGGCAGCGGTAACTTTGGCTTGTGTGACGACATTCCAGACGGTTTTCATGTTGGTCTGGATGCTGATTAAGGACAAGAATGAGATTGTTCTGGTGCTGAAATCATGGCGCTCATCATCGCTGGTTGGCCTGTCCAGCGTACTGGGATCAATGGGCTGGTTTACAGCCATGGCCTTGCAGCAGGTGGCCTATGTGCGTGCGCTCGGGCAGATCGAACTGATTTTTACTTTCATCTCGGCAGTGTTCATTTTTAAAGAGCGGATCAACCGGATGGAAGTGGCCGGATGTATCCTGATTGTTACCGGCATTCTGTTCTTATTATTATGGCAATAAGACATTTTTTCACGCATTATCCTACGCAAAACCGGTTCCCACTTTTGCTGGAAATGCTCAAAGAAAAATCCCGCAAATTGCGGGATTTTTTATAGGGTCTTGTCGTTACGGCACGATAAGCGTGCTCTTTAGTTCATGGCACAATAAGTGTGCATTGTTAGTTACGGCACAATAAGTGTGCCGGCACCATGCTCCGTAAACAATTCCAGCAATACGGAATGCGGGGTTTTGCCATTGAGGATAACCACACCTTCCACACCACGGCGGATTGCATCAATACAGGTTTCCACTTTCGGGATCATGCCGCCGGAAATGGTGCCGTCTTCAATCAGTGCCAGTGCATCTGCAACCGACAATTCCTTGATCAGGTTTTTGTTCTTATCCAGAACGCCCGGTACATCGGTGAGAAACAGCAGACGTGTTGCGCTCAGCGCACCGGCAATTGCGCCGGCAAAGGTGTCTGCATTGATATTGTAAGTATTGCCATCACGACCCGGTGCAACCGGCGCAATCACCGGAATAACGGCGGAGCGTGCCAGAAGGTCGAGCAGGGTGCGATCAACCTCAACCGGCTCGCCGACAAAGCCCAGATCAAGCACGCGCTCAATATTGGAATCCGGATCACGATAAGTCTTGTGCGCTTTTTCAGCGAAAACCATATTGCCGTCTTTGCCGCACAGGCCGATTGCCCATTCGCCTTCGGCATTAATCATCGCCACGATTTCTTTGTTGATTGAACCGGCGAGAACCATCTCAACCACTTCAACCGTTTTTTCATCGGTAACGCGCAGGCCGCCTTCGAAACGGGATTCAATGCCAAGCTTGCCAAGCATTGCAGCAATCTGCGGGCCGCCGCCATGAACAACAATCGGGTTGATGCCGGATTGTTTGAGCAGCGCGATATCGCGGGCAAAGGCCTTGCCCAATGCCGCATCGCCCATGGCATGACCGCCATATTTAACGACGACAGTTTTATTCTCATAGCGCTGCATGAAGGGCAGGGCGGCTGAGAGGAGTTGTGCTTGGATTTCAGGGCTTGTCGCGGTCATGGAGCACTCCACGGCATGAAGGGTTATGTGAGTGATAAAGAAACCACCTGGCGTGGTTCCTATTCCTTGGTCAGCAGGGCAATCGCAGCGCGCACTGCATCAAAGCCGATGGCTTTTTCGGAGGATGTGGCGAGAATCTGCGGGAAAGCGGCCGGACGGCGTGCAATCGCTTTCTGAGTTTCCGCCATCAGGCGCGGCACGCCTGCTTCCTTGATCTTGTCGATCTTGGTGAGAATGATCTGATAGGAGACGGCGGCTTTATCCAATAGATCCAGCACATCCGCATCGTTCTTTTTAATGCCGTGACGGGCATCAATCAGCACATAAACACGCTTCAGCGTGGTGCGGCCGCGCAAATAATCAAAAACCAGACGTGTCCACGCATCAACCATGGATTTCGGCGCTTCCGCAAAACCATAGCCCGGCATATCCACGAGTGCCAATGGCGGCAGGTCACCATTCTCACCGGAATAACCATCCGGTACGAAATAGTTGAGTTCCTGCGTACGACCCGGCGTGTTGGATGTGCGTGCCAAGCCGTTCTGGCCGACAATCGCATTAATCAGCGAGGATTTGCCGACATTGGAGCGACCGGCGAAAGCGATTTCAACAGGGCCTTCCGGCGGCAGAAATTTCATGGACGGCACGCCGCGGATAAAAATCCATCGCTTGTTGAAGAGAGCCTTGCCCTCGGCAACAAGTGCTGCATATTTCTCTGCTTCTTTTGCGACGGCCAGTTCTGCTTCGGTCACTCAATTCTTCCTGTGGCTTATATCCGTGTCATTGCAACATAACACTGTTCTTTATGGCATTGAGCTTTCAGTGGCTTTTGTCAACCGTCAATGCGCTTCAGATATAAAAAAGCCCCCGTAAAGGGGGCTTTTCTGTTTGTTTTATTTCTTGGCAGGCTTATCGGTTTTCGCCGGTGCCGCAGGTTCTTTCTTTTTGAACATGCCTTTCAGGTTGTCAAAAAGTTCGATCTTGGCACCCTGACGTTTCATGATCATGCCCTGCTGGAGAATGGACAATGTGTTGTTCCATGCCCAGTAGATAACCAGACCTGCAGGGAATGCAGCCAGCATGAATGTGAAGATAATCGGCATCCATGTGAAGATCGCAGCCTGTGTCGGATCCGGCGGGGTCGGGTTCATGCGCATCTGCAGGAACATGGTGACACCCATAATCAACGGCCATACACCGATCATCAGGAATGCAGGAACATCCCAAGGCAGCAGACCAAACAGGTTGAACAGCGATGTCGGATCCGGCGCAGCAAGGTCATGAATCCAGCCAAAGAACGGCGCATGACGCATTTCGATGGTGACATAGAGAACCTTATAGAGCGCAAAGAATACAGGGATCTGCACCAGCACCGGCCAGCAACCGGCCAGCGGGTTGATCTTCTCGCGCTTGTAAAGCTGCATCATTTCCTGCTGCTGCTTAACTTTGTCATCCGCATATTTCTCACGGATTTCCAGCATCGCAGGCTGCATCATCTTCATGCGGGCCATCGACTTGTAGGACTTGTTGGCCAGCGGGAAGAACAGGGCTTTCAGCAGAACGGTAACCACCAGAATAGCAACACCGAAATTGCCGGAGAATTTATAGATCCAGTCGATGAGATAGAACATCGGCTTGGTGATGAAGTAGAACCAGCCCCAGTCGATCAGCAGTTCGAACTGCTTGATGCCCAGTTTTTCTTCATACTCTTTGATCTTGGCAACTTCTTTTGCACCGGCAAAAACATGGTTCTTGATGACGGTGTTCTGACCGGCAGCAATGGTTACAGGCGCGCTGAGGAAGTCAGCCTGATAACGCGGTGTGCCGTCAGTGAAGTAAGAGAAGCGTGCTTCAAAGCTTTCGTTCTGCGGCGGAATCAGTGTCGCAGCCCAATATTTGTCGGTAATGCCAAGCCAGCCGCCTGTTGCTTTGGCAAGCGGCATGTTCTTGTTGTCTTCGATCTTGGAATAGGAAATTTCCTGCAGACCCTGATCGCCGACAACGCCGATCAGACCTTCATGCAATACATAAGTACCGCTGGCATGTTCAGGCTTTTCAAAACGGGTTACGCGGCCATAGGAGCTGAGTGAAACGGCAGCATCAGTCGGGTTGGTGATCGTATCCTCAACGGCGAACATATAGTTCTCGTCAACGGAGATCACGCGCTTAAACTGGATGCCTTTTTCGTTGGCATAGGTCAGGGTTACCGGTGTTGAAGGGGTGAGCTTGTCATTGCCTTCAATATTCCACTCGGTTGCAGGACCCGGAACAGTACCGATTGCATCATTGCCGGAGAAGCCGAGTTCAGCGAAATAGCCCTTTTTCACGCCTGATGGTGCAAGCAGTTCAATTTCAGGGGATTTCGGATCAACGGTTTCGCGATAATCCTTCAGGAAAAGATCATCGAGACGGGCGCCGACAGTATTGATCGAGCCGCTGACGCGCGGTGTATCAATGCTGATACGCTTGCTCTGAGTCAGCGCTGCTTCACGGGTAACAGGTTTTGCTCCCTGAGCCTCTGCTGTCTGACCCGGAATACCAGCCTGAGGCGCATTGCCCTGCGGGATATTGGCAGATGTTGCACCATTGGCGGATGTTGCCTGCGCATTCTGAGTATTCTGCGCTTCAATCCGTGCCTGTTCTCTCTGAGCCTCAGTCTTTGGCCCCAGATAGAATACCTGCCAGAGCGTGAGAATCAGAATCGACAGGCCAATGGTGAGAAAGAAGTTACGATTTTTTTCCATTGACGGGTCCTGGTTCCTGTCAGTTCATTACAGCTAAGTGCGCAAAATCGCTGCGCTGTCCTAGCGTATAATATGCTGGCTGACAGAGCGCTGTGCAGAATATGCCCCATACCTGTCAGAGTTAAGTGCCTGCCTTATAATACGAGCCATTCAGAAAAGCGAACGCTGAGACAATATAATTCAGGCCTATTTTGAGAAACGGTCATTTAAACCGCTTTGAGAGCTCTCTGGTCAGTGCGCTGAAGGGGGCGTTTAACGCTTCCCTGCGTGCAACAATAACATAATCAGTTTGCGGAGCCATTGCGGCTTCGCTGAGTGCAGCGGCGGCTTTCAGGCGGCGGCGGATTCTGTTGCGGATAACCGCATTGCCGTTTTTCTTGGTAACGGTGAAGCCGACACGCGGGCTTTCACCGGTTTTTGCCTGTTTGCTGGTTGCCTCATCGCGTTGTTTTACTTCCAAAAGGAAATATTTGCCGCGACGCTTTTCCCCGCTGCGAACAGCCAAAAACTCCGCTCTCTTGCGAAGGCGGAGTGTTTTGGTCTGCTTATTTGCTTGTTGTGTCACCGCTCTACGCGGAGCAACAATTATGCAGAAAGCTTGCCGCGACCGCGTGCGCGGCGGGCTGCAATAACTTTACGACCGCCTGGAGTAGCCATGCGCGAACGGAAACCGTGACGACGCTTGCGGACGAGTTTAGATGGCTGATATGTGCGCTTCATTTGTTTAATACCGCGGTGTGCGGCCCTTCTTAAATCTGTTTTTTAACAGGAGCTGGTTCAGACGCGGTCGATGAACGACCTTGCAAAAAATATCTGAACGTGGGGCGGCTTATAGATGCAGGCAGGTTTTGAGTCAAGAATGGAGCGGAATATTCGGTCAGCATAAGGATTGCTCACATTATTCCGAAAAAATATGTGCTGTTTTCCGTTTTCTTGACCCTGACAAATAGTCTTGGCGCGCTTTGATGCTTATAAGGCTTTATCGAATTTACAATGAGAGGAAGAACTATGTCTGTTAAGCGTTTCGAATCCGGCAAGCGTATGAGCGGTGCGGTTGTCCATGGCAACACTGTTTATCTGGCCGGTCAGGTTGGTACAGAAAATGCAAGCGTGACTGAACAGTGCAAAACCGCACTGGCTGAAGTTGATCGTCTGCTGGCTGTTGCCGGTACCGACAAATCCAAAATCCTCCAGACCATTATCTGGCTGGATGACATGAAAGATTTCGCAGAAATGAACGCGGTTTGGGAAGCATGGGTTGATCCTGCAAACACACCGGCACGCGCAACCGGTTCTGCCCATCTGGCAACTCCGGGCTACAAAGTAGAGTTCATCGTAACTGCTGCTCTAGACTAATTTTTTCTCGGTGCCGCATTATAATGATGCGGCACCGGATATTTTATTGTGCGACCGCTGGCTGCGGCATAGCAGGGTTACGGATACGCTGCGAATAACCTTCGCGGCTGCCTTTTGCCTGCTCACTGATGTCCGCATTGAGACGCATCGATTGCGTATTGGTCTCAGCCGTTACAATCAGTTGTTTTTCAAACATATATTCAGGCAGATAACCGGAGAGCAGCACGCGATAATCAAGTGCGATCGACGGGTCGAGAATTCGTGCCATGTCGAAGACAACGGTCGTGCAATTGGCTGTCAGTGTGTTATAGAAACCGGCTTCTTTGCTCAGGCGGTTGGCTGTATCAGTATATAGTCTGAAAAGCTGCCGTGCCTGTTCCGGTTCAATATCCACGTGATAGCGATAGACATGCTCACCACGCACATTGGTGCGCAGATAGATAATGTCGCTTTCTTCTGCCGCGATCATTGCCAGTTCAAAATCTTTGAAGAACCCGCCGATTTCAGAGAAGGCTTGTCCGCGTTTTTTACGGATTTCTGCGGAGAAAACGACCTGTCTCCCGTCTTCAAATCCGAAACTGACCAATGTGTGGGCAATCGCTGGCCCCGCCCAATAGGACAAGAACAGGTCAACGCTTTTAATCTGGCTCAGATCATAATCGGCACTTTTCCAGTTAACGGTAAAATCCTTTTCCGTACGCCAGTCAAAATCACGGATATGATCGAGCCGCACCACATCGCCATTATATTCGGCCGTGACGGTTTGTGCGACTTCCGGTGCCCAGTCGCGGTTCAGCGATGGCTTGATGCCGTGCCACCAGATCAGCAAAATTGCGAACAGGATTGCAAAACTGATAAATGCGGCTCTGCGATAATGTTGCAAGTCGGTGAACCAGAGTGTGCTGAGTGCAGCCAACGCAACCAGCACCCATATGCCGATTGCAGCATAAGTGAGCAGGCGCGATTCTGTCAGCTGATAATGGAGTGCAAGACTGCCCCAGACGGTGATGATAATCAGAACCAGACTGAAAAAAGCCTGAGCCAGAAGTGCTAAGAAGACCATAGCTGGTTTATATGTCATTTGGTTCCGGTATTGCTGATGAGGCGGGATATCTGTTGAAGATATTTATTATGCGGCATGAAGTTAAAATAATTATTGATGGCATGTTTTCGCCGCGATTGAGATTTAGAGAGTGGCCTGTTTTGAGCTTGCCAGAATTGCAACTCTCCGTAAAATGCGCCTTTACAGGCATGCAATGCATCAATTTACCGACTTGTTAGATTATTTTAATATTTGTCCGGCAAAACTTCTCCTATGGTAAACAAATTATTCTCTTTTTCCGCTTCTGCCACTGTGGCAGCTATGCTGATCTCGTTTCTGCCGCAGGCTGTGCTTGCGCAGGAGACGCCGTCCCGTGCTGAAACAGCTTCCGGTAATGCGGCATTTATGAAGAAATCAGATATAATGACACCGGCCACAGGCGCGGGGCTGACCATGCGTAATCCTAAAGCGGATGCTGCTGAAGCAGCGAAAGATGTGAGCAAGGTGGTAAAAGAGGCAATTTCCCGCAGTCAGAAATTTGTTTATCACTTTACCAAGCCGGAAAACGGCAGCGGTGAAACGATTGTCCTGTTGCATGGCTCCGGCGGTAATGAAACCAGTCTTGTGCCGTTTGCGCAGGAAGTCTGGCCGCGTGCCACGCTGCTCGGTATCCGCGGACGGGTTTTGCAGGAAGGCCGCACACGCTGGTATGCCCGCATTACGCCGGTAAAATTCGACCAGAAAGATGTGCGTAATGAAGCGGATGCTTTTGTCAGTTTCCTGACCAAGCTCTCTGAAGACGATCAGATTGATCTGAGCCGCACCACTTTTGTCGGCTATTCCAATGGTGCTAATCTGCTGGCCGCTACGATGATATTGCATCCTGATCTGGTGAAAAAAGCTGTTCTGATGCGCTCTATGCCGGTGCTGGATCAGACACCTGCGGCCAATCTGAGTAAAGCTAAGGTGCTGGTTGTGACCGGCGCCGATGACAAGATGTATGCGCCTTTTGCGCCTGCACTCTCGGATTTGCTGCGTACCAGCGGTGCCAAAGTGGATGCACGCGTGGTGAAGGCCGGTCATATGATTGGTGCGAAAGATGTGTCGCTGGTGACTGCCTGGCTCTCGGGGCAGGGACCGGATGGCGCACCAGCAATGTCGCAGGCTGTAACGGCAAAGGTCAAAGACAAAACGGATAAATTGAAAGCCCTGCCGGAAGCACAGGAACCGGCCACTCAGAGCGAGCAGGCACTGGAACAATCGAAGAAGTAATGAAAAAAGCGGCTTAGAGCCGTTCCAGTTTAAACGAGTTGCTGGAACGGCTCTTTCTTTTTATTTTACGCATTATCCAACGCATCGTAGCAGGAAAAGAAATCAGTCCGGTGAACTGATTTCCCTGCGGAGGCGCTTCGCACTTTTGCTGGAAATGCTCTGAAGCCGCTTTTTTCTTTGTTACCACTGAATATTAATCAGACCGCAATCACCGGTTTCCGCACCATAGGCGAGGCGTGTACCGTTTTTATCCCAGCCCATTGAGCTGATGGCGCCTTTGCCCGGACGACGCAGCAGCACTTCTTTCTGATCTGCAAAACGGCACAGCAGTACCATTCCGTCCTGATAGCCGACAGCGACAATATCTTCGACCGGATGACAGGCAACGGCTGTAACCATTGTGTCACCGCGCAGGCCAAGTTCCAGCGGCGCTTTGCCCATCGGGCCGTCTTTGCCTGCGAATGGCCAGATGATTGCCGCAGGAGCGCCGGAAGTGGCCAGCCATTTGCCCTTAGGGCTCCATGACCAGTCTTTGACCTTGGCCGGATAACCGGTCATGCGCATATTGCGGTTATCTTCCAAGCGCCAGCCATGCAACGCATTTTCCTGCATAGTGGTGATCAGAAAACGACCGTCCGGCGAAAAGATCACGCCGGTATGAGCGCCTTTCCATTCCAGATCAACCGGTTTGCCGGCAGTGCCTGCCCAATGCAATGTCGCACCATTATAACGGGCAATGGCGAGGCGAAGACCTTTGGGTGCGAAGGCAACGCCTTCAACACTGCGCTCATGGGCAAATTCGGTGGTTTTGCCATTGGCTTCACGCACCCATGCGGTACGGCCGGAAGCATAGGCCACTGCACCATGAGGGCCGCTGGCAACCGCAGTGATCCATTTGCGCGGCAGAACCGCCAGTTCCTGCACATTACCTTTTTCGTCAGTCTGACAGATGCGTCCGTCTTCACCGCCGGTGATCAGGGCTTTATTGTCAGCCGTTGGTGCAACGCAGAGCAAACCATCATGCATGGTTACGGTTTTATGCGCTTCATCCAGCCAATGGAGTGTACCATCGGCCAGTGCATAATAGGCATTATCATTGAGGAATCCGGCTTTCAGGCAGTGGCTTCCCAGATCAATAGGGGCAATCGTCGGCATGGTTATTTGCATTTCTCGAAGCCGGAACGCAGTGCCTGCTCATTCAGATTACGACCGATAAAGACCAGACGGCTTTCGCGCTTTTCGTCCGGTTTCCAAGGACGCTGGTGATCGCCTTCGATAATCATATGCACGCCCTGTACCACATAGCGGTCATCGTCACCGGCAAAAGCGATGATACCTTTGAGGCGCAGAATATCCGGCCCCTGAACCTGCGTTACATTCTGAATCCACGGGAAGAATTTCGCGGCATCCAGCTCGCCGGTGCGCAAGGATACGGACATAACCGTTACGTCGTGGATCGCTGAAGCATGGCCGTGGTCATGCCCATGGTCATGATTACAATCTGGGCCGCAGCTATGGTCGTGATCATGATGGTGGTGATGACCATGATGGTCGTGTCCGTGGTCATGGTGATGATGCCCATGCCCATGCCCATGCCCATGCCCGTGGTCGTGATCGCAGTCAGGGCCGCAAACATGATCCGGATGATCATGATCGAGGAAATGCGGATCATTTTCCAGCGCACGCTGGAGATCAAAAGCACCGCGATCGAGAACTTTCGTCAGATCAATTTCTGCGCGCTGGGTACGGTGAATAATCGCATGCGGATTGATGGCGCGAATAGTCGCTTCGACATGGCTAAGCTCCTGCGCATTAACCAGATCGGTCTTGTTGAGCAGAACCACATCGGCAAAAGCGATCTGGTCTTCGGCTTCTTTACTGTCTTTCAGGCGTAGCGGCAGATGTTTGGCATCAACAAGGGCGACCACAGCATCAAGCTGGGTTTTGGCACGCACATCATCATCCATGAAGAATGTCTGGGCAACCGGTACCGGATCGGCAAGGCCGGTGGTTTCCACAATGATCGCATCAAAACGACCCGGACGGCGCATCAGACCTTCAACCACGCGGATCAGGTCGCCGCGCACTGTGCAGCAAATGCAGCCATTGTTCATTTCATAGATTTCTTCGTCGGACTCGACGATGAGATCATTATCAATGCCGATTTCACCGAACTCATTAACGATGACAGCATAGCGTTTGCCGTGGTTTTCGCTGAGAATACGGTTGAGCAGGGTGGTCTTGCCGGAGCCGAGATAGCCGGTCAGCACGGTAACCGGAATTTTAGGGAGTGTGGTTGCGCCAGTCGCAACCTGATCTGCTACAGGGCTATCGCTCATGGGTAGAGTGCCTCTTCATTGTCAGAATTTTTACCGGATCGGGTAACTGGTGTTGAGCCAGAGCCGGTTTATATGTTGAAATCTCTGTGCATATAAGAATTGCGAAACCGTAATTCTATAGAACAGACTAGCTATATAGAGCAATCTCTTCTGAAGCTTTGCTGACAGTTTTCAAAGTGAGGGTGTTTGCCCGAAGACCGAGATATCAAACCGGTGGACATCATCCATCAGGCCGGTCAGGCCGCTCACTGCATGGGCGATGATTTTCTCACCATCTTGCGCATTGGCACGTAAAGCATTGCCGGCGGCACCCTGCTTGTTCAGATCGCTCATCATCCAGCCAAAAGCGTGCGGGCCATAGGCACGCAAATACTGAAATTCTTCAATGAATTTTGCCTGTTCATTGATGTAATTCTGCGCCTTATCCATCTGCACAAGCTCCGGTGCCAAGGCCAGCATGACAGAGGTTTCGATATAGCCTGCATGGATATCAAGGTGCTTTTGTTCCGCACTGATGAGATCTTCCGGTATGCCGAACCTTGTCCAGTGGGTTGCCACGGCCAGCATCCCCAGACGCGCGCGCAGTTCTGTAGCGACTATGGTTGCCAAAGGAGAGTTGCCGCCATGGGCATTGAGGATAACCAGCTTGCGGATATTGGCGGCACAGAGGTTTTCGCCGATGCCGATCCAGCGGTTCACTGCTTCAGAAAAAGCCAGCGTACGGCTGCCTTCCACATCCATATGTTCAACAGAATAGCCAACCGGCTCAGTTGTCAGAAAGCGCGCGGTAATATGCTCCGGCAGATTTTCTGCCAGACGGGCAGCTATGCCTTCGGCGATGATTGTGTCCGTCTCAAAGGGTAAATGCGGGCCGTGTTGCTCATGGGCACCCAGCGGTAAGACGGCAATGAGATTTTCAGGAATAGTATCCTGCAGCGGCTCAGTTACGAGAGCCTCGCTGGTTTGCGGCACTCTGTCAGAAAGGGCGGAACTGGCGTGCTGGGTGATCTCCGGCAAAATATTTCTCCTCTGATATGTGCAAGTGAGAGGCATCATAACGGCTGAGTGTGGCCGCGGCTATTCTAAATACGCCTTTATGCCCGTTGTCCTGACTTGCAGCTGCGGCCAGACTGCTGCTTGTCAGTCATAACACCTTCAATTAGGTTGTTTATGAAATGATAAACGGACAGGTAGGGTGCATATGAGCAAGTCAGGCAAAACTGCTATTCTTCAGCCGTTACAGCACAATGCGCGGATGATGCGCACGATATTAGCCACACGGCTGCTGGAACACGGATTATATGCTGGGCAGGATGCGGTTTTGCTGAAACTTGCCGAAGAAGACGGCCTGCCGCCCGGTATTCTGGCGCAGCGTCTGGGCGTGCGTCCCCCGACAGTGACAAAAACGATCAGCCGTTTGCAGGCACAGGGTTTTGTCACCAAACAGGCATCGGAAAGCGATCAGCGCCAGACTCATGTGTTTCTGACCGATCAGGGGCATGATGTTATCCGTGTGATTGAAAAGCTGGTACGCAAAACTGAAAAAGACTGCCTGCGCGGTTTTGAAAAGAAAGAGCGTAAAGTTCTGCTGAAATTGCTGTCGCGGATGGAAAATAATCTGAATGCTGTTGCTGCCGGTCGCCCGTTGCGCACTGCTGCCAGTGATGAGGCCGATACGGCGGATGATCTGGCTGATGATGATGCCGATTAAAACGGAACAATGCAGGTGAGGGTGGCTCTGTGTTCCGTATTGAATAATTTGCCAGATAAGTTGCTAAAAACTGTCTCGCTATTTGTTAAACTATATTCTAGATATTGATTAACTAAGATTACTGAAGATAACTATACCGCAGAACTGCCGGTTCCGGTGAATATGATTGTTGAATAAGGGGCGGACGGCTTTTGGCCCAGAAGATCAAACTTTCAACCATTGCTGATGCGCTTGGCGTGTCAACGGCCACGGTTTCTCTGGCTTTGCGTGACAGTCCTCTGGTGGCGGATCAGACCCGCGACCGTATCAAGGAACATGCCCGCGCCATCGGTTATATTTATAACCGTCGTGCCGCATCGCTGCGCACATCGCGCTCCGGCATTATCGGTGTTGTGGTTCATGATATTATGAACCCGTTTTTTGCGGAAATTCTGCGCTCTATTGAAACGGAGCTGGATCGCTCCCGCCAGACTTTCATTCTCAGCAATCATTATGATCAGCTGGAAAAGCAGCGCACATTTGTGGATACGCTTTTGCAGCTCGGCGCAGACGGCGTAATCATGTCTCCGGCTATCGGTACGCCTGCGGAAGATATTGAACTGGCAGAAAATAACGGTCTGCCGGTGGTGCTGATCGCTCGTAATGTGGAAGGTGCGGATGTGCCGGTGTTTCGCGGCGATGATGCCTATGGCATCAGTCTTGCGACCAATCATCTGATTTCACTCGGACATACTCGTATTGCGATGATCGGCGGTACGGATCAGACCTCTACAGGTCGCGACCGCTATCAGGGTTATGTCAATGCGATGGAAAAAGCCGGTCTGACTGTGAAGCCGGAATGGCGTATTCCGGGGCCGCGCACCAAGCAGGGTGGTTTTGAAGTGGCTCCGCAATTTTTATCACTGAAAGACAAGCCGACGGCAGCAGTGTGTTGGAACGATCTGGTCGCTATTGGTTTGATGAATGGTATTGCCCGTGCCGGTCTGGTGCCGGGTGAAGATATTTCTGTGACCGGTTATGATGATCTGGAAGAGGCGGCAATTGCTACACCGGCACTGACAACCGTCTGGAATGGCCAGCGTGAAGTCGGTCGTCAGGCAGCGCGTGCGCTGCTGGATCAGCTCAATGGTATTGAAATGCATAGCGATCAGCCGCTGATTAAACCGGAATTACATATCCGCCAGTCGACAAGTAAACCTGTCTGATACGCATAAACAGGCAGGTTTCAGTATTTTAGTATTTGAAATTTTGTAAAATTATATTCTAAATACGCCCTGTATTCATAGGCGGGGGCGTGTTGTGAAGTCTGTATCAGCAGTTATTTGCAGTCAGTTTTTGTTAATTGCAGTTTTGCCGGCCGGTGCCGCAGATTTAAATCCCACGCAAGTCACAGATATACGGATCAGCAACCCCGATTTTTCTTTTCTGGGCGGAATTGGTTACATCCATCTGCAAGGGGATGAGCTGGTTTATAATAATACCGGTAAGAAGATCAGTCATCTGATCTGGAAGACGGATGCTCCGGTTCTGACCGCAACTGCCAAAGCCGTATTTGATAATGACTGGACGCTGGCAGGCAATGTGATGGTCGGTTTCAGCGGCAATAACCGGATGAAAGATTATGACTGGCTGATGGATCCGCCAGCCGGTTATGGCTCCGATGCGTGGTCACATCGCTCAATCCATCCCGATACACAGCTTAACCGCTATATAACGGCTGATCTGGCGCTGGGGCATGATTTCCGCCTCAATGAAACAGCGCTGATTAATCTGCATGGCGGCTTTAAATATACCAATGTGAAATGGGATGCCTATGGCGGCAGCTATATTTATAGCCGGAATGAATTTCGTGATGATGTCGGTGATATTCCTGATGGTGAACATACTATCAGCTATGAACAAAGTTATCCGACAGCATTTTTAGGGCTGGAAGCAAGTAAGAGCTTTGAACAGTGGACATTCTCAGTGCAGGCAAGGGGTGGTTTGGCCTTTAAATCCAGAGATGAAGATCATCATTGGCGGCGGAACCTGCGTTTTACTGAGAAATATGATAGCCTGGCATTCATGTCCGTCGGTGCGCGTACAGAATATGCCTATACTGCGCAGACATCATTTTTCCTCGCCGGTAATTATGAGCGTTATTTCAACAAAACTGCTGATACAACAATGTATAATCTGACCAGCGGAGAGGTCGTGGAATATTTTCCGGACGGAGCTGGAATGAAATTCCAGTCTTTTTCTTTAAGCGGCGGATTGAAGTACCGGTTCTGAAATACAGATCGCGGCTTTCAGAACCGCGATCTGTGACACTGTATATTTTTTACTCTGCTTTGCCGGCATGTTTGCGCACGGCATCACCAAATGCCTGAAAGATTTTGGCTGAAGGCGCATCGGAGCGCACCCAATATTCAGGATGCCATTGCACTGCGAGCGCAAAATCCTGTGCGTCCTTCACAACAACTGCTTCAATCGTACCGTCTTCGGCTACGGCTTGCGGCTCAAGCTTGTCGGAAAGGCGGTCAATCGCCTGCCGGTGCACAGAATTGGTGTTAACTGCAGTGCTTTCCAGAATCGCAGCAAGGCATGAGTTTTCAGCAATCTCCAGCGGATGCGAAATCGCATAGCGCTCATCACGAATTGTGGAAACCGGCGCGCGGTGATCGTTCTTGCCGTTGAGTTCCTGAATATCATTGGCCAGCGAGCCGCCAAGCGCGACATTCATTTCCTGCAAGCCGCGGCAGATGCCGAGCACGGGAATGCCCCGTTCCAGTGCAGCACGGATCAAAGGCAGAGTGGTCGCATCGCGGTCCGGATCAAACGGGTCGTGCTGCTCTGTGGCTTCCTGTCCGTAATGCTCCGGATGCACATTGGAACGGGAACCGGTGATGAGCAGGCCGTGCACCGCCGCGAACAGGGCGTCGTGGTCAACCTTGTCACGGATATTCGGCACCAGAAGCGGTGTGACCTGAGCGACTTCAGCAAGCGCTGTAATATATTCCGAAGGTGTTGCGTGCCAGTTATTGCCGTCAATATCACGAATGTCAGAGGTGACAGCAATCAGAGGGCGGGATTTTTGCATGATAAACAGGCCTTGTCGTGGTTGCGCAGTCGCAGGCAGTTGGTTAGTTTTACGATTATGCAGTGAGGCAGCGTTTCTGTAAGAGCCGGAAAAATGCAAAACAGGAGCGGGAATACCGTCCGGATTGTCAGTTTTCAGCGGCCTGAATTGGTCTACTGTAAAGCGGCGTGATTGGGAATAATTATTGTAAAATTTTGTGCTGTGTATGACGGCAAAATAATTGATTGAGAGGGCGATGTCCGCAAATCATCCGAATATATTTTCTGTCAAAGATAAAGTTATTGCGGTGACAGGCGGTTCGTCAGGGCTGGGGCATCATATGGTGCACACACTTGCTGCACATGGTGCAAAAGTTGTGTCCATCGCGCGCAGCCATCCTGTGACCTCCTGTGCTGATTGCGAGACTGTAAAGCCGGATATTTTACACATTTGTGCCGATGTTGCCGACAGTGCGGATATTGCTGCCGCCTTTGACGAAGCGGAGAAGCACTTCGGTACGGTCAGTGTGGTGTTTAACAATGCCGGTATTGCCTGCAAAGCGAGTGCTTTGAAAACAACCGCCGAGATGATGGAGCAGGTTTTCGCGGTTAATGTTGTCGGGGCGTTCAATGTCGCGCAGGAAGCTGCACGACGGATGATTGAGGCCAAAATTGCCGGTGCGATCATCAACACTACCAGTATTCTGAAAAACATGCCGCAGAAAGGCGCTGTTGCTTATTCTATGTCTAAGGCAGCCTTGGCGCAGATGACGCGGGCTCTGGCACTTGAATGGGCAGCACATAATATTCGCGTGAATGCCATTGCTCCGGGCTGGTTTCCGACAGGGATTAATCAGGAGCTTATGACAGGACCGGCAAGTAATTATCTTAAAGCGAAGAACCCGATGCGCCGGCTTGGAGAAAATGGTGATCTGGAAGGCGCATTGTTGCTGCTTGCCTCCAATGCGGGCGGTTATATGACGGGTACAACCATCACGGTTGATGGCGGACACAGCCTGCAGGGGTGAAATCTGCGACTGTTGGCGGATTGATTTTCAGGCGGGATCAGCGGACAGTCTGATCGCGCGGGCTGAAAGCGCTGTGTTTGCGGGATATATCTTTATTGTAGAACTTACGAATATCATAATTTTTAAATATATTTTTATAGTTCCCGGCGATAATAATCCTATCAAAGGGGGTAGCAACCTATGGCATTGATTTTAATGTAAAAACACTCAGAAGTAGAAAAATTTGAAACTTATTTTTAAAGTATTTTTGTCATTCTTCCCCGGCGAGGGGGAGCAGTGACAAATGACATGGTTATTTAAGACCAACATTCCGGTGGACGTTCGCCTGTCATTTGTCAGAGCGCTTTATGGCAACCGGGAAACACTTTGGTTCGGACTGGCCGCACATATGCTGGCCTGCATGGTTATTTATTTTAAAACCGGCGACATTGTCTTTGTTATCTTCTCCGGCCTGTTCGCGCTGACTACCAGTATCCGCATGTATGATATGCATGTGTTTGACAGGGCAGATTTCAGCAGACTCACTCACGACAAAATCAATCGCTGGGAAATGCACTATCTTTTGGGTGCCTGTGCAATCTGCCTGATCCTCGGGCTGCTTTGTTTCTACAGCACCTATGTGATCGATGATCCGTTTGCCGAACTGGCCAGCCTGTCTATTCTTCTTGCCTCCGTTGTTTCGATTGTCGGCCGTAATTATGCGTCGCGTAATGCCGTTGTCATGATGTCGGTATGCGCTCTGGTGCCGGTTCTGTTCGGATTTATTCTGGTCGACAGTATTTATCATGTGATTATCGGTGCATTGCTGGTGCCGTATTTTCTCAGCAATATTCAGATGGCGAATGGTCTGCGACAGTCCTTGTTTGCGGCCGTAATGAATGAGCGCCGCCTCAGCACAGTTGTCAGTCGTTTTGATACGGCATTGAATAATATGCCTCAGGGTCTGGTGATGCTGGATGGCCGTGCATCAATTGCTGTGGTCAATAAGCAGGTGCGGGATATGCTGAATATCTCGCAAAATATCAGTCTTCTGAACCGCCCGTTTGAAGTTGTTCTGCGCTATTGCAGCAAGCACGGATTGTTTCCGCGTGATGAGCTGGACAATGTGCGTATGCGGATTGACGAGTTGCTGGAAGGCCGCCGTCAGCGCGATGTGTTTCATTTCGGCAATAATCGCTACATTGAGGTGATGTGTAATCAGCGTCGCGAAGAGGGAGCGGTGCTGATTTTTGATGATGTGACAGGACGTATTGAGGCCGAAGCGCAGATCCAGCATATGGCACGCTATGACGGGCTGACAGGATTGCCGAACCGTTTCTATTTTGAAACACTGGTTCGCGCACTGACCGCAGGCAATAAGCCTGACGACCTCGTTGCGCTTGCCGTTATTGATCTTAATCACTTCAAGCATGTGAATGATTCATATGGTCATCACACCGGTGATGAGCTGTTACGGCAGTTTGCGGAGCGTCTCGGCCAGCTTGATGCCGAGCGTTTTGTGGCATCACGCTTTGGCGGCGATGAATTTGTTCTGTTCATTCAGGGCATTAAAGACCGCTCGCATATTAATACTGTTATGAATGAGGTCACGGCCTATCTGAGCGGTGTTTATGAATTTGCGTCCCAGCAGATCTATCTGGATATCAGCGCCGGTGTGGCGGTTGATATTATGAAGAATGTCGATCTTCGTGGCCTGCATGTGAATGCCGATCTGGCGCTTTATGAGGCCAAAAGCAGCGAACATGACCGCTGGGTTGCTTTCGTGGAAGCGATGGATACAAAATATCGCTCACGGCAGAAGCTTAAAAATGATCTGCGAGAGGCAATCAATGCAGGCAGTCTGACAGTTGTCTATCAGCCGATTGTCAGCCTGAATTCTCTGCGTATTGTGGCGGTTGAGGCGCTGTCCCGCTGGCATCATCCGAAATTCGGGCCTATCGGTCCTGCGGACTATATTCCGCTTGCCGAAGAGATGGGGATTATTACGGAACTCACGCAGTTCATGCTGAACCGTGCCTGTCAGGATTGTGCGGGCTGGGGGCATAAGATCGGCGTGTCGGTCAATCTCTCGGCCATTGATCTGAAAAATTCCGGCATTGTCGATATGGTTGTTGATGCTTTGCAGAAAGCGCAATTGCCGTCTTACCTGCTTGAAGTTGAAGTGACGGAAAGTGCAATTATCAGCGACCGCGTCAAAACCTGCGAAATGCTGCAGCGGCTGAAAAATTCAGGCATTAACATTGCTCTTGATGACTTCGGTACCGGTTATTCCAGTCTCAGCTATCTGAACACATTGCCGCTGACAAAGGTCAAAGTTGACCGTTCTTTCGTCCGCGATATCGTGACGGACAGACGGGCCTTTATGCTTTTGCGCGGTGTGACACAGCTGTCTCATGAGCTTGGTTTCGGCGTTACTATTGAGGGCGTGGAAACTGAGGAGCAGCTGAAACTGATTCGCGGAACCGGTGGTGCAGATCTGGTACAGGGCTTTTTGCTCGGTGCACCACTGAGTGCCGACGAGATCAGTGCGCAGCTCGGGCGCTCGCTCTCCGTGATGTCGAATAATCATGCGGAGGCCGCGCAGGCGGACGAACTTCCTTCCTGATCAGCGGTTCTTTCTGAGAATATGCCGGTGATATTTGTCTCCGGCGATGCATTCATTTCGCGGCAAATATAAAAAAGATTAATTGTGCCGGTCTGGACCCTTGCTTTTTGTCACACATAAAGAGAAATGGTTACCAGCATATTTGTTTCCTCAAATCAGCGGGCAGATATGCAAGGTGATGCCCGTGAGGGCTATTGCTGTTTCCTGAATATATTTTGTTCCGGACATAAGACATCTGCCGGAATGGTTAGTGCTTTGAAATTACGCTTTATTTTAGATTGTGCTTATAGGGGGCGGGTTTAAAATAGGATGTGTATTCCTGTATATTTTACGGAATATGAAGCGTGGCATATTCATGAAACGGCTGCACCAGAGCTTTAGTTTATTGGTGGCGGACATTATAGATGACGGTCTCTCAACCGGTTGCGAAAGCACCAGTCCTTTCGAACTTTGCCCGGCACATGCTGGAGTTTCTGGATCGAGTGGAATACCGGCGGGTTATACACGCGGAAGATCTGGAAGAGGTCGGCCGGCTGCGTTATCGTTCCTATATGACGCGCAATGTCATGGACGACAATTTTCTTGGCACCATTATTGATGAAGTCGACCGTGATCATCAGGCCTATGTGTACGGTGTCTATATAGACGGTATTCTGGTCAGTACACTCCGTGTTCATCACATTACGGCAGAGCATCGCATCGGTACCAGCGCCAAATTATTTCCCGATATTCTGGGGCCGATGCTCGATAATAATATGAGTTTTGTCGATCCCACACGTTTCGCTGCAGATCCTTCTTATCTCGCTGAATTTCCCGCCATTCCCTATCTGACATTGCGTATCGCCGCGATGGCATCAGAATATTTCAATGCAAGTTTTTGCCTTGCCGCAGTCAAGCCGGAGCATATGGCTTTCTATAAGCGCATCTTTGGCTCGCAAATGCTGGCAGACCCGCGCGATCATGAAGGCTATGGTATTCAGGTGGGCTTAGGCGCTGCGGCGGTCAGTTCAATCCGCGATGCGGTTGCCGTACGCTTTCCGTTTTTTAAATCTCAGGCTCATGAGCGGCGCAATATGTTTGCCGATGTTCGTGCAGGCAATGTTCCGCTGACCATTCTACCGACGGCTAAATATACCGGACTGGGGATCTAAGTATCTGAGTATCTGATCTAAAAATCGCCCGACTTGGCTGCAAATGGCATCGGCTTGCAGCAGATTGTCGCAACATTGGCGGTGAAGTGAAGCTTGCCTATTGCTTAAGAACTGTGTCAACTGTGGCCAGATAAGATTTCTGAACCGGAAGACGGCCGCAAAGGAAGATATCTTTGGGGAGGGAGAAAGAAATGGCAGAAATTCAGCACGGTCCTGCAGAGCTTGGCGCAGAGATGGATTATCCTGAGCATGAGCGCACCTATCATGGTTTTACCTTTTTGGTAAAATGGGGAACGATTGTGCTTTCCGCTTTGATGATCGCGATGGCATTTGCATTTTTTGCTGCCGGCTGGTTCTCGGGTGTTATTCTGTTCGCGCTGATTATGGCAGCGGCAGTTTTCTTTGCCTGAGACCTGTCAGAAGCAGACTGAAAAATTTCATTTCAGAACGGCATGGAATCCATAAATTATACCGCCAGTTTGGCGGTATAATTTTTTGCGCCCTGTTCAGAGCAAAAATCTCTTCATAATTGCGTATTTTCGATCACATAAGAAATTTTTTGCATAAAGAGTATTGCAGCCTGCTTTTTCCGTGATTTACTGCGCCCGTCCAAAATGTTGTTCCGGAGGAGACCGGTGCGGATTTTGTGAGTTTTGGGGATAGGGAAAGTGAGGGCAGTTTTGTCTCAGGTAATATTCATTCCCGTTGAAACTGATCCGAGTGAAACACGGGTGGCGGCAACGCCGGAAACCGTGAAAAAGCTGATCGGTTACGGATTTAAGATAATCGTGGAAAGCGGTGCAGGTATTGCGTCGCGTATTACGGATCAGGCTTTTGCCGATGCCGGTGCGCAGATCGGTAAGACTGCCGATATTAAAACCGCGGATATTATTCTTAAACTTCGCCGTCCTTCATCCGCTGAACTGAAAAATTACAAAACCGGTGCCGTGCTGATCGCTATGCTTGACCCTTATGGCCATGAGGACAGTGTGGCGGCCATTGCGCAGGCAGGGCTGACTGCATTCACCATGGAATTTATGCCGCGCATTACCCGTGCGCAGGTGATGGATGTGCTGTCATCGCAGGCCAATCTTGCAGGCTATCAGGCGGTGATTGATGCGGCGGCGGAATATGGCCGTGCTATGCCGATGATGATGACCGCTGCCGGTACAGTGCCAGCGGCCAAAGTTTTTGTAATGGGGGCAGGGGTTGCCGGTCTTCAGGCCATTGCGACTGCACGCCGTCTTGGTGCTGTGGTGACGGCGACTGATGTGCGTCCTGCAGCCAAAGAGCAGGTGGCATCGCTCGGTGCTAAGTTTGTGGCCGTTGAGGACGAAGAGTTCAAAGCGGCCGAGACTGCCGGTGGCTATGCCAAAGAAATGTCGAAAGACTATCAGGCAAAGCAGGCAGCGCTGGTTGCTGACCATATTGCCAAGCAGGATATTGTGATTACTACAGCGCTTATTCCTGGGCGTGCTGCGCCGCGTCTGGTGAGTGCGGCGATGGTTGCCAGCATGAAACCTGGCTCGGTGCTGATTGATCTGGCTGTTGAGCGTGGCGGCAATGTTGAAGGTGCGGTAGCGGGACAAATTGTTGAAAAAGACGGCGTGAAAATTATCGGTCATATGAATACGGCCGGCCGCATCGCTGCCTCTGCATCACAGCTCTATGCGCGCAACCTGTTCGCTTTCCTTGAAACGCTGGTCGACAAAGACACCAAACAGCTTGCAATCAATCTTGATGATGAATTGGTGAAAGCAACGGTGCTGACCCATCAGGGCGCCATCGTGCATCCGGCATTTGCTGATGCGAAAGCAGCGCCGGTTGCTGCTGATAATAAGGCTGAAGCCGCACCTAAGCCTGCCGTGAAGAAGGCTCCGGTCAAAAAAGCTACTCTGAAAAAACCGGCTGCTGCAAAACCGGCAAACAAAACGGGTGCAGGCAAGAAAACCGTAAGTGAAGCCGGAAATAAGGGGGATGAGGCATGAGTGCGGATTCTTTGAAAGAGGCACTGGGTGGTCTCGACAAGGCGGTTGAAAACCTGCGTCAGGCTGCGGAAGGTCTGGGGAGCTCAGACTCGATCAGTAATGCTGTGCATGCCGCGAGCGGCGGTGTGATTGATCCTTTTGTATTCCAGCTGGCGATTTTCGTTCTGTCGATTTTTGTCGGCTATTACGTTGTCTGGTCGGTAACGCCTGCCTTGCATACGCCTTTGATGGCGGTGACCAATGCGATTTCCTCGGTGATTGTCGTCGGTGCATTGCTGGCCGTCGGTCTTTCCCTTTCCGGCTGGGCAACAGGTTTCGGCTTTATCGCTTTGGTGCTGGCAAGTGTGAATATTTTCGGGGGCTTTCTCGTCACCCAGCGCATGCTCGCCATGTATAAGAAAAAAGACAAGTGAGGGCTGAAACATGAGCGTTAATCTGGCAGCCTTTCTTTATCTCGTTTCCGGCGTGTTATTCATTCTGGCACTGCGCGGTCTTTCTCATCCGACAACCAGTCGTCAGGGTAATTTTTACGGTATGCTCGGTATGGGCATCGCCATTGTCACCACGCTGATATTGGCGCAACCGTCTTTTGGCGGACTGGCGCTGATTGTGCTGGGGCTGGCAATCGGTGGCGGTATCGGTGCCGTTGTGGCCAAGCGTATTGCCATGACGGCAATGCCGCAGCTGGTGGCATTTTTCCACTCGCTGGTTGGTCTTGCGGCCGTGATGGTGGCCGCTGCGGCTCTCTACTCACCGCATTCTTTTGGCATCGGTGAGGTGGGGTCAATCCACGCACAAGCATTGGTGGAAATGTCGCTTGGCGTGGCCATTGGTGCGATCACCTTTACCGGTTCGATCATTGCCTATCTCAAACTGGACGGGCGTATGTCCGGCAAGCCAATCATGCTGCCGTCACGTCATATCATCAATGCGGCACTGTTTATCGGCATCGTCGTTCTGGTGATCGTGCTGGCGATTACCGAAAGCCATCTGGTGTTCTGGGCGATTGTGCTGTTGTCCCTGCTGTTCGGTGTGCTGATCATTATCCCGATCGGCGGCGCGGATATGCCGGTGGTTGTGTCAATGCTCAATTCCTATTCCGGCTGGGCAGCGGCAGGTATCGGCTTTACGCTGGGCAATCTGGCACTGATTATCACCGGTGCGCTGGTTGGTTCTTCCGGTGCGATCCTGTCCTATATCATGTGTAAGGGCATGAACCGCTCGTTCATTTCTGTGATCCTTGGTGGTTTCGGCGGCGACACATCTGCTGGCGGTGCGGCTGGCGAAGTTGAGCAGCGTCCAGTCAAACAGGGCTCGGCAGATGATGCGGCTTTCATCATGAAGAATGCCGCCAAAGTCATCATCGTACCGGGTTATGGTATGGCGGTGGCACAGGCACAGCATGCGCTGCGTGAAATGGCCGATAAGCTGAAGGAAGAGGGCGTAGAAGTTAAATATGCCATTCATCCGGTGGCGGGTCGTATGCCTGGGCATATGAACGTGCTGTTGGCGGAAGCCAATGTGCCTTATGATGAAGTCTTCGAGCTGGAAGATATCAACTCCGAATTTGCGCAGGCCGATGTGGCTTTCGTGATCGGTGCGAATGACGTGACCAATCCGGCAGCGAAAACAGACCCGCAGTCTCCGATTTTCGGTATGCCTATTCTTGATGTGGATAAGGCCGGAACGGTGCTGTTCATCAAGCGCGGCATGGGGTCCGGCTATGCGGGCGTGGAGAATGAATTGTTCTTCCGTGACAACACCATGATGCTGTTTGCTGATGCAAAGAAGATGGTCGAAAATATCGTCAAAGCGCTGGATTAAACCGGCGCAATTCGGCAGATAAAAGAAAAGGCGGCTTTTGAGCCGCCTTTTTTATCGTGATTTGAGCAATGTTTAATGCTGACTTTCTTACGCCTTTTCGGGTAAAAATACTGCCTGTCAGCAGGTTAGCGCGCTTTGCTGCATAAGAGATTCCGTTGCCCTTGGCTTATTGTCCGTAAACCAGCTTGTCCTGACGAGCGCGTAGTTCTGCAAGGCGAGAACCGGCAGGCAGAGCCGCATTGTCATAGGTGATGAGCTCACCTTTTTTGATCGGCTTCAGTACTTTGGCGCCGGTCAGCATTCCGCATGGAATGGCTTTGGCTGCGCGGGCTTCACCAGCGGTCATGATCCATGCACGGTAGCAATATTCACCGATTGCATCGAGCGTTTCACCCACCGCCATATCCTTTTTGGCGACGGCTGCAACTTCCGCGGTCGGTTTGCTCAGCGGTACCATGTCGGCTTTGCCATAGAGCACTGCACGGGCGCAGGTCAGCGGCACTTCCAGCGAGGTCAGGTGGTACGGACGATGGAAGGTGAAATACGGGCCTTTACCCATTTTCAGATCTTCCATGCGCTCTGAAATACGCGGATGGGACATGTCCGCAACCACGAATACACCCGGAGCTACGCCCTTGCCGATGGTATAATCAACCACGCCCACACGGGAGAGCACGCCGCCGTCTTTTTCAGGGATGAGCGTTGAGGAGAGCTGGTCGAGCGTGGCCGCAGGGCCGTGCATACCGGCTTTATCCGGTACCAGACCGGTGGCATTAGCGATAGCCGCCATTTCCACCATGGTTTTGGAACCGTCCACAAATTCCACCAGCAGGCGCACATTCATATTCCGGCGCGTGGCTTCCTCGATATAATTATCAGGGATCGCATCAATATTGAGCGGATTGTTCTTACCCTTACCGGCGGCAACAATCGGATGTCCCATGGCGGTGACAAATTCGATCAGTTCCATGCAGGATGATGGTTCGTCACCGGCACCGAGCGAATAGACAACGCCAAGACGGTCGGCTTCGCTTTTCAGATAAGCGCCGATTGTCACATCAGCTTCAACATTCATCATTACGAGATGTTTGCCGTGCTCCATGGCACGCAGGCCGATTTCTGCACCAACAGCAGGAATGCCGGTTGCATCAATCACCACATCAATCAGGTCATTATTGAGAATGAGGTCTGCATTATCGGTAACAGCAATTTTATGGGCTTCGAGCGCGAGGCTCAGATCAGAGCCGGTGCCAACCTCGCGGGCATGGCCTTGTTCACCATAGGCGATCTCGGCAGCTTTGAGGGCGCGTTGCGGATTGGTTTCCGAAATCGCGCCGATTTCAATGCCGGGCATATGGGCGACACGGGTCACAATATCGGTGCCCATTTCTCCGCAGCCGATCAGGCCGATGCGGATGGGTTTACCGGTATCGGCGCGGGCTTTCATATCACGAGCTAAGCCGGTGAGTGCGACATTGGTGGCCATGTTTGTTCTCCGGAGATAGTGTTTTGCGGGAGAATAACCCGCCTGATAATGACAGTTATAAAAGACTAGATTAAATATCAATTACTAAGGGGCTGCATCCGTGCGGCATGACAGAGCAGGAGTTCAAAGTGCTGGACAGCGTAACCAATAATAACTGGGATCTCGTGATTTTTGACTGTGACGGTGTGCTGGTCGACAGCGAACCGCTGGCTGCGCTGGCTTTTCATAATGTTTATGCCCGCCATAATATGCCGATTCCTGACGGTACGGTAGCCAAAGGCGTGGGAATGAAACAGGCGGATATTATTCGCCTGATCGGCGATCTGACCGGCCATTATCTGCCGGATGCAGCGCAGGATGATATCTGGCCTGAAACACATCGCGTGTTTTCTGAAGCCTTGCAACCTTGTGACGGCATTGCCGGTGTGCTGGAACGCCTGAAGACCCGCAGTTGTGTGGCCTCGTCTTCCTCACCGCAGCGTATTGCTTTCAGTCTGGAAAAAACCGGTTTGATTAATGCTTTTGATGGCGCTCTGTATTCATCAACAATGGTTAAACGCGGTAAACCAGCACCGGACCTGTTCCTGTTCGCCGCAGAGAAATTCGGTGCTGATCCGGCACGTTGTGTGGTGTTTGAGGATTCACCATTTGGTGTGGAAGGAGCGGTTGCCGCAGGCATGACAGCAATCGGTTATACCGGCGGCGGACATACTTATGCCGGACACACGGAAAAGCTTTTGGAAAAAGGTGCAAAAGCGGTTTATAGCAGCTGGAAAGAGATAGAGAATAACATTCTCTGAAAGTGCGAATCCATCATAAAGGTCTATAGCAATGAAAGATGCGATCACTCTGGATCAGCTGCGTGAAGCGATCGGCACAGAAATCGGCTGCTCCGAGTGGCGTGTGGTGACACAGGAAATGATCAACCAGTTTGCCGATGCAACGGATGATCATCAATATATCCATGTGGATCCGGTGCGCGCGGCAGAAACACCATTCGGCGGTACAATCGCCCATGGTTTCCTGACGCTTTCTTTGCTCTCGACTTTGGCTTTTGAAGCACTGCCGATGCTGCAGGGCGCAACCATGGGCATCAATTACGGTTTTGACAGTGTGCGTTTTATGTCGCCGGTGAAAACCGGTACGCGTGTCCGTGCCCGTTTCAAACTGGCTGATGCGGATATCCGTCCTTCCGGCCGCGTGGTCAATCATTATGACGTGACACTGGAAGTGGAAGGTATGGTCAAACCGGCTTTGACTGCGCGGTGGCTGACCATCGCTGTCGTCCCACCTGCGGAGTGAAGTTTCAGGCCAGAACGGGCTGCAAATGGCGTTTTTCTGCGCTTCCGATACTCACGTACTTTAGTACGCTCCGTTTCGGTTCTCGAAGAACACCATTTTCGCCTCGTGCTGATCAGAAACGAGGTAGTGCCGTTTTAGTGTAATGTATCCAGCGGTGCAGGCTGATCGGGGTAATCGGTCAGCAGGGTTTTGAGCGCAAAAGGCCCGTGCAGGAACATGCCGATATCATAGGCGTTTTTCTTCTGGCTGCCGGAGATGAACAGCAAATGCATTTTGAAGAAATTGCCCTTGGCTTGTTTGTAACGGACAGGGGAGTGAATGTGTTTGAACCGGATATGCTGGATCAGCGGCGGATTGTTAGTCCGAATTTTCAGCGCCTTGGCAGGTTCTGAATTATAAAAATGGATGATATCCGTCAGCGCCTGAAATTCCGCCCAGAAAACCGGACTGTCGTTCAGTAATACACGTACATCTTCGCGCAAGGCTTTAGCGCGTGGATGCAGAGCAATCATCAGCAGGCAGGAACCGGCAGCGAGGAGTGATACGGGCTGTTTACGCAGGAGTTCCGGCTCGGTGCGCCAGACTTCAGCCAGCGCTTCTATTGCCGGTACAGTGCCGAGACTGTGCCCCATAATGATGACTTCATCAGCCTCACTGCTGCGCAGCTTTTCTGCCAGCATTTTTGCAAAAACCTGTTTGCGCTGGCGCAGACTGGAACTCTTGTCATAAATCCGGTCATAGGCGGCTGACCAGTCGTCGAGCAGATAGGAGATGAAAAGTTTTTCATCCAGCGCCCGTATCAGTCCGTAGCAAATACCGAGAGCCAGCGGCAGCGACCAGAGCATATGCAGTGGTGAGAAACCGGCCAGTACTGGTGCTGCTGTGATGCCGAGCGTTAAGGCCAGCATGGCCAGCACCATCAGAAACGGCCACATGAAAAACATGACAAACCGCCAACTGGTGCGGCCATAACGCCATAAGGTGCCGGTGAAGAGAATATTCAGAAAAGCGCGGCTGCCGGTGAACAGACGGTGTGGCAGGGAGCGCGCTGCATATTCATCAAAAATATCTGCGGTACCGAACTGGCAGAATTCGCTTTGTGTTTCCCAGTTCTCGCCTTTGGCTGTCACCTGCATGGTGCCGCTGCCGTGATCTGCATCGGCCATCGGGGACAGGCTGGTTTTTGTGCCCCACAGCTTGTCAAAATCGCTCATAATTTTGCGATGACGCACGCGCACTGCCTTAGGGTGCAGCCCTTCATAACCTGTGAAATTAATGATGAGACGTTTTTTAATGGTCATGAACAGGGTGCTTGTTAAAACAGAAGAGGGCAATACGGCGCAGAAGATGCTTTAGTGCGGTCTGCTGTAAATGAACAATCACATTAAAGCTATTATGCTTGCTCAAAATAAAAGTACCGCGCCTTTTGGAAGACGCGGTGCTTAAAGTGTAATTATGACAGTTTCAGGACGTTGAGAGTATCGTCAGACGGCTGCGTCCAGTGCGCCTTCACTCAGCAGTCCGAAAACATAGGTGCCAAAAGAGCGCCAGCATTCCAGCCGGAATTCGGTTTCAGACAAACGCCACAGCACAATCTCGGCCTTGCCGAAAATCGTGCGTGTTGCTGCGCCAACCGGAAAAACCGACAGTGATAAATCCTGCGGGCAACCGGCATTGATAGTTGCTTCTGCGCCTTCGCCGGAAATGAGAATGCCGATATTGCGGTGGGATACATCCGTTGCGGCATGCAGTGTTTCAACACCTTGCAAATCCGCAAAGGGGGACTGCCCGCCGGTGTCAATCACCAGCCATTCATCAGGCCCGAGCCACAATGCCGAGCGTTTGCCCTTGGTGGCGCTGTGCTTTGGCTTTTGCGGCAGAGTGACGCCAAGGGTTTTGGACAGCGCTGTAACATCATTAGCGCGGGCGCGGAGTGAAATACGCTCCGCCGGTTCTGCCGGAATGATCTGTACCGAACCGTTTCCGGCGCGGTTGTTGCCCAGAACTGTGATGCGCTGTGCGCTTGCTTCGGAGTTAGACATGCAGGCGCTCTCCCTTTTCGTCAATAAAGACCGGGCCGGTTACTTCAACTTCAATCACACGATCCAGCATCGGCACGAACAGGGTCTTGCCGTGCAGATTAAATCCGTCATGCACCACAGCCATGGCAATGGAACGGCCGAGATTGGACGACCAGTAGGAAGAGGTGACGTGACCGAGCATTTTCATCGGTTTCGGCTGGTTCGGATCGGCAACGATCTGCGCACCTTCTTCCAGCACTGTATTCGGATTTTTGGTCAGCAGGCCGACCAGTTGTTTGCGGCCTTCCGCCACCAGATCGGGACGGCGCATACCACGGATACCGACAAAGTCGGTTTTCTTCTTGGAAACAGCCCAGCCGACCGCTGCATCATGCGGGGTCAGAGTGCCGTCTGTATCCTGACCGACAATGATATAGCCTTTTTCTGCACGCAGAACATGCATAGTTTCCGTGCCGTAGAGGCAGGCGCCTATGGCTTTCGCACGCTCCCAGACGGCTTCCAGCACAGACTGACCGTAATCGGCAGGGACGTTGATTTCAAAGCCCAACTCACCGGTAAAGGACATACGGAACAGACGGGTCGGTACACCGCAGAATTTACCTTCCGCCACACTCATATGCGGGAAGGCCTCATTGGAAATATCAATGCCTTCAACAAATGGCGCGATAATCTCACGGGCTTTCGGCCCCTGAACGGCAATCACCGCCCATTGTTCCGTTGTGGAGGTCAGCCAGACATTGAGATGCGGGAACTCGGTCTGGAGATAATCTTCCATATGGTTGAGGACACGCGGTGCACCGCCGGTTGTTGTGGTGACGTGGAAGCGGTCATGTGCCATGCGGCCGACGACACCGTCATCCATCACAAAACCGTCTTCACCGGTCATGATACCATAGCGGCAGCGACCCGGTTTGAGCGTATCCCATGCATTGGTATACATCAGATTGAGGAATTCAGCGGCATCAGGGCCGACAACTTCAATTTTACCCAAGGTGGAAGCATCAAAGATACCGGCCACTTCGCGCACGGTTTTACATTCGCGGGCAACCGCATCATGCATGGTTTCACCGGCCTGCGGATAATACCATGCGCGTTTCCAGTTGCCGACATCCTCATAAACCGCACCGTTTTTCACTTCAAAATGATGCAGCGCAGTCTGGCGCGCCGGATCAAACAGATGATCGCGGGACGAGTTGATGAGTGTGCCGAACGTCACCGGTGTATAAGGCTGGCGGAAGGTGGTGAGACCGACCTGCGGGATCGGTTTGTTGAGCGCTTCCGAGGCAATCGCCAGCCCGTGCATATTGGACATTTTACCCTGATCGGATGCCATGCCGTTGGTGGTGAAGCGTTTGATATGCTCGATAGAATGCATACCTTCGCGCACGGCATTGCGGATATCCTTGGCGCAAACATCATGCTGGAAGTCGATAAACGCCTTCACATTGCTGTCAGGGCCTGCACCGGCTGTGGTGCCGACCATGCCGCCGCTCCAGCTATAGGCTGTTGTTGCGCTGACAGTGGTGGTTGCTGATGCCTTGCCGCCGGTTGCAACACCGGCAGATGTGCCTGCTGCAACGGCTTCATCAATGGCTGCCTGCAGGTCGTCGGTGCCGTTACAGGTGCCGACGCAGATGCAATCCTGTGCGTAGACATACGGCAGAAAGCGCTGTTTGGTATCATCAAAACGCAGCTTGCCGCGCGATTGCGAGAACAGATGCACTGACGGTGTCCAGCCGGAGGAGGTGATCAGCGCATCAATGGTGTATTTGCGGCCTGATTTCGCGCCATTGGTGGCAACAGTCATGGATTTGACCCGCAGCTTGCCGCCAACACTCAGCACACAATGATTGGTCAGCACCGGAATATTCAACCGGCGGGCCTCGGTAAGCACAGCTTCACCCGGATGGGCGCGGGCATCGACAATCACCGGAATATCAATGCCTGCATTTTTCAGATCAAAGGCGGCTTCATAGGCGCTGTCATGAGCAGTGAAAACACCGACATGTGAGCCGACAGCCACACCGAAATGATTGAGATAGGTGCGGGCAGCCGAAGCCAGCATCACACCCGGACGGTCATTATTGGCAAAGACCATATGCCGTTCAATAGAGCCGTTGGCGAGAATGACGCGCTTGGCACGCACCTGCCACAGACGCTCACGCGCGGTGTTCTTCTCCGGCAGTGCAACGTGGTCGGTAACGCGCTCGGCCAGAGCAACGAAATTATGGTTATAGTAACCGAAAGCCGTGGTGCGGGTGAGAACACGTACATTCGGCATGGCATTCAACTCGGCCGCAGTGATCTGCGCCCATGCAAAGCCATCCTGACCGTCGATCTTGGTGCCGTTCTCGTGGTGCAGGGCACCGCCGACTTCAGGCTGTTCATCGCAGAGAATGACTTTGGCACCGGTGCGCGCCGCAGCCAGCGCAGCACTTAAACCCGCCACGCCTGCGCCGACAACCAGCACGTCACAATGCTCGTAGCGGCCTGCATAACGGTCAGGGTCAGGTTCTGTTGGTGTGACGCCCAGACCGGCGGCACGACGGATGATCGGCTCGTAGACCTTCTCCCATGCCTTTCTCGGCCACATGAAAGTCTTGTAATAGAAGCCTGCGCCAAAGAAAGGTGAAAACAGATCATTCACTGCGCCGATGTCGAAAGACAAAGACGGCCAGCGGTTCTGCGATTCTGAGTGCATGCCGTCGAAAACTTCCTGCACGGTTGCACGCACATTCGGCTGGCGATGGGCTTTGTCGCGGGAAATATCCAGCAGAGCATTCGGCTCTTCCGGCCCTGCGGACAGAAAACCGCGCGGACGATGATATTTGAATGAGCGCCCGATCAGGTGAATATCATGGGCAAGCAGTGCCGAGGCGACGGTATCGCCTGCCAATGCCGTATAGGTCTTGCCGTCAAAGGTGAAACGGGCAGTTTTCGCCGGTGTCAGACGGCCTTTGCCAGGTATGCGTTTTGAGCCGCTCATTTACCACTCTCCTTGGCCGCAACACTGTTCGTCTGTACGATTTGGCTCAGATCCGGTTTCGGCTCTCCGGCTTTATAGGTGAGCAGGAACTTGTCGCTCACCGTATCGCGTGCCGCGTTGAAGAAGCGGCCGCAGCCGTGAATATGCCGCCAGCGTTCAAAAATTACGCCTTTGGGATTGTCGCGCCAATAGAGAAACTCAACGAATTCCTCGTCCGAAAGTTCGGTTATATTGGTCGGGCGGGCAATATGAGCATCATGAGCGCTGCGGAATTCCAGCTCCGAGCGGTCTTCGCCGCAATAAGGGCAATGGATCAAAAGCATGATAATTATCCTTAGTGGGCTACGGCTGCAGCTGCAGCTTCGTCGATCAGACGACCGGTGCGGAAACGATCAAGCGTAAAGCCTGCGGCCAGCGGGTGCGGTTCGCCACGGGCGATCAGATGGGCGAACAAATGGGCGGAACCCGGCGTTGCCTTGAAGCCGCCGGTGCCCCAGCCTGCATTGACGAACAAGTTCGGTACAGGGGTTTTGCTCTGGATCGGTGCGCGATCGACGGTGTTGTCAGTCACACCGCCCCATTGACGCATCATTTTTACGCGACGGAACATCGGGAACAATTCACAGATCGCATCCAGTGTATGGGTGATGATCTGCAAGCCGCCTGTCTGCGAATAGGAATTATACTGGTCGGTACCGGCGCCGATAACAAACTCGCCCTTATCCGACTGAGAAATATAGGCATGAACCGCATTGGACATGACCACGCATGGCACAATCGGCTTCATCGGTTCAGAAACCAGTGCCTGCAACGGGGAGCTTTGCAACGGTACGCGCACATCAGCCATATTCATGATGACCGAGGAGTGACCGGAAGCGGAAACACCGATTTTCTTGGCGCCGATAAAGCCGCGATTGGTCTCAACACCGCTGACACTGCCGTCCGCATTACGGCGAATGCCGAGCACTTCGCAATTCTGGATAATATGCACACCGCGATCAGAAGCTGCGCGGGCATAGCCCCATGCCACTGCATCGTGACGGGCAACGCCGCCGCGGCGTTGCAAGGCTGCGCCATTGATCGGATAGCGGGAATTTTGCGAAATATTCAGCGGCGGACAATAGGCTTTGGCCTGTTCCGGTGTCAGCCATTCATTGTCGATGCCATAGAGGCGGTTGGCATTGATGTGACGGCTGAAGGATTGCTTGTCATGGATATTATGCGACAGCATCAGCACGCCACGCGGCGAGAACATCACGTTGTAGTTGAGATCCTGTGACAGGTTCTCCCACATCTTGAGCGAATGCTCATAAATATTCATGCTCTCTTCATAGAGATAGTTGGAGCGGATGATAGTGGTGTTACGGCCGGTATTGCCGCCGCCGATCCAGCCTTTTTCCAGCACTGCAATATTGGTGATGCCGTGTTCTTTGGCCAGATAATAGGCGGCACCCAGACCGTGCCCGCCGCCGCCGACAATAATCACATCATAGTGAGAGCGCGGTTCCGGTGAAGCCCATTGCGGCTCCCAGCCTTTATTTCCGCGCAGTGCTTCTCGGGCAACTGCAAATACTGAAAACTTACGCATAATGTCCCCTTATCTGGGCGCGGAAGATTTTTTCCGCCTGTTGGTTTAAAGTTAAACCATATGCCGACACTGACTTTGCCATTTTGCGACGGGTTTTGGCGTATCATGCGGTTTTTGTTTGCTGAAAAGCTCTCGCATCGCTGCGGGATGTCAGTGCGAAGGACTCACTTCATTCCGCATGAAAATTAGCGGAAAAAGCGACAGAGAATCTCTGTGAAATACGGGGTAAATTTTGCATTTGCAGATTAAAACCAATGCAATCTCCGCAAAGAAAAATGCAAATAAAACGTGATTTTTACGGTTAAAACTGTAATAATGAGGTTGATAAGGCCTGATCGGGCGCTGTGTTACGGATTCTGTGTGGACAATCGCGCCGGATACTGTTAAACGGCACTCGAATTTGCATCGGAAGGCCGTTGCGAAGTCTTAAGATTTCTCAGCCATAAGACGGCTCCTTTACCGGAACTGCCAGACTGTTTTTTCTTCGGGGCTCACCGGTGCCTTCAGGCTAAACTGAAAAATCTAACCGAAACGGAACGGGATTACACGTGCAGGTACTCGTACGCGATAATAATGTTGATCAGGCTCTCCGCGCTCTTAAGAAAAAGATGCAGCGTGAAGGTATTTTCCGCGAAATGAAAATGCGCGGTCATTATGAAAAGCCATCTGAAAAGCGCGCCCGCGAAAAGGCTGAAGCCGTTCGCCGTGCACGCAAGCTGGCTCGTAAGCGCGCACAGCGTGAAGGTCTGGTAGGCGGCGGCCGCGTAGCGGCTCGTTAAGTAACAAGTCGCGTAGCGGCCCGCTAATTAACGGGTCGCTTGGCGACCGGTTAATCAGACTGAACGCGTGGCTACAGGCTGCGTCGTTTCTGATCAGATATACTGATTAAGCAGCGCATGATCTCAGGGTCATGCGTTTTGCTTTGCGTTCAGGCCAGCTTTTCAGGCTTATTATGCCGGTTTTTGAGAACTGATGTAATATGAAGCTTTATTGTAAAAGTTGACCATACAGATATGTTTGCATCGCTGGAAAACAGCTTTAAGGTGGGGTGAGTATTCACTTCCGCCTTTTTCTGTATGGGCTGAGTGCATTGGCATGTCATAAAATATATGCAGTCTTACCATTTTCCGTCAGATACTGTGCAGAGCACAGGCCGGAATCTCAGGCCACAAGACTGCTTTTGAGGAGTGCGCGAATGGGATCTTTGGCAAGTGTGAAATTGACTTTGCGTGAACAGCGCCTTTCTTTGAATAAAGGTTTGCTGGTTGCGGCATCCTGCGCAGTTCTGGCTTTGGCGGGCTGTCAGAGTACTTCCAATTCCATGCTTACGCCGGTTGATCTTGCGCAGGGTTCCAGCGAGAATATCGGTTCGCTGACAACCGTCATTCAGAGCAATCCGCGTAATCCTGAAAGTTACAACGTGCGCGGCTCAGCCTATGGTAAAGCAGGGCGCTATCGCGAGGCGATGAAGGATTTTGATACGGCGATCCAGCTCGATCCGAATTATTATCAGGCCTATGCCAATCGCGCGCTGATCCAGCGTTATCTGAAAAATGATGCGGCGGCTGTGCAGGATTATGGTCGCGCCATTCAGATCAATCCGCAATATGATGCAGCCTATATCGGCCGTGGTAATGTCTATCGTCAGGCAGGACGTCTGGACGAAGCGATGACGGATTTCAACCGCGCAATCCAGCTGGATACCACCGATGGCCGCGCTTACCACAATCGTGGTCTGATCTATCAGGCGCGCGGTCAGCACAAACAGGCGATTGAGGATTTCTCTGCTGCGGCTTCCCTGCAGTCGAATGCGCCGGAGCCTTATAATGGCCGCGGTATTTCCTATGCAGCGCTCGGCGATTATGACAATGCCTTTGATGATTTCAATACGGCTATCGGGCTGGATGACAAGATTGCGGAAAGCTGGGCCAATCAGGCGCTGGTCTATGAGCATCGCGGTGACAAGAAACGTGCAGCGGCTTCCTATGCCCGCGCGGTGCAGCTTGATCCGCAATATAAGCCTGCCAAGGATGGCCTGAGCCGCACACGGTAATTGATCAGTCCTAAATAGACAGAGCATAGCAAGTTAAAGAGCCGCAGGATTCAGTATCCGGCGGCTCTTTTCTTATTTCTGAAGCTCTCTATATTATTGCCTATGTCTTTATTCGACCATATCGGCTTTGAGAGCCGGGATATTCCGGCATCCTATCAGTTTTACTCCGGCAGCATGGCTGCACTGGAGCTTAGGGTGTTGCAGACGGCGGATAATTTGTTTTTTGTCAGCGGAAATGCCCGCAGTCCTCTGCCGTTCTTGCGGATTGTTGCGGCAAAATCTGCAAATGGTGCAGATTCTGCATCACAGCCGGGTCAGCATTTACACATTAAATTCAGCGCCAAAAGTCATGAGCAGGTTGAGGCTTTTCATCAGGCTGCACTCAGATCCGGCGGACGGGAAAGCAGTGCACCGTCCTATCAGGGGCCGAAGGAGATGGGTTATTTCGCGGCTCTGGTTTTTGATCCGGACGGTAATACGGTTGAAGTCGGTGTTCATGAGAAACACGGCTGACTTGACAAAGAGATAAAGAAAAGGCCGGTTTTCACCGGCCTTTTTTATTTAGAACGGAGCCGCTCTAAATTTTATTTTCTCGCATTATCCTACGCATCGAAGCAGGAAAGGAAATCAGTCCAGTGAACTGATTTCCCTGCGAAGGCGCTGCGCACTTTTGCTGGAAATGCTCTAGCGTTTAACAACGCGTTTATCGACTTTTTGTACCAGCCTGTCACCGATCCACTGGATCAGGCAGACAAACACGATCAGAACGGCAACAACAGCGGCCATGATCGGATAGTTGAAACGCTGATAGCCATAGCGGATAGCAAGGTCGCCGAGGCCGCCTGCGCCAATCGCACCGGCCATTGCGGATGCACCGATCAGCGTGACGATGGTAACTGTAAAGCCTGCGATCAAACCCGGCATGGATTCCGGTATCAGCACTTCTTTAATGATCGTCCAGCGGCTTGCACCCATGGAGCGGGCAGCTTCAATCAGGCCGTGGTCAACTTCACGCAGTGATACTTCAGCCATACGGGCATAATAAGGGATGGCGGCAATCGACAGCGGCACGATGGATGCCCATGTGCCCAGTGCAGTGCCCATAATCAGGCGTGTGAACGGGATGAGGGCAACCAGCAGAATAATGAATGGTACCGAGCGGAACGCATTGACGATCGCGCCGATAACGCGGTTGACCGGAATATTCTGAAGCAGGCCGTTACGGTCTGTCAGGATCAGCAGCAGACCAAGCGGCAGGCCGAAGAGCAATGTGAAGAAGCTGGAGAAACCCGTCATAATCAGAGTTTCGCCTAACGAGCGCCAGAGCAGATCAAGCATTGCGGGTGTCAGGAACTGAAACATATCCGGCAACCTCCGTTTCATCACAAATTGTCTTCAGAAAACCCACAGCCTTTTGCAAAGCTGTCTGGTCATGGGCGGGGAGGCCAAGGAATAATGTGCCGACCGGTTCTCCCTGAATCGTATCAATGCCGCCATGAACGAGGCGTGCATTGAGACCGGAAGCGGCGGCAATATCATTGATCAGCGGTCTGCGTGCAGATTCACCGGAGATGCGCAGACGGACAATCGCTTCTGAAGCTGATTGCGGGTTCTGCGTCAGCTGTGCGGCAATGCTTTCAGGCAGGGCAGGGGTCAGCATTTTCAGCAGGCTTTTGGTCGTATCGGCTTTCGGGCGTGCAAACACTTCCCAGACAGGACCTTCTTCGGCAATATGCCCGTGATCCAGTACAATCACACGGTCTGCAATTTTGCGGATGACATCCATTTCATGGGTGATCAGCAGAATGGTCAGGCCGAGTTTCTGATTGATGTCTTTCAGCAGTGCCAGAATGGACTGGGTGGTTTCCGGATCAAGCGCGGAGGTTGCCTCATCCGACAAAAGCAGGCTCGGTTTGGCTGCAAGTGCACGGGCAATGCCGACACGCTGCTTCTGACCACCGGAAAGCTGTGCCGGATAATGCTGTGCACGCTCTGACAGGCCGACCAGTTCCAGCAGCTCAGCAACGATTTTCTGGCGTTCCGGCTTGGCAATGCCGGCAATTTTGAGCGGCAGGGCAATATTCTGCGCCACGGTTTTGGCCGACATCAGATTGAAATGCTGGAAAATCATGCCGATACGGCGGCGCACCGGCTGCAACTGGCTTTCAGTGAGACCGGTGATTTCCTGACCTTCAATAATGACCGAGCCGCTATCCGGCCGTTCCAGACCATTGAGGCAGCGGATCAGTGTCGATTTGCCCGCGCCGCTGCGGCCGATAATACCGAGAATTTCACCGCGCTGAACCGAGAGAGAAATATCATCCACGGCAGGTGTAGTGCCGAACATACGTTTAATATTGGAAAGTTTGACAACTTCGTCACCGGTCACGGGAGGCTGACCGGATGCGGAAGGCAGCTTTTGCTGCATATTCTTTGTTGGAACTGAAGTATTCACTTTATCCTCTGGAGCGCATCCCGAAAAATGCGAAGCGGTTTTCGGAAAAGATGCGCGTAAAAACAAGTAGATAGAGCATTTTCAAAGAGTTAATTTAAAATGAAAATCCTCGAGCTCTTTCTTTAAATTGAGGCAATAATAACGGAGCAAAATGGCAATGCTCAGAGTGCAAAACGGTCCGGATAAATCCGGACCGTTACTATGCGCGGTTTAAGCTTGGTTTGACAGCTCTTATTCCCAGGCAGGAATACCTGTGCTCTTATACGCACGGTCGAGTTCTGCTTTCACCGGCTCGTTCTGGAAAGCTGCAACAAGCGGTTTCACCCATGCTGCATCCTTGTCTTCAGTGCGGATGGCAATGAAGTTGCGGTAAGGATTGTTTTCCTTTGCTTCCCAGCCGATAGCATCCTTCACAGGATCCAGACCGGATTTGGCTGCCCAGTTATTGTTGACGATGGCTGCATCGAGATCATCAATGGAAAGACCGACAACACCGGCATCCAGTTCTTTGATTTCAAGCTTCTTCGGGTTCTCAACAATATCAATCGGAGTTGCAAGAATGCCTGCATCCGGATTGAGTTTGATCAGACCTTTGCTTTCGAGAACGCGCAGGGCACGGCCTTCATTGGTCGGATCATTCGGAACGCCGACGATTGCGCCTTCTTTCAGATCTTCCAGCTTTTCAACTTTGCGGGAATAAATACCAATTGGCCAGAGGGCAGTGTAACCGGCAACGGAGATTTTGTAACCGTGCTGTTTGATCTGCTCATTCAGATATGGCTCATGCTGAAACGCATTGGCATTAATCTCTTTACGCTCCAGCGCTTCATTCGGCTGGGTGTAATCGTTGAAAATGACGGTTTCGATTTTGAGGCCTTCTTTTGCAGCCTGTTCAGCAACAACTTTCCACACATCTTCGTCTTCACCACCCATGATGCCGACTTTAATGGTTGTATCCTGTGCCTGAACCGACAGAGGTGCAGCAAATGCAACGCTCATGGCAACAGCGGAAAGCAGCATCATTTTCATGCCGGTGCGGCGCGAAATTAAGGTTTTGACGCGGGCGATATCTGACAACGACATTGCTGTTTTCCTTATAATTTTGGTCATTAAGCGGTGTCTCGCTTAACGGTTTTGCCTCACAAATCTCATACCTGTTTTCTCTCAAACGGAGGCAGGCGGATTGTGTGAGTATATTCTTCACAGAATGGTACGCGATAACAAGGAAGTTTCGTCTACGAATTAAGTTTTATTAGAATATTTTTGCGTAATTTTGCTAAATCACGAATAAAACTATCGCAGATAAATATATGTTTATATTTAGCATTGTGCGTTTGGTAATAAGTTGCAGCTGTGCGGAATCGAAATTCATCACATAAAAACGCCCGCAATGCGAAGTGCATTACGGGCGTGATATGCGGATATGGCTTAGTTTTAATCGATGAAGACGCGTACGCTGGCGGCACGGCCAACCGCGTCAATCACGGTCAGTGTGGAATAGCCTGCACCATCCGGCTGCCAGAGGCCGGAGCGCTTGCGGGAGGCTTTATCCAGCGGCTTGCCATTGGCCAGCCAGATGAACGGTGCACGGCCGCCCTGCATTTTCAATGCCAGCGGTGCGGTGGTGCCGTCAGGCTGGTTGGTCAGCTCAACCCGCGCACCTTCCGGCGGAAACAGGATTTGCGGTGCGGATTCCCGCACGGACGCACTGACTAGGGGACTAAGATAGGGTGTAAAGCGCCGCAACGATACCGGCAGCTCGGATTGGCGCAGCCGCATTGTACCGACCGGTGGGGCTGCAAGCGGGGTAAAGCCGACACCGGATTTGGAAAAGGCTTCAAACAGGATCGGTGCGGCGGAGCCATAACCGCTCAAACCCGGCACGGCGCCATTATCGGCACGACCAACCCAGACACCCAGCACATAGCGGCCATCAAAGCCAACTGACCATGCATCACGATAGCCGTAGCTGGTGCCGGTTTTATAGGCGAGGCCGCGCTGGAGTGACCCCAGCGGCGGTTTAACACCCGCAAGTACATCAGCCACCTGCCATGCGGCTGCGGGTTGCAGCAGCGGCTCACCGGAGGTTGCGCTCTTGTCATCTTTTATCCGGTCATCCACGCCATTGGAAATAACGGCGGTTTTGCCGCGATTGGAAAGGCCGGTGTAAAGCTGCACCAGATCTTTAAGGCTGATGCCAAGCCCGCCAAGACCAATAGCCAGACCCGGTGTTTCCCCCGGTGGCAATGTGGTTTTAATGTCGGCGCGGCGCATCCGCACCATGAGGCGTGTGGCACCGACACTGTCGAGCAGGCGCACGGACGGCACATTGAGCGAGAGTTGCAGCGCCTCACGTACCGTCACATCGCCCTGATAGCTCATATCGAAGTTTCGCGGACGATAGCCGGAAAAATTGGTCGGCCGGTCTTCAATAATGGTTTCCTGCATCACCAGACCGTCTTCAAAAGCCAGCCCGAAGATGAAGGGTTTCAGCGCGGAGCCGGGGGAACGCTGCACATTGGTCATATCAATCCAGCCTGAGCGGCTGGAGTCGAAATAATCCGAGGAACCGACTTCACCGATAATCTCACCGGTCACAGCATCGGCCATGACCATGGCGACGGAGATTTTAGGGCCGAGGCGCTTGGCGGAATCCATTGCCACGGTTTCCAGCGCTTGCTGCACCGAGCGCTTGAGCGTCACATGATGCACATTGGCTTGGCTATCTTTGCGCAGCGCGGTTTCACTGACATGCGGGGCAAGGGCAGGCATGGCCAAGCGGCGTTTTGGTATGGCCAGATGTGCGGCGCGGTCGGCCTCGTCATTGCCGATCAGCGACACTACCGCCAAGCGGTTCAGCACACGGTCACGGGCGGCACGCGCATTATCAGGGTAACGGTCGGGACGACGGCGTTCGGGCAATTGCGGCAGAGCAATCAGCAAAGCGGCTTCCGAGGTTGTGAGCCTGCGTGGTTCCTTGCCGAAATAGGCAAGGCTCGCAGCACGGATGCCTTCAAGATTGCCGCCAAAAGGCGCAAGCGTCAGATAAGCATCAAGGATTTCTTCTTTCGACAGGCGGCGCTCGATTTGCACGGCGCGCAGCATCTGGCGAAATTTGGCAATAAAGGAACGCTCCGTGCGCGGTTCAATCAGGCGCGCAACCTGCATCGACAGAGTGGAGCCGCCGGAGATAATGCGCCCGTGGCTGGCAAGCTGTATGGCTGCACGCCCTATGGCACGCGGATCAATACCGCCATGGTCGCGAAAACGCTGATCCTCATAGGCAATCAGCATGTCAATAAATTGCGGATCGACATCTTTATGGGTGGTCGCGAGCCGCCAGTGACCGGAAGGAATAGCAAAGGCACGCAGCAGATTACCGTCGCGATCCATCACTTCTTTGGATGTCTGGCTGACCACTTCCAGCGGTGGCGGAAAAGCCTTGTCGAGAATTTCCAGACTGGCCCATGTCACAGCCAGAGCGATTGCAGTACCGCTCAAGACCATGAGCTTCTTATGCAGGCGCGGTTTTTTAAGGGGCTGGGTCTCGGCCAAAAGCTGTCTCCGCCTGTATCCGCAGGCATAATTCTGAGCGGTTGATTGTACCGCTCTTATATTATTGCATATAACAGGGCAGAAAATAACGGGGAACACCATGATCGACAAGCTGGAATATTTCATTGCGCTTGCGCGGGAAAAACACTTCGGCAAAGCGGCAGAAGATTGCGGCATTACCCAGCCGACATTGTCCGCCGGTATCCGCCAGCTTGAAGATATGCTGGGGGTGATGCTGGTGCAGCGCGGGTCGCGCTTTCAGGGGCTGACACCGGAAGGGCAGCGTGTGCTGGAATGGGCAAGGCGCATTGTCGGTGATGCACGGACGATGAAAGAAGAGATGCGGGCAGCGCGTTTCGGCCTTGGCGGTCATATCCGGATAGCGGCAATTCCCACCGCGCTGGCTATGGTCTCGCAATTGACAACACCGTTCCGCGAGAAGCATCCCGATGTGACTTTTACGATCATTTCCCGCACCTCTGTTGAAGTGCTGGCGGCGCTGGACAATTTCGATATTGATGCCGGAATCAGCTATCTGGACAATGAACCGCTGGGAAAAGTGACAGCGGTGCCGATTTATCGCGAGAGCTATCAGCTGATTACCTCGGTCGGCAGCCGGTTTTCGGAGCGTGAAAATGTCACATGGGCGGAAGTCGGCAGTTTACCGCTCTGTCTGCTGACAAGCGATATGCAGAACCGCCGGATTATCAATCAGCATCTGGCGCAGGCGGGAGTAACCGTGCAGCCGACGCTGGAATCCAATTCCATGATTGTGCTGTTTTCTCACATCCGTACCGGCAAATGGGCGAGCATTATGCCGCTCAATCTTTCCCAGATTCTGGGCTTTAGCGAGCCGATCCGCTCTATTCCGATTGTTGAGCCGCAGGCCAGCCATAGTGTCGGGCTGATTGCCGCGCAGCGTGAACCGCACACGCCGCTGATTGCGGCTTTGCTGCATGAAGCAAGAGCATTGTCGCGCATTATGATGCCGCTCACTTGATAGATTTTTTCTATTGACTGACGGTTTTGCCCTATTGAATCAGGGGCGCAGTTTTGATCTGTTCTAAGATAGGGAACAGAAATATAAATTTGCGGGAGGCTTTGACGTCAATGTCAGGCTCGGATTCAGTTTTTACCAGAAGCGCAGGCACGTCATCTCAAAAGTCTGATGTCGCCGGGCGCACGATAGATGTTATCAATGAGTATAAAGCCATTGAGGGCCCGCTGCTTCCTGTCTTGCACGCCATACAGGAAGAATTCGGCTATGTACCGGCGGAAACACTGACACTGATTGCCGAGGCACTGAACCTGTCGCGCGCAGAAGTGCACGGCGTTATGACTTTTTATCACGATTTTCGCGCATCGCCGACCGGTCGCCATGTGATCCGGCTGTGCCGCGCTGAGGCTTGCCAGTCTATGGACGGCGACCGTGTGGCGGAGGCCGTGCAGAAATTGCTCGGTATCGGCTGGGGTGAAACAACCGGCGACGGTAAAATCACGCTTGAGGCGGTTTATTGTCTTGGTCTGTGTGCCTGTGCGCCTGCGGCGCAAGTGGATGACCGGCTGATCGGTCGCCTGAATGAAGGCAAGGCAGAACGAATGATCGCGGAGGCACGGGCATGAGTGTAACAATTTATGTGCCATGTGATGCTGCCGCTTTGGCGCTTGGTGCCGATGAAGTGGCGTATGCCATTGCCGGTGAAGCTGTCAAGCGCGGTCTGGATATCAAACTGGTGCGCAACGGTTCCCGTGGTATGGTCTGGCTGGAACCGCTGGTGGAAGTGGCGACCGATAAAGGCCGTATGGCCTATGGTCCTGTGGATGTATCCGATGTGGCTTCCCTCTTTGACAGCGGTTTGCTTGAGGGCAAAGACCACCCACTGTCGCTGGGACTGACCGAAGAAATCCCGTTTCTCAAAAAACAAACCCGTCTGACTTTCGCCCGTTGCGGGTTGACCGATCCTTTGTCGCTGGATGATTATCGCGCTCATGACGGGCTTAAGGGGCTGCAAAACGCGATTGCCATGCAGCCTGCGGATATTGTGGCGCAGGTCACGGATTCCGGCTTGCGCGGCCGTGGCGGTGCCGGTTTCCCGACCGGTATCAAGTGGAAAACCGTTCACGATGCGCAAGGTGCGCGTAAATATATTGTCTGCAATGCTGACGAGGGTGACAGCGGTACTTTTGCCGACCGTATGATTATGGAAGGTGATCCTTTCGTTCTCATTGAGGGTATGGCGATTGCCGGTATCGCAGTGGGTGCGACCAAAGGCTATCTCTATACGCGTTCCGAATATCCGCATGCGATTGCGATGATGGAAAAGGCCGTCGAGATTGCCCGCAAAGCCGGTGTGCTCGGCGCATCAGTGATGGGCTCGCGTTTCGCCTTTGATATGGAAGTGCGCACCGGTGCCGGTGCTTATGTCTGCGGTGAAGAAACCGCTCTGCTGGAAAGCCTTGAAGGTAAGCGCGGACTGGTACGTGCCAAGCCGCCATTGCCTGCCCATAAAGGCCTGTTCGGCAAACCGACAGTCATCAATAATGTGATCTCACTGGCCTCCGTTCCGGTGATTATGGACAAGGGTTCTGCCTATTACCGTGATTTTGGTATGGGACGCTCCCGTGGTACAATTCCGTTGCAGATTGCCGGTAATGTTAAATATGGCGGGCTGTTTGAAACCGCTTTCGGCCTGACACTGGGCGAGATTGTCGATGAGATCGGCGGCGGTACCGCAAGTGGTCGTCCGGTTAAGGCGGTTCAGGTCGGCGGACCGCTGGGTGCTTACTTCCCGCGTGCATTGTTCGATACACCGTTTGATTATGAAGCCTTTGCTGCCAAAGACGGGCTGATCGGTCATGCCGGTCTGGTGGTCTTTGATGATCGGGCAGATATGCTGAAACAGGCGCGGTTTGCGATGGAATTCTGTGCCATTGAATCCTGCGGGAAATGCACCCCATGCCGCATCGGCTCGACACGCGGTGTTGAAGTGATCGACAGAATTGCAGCCGGTTCAGAACCCGATACGCAGATCGAAATTCTGACAGATCTTTGCCAGACAATGAAATTCGGCTCCCTTTGTGCGCTTGGCGGCTTTGCCCCTTATCCGGTGATGAGTGCCCTGACGCATTTTGAAGAGGATTTTCGCCCGCGCCCTGAAAGCCAGACTTTCGTGCAGGCAGCGGAATAGGAGTGACAGAAGATGAGCTTAATTAAAGAAATCGATTACGGCACACCTGTTTCACGCTCGGAAAAAATGGTGACCCTGACCATCGACGGTAATCAGGTGACTGTGCCGGAAGGCACCTCGATCATGCGGGCTTCGATGGAAGCCGGCATTGCCATTCCGAAGCTTTGCGCCACCGATATGGTGGATGCGTTTGGTTCCTGCCGTCTGTGCCTCGTAGAAATTGAAGGCCGTAACGGCACGCCGTCTTCCTGTACCACGCCGGTGATGGAAGGGCAGGTGGTTCATACCCAGACCGGCCGTCTGAAATCTTTGCGCAAAGGCGTGATGGAGCTTTATATCTCCGATCATCCGCTGGACTGTCTGACCTGCGCTGCCAATGGCGATTGCGAATTGCAGGATATGGCCGGTGCTGTGGGCTTGCGTGATGTGCGCTACGGTCAGGACGGCGCGAACCATGTTTTCAAACAAGGCCGCAATGACGGTGCGCTGAATGCAAAATGGATGCCGAAAGACGAGAGCAATCCGTATTTCACCTATGATCCGTCCAAATGTATTGTCTGCTCACGCTGCGTGCGTGCCTGTGAGGAAGTGCAGGGAACTTTCGCGCTGACCATTGAGGGGCGTGGTTTCAACTCCCGCGTTTCACCGGGCATGCATGAGAGCTTCTTAGGCTCGGAATGTGTGTCTTGCGGTGCCTGTGTACAGGCTTGTCCGACGGCAACGCTGACAGAAAAATCGGTGATCGAAATCGGTCAGCCGGAACATTCCAAAGTCACGACCTGTGCTTATTGCGGTGTCGGTTGCTCCTTTAAAGCGGAAATGCGCGGCGAAGAACTGGTGCGTATGGTGCCGTATAAAGACGGTAAGGCCAATCGCGGCCATTCCTGTGTTAAAGGCCGCTTTGCTTACGGTTACGCCCATCACAAAGACCGTATTCTCAAACCGATGATCCGTGAAAAGATCACCGATCCTTGGCGCGAAGTGTCATGGGAAGAAGCCTATGGCCGTGTGGCCAGCGAGTTTAAACGCTTGCAGACCCAGTACGGACGCAATTCCATCGGGGGTATTACCTCGTCACGCTGCACCAATGAAGAAACCTTTCTTGTGCAGAAACTGATCCGTGCCGGTTTCGGTAATAACAATGTCGATACCTGTGCGCGTGTTTGTCACTCGCCGACCGGCTATGGTCTGAACCAGACTTTTGGTACCTCTGCGGGGACGCAGGATTTTGACAGTGTTGAACATACTGATGTGGTGATGGTGATCGGTGCCAACCCGACCGACGGCCATCCGGTATTTGGCTCGCGTTTGCGTAAGCGTTTGCGCCAAGGTGCCAAGCTGATCGTGATTGATCCGCGTCGTATTGATCTGGTGCGTTCGCCGCATATTGAGGCGGCATATCATCTGGCACTGCGTCCGGGTACCAATGTGGCGATCATGACGGCGCTGGCGCATGTGATTGTAACGGAAGGTCTGCAGGATGATGCCTTCATCCGCGAGCGTTGCGAGAATGAAGAGTTCCGCGATTGGGTGGAATTTGTTTCCCAGCCGCAATACAGCCCAGAGGCTGTGGAGCTGCTGACCGGTGTTCCGGCGCAAGAAGTGCGCGGCGCAGCCCGTCTGTTTGCGACCGGCGGCAATGGTGCAATCTATTATGGTCTTGGTGTAACCGAGCATAGTCAGGGTTCCACTACTGTGATGGCGATTGCCAATCTTGCGATGGTCACCGGTAATATCGGCCGCAAAGGCGTGGGTGTGAACCCGCTGCGCGGTCAGAACAATGTGCAGGGCTCTTGCGATATGGGCTCATTCCCGCATGAATTGCCGGGCTATCGTCATATCTCTGATCCTGCAACCCGTGAGATTTATGAAAATATCTGGGGCGTGATCCTGCAGGATGAGCCGGGTCTGCGTATTCCGAATATGCTGGATGCGGCGGTGGAAGGCACTTTCAAGGGCATCTATATTCAGGGTGAGGACATTCTTCAGTCCGATCCGGATACCCGCCATGTGGCCGCCGGACTGGAGGCTATGGAATGTGTGGTGGTGCAGGATCTGTTCCTCAATGAGACCGCCAATTTCGCCCATGTTTTCCTGCCGGGTTCGACCTTCCTTGAAAAGGACGGCACATTCACCAATGCGGAACGCCGTATCAACCGTGTGCGCAAGGTGATGACACCAACCAACGGCTATGCTGACTGGGAAGTGACGCAAAACCTTGCCCGTGCAATGGGACTGAACTGGAACTATACGCATCCGTCGCAGATCATGGACGAAATTGCCATGACCACGCCGACATTTGCCAATGTGTCCTATGAATTGCTGGAACGTGAAGGTTCGGTGCAGTGGCCATGTAATGCTAAAGCACCGCTCGGTACTCCGGTGATGCATATTGACCATTTCGTGCGCGGCAAAGGCAAATTCATGCGCACGGAATATGTGGCAACCGATGAGCGCTCGGGCCCGCGTTTCCCGCTGCTGCTCACCACAGGGCGTATTCTCTCGCAATATAATGTGGGTGCACAGACCCGCCGTACCGAAAATGTGGCATGGCATGCGGAAGACCGTCTGGAAATCCATCCGCATGATGCGGAAGTACGTGGTTTGCGCGATGGTGACTGGGTGAAAATTGCCAGCCGTTCCGGTGAAACCACTTTGCGGGCGCTGGTCACAGACCGTGTGACACCGGGTGTAGTCTACACGACCTTCCACCATCCGACCACACAGGCCAATGTGGTGACCACGGATTTCTCGGACTGGGCGACCAACTGTCCGGAATATAAGGTAACTGCGGTGCAGATCAGCGCATCCAACGGCCCGACACAATGGCAGCAGGAATATCGTGAACATTCCGATGCCAGCCGCCATATTGAAACAGCTTTGGATACGGTGAGCTAAGCTATGAGTGAACATACTTATCACAGCCGTATTCCGATGATGGCATCACAGATTGCTACATTTTTCAGTTCGCAGACGCAGATCGATCAGGCGGCGGGTGTCGCCAAACATATCAATATGTTCTGGGAACCACGTATGCGTACGCAATTATTTAATCTGATTGATGCAGGCGGAGAGGGGCTGCATCCTCTGGTGCTTGAGGCCGCGCCACTGATTAAACGTCCGGTCTCATAATACGCAATTTCAGCCGGATACAGTCCAGTATCCGGCTGAAATGATTCAGCATTTAAATAATTTCATTCTGACAATTAAGGGATGCTCACGGGAGATGGGCAGGCTGCGGCGCGTTCGCAGAAGGGAGGATTTTGACATGAGTGCAACAGATCAAACCCTGGGAGGTTTGAGCGGGCCGGGGATTCTCGACCGCGAGCGGATTATCGCCAAACCCGGATTTAACCGCTGGCTGGTGCCGCCGGCTGCTTTGGCAATCCATCTGTGTATCGGTATGGCCTATGGTTTCAGCGTGTTCTGGCTGCCGCTGAGCCGTGCTTTGGGTGGTGAAACCGCCGCTGCCTGTGCGGATATGAGCCTTTTAACTGCCTTGTTTACCACCAGTTGCGACTGGCGCGTGGCTGATCTCGGCTGGATTTATACGCTGTTCTTTGTTCTGCTCGGCTGTTCCGCTGCGATCTGGGGCGGCTGGCTGGAGCGGGTTGGCCCGCGCAAAGCCGGTTTTGTTTCCGCGCTGTGCTGGTGCGGCGGTATGGTGATTGCCGCTTCCGGCGTGATGACCCACCAGCTCTGGCTGATGTGGGTTGGTGCCGGTTTTATCGGCGGTATCGGCCTTGGCCTTGGTTATATTTCACCGGTTTCCACGCTGATTAAATGGTTCCCTGATCGTCGCGGCATGGCGACCGGTATGGCGATTATGGGTTTTGGCGGTGGTGCTATGATTGGTGCACCGCTGGCTGATCTGCTGATGGAACATTTCAAAACACCGGATTCCATTGGTGTCTGGCAGACATTTTTGGTGATGGCAGCAGGCTATTTCGTATTCATGATGGGCGGTGCCTTTGGCTACCGTATTCCGCCTGCGGGCTGGAAGCCGGAAGGCTGGGTCGCACCGCAGACCAAAAAGGCTATGATCACCACTCGTCACGTCCATTTGCGTGATGCGCATAAGACCCCGCAATTCTGGCTGATCTGGGCAGTGCTGTGCCTGAATGTGTCTGCCGGTATTGGTGTGATCGGCATGGCTTCACCAATGTTGCAGGAGATTTTCGGCGGCAAACTGATCGGTGAGGCAGGGCTGACATTTACTGAATTGAGCACAGAGCAGAAAGCTGCAATTGCTGCAATTGCAGCCGGTTTTACCGGTCTGATCTCGCTGTTTAATATTGGTGGCCGTTTTTTCTGGGCTTCCCTGTCTGACCGTCTTGGTCGTAAAGCCACTTACTTTACATTCTTCGCACTTGGCATTGCACTTTATACATTGCTGCCGACAGCCGCGCATATGGGCTCGGTCACGCTGTTTGTGGTGATGGTCTGTATCATCCTGTCGATGTATGGCGGTGGTTTTGCGACTGTGCCTGCCTATCTGGCGGATATTTTCGGCACGCAATTTGTGGGTGCAATCCACGGACGTTTGCTGACTGCATGGGCAACGGCGGGTATCGTCGGGCCGGTCGTGGTGAATTATATTCGTGAGTTCCAGATTGCTGCCGGTGTGCCGCGTGCGCAGGTCTATGATTATACGATGTATATTCTGGCCGGTATGCTGGCGCTTGGTCTGATTGCAAATTTCTTCATCAGACCGCTGGGCGATAAATGGTTCATGTCGGATGCGGAAGTTGCCAAACTGCAAGCAGCCACAAAAGCGGAAGCGACAGGGCCGAGCGGTTCCTACGGCATCGGCACAGGCGGGCTGGATGCCAAAGCTGCTCTTGCATGGGCTGCTGTGGGTATCCCGATACTCTGGGGTGTGTGGACAACTTTTGAGAAATCTCTGATCCTGTTCCGCTAAATCTGAGACTTCAGGTTGATTGAGAACTCCGGCAGCAATGCCGGAGTTTTTATTTCCCCATAAATTTCAATAGCTTTCTTCGAATGAATAGCTATCGAAAAGAGTGGTTTTGAGGATTTTTATGCAATGTTGAACAAAACTATTCCGTTTTGGTATAGGTAGTCGGAAATTGCATTGGCCTTGAAAGCTGTTCACTGCCTATAAATTTCACGTCTGAAATTAAAAAATAAATGCCGCAAAGAGGCAAATCAATTCAGACGCAAGAGTGGTGAACGGAGTGCTGTTTCAATAAACAGCAGCAGGAGGATGGGCCGTGGCAGAATTGCGTCAGGCGCGTGACAGCTTTCGTCTGAAAGTCAGCGATATTCATGAAATTGCGGTTTATGATTACGGCAATCCGGATGGCATTCCGGCGATATTTTTGCATGGCGGGCCGGGCGCCGGTGTATCGGCCAAGCAGATTGCCAGCTTTGATCTCGATACCTATCGCGTGATTACACTTGATCAGCGCGGTGCCGGACAATCGACCCCTGTTGCAGAATTGCGCGAAAATACCACGCAGCATCTGATTGAAGATATTGAACGCATTCGCGAGCATTTTGGCATTGAGCGCTGGCTGGTTGCCGGCGGTTCGTGGGGCTCTTGCCTGTCACTGGCCTATGGGCAGGCACATCCTGAACGCTGCCTTGGCTTCCGCATTCACGGGATTTTCCTTGGTGATCGCGAAGACAGCGACTGGTGGTTCCACGGCTCACGAACGATTTTTCCTGACTACTGGCAGGAATTTGCAGAATTTGTGCCGGAGGATGAACGCGGCGATCTCTTGAGCGCCTATTACAAGCGTCTGACCTGCGGTGATCCGGTGGTGGAACATGCTGCGGCGCAGAGCCTGCGCGGTTTCTCTGCGCGCACTCAGACTTTGGAACCAAGCGCCGAGCATGTCTCGACATTGTTGCAGAGTGATGCGGCTTTAGCTGTTTCTCGTATTTTCACGCATTATTGCATGAACGGTGCCTTCATGCCTGCCAATGCATTGCTGGATAATCTCGACCGTATCCGCCATCTGCCTGCAGAAATTGTGCAGGGGCGTTATGATACGGTGACCCCGATGGTGACAGCGTGGAAGCTGAAAACCGCATGGCCGGAAGCCAATTTCACCATTGTTACTCTGTCTAATCACCAGTCTACAACCGGCCCTATGGCTGGCGCTCTTGCCGATGCTTCCGAGCGTCTGGCTAAGGCCGTCAAAGCACCGGTTCACGCATAACTTCTTTTAAAATAACGGGCAGCTTCATGTTTGATACACTGAAATCCGATCCTTCCGCCGTTGCAATGTCCTCCTATACGGAGATCCGCAAAGCCGTAAAACCGGCCATCTCACCGGATGGCGAATTGCTGGCATTTTTGAGTGATGCAAGCGGCACCGCACAGGTCTGGATCAAGCCGCTGGCCGGTGGTGAAGCGAAGCAGCTGACCAATCTGCCGGAACCTGTCGGCACACTGTCTTTTAACCCGAAAAGCCGCGATCTGCTGATCAGTACCGACTGGGGTGGTGATGAGCGTCATCAGTTTTGGCTGATTGAAAATGCTGAAGGCGAGCCGCGTAAGCTGACCACTGAAGCAACTGTGGTGCATGGCTGGGGTTGCTGGTCGCCGGACGGCACGCAGATTGCCTATTCCGCCAATTACCGTGACCGCACGCACATGGATCTCTATGTGATGACGGTCGCAACAGGTGAAGCCAAATGTGTCTATCAGGGCACCGGCTGGCGCACACCGGCAGCTTTCACGCCGGATGGTGCAGCGCTGCTGGTCAATGACTGTACCCGCGCTATGACGGATCAGAATTTCTGCCGCCTTGATCTGGCAAGCGGTGCTTATGAAGATATGCTGCCGCATCAGGGACGCGCTTCCTATCAGGCTGCGAAATTTCTCAAGGATGATTCCGGTATTCTGCTGATTTCCGATCAGGGACGTGATTATTCCAGTGTGATGTTCAAAGCCCACGACAGCAATGAACTTGTTGAAATTGCCGGTTTTGACAAGCAGGACGTTGAAGCTCTGGCCATTGCGCCGGATCAGCAGAGCGTGGCGCTGGTGCTGAACCGTCAGGGCTGGAGCGAGATTGTTATCATTGATCGTCAGGGCAAAGTGCAGAAATCTCTGCCAACCCCGATGCCTTGTGTGATTGCGTCTGTGGCATGGACACAGGACGGTGCGGCACTGGTGATGCCTGCGGAAGGTGCGGCAACCTCCGGTGATATCTGGCGCTGTGAAGTGGCAACAGGCACCTATAGTCGTCTGACCGATGCGCCAAAGGCAAAAACCGCTCTGCCGGACTTTATTGAGCCGACTGTAACCAGTGTTGCGAGCTTTGACGGATTGGATGTTCCTTATTTCGTCTATCAGCCAACTGTTGCTGCGCCTGCGAGCGGCTATCCGGTGATGATCATTGTCCATGGTGGCCCTGAAGCCCAGTGGAAGCCTGATTTCCGCGCTGACATTCAATATATGCTGGCACGTGGCATCATGGTGGTTGCACCGAATATTCGCGGCAGCACCGGCTATGGCCGTCCTTATCAGCATCTGGATGACCGCGAATTGCGCATGGACAGCGTGGCTGATCTCAAAGCCGTGCGTCTGGCTGTCGGCAATCGTGCGGATGTTGATGACAGCCGTATCGGCGTGTTTGGCCGTTCCTATGGCGGTTTCATGGTGCTGGCTGCACTCACTGAGTATCCGGATTTGTGGAAACTCGGCGTGGAATATTACGGCATCGCCAATTTCCTGACTTTGATGGAGACCACCGGCCCGTGGCGCAAAGTTCTGCGCGAAGTGGAATATGGTGATGTGGCGACGATGAAAGATGCGCTTGAGCGCTTCTCGCCAATTCATAAAATGGCAGCAGTACAGGCACCGCTGATGGTGGTGCACGGGTTGGAAGATCCGCGCGTAACGCCTTGCGAGAGCGAGATGGTTTATTCCTGCCTGCGTGGCTTGGGCAAGCCGGTGGAAATTCTGCGCATTCCCCATGAAGGCCATGGTTTTGCACGGATTGAAAACCGCCACACAGTGTTTGACGCGCTGGGACGCTTCATCGACGAAAACCTGTAAAGACAACACGGTTTCAGGCGCGGGTGGAGGCTCGCTCCTGAAACTGTATTCAAATGACATGATAATCGGGAGGAACACCATGAAGAATGGTGAGGTGATCTGGGATCTGGTTGATGCGAAAAAGCGTGAGTTCGAAGAGCTCAGCGACCGCGTCTGGGGTATGCCGGAAATTGCCTATACGGAATATAAATCCTGCGCCGAGCATACTCAGATGCTGCGCGATCAGGGCTTTAAGATTACGGAAAATGTGGCCGGTATTCCGACTGCTGTAATCGGTGAAGCCGGTGAAGGCGGGCCTGTTATCGCGATCCTCGGTGAATATGATGCATTGCCGGGTCTGTCACAGGAGGCCGGTATTGCCGAACCTCGTCCGATTCCGGGCACAGGCCATGGTCATGGCTGCGGTCATAATATGCTGGGTTCCGCAGCGCTTCTCGCAGCAACGGCTGTGAAAGACTGGCTGGAACAGAACGGTAAAAAAGGCCGTGTGCGTTATTATGGTTGTCCGGCGGAAGAGGGCGGTGCTGCCAAAGCGTTCATGGTGCGCGCCGGTGCTTTTGACGATGTGGATATTGCTATTTCATGGCATCCGGCTTCGTTCACGCAAGTGGATGATGCCCAGTCGCTGGCCAACACCCGTATGGATTTTGAATTTACCGGCCGTGCATCACACGCCGCTGCTGCACCGCATCTCGGCCGTTCTGCTCTCGATGCGGTTGAGCTGATGAGCGTTGGCTGCAATTATCTGCGCGAGCATATTCCGGCTGATTGCCGTCTGCATTATGCCTATCTCAATGCCGGTGGTATTGCGCCGAATGTGGTGCAGGCCAAAGCTAAAGTGCGCTATGCGATCCGCGCAACCGATCTGCCGGGCATGTTCTCGCTCAATGAACGCGTGAAAAAAGTGGCGCAGGGCGCTGCAATGATGACTGAAACCACAGTCGATATTTCGATAATGAGTGCGGTGTCTAACTTGCTCGGTAATACGCCGCTGGAAATCGCTATGCATTCCAATATGGAGCGTCTCGGCGGCGTGCCGTTTGATGATGCTGACCGTGCTTTTGCTGCAAAAATTCAGACAACTTTGTCTGCAGAAGATATCGAAACCGATTACCTGCGCGTTGGTCAGCCTTTCGCTGAAAATGCACCGCTTTGTGATTATGTGCTGCCGCGCGAACAGACCGGCGCGCCGATGATCGGTTCTACCGATCTTGGCGATGTCAGCTGGGCAGTGCCGACCGTGCAGGCACGCGTTGCCACCCATGCGATCGGCTCACCTGGTCACTCATGGCAGATCACTGCGCAGGGCAAAATGCCTGCTGCGCATAAAGGCATGGTCTATGCGGCTAAAGTTATGGCCGGAACCGCGCTGGATGTGATGCAGGATGAGAGCATTCTCAATGCTGCCAAGGCCGATCATCAGGCACGTATGGCGAAAACACCTTATACCTGCCCGATCCCGCCGGAGGTGAACCCGCCACTGCAGCCGCGCCCTGCCGAGTAAGGTGGCGGAATAAATGAATTGGCATGGCGGTACATTGCCGCCATGCCCTTTATCAAGACTGAAAAATCATAAACAGGGGATAAAGATGAAGACCAATAAATATTTGAACCGCAGTTCCGCTTTGGCAATGATTGCCGGTACTGCTGCTCTCGCCGGTGCAACATTTGCATCGGAAGCTGCCTCGCCGCCAAATGCGCTGGTGATGGCATGGAATATTGATGCGATCAGCACATTCGATCCGGCTCAGATCGGCGAAGTGGTGAGCAATGAAATTATTCAAAATACCTGCGATCCGCTGGTTGATTTTGATCCGAAAGATGAAACCAAAATTCTGCCGCGCATGGCTAAAAGCTGGGATGTTTCGGAAGATGGTTTGCAGATTACTTTCCACCTGCGCGATGACCTGAAATTTGACAATGGTGACAAGGCAACTGCCGGTGATCTGGCATGGTCGATGCAACGCGTTGTTAAACTCGGTTTTGGTAATGCTGCAACACTGACGGAATATGGTTTCGTCAAAGACAATGTTGATACTGCGATTACAGCGCCGGATGATCAGACGCTCGTCTTCAAGCTCGATAAGCCATATCCGGTCAATCTCATCTTGTCAGCTATTGCAGCAAACCGCGTTTCAATTCTGCTCAACCAGAAAGTGCTGATGGCCAATCAGGTCGAAGGCGATATGGGCAATAAATATCTGGCGACCCGCACAGAATGTGTAGGCCCTTATAAGCTGATGCGCTGGAACCCTGCAGAAGTTGTGTTGCTGCAAGCGAGTGATAATTACTGGGGTGAAGCACCAAAGCTGAAACAGGTTCTGATCCGTCACGTATCGGAAGCCGGTACCCAGCGCCTGCTGCTGGAAAAAGGCGATATTGATATTGCCCGTGATCTGACACCGGAAGATCTGAAAGATCTGGAAGCACAGGATAAAGTGGCGGTTTCACGCGCTTTGAAACCGACCTTGTTCTATTGGAACTTCAACAATGCTGATCCGATTTTCAACAATGAAAAAGTGCGTCTCGCTATGCGCTATCTCATTGATTATGATGGTCTGGCAAAGACTGTGATGCACAATGTCGGCGTGCCGCGTGCAAGCTTTGTGCAGCTTGGTGCTTTTGGTGCGCTGGATGAAAAAGAAGGCCAGCCATTCACTCTGGATGTGGAAAAAGCCAAAGCACTTCTGGCTGAAGCCGGTCATCCGGATGGTTTTGAAACCACCATGTTTATCGGTACCGCACCTTATGCAGCCCCGATTGCCCAGAGTATTCAGGATGCCGCGGCCAAAGCCGGTGTGAAAATCAAAATCGAACGCATGGCTAATGCCCAGCTGTTCAGCCGTATCCGTGGCCGTGAATTCCAGACCTCGCTGATGGGCTGGGCGACCGGCGTACCGGATGCGCATGGCAATGCTTCACGCCAGATTTTCAATCCGGATAACCGTGCGGAAGCCAAGCAGACCATGTATCCGAGCTGGCGCGCGAGCTATTTCGATGAAGCTGTGAACAAGGAAGTTGATGCTGCCCTGTTTGAAAAAGATGAAGCCAAGCGTGCCGAGCTTTATCATGCCCTGCAGAAAGAGATGATGGAAAAAGGCCCGCAGGCCTATATGTTCCAGATTTATAATGTTGCGGGTATTAACAAGGGTATCACGAATTGGGAGTGGAACGGTTTCCGCACTTATTATGATACAGCCGCTAAATAACTGACCGCGAAAGACCTGTCGCTTGCATTACGGCGGCAGGTAATTTCCGGAATTGATATTCCGGCATTCAGTCAGGTTTGCAGCACATTTTCTTTATTTTACCGGCACCTTTGCGGTGCTGAAAGCCCTGTGCTGCAAATTCTCCTTTTCCCGATATTGACGGAAACATTGCCATGACGACGCCCGAAACTTTGCAAGATACGGAGTTTGACAATGAGGTCTATCATGAACCTCATCCCGTTCTTCTCTTTCTCGCCGCCGCCGCACGCCTGATCATTTCCGTGGCGATTACGCTGCTTGGTCTGGTCACGCTGACTTTTTTCATCAGCCGTCTTTTGCCGCTTGATCCGGTGATCGCGATGCTGGGAGATAATATCTCTCAGGAAGCCTATGATACGATGTATCGCAAGCTTGGTCTCGATCAGCCGTTGATCGTGCAATATGGGCTTTATATTAAAAATGCCGTGATGTTTGATTTCGGCAATGCGCTGACCTCCGGCCGTCCTGTGCTGGAAGATATCGGCCGCGTATTCCCTGCCACCATTGAGCTTGCAACCGTTGCGATTATCATCGGTACCGGTTTTGGTATTCCGCTCGGCGTGTTCTCGGCAATGTACCGCAATTCGCCGCTGGATCATCTGGTGCGTATGCTCAGCCTGCTCGGTTACTCTACACCGAACTTCTGGCTCGGTCTGATGGCGCTGCTGGTATTCTATGCCGGTCTTGGCTGGATCGGTGGTCCGGGTCGTATTGATTTCATTCATGAGTTTTCAGTCGAGCCGACAACCGGTTTCCTGCTGCTCGATAGTGCGATGCAGGGACAGTGGGAAGCATTCGGCAATGCCTTCAGCCATATCATCATGCCTGCGCTCATTCTGGCTTTCGGTTCTATGGCCTATATCAGCCGTATGACCCGTGGCTTTATGATCGAGCAGCTCAATCAGGAATATATCATCACCGCCCGCGTGAAAGGCCTGTCATGGTCGCGCACCGTCTGGGGACATGCATTTCGCAATGTCGCCGTGCAGGTAGTGACGGTTGTTGCGCTGTCCTATGCGTTCCTGCTCGAAGGTGCCGTGCTGACAGAAACCGTGTTCGCATGGCCGGGTTTTGGCCGTTATCTCACCAATGCTCTGATGGCCGGTGATATGAATGCTGTGGTCGGCTGTACGCTGATCGTGGGTATTCTCTTCGTTGTCATCAATCTGATCAGCGATCTGCTTTACCGCGTCTTTGATCCGCGTACACGATAGGTGCTCTTATGACTGATACTTCCAATTCCGCACCTAACACTTCGTCATTCCGTGAATGGCTGCGTGCGCCGGTGCCTTCTTCCGCCCTTCAGGCCAATGTGCAGCAATTACGCCGCTCATGGCTGAAGCTTCTGACCAACACATCCGCAGTCTTCGGCCTGTTCGTTATTCTGTTGCTGGTGGCTGTGGCGATCTTTGCGCCTTATATCGCGCCTTATGATATCGGTGCGAATAATCTGGCCAACCGTTTGCAGCCGCCGTCATGGACGCATTATTTCGGCACCGATGAGCTGGGCCGCGATATTTTCAGCCGTCTGGTCTATGGTTCGCGCATCACGCTGTATATCGTGACGCTGACGGCCATTATCGCTGCACCAATCGGCCTGATTGTCGGCACCACTGCCGGTTATATGGGCGGCTGGGTTGATACAGCGCTGATGCGTATTGTTGATATTTTCCTCGCATTTCCAAGTCTTGTTCTGGCGCTGTCTTTTGCTGCGGCGCTCGGACCCGGCATTGAGAATGCGGTGATTGCGATCTCGCTGGCTGCATGGCCGCCGATTGCCCGTTTGGCACGTGCGGAAACCCTGACCATCCGCTCGTCCGACTATGTGGCAGCAATCCGCTTGCAGGGTGCTTCCACCATGCGTGTGATCTGGCATCACGTTGTGCCGATGTGTATCCCGTCTGTGGTGATCCGTATCACGCTGAATATGTCATCAATCATTCTTACAGCCGCAGGCCTTGGCTTCCTTGGTCTCGGTGCGCAACCGCCAAGCCCTGAATGGGGTGCGATGCTCTCCAGCGGACGTGAATTCATGATGACCTCGTGGTGGCTCGCAGCCATGCCCGGTTGTGCCATTCTGCTCGCCAGCCTTGCCTTCAACCTGTTTGGTGACGGTCTGCGCGACGTGCTTGACCCGCGTAACGGATAAGAGGAACGGATAAATCAAATGACCAAACCTCTGTTAGAAGTTGAGGATCTGTGGGTGTCTTTTCCGGGTGTTGACCGCTCAATCGATGTGGTGCGTGGCATCAGCTTTTCCATCGGGCGCGAGAAAGTCGGTATTGTAGGGGAGAGCGGTTCAGGTAAATCCATGACCGGCCGTTCGATCCTCAAACTGACCCCGAAAGCCGCACAGATTAAAGCCAAGAAACTGCAATTCGGTGATGTTGACTTGCTGGGTGCCAGTGAGCGCCAGATGCGCTCGGTACGCGGCAATAAAATCTCGATGATTTTGCAGGATCCGAAATATTCACTCAATCCGCTGATCCGTATCGGCGATCAGATTATGGAAGCCTACCGGCTGCATCATCGGGTGAATAAGCAGGAAGCCCGTCAGCGTACACTGACCATGCTGGAAGCCGTGCATATCCGCGATGCGGAGCGGGTGATGAACCTGTTCCCGCATGAGATTTCCGGCGGTATGGGACAGCGCGTGATGATCGCGATGATGCTGATCCCTGAGCCGGATATGATTATTGCCGATGAGCCGACCTCGGCGCTGGACGTCACAGTGCGCCGACAGGTGCTGACCGTGCTGGACGAGCTGGTGAGCCGCTCCGGTACCGGCCTGATGTTTATCAGCCACGATCTCAATCTGGTGGCGGATTTCTGCGACCGTGTGCTGGTGATGTATGCCGGTCGCATTATGGAAGACCTGCCTGCCAAAGAACTGCACAAAGCACAGCATCCTTATACGCAGGCTCTGCTTGCCAGCCTGCCGCGTCTCGACCATCCGGTGGATATGCTGCAAGTGCCGGAGCGTGATCCGAGCTGGCTTTCAGGTGCAACCCTCAGCGGAGGTCAGAAATAATGGCGGATATTATGAGTGAGAATACAAAGCCGCTGGTTGATGTGTCTGATCTGTCTGTCAGCTTCGGCAAGGGGCGCAAGCGCTCGACAGTGGTCAAGAAAGCCCGTTTTCATATTGCCCGTGGTGAGGCCTATGGTCTGATCGGGGAATCCGGTTGCGGCAAATCCACAATCCTGCGTGCGCTGGCTGGTCTGATCCCGCATTATACCGGTAATTTTAATTTTGACGGTACATTGCTGTCCGGTGAGCGGGACAAGTCGTTTTTCCGCCGTGTGCAGATGGTGTTTCAGGATCCTTATGCTTCGCTGCATCCGCGCAAGATGGTGCATAAAGTGCTGGCGGAATCCCTGACCATTCACGGTATGGATCGCAAGGAAGAGCGTATCCGCGATGTGTTGACGGCTGTCGGTCTGGGGCCGAGCTTTATGTATCGCTATCCGCATGAATTGTCGGGCGGTCAGCGTCAGCGCGTAGCAATTGCCCGTGCCCTGATTATCGAGCCGGACGTGCTGCTGCTGGACGAGCCGACCTCGGCGCTGGACGTTTCAGTTCAGGCGGAAATTCTCAATCTGCTCAAAACCCTGCGCCGTGAACGTGGACTAACTTATCTGATGGTCAGTCATGATCTGGCGGTGGTTGCGCATATCTGCGAGCGCGTCGGCGTGATGCATAAAGGTATTATTCTGGAAGAACTGACGGCAGATGATCTGCGCCAGTCTCGTGCCAGCGCGCCTTACACGCAGGAATTTTTGCAGGCCAGTGTTGAGGCCGTGGCGCATAATTAAATCAGGGTTAGAACTGGGGAATATAATCATGAGTTATCAGCATGCGGCCAATCCGGCGGCTGAGTGGGAGCGGGTGCAAAATCCTGCCCAGTCCGGTTGGTCTGAAGCGGGTCTGCAGGCGGTTGAAGCCTGTGCTGAAGGGCAAGAGACCGATGCTCTGATGATCGTGCAGAGTGGTAAGATCATCTACACCTATGGTGATGTTACCCATAAATATCTCTGCCATTCGATCCGTAAAAGCATTCTGGCCGCGCTGATGGGGCAGGATGTGGCGGATGGTACGATTGATTTGAGCCTGACGCTTGAGCAACTTGGCATCGATGACAATGATGGTCTGAGCGAAGTTGAAAAACAGGCAACGGTCTATGATCTTTTGACCGCACGTTCCGGTATTTATCATGCAGCGGGCTACGAAACACCGTGGATGCGCATGATTAAAGAGAAGCGCCACTCCCATGCACCGGGCACCTTCTGGTGCTATAATAACTGGGATTTCAATGCACTGGGTACAATCTTTGAACAGCTGACCGGCAAGACCGTGCATCAGGCTTTTGAAGAGCGCATTGCCAAGCCGCTGCAGTTCGAAGATTTTTCACTCGCTGGCGATAAGCCGGATGGCTGGCATGACCGTTTCACCGAGAGCCGTCATGCGGCTTATCCGTTCCGCCTGTCTACCCGCGATCTGGCGCGTTTCAGCCAGCTATACTTACGTCATGGCCGCTGGAATGGTGAAGATGTGCTGCCAAAAGGCTGGGCGCAGGAATGCGTGATGCCTTATTCCGATGCCGGTGCGCGCGGTGCCTATGGCTATATGTGGTGGCTGGAGCGGGACGGTGTGTTCTTCCCCGGTGTTGTAACCCCTAAAGGCAGCTATGCAGGCTTTGGCGCAGGCGGACATTTCTGCATTACCATTCCGGCGCTGGACATGGTGATTGTGCATCGGGTGGATACCGATATTGCCGGTCGCCAGCTCAACCGGCACAAATTCGGCCGTCTGCTAAAACTGATCTTCGACGCATTTCAGGGGTGAGGGAAATGCGGGAGGCGAAAATGACGGTTGCCGGAGCGATTGCGCAAGTTTGTGCAAAGCCGGTAACCAGTGCAAAGGCGCGTCTGCTGGCGCGTGATGCGATTATCGACACGCTGGCCTGTATGGTTGCAGGGCGTGAAGATGCAAGCACCAAAACAGTGTTTGAGGCTTTTGCCCGGACCGGCAGCGCGGGAGAGGCGTTACTGGTGACCGGTGCAAAATCGAGTCCGATTGTGGCAGCGCTGGTGAATGGTACTGCTGCTCATGCGCTGGATTATGACGATAATTTTCTGCCCGGCATGAGCCATGCTTCAGCGGTTATCGTTCCGGCTCTGCTGGCTGTTGCGGATTTTGAAAAAACATCCGGTGCGCAACTGATTGATGCTTATCTGGCGGGGCTTCAGGCGCAGGCACTGATTGGCGCTGGTGTCGGGCAGGCGCATTATACGGCAGGCTGGCATGGCACCTCAACCATTGGCAGCATCGGCACTGCCGCAGCAGTGGCGCATCTGCTCGGGCTGGATGAAGAGGCAACAGCGCGGGCAATCACCATTGCGGTGAGCTATGCTTCCGGCACCAAAGGCCAATTCGGCACGCTGATTAAGCCGTTTCATGCGGGCATGGCTGCACGCAATGCTGTGGAGGCCGCATTGCTGGCCAAAGCGGGGATGCAGGCACGGCCTGATATTCTGGAAGGTGCGCAGGGTTTTCATAGCCTGTTTGCCGGAGATCAGCGCCGCGGCTGGAAAACGGAAGCGATAATCGCTGACGCAGAGCATATTATTGAGACCGCTGGGGTGATGCCGAAGAAACATCCGTGTTGCGGTTCAACCCATCTGATCGTTGACGGTTTGCTGGATCTGATGCATGAGCACGATTTCACGGCAGAGGATGTGGACAGTATCGAGGCATTGGTTGGTATCGCCAATTACCGTAATCTGACCTATCCGCAGCCAGTCGATGAAATGCAGGCGCGTTTTTCCATGCAATATTGCGTGGCGAGAGCATTGCGGCAGGGACATTTAAGTCTTGCTGATTTTACGCCGCAAGCTGTGCAGCACTATGCAAGTGATGCCTTGCTGAACCATGTGACAATGCTGAGCTACAGCGCGGATGAAGAGCGGATTGCACAGGACAAACTCCCGCATGTTGTGACCGTGAAATTGCATGACGGGCGCGTGCTCACAGCATCGCGCAACTATGCTGTCGGTGGCTTACAGGAGCCTTTCACCGATGCTGACCGCCTCGGTAAATTCATGGATTGCTGCGGGGCATCGGATAGTGCTGCCGGTGTTTATGAAGAGCTTCTGGCGCTGGATGATGCAAAAGATCTGAAAGCACTGAAACTCTTATTCAGTTCTGCCACCAGTTAATGTCTTTGGCGGCGAGTGCTGATGCACGCCGCCAGAAACGCTCGGCATAATCCGTGCGAAAACGCTGCGAGCGGTAGACGCGGATTTCCACATCCAGATCATAGTCCTGAACGCCTGCACGCACCAGAATGCCGCGTTTCCATTCATCCGGCATCAGGCTTTGCGGAATCCATGCCACGCCCTGACCGGACACCGCCATGGCTTTCAGCCCGACGGCCATGCCGTTTTCATAGACCATATTCAGATTGAGGCCGCGACGCTCCACAAGCGGATCGAGAACCTGTGCAAAAAATGTTGTGTCGCGGTAGCGCAGATATTCTGTCGGCAATGTGTGGTTGCCCAGCCGGTGCAGAGGTTCGCCGGCGGCATCCGCCGCTGACACAGGTATTACCTTTTCATGCCCGAGAGACAAATAAGGAAAATTTCTCAGATCCTCCATCTGGCTGACCAAGGGATGAGCATAGGTCAGCAGAAAATCGCAATTTCCGTTGAGAAGGGTTGAGACATTGCCGAGAAATGAGGGATGCGGATCGGAGAAACGGGTGCGGAAATTATCGCCGTTGCTTTCAATCCGTGCCATCAGCGCCGGAAAAAAGGTGAGCGACAGGGTGTTGAGTGTCGCAAAAGACAGCACTTCCATCATCGGCGTATAGCGGGCGCTCAGTTCATCTCTGGCATGAGTGAGGAGACCGACCGCATCATGCGCTCGGAGCAGAAAACTTTGTCCGGCAAGGGTCAGACGAATAGGATAGGTGGAACGATCGATCAGCGGTACGCCGACCCAGGCTTCAAGCTGCCTGATCCGGCGTGACAGCGCGGATTGAGTAACATGCCGCTCATTAGCCGCGCGGGAGAAATTTAAATGTTGTGACAGGCAGAGAAAATCTTCGAGCCACTTCAATTCCATAGAAGCATTCCGCACTAAGCATGCCGCAGTTAAATGCTGTCATTTAACGCCCGCGCACATGCGATAAACTAAAAAATCCAGAGCGCTTGCGGTGGCTGCAATCAAATACAACATGCTCCGGCACTTCAAACGTCTTAAAGACTTGTTTCCTCTTTAGAATAAAAACCGGTCATGGTCATCCAAAATTTATGATACTGAATTAGTGATACAGCATGTATTGTCATATCTGATCTGTAAAATGCTTTTGCTTCTGTTGTCCTGACTGCGCGTCTGACTTGACAAGAGTCTCCGGACAAGTTTCATGGCTGAATCAAATTTAATTGACCGGAGAATCCCGATGTCGATGCGTACTGTCTTTGCAGGCCTGATATTGTCTGCTGCGCTTTCACTGTCTGTGCAAACTTCTATGGCCCAAACTACTACGGCACAGACTGCTCAAAACGGAACAAGGACGATTGAAACAACGCAAAACGGTGATTATCCCGGTTTTGATCTGCGCACAGTGAAGGATGTCGGCCTTGACCAGTGTGAGAATATTTGTCTGAAAGATGAGGAATGCCGTGCTTTCACCTATAATGTGAAAGCAAAATGGTGTTTCCTGAAATCCGATTATAATCAGCTCAATGCTTTTGAAGGCGCAGTAGCGGGTAAAGTGCTGGATGCTGCCGCTGCGGAAGCGGAATTGCCCGCACCTGCACCGATTACCTTTGTTCCGGCCAGTGTTCTGGATGAGGCGCGCACCTATCGCAATAAGCTGAACAGTGGTGAAAAGCCTGCCGGTGATGTCAGCAAATTGCTGCGCGCTGCCCAAAGAAATTACGAATCCGGCAGTGTTTCTTCATCCGTGATTGATTTTGCCAGTATTGTGCCTGCTGCAAAAGAAAACAGTGCTGTCTGGATGGGATTGAGCCGCGCGACGCTTGGTTCTGCACAAAGCAATGATGCCAATTGGCAGATCAAACGCGCTGCCACATCGTCGGCTATTATTGCCTATCAGCTCAGCCGTACGGTTTCCGACCGTGCTGAAGCTTTGAGCAATCTGGCCAAGGCGCTGGAATTGCGTGATAATTTCCGTCCTGCTATCGACAGCTATAAAGCCAGCCTCGCGCTGCAAAATTCGGCTGCGGTCAGTGCCGCTTATGAAGACCTGCGTATGCGTAAAGGTTTCCGCGTGGTCGATCATACGGTGGACAGCGACAGCGCCAATCCGCGTGTTTGTATCCAGCTTTCAGAAACGCTGATGAAAAGCGGCATTGATTACGCTTCTTTCGTAACGGTTGATGATGCAAGCCCGAAAGGTCTGGAAGCCAAAGAAAAGCAAATCTGTATTGAAGGTTTGCAGCACGGTAAAAATTACCGCATCGGTATCCGCTCCGGTCTGCCTGCCGCGATCGGTGAAATGATTGAAACACCGGTTGCGCTTAATATCTATGTGCGTGATCGTGCACCGACAGTACGTTTTAACGGCGATGCTTTTGTGCTGCCAAGCACCATGCGTCGCGGTATTCCTGTTGTCAGCATCAATGTCAAAACCATTGATCTGGAAGTTTATCGTGTGGGTGAACGTGCTCTGACCCAGTCAATGGATGGTATCAGCTTCTTCGGTCAGCTTGACGGCTATGCCACATCGCAGATTGTCAGCTCGCTGGGTGAAAAAGTTTATACCGGCAAACTGGATGTTGAGAGTGAGCTGAACAAAGAAATCGTCTCATCCTTCCCCGTGGATGAAGCGCTGCCGAAGCGTAAGCCCGGCATCTATATTATGACAGCCAAGGCTGAAGGTGACCGTTCGGAATATTGGTCATCGCAGGCGACACAGTGGTTTCTGGTGTCGGATACCGGTCTTGCAACTTTTGCCGGTGAAGATGGTCTGAATGTTTTTGCCCGTTCCCTTGCAACAGCCAAGCCGCTGAGCGGCGTGGAACTGCAATTGCTGGCGGCGAATAATGAAGTTCTGGGGACTGCAACTACGGATGGTGATGGTCGCGCAACCTTCACTGCCGGTCTGATGCGCGGCACAGCAGCGATGGCGCCTGCCATTCTGACCGCACGCTCCAAGGGCAATGGCGATGAGGAAGATTATGTTTTCCTCGATATGAAACGTGCCGGTTTTGACCTCTCCGACCGTGGTGTAACCGGTCGTCCTGCACCGGGGGCGCTGGATGTTTACGGCTGGACCGAGCGCGGTATTTATCGCACCGGTGAAACCGTTCATGCCGCCGCGCTGGTACGTGACGGTGCTGCAAAAGCTGTTGAAAATCTGCCGCTGACTTTCTCCTTCCTGCGTCCTGATGGTGTGGAAGACCGTGCGATTGTCAGCACCTCACAGGCAGCCGGTGGTCATGCTGTGGACTTGCCGCTGGCAGACAACGCCATGCGCGGTACATGGACTTTGCGTATTTTAAGTGATCCGAAAGCCACCCCGCTGTCAGAAAAGCAGTTTCTGGTTGAGGATTTTGTGCCTGATCGCACGGAATTTGACCTGACTTCAGATGTGAAGGAAATTCAAGCCGGTGATGCGGCTGTGGTTAAAGTGGACGGCCGTTATCTTTATGGTGCACCAGCGGCCGGTCTGACACTGGAAGGCGAAGTCAATATTCGCCCGACACGGACATGGGATCTGTTCCCGAAATATGTTTTCGGTCTGGCCGATGAGGATCAGCCGGAAGATACACGTATTACGCTGGATGATCTGCCGGAACTGGATGAACAGGGCAAGGCCGAAATTCCGGTACTGCTGAATGATCTGCCCGCGACAACACAGCGTCTGAACGCGGATATTGTTGTGCGTATGCGTGAAGGTGGCGGCCGTGCGGTTGAGCGTAAGCTGATTTTGCCGGTTGCATCCGACAGCGCCATGATTGGTATCAAGCCGGAATTTGACGGCGACAGCCTGCCTGAAAACAGCAATGCGCAGTTCTCGGTGATTGTCAGCGATGCTGATGGCAAGCGCGTAGCCGAAGAAGGGCTGGAATGGACGCTGGTTAAAGTCGAGCGCCAGTATCAGTGGTATCGCAGCGGCAGCTCATGGAACTATGAGCCGGTGAGCTATACGAAGAAAGTTGCCGACGGTACTGTTTCTGCCGATGAGCAGACTGCAGGCAGCATTCAGGTGCCTGTGGAATGGGGACGTTATCGTCTTGAGATCGCGACCTCTGACCCTGACGGCCCGCAGACCAGCATTGAATTTGATGCCGGCTGGTATGTTGAAGCACGCTCGACTGAAACACCGGATGGTCTGGAAGTTGCGCTTGATAAAGATATTTATAAAGACGGCGAAACCGCAAAGCTGAAAGTCTCTCCGCGTTTTGCCGGTGAGCTGCTGGTTACTGTCGGTGCTGACAGTTTGCTGATGACCAAAACCGTTTCGGTTCCTGCTGAGGGTACGGAAGTTGAAATTCCGGTCAGCGGTGAGTGGGGTGCCGGTGCTTATATTACCGCAAGCCTTTATCGTCCGGGCGAAGCTCAGGAAACCCGTATGCCTGCACGTGCCATCGGTATCCGCTGGCTGGCTGTTGATCCGGCAGAGCGCAAGCTTTCAGTGCGGATTGAAGCACCGGAGAAAACCGAACCGCGTCAGGCACTGACTATACCGGTTTCAATCGGCGGTCTGAAATCCGGCGATCAGGCTTATGTCATGATCTCGGCTGTGGATGTGGGTATCCTCAACCTCACCAATCACAAACCGGCCGATCCGGCTGGCTGGTATTTCGGTCAGCGTCAGCTCGGTCTCGAAATCCGCGATCTTTACGGTCGTCTGATTGACGGTTCGCTCGGCACGATGGGTCGTCTGCGCACCGGTGGTGACGGCGCGCAAATGGCCGCTGAAGGCTCGCCGCCAACCGAAAAACTGGTGGCATTCTTTGCCGGTCCTGTTGAGGTTGGTGCTGATGGTAAAGCCAATGTCAGCTTTGATATTCCGCAGTTTAACGGTACTGCGCGGATCAGCGCAGTAGCCTGGACAAAGACGGCTGTCGGTAATGCGCAGTCGGATGTTATCATCCGTGATCCGGTGGTTATCACCGCCGCCCTGCCAAAATTCATGGCACCGGACGATCAGGCACAGTTGCGTCTTGATATTGCCAATACGGATGGCCCTGCCGGAAATTACACTGTGAGTGTGGCCAGTTCCGGTCTGGTTTCTGTGCCGCAGGAACAGGCACCGGCATCTGTGACACTGGCACAGGGCGAAAAGAAATATCTGACACTGCCGCTGAAAGCTGAGCGCGCAGGAACTGAAGAGCTGACGGTACAGCTGACCCATGAAAGCGGTCTGAGCATTTCGCAGGATCTGATCCTGCCGGTGCGTGCATCGTCTTTGCCGGAAACGACCCGCAAGGAAGTAACGCTGGCTGCGGTTAACGGTTCTCTTGTTATCAATAAAGAACTGCTTGCGGGTCAGCGTATGGACGGCGCTTCAGTCAGCATCAATGTTTCCAATGCATCCGGCTTTGATATTCCGGGCTTGCTGACATCGCTTGACCGTTATCCTTACGGCTGTACCGAACAGACAACCAGCCGTGCCTTGCCATTGCTCTATATGAGTGAACTGGCCAAGCAGGCCGGTATGCCGATGCAGGACAGTGAAGAAGAACTGCACAAGCGTATTCAGGAAGCCATTTACAAGGTTCTGAATAATCAGTCCTCTTCCGGCAGTTTTGGTCTCTGGTCGCCGGATAGCGGTGATCTGTGGCTCGATGCCTATGTGACAGATTTCCTGACCCGCGCCCGCGAGCAGAAATTTGATGTGCCGCAGCAGCCGATGATTTCGGCACTGGATAATCTGCAAAATGCACTGTCTTACGATGTTTCGATCAAGGATAACGGCAATTCGATAGCCTATGCTTTCTATGTATTGTCGCGTAACCGTCGTGCATCCATTGCCGATCTGCGCTACTACGCGGATACCCGTCTGGATGAGTTTGAAACGCCGCTGGCGCGCGCTCAGCTCGGTGCAAGTCTTGCCCTTTATGGTGATGGTGCACGCTCCGAGAAGGCTTTTGCTTCGGCTTTCCGTCTTGCCAATAAAGGCAATATTTCCTGGGCGCGTTCGGATTACGGTTCAAACCTGCGTGACGGCGCGGCCATTCTGGCTCTTGCCGCAGAAAGCCGTCCGGTACCAAGCATTGTACCGGAACTGGTAAAAGTGGTTGGCGGTCTGAGCAATGAAACACGTTATACCAGCACGCAAGAACAGGCATGGTTGTTGCTGGCTGCCAAGGGGCTGAAAGATGAAGATGCCAATCTGACCTTGCTGCTCAATGGTGAGGCCCGTCAGGGTGCATTGTCTGAGCGTCTGACAGGCGAACAGCTTGAAGCCGCGCCGGTGACTGTGGGCAATACCGGTGACAGACCGGTGACTGCGGTGATTACGACTGTTGCAGCACCGGTGGAAGCACCACCGGCAGGCGGTGACGGTTTCAGCATTGGCCGCAGCTATTACACGCTCGACGGTGAAGAGATCAGTGTTTCTGAAGCGAAACAGAATGAGCGCTATGTGGTTGTTCTGAAAGTAGCTGAATCGAATAACTGGGCTTCCCGTGTGCTGATAACGGATTTGCTGCCTGCCGGATTTGAAATTGATAATCCACGCGTTGTGAACAGTGCGGATCTGAGCAATTTCAGCTGGCTCGGTGACACGACCGTTGCTCATAGCGAATTCCGCAGTGACCGTTTTGTTGCGGCATTCAACAGCAGCGGCGGCAATGCCCGTGAATATACGGTCGCTTATATTGTGCGGGCGGTAACACCGGGTAACTATGCGCATCCGGCACCGTTTGTGGAAGATATGTATCGTCCGCAATATTTTGCCCGCGGTGCAGCCGCTATGATGCAGGTGCAGCCTGCCAATTAAGCAGCGGTAACAGAGTAATGAAAAAGCCCCGCCTGATTGTTTCAGGCGGGGCTTTTTGTTTTTTATCGTGTCAGAAAACGGATGATGAAATTGGCAAAGCGACTATAGGGCGGGTGCAGATAATCAGTCGCCGCGGGATTATATTTTCGCAGCACCGGCATGGCTTTGGAGAAAGTTTTGAAACCTTCCTCACCGTGATAATGCCCCATGCCGCTCATGCCCACGCCGCCGAATGGCAGATCTGCACAGGCAAACTGATAGAGCGTATCATTAATACACACACTGCCTGCCACAATATGTGTAAGCGCAGCCTCAATGGTCTCATTACTGTTGCTGAAACAATAGAATGCCAGCGGCCGGTCGCGGCTGGTGATAAAACCAATGGCCTCATCATAAGTGCGGTAGGTTTTCACCGGCAGTAACGGGCCGAATATCTCTTCCTGCATAATGGTGCTGTTATCATCCGGATTGATAATCAGCATCGGTGGCAGAATATGATATTCTCCGGCTCTCTGTATATCGCTCAATGTCAGAAGCGGAATGGTCTTATGACCACGGATACTGGCATCATCCAGCAAATGGGTGAGGCGTTTATACTGACCTTCATTGATAATGGCTGTGTAATCCGGTTGCCGGTCGAGCCCCGTATAGCGACGGGCGGTCTGGCTTTTGCATTCTGCGATAAAAGCGTCCAGCATATTCTCCGGCAGCAGCACATAATCCGGCGCGATGCAGGTTTGTCCGGCATTGAAGAGTTTGCCCGTCAGGATGCGGCTGACACTTTTAACAAGATCGGCATCGGGGGCGATCAATGCAGGCGATTTACCGCCAAGTTCCAGAGTGACCGGTGTGAGATTTCGGGCAGCTGCGGCCATGACTTTTTTACCGACCGCGCCGGAACCGGTGAAAAACAAGTGGTCAAAGGGCAGAGCAGAAAATGCTGCGGCAATGTCCGCACCACCCTGAGCGATGCACACACGCTCTGGCGGGAAAATTTCCTGCAACAGGCGGCTGAGATAGGCATTGGTATGCGGGGTATGTTCTGAAGGTTTCAGATAGATATGATTACCCGCCGCAAGTGCAGAAACCAGCGGTGTCAGGGAGAGGTTTACCGGATAGTTCCATGGCGCCATGATGCCGACCACGCCCAGCGGCACATGTCGTATTTCTGCTTTCGCCGGCCAGAACTGCCATCCGGCTTTACGCCTTTGCGGCTTCATCCATTTTCTGAGATGGCGCAGACAGAAGTCGATTTCCTTGAGCACAATCACGGCTTCGGCCATCATGCTTTCATGGGTAGAGCGATGCACGAAATCGCGCGATATTGCTTCGGCCATCTGCGGCAGGCTGGCTTTGAAGGCTGTGCGCAACCGCAACAAATCTTCACGGCGCTGCCGCTCATCAGGGCGGTTTTTTAGCCATGCTTCGCGCAAAATCGTGAAATTCGTGCTCAGTTGCTCAGTCATTTGTGTCCCTTAAAACAGAACGGGCAAAGCACCATTGCGCTGCGTAATAGGTGCCAAGTACCCAGACCGGATTCAGCGGAATATCAAAACGAAAACGCCCGTAAGCCAGAATACTATCACTGATAACAAAGAAGATGCCGCCAAAAGCCGCAATCTTGGCTGCCTGTTTTGTGCTTCGGTCGGCGATCGTCATGTTGATAGCGCGGTTGAGTGCCAGTGCAGCCATCAGCGCCAGTGCCACCGCATAAATAGCGACCGGAATATGCATGCCATCAGGCAGGCTGTTCCACAGACCGGAAATAATCAATAATGCAATGGCTGCAAAGCCGATAAAGACAGCGGGTTTGAACGCAGCATGATCGGACAGTAATGCATAAATATAGGCGCAATGGGTGAGCAGAAAGCAGATCAGCCCGGCCATAAAATAATCCTGCGGCAGCATGAGGAAGAAATCACCGCCAATGGCAAAGGCCAGCCCGAGCGCAATAGCATTGCGATAATGGCGGGATGCAGGATGCTTAATCTGCAAAGTCAGAAACAGCAGGAAAGCCGTAGCCGTCGGCTTGGTCAGATAATGCAGCCAGCGCCATTCAGGGCTGAGTGAGCTGCCAAGTAATGCGCCCGCAATTGCTGCTGTAGCGAGTAAAATATAGATCACTGTTGCAGTATGATGATTATTGATTGTCTGTGATGTGTTTCCGACCGCCATGCATTGTCTCCCCCTTTACACAGCCTGTTCAGAGCATAATTCCTTAACCCTGGATCAGTTGAAGGTAAAATTATGCTCTAATTTTAAAGTGTTAGAGCGACCTTTGTGTGCCAAATCCGGCACACGGCGCTCTAATTGACCTGAACGTAAACTGTTGTTTGAGGCAGAGTAGCGCAAATCTGCATTGCTGCAATCACAATTACAGTTATGGCATTGTGATGTTGAGAGGAGGGGGCGGTGTTATCGGGCTTCGGGCGCGTCCGGTTGTGTGCCATAGGCTGCGAAAAACATATTCACTGCGGATTCCACATTATAGCGGATTTGCTCTGCTGTCGGTGCCTCTTCCATGTAAGCGAACAGCCGCTGGCGATATATGCCTGCGAGAAACAGTTCTGCCAGCTGATAGGCGGCATGCTGCACGTCCGGCACACGGATAATGTCTTGCTCGGCCAGCTTTTCAATATAGGCCTTCAGCACCATCAAGCCGCGCCGCGGGCCGCGCTCATAGAAGCGCACGCCCATTTCCGGTTTCCGCTCTGTAACGCCGAGAATAGTGCGCTGGGCGCTGATAACCATATCCGATGTGACAAGCGTCACGAGCGCCACACCATAGGCAATCAGGCTCTCTTTGCTGGATAGGGTATCGCCGTTAATTGCACCGATCTGCGAAAATAAAACGCTGCGATGTTGCTCGCAAAGCGTTTCAAACAATTCGTCTTTGCTCTCGAAATAAACATAGATCGTGCTTTTGGACACACCGGCTTCACGGGTGATGTCATTCATACTCGCAGCATCAAACCCCATGCGCAGAAATACATTTTGCGCACCGTCCAGAATTTTCTGACGCTTTGCCGGATCTTGTCCGGCGCCGTGACGGCCATTCTGTGCCTGTTTGGTGTCTGTCATGTCTGTGTGTTTCCGCTTATGTGCCGATGATAAAAATCATCAATTCGAACCGATCAGTGCGATTTCAATTGATATGCCGTCTCTCTTGCTTTATGTCAACATCGAACCGATCGGTTTGAAGAGTTGTACATCGCCTGTCACGAAGACAGATGCAGGGATATTTTTCAGTCCGGTTTCGGTTCTTTTTGAAATTCTTCTTACCGGAATAATAAGCATTCCAGCAAAAGTGGATAACGGTTTTGCGTCAGGAAATGCGTAAAAACAAATAGATAGAGCATTTCCTCTGACCCAGTCAAAAATGGAAATGCTCTAAATTCAATAAAGTTTATTGGCAGTACGGCCTGTTTTACTCAGAAAGTTGCCCCCGCTATGTCCGCTCTCAAGCCCGTTGCGAAACCAGTTCAGTCGAATCATTCCTCGCCCGATCAGGACAACACCCAGAGTGTTGCTCCGGTTGATTTCAAGCGAGCGGCGCAGAATGATGACAACAGAATGCCGGATGATCCGCTGCGCGCCGAGCAGTCCCAGCCCTTCATCGAACAGACGACAGCGCCGGAAACATCAAAGCCTGCATCGGGTAAACCATCGCGCAAGCGTAAAATCCTGAGTGTTCTGCTGCTCGCGGCATTGGCCGGTGGCGCATGGTATGGCTATGACTGGTGGACGACAGGGCGCTTTATGGTCTCGACCGATGATGCCTATATTCACGGGGATATTATGGCGATGTCGCCGAAAGTGACCGGCTATATTGATGATGTGCTGGTGAGCGCCAACAGCCATGTTAAAGCCGGTGATGCTATTTTCCAGCTCGATCAGGGTGATTACCAGATTGCTTTGAACGAGAAAATCGCGGCATTGGCCAGCCAGCAGAAAACACTGGCACGGATTGAGGCACAGACTGTTGCGGCAGAAGCCAGTCTCACACAGGCGCGTGCCTCTCAGCAATCTTCGGCAGCCGGTCTGACCAATGCGCAGGCAACCATGGAGCGGATCACCAAGCTGCATGATACGCGTTTTGTTTCGCAGTCGGAGCTTGACCGCGCAACAACGGCTCTGGCGCAGGCACAGGCGGCGGATGCCAATGCACAGGCGCAGATTGCAGCGGCTCAGGCCAATATCGGTGTTTTGAAAGCACAATATCAGGAAGCTGAGAGCCAGACCCGCAGCCTTGAGCTGGCGCGCGACAAAGCACAGCGTGATTTGTCCTTCACTACATTGCGTGCGCCTTTTGATGGTGTTGTCGGCAATCTGACCGGTAAAAAAGGTGATCTGGTCAGTGCAGGGCAGCGTATTGCCGCGCTGGTGCCGGTGAATGCGCTCTATATTGACGCGAATTTTAAAGAAACCCAGCTGAAAAATCTGCATGGCGGCGAGACAGTGCATTTCACCGTTGATGCACTGGGCGGAGAGACATTTGAAGGCAAAGTCGCATCGCTTTCACCGGCTTCCGGCTCTGTGTTCTCCCTGCTGCCGCCGGAAAATGCCACAGGCAACTTCACCAAGGTTGTGCAGCGTGTGCCGGTGCGTATTGCCATCCCTGAAGCGGCTCTGGCGACCGGTAAGTTACGCGCAGGTCTGAGTGTTGTTGTGGATGTGGATACCCGCACAGCACCGCAAAACACTCCGGCTGCACAATAAAAGTATTCAGCCATGGCTGTATCAACCACCATGCAGGCAGTGCCTGCCGCTGAAGAAAAAATTGATCCGAAAAAAGCCTTTGCCTTTCTGGCCATGGTCTTCGGTATGTTTATGGCCATTCTGGATATCCAGATTGTGTCGGCCTCGCTGGCTGAAATTCAGGCGGGACTGGGTGCCAGTTCCGACGAGATTTCATGGGTGCAGACCTCCTATCTGATTGCCGAAGTGGTGATGATCCCGCTTTCCGGTTTTCTTGGTCGTCTGCTGTCGACCCGTGTGCTGTTCACTGTTTCGGCAGCGGGTTTTACCGCTGCCAGCGTACTCTGTGCGACCGCGACCAATATTGAACAGATGATCGTCTACCGTGCCATTCAGGGTTTTATCGGCGGCGGTATGATCCCGAGTGTGTTCGCGGCGGCTTTTACAATTTTCCCGCCGTCCAAGCGTTCAATCGTCTCTCCGATTGTCGGGCTGGTGGCAACACTGGCGCCGACTGTAGGGCCGACAATCGGCGGTTATCTTTCGCACGCCTTTTCATGGCACTGGCTGTTTCTGGTCAATGTCGGCCCCGGCATTCTGGTGGCGATTGCCGCGTGGAATCTGATTGATTTTGATAAGGGCGATAAATCCCTGCTGGCCAAATTCGACTGGTGGGGTCTGGCCGGTATGGCGGCGTTTCTCGGCTCGCTGGAATATGTGCTGGAAGAAGGGCCGCGCAATGACTGGTTTCAGGACAGCCATATTGTGATTATGACCATTGTGCTCGTGGCCGGTGCGCTGATGTTCTTTTACAGGGCATTCACGGCGGAAGAGCCGATTGTTGATCTCTCGGCCTTCAGGAATATGAATTTTGCGCTTGGCTCCAGCTTCTCATTCATCATGGGGGTAGGGCTTTACGGGCTGACTTATCTTTATCCGCTCTATCTCGGCAGTATCCGCGGTTATGATGCGCTGATGATCGGTGAGGCGCTGTTTGTCAGTGGTCTGGCGATGTTTATGACAGCGCCACTGGCAGGTTTTCTGTCAACGCGAATGGATCCGCGTCTGATGATGATGATCGGTTTTATCGGCTTTGCCGCCGGTACCTATCTGATGACGGGGCTGACAGCGGACTGGGACTTCTACGAGCTGTTATTGCCGCAGATTCTGCGTGGCTGTTCGATGATGCTGTGTATGGTGCCGATCAACAATCTGGCGCTTGGGACATTGCATCCATCCCATATTAAAAACGCTTCCGGCCTGTTTAATCTGATGCGTAATCTGGGTGGTGCGATTGGTCTGGCGGTGATTAATACGATGCTGATGCGGCGCGGTGATCTGCATTATGCGCAATTGTCGGAACATCTGAATTGGGGCAATCGCGAAGCACAGGAAATGCTGGCCAATCTGACTGCTAAATTTAATGCAGCGGGTATGGATGGTGCCAATATTGCATTGATGAAACTCTCCGGCATGGTGCGCCAGCAGGCAACGCTGATGTCTTTCATCGACGTGTTTATGATCCTGACCGTGTTGTTTGTCTCACTGGCGTTTTTTGCCACTATGATGAAGAAGCCCGGTGATGTGCCGAAAGACGCGGCAGGTCATTAAAGCGTATCAGTTCAAATAAAAACGGCGGGATTTCCCGCCGTTTTTTTGATTATTCTGCCGCTTGTATTTTCGGGGATGACCGCCCGCTGTCCTGACGCATCAGATAGAGTGATGCGCCGACAATCAGCAGGGCACCCGGCCAGAAATTGATGCTTGGGGTGGCCGCAAAAACGATCCAGCCGAGAATAACATTCAGCGGCAGTTTCAGATCGTCAAAAGGCTGCAGATAGACAGCATCTGCCACGGAATAGGCGGCGATCTGGAAATATTGCGCCATGGCAGTCAGTACACCGATGGTGAGCAGGATTGACCAGATTTCCATAGATGGCGATGCAATTTCCGGAAAACCGACACCTGATGCAGCCCAGAGTGCCGCGTTAATCGGTGTGAGCAGGATCAGCATATACATGGAGATACTGGCTGTCGTTTCAAAACGGGTCAGATATTTGGTCATCACCGAATAGCCTGCCCAAAGCGCCGCAGCAAGAATTGGCAGCAGGGAATAGACTGTATAGGTGTCTGACCACGGAGCAATGATAATCAATGCGCCGATGAAACCTGCGAGAGTTGTGAGCAGGCGTGTCTGTGTTACAGCCTCGCGCAGGAACAATCTTGCACAGAGAATAACAAAAAACGGCGAGGTCATGGACAGTGCAATCACCTGCCAGATCGGCACATGGGTGAGGGCAAAAATCCACACCTGCACACCGGCGGCAGCCAGCGCCACGCGAATAATATGCAGCCCGAGATGATTGGTGCGCAGTGCCTGTGCGCCTTCGCGGATCAGCAGCGGTAAGGTCAGTACAAGGGCGATGACATATTGCCAGAAAGCAATAATAACCGAAGGGATACCGGTGCGTGTGCCCGCCCATTGGGTGGCGACATTGACGCCCGCATAAGCCGCTCCGGCTGCCAGCATGAGTGCTGCACCGCGGACGGTTGGTTTTAATGTTTGAACAGAGGCAATTGGGCTCAACGTTTTTCTTCCTGTCTCGTAAGCCGTTACCCCAGGGATTGGGAAATGCTACGGGAAGAAAATTGCATAATGGCGGCAAAAAACGCCGCGCATGATGCCATTTCAGCCCCGCTCTCTCTCATCCGGACTATGACCGTCGGCTTCGGATTCACACCGAATCTGCTGACCTTAACCGACATATTTTGTCTCTGACGGCTTGCAAATGTCGTTTTTCTACGCTTTCCGGTGCTCATATACTCAAAGTACACTCCGCTCCGGTTCTCGAAAAACACCATTTTCAGCACGCCATAACCAAAATCTGAGCCTGCAAGATGATGATATAGATCATGCCGGCATCATTCGATTAAGCGCTCGCGGGCTTCAGACTTCCGCCTGTTACCGCCGGTGGGGAATTACACCCCGCCCTGAGAACGATTAAAATTATTATGAGCAAAGCGCCGGACAGTTCCGGTTCTTGCTGCATGAGCCGAATTTATGGTGCGGGCAGGGATAAATCAAGTCGCATAACCGGCAACGCTGTGTCCTGAAAACACTGTTTAATATCTTGCGATATGTGCGGCGAAAAATAATGTGAAAATGACGGTCATTGACCTGTGTTTCAGTCTTTTGTCACCTGCGAAATCACTTTTAAGAGACTTCATCATGCGCTTATGCAGTTAAATCTGCTGCTTTGAATCGCATTATGACTGTTATTTCAGTGATTTTGACTGCCTTTTGTGTCATTTCCGGCAAATGTTCGGGTGGAAGCCTGCGCTTTTTTGGCGGAGACATAGAGGCAGGGAGCAGAGCAGCATGTATTACGATAAAGTACAAAAAAATAAAATCACGCAAAAACCGTGGTTTTTGGGCGCATTCGCCCTTGTTACCTTCATTTTTATGGTCTGGAAGAACTGGCATCTGACAGGCGCAGCCGATGCTGCCGCTACGGGTTTGGCCGGATTATTGCAGACATCGGGTGGCATAATTGCGGTTGCAGCCGTCACTTCGCTGGTTCTGACGCTGATTATCAATCTTGTCGGTAAGTTGCCGATGCAGATACAGACGATTGTTGTCTGGCTGGCATTGCTCTCTGCTTCTCTGTATTTCTTCTACAGCTTTGATCTGTCTTACACTTTTATCCTGTCGAAGCTGCCATTCCTGATTACGCAGGGCGTATTCACGACCGTTTATATCTCGGCGATTTCCATTGCGATTGCTTTTGTATTGGCGATTGTTGGTGCGGTTGCCAAACTTTCACAGAACGGTTTTGCGGTTGCTATCGCCTCATTTTACACGTCATTTTTCCGCGGCGTGCCGCTGCTGATCCAGATCTATCTGATTTATCTGGGTATTCCGCAGCTTGGCTATGTGATTGATGCGGTTCCTGCCGGTGTGCTTGCCCTGTCGCTCTGCTACGGCGCTTATATGACCGAAATTTTTCGCGGCGGGATCATGTCCATTCCGCGTGGTCAGTGGGAAGCTGCCCGTGCCCTTGGTCTGCGTCCGTTCACCACTCTGCGCAAAGTAATCATGCCGCAGGCGATGAAACTGATCATCCCGCCGACAGGAAACCAGTTCATTGCGATGCTGAAAGACTCATCACTTGTCTCGGTGATTGGTGTCTGGGAGCTGATGTTCCTTGCCCGTACGCAGGGTCGTGAAGAATTCCGCCATCTGGAAATGCTGATCACTGCTGCACTGCTGTACTGGATTTTGTCGATCATTCTCGAACGCTGTCAGGCCGTGCTGGAAAATCGCATGAAGCGTCAGGAGCGCTGATGAATACGGACGGTCAGCCGTTCTGACCACAACTATCTATTGTTGTTCGCATAGCGTTTATTCCGGTGAGGTCATTTGATTAGCGCTATGCTCTGGGGAGGAAACCATATGAAGAATGCAATTTTATCTGCTGCCGTTGCAGCACTGGCACTGACTGTCAGCCTGCCTGCTTTTGCCGGTGAAACGCTGGATCGCGTGACCAGCAAAAAAGAACTGGTTGTGGCAACTGCCGCGAACTGGCCGCCGCAGTCTTTCATGAAAGACGACAAGCTGGTGGGTTTTGACATTGATGTTGCAACCGAAGTTGCCAAACGTCTGGGTGCGACTGCCCGTTTTGTGACACCGGAATGGGGCATCATCACTGCCGGTCACTGGAATGGCCGCTGGGATATTTCTGTAGGTTCCATGACCCCGACATCAGGCCGCGCCCGCGTGCTCGATTTCCCGATTGTTTATTATTACACGCCTTATGTTTTCACCGTGCACAAAGATTCCAAGGCTGAAAAGCGTGCGGACCTGAACGGCAAGACTATTGGTGTTGAAGGCGGCACAACCACCGAAGATTATATCAATGGCAGCCTGAAGATTGATGCCGTTGGTGTGCCGGAATTCAAATATGACGTGAAACCGGGCGATATTAAAACCTATGGCGACAGCGTAGGTCCGCTGGATGATCTGCGTCTTGGTGACGGCACCCGTCTTGATGCAACAGTCTCCGCTATGCCAACCGTGGAAAATGCGGTGAAGCGCGGTTATCCGATCCGCGCACTGGCAGATGAGCCGGCATTCTACGAGCCGCTGGCTGTTGCCGTTGACAAGGGTGATCCTGAATTTTCAGCTAAGGTTAAAGAGATCTTTGAACAGCTGAAAACAGACGGCACAATGTCTGATTTGTCCGTAAAATGGTACGGCGTGGATTATACCAAGCTTAAATAATCAGTCTGTTTATGCATGCCGGTTTCTGGACTTCCCCCGTAGTCAGAAACCGGTATTGTCTTTTACAAACTGAAACGCATTTTCTGTAAGAAGCAGTATCATTATGAGTTCATATCCGGCTACCTATTACAGCGCCACACGCGTTGCTTCATCTTCTGCCTATGAAAGCTTGCAGCAAAATTTGCAGGCCGATGTTTGTATTGTCGGCGGCGGACTTGCCGGTCTGACAACCGCATGGGAATTGCTGAAACGCAATAAATCCGTGATCGTGATTGAAGCGAATAAAGTGAGCTGGGGTGCGTCGGGGCGCAATGGCGGCTTCTGTCTGAACGGCTGGGCTGAAGGCTTGGGCGCGATTGAAAAACGCAGCGGCTTTGAGGATGCAAAAAAGCTGTTTGCCATGTCGGTTGAAGGCGTGGAAATTGTTCGTGAAAATATTGAGCAGAATAATCTGCCCGATTGCAATATTGTCAAAGGCAAGCTCAGCGTTGTGCGCTATGAGGCTGCGGACCAGATGCAGCGCTACCGTGATCGCATGGCGCAGCATTTCAATTATGAATATGAATATCTGGACACTGCTGCCGTTCGTCAGAAGCTGAATACGCCGATCTATAAGCAGGCACTGCGTGACAGTACCGGCTTCCATTTTCATCCGCTGAATTATGCATTGGGTCTGGCTGATCTGATCCGCGCCAAAGGCGGCCGGATTTTTGAAGACAGCGCTATGCAGTCTTTCACGCGTAACCCACAGGCCGGTGCCACAGGACGTTATACGGTGAAAACCGCACAGGGTTCTGTGCAATGCGATGATGTGGTGTTGTGCTGTGGTGGTTATGGGGGTTCCCAGTTCGGCAAGTTGCGCCGTTCATTCCTGCCGATCGCCACTTATGTTGTACTGACTGAAAAGCTGGGCAGCCGTTTACAGGATTTCATCCGCACCACTGATGCGGTTGGTGATGACCGTCGCTCATCCGATTATTATCGTGTGGTGGAAGGTGACCGCATTCTCTGGGGCGGGCGCATTACCACCAAGAATGAGCAGGATGAGACACGTCTCGCTGCAATTCTGCGCAAGGATATGTGCGATGTGTTTGCCGGTCTGAAAGATGTGAAAATCGAAAAGGCATGGTCTGGTCTGATGGGCTATTCGCGCCATAAAATGCCTCACATTGCTAAAGTTGAAGACGGTGTATGGGCATGCAGCTCTTTCGGCGGTCACGGTATGAATACGACTGCTATCGGCGGACGTGTTGTGGCTGAAGCTGTGAGTGGCGAAAGCGACCGTATCCGTCTGTTCAAACCTTATGGTCTGACATGGAATGGTGGTATTTTCGGCCCGCTGGCCGCTGAAAGCGTCTACTATTATCTGCGCCTGATGGATTACTTTCAGGAAGGTCGCTATAAGGGCGCGCATCGTTAAGACACGGAATGACGACTATGCAAATGACCGATAAGGATAAGCAGTTACTGGCATTGATGCAGAAAAACGCCCGTGAATCTGTGGCGTCTCTGGCGCGCCAGCTTGGCGTATCCCGCACGGCTTTGCAGGAGCGTATCCAGCGGCTGGAAACCAACGGGATTATTGACGGTTATTCGGTGCGTCTCGGTTCGAATGTGAACCGCTCACCGATCCAGTGCTTTACCTTTGCGGCACTGAACAACAAGAATTTTCCTGATGTTATCAAACAGCTGAAAACTCTGACAGCGGTGCAGGCTGTACATTCGATCTCCGGTGACTGGGATCTGATTATTCATATCTGCACGGATACGCTGGAAAAGCTCAATGCCGAGATCAACAAGATCAATGAAATGATGGGTATTGTCCGCACTACATCGAATATTGTGATGGAAACAAAATTCAATCGCGGTGTTAATTTGTAAAAAAGGCGGGAAGACCCGCCTTTTTTGTTTGCAGATTTAATGACTGATCATCCACGGGCGGGCGGAAGGAAAACTCTTCGCGCCGTTTGCCGAGATTTTTGCTTTGGATTTCTTGGATTTTGATCCGCAGCAACCGCAATTCGGCCCGTGTCCTAATGACTTTGAGCTGATCGGTTCATGGGAACTGCGTTCATTCACCGCAATGGCATTACGCTTATTTGCATTCATGGATGCAAGATTAGGCGCTGTCAGCATGACGCGTTTGGCGGACGTCTCACAGTCCGGACAAGCGCAGGGCTGATCATATTCCGACATCGGGCGCAGAGCTGTGAATGGCCCGCATTCTTCGCAGGCATATTCATAAACCGGCATGTTTCACCTCAAAGATCATAGGCAATCGGCATATCAACGGAGCCGTCGAGGAACTTCTTCGGTCCTGCCGCCGACGGGCTGATATCGAAATCGAAGATTTCGGTCGGCAACCACAAAGTTGCGCAGGAGTTCGGAATATCCACCACGCCGGAGAAATGTCCCTGCACCGGAGCAGAACCGAGGATCGAGTAGGCCTGCGCACCGGAATAACCGAATTTCTTCAGATATTCGATGGCATTGAGGCAGGCCTGACGATAGGCGACATTGGCATCAAGATAATGCTGATGACCCTGTTCATCCACGGAGATACCCTGAAAGATCAGATAGTCTTTATAATTCGGCACCATCGGCGATGGTTTGAAGACCGGATTGCGAATGCCGTATTTTGCCATACCGTCTTTGATCAGATCGACTTTGATATGCAGCCAGCCGCCGGCCATTTCGATGGCACCGCAGAAGGTGATTTCGCCGTCGCCCTGACTGAAGTGTAGGTCACCCATAGAGAGACCGGCACCGTCAACATAGACAGGGAAATAGATTTTTGAACCGCGCGACAGGTCTTTAATATCGCAATTGCCGCCATGTTCGCGTGGCGGAACAGTGCGTGCGCCTTCCGCTGCGATCTTGTCGAAGGTTTCACCCTTCTTGATCGAACCTAGATGGGCAGTGCGGGCATGCGGTGGATTGGCCAGTGGTGGCACACGATTTGGTTCTGTTGCAATCAGGCCAAGTTCACGGGTGTTCCACATTTCCAGCATTTTGCGGTCAGGCAGTGTGCCGATCAGACCCGGATGGATCATACCGGCAAAGCTGACACCCGGAACGTGACGGGAGCGGGTAAACATGCCCTCATAATGCCAGATGGATTTCTGGGCGCTCGGGAAATGGTCGGTCAGGAAACCACCGCCATTGGTCTTGGAGAAGAAGCCGTTAAAACCCCATTCATGGCCTTTGAGTGTTCCGGCATCAAGAATATCGACCACGAGAAGATCGCCGGGTTTGGCACCTTTGATACCGATAGGGCCGGAGAGAAAATGCACCGTTGTCAGATCGACATCGCGGATATCTTCAGCGGAATCATTGTTCTTGATCGCACCGCCGGTCCAGTCGACAGTCTCGACGAGGAAGTCATCGCCGGGATCAACCCAGACATTGATCGGAATATCCGGATGCCAGCGATTATGCAGGTTCTCATTGTCATAAGCGGACTGTGAAAGATCAACGGAAATCAGAGTCTCAGGCATGGTCTTTCCTCTTTACACACACCATTTCCGGACTGTTTTGAGCCGGAACTGCGATTGTCTTGTGCATCTGATAAGGAAAGCAAAAGGCCGGATTATTTTTTATATGTCTCTGGTTTTATTCAGATATTGGTTTGATGGCCGATGCTGAAATATCAGAAGCAAGGAAAGCCTATTTTGTCAGCAGGGTGAAGTAAAGCGGGGTGCCATGAGGCATTTTTACCTGTTGGTATAATAAATTAAAAAAAATCCCGCCGCTTTTGTTGAGGCGGCGGGATTTTTATTCATGCAATGTACCATTTGGCGGATAATGTTTGCAGTGCCTCATAGGCTGAGAGCACTGTTTCCATTTGCGCCGTATGGCCGCGAATGAAATCTTCGCCGTAAATGGTTTCGTCCGGATATTCGGTGATCAGCGTCAGCGGTACCGTATGACGGTCATCAACACCGATCAGGCAAGGGAAGCCGTTGATGATGCGGAAGCCGGTTTCGCCTGCGTGTTTTTCAAACAAGGCGATCTGCGCATTATTGTATTCCACCAGACCATCAATGGCCGAGAGATGACGGGTGACATGATCAACCAGCTCTTCGGACTGCTGTGCCCAGTCAGAGTGATGGCGGACGATGAGGAAAAAGCCTTTCGGCAGTGTCCACATGCCAAAACCGCGCGGAATATAGCCGGAGAGCGGGCGTGTCCATTCATGAGACGGATAGCCGTGCAGATTCACGTGAAGCTTGGCACCGGTCAGCGCTTCAGCCTGCGTGCGGATGGCTTTTTCCCAGAGCTTTTCGCCATTCTTGTCCTTGGTGCGATATTCCAGATCATCGCCCATTGCGGTGTAACGTGCCGCATGGTGCATATGTTTCGGATTATCAGCGCAGAGACGACGATGCAGCTCATAGCCGTCAGGATTTTCCTGCGGGGAGATGGTGAAATGCGCCCCTTTACGGGATTTCAGCTCATGGGCTGCCCGCAATGCACCGACCACACCGGTGGTTTCATTGGCATGCTGACCGCCGCTGATAATCATCGGCTCATCTGTGCCTTTGATATAGCGGCCAAGAACGCTGCGGCCGGAACGGGATTGGGCGCTGAATGCCTCACCACCAATAAGTTCCAGCTCCTGTGCGATCTGTGCTGCAAATAGCGGTGCCTGTGCTGTGGCAAGCGTCTGGCTTTCGCCGGTGCAGTCCTGCGTGGACAAAGCGCGGGCAGCGATGCGGATAGAAGGCGCTGCATCTGCGTAAGTAATTTCCGGCACGATCTGTCCCGGCTGCAAACCACGGTCACCGAGCGGGCGGCCGGATTTTTTCTGAAACACTTCTAATAGTGCAAAGTAAAAATCTTCGTGCAGTGCTTCTGTCAGGCTGATTGCTTCTTCCGCGTGAGTTAGCTTCTGATCTGTGATTGGTAGCGAGACAGCAATATTCAGCTCTTCAAAATAAGGCTCTGTATCGCCCCATGTATGATTAGCTATTGCTGCAATACCGGCGTGAAACAGTTGTTCAAAATCTGTCTCAAAACGCTCGGATGTGGTCGTGTCCTGATGGGTGATTTTCAGCCAGCCGGTAGGCGACAATAAGGTTTCGCCAACCGCATCCTGATGGATGCGGTTTGGTGCGAAAACCGCGTGTTGCGTGACGGTGCCGTTTTCGTCTGTCAGGGTCACCTGATAGATGAAATCCTGTTTGCCGGAGGGTTTGAAATCCACCTCTGCATCGCCGGTCAGTTTGCTCAGCGGATAGGTTTCCAGCAAAAAGCGGTTTGGCGCACAGGCATCATGGGCAGGATAGGCAATGCTGATCTGCTTGAGATTGCTGCAATCCACATCTTCAAGAAAGCAATGCACCAGTGGCTTATAGGCACTATGCAGCTTGGCTTTAACACCAAGTGCCTGCAACTTTGCTTCTGCAGTTTTGCGGCTTGGGCAATCATCGAACAGCCAAGCCTCAACCGTTGCGCCTTTCATCGACGGATCGGAAAAGCGGGCAACCAGCTTGTCGAGGCTGCGCTCAAAGCTTTTTTCAAAGATCATGCTCATCGTGATGTTCTCCCTGTCGGATCAAGGCTGTCACGCAGCCAGTCGCCCAGAAGATTAAGACCAAGCACTGTCAGCAAAATTGCCAAACCTGGGAAAACACTGACCCACCATGCGGTTTGCAGGTAAGTACGGCCATCGGCCAACATACCGCCCCAGCTCGGAATGGTCGGATCAACACCAAGCCCCAAGAACGTCAGGCTGGATTCCAGCAGAATATTATTGGCAACATTCAGTGTCATCAGCACGATCACCGGACCAAGCAGGTTCGGCAGCAGATGCTGGAAAATAATGCGCCAGTCTTTGACACCGATTGCACGGGCGGAGAGGATGAATTCACGCTCACGCAGCGCCAGTACCGAACCGCGCACCAGACGGGCATATTGTACCCATTGGGAAACGATCAGCAGGATGATGGTGTTCATCAGGCCGCCACCGACAATGGCGATAAAGGTAATGGCCAGCAGGATGAATGGCAATGCGAGCTGCACATCGGCAAAGCGCATCACCACCATATCCCAGAAACCGCGATAGTAACCGGCAATCAGACCCATGATAACGCCGACAACCACGGCACCGGCAACTGAGACAAAGCCGACCAGCAGCGAGATTTTACCGCCGGTAACAACGCGTGCCAGCACATCGCGGCCGAGCGGATCGGTGCCGAAAATATGGGACATATTGGTGAATGGCGGCGTAAGACGCGCCATCAGATCGATCTTGTCCGCACCGCCGGGAAACAACAGGCCGGAGAACAGCACGGCAAGACAGATAATAGCTGTCAGGCCGACACCGAGAATGAATTCGAGGCTGAACAGGCGGGAGAACAGCAGGGAAGAGGAAGTTTTCGCGGCCATTTTCTACTCCGTCCGGATACGCGGATCGACAAGACCATAGGCAATATCGACCAGAAGATTGACACCGATAATCATAAGCGACAGCACGGTGATGCTTGCCTGCAGAACCGGATAGTCACGACCGGAAACCGCATCGAAAGCCAGTGTGCCCATGCCGGGCCAGTTGAACACGCGCTCAACCACCACAATACCGCCGAGCAACCCGCCGAATTGCAGGCCGAAATAGGTAATCAGCGGAATGGCGCAATTGCGCAGTGCATGTTTGTACAGCACCTTGTTTTCGCTCAGGCCCTTGGCGCGTGCCACCATAATATACTGGGACTGCAGGGTCTCTAACATGGAGGTGCGCACCAGACGCACATTGGTAGCAGTGAGGATAATCCCCATTGTCACCGCAGGCATAATGAAGCTAGCAAAACCATCCATGCCACTTGGCGGCAGCCATTGCAGACCGACAGCAAACAGCAGCACCAGCATGGTTGCGAGCCAGAAGTTCGGGAAAGACAGGCCGACGAGCGACAGGATACGGATCAGCTGATCTGCCCATTTGCCGCGCGATACCGCTGCTTTAATGCCGAGCGGGATCGAAATAATGATCGAAACGGCCATGGATGCAAAAGCCAGCAGCAAAGTGGCAGGCAGGGCATCTTTAATCAGCAGGGAAACCGGTGTGCCGCCAAGGAAGCTGCGCCCGAAATCCAGAGTGAACAAGCCTTTGATGAAATTCATATATTGTACGATGAAGGGCTGGTTCAGCCCCAGACCTTCACGGATGCGCTCCAGATCGGCTTCGGTTACGCTGCCCGCACCTTGAGTGAGCATCAGCGCCGGATCACCGGTCATACGGATTGCGAAAGCGACAGTCAAAGTCACGACAATGACGACAAAGATCGCCTGTAAAATTCGTTTGATCAGAAACCCGGCCAAAATTCTTATCCTTTATAAGATCAAGGAAATACCGCGCCGGCAAAAAGACCGGCGCGGTTTAGTCTGTTTATTAGTCAACGCTGACTTCGGTGAGGCGCAGACGGCTGTCCGGTGCCGGTACGAAATCTTTCACGCGCTTGTTGATGCCGTAAATCGCTTTGAGATTGTAAAGCGGCATTTCCAATGCGCGGTCGGCGGCGTATTTCGCGATTTCCTTGAGGATTTCTTCACGCTTGGCACGATCGGTAATTGCGCGCTGGGATTCCAGCAGCTCATTCATTTTCGCATCATTGTCATACGGGTTCCATTTTTCACCGGCGTGATACATGGAATAAGCGGTGTTATCGTAATCGAATGTCCAGCCGCCCCATGACTGCTGGAACATCGCGCCGGTTTTACCCTGCGGGATGATGTCATTCAGCAATACGTTGGTTTCATATGGCTTGATGGTCGCATTGATACCGATGATCTGCAGATAGCTGGAAACAGCCTGCACAACTTCGTTGAATGTCGCATCATTACCGCGAATGTCGATCTGCACGGCTGCACCCGGCTTAACACCGGCTTCTGCCAGAAGCTTCTTCGCGCCTTCCGGATCATATGGCAGCGGCTTCATATCCGCGTCATAACCGAAGGAAAGCGCCCCCTGAAGGCTGGCAATCGGTTCAGCCTGACCACCGAGAATGGACTTGATGATGGTGTCGCGATCAACACCGAGGATCAGCGCCTTACGCACACGTTCATCAGCGGTAATACCGTCGCGGGTATTATAACGCAGCGAATAAACGGTTGGACCGGCAGTGGTGACAATCGCCAGATTAGGATCAGCTTCAATGGTCGGGATCATGCCGATAGGAATTGTCGGCGGGATCACCAGATCAACGCGGCCTGCCTGCAATTCGGCAACGGCTGTTGATGGTTCGGTGATGAAGCGGTATTCAAGTTCCGAGAGCTTTGGTGCGCCGCCCCAATGGTCAGCAAAAGCTTCCATCTGAATGCCGACTTTTGGCTTGTAGCTGGTGACTTTGAACGGGCCGGTGCCGACAGGATTGGCGTTGAAGAAATCATCGCCTTTTTCCTGAATATATTTTGGCGGCACGATCATCGCGCCGTAACCGGCGAGCTTGGTCATCAGAACCGGATCGGTCGCTTTCAGGTGAAAATCGACAGTCTTGTCGTCGATGACTTCGATTTTTTCAATCGCAACATAGTTAGAGCGCTGCGGGCCTTTGGCACCTTCATCACCGAGCAGACGCTCAAAGGTGAATTTGACAGCTTCTGCATTGAAAGGCTCGCCATTGTGGAATTTTACATTCTCACGCAGGTTGAAACGGATACGCTTGCCTTCGTCCAGCTCTTCCCAAGATGTGGCGAGGGCCGGTACGATTTTCAGATCAGGGCCGCGATAGACCAGACCGTCATAAATATTGGTGGCAACAGATGCCCAGTTGACCAGAAATGTGTCAATCGGATCCCAGCTGCCCGGATCCTGCGGTGAGGATACGGTCATTTTACCGGCAGCGAATGCCGGTGCGGATGACAGGGCAACAGCAGACAATGCTGTGCCGACAGTCAGCGCTGTGAGTAATGCTTTAAGCTTCATAATCTCGACTCCCCTTTTGTAAACAATGAAACAGATGTTAGATTTTATGCACTGCGGGCAATGAAATGCCCTTTAGCGATTTCCTCATGCTGCCAGATCTGCGGTTTGTCCTCTATCCGGCGTGTTGTGCTCGGAATTTCGCCTTCCAGCATTGCGCGGTTGGTGCGCGCCAGCGGATCGGCGACAGGAACGGCAGAGAGCAGACGGCGGGTATAATCATGGGACGGTGTTTCAAACACCTGACGGCGTGAGCCGAGTTCCATGATCTGACCGAGATAAAGCACGGCCACGCGGTGGCTCATCTTCTCCACCACAGCCATGTCATGGCTGATGAAGAGATAAGCGAGACCGTGCTCTTTCTGCAGATCCATAAACAGATTGATGATCTGCGCCTGAATAGAAACGTCGAGCGCGGACAGGGCTTCATCGGCGATAATCAGCTTCGGATTGGAAGCAAGCGCGCGGGCGATACAAACACGCTGGCGCTGACCGCCGGAAAATTCGTGCGGATAACGTCCGGCAACGGCTGAACTCAGGCCTACCCGTTCCAGCAATTCGTCAACACGCTTGGTGATTGCAGCTTCATCAAGGATGAGACCGTGTGTGCGGATCGGCTCGGCAATCGAGAAGCGGATAGTTTTGCGCGGATCGAGCGAGGCAAACGGATCCTGAAAAATATACTGCACTTCCTGACGCATGCGGAAGCGCTCTGCCGAACTCATTTCTGAGAAGGCTTTGCCGTTAAAACGCATATCGCCGGAAAGCGGGTTCTGCAATTGCTGGATTGTGCGGCCGATGGTGGACTTGCCGGAACCGGATTCACCAACCAGAGCCAGTGTTTCGCCCGGATGAATATCAAAACTGACCTGCGATACTGCATTGCACACATGGGTTGTGCGGCCGAACAGGTTCTTCTTGATATTAAAGCGCACAGACAGATCGCGCACCGACAAGAGCGGCGCTTCATCAAGACGGGCAGTGTCCTGAATGCGGGTTTCACCGACCAGAACCGGTTTGTTATCTTCCAGAATTGTGACCGGCATGCGTTTCGGGAAATCTTCGCCGGCCATGCTGCCGAGTTTCGGCACGGCTGACAGCAGCACTTTGGTATAAGGATGCTGCGGATTGGCGAAAATATTGCTGACCGCGCCTTCCTCAACCTTTTTACCCTTCCACATCACCACCACATCATCGGCCATTTCCGCGACAACGCCCATATCATGGGTGATGAAGATCACAGCCATTTCCAGCTCTTTCTGGAGATCGCGGATGATGTGCAGAATCTGCGCCTGAATGGTCACGTCGAGGGCGGTGGTAGGCTCATCGGCAATCAGCAGTTTCGGACGGCAGGCCAGTGCCATCGCAATCATCACGCGCTGGCGCATACCACCGGAAAGTTGGTGCGGGAAACGGCTGAGCATGCCCTGCGCATCCGGCAGGCGTACCATTTCCAGCAGACGCTGGCCTTCTTTCAGGGCGGCTTTCTTGCTCATTTTTTCATGAAGCATCAGCACTTCGGCAATCTGGTCACCAATAGTGAAAACCGGATTGAGCGAGGTCATCGGCTCCTGAAAGATCATGGCAATTTCTTTGCCGCGAATACCGCGCATCGTCTTCTGTTCGGCTTCGAGCAGGTTCATCTGTCCCTGTGAGCCGGTGAACAGGATTTTGCCCTCAGGGAATTTTGCACCCAGCATATCTGCCAGACGCATCACCGACAGGGATGTTATGGATTTACCGGAGCCGGACTCGCCGACAATCGCTGTCGTGCGGCCGGAACGAACGGAAAAGCTCAATCCGTCCACCACGCGGGCGGTGCCGAACTCTACCGAGAGATCTTTGACTTCCAGCAAAGGCTGGGTTTCAGCTGTTTGGCGAAGCTGTGCGTCGTTCACTCCGGTCATCCTTATAGTGTAATGGCAGAACGGGCTGCCTGATTAAATGCACCCGACATAAAGCGCAGCAGAGCTGCAACTTCCGACAGGGTTTCTTCCGAAGGGCGGGCATTGGCCGTGGAATCGACGAGCAGGCGCTCGCGGATTTGCGCATAACGCGCACAGGCTTCAGCGCCTTTATCGGTAATACGGACGGTCTTTTCTTTTGCGGCCTTGCCGGTGGTCAGCAAGCCGGCATTTTCCAGCTTGCGCAGGGCATAGGTCGCAATATGCGTGTCTTCAATATCCAGAACCAGACAGATATCGGCAAGTTTCTTTTCACGTCCGCGATGACGGATCGAGTGTAGAATCAGAATTTCGATCGGGGAGAGGCCCGGCAAACCTGCAGCAGCCATGCAGCGTACCATCCAGCGGGAGAATGCATGGGACGCGAGAATCAAACCATATTCCACTTCGGATAAAGCGGTGGAACCGCCTTCTGCCAGATGGGCGGAAGAGACAATAGGGCCGATGGAAGGGACAGGGCGCAAATGCTTAGGCAGGCTGACCTCGGCCATAAATGACTCGTCATTATGATCCGCCGGTGGCGGCGATTTTTTCCTGCTCATATTGCCAGTCTCCCAATCCTGTGTATTTTATGTCACCATCTTATCGACATTTTGTCAATAAAATGAAACTATGTTTTCCAATAAACATTCAGCGTAACGGCATAATTTTGTGAGGGAGCCGATAATGAGCGCAGCGACACAAGAGATTTCAGGGGCTTGGGACTTCTGGATTGATCGTGGCGGCACATTTACGGATGTTATCGGTCGTGACCCGCAGGGTGTGCTCCACGCCCGCAAAGTGCTGTCAGAGAATCCTTCTGCCTATAAGGATGCGGCTGTTCAGGGTATCCGTCTGCATCTGGGGCTGAAAGCCGGTGAGCCGGTACCGACCGGTGCAATCGGTGAAGTACGCATGGGCACAACCGTTGCCACTAATGCACTGCTGGAGCGCAAGGGCGAAAAGCTGGCGCTGGTGACCACCAAAGGTTTCCGTGATGCGCTGCGCATTGGCTATCAGGAACGCAAGAATATTTTCGCAACGGAAATCATCAAGCCGGAAGCACTTTACGACCGCGTTGTCGAGATTGATGAGCGCGTGCTGGCCGATGGCAGCACTGAATTGCCGCTTGATCTGGCTCAGGCAGAAGCTGCGCTGCGTGCCCTGAAAGCTGAAGGCTATAATGCCGTCGCAATCGTCTTCATGCATGCCTATAAATTCCCTGCCCATGAAGCTGCTGTTGCTAAAATCGCCCGCGATATTGGCATTGAACAGGTTTCTGTCAGCCATGAAGTGTCGCCGCTGATTAAGCTGGTCGGCCGTGGTGATACGACTGTTGTTGATGCTTATTTGTCGCCGGTTTTGCGCCGTTATGTGGCACAGGTTTCCCGCGAACTCGACGTAGAACGCACCGGTGCGCGCGTGATGTTCATGATGTCCTCCGGTGGTCTGACGGCTGCGGATATGTTTCAGGGTAAAGACGCGATTCTCTCCGGCCCTGCCGGCGGGGTGGTCGGACTTGCCCGTACCGGTGAAACCGCCGGTTTTGGTCAGGTTATCGGCTTTGATATGGGTGGTACATCAACGGATGTGGCGCATTTTGACGGCGAATATGAACGCGCTTTTGAAACCGAAGTGGCCGGTGTGCGCGTGCGCGCACCGATGATGCTGATCCACACGGTTGCTGCTGGTGGTGGCTCTATCCTGCATTTTGATGCCGGTCGTTTCCGCGTTGGCCCTGATTCTGCCGGCGCAAATCCGGGACCAGCCTGCTACCGCAATGGCGGTCCGCTGGCTGTAACCGATGCCAATGTGATGCTCGGTAAATTGATTCCGGATTATTTCCCGTCGATCTTTGGTCCTGATCAAGACAAACCGCTGGATGTTGAGCGTGTTCGCGCATTATTCACGCAGATGGCTGATGAAATCGGCGATGATCGCTCACCAGAAAGCGTGGCAGACGGTTTCATCCGTATTGCCGTTGCGAACATGGTTGAAGCGATCAAGAAGATTTCCGTACAGCGCGGTTATGATGTGACCCGCTACGCCTTGAGCTGCTTTGGTGGTGCCGGTGGTCAGCACGCCTGTCTGGTAGCCGATGCTCTGGGCATGAAGAATATTCTGCTGCATCCGATGTCCGGTCTGCTGTCGGCCTATGGTATGGGCTTGGCTGATATCCGTGCCACCCGTCAAAAAGCACTGGGTGTTGATCTTAATGCGGATGCGCCTGCCGAATTGCAGCGCCTTGGTGCCGAACTGGCCACTGAGTGTGTGGCTGAACTTACTGCACAGGGCGTGGAAGAGCAGGTTATTACCAAGCATCTGCGTGCCCATATTCGTTATGCGGGCACAGATACCGTGCTTTCCGTTGAGGCAACTTATCCGGCAGTTGATGCGGCTTCGCGCCTGCGGGCTGAATTTGAAGCAGCGCATAAGCGTCGTTTTGGTTTCATTGCGGAAAATAAAGCGCTGGTCATTGATGCTGTTGAACTCGAAACTGTCGGCGGTGGTGCCGGTGAGGGCGAGGCAGCAGGCAATATTGGTGAGGCAACTGAAGCGCAGGCTGACCGTCAGACACGCTTCTATTCACAAGGTGCGTTCCATGATGCAGCTGTTGTGGTGCGTGAGAATATGCAGCGCGGCCAGACTGTTACCGGTCCTGCAATCATTATTGAGAAAAACCAGACTATTATCATTGAAGATGGCTGGCAGGCACGCCTGACCGAGCATGATCATGTGGTGCTGACCCGCATTAAGGCGCTGTCGAAACGCGTTGCCATCGGTACCGAAGCTGATCCGGTCATGCTGGAGATTTTCAACAATCTGTTCATGTCGATTGCTGAGCAGATGGGCGTGACTCTGCAGAACACTGCCTATTCGGTGAATATTAAAGAGCGCCTCGATTTCTCCTGCGCGGTCTTTGATGCGACAGGCAATCTGGTTGCCAATGCGCCGCATATGCCTGTGCATCTGGGCTCGATGGATGCGTCTGTTGCCACAGCTATCCGTGAGAATCCGGTGATTAAACCGGGCGATGTTTTCCTGATTAACGCGCCTTATAATGGCGGCACGCATTTGCCCGATCTGACCGTGTGTACGCCGGTCTTCGATGATGAGCAGACAGAAATCCGTTTCTGGGTTGCCAGCCGTGGTCACCATGCCGATATCGGCGGTATTGCACCGGGTTCGATGTCGCCGCTGGCGGTGAATATTGAGCAGGAAGGTGTCTATATCGACAATTTCAAACTGGTCGATCAGGGGCAGTTCCGCGAAGAAGCACTGGGTGATCTGCTCAATGGTGCCAAATATCCGGTGCGTAATCTCACCCAGAACGTCAATGATCTGAAAGCTCAGATTGCTGCCAATGAAAAAGGCGTGGCTGAATTGCGCAAGATGATTGTGCATTTCGGTGAGGATGTTGTGAAAGCCTATATGGGGCATGTGCAGGATAATGCTGCCGAAAGCGTGCGCCGTGTGCTGGATCAATTGCCGGATGGTCAGTTCACCTATGAATTGGATCAGGGCAGCAAGATTGAAGTGAAGGTAACGATTGACCGTGTGAAGCGTGAAGCGACGGTTGATTTCACCGGTACGTCTGAACAGCGTCCTGATAATTTCAATGCGCCGCAGCCGGTTACCCGTGCCGCCGTGCTTTATGTTTTCCGCGTACTTGTCGACGGTGATATTCCGATGAATGCCGGTTGTTTGCGCCCGATCAAAATCATCGTGCCGGAAGGCTCGATGCTGTCACCGCATTATCCGGCTGCTGTTGTGGCGGGCAATGTGGAAGTCAGTCAGGCTGTGACCAACTGTCTGTTTGGTGCGACCAAGGCCATGGCTGCGGCACAGGGTACGATGAACAATCTGACCTTCGGTAATAACGAATATCAGTATTATGAAACCATCTGCTCCGGTGCGCCGGCAGGCCCTGGTTTCAACGGTGCCGATGCGGTTCATACCCATATGACGAACTCGCGTCTGACCGATCCGGAAATTCTGGAAACCCGATTCCCTGTGATGTTGGAAGATTTCCATATCCGTGAAAATTCCGGCGGCCGCGGCAAGTGGACAGCGGGTAATGGTACGCATCGTACAATCCGCGCTCTGGAAGAACTGGAGTTTGCGATTCTCTCCGGCCATCGCCGCGTACGGCCGTTTGGCCTTGAAGGCGGTGAGGACGGCCAGCTGGGACGCAATGAAGTCCGCCGTCAGGACGGTGCTGTCGAAGTGCTGAAAGGCTGCGATCAGGTGGTTCTGAAAGCCGGTGAGGCTTTCACCATCATTACCCCGACCGGTGGCGGCTACGGCAAGAACTGAACTTTGACATAAGTACGAAATGAACAAAGCCCTTTGCCTGAAACGCAGAGGGCTTTGTTATAAATGCCACAGGTCATCCAGAAAACTTATTATTTCATACGTTAATTCTGTTTTTACCATGTTGTTGTCATAGATGTGGTTTCTCAGGTTTCAGACTTGCTGAATGAAAAACGCAGCCTCCCGCGTTCAGTAAATCAGAAAAGATAAATGAATGAAGTGAAAGATCCCGTGACTGTTCTTAAGCCTGACTTAAGGACAGACATGATAGTTCGGGGTCAATTCCAATGAAGATTGAGCTATAAATGTCTGAATTTGCATTCTCCCGTCGTCATTTCTTGCTTGGAGCCAGTGCTCTTGCTTTGACGGGTTGCGTTTCCACCGGTGAAACCAAGCGCCCTTCGGCTGATCTTGCAGCCAACAAAATCAAGCCTGTCACTCCGCCAATGTATTATGCAGTGTGGGATGAAGGCTATCAGGTTCCTGAAGTCGATGTGTCGAAAATTCCGGAGAAATTCTGGCGTACGGAAGTTGATTATATCACGGATGAAAAGCCGGGCACGGTTATCGTCGATACCCCGAATAAATATCTCTACCACATTAAATCCGGTGGCCGTGCAACCCGCTACGGTATCGGCGTCGGTAAAGACGGTTATGCATGGTCCGGCCGTGCGAAAATTGCCTATAAGCGTAAGTGGCCGCGCTGGACACCACCGGATGAAATGGTAGCCCGTAATCCGGCGCTTGAACCTTACAGCATCGCCAATGGCGGCATGGGGCCGGGCTTGCAAAATCCTCTTGGTTCTCGTGCCCATTATATTCATAAAGACGGACGTGACACGATTTACCGTATTCACGGCTCACCTGAATATTGGACCATTGGTAAATCCGTTTCTTCCGGCTGTATCCGCATGGTCAATCAGGATGTGATGCATCTGTATGATAATGTGCGTGACGGCAGTGATATCGTCGTTATTCCGGATTTGAACAAAACCGGACAGGCGCATTCAGTGATGGCCGCCGGTTAATCACTTTTGTGGTTTACGCTCTTAATGAGTGTAAACCACACGCTTTTACGCGCGGTCGCCGATATGCCCGTGCTTCTGCCGGTTTGTATTTTAGCGTAATTTTTAAAAGCTAATTCTTATTTCGAGCAATTTGCGACAGAACAAAATCCTGTCCTCAAACCATGATTATAATTCACGCATGGTTTGTTTATTCTCTGAAGACTTCCGGTTTAAACTGACCTCCTGAAAACGCACCGGAATCAAGATTCTGTCTATGACGGGGGATTTACATGCAAATAGTTGAGCTGGATGTACGGCCGGTGCTGCGTGAGGGCGGTGAGCCGTTTCCGCTGATTATGCAGACTGTTTCCGGCTTGCAGGAAGGGCAATCCCTCAGATTGCTTGCAACTTTCCGTCCGGTGCCGTTGTTTCAGGTCATGGAGCGGAAAGGTTTTTCCTGTGCTGCCCGTGAAATTACCGGTGGTGACTGGGAGGTCATTTTCTCTCCGGCAATTTCAGAAGAATCCGCAGAAGAGATAAAGCCTGTCAGCCTGTCTGCCCGAACCGTAGTGCCGGAAATCTGGCCGGATCCGATGCATTATCTGGATTATTCATTGCCGGATCAGAAGACTGTTACGGAAGAAATCCTGCGCCTGCTTGGCAGAATTGAAGAAGGCGCTGTGATCTTCGCACTGTTCTCAGCTGAACCGCATTTCTTGCTGCCGGAGCTGGAAAATGCAGGTCATCAATGGGTCGGAAATTTTGATGCCAGCGGCGAAGCATACCGGATGATGATACGCTCCGGCGCTCATTGATTTGTTCTTATTCTGCCCGCTGGCGGCGATCCTGCAGCAGCATCGGTGCATATTCGATGACATAAAGGGCGAAAGCCGCAATCCATAACAGCGCCGACACTGCCAGAATTGTATGGAAATAATTCAGAATAATTTCCGCAAATGGTCTGAGGAGTGCTGAGGCAATCAGACAGACATAAGACAGAATGGTGAGCGGAGATGCGCTGAGCATATTGCCGGTGTGTCCGCGTGTGGCACGTCCCATCACTGCCAGCATCATGGTCGCGACAGCGCCGACTGTCAGAATATGCAATGTTGAATAGGCATTGAGTATATCAGCGGCAGACAAAGCGATCGCTATAAAACCTGCGGGAATGAAAGCATAGGCAATATGCAGGATGAGCAGGAGTTTTTCCGGTGCGGTTTCCCAGCCGCGCCAGCGTACCAGTCTCGCAATATGCAAGATCGCAGCCAGACTGGCGAGCACGAGTGTGACCGGCGTTTCCGGCGCAACTATCCAGCTTAGAAGCGTTAATGCGCCTGTGATGATGCAAAGCGCATCATAGCGGTTAAACGGTACAGGAAAACGTTTTTTCTGATTGCGGTTGAGCCAGTTGCGGGTGAAGCTCGGCACGATACGGCCGCCGATAATCATAATCAGCAGCACATAGGCACTGACAGCGATACGGCTGGCAAAAGCAATATCACCATCGGTTATCACAGTATAATGGAAGATCAGATTGGCGATGGTGAGAAGTGTGACACCGATCAGCACTTTCAGATTTTTCCATTGTTTGCCGGCAATGATTTCTCTTGCGCAAATGACCAGCAACAATGGCAGAAACAGGCTTTCCAATGCGATTGCCGCATAGAAATGGATGAGATCGGGATAGAGAAAGGCCAGACGTCCCGCCAGCCAGAAACCGGCAAGAATGATCAGCGGTGTGCCGGAGACCGGCAGGCTGCCGGTCCAGTTCGGTACAGCGGTCAGCAGAAACCCTGCCAGAACCGCAGAACCGAAACCGAACAGCATTTCATGGGCATGCCAGTTGAGTGCATCATAAGAACCGCCCAGCGGCATGCCGAGTGTGAGGGATAAAATCCACAACAGCATGGCAAGCACAGCCCAGATACCGGCACCGAGGAAAAACGGCCTGAAACCATAGCTGAAAAGCACAGGGCCGGTCATTTTTAACCCGCGCGGCACCGGTTTTCTGGTTTTGGTGTTTTCGTTTTTCAGATGGTCAGCGGTATCAGGGGCGTTCACAGCGGTGTCCTCATCTCAACATGCGGGCCGGTATGCAAACCTGCATCAGGCAGGGCTGTTATTTTTGTGCGCTGGCAATTGCTTTTTCGAGGCGCTGCTGCACCGGCTTTGGCTTTTTCGCGGCCACAATGGCATCGAGATTAGCCGGATTGTCACCGACAACGATCAGAGCGACCATGCCCATGGAATAATGCGGTGTGCATTTAACCAGATAAGCACCGTCCTGCTGGACAGTCAGCGTGTAGTTCTCATTGATTTTGCTTTTGAACTTTTCAACGCCTTCAGGGATCATATCTTTGACCGACTCGACATTGTGACCTTTATCCGTCGGGATGAAAATGATGTTGTCGCCGGGATTGGCTTTGATATAGGCGGGCTCAAAGACCATTGCGCCTTCTGCGCCTTTATTAAGCATGTGTACTTCAATATCGGCAGCCAGAGACGGCAGGGTGAAGAGGGCGAAAACGCCTGCTGTCAGAGCCAGTTTTGTTGCGGTAAGTTTCATGTCAGTCTCCGAAAAAAGGTAACCGCTTCAGCGGCTGCCCGTTTCTTAGGACAGATTGAAACATACCTCTTTGTCGGGGCGCAAAGAGGCTGAAAAACCGGACAAAAATGGTGGAGTATTTTAGTCTTCGTGCTCGGCCAGTCTTTTAAGGCCGGACAGATTGGAAACCAGAAGCAATTGCCGTCCGCCTTTGACCAGTCCTCTGGTTTCCCAGTTGCTGAGTATGCGTGAAACCGTATGCAATGTGGTGCCGGTCATTTCGGCAATATCCTGCCGCGAAATCGGAAAATCAATGCGGATATCAGCACCTTCATGAATGCCCGCTTCCTGTGCTAACCGGATAACCGTATGCGCGATGCGGCGCTCCACTTCCTGCGTGGACATTTCACGGATACGGTTATGCGCCTGATCCAGCCGCTGGCCGATCATCTGCATGGCGTTAATTGCCAGCGTGGGATTGCGCTCCAGAAAGCTGTTCATCATGTTCATCGGCCATGCGAGTACAATACTGTCGGCGACAGCAATCGGTGTGCCCGGATATTCTGTGCGCCCGATTGCCAGAGCAAATCCGAATAAATCACCGGGATGGACGACGCGCACAATCAGCTGCTGACCACCGGCGGTAACCTGCATGACTTTCAACCGGCCTTGCAGAAGCAGATAGAATGAGGTTGCTTTTTGACCTTGCTCGAAGACTTTAGCGCCTTTGGCAACAGGGCGCTGAGCCGCATTGGAGAGCAGTTTGTCCAGAGCGCTTTCTTCCATGCCTGCAAAGATCGGCAATGCGCTGACAAGCGTCCGGTCAATCATACTCATCCCTTTGCAGTCATGATACGCTATAGAGCCGTCGCCGTGACCGACCCTGTGTTCATCAATGTGGGATGAGTAGTAAAGCTTTGTGAAGCGTGGCGCAATTCAATATATTGCTATCATTTTCAGACTTTTAACCGCTGAAAACCATCTTTTTCAGTTTTTATATAGACAGAAGTTGCGGACATATTTTGCAGGATTGCACGGATTTCTGCCTGCTCCATCAGGCTGAAGGCTGTCGCCCATGCATCGGCAGAAGTGGCGTCAGGCGCGATAACTGTCAGTCGCTGATAATGGGACGAAGACAGTTCATGACTGTTCACAGCTTTCGGATTGAGCAGATGGTTGAAATGCCCGTCCGGATCAAACCGGAAACCGGCACCGCCGGATGTGGCCAGTGCATTGCCGGAGAGTTGCAGCATCGCATCGGGCTGCGGATCGGTTTCAAGATCGGCAATACCGATCTGCCAGGGCGTACCATCGGGCTGATTATCCAGACTACGATATTCACCCAGATTTATCAGCGTATTGGTCACGCCGTGGTCTGCCAGTAATTGCGTAATCAGATCAGTGATATAGCCTTGTGCCACACCATTGAGGGTCATGGCCATATGCGGGCGGTCAAAAACAATCCGGTCTTTACTGAAGCGCACGGCATCAAAGCCGGTTAAAGACTGCGCCTGCTGCAATTCCTGTGCGGAGGGGCCGGAGGCAGCGGCATGTTCTGCGGAGAAATGCCGCGCAAGACATGCCCAAAGCGGCTGAATGGTCGGGTCAAACAGACCGCCGCTTTTCTCCCAAAAACCACGGCATTTTTCCAGCAACTCAACCAGCTCCGGCGATGGTATCGCCAGAGCACCGGAGCGGTTGAGCGAGGCAAGTTCAGAGTCTGGCCGGTAAAGGCTGAAAATACCTTCCAGACGTGCGATTTCCGCACGAACCTGCCGGAGGAGGGCTTCTGCGGCCCTCTTGTCGGGATGATGCAGAATGATTTTTGCCGGTGCGCCAAGGGCAAAGCCCTGCCAGGTCACAGCATTATTATGTGCAGATGCACCGGCATGAAACGGCAGGAGGCTCAGACCCGCAGCAGCACAGCTGATACCGATAAAACGTCTGCGATTGATACGGTTTGTCATGGCAGCCTCCGTGCAAATATTCATGAGATTAGTGATGTGTGCTCATTGGTGCTTCAGTTGGCGCGTCTGAGGTGCCGAGAACATAGTCCTGCGGAATGTCGGCAAAGGTAACGATGTCGCCGCCTTTATCTTTGGCAAATTGCTCTGCCGCTTCACGGGTAGAGAAGGGCACGGTTTCTTTAGCCCCCATGCCGCCGGTAGCATTGCTGTTGATGACGAAAAAAGCCTTTTTCGCATCAACCCAGTTTTGTGCGCCCGGTTGCTCCCAGCTTGGGGCTTTGGCCATATCGGAGACATAGATTGCCGCGATATTTTTCGGCTCTTCCGGCAACATGGTAAAAGCCAGCGTGTCACGGGCAGAGGAGAACCAGATGGCTTCACTTGCCGGATGCAGAATGATCTGACCTTTCGGGCCGCTATGTTCCAGAACATTCATGCCGCAATAGCGCCCCATGGCAGCTTCCGTCAGCGCGAAAGGTGCCGGTGTCTCAGCCTGTTTTTCAGGCGAACAGGCGGACAGGGTAAGAGCGGCAATGACAGGGATGAAAAGGGAGATCAGTCTCATAGTTCTTTCCTTGAAAAGATGAGTATGGAAAGGCCGAGCGGAATGGCAGTCCATAATCCCAGCGCCAGAGTGAGGACACCTGCGCTCAGAGTTGTGGTGCCAGCAACGCCGCCCATGCCGGTGAGGGCACCGGCACCGCCTGTGCCGAAATTGAGCAGGCGATAGGCATCTGTCGGGTTGATAAGCAGCAAAATATTGAGCAAAGCAGTGCCGATCATCTGCCCCTGATCAAAAACCAGCAGGCCAAGCAGCGCCATGTCATAGATCAGCACAAAGAGCAGCCAGATACCGATGGCAATACCCGCAGCAGTGCTGCGCTCACGCACGATTGTGCTGGCGAAAAAACCGATGGCGATGAATACCGCGCCGAGCAAGATGGAACTGCCGATCAGTGACAGTAAAGCCAGCCAGCTTGCCGCATCAATGCCGCCGCCTGTCAGTGCAAGCACTATGGCGGTGCTGCCATAGCCGAACAGGGTCGCGAAAGCGAGAATAGTGAGCTGTCCGAGAAACTTGCCAAGAATGACCTGTTTGCGCCCGATCGGGTAACTCAGCAGTAACAGCATGGTGCCGCGTTCCATCTCGCCGACAACAGCATCATGAGAGATCAGCAGTGCAATCAGCGGGATCAGAAAAATGGTGAGGCTGGAGAGACTGACAATCACCACATCCAGCCGGTTGGAGCCGATGGTGCTGCCGGTCGGTGCATTGCCGAGGAAGCTCATGCTGAGCGCCAGCGCAGCCAGCAGCAGCGTGGTTGCCAGCACCCAGCGGTTGCGCAACCCTTCCTGAATTTCCTTACCGGCAATATGAATGAGATTTTTCATTCCGCGGCCTCTTTAACTGTGAGGAAATGGGCGTAAAGCTCATCCAGAGTAGGTGCCATGACATCAATATCCGTGATGTTATGGTTCTGAGCGATAACGGAGTTCAGAACCTGCATTTTATCTTCTGCGGAAACATCCGCCTCAAAACTTGCAAAGCCGGTTTTCCGCCAGCCAATCCGCAGGGATTGTCCGGCGCTGTGCGGTGCGGTTTCACCTTCGGCTAAGCTGACACGGATACGCACCGGCAGACGCGCAATATGGCGCAGATCATCCAGTGAACCGTCTGCGATGACCTTGCCGCGATTGGCGATAATCACCCGTCCGACACGATTTTCCAGTTCAGTGAGCGCATGAGAGGACATCAGAATAGTGGTACCTTCCGCACGCATAACCTCCAGCAGATCGTAAAAGTTTTTACGCAAGGCCGGATCAAGGCCGGTTGTCGGTTCATCCAGCAGCAGCACAGCGGGTTTGCCGAGCAAAGCCTGCGCCAGACCAAGCCGCTGGCGCATGCCTTTGGAATAGGTGCCGACACGGCGGTCTGCCGCATGGGACAGGCCGACATGATCGAGCAGTGCTGCGGTTTCCTTCACGGGAACGGATTTGAGCTTGGCGTAAAAGGACAGAGTTTCCCGTCCGGTCAGCGCCATATTGAAAGAGACATGCTCGGGCAGATAGCCAAGCTTGCGCCGTGCCGCAAATTGTCCGGCTGCGGGATCTTCACCCAGCACCAGCACTTTGCCATGTGTCGGGCGGATCAGTCCCAACATCAGCTTGATCATTGTGGTTTTGCCTGCACCATTATGGCCGACCAAGGCAATATTTTCACCGGCATTCAGCACATAGGACGCATCGCTGATGGCATTGAATGTGCCATAGGTTTTGGTAACACCGGCAAGCTTTACAGTTTCAGTCATGATTTATTTTCGCCTCCGGATTTGACCGGCATCGCAGGCGGTTTCATCAGCGGATAGCTGTCAATGACACCACCGGGCATCAATGCGGGAAATTGCGTCTGCGCCCAGCGGATTGTCTGGATCGCCGGACTGTTGATAAGAATTTTGGCCTGCGGAGCTGTCCACAGCACTTTGTCGATCAGATCATTCGGCCGGTAGGGGCTGTCAGCAATGCCGTCGCCATTGAGGTCAAAGGCGGGATTGTCGCTCCAGAAATTGCCGCGGCCTTTGGCCGACCAGTCGAGATTACGGGTGCCGACATATTTGACCTGATTGCGGCTGTTGATGAAGGCATTGCCGCTCATCACATTGCCTTCGGAACCGGCAGTAAAATGAATGCCGATGCTGCAATTTTCAAACTGATTGCCGGTGAATTTGTTCTTATTGGCGTTGTAGATGAAAACGCATTTCTCAGGCCCCAGCCGCAGGTTGCCAGTCTCTGCAGACGGGTCAGTTTCCGGTGCTGGCATGCCGTGCTCGGCGCTTTGTACACCGGCATCCATCCAGCGGTCAGCCGATTGCATTTTGCCGATCACCCGATTGCCGGTGATGACGGAACTGTTGGCATAGTTTAGCAGCAACCCGTGATCGCGGTCACCCTCCGAAAGATTGCCGGTAATTTTGAGCCGGCTGGTATACATAATGGCAAAGCCGACAGAATTATTGCGCGAGATATTATCGCTGACTTCGCTGTCATTGGTGTACATATAATGGACAGCAAAGCGCACATTTTCCATGAGATTGCCACGGAAGATATTCTTGCGGCTGGCATTGGTATAAATGCCGTCACGGCCATAGCGGATGATATTATTCAGCACTTTGGCACCCGGTGCATTCCAGATGGAAACACCGCTGCCGGTTTGCGCCATACGCACACCGCGCTTGCCAATAATCTCATTGCCTTCGGCCACGGAATCCTTGGCGCCATGCAGATAGATACCATAGAGATTATCAATCAGCCGGTTATTCTCTGCGCGTGCGCCGGTGGCGGTTTTGGCGATGAAAATACCGGAATTGAGATCAAAGAGATTGTCGCCGGAACCACGGATTTCCAACCCGCGAATGATGGTTTCCGGTGCATTGACGGTAATCGTATTGCCGGTACCGGAGCCGTAAAGCACGGCTCCGGCTTCCCCCTCCAGCATGACTGTCTTGTCAATGACGACTGACCCGTCATGCCGCCCTTTGAGCAGGCGGATCGTTTCCCCCGCCGGTGCCTGATCAAGGACGGATTGCAGATTTTGTCCGGCAGATACGGTGATCTCTCCGGCCAGTGCCGGAGAAATCAGTGCGGGCAGCAGGCCGGAAAAACACAAAGCCGTGGCCAAAGCATAGTGCTTCATTGCGGGCGCTCTGTGCTCCGGTAAAGCTGCGGAATTGCGTTTTTCCTTATGGCGCTGATGCTGCATGATGCTTAAGCGCCTTTCGGCTCAACAAGCATACGGCCTTTCATTTCCATATGCATGGCATGGCAGAACCACGAGCAGTAGTACCACCACACGCCCGGCTTATTGGCGATGAAGGTGACCGAGGCGGTGGCCTGCGGTGCCACTTCCATATTGATCCCGTAATTGATGATCGAGAAACCATGGGTTAGGTCTTCGATTTCATCAATATTGGTTACATAGACAGTGACTTCATCGCCCTGTTTGACGGTGAATTCCTCAAGGCTGAAGGCCGGTGCGGCAGAGGTCATATAGACGCGGACTTTATTACCGTCGCGGATGACCTCAGCAGCCTCCATCAGATCGACGCCATCGGCCTTTGCCTGTGCAACAGCATCGGCAAAGAACGGATCTTCACGATTCCAGGCATTGACCGGATTGATCTTGGAGCGATGTACGATTGTTGCGTCATGCGGTTCGGCAAAGCTTGGTCCGTCATGGACAATCACCATTTTATCTCCGGAAATATCAATGAGCTGGTCATTTTCCGGTTTGAGAGGACCCACATTGAGATAGCGGTCTTTGGAGAATTTATTGAGGGAGATCAGCCATTTACCGTCAGCCTCTTTGGTCTGTCCCATCGAGGTGTGGTTGTGGCCCGGCTGATAATGCACATCAAGTTTCTGGCGGATCGGATCAACCTTTTCGCCCTTAAAGGCACGTTTGGCATCCTCAATGTTCCACTTGCAGACCTGACTGTCGATAAACAGTGTCGTATAGGCATTGCCCTTGCCGTCATAGGCCGTGTGCAAAGGCCCGAGACCGAGTTCCGGCTCTGCCACAACGGCATCACGCGGATTGATTTTGTCATCAAACAGGTCGTCAAATTTGCGCACATCGAAAACGGTGACGGTCGGCGACAATTTACCATTGGCCACAATATGGATGCCATCCGGCGCGGTATTCATACCATGCGGGCTGTTCGGTACCGGAATATAGCGGGTGAATTTAGAGCCTTTGCGTCCGTCAATCACCGGCACGCCGTTGATTTCCTTGAACTCGCCTTTGGCAACCGCTTCTTCAATGCGTTTCAGGTTGAAGATAACAATCCAGTCCTGCTCACTGCCCATCATTTCGGCCAGTGTCACGCCCTCTTCGGAATTGTAGCAAGTGGCAAAAGCATATTTGCCCTGATAGTCACAGTCCACATTATCGAGATTGCCGCTGACCATGACCTGCCATGCTACCTTCATGCTTTCGCCGTCTACTGCGGTGAAAATCGCATGATAGTTTTTGGTATCTGTCAGATTTTTACCGTCATTCGGGATCGGCACGCGGTCTTCACCATTACAGAAGACATAGCCGGTCTTCGGATATTTCTGCACGCGCAGGCCATGAACCGTGTGCTGGTTCGGCAGCTGAATGATCTTGTCGCATTTCATCACATCAAGACGGATACGGCAGACGCGGGTATTGGCCTTGTCATTGGCATAGAGATAGCGGCCGTCATAGGTGCCGTCGGTAAAGGAAAGATGCGGATGGTGCAGATCGCCATTGTCGAAAACGCCGCCGCGGTCTTTCATAAACTCACGGTCTTCAGGCAACATGCCGTCACGGAGAACTTTCAGACTTTCATTGGTCTGCCCCCAGCCGGTGGCACTGTCACGGTTGAAAACCGGAATGCGCATCAGCTCACGCATGGATGGCAGGCCGACAATACGCACTTCACCGCTCTGGCCGCTGGAAAAGAATGTGTAATATTCATCCAGTTCCCCCGGTTTTACCTCCGCACTTGAACCGGATGCGGATGCCGCCATGGCCTGCTTCGGTGCGCCAGCCATGACAAGCGCACCGCCCATGCCGCTGGCACCGGCAGCGGCTACAAAAGCCGAGGTGCCGAGTAATTGCCGTCTGTTCATGCGGGTCTTATTTTCTTGCTCAGACATTGCTTTGTCTCCAGTTGAAAATTTCAGGATGCTGCGTCCGGTGCGGATGCGCCGGTAACAGGTTGTCCGTTATGGGTGATGATGGTTTTTGACTGATTGCCGGTACGCTCTGCCGGTGGCGTATAAGGTGCGTTGCGGGCAGCGAATTTCTCACGTTTGACACGCACCTGAATCATATGCGGGCAGCGCTGGTCATCGTGATAAAGTTCCTGACAATGCATGCAGTAGATACATTCATTGACATTGATCTGGCCTTCCGGATGGATGGACTGCACCGGACATTCAACGGCGCAGCGCTGACATGGCGAGCCGCATTCCGGCCAGCGTTTCAGCCATTCAAACATGCGGATACGGCCGGGTATGGCGAGTGCCGCGCCGAGCGGGCACAGATAGCGGCAGAAGAAGCGCTCGATGAACAGACCGGCAGTCAGCAATGTCAGGGCATAGATCACGAACGGCCATTCGCGGGCGAATTTCAGGATGATCGCGGTTTTGAACGGTTCGACTTCAGCGAAAACTTCGGCCAGAGCCACGGAATAGAGGGACAGACCAAACAGGCCGAGGAAGATAATATATTTGATCGGCCACAGACGTTCATGCAGACCCCAAGGCAGTTTGACCTGCGGTACTTTCAGCCATTGTGCCAGATTGTTGCTCAGTTCCTGCAGCGCACCGAAGGGGCAGAGCCAGCCGCAGAACGGGCCGCGTCCCCAGAACAGCAGACCGGCAGCAACCGAACCCCATAACAGGAAGGTCAGCGGGGAGGTCAGGAAGAACTCCCAGTTGAAACCGGTGATGAGCGAATTGGTGAAAGTCAGGACATTGACGACCGATAATTGGGTGTTGGTGTAGAAGCCAAGCCAGATAAGGATGAACAGAAGATAGCCGCGTCTGACCCATGCGAAGAAGCGCGGACGTCTGACCAGATGGTTCTGGAAGAAGAAGATTGCGACCAGTACCAGAATGGCGAAAGCAGTAATCACAATATTGATTTTGTTCATCTGCCACATCTGGATCCACAGCGGATTATCTTCTCCGAAGAAATCAGGCATGGATGCTTCACCGGCCGGTGCGCTGACATGTGGATTATTCGCAGTGGCAGCATCTTGTGCAGGCTGCACGGGAGCGGGTACAGGTTTGGCAGGTGCGGTGATGGTCACATATTGGTCGGGAAGCGTATAACCGAGGTCATAGAAGATGCTGGCTTTGTCACGGGCACCAAAGCCACGCTGTACCAGTAATTGCAGTTCCCATGGCTTTGTTACGTCGAAAGCGAAACCTTCCGGCACCGTGAACAGTGCGATTTCACGCAAATCCGGTGCGCCTTCAGCAGCAATATTGCCGATACGCGTATGGTTTTTATCCCGAAAACGGATGCCCTGACCGTCCTGCAACAGTTCGATACGGTCGAAAATACCGCCGCGTACGTAACCTGATCCCTTGAAGGAATAGGCACCATCACCGGCAACCAGTACGGCCTGCTGGCCGGGTTTAAGCCGTTTTTGCATCTGGTCATAACCGGCCTGTCCAAGCAGGCTGAGGCCGATAGAGGGTACCGATACCGGCGCGATATAAAGCTCGATGAATTGATCTTCAGGATCGGATGTTTCAGGATTGCCTGCGGCTTGCGGCTGTTTAGCGTCAAGAAAAGCTTGCGTTACTTCGCCGACGCTGAGCTTCAGGCTGCGGACAGAACCGTCACCGGTCAGTTCCTGCCAGTCACGGATATCCTGTTTTGACAGATCAACAGTGCGGGTTTTCTGCGGTGCCGCGACTTGTCCGGCAGCAAGCTGATTACCCAGACGACCGCTACGGATCAGCCCGACAGCCGAGCGCACTACACTGTCACCCATCACCAGAACAGTAACCGTGGCACCGCTGACAATTTCGACCTGAGGCGGTTTGGCTGTACCGGATGCAACGGCATTGAAATCGCTGTTGATGAGGGAGTTGAGCGCCGCAACCACTTTGGCTTCGGGAATGCCGATCAGCACAATCGGCTCTTTATGGTCGGCAAGTTTGATGCCGCGAATGATACCTTTGGTATCAATGCCGACGAGAATATGGATCGGCTTGCCGGAATAGCCGACTGAACTGGTAAAATCCGAATTCAGATAAATATAGCCGAGCAGATTCTGATTTTTATAAACCGGCGCAATCGGCGGTTCGCCTTGCGGCGTGCCGATACGATCCGCATCCTGAAATAGTTCCTGCACTTTTAGCACAGGCAGATACTTATCCAGTTGAGCGGCAAAGGCTGTCGATTGCAGGCTGATGAAGCCGCTTAACAGAAGACAGAACAGCAGGATCAGTTTTCTGATGAAAAATGCCGGACGATCATGAAAGCGATTCATATCAGGTGCTCACTGCAAGTCAGGTGCTGCAGCAGCAGGCTGCTCAGCGGTTATGCAGTGGACTTTAATGAAGTGGCGGAATGCGTCTTTGCGTCAGAACAAACTGACGATAATTGCAGGTGTTAATTATCTGAATATGTGCAGTTTGCTGTTCTTAGCGGAAATACACACGGTATAAAAATTCCGGCAATGTATGATTGCGACGGATATATATTCTCGGAATGCCAAACGGGTCATCATTTGGTTTAGCGCGAGCGGCAATTGTCGTGACCGCAGTTTGAAAACCTGCCTCACGTGCCATTAAGCGGTGTGTCTGATTATTGGCACCGTAGGGATAGCAAAAATGAGGAACCTCTGCGCCCAGCATGTCCTCCAGACGTGATTTTGATTCACTGATCTGGCGGCGGGCTTCCTCATCCGGTGTGTCATTCAGATTGACATGATCAAGCGTATGGGCGCCGACTTCATGCCCCAATGCTGCCCATTCACGCATTTGCGTAACGGACATACATGCCATTTCCGGAATGCCGATTGCCTTGTCCCAAATATTGCTGCCACCAATCTGGTTGGCCACAAAATAATTCGTGGCGGTGAAGCCGCATTCTGCCAGAACCGGTGCGGCATTTTCCAGCACATTCAGGAAGCCGTCATCAAAAGTCAGGACAGCAACCTTTCCGGTTTTTTCTCCCTTAATATAAGGCATGGCATCCCGCACAGAGAGCCCCTGATAGCCGAGTTTTTTCAGCCAGCGCATCTGACTTGCAAAGCGTTTAGGATGCACAAAAAGGCTGCGAAAAAGGACACTGCTGCCGACAGCTGCAATATGATGATAGACAAGGATTGGTACTGTCATAGGCAGATGCTTTTACTCTTCGGGCAGGGGAAGCTATCAGTAGCCGTCAATATCAACATAATGCATGGATTTTTTGCCACGGGCTCCATCGATAAAGCCGACCAGACTGCCTAAATTCGCAGCAATCGTTAGCAGGCCTCTTTCGCGATAGATGGGCAGTAATAAGCTGCCGACAAGCACTTTATAAACACGCGAAAGAACGGATTTGAAGGTGCGCCATAAGCTGCCGCTCTTTTGGTTTTTCATGCGTTCCAGATGCACTGTTCTGGCATGATCGCGGTTACGGCGATAATAATAGCTCAGTTTCAGACGTGAAGCGGGAACGGTTTCATAGGCAATGGCGTGCGGTGTCCAGCCTGTTTTTGCGCCAAGAGCTTTCGCCTCGGCCCATAGCTGCCAGTCTTCGCCGCCGGCCTGACCCAAAGCTGCGTCAAAGCGCAATCCTGTCGAGCGGAAAAAGTCGAGATTGCCCATCCAGCTGCCGGTCGCAAGTTTCAGCTGTCCGGCTTTGCCTTCATCGCGCTTTTTAATGGAGCGGTTTTCAGCATTGCGGTTTACTTTATCGACACCCTGCCAGACAATTTTTTGCCAGAATGACAATTTGCCTTCCGGTGGTGCAAAACGTACCGGTGCGCCGACAATATCAAGATTGTGGTGATCGCGTTCTTTCAGCAATTCCATGAGCCATTGCGGCTCTACCTGCTCGTCATCGTCAGCAAATGTCAGCAGATCATAACCATGATCAACAGCATAATTGAGCACGTGATTTCGGGCGGATGCGATGCCTAAAACCGGCTCAACAGTATAGACGACTTCAGCAGGCGAAACTCTTGCCTTAAAGTCATTGATAATCGAGCAGACTGTTTTCTCGTGATTGTTTTCTGCAATTAAAAAACAGACCTGTGTCCCCTCAGGAATAATCAGCCGGGCATAAGACATCAGCAATTTCTGCAGCATAACGGGGCGATCTTTTGTGATCGTACCGATGCAAATTTTCCGGTGCGTTTTTGAAACCAAAAACAATTCCCCCTGTGACCCCGACTTTGATTCCCATCTATCTGCCCCACCTATCTGAACGTGAGATAATTTCCCCACAATCTCCCGTGCAGATAGTCGCGATAAGAATGCTTATAATATCATAAGGTAACAATTTATTGTCACTTTAAAAATCTGTTTTACTCATAAAAATGCGTATTATTTTAAGTTTATTGAAAAAATATGATCTATTCTGTTTTTTTACCTAGATAAATTGAAGGTGAAAATGAATCTTTATTAGGCGCTACATAATATACTGGTGCTGATATGGTACTGTATTTAAAGGTGATTTGGGGAGAGCGCGCGGAGTATAGCTGTGCCCGATTGAGAGACCTCGTTAAAGTTTTTGAGAGGTCGTGAGATGTGCAGCGCCGGTAACGGCATGATGCCGTCTGTGCTGGTTGTAATATACTATTTTATGGGATTTGGATGGTGGGCGTAACAGGGATTGAACCTGTGACCCCTACAATGTCAATGTAGTGCTCTCCCGCTGAGCTATACGCCCATCCGATGACGCGCATACACCATATTGGCTCGCGCGCGTCAATGCCCTTTTGAAGAATAAAGAGAAAAAACTTTGTTTTACCTGTTGTTTTTCAACAGGCTTATCCCGATACCTGAAATCAGGCTGCCAGCAACATTTTCTCGATCTCATTCACGAGATCACGCAGGTGAAACGGCTTGGACAATACCTTGGCTTCACGCGGTGCGTTTGAATCAGGGTTGAGGGCAACAGCAGCAAAACCGGTGATGAACATGACTTTGAGGTCAGGATCAATTTCGGTTGCACGACGTGCCAGTTCAATTCCGTCCATTTCAGGCATAACAATATCCGTCAGCAGCAAAGAGAAGGGCTCTTCGCGCAGACGCTCATAGGCGCTGGCTCCATTGTCAAAATGGGTGACATGATAACCGGCTTTTTCCAGTGCTTTCACCAGAAAACGGCGCATATCATTATCATCTTCAGCAAGCAGAATTCTTTTCATTGGTCCGTCCGAATGTCTGTACGCTTTTTATCTGCGTGTCCCCAGCATGATATTGCGGTGACAAAATGGCAAGAAAAGCGATTCAATCTGATCCTATAAGACGCTGCTTTGGTAAATATCGGATGAATCATTCCCACTAATCTGCCCCGTCTCTGCGACCGGCAGGGCAAAAGTGTTTTATTGTCTATGCATTTTGGCAGGCAAGAACGACGTTAAAAATACCATATAGGGCAGTTCAAGAAAATGTCATGTGTCATGGTATGAAATTGTTCTTAAATAATAAACTGAATGCCTGCTGTCGGTATTTTCTGGCAAAATATGACAATTCCGGCTTTGCTTTTCCGGATTATCAGTTAGGCTTGAGAAATGAACCGGCTATCCGGCCAAATAATCCGGGCATATGCCCTTGCAGTATATGAAAGTGAAGAATGAGCCTGCAACGGGATTTTCAGACAATCACTCCTTTTGAAGTCTGTGCTCCGGCGCAACAGCGCATCCCGTTCGTTTTTAATTCGCCGCATAGCGGCAATTATTATCCGCCGGCATTTCTGCAGCAATCCCGTCTCAGCGCCCATGATATCCGTCAGTCGGAAGACTGCTATGTGGATGAATTATTCGCCATGGCTGTGCCGCTGGGCGCGCCTTTGTTGCGTGCACATTTCCCGCGCGCCTATCTGGATGTGAATCGTGAGCCCTTTGAGCTCGACCCGAAAATGTTTAACGAGCCTGTGCCGTCTTATGCGAATATCAGGTCGACACGGGTTGCAGGCGGCTTAGGCACAATTGCTAAAATCGTTGGTGAAGGTCAGGATATTTATAAATCCAGACTGCCATTATGTGAGGCGCTCGACCGGATCGAAACCATCTATAAGCCATATCATCATGTGCTCGGACAGTTGCTGAGCGATACGCGGGCACAATTTGGCTATGCTGTTCTGGTGGATTGCCACTCGATGCCAAGCGGAATGGATCTGGCTGATAATGCCGGTCAGAACGGGATTGCAGGGCGGCCGGATTTCATTATCGGTGACCGTTTCGGACGGTCCTGTTCGGATGCCTTGTCATGGGCGGCAATCGAGCTGCTGCAAAATATGGGCTATAATGTTGCGCATAATAAGCCTTATGCCGGCGGTTATATTACCGAGCATTACGGACGCCCGCATCGTGATTTCCATGCTTTGCAGATTGAAGTGAACCGCGCACTCTATGTCGACGAAAACAGCCTTGAGCACTTGCCGTCATTTGCGGGGCTTTGCCGTGATCTGACGCAATTCATGGCAGATCTGACGGCCTTGCCGGATTATGTGTTTTTGCAGAAACCGCAGGCCGCAGAATGAAAAATACATAAAAAAAGACCGCACAAAAGTGCGGTCCAAAATCTAGGGAGGAAACGCCCTTGCGGGCGAAAACAGACATATTGTCCGTTAACTATTTTATTTTGCCGGTGAGTTACGGTCAATTCGGAATTCGGAAAAATCAGACATTTTTATGAAAATTCTGAATTTTCTGAAGTTACAATCAAATTAACTTATTGATATATTTCATCAAAATACTTTGGCTAAAAGCTGTAGCTCAAGTATTTTGATGAGAGATATCGCCGAAATTTCGTCGAAATGCTAAAATCCTGCTGTGAAATGGAGTGAATTTTCGTGGTGAATTCGTCGTTTTTGAAAGAGGTTGCACAGGCAGCGTCTGAACAAACCCTGCCGCGATTCCGGCAAAAAATCGCAATCGATAATAAATATACTGTCGGTTTTGATCCGGTAACCGAAGCGGATCGCGAGGCTGAAAAAGCCATTCGCAAAGTGATCAATCAGCATTTTCCCGATCACGGAATTCTGGGCGAAGAATTTGGCGGCGAAAATCTCGACAGTAGCCATATCTGGGTGATTGATCCGATTGACGGCACCCGTGCTTTTATTTCCGGACTGCCGGTTTGGGGTACGTTGGTCGGCCTGATGGTCGATGGCGATGCCCGTATCGGCATGATGTCTCAGCCTTTCACCAATGAGATGTTTTATGCGCTGGGCGATGGTGCGTTCTGGAGCGGGCCGGAATATGCAGGCAATGGCGGGCATGTGCAGTTGAAAACCCGCCAGACCACAGATTTGTCGGAAGCAACGGTTTTCACAACGTCACCCGCTTTGTTCAAAGACGGACAGCGTGAAGCGTTTGATCGTTTGGAAGCACAGGTGCGTTTGTCCCGTTATGGTGTGGATTGCTATGCCTATGCAATGCTGGCTTCCGGTTTTGCCGATCTGGTGATTGAAAGCGGTTTGCAGCCCTATGATGTGATGGGCTTAATTCCGGTGATTGAACAGGCAGGCGGTGTCATCACGCAGGCCGATGGCGGCCCTGCGGAGAAGGGGGGCTATATTGTTGCTGCTTCTTCGGCAGCTCTGCATGAACAGGCTCTGAAACTACTGAACGCCTGACTATAGCGACCTATGCTTCAATCAGCGCCGGTTCAGTATTTTGTTCCGGCGCGTTTGATCCTGGTATGAATGCATCAAACGCTGCCCAGACCTGCTCCCGATAAAAATCGCTTTCCTGCAATAATTCGTGTCGTGCACCGTCAATGGTAATCAGAGAGGCGCTGCGTAGTTTTTCAGCAAGGCGCATTGCTGCTTTACCATCGACAACACGGTCGGCACCGGGAACGATAAACAGCGTCGGAATCGCAAAATTCTCGTAAAATTGCTGATTGTTGATGCTGTGAATGGCATTGAGTGTTTGCGCCAGCCAGCGGATTGTCGGCCCAGCAATACCCAGTTGCGGGTGGTCGCGGGTGATTGCGGCATTGCGCAGATAGCGGGTCTGATCGTGTGTAAGCGGGTTGCCGTCAAAACTCTCCGGCGGCAGTTGCAAAGGGACTTTACCAGCATAGCGGCTGCCAAAACCGGATGATGCCAGCAATGTGGCAAGCGGCCTAAGCTGACGGTCTGAAAAGATGCTGCGCGCCAGCCCGAGAAAAGGGGAAACCAGCACCATGCGGCGGATACGCGATTGCAGCATTTCATGCGATTGCAAGGCGATTAATGCGCCGGTTGAATGTGCCAGAATATAATAAGGCGGCGGGCAGTCCGGCATGATGATCGTCTTGAGAAAAATCTCGAAATCACTGCGGTAATCGGAAAATTTTCGGACATAGCCACGCGCGGCATCTTTGAGAATGCGGAATGATCCGCCCTGACCACGCCAGTCCATTGTCGCAACACAAAAACCGCGCCGGTTCAGATCACGGATCGTTTCATAATATTTTTCAAAGGCTTCATTGCGCCCGTGGAGCAAAATGACAGTGCCGTTGCGCGGTGTATCTTCCGCATAGGGACAAATAGCATAGCGCAGCTCAAACCCGTCGGCAGACTGAAAATAGCCTGCCTGCAATCCTGCGGGTGCCTTGTTATTTTCTGTCTCAAAAAACGGATTTGTCATTGCTGCTACTCTTGTCATTGCGTGCCGGTGAAGCTTTAGTGCTTCTTATATGGTCTGCATATAGCGGGATCATGGCGGGCGGAAGACAAATTGTAAATGCCGGAATTGCCCCCTTGAAATATGTTTTCTGTAATACCAGATCATTGGTGTAGCCGCCTGATAAGGGGCTGCGCGAACGAGAAAGGCTCGCCGATAACGGGAGTTTTTCAGACAGTCTTTTAACGCAACGTCGCTCTGAAGGAGGGCATTTTATGCGTCATTTTGATTTTTCTCCGCTTTACCGTTCAACCGTTGGTTTCGACCGTTTGTTCACAATGCTGGACAGTCTCGGCCAGCCGGAAAGTGCGCAGGCTTATCCGCCTTATAATATCGAGCGCACCGGTGAAAGCTCTTACCGTATTACCATGGCTGTGGCCGGTTTCGATCAGAATGAGATTGAAATTGAAGCGCACCGCAATCAGCTGACCATCAAAGGCACCAAGATTGCCGATGAAGCGGACAGTGAAAAAGAATTTCTCTATCGCGGGATTGCATCGCGTGCGTTTGAACGCCGCTTCCATCTGGCTGACCATGTTGAGGTCGCCGGTGCGAGCCTGAAAAACGGCCTTCTGCATATTGATCTCAAGCGTGAGATTCCTGAAGAACTGAAGCCACGCAAGATTAATGTGACGAGTGTTTCGGGCGATACTTCGCAAAGCATCGATGCCAAAACCGTTGATGCAAAAGCAATCAGTAAAAACTGATCTGCACATATTGTGAATCATGAAAAAGGGCAGGAAATTTCCTGCCCTTTTTTGTTTAAAGAGCTTTGATCAGGCTGACGAATTTATCTGTCTCGTCTTGCGTTGTGGCGAAGCTGGTAACAAGACGAATGAAAGTTTCGTCCTCAGCAATAGGATCAGCGCTGTGCGGCGGGTTCCAGTCATGGAATACTGCGCCCTGTGCCAGTAGTTTTTCACTGTCTGACTTTTTCAAAATGGCGAAAATCTCATTGGCCTGCGGCTGCCATGCCAGCTTCACTTTGCCGGAAGTTTTGATGGCATCTGCCATTCTGGTGGTCATGGCATTGGAATGACGGGCAAGATTGAGCCACAGATCATCTTGTAAGTAAGCATCAAACTGCGCGGCAATGAAACGGGTTTTGGAGAATAACTGCGCCGCACGTTTGCGGATGAACGGCAGGTCTTTCGCCTGTTGCGGGTTCATGAAAACCAGAGCTTCCGCACACCAGCAACCGTTTTTGGTGCCGCCGAAAGAGACGATATCAACGCCCTGTTTCCATGTCATTTCTGCCGGTGTAACACCCAGCGTCACCAGAGCATTGGCAAAGCGTGCGCCATCAAGATGCAGCGGCAGATCATGTTCACGGCAGATCGCTGAAATCGTTGCGATTTCATCAAGCGAATATAGTGTGCCGATTTCGGTAGCCTGCGTAATGGTCACAGCCATTGGCTGACCGGCATGGATGAAGGCAGGGTTGAAGCGTTTCAGCTCCTTGCGCAGATTTGCCGGATCCATTTTGCCCAGAGCGCCGTCTACCGGATGCAGACGGGCGCCGCCGGTGAAATATTCCGGTGCGCCGCATTCATCTTCGATCACATGGGCTTCACGATGGCAAAGCGATACACCGCCCGGACGGTTAACGCTGGCCAGCGCCAGAGAATTGGCGGCGGTACCTGTGCCGACAAAATAAACAGCAACTTCACGCTCGAATAATTCGTTGAAGCGCTGCTCGACCTTTTTGTCGATTTCGCTGGCACCATAGGAAGCAGCAAAACCACCGGCATGAGCAGTAATATTGGCATTAATATCAGGATGGGCACCGGCCCAGTTATCGGAAGCGAAGAACATCAAGAGCTCCGTATGCGTCAGGACTAAGAACTAAACTGCAAATCGTTTAGAGGGTGCAGTTTAATGTGATGCGTGTTTATAGCTGGTTTTTTCTGACACACGAATGAAACCTGATATCAAGTTTCGGTGTGGTCACATTGACGCAGTTTTCCTGATTTGCGTCTGGTGCTGCCAGCTAAATCCTTGTTTTTTCATATGATGAAATTGATTGCGCAATAAAATTACAAAAAATCGATTTAAAATTGAATATTTCGTGCTTGTAGAGCAGAAAATATTCTGCAATAAAATGATAGGGCAGCAATGCTGACCTATTGAGCAGGGTTCGGTCTAAGGAAAATCCGGCGAATTTTGCTGCAATTCATGCTATGATTTTATCTGTTTTCCGCAATGGCAATCAAAACAGCCGTTGCGATAACCGGTGAGAGCATTCCGTTCATGCGCACGCCATTGCGTGCTTAGCAACAAGGGAGGCCGGTCAATGATTAATCTGATGTATTATGCTGTCTGCTTCCTTTGGTGCGCTGCACGGACAGGCATTTTCACAAGCTCATTTAACAATTCTGCTGTTTCAGCTCCGGTCTTTATCCCGTCCGGAGGACGGGTTGGTGCCGCACGCCTGAGCCGGCACATGGCCCTGTACCGGGTCTAAGGAGGTTTCGATGTTGATCAAGTCGCATTCTGTTGGGGCATTTCAGGCTCATACGCATACAGAAAAAGGCGGCAAAACCACAACATCGACTAAAACCACCAAAACATCCCGAACTATGCCCAAGAAACAAGGGCTCTATGATCCGCGACATGAGCATGATGCCTGTGGTGTCGGCTTTATTGCGCAGATGAAAAATGTGCCGTCGCACCAGATTGTGCTGGACGGCTTGCAGATGCTTGAAAATCTCACGCATCGCGGTGCCGTGGGTGCCGACCCGCTGATGGGCGATGGTGCCGGTATTCTGGTGCAGATTCCGCACCAGTTTTTTGCACAAGAAATGGCAAAAGCCGGTATTCATCTGCCGGATGCCGGACATTATGCTGTTGGTCAGATTTTCATGCCGCAGGATGTGAAGCTGCGTGCCCATCTGGAGCGGGTGATTACGGAAGTGATCGCCGCAGAAGGTCAGACATTGCTCGGTTTCCGCACCGTGCCGGTGGATAATAGTTCACTGTCCAAAGCCGCAGATATTGCCGCAACCGAACCGGTGCATCGTCAGGTCTTTATCGGCCGCAATCCGAATATTGCCAGTGATGATGATTTCGAGCGCCGTTTGTTCGTGCTGCGTAAGGTGATTTCCAACCGGATTTTTCAGGAAACTGAAGGCCGTGACAACGGTTTCTATATTGTTTCCATGTCTGCCCGCACCGTTGTTTATAAAGGCATGTTTCTGGCCTATCAGGTCGGTGCTTATTACAAAGACTTGGCCGATCCGCGTTTTGAGAGTGCCATTGCACTGGTGCATCAGCGCTTTTCAACCAATACTTTCCCATCGTGGAAGCTGGCGCATCCGTATCGTATGGTTGCCCATAATGGCGAGATCAACACGCTGCGCGGCAATGTAAACTGGATGGCTGCGCGTCAGGCTTCGGTGGATAGCGAGCTGTTCGGCAATGATATTTCCAAGCTCTGGCCGATCTCCTATGAAGGCCAGTCGGACACGGCTTGTTTTGACAATGCACTCGAATTTCTGGTGCAGGGCGGTTATCGCCTGAGTCATGCGATGATGATGCTGATCCCTGAAGCCTGGGGCAATAACAAGCTGATGGCTGATGAGCGTAAGGCATTTTACGAATATCATGCCGCTTTGATGGAGCCTTGGGACGGTCCTGCCGCCGTTGCTTTCACAGACGGCCGTCAGATTGGCGCGACGCTGGATCGTAACGGTCTGCGTCCGGCACGTTATCTGGTGACCGATGATGACCGGATCATTCTGGCATCGGAGGCGGGTGTACTGCCGGTGGACGAGAGCCGCATTGTCAAAAAATGGCGGTTGCAGCCGGGGCGTATGCTGCTGATTGATCTGGAAAAGGGGCGCATTGTCAGTGATGACGAGCTGAAATCCCAGATCGCCAGCGCGCATCCATATCGCCAATGGCTGAAAAACACACAGCTGGTGCTGGAAGATCTGGCACCGGTGGAACCACGCGCACTACGCCGTGATGTCAGTCTGATCGAGCGTCAGCGCAGTTTTGGTTATACACAGGAAGACACCAAACTGCTGATGGCACCGATGGCGACAACGGGGCAGGAAGCGGTTGGTTCGATGGGTACGGATACACCGATTTCCGCGCTCTCGGACAAGGCCAAGCTGCTTTATACCTATTTCAAGCAGAATTTTGCGCAGGTGACCAATCCACCGATTGATCCGATCCGGGAAGAGCTGGTGATGAGCCTTGTATCTTTTATCGGGCCGCGGCCAAACCTGTTTGATCTGGTCGGCACTTCACGGCGCAAGCGTATGGAAGTGCGCCAACCGATCCTGACCAATGCTGATCTGGAAAAAATCCGCTCGATCGGCCATTCGGAAGACCGGTTTGACACCAAAACACTGGATATTACCTATCCGGTGAATGAAGGCGCGGCGGGTATGGATGGCACATTGGCACGTCTGTGCGACCGTGCGGAAGCGGCGGTGCATGGCGGCTATAATATCATTATTCTGTCTGACCGGCAGGTCGGGCCTGACCGTATCGCCATTCCGGCTTTGCTGGCAACAGCTGCTGTGCATCATCATCTGATCCGCAAAGGTCTGCGTACATCTGTGGGATTGGTGGTCGAGAGTGGTGAACCGCGCGAAGTGCATCATTTCTGCTGCCTTGCCGGTTATGGTGCCGAGGCGATCAATCCTTATCTCGCTTTTGATACGCTGACCGATATGCATCAGCGCGGCGATTTCCCGCCAGAAGTTGATAGCAGTGAGATTGTCAGCCGTTATATCAAATCCATCGGCAAAGGCATGCTGAAGGTGATGTCGAAAATGGGCATCTCTACCTATCAGTCCTATTGTGGTGCGCAGATTTTCGATGCCATCGGCTTAAAACAGGATTTTGTTGACCGGTATTTCTTCGGAACCGCTTCGATGATTGAAGGTGTGGGCTTAAATGAAGTGGCACAGGAAACTGTGTTGCGGCATAACACGGCCTTTGTGAAAGAAATTGGCGGTACCGGTGCGCTGCCTGCGGGCGGTGAATATGCGTATCGTATTCGCGGTGAGGCGCATATGTGGTCGCCGGATGCGGTGGCCAAGCTGCAACATGCCGTGCGCAATGACAATCCGAAGAGCTTTGCGGAATATTCCGAAATGCTTAACAGCCGTTCTGCGGCAGCCAAAACCATCCGCAGCCTTTTCCATCTCAAGCGCGCTGGTGAACGCGGAAAGAGGCCGGTTGATCTGGCAGAAGTTGAGCCTGCGGCTGAAATCGTCAAGCGCTTTTCAACCGGTGCGATGTCCTTCGGTTCGATCTCGCGTGAAGCACATACAACACTGGCCGTTGCCATGAACCGGATGGGTGCCAAGTCCAATACCGGTGAGGGTGGTGAAGAGCCGGATCGTCTCTATCCGCTGCGTGACGGTTCACCAAATCCGCAACGCTCGGCGATCAAGCAGGTGGCATCAGGACGTTTTGGCGTGACCACGGAATATCTGGTCAATGCCGACATGATTCAGATCAAGGTGGCGCAGGGTGCCAAGCCCGGTGAAGGCGGTCAGTTGCCGGGGCATAAAGTGGATGCGACAATTGCCAAGACACGTCATTCCACCCCGCGTGTCGGCTTGATCTCACCGCCGCCGCATCATGATATCTATTCCATTGAAGATCTGGCACAGCTGATTTTCGACCTGAAAAATGTCAATCCGCAAGCCGATATTTCGGTCAAGCTGGTGTCGGAAGTCGGCGTCGGTACGGTTGCTGCCGGTGTTGCCAAGGCACGTGCCGATCATATCACCGTTTCCGGTTATGACGGCGGTACCGGTGCATCGCCGCTGACTTCGCTGAAACATGCCGGTTCCCCTTGGGAAACAGGACTGGCGGAAACGCATCAGACATTGGTTCTCAATGGTTTGCGCTCGCGCATTGCATTGCAGGTCGATGGTGGTTTGCGTACCGGTCGTGATGTGATTATCGGTGCTTTGCTGGGTGCGGATGAATTCGGTTTCTCCACCGCGCCGCTGATTGCTGCCGGTTGTATCATGATGCGCAAATGCCATCTCAATACTTGTCCGGTTGGTGTGGCGACCCAAGATCCTGTGCTGCGTCAGCGTTTCAAAGGCACACCGGAGCATGTGATTAACTTCTTCTTCTATCTGGCGGAAGAAGTGCGCGTGCTGCTGGCCGAGCTTGGCTTTACCAGATTGGAGCAGATTATCGGTCGCTCCGACCTGTTGGAAAAGCAAGCAGCGATTAATCACTGGAAGGCACAGGGGCTGGATTTCAGCCGTATCTTCTACCGCCCTTATGCGGCAATCTCAGGCGATGAAAAACAATTGCGTCATACGCAATTGCAGCAGCATCCGATTGATGATGTGCTGGATCGTGATCTGATTGCAGCTGCCGCACCGGCACTGGAAAATCGTGAGAAGGTTACACTTATCCGCAGCATTAAAAATACCGATCGCTCGGCAGGGGCGATGTTGTCCGGTGCGCTGGTCAGCTGTTACCGCCATAAAGGTCTGCCGGAAGATACGATTCAGGTGCGTTTCAATGGTACTGCGGGGCAGTCTTTCGCAGCCTTTCTGGCACATGGCATCAGTTTCGAACTGCATGGCGAAGGCAATGACTATATCGGCAAGGGCCTAAGCGGCGGACGGATTATTATCCGTCCGAGTGAAGACAGCCGGCTCAAGGCCGATGAGGCGATTATTGCGGGCAATACTGTGCTCTACGGCGCGATTGAAGGCGAATGTTATATTCGCGGACAGGCGGGCGAGCGTTTCGCTGTGCGTAATTCCGGTGCCGTTGCGGTTGTTGAAGGCGTGGGCGACCACGGCTGCGAATATATGACCGGCGGTGTGGTGGTTGTGATCGGCGAAACAGGTCGCAATTTCGCGGCCGGTATGTCTGGTGGTGTGGCCTATGTGCTGGATGAAGCCGGTGATTTTGCCCAGCGTTGCAATATGGCGATGGTCGAACTGGAGCCGGTGCCTGAAGAGGACGACATTCTCGAAAAGCTGCATCATCACGGCGGTGACCTGATGCATAAAGGCCGCGTGGATGTTTCCGGCAATATGACCCGTCACGATGAGGAGCGTCTGGCACAGCTGCTGGCCAATCATCATCATTATACGGGGTCGCAACAGGCACGGATGATCCTTGATAACTGGGAACAGTATCGTCCGAAATTCGTCAAAGTCATGCCGGTCGAATATCGCCGTGCCTTGGAAGAGATGGAACTTCTGCGCAATCCGGTTGCCGCAGAATAATCCGAACTTCAGAAAAGAACAGGTTTTTAAAATGGGTAAAGTTACAGGTTTTCTGGAGATCGACCGGCAGGTTGCGCAATATCAACCGGCATCGGATCGCATCAGGCATTTTCGTGAATTCACTCTGCCGATGAGTGAACCGGAAGTGCAGAAGCAGGCTGCGCGTTGCATGGATTGCGGTGTACCGTTCTGTCATGGCGATAAAAGCGGTGACAGCGGTTGTCCGGTGAATAACCAGATTCCGGACTGGAATGATCTGGTCTATGCGGGACAGTGGGAAGAGGCGATTGCCAATCTCCATTCCACCAATAATTTTCCGGAATTTACGGGGCGGATTTGCCCTGCACCGTGTGAGGAATCATGCACGCTCAATCTGGAAGATATGCCGGTGGCCATCAAAACAGTTGAGCAGGCACTGGCCGATAAGGCTTTCGAACTGGGGCTGATACAACCGCAAATCGCGGCTGTTAAGACCGGAAAACGTGTTGCGATTATCGGCTCGGGCCCTGCAGGTCTGGCCGCTGCACAACAGCTTGCACGGGCTGGTCACGGTGTTGATGTCTATGAACGGGAAAGCCGTGCCGGTGGTTTGCTGCGCTATGGTATTCCTGATTTTAAAATGGAAAAGCACCTGATTGACCGTCGTATCGCCCAGATGGAAGGCGAGGGCGTGACGTTCCATTGCAGTGTGGAAATCGGCAAGGATATTGCGGTCAAACAATTACTCAAAGACTATGATGCCGTGCTCTATTGCGGCGGTGCGGAAACACCGCGTGATCCGGCTTTGCCGGGATCTGATTTAAACGGTGTTTATGATGCCATGCCTTATCTGGTGCAGCAGAACCGCCGTGTGGCGGGTGAAGACGAGCAGTCGCGTGCTTGGGCATTGGAAGACAGTATTTCGGCTGCAGGCAAACGGGTTGTGGTTGTCGGCGGCGGTGATACCGCCTCTGACTGTGTGGGCACGGCCTTCCGGCAGGGGGCAGTACAGGTAACGCAGCTGGATATTCGTCCTGAACCACCGGCACGGGAAGATAAGCTCGGCGTGTGGCCTTATTGGGCGACAAAGATCCGTATTTCGTCCAGTCAGGCGGAAGGCGCTATGCGTGAATTTCAGGTGGCGACACTAGGCTTTGGCGGCGAAGACGGTCAACTGACCCATGTGCTTTGCAGTGCAGTGGATGAACGGCGTAAACCAATTGCCGGTTCTGAATTCATTCTGCAGGCTGATCTTGCATTCATTGCCCTTGGTTTCAGCGGCCCTGCCAAGCAAGGTGTGTTGCCGGAACTCGGTGACAGGCTGAAGCTGAAAAAAGATGCCCGTGGCGGTGAGAGTGTGATGGCCAATGAGACGGATTATCACACATCTATACCAAAACTCTTTGCAGCGGGTGATGTGCGTCGCGGCCAGTCACTGGTCGTCTGGGCAATCCGTGAAGGGCGGCAGGCTGCAAGAGCTATTGATCTGCAATTGATGGGCGCCAGTCTGTTGCCTGCGTGAATGAAGAAAGGCCTCGCTAAAGCATTTCCAGCAAAAGTGTGAAGCGGTTTTGCGTAGGATAATGCGTAAACTAAAAGATAGAGCGGCTCCAGCTATTTAATCTTAACCGGAGCCGCTCTTGAGGCTTTTTTTAAGGGCGTGGCCAGCTGAAATCATCTGCGCGGCCATGCGGAGCCGTCTTCATTGCAGGCTTGTTTGCTGCAGCAGTGGTTTTGCTGATCACGGTTGTATCACCCAGCAGTGTATCATCACCGGACTGATCCAGATCATTGAGTTTCATTGGCCCGATACGGGTGATTTCTTTCTGCACCGGTAAAGCCATAGGCTCATTGCTTTTACTGTCAGATGAAACAGGAGCATCCGGTGATGAGAGTTTCAGCAATTGGCGCAATGGTTTTTCCGCATAGAAAGCCAGCTTTCGCTTGCCTGCTGCGGTCATATTAATTCCGTCATTGCCGCGCAGGCGTACCGTCTGACCGTTCACATCAACACCGGTCTGAGTAAAGCTGCCTTTATCATCGACAAAACCGTCCCATACATCGGCGAAAACAACCTGAGGTGTTATATCTTCCGTTGTGACGGCTTGTTCTGCCGCAGTCTTATAAATCTTGTTCAGCGACAACATGGTTTGAGACAGTGAAGAAGATTGATAGGGCGGCTGGCCGATCCAGACAACAGGCACGCCGGATTTCGCAGTGACCTGCAGAAATTCATCAACCCGCGACTGATACAGTTTCTTCCACTCATCCGTATCGGCGGCAACACTGACGCTTTTCTGTGTTAGCGGCTGGCGGTCATTCGCCCCGATCATCATAACGACGACGGCAGGTTTCTGCTCAGTCAAAATGGCCGGAAGTTCTTTGCTCCAGTTATAATAATCCTGACGAACAAAGCCTGATGAGCCATTGGTCCGGTTGATAACCTGCAAATCCGCAGTTTGGGAAAATGTCTCTGTCAGCCCTTCTGCAAGACCACCGGCGATAAAATCACCAATAACCATAATTTTCCGCGCATCGGGATTCTTTGCGACGGCTTCCGGTTGCGGCGGTGTAATAATGGCTGGTTTAGGCTTGGTAACAACGGGCTTTTTCTTCACCGGTGCCGAGCGCCGCTGCGGCTGCTGAACCGGAGGGCGGGTGACTTCCTGCTGTCTGGGCTGTGCGGGATTTCCGAATAATATATCCAGCAATGTACGGCGTTTTTGTTGCTGCGGATATTGCTGGGCAATGAGAGTGGGGGCACTGTCCGGCTCTGCCATTTGTGTCTGTGCAGTGGCGGGAGTTGCCAGCAATACGGTCAGGCCGAAAGCCACAGTTAAGGATTGCAGGCTGAGCAAGCCCGCTCTGATCTTGTTCTGTGTGACTGTTTGATCTGTCATAACGGGTTTCAACCCTTAAGCCTTCTGCTGCATTTGCCGTTTAGAACGCATATATGCGGCAGTATAAAGGATCAGGCCGGATCAACCGGCCTGACAATAAGTCGTATTTAGCGGCGACGCAGAACGCTGAGCACTTCTTTGCTCGGATGGCCGTCGGGTGACAGTCCGTTGCGCTGCTGGAAGGCCTCAATTGCCTTACGTGAACTTGAGCCGATTTTGCCGTCAATATTGCCGTCATAATAGCCGAGTGCACGCAGATGCGTTTGCAGTTCTTCACGTTCTTTCATGGAGATTGGTGTGAAAGGACGGTTCCAGTCCTGCACCAAACCCTGATAACCGGCAACGCGGTCGGCCAGAAGACCCACACCGAGTGCGTATTTATCCGCATTATTATAACGCTTGATAACGAAGAAATTCTTGGTCATCAGGAAGGCAGGGCCACTGCGGCCATCCATGACTTTCAGCGTGGCTTTTTCAGCATCACTCGGGAACGGACGGCCATTGGCACGCACCAGTCCCAGACGGCGCCATTCAGCAATGCTCAGGCTGCCGGACGGGAACTTACCCGAAGCAGGCAGAACCACTTCGTAACCCCATGTGCGGCCTGGCTCCCAGCCGTTTTTACGCAGAAGATTGGCAGCGGTTGCCAGCGCATCCGGCACGGAATTCCAGATATCGCGTTTGCCGTTACCGTCAAAATCTACCGCATAGGCCTGATAGCTGGTCGGGATAAACTGGGTGTGCCCCATTGCACCGGCCCATGAACCGCTCAGATGTCCGCGGTCAATATCACCGGTCTGGAGAATCTTCATCGCTGAAATCAGCTGCGTACGGGCATATTTGGCACGGCGCTGGTCGGCATAGGCCAGTGTAGCCAGTGAGCGGATCGCATCGCGCATCACATCCGGACGCTGCATCATCTCGCCATAGCCGGTTTCCATTGACCAGATAGCCAGAAGCACATTTTTGTCTACGCCATATTGCTTTTCAATCGCATTGAGGGCTTTGCCCCATTTGCGCGCCATGGCCTGACCGGTGCCAATAGAATGCTCGTTGACACGGTTGTCGATATATTCCCAGACAGGGGACGTAAATTCAGGCTGATAACGCGCTTTTTGCAGCACTTCCGGATCAATAGCATTCACACCGGCAAAAGCACGGTCAAAAGTGGCCGGAGCAATCCCGTTTTGAAGGGCTACAGGGCGAAAACCGGAAACCCATTTGCGAAATTGTGCATCGGCAGATGCATAGCCGGTTGTCAGAATAAGCGACAGCGCAGCCGCAGAGGCTGTTGTTGCTGCGGTCTTCCAGAAGCGGCTTTTGAAAATATGGGTTCGAAGCATGCTTTTCTCCCTGAATATAAACTTTAGCATTTCGCATTCTAACAATGCACATGGGCATTGTTGCGGGTACGAAAATGCAATCAATCAAGAGCGTCGTTCAGTTTGCCGGTGCTCACTACGCTCGGGTAATGGTTTTAGCTGCATTATCCGGATGCAAAATCGCTTCACAATTTTGCGGGAAATGGTCTAGGTTCATTGTTTATGCCACACGGAAGTTAGCATTTAGTTTACCATGCAGTGCCGGAATTAAGAACCGGCAAAAAACTGTTAAGACAGTGCAGATAATAATCAGACAATGAATGATCTGCATATGCGTAATTTCGACTTGTCTGAATTACTGCATCATTGATGAACCGGACGTGAAGAAACTCCTGTTCGGGCATGAGAGACGCTCAACTGCGTTAATAATCGCACATGAAATGTGACCGTAACTTTTAGAAAATGCAGGCTTTTTTCATAGTTTGGCTGTAATGGCTTTTATAGATCAGGTTTAGCAAGAGACTAGAGTACAGGTTGATAATAGAAAAATTATAACCGGCGGCTTAGGTTTGTTTGATGTAGGTTGAAACCGGATAAAACGGGAAGTGACATGAGTTCAGTTAAAAAAATCCGCAAAGCAGTTTTTCCTGTCGCCGGACTGGGGACACGTTTCTTACCAGCCACAAAATCAATCCCGAAAGAAATGCTGACCGTTGTTGATAAGCCGGTCATTCAATACGTGGTTGATGAAGCGCGCGAAGCGGGTATTGAGCATCTGATTTTTGTGACCGGCCGTAATAAAGCGGTGATCGAAGATTATTTTGATGCTCAGGTTGAACTTTACACAACGCTGCAGGAACGCGGTAAGCTCAATGAGCTGAACCATATGCAGAGCTTGCAGCCGCAGCCTGGTACGACCAGTTTCACGCGTCAGCAGGTGCCGCTTGGCCTTGGCCATGCAGTATGGTGTGCCCGCGCAATCGTTGGTGACGAGCCTTTTGCACTGTTGCTGCCGGATATGGTGATGCAGTCGAAAAAAGGCTGCCTCAAGGAAATGGTTGAGCTTTACGAACAGACCGGCGGTAATGTGATTGCTGTGCAGGAGTGCGATCCGGAAGAAGCGCACAAATATGGTATTGTCGGCAAAGGCAATGCAATCGGCAATGGTTTTGAAATCAACCAGATGGTTGAAAAGCCAGCCAAAGGCACCGCGCCGTCAAATCTCTATATTAACGGCCGTTATATTCTGCAGCCGGAAATCTTCGACCTGCTGAGCAAGCAGGAAAAGGGTGCCGGTAACGAAATTCAGCTGACTGATGCGATGCTGAAACTGGCGAAAGATCAGGATTTCTACGGCTTTAATTATCAGGGTCGTACCTTTGACTGCGGTTCTAAAGAGGGCTTCATTCAGGCCAATGTGGCTTTTGCCCTGTGGCGCCATGATATCCGCCCGCTGGTCGAAGTCAGCATTGATGAATTGCTAAAGACGATTAAGTTGTCTTGAGCTAAATAAAAAGGCCGGTCAGTGACCGGCTTTTTTTGTTACGGATTAATATGTCAGCGGCGCAATTTTACGCCGAGATAGACGCTGTTGCTGCTATATTTACGGCTGGCCACATCGCTGTTGATGAATTCATGGCGCAATTTGCCATCCACACCGAAGAAGCGGTTGAACCAATAAGTCGCCCCGATTTCCGCGCCCATACCATAATCGGTACCACTGCCGTCACGATTATCACGGATAGAAGCATCAAAGCGGGCATTCACGCTGAGATCGGCGCGGATCATGCGGGTGACATCAATATTGGCGAGATACAAAATGGATGAATTGCCGCCAATATCCGGGCTGCTGTCGAGATAAGTGCGCAGACCAAAGCGGACATCGGTGCCGCGCTGCGGTGACCAGTTCATCGCTGCATCCACCGACAGGCCGCCGGTATCTTGCAGACGGTCATCTGCACTGCGTGCGCCTATATAACCGACAGAGAATTCACCGTTCAGTTTTTCACCGGTATTGATCTGCAAACCGGTACGAAGCCCGAGCTGGGTTGCATTGCGATCCAGACCATTATCATTCTGGTAAAGCCGGCGACCCACTTCAACTTCCGCAAACGGGCGGATGGCGGCGCTCAGCTCAAAACCGCCGCGCAATGTCATGCTGACATAGGTATTATTGCGGTCGCTCTGATCCAGCTGGTCGCCATTATATAATTTGGCTTTGCCGTAACGGGTATTGTTCACCCGTGCTATCGCACTGGCAAAAATCTTGCCGATATCGCGCTCAATACCGGCCTGCGCATTCAGGCTCTGTACCAGAGGGCGGGTGCGTGCGGCGCTGATACCATTCGGATCAGATGAATCTTCACGATTAACAGAATAACCAAGCCCGAAATTCAGACGGGTTTCATCACTCATATCCAGCCGTAATGCAGCATCAATCTGCCCGCGCGGATTGGAAACATACTGGCCGGAGAGATTTCTCTCGAAGATACCGGATGCATCCAGTGTTGCCAGATGGCTTGCCCAGTCTGAACGGGCATTCAGCCGCAATGCGGTTTCGGACAAGACACCGCTGGTTCCGGTTGCGCTGTTATCGGCATTATTGGTGGCGCGGATACCCTGATCCAGCGACGGACGTAAGATGAAACTTCCGGCGCGAATGCCCTGCGGTTCAAACGGATCAGCTTCAAAAGGTGCACGCGGACGGCCCTCAAGGGCGCCTTCCGGCATATTCTCCCGTCCTTCGCGAACGGCTCTGCCTGCATCTGCTGGGCCGGTGCGTAAACCGCTGATATCTTCGCTCAAAGGAACAGCGCTGTCGGCAACAGGGCGTGCAGCCGGAACTGCAGGATTGATTACAGGCTGTGCAACGATACGGCCATTGGCATCATAAGTTATATTTTCAGTGCCTTCGCTCTGCGCAATAACATCGGCAATTGCGTCATTTTGAGCACCGGAGGGCACGGTTTGTGCTTGGGATATGGTCACGGATGAAAACAGCACAACGCCCGTCAGCAGAGCTGCCTGATGCAGCCCGTACAGAGAAAGCGGGGCGTAATGAGCCGGTTTGGCTGTTTTTTCCATTGTCCTGCCAAGAGTTGTGCACGCAACTGAGAATGCCTGCACGGAGCAGGCTTGTTACAGGACGGTAAATGATCATGGTTAATACAAAGTTTCTTTTGCTGTAATGGGCTGGCTTTATTCAGCTTTTCAGCTTGTGCTTTATTAATTACAGGGAAATATGTGCTGTATTTCTGCAAGCGGGGAGGCTGGACAGGGAATATGTAAAGTTTTACCTCATAATTCGTTTTGCAGAATGCAGCTCCGGTTTCTATATAGAAGAAGCACTATTGACCGGATGAAAGAAGTGAGAGAAGTCCATTGAGCAGCCACAGCCCAGCTATCCGCTCCGCCCTGAATACAATCGCAGTTGAAAAAGCCGGTATGAGCGCTCTTGAAGATGCGCTGCAAAATGGGCTTGCAGAGCCGTTTGAGCAGGCGGTTCAGGCGATCTCCGCTATGAAGGGACGGGTTGTTGTGACCGGTATCGGAAAAAGCGGTCATATCGGCTCCAAGCTGGCAGCAACTTTTGCGTCTACCGGAACGCCTGCTTTTTTTGTTCATGCAGCGGAAGCCAATCATGGCGATCTCGGCATGATTAACAGCAATGACGTTATTCTTGCCCTGTCCTGGTCGGGTGAGACTGCGGAGCTGAAAGGTATTGTCAGCTATTCCCGCCGTTTTAAAGTGCCGCTGATCGCACTGACTTCCGGTGAGCATTCCACGCTCGGCCGTGAATCTGATGTGCTGTTGCTATTGCCGAAAGCAGTTGAAGCTTGTCCGCATGGTGTTGCACCGACCACCTCGACTTTGATGCAGCTGGCAGTCGGTGATGCACTGGCACTTGCTCTGCTGGAAAGACGCGGCTTTACCGCCAGCGATTTCCGCGTGTTTCATCCGGGTGGCTCACTGGGCGCCAGCCTTTCTCATGTGAAAGATATTATGCATCGCGGTGAGGAATTGCCGTTGGTCAAGATCGGCACACCAATGCCGGAAGCGATGCGCATTCACTCGCATAAGCATTTCGGCTGTGTGATTGTTGAGAATGAAGACGGCACACTGGCCGGTATCATCACGGATGGCGACCTGACACGCAATGTCGACCGGCCGATGGCGACGCTGAAAGTCGATGATATTATGACCCGCACGCCGAAGACTGTCAGCCCTGACCAGCTGCTCGGTTCAACACTGGCACTTTTGAATGAAGCGCGTATCGGCGCGGTGATTGTGGCTGAGAATAACCGTCCTGTCGGGCTGGTGCATTTCCACGATCTGCTGCGTGCCGGTGTGGCTTAAACGCTCTCTGCAGGATAATAAAAAGGCGGCCTATTAGCCGCCTTTTTGTTATTTCACTTCTTCAACTTGCAATAATCCGTCGTGATATTCCCGCACGATAATTGTTGTACCAGCGGGGAGATCAGGACCGGTCACACGCCAGAGTGTATCATCAAAACGTGCACGGCCATGGCCGTTGATAATCGGCTCTTCCAGTGTGGTGCGCATGCCGATCAGCTGATCGGCTCTGCGGTTGAGCAGCGGTTCATCGCTGTTCTGCACCCGCGGATTAAAATATTTGCGCCCGATCAGTACAAAGATCACGGACAGAACCATGAAGAGCAGCAGTTGCGCTTGCCAGCTGTCGATGAAGCCGAGGCCGGTAAACGCAATCAGGCTGGTAACCAGAGCAGCAAAACCAATCCAGATCAGGAAGACACCCGGTGTCACCAGTTCCAGAAACAGCAGAACAAGGCCAAGGACGACCCAGTTCCATATCCCCAATGCTGCGAGCATATCCGGCATCAGCGTGATCCTGTCGGCGGTACACGATTGCCGATAATGTGGTTCGGAACCGAGACATAATCAGCAGAGCCGCTGCGGGTTGTACCTTCGCTGCGGGCAGCCGGTTTGGCTGGCGCCTTGCGTGCAGCCTGTGCGCCCTGAGTGGTGGTATTCGCACCGGAGTCCGAATTATTGCCGAAGACTTCTTTGGCAATCGCACCAATACCGCCCAATGTGCCGATCAGCGACGAGGCTTCCAGCGGCATCATAATGACCTTGTGATTTTTGGCAGAGGCCATTTCGGAAAGCGCATCGGTATATTTCTGTGCAACGAAGTAATTCAGCGCCTGCACATCACCCTGCGCAATCGCTTCGGACACCATGGTTGTCGCTTTGGCTTCCGCTTCTGCCAGACGCTCACGGGCTTCCGCTTCGCGATAGGCGGCTTCGCGCTTACCTTCCGCTTCAAGAATTTGCGACTGTTTCAGACCTTCAGCACGCAGAATCTGCGCATTACGGTCACCTTCTGCTTCCAGAACCTGTGCACGCTTGTCACGCTCGGCTTTCATCTGGCGCGCCATGGAATCAATCAGATCTTTCGGCGGATTGATATCTTTGATCTCAACGCGGGTGATCTTGATGCCCCATGGATGCGCGGCCTGATCCAGCACGCGCAGCAGACGATCATTGATGGTGTCGCGGTTGGAGAGCAATTCGTCCAGATCCATCGAGCCCATGACGGTACGGATATTGGTCATGGTCAGGTTGAGGATTGCATATTGCAGATCGGAGACCTGATAGGCAGCCTGTGCCGCATTCAGTACCTGAAAGAAGGCGACAGCATCAACGGATGTGGTCGCATTATCACGGGTAATGACCTCCTGTGTCGGTACGTCCAGTACCTGTTCCATCATATTGAGGCGCGCGCCGATACGATCAAAAAACGGGACGATCATATTCAGACCCGGTGACAAAGTACGGGTGTAACGGCCGAAACGCTCGACAGTAAAATTGGAACCCTGAGGCACAATTTTAATACCGGCATAAAGCGTGAAAATAACCACTGCAGCTAAAATCAGCAGGGCAATATTGGCACCGAATTCCATTCTGTTTCCTTTTTAAAATGCCGGAAATGATGATGGTCTTGTTTTATAAAAGTCTCAGACCCAGCCCTGCAATTCACGGCGTACGAGGTCTTCAATCACGCGCATACCGAGTTCTGTGTCATTGAGGCACGGAATATGGCTGAAATTTTCGCCGCCATTCTCATGGAAGGATTCTGCCGCTTCATTGCCGATTTCATCAACAGTTTCAAGGCAGTCAGCGACGAAACCCGGATTGAATACGGCAACGGATTTGATGCCTTGTTTTGGCATTTCCTCGATGGTTTTATCCGTATAAGGCTGGAGCCATTCCTCAGGGCCAAAGCGCGACTGGAACGTGCTGATCAGCTTGGTTTCATCCCAGCCAAGGCGCTCACGCAGCAGGCGTGTGGTTTCAAGGCATTGCTGCGGATAAGGATCGCCGCGGCGTGCATAGCTCTGCGGAATGCCATGATAGGAGGCAACCACGACCTGCGGATCAAAATCCAGCTTGGCAATATGGTCTTCAATCGAGCGTGCCAGCGCATCAATATAGACCGGCTCATGCTGGTAAGACGGCACTGTACGCACGGCAGGCATGAAACGCAGCTTGTTCAGTGCGTCATTGAGTTTTTCAATCACACTGCCGGTGGTGGAAGAAGAATATTGCGGATAGAGCGGGAAGGCGACAATACGGGTGCAACCCTGTTCGCGCAGGCGTGTCAGCACATCTTCAATCGATGGCTGGCCATAACGCATTGCCCAGTCCACAACCACATTGCCGAGATCGGAGAGGCGGGCGCTGAGCTGATCGCTCTGGGAACGCGTGAAGGTACGCAAAGGTGATTCATTGCGCTCACGGTTCCAGATGCGGTCATAGGCAGCACCGGATTTCTTAGGACGTGTATTGAGCACAATACCGAACAGGATCGGATACCAGATTGCCTTCGGCCATTCGATAACACGCGAATCCATTAAAAACTCGCGCAGATAGCGGCGCATGGATGTGTAATCAGTACCATCAGGTGTTCCCAGATTGATCAGCATTACGCCTGTTTTTTCAAGAACAGGTTTTGCTGAAACCGGCTGGGAAGTCGCGGATTGGCTCATCACATTATCATGCATGTCTGTGTCTCTATCCTGAGGGGGGCGGTGCTTTCACTCGAACAAATACAATCTGTATCTGCGTGCGCGAAAGCTGCCGAACAAAATTTGCCTATCATAACAGTATTATGTCCGGCATGACCAGAACATAACCATAACATGATGAGAAAACTCAAATTTAAAGTGGTTTTTTATTGGGAAGGTGCTCCGGTTTTCAAAACAGCGCCAACCGGCAGTTTCCGTGGCTTGTAAGTCGGGTTCTGACGGAACAGGCGTTTCCATTCTGTGCCATTGCCATAGAGCTTCTCTGCAATCGACCAGTAACTGTCGCCCTGTTTGATTTCATAAGCCTCAGAGACCGGCATTTTTGCTGCGGGCTGTGCAGCATCTGAATAGGGCGAATGTTCCTGCAAATATTCAGCAACAACCTGATCGAGTGAAGGACCGTAATCATAGGCTTTTTCAGCTTTTTGGGCGATCATGTCATAGCCGTCACCGCCTGTGCGCAGATAATCGGTTGCGGTAATGCCATAGAGCTTATTATCAACAAGCGGCTGCCAGTTGCTTTCCGCATCCTGCATTTCGACAGCGGTAATGCGCTGTCCGGCAGGTTTAGCCATATCCAGTGTGAATTTTATGCCTGCAACCTGCGGATAGCGACCGCTGCCTTTTTCAATCTGGCTGACACCATTCTCCAATGCTGACCGCAGATCGCTGCCTTTCATCTGAAATGTTGCAACGGTGTTCTGAAACGGCAGCACCACCAGTACATCACCCATAGTGATGTCACCGGCCTTGATTGAAGCGCGCAATGCACCGCCATTTATCAGCGCGGCAGTGATACCCTGATCGTGCACACGATCGATCATGGCAGTGGTGACCAGATCGCCCATAGGACATTGCTGCGTGCGGCAGCTGACAGCAGAGCCATCAATCAGCTTGGTTGTCTCGGCGACACGGCGGTTTTTCAGTTCCTCAATCGGCTTGGCCATTTCCGTAATGCGGCTGGCCAGTTCTGCGTCCGGTTTGATGGAGGCATCCAGCCGCAGAGGTGCACCGGAGGCTGATGTGAGATTGCCCGCATCGTCAAAATTCAGCACCAGCCTGCCCAGATATTGCGTATAGGCATAGGCCGTGACGACCGGAACCATCTTGCCGGATGGATTTTTGACGAGAGTAGGATAGGGGCCGGAAGCGCGTAAGGCATTGTCGCCGAGCAATGTATGACTGTGTCCGCCGACGATTGCATCCACATCATCCAGTTCTGCTGCCAATTGCTGATCCGCATCATAACCCAGATGGGTGAGGGCGATGATCTTGTTCACGCCTTCTGCTTTCAGGTCTGTAATCATGCGCTGCAATGTTTCCTTGGCATCAAGAAAACGGATGTCCTTGCCCGGACGTGCAATTTCCACCGTGTCCGGTGTGGTCAGGCCGACAATGCCGATCTTTTCATTGCCAATTGTTTTGACAAGATAGCGTGCGAATTTGCCGTGGATCGGTGAGCCGGCAGCGGTTTCAATATTGGCAGACAGAACCGGCAGTTTGATTTTATTCAGAAAGGGCGCCAGCCCTTCCTGCCCAAGATCAAATTCATGATTGCCGAGTGCCATCGCATCATAGCCGATGGCATTCATGAATTCGGCATTGTCCGTGCCTTTATAGGTGGTGAAAAACAATGAACCCTGAAACTGATCTCCGGCATCCAGCACCAGCATATTGCCGCCCTTGGCGCGCTCTGCATCTATAGCCGCTTTCAGCCGCGCCATACCGCCGAAACACTGCTGCTCTGCGCTTTCCTTAGCCGAACAGGTCGCGTCATATTTATTGACCTCTTCAATGCGGGAATGTGTGTCATTTGTGTGCAGAATGGTTAGCGTGTAATCGGCATAGGCAGGCAGTGACAGGCTTAGAAGGCTGGCGCTGCAAAACAGAATCTTGAACAGTCCGGACATGGCTTTCTCCGTAGACATTTGTCGGGGCAGAATAGCATAGTAATATGACGAATGCTGTTTGCATCTCCCAAGTTCTGAGAGAGCTAGAGCGTGTCGCGTTTAATTGAATTCATAGCGTTCGCTCTAGATTCACTTAATTGTCGTATGTTCGCGGACGCTAAATGAGACCATTTAGCTGCGACATACTCTAGGAATAGCAAAACGCCCGCAGCTGAGCCACGGGCGTTCATATTTTTTAGTACTGAGTGACTCAGGCTTTACGTGTCAGCGAGAATTGCGAACCGGTTGATGTGGTGCAATTGAGCTGTGACGGAGTAACCTGTGCGCAATTCACTTTGGATGTAGTGCCGCGTACGATCGAACGCATATCAATTTCCACCAAACGCGGTGACAGGTAACGGTAATTACCTTCTGCCAGCTTTTCATTGGTGTCAGTTGTGCGGGTTTCAAAAACGCCGCCGTTGAAATTCGATGTAATGCCATTGGCATCAACCCAGCCACCATCAATACCGGCATTAGCCGGACGGGTCGGCATGGTGTTGCCGCCACCGCCATTGACTGGTCCGTATGTGGTACAGGCAGCGACTGTGGCAGCCAGACAAAGGGATGCGGCCGTGCGGAATGTTTTCATAAGCGAGCTCTCCCGGGATTCTGCAAAATTTTATAATAATTTGATGTATGTAAATGCGGGTAAATACAAGAGCTTTATAGGTTCCTTAACCATGAAGAGCCTTGTATCTGTTGCTTTTTTACCTCACATCTTTGTGTGTGAAGCGGTTTTGTTGGTCTCAGACAGCAAAAACATTATATTTTATAATGGCGTAATTTAAAGGGCGGCGGATATCAGAATGCATCGGCTAATTGCGCTCGTATCATGCCGCGCAGAGAATTGCCGACAAGAATCCGGTGCGCTTTTTGCAAGTGCTGAAGCGTGAGAACGGCAGTTCTGGCTTTACCCTGTTGCAGTAGTTCCTGCCGCAAGACGCCATTCAGCAACCCGCATTCCAGCGGCGGGGTCAGCAATATACCATCCCCCATATCCGCAAAGAGCGAAGTGATCGTGCCTTCGCAAATCTCGTCTTTTTCATTGAGCAGCAGAACTTCATCAGCCTGTGCAGGTGTAAATTCCGCCCGCGCGGCTTCATAGGCCGTGCGGCGTGTTGTTTTGTGGCGCAGCAGCTCATCGGCGCTGTTCAGGCGGGTTTCGGCAATTGCCAATGTCCAGATCATTTGCGGCGGCAAAGGCTGAAAGACTGCGGTGATGATATCTGCTGTACCGTCTGACCTCAGGCAAAGGCGGACACGTAAGGCATGAGGGCTGTTTGCATGTGCCTGCAATTGTGAACGGATAGCACCTTCATCAAAAACAAAACCGAGTTGCGTCGCAGATTGCTGCAGACGCTGTAAATGCTGTTCAAGACGCAGAAAACCATTGGCAGGCTCAAAGCGCAATGTTTCGATCAGGCCAAAATTCAGGTCTTGCATGTTTCACTCTCGGATGCCGGAGACTGTGTTCTCACCGGTCGCATAGCGGGCTTTCAGCAAACATTCGGCATATTCTGCTTCTGCCGTTGAATCATAGACCACACCGCCGCCGACATTGAGGACTACTTCTCCGTCAGGATAGAGCGACAGGGTGCGAATGGCGACATTGAAGCGCATTTCGCCGGATGGTGCGATCCAGCCGATGGAGCCGCAATAAATATCGCGCGCCTGTTGTTCAAGCTGGTGCAAAATCGTCATGGCGCTGATTTTCGGTGCGCCGGTCACCGAGCCGCACGGAAACAAAGCTGCAAAGATCTGCCGCAAAGTGAGATCGGGCAACAGCTTTGCCCGCACATGGCTGACCATCTGGTGTACCGTCGGATAGCGTTCGACATGGAAGATTTTCGGCACAGAAAGGCTGCCGACTTCGCTGATCAGCGAAATGTCATTGCGCAGTAAATCCACGATCATGCGGTTTTCGGCCTGACTTTTTTCGTCATGGATCAGAAAATCACGCAAGGCATCATCTTCTTGTGGTGTTGCCCCGCGCGGTGTGGTGCCCTTCATCGGATGGGTTTCTATCCAGCCGTCTTTATTGATTTGAAAAAACAGCTCCGGTGAGCGCGACAGAATAAGCGGTGCCTTGTCTTGCGCAGTCAGATTAACATATGCGCTGTAACGCACAGGCTGGCGGTTGCTGAGATCGGCAAACAGCGCCTCAGGCTCACCGTGATAGCGTGCTGAAATCGGAAATGTCAGATTGCCCTGATAGCAATCGCCTTCACGCAAATGACGATGCAGGCGTTGGAAACGCTGCTGATAGTCTGTTTCCGACCAATGGGCATGAAAATCAGAAAGATGCGCATTGGTGCCAATGTTCCGGTTACCGGCAGGGATATCCGCCGGAGATTCACTAAAGACACCAAAGCAAATCAGCGGAACACGGCGTTCCTCCGGCAGCAGGGGAGCAAGCTTCGGCTCCAACAGAAAACCCGCCTCATAGCTGAAATAACCTGCAAGCCATTTGCCCTGACGATGCGCTGCTTCAAGCGCGGCAAAGCCTGCCTCAAAATCGGAAGCCTGTTCAATAATAATCAGTTGTTCCGGCCTGTTGAACAGCATGGATTGCTGTTCAACATCGTCACGAAACAGAATGAAAGGCTCAGAAGATGCAGGCATTGCTCGCTCAACCATAATGCGATCAGTCTTCCATCGCTTCCAGTTCGTCGATCATGCCTTCAATCACTGACAGGCCCTGCTGCCAGAAGGCCGGATCAGAAGCATCCAGACCGAATGGTGCCAGCAGTTCTTTATGATGGCGGGTACCGCCAGCCTTCAGCATATCGAAATATTTGTCCTGAAAACCTTCAGGATTGTTCTGGTAAACCGCATAGAGCGAATTTACGAGGCAATCGCCGAAAGCATAGGCATAGACATAGAACGGCGAGTGGATGAAATGCGGAATATAAGTCCAGAAGCTTTCATAGCCCGGATTGAGGCGGATTGCAGGGCCTAAGCTTGAACGCTGCACTTCCATCCAGATTTCGCCGATCTGTTCGGCTGTCAGTTCACCGTTTTTGCGCTCAGTGTGAACTTTGCGTTCAAACTGGTAGAAGGCGATCTGGCGGACAACCGTATTGATCATGTCCTCGGTCTTCTGCGCCAGCATTGCTTTGCGCTCGCGCTTGTCCTTTGCTTTTGCAAGCAGAGACTGGAAGGTCAGCATTTCACCGAATACGGAGGCGGTTTCTGCCAGTGTCAGCGGGGTTGAAGCCATCAGCGCGCCCTGTTTCGCGGCGAGAACCTGATGCACGCCATGGCCAAGCTCATGGGCAAGGGTCATAACATCGCGCGGCTTGCCCAGATAGTTGAGCAATACATAAGGATGTGCGGAAGGCACAGTCGGATGGGCAAAAGCACCCGGTGCCTTGCCTGCGCGGGTCGGGGCATCAATCCAGTTCTTGTCAAAGAAGTCGCGGGCAATATCGGCCATTTCCGGTGCGAAGCCTGCATAGGCATCCAGCACAGTTGCTTTTGCTTCATCCCAGCCGATAGTGACCTGCGGGGTTTCCGGCAGCGGCGCATTGCGATCCCAGTTGTCGAGCTGTTCAAGGCCGAGCCATTTTGCCTTCAGTGCATAGTAGCGATGGGAAATACGCGGATAGGCATCATTCACGGCGCTGGCCAGTGCATCGACAACTTCACGCTCAACGCGGTTGGCAAGGTGGCGGCTGTCGGCAATATCCTCAAAACCGCGCCAGCGGTCGGAGATTTCTTTATCCTTGGCGAGCGTATTGGTGATGAGCGTGAAAAGGCGCAGATTTTCACCAAAGGTTTTGGACAATGCGTCCGAGGCTTTTTTACGGGTTGCACCATCCGCATCCTGCAACATGGTGAGCACCGGTTCAATCGGTAGCTCTGCGCCGTCGATGGTAAAGCGCAAACCGCTCATGGTTTCGTCAAACAGACGGTTCCAGGCAACAAAACCGGTGACAGAGATATCATGGAACAATGTCTCAATCTGGTCATCCAGCTGGTAAGGCTTGTCTTTACGCAAGTCGATCAGCCATGGCTTATAATGGCCGATAGCAGGGTTCTCAGCGATCGCCTTGTCGAGCAGGGCGTCATCAATACGGTTGAGTTCCAGCGAGAAGAAGATCAGGTGGCTGCCTGCATCGGTGAGTTTCTGCTGCACATCGCCATAGAGTTTGGCATTGGCGGCACTGGAGGTGTCATCCGCATAGAGCAGACCGGCATAGGAATAGATGCGTCCCATCAGTTCCTGAAGCTGTTCGAATTCTTTAATCGCATCGGCAAAATTACCGCCCTGAGGCTTGGAGGCTTCAGCTTCGAGCTTGCCTTTCCATTTATTCTCAAAAGCAATTGATCGCTCTGCTGAAAGCTGCAGGTCGCGGGTCAGTTCCGCACTGTCCGGTGCAGGGTAAAGATCGGTGAGGTTCCAGCATGGCAGATTGCTCAGCTCGGAAGCTGCGGAAACCTGTGCCTGCGGGGCATCGGCAGGCATACGGAGAAATTCTGCATGGTTGCGTAAATTCATTGCGGTTCAACCTCATACGATTCTTTTTAATGCTGCAGTCTATATAGGATGTTCCTGCGCAGATTTCATGCGTTTCAGCAGTATTGAAATTGCGGGATCAAAGTCGGGTGCAGGCAGGCGCTGTTAAGATATAAAAGGGTGAAATCAGCATGCCGGATCAGGTGGCGCTGGTGCAATTTTGTGTTTTTTCGACTCAAAAGCAGAGCCAAAACCGATTTGGTTCCCGAAATGAGGCTCTTTATCCCATCACATTGCGTTACATTGACGAAACAATGTGAGTAAAATCCGGTAAATTTTATGTGCTTAAGGCCTATTATACTGCTGAAATATTATATGAATTTTCTGATTGGTGTTCTTTGTTTTTCAGGTGCCGGAAACCGCGAAATATCGCACTATTTGCCCTGAAAATTAAATATTTTCAATCGGATGGTGCATATATGCCACAGAGTGCTATTCGTGACGCTGGGCGCGTGTATAGATAAAATCATGCTTCCTCAGGTTGTAAAATCTGTTCATAAACTCTTTACCATGATGGAAAGTCCTTCCCGAATGCGTTTTTTTTGTCATGCTGAAAACTCATTGTCTGTTCAATAAGTGTCTATTAACCATTAAATCCGATATTCATCTGAATAGCGTGACTGTAAACGGTAAGGCATTCGAAATTGGAAAACAGCAAAACATCTAAACTGGCGGGCTGGGCAGGCAGAGTTTTTAAACTCAGCGCGCAGCTGGCACTTGTTTTCACGGCTGTTACAGCTTTCGCGCCGTCTCAGGCTGCAGCCGAAACCCGTACATTGAAGCTGCATTTTGTGCATACCGGTGAACGTGCAGAAATCACGTTCAAGAAAAACGGCCGCTATCTGCCGGATGGTTTGAAGAAGCTGAATGTCTTCCTGCGCGACTGGCGCCGCAACGAGCCGACCAAGATGGATCCGCGTTTGTTCGATCTGGTCTGGCAGGTCTATCAGACTGCTGGCGGCCGCGATTATATTACTGTTGTTTCCGCCTATCGTTCACCGGCGACGAACTCCATGCTGCGTTCGCGTACCCGCGGCGTTGCCAAAAGCAGCCAGCATACGCTCGGCAAGGCGATGGATTTTTTCATTCCGGGTGTTCCGCTGAAAAAGCTGCGTGACACCGCGTTGCGCTATCAGATCGGCGGCGTTGGTTATTATCCGACTTCCGGTTCGCCTTTTGTGCATCTTGATGTCGGCAGTGTGCGTCACTGGCCGCGCCTGAGCCGCCGCGAATTGCTGGCTGTGTTCCCTGACGGTAAAACAATTCACGTTCCGACCGATGGCAAGCCATTGCCGGGTTATGAACAGGCGCTTGCTGCCTATGAAGCCCGTAAGGCCAATGGCGGTACAATCCAGATGGCTTCTGCCAAGCCGAAGAGCAAATCTCTGTTCGGTATGTTGTTTGGCGGCGGTGCGGATGAAGAAGAAGATAATGGTGAAAGCTCCAGCCGTGCTGTAGCAACTGCCCGTCCGGCACGTACAGCACCTGCTGCCGCAGTTCCTGCCCGTCAGGCTCCGGTACCGGCAGTGCCGAACCGTGCTGTACCTGCACAGCCTGAGCCTCAGGCGCCGCAGGAAGCGTTGATTGCTGCTTTGCCTGCCCGCGATGCACCGGTACCGTTGAATGCACCGCGCCCTTCGGCCGGTGTGGAAATGACACCGGATGCACAGGCGGCAATGGCTTTTGCTGTGCCGGTTCCGGTGAAGCGTCCGCAGTCGGAAGCCGAAGTGCTGCTGGCTATGACACCGCCACCGCCGAATACACTTGAAGCGCAGGCTTTTGCGGGTGCCACAGGTGCGCCTTCCGCACCGGCCCAGCCTGCCAATGACCAGATTGCCGCGCTGGTTGCAGCTGACACAACTGCAAATACCGGTGCTATGCTGAGCGGATATGTGCCGGTTCCGGTACAGCGTCCGCAGGGCGCAGGACAGGCGATCAATACCGTTCTGGCCGCTGCTGTTCCGGCAACGCGCCCAACCCAGGCACAGGCTCAGGAAGTCTCCGTTGCCCGTGCTGAAGCCGGTCAGGATGCGATTGCTGATCTGCTGAGCAATAGTGACCACACTGCATCCATTCCGGCTCCGCGTCCGCAGGCTCAGGAACAGCAGGTGGCTATGGTTATGCCACAGGATACACGCAACAGCCGTCCGTCCTCCCGTCCGGTCGTAAACAGCGAGAATACTGCCGCAGCAACTGGTGCTGACGCTGTACGGACAACCGCTAAAGCCGGTCGCTCAGATCGCCCAGTTACAAAAGCGGCTGCCAATGCAGTGCTGCAGCCTGCCGATGCCGCGACAGAAGTTGCGATTTCGAATGAGCCTGTAGCCAAAGTTGTACCGGTGTCCAATCCGGTTCTGCGAAATGATGCCATGCGTCAGGCACCAACCGTTGTTTACACAGCCGGCTTCCAGAAAGACCTGCCTGCCGGTAATGCAAACCGCTTTACAGGCAATGCAGTGACTTTCATTCCGATTGCTAAATTCTCTAAGATCAACTGATCGGTGCAAGAATGAAAAAAGGGAGCTTTGAGCTCCCTTTTTTATTGCCTGAATTTTAATGTTGATCAGGATTTGAGCGCGGCGGCTGCGGCTGCCAGCGCTGTAATTTCATCCCATTTTCCATCATTGACCAGCTCTTTCGGAGCAATCCATGAGCCGCCGATGCACAGCACATTCGGCAGGGTGAGATAATTCATGGCATTGCTGAGGCTGATGCCGCCTGTCGGGCAGAAGAAGGTACCGGCAAGCGGGGAGGACAGGGCTTTAAGATAGGCCGCGCCGCCTGCTTGTTCCGCAGGGAAAAATTTCACATGAGTATAGCCGCGCTCACGCAGGCTCATCACTTCGCTTGCTGTTGCGCAACCCGGCAGCAGAGGGACGGGGCTGTTATCTGCGGCTTTCAGAATGGCATCTGTTACGCCGGGGCTGACGATGAATTTTGAACCGGAAGTGACAGCCTGCTCATAATGGGTGGCATTGAGGATGGTTCCGGCGCCGACAATGGCTTCCGGCACATCTTCTGCCACGGCACGGATAGCATCCAGTGCCGCACTGGTGCGCAGGGTAATTTCGATGGCAGGCAGACCGCCTTTTGCCAGAGCGCGTGCAAGCGGAACGGCATCTGCTGCTTTATCAATCAGCAGAACAGGAATGACGGTTTGTCCCGTCATGACGGGAATTAGGCTTTCGGTTTTCTGCGACATCTCACCCTCGGAATTATTGTTATAATCGATTTAACGTTCCGAAGATATTTTGTCTATGCTGTTCGTTGATCAGGGGGAGTGAAGGCGGGAAACAAGGGCTGATACAGCGCATAGTTTTGAGCCAGTTTCCGGTCATAGCGGTTTTTGGCATAGAGCGGGCCGTTATAGCTATATGCGAATTTTTGCCAGTCGTGCTTGTTCAACACATCCCGCAGATTGCTGTAGACGATAAAGCGGCTCATCAGTTCAATCTGCTCCGGCACGGCGCTGCGCACAGTTTCAACCATTTCAGCAACGGACACATAACCCAGCCAGTGCCAATGGGCACCCATAACCTGTCCGACACCCCATGGTGTGGATTCATAAGCGGCATCGCGGTTGATGCGGCAGGCTTTGTCCAGCATTTGCCAGCGTGCCGCCTGATCCGCCGGATTGGGAGTGGCTCCGGCACGGGGAGAGGAGAGCTTCAGCGCTCTGGCTTTTGCCTGATCGGCAGGGCTGAGGCGTTTATCAAAATAATGCCCCTCAAAACGGATCAGTGGTTCATCACGTCCATGGATGCGTGTGGTGACAATGCCACTGCTTTCTGTCTGTGCGACAGCGGCAAGGGCTGCGGGATCGAGATGATGCGCTTGTCCTGCTTCTGAAAACAGCATTCTGATTTCTGCGCGAAACATGGCACTCTCTCCTGACTGATATAACCCGTTGCACTGTGTCATGCGTAGCGAGAACGGGGATAGATTCTCGCTTCGTGGCAGCAAAATTTGATGCTGATCTTGAAATTGCTCCGCAGCGGCGTTAGAGCACAGGCAAGCAGATTAATCTGTTTTCGGCTGTCTGACTGACCCTCAGGGTGGTCAGGCGGAATATCACGGCAGCGCCTTTGCGAGGCGACCAGCTATTGAGGTTTATTTATGTGTGAAGCACATTTCACTGTTGCTGCGCTCTATTGTTTTGCGCGTTTTCCAGATTTTGAAGCCTATCAGGCACCGCTGACTGAGCTTTGTGATGAGCAGGGTATCAAAGGCACTTTGTTGCTGGCCGCTGAAGGACTGAACGGCACTGTTGCCGGAACACAGTCCGGCATTGCCGCGTTGATTGCTTTTATTGAAGCTATTCCTGCCTTGCGTGAGCAGAATATTGAACTGAAATATTCAACAGCTAGCCAGATGCCGTTTAACCGCATGAAAGTCCGTCTCAAGAAAGAGATCGTGACCATGGGTGTGGACGGGATTGATCCGTTGCAGAGCGTCGGCACCTATGTGCAGCCGCAGGAGTGGAATGCGCTGATCGACGATGAGAACACGATCCTCATCGATACACGTAATGATTATGAATATGCGATCGGCACTTTTAAAGGCGCGATTGATCCGAAGACCAAGACTTTCCGCGAGTTTCCGCAATGGGTTGAAGACCACCGCGATGAGCTGGAAGGCAAGAAAATTGCCATGTTCTGTACCGGTGGTATCCGCTGTGAGAAGGCAACGGCTTTTGTAAAAGGTCTGGGCTTTGATGATGTTTTCCATCTCAAGGGCGGCATTCTGAAATATCTCGAAGATATGCCTGCGGAAGATACACGCTGGGAAGGTGAATGCTTCGTTTTTGACGAGCGTGTTTCTGTTGGTCATGGTCTGGTGGAAGGCGATGTGGAACTGTGCCGCGCTTGCCGCAATCCGGTAACACCTGAGGGCAAATTGTCGAAATTCTATCAGGAAGGTATTTCCTGCGACACTTGCTATCACGAGCGCAGCGATGCTGACCGTGCCCGTTATGCCGAACGTCAGCGTCAGGTTCTGCTGGCGAAAGAGCGCGGTGCCAAACAGCATATCGGCGACTGATTTCACATCAGCTCAGATTTTTTTATTAAAGGCTCTCCCTTCGGAGAGCCTTTTTTATTGCTTGATGCATGGGATAGGACGCGTTATGCATAAAGAAATATAATGATTGAAAAATATTGAGGGATGTCATGATCAGATTTGTTGTTGCGCTTGGCCTGCTGGCCGGTACTGCCCTGCCAACCTTAGCGGCAGAAAAGATTGTCGTATTTGCTGCGGCCAGCATGAAAGATGTGATTGATACGGCAGCAGAGAAATTTAAGGCCGAAAACGGTGCGGAAGTAACTGCGTCTTATGCGTCTTCCTCTGTGCTGGCGAAACAGATCGAAGCCGGTGCGCCAGCCAGCATTTTTATCTCAGCCGATCTCGACTGGATGGATTATGTGCAGGAGCGCAAGCTGATAGACAATGACAGCCGCGCTGTGATTGCCGGTAATGCGCTGGTGATCGCCGGTGCCAAAGATACAAAACCGGCAGAAGCTGCGGAAATCCTCAAAGCCGGACGCTTCTCTATGGGGGATCCGTCAAATGTGCCTGCCGGTAAATATGCCAAGGCAGCCCTTGAAAAACTCGGCATCTGGGGTGATGTTTCTGCCAATGCAGTCTTTGCGGAAAATGTGCGTGTAGCGCTGCAATATGTTTCCCGCGGTGAAGTGAAAGCCGGTATTGTCTATGCATCGGATCGTGCACAGGTGCCTGAACTGACAGAAGTTTACCGCTTCCCTGCATCAAGCCACGCGCCAATTCTTTATCCTGCGGCACTGGTCGGCAAGTCTGATGAAAACTCCAAGGCATTTCTTGCATTTTTGCGCAGCGATGCCGGACAGGCAATCATTGCCGATAAGGGCTTTGTGCCTGCGGCAGAAGCAAAATAAGGCTTTGATCTGACTGATGGCAATGTCGGAAATGGAAATTATCGCTTTGTCTTTGAGGATAGCAGGGCTTGCTATCCTCGGAGCCTTGCCGGTTGCATTTGGTTTTGCGTGGATACTGGCACGCTATAATTTCCCCGGCAAAAGCCTGTTACAGGCGGTGCTGACAATGCCGCTGGTGCTGCCGCCGGTAGTAACCGGTTATTTTCTGCTGGTGCTGTTTGGTACGCGCGGCGCTATCGGCAGTCTGCTGCTGCAATGGTTTGATTTTACCTTCGCTTTCCGCTGGACGGGAGCAGCCTTGGCTGCCGGTGTGATGGCACTGCCATTGCTGATCCGTCCGATGCGGCTGGCGATTGAAAATATCGACCGGGGTCTGGAAGAAGCTGCCCGTACGCTGGGAGCAGGGCGCATCAAAGCCTTTATGACTGTGACGCTGCCTTTGCTGATACCGGGCATTATTGCCGGTAGTGTGCTGGGTTTTGCCAAAGCGCTCGGCGAATTTGGCGCTACAATTACCTTTGTCTCGAATATTCCGGGCGAAACGCAAACCCTGTCGCTGGCGATTTATGCGCTGATGCAAACGCCGAGCGGTGATGCCGCTGCGCTGAAGCTTATTCTGGTTTCCGTTGTGCTGTCTGTGTTGGCGGTGGTGCTGTCCGAATGGTTGCAGCGCCGGTTGAGCGGAGCTGGTAAATGACACATCAAATCAGCTTCAATACCCTTGATTTCAATGTAAAAGGCGGCAATGGCGGGTTTCGCGTTGAGGCGGCCTTTCGTGCTGAGACCGGCGTTACAGCATTATTCGGTGCATCCGGTGCCGGTAAAACCACTTTGCTGCGCATGATTGCCGGAACGCTGCGCCCTGAGGAAGGGCGCATTGCCGTTGGCAATCTGGTGCTGTTCGACAGCGCCAGAAACATCAATCTCCGGCCTGAAGAACGCCATATCGGCTATGTCTATCAGGATGCCCGTCTGTTCCCGCATCTCAGTGTTTTGCGCAATCTGACCTATGCGCAATGGGCAGGTAAACGTGAGCCGGAGCGTAAGGTTGAGGAAATAACCGAGCTGCTCGGTATCGGCGCTTTATTACAGCGCAAGCCGCATCAATTGTCCGGCGGTGAGAAACAGCGTGTGGCGATCGGGCGGGCATTGCTGTCGGCACCGCGCCTGCTGCTGCTCGATGAGCCTCTGTCATCGCTGGATCATGCGCGGCGTCAGGAAATTTTACCTTATCTGGAGCGTCTGCGTGACGAGAGCGGGCTGCCGATTGTCTTTGTCAGCCACGAGGTGGATGAAGTCGCGCGGCTGGCGGATACGCTTGTGCTGCTGGAGCAGGGACGGGTACGGGAAAGCGGTTCAGTGTTTGATATTTTCAGCCAGATTGATGGTACGGGCGATACGACCAGTGTGCTTTTGCAAGGGGAAGTCACCCGCAGTGATGATGCCTATGCCATGGCTGACATTGCCATTGGCGGACATAATTTTCAGCTGACAGACCATGCATTGCAATCGGGGATGAAAGTGCGTTTGCGTATCCGCTCGCGCGATGTGTCTCTGTCGCGCTTTGCGCCGGTGGATATCAGTATCCGCAATATTTTTCCGGTAACGATTGTTGCAATCTCAACCGATGACGGACCGTTTGCGGAATTGCGCCTGCAATTGGGCGATGTGCAATTATTGTCCCGTATTTCGCGCAAATCTGTGCAGGATCTCAATCTGAAAACCGGCGAGCAGGTTTTTGCACTTATCAAAGCAGTGTCGATAGATCGCAGTGCCGCAAGACTGCAGCAAAGTGAAATCAGTTTGCAATCTGCATAAAATATGGTCATTTCCTTTTGAGGAAGAGGAGAATGATTATGCAGGACTTGTCAGAGTGGACAGCGCGGCCTGTTCCTGAGCGCAAAGTTCTTGAAGGGCAGTTTGTGCGGCTGGAGCCGCTGAGTGTTGAAAAACACGGGCAGGGGCTGTTTGAGGCGTCAAGCGTTGCCGATGCGGACAGCCGTTTCACATGGCTGTTTGATACAGTGCCTTCAACGCTCGAAGAGATGCTGCCATGGCTGGAGAAATCCGCCGCAAGCCAGACGACTATGTTTTTCGTCACGATTGACAAGGCGACAGGTAAAATTGCCGGTCGTCAGGCGCTGATGCGCATTGATGCCGAGAATGGCAGTATTGAAATCGGCAATATCTATTGGGGGCCATTGATCTCCCGTAAACCGGCTGCGACCGAAGCCCAGTATCTGTTCATGCAATATATTTTTGATGAGCTCGGTTACCGCCGTTATGAGTGGAAATGCAATAATGACAATCTGCCGTCAAAGCGTGCGGCGGAGCGTTTCGGTTTTCAGTTTGAAGGTATTTTCCGGCAGCATCTGATTGTTAAAGGCAAGAACCGTGACACGGCATGGTATTCGGTGATCGACAGCGAATGGCCTGCATTGAAACAGGCTTACCAAAACTGGCTCGCTCCTGACAATTTTGACGCGAACGGACAGCAGATCAAAAAGCTGGAAAGCTTCTACGCCGATACAGGCCGGAGATAAATGCATGGCATCCCCGCAGCAGAATAAGAAGGATACGCGCAATTCCGCTATAGCCGCCGCACTGATTATGGTGGTTTTTGGCGCGCTGTTTTATTCCATGCCGATCATCATGCTGGCGGTCGGGCCATACAGCCATGTGCTGGCAGCACTGATTGCAGTTGTCTTTGTGATGGCCTTTTTTGTAGTGTTCTGGCTGCGGGCGAAATCACAGCGAAAACACCACAAAGAGAATTAACTCAGGGCAGCAATCAGCAGAAGCACGCCGGTCAGAATGATGAATAATGCAGCGGCGATTTCAATCGCCGTTTGCAGCCGTGCTGACAACAGCGGATTTTTGACCAGGCGCAGTGCCGTATTTTTAGCGGTGACAGCCAGTGTTGCCAGCAAGGCGACGGTGATGAAAGTACCGAATGCCATGGCAAAGGCAGAAAGAATACCACCCAGCATCAGACCGTTGAGCATTGAGAATGTCAGCACGATAATCGCGCCGGAGCAGGGGCGTATGCCGACGGCAATAATCGCTGCCCATGCGGTTTTCCAGTTGAAATCACCGCTCAGAGTGGACGGATCAGCAAGGTGGCTGTGGCCGCAGGCTGTGCAATTGGCACCATCTCCTGAAAACTCATGGTCAAACACGGCCGGTTTTGCGTTGGCTGGCTGATATTTAAGCCGCATGGACGTGTTCAATGCCGATGGTTTTTGTGTTGCCGAGGCTGAGAGCGAACCTTGCCAGACGGGAGCCGGTGCCATTGTTTCAACCGCTATCGCAGGGACAGGCTGCTGCTTTGAGCGAAGCTTGCGGAAGATGATATAAATCCCGCAGAGAATGACCAGCACATAGCTGGCTATTTCCATGCCGCGTCCTGCTTTTCCCATTGAAATGCCGATACCACGCAGCACAAACCATGCCATCCCGACCAGAAAAATGGCGGACAGTGCCTGCAAAACGGATGAGATGAAGGAAAGAAAAATTCCGCGTCGCAAAGCTGTTTCATTGGCAATCATATAGGATGAGATCACTGCTTTGCCGTGGCCGGGGCCGGCGGCATGTAAAATACCATAGAGAAAAGACAGGCTGACTAATGTCCACGCAGCCCACGGATCATCCTTCATGGCTTTCAGCGCGGTGGTCATCATCAGATAGAAGCGTTTTTGCTCGGCATTAATCCACAATATCAGCTTTGCAAAAGGACCGGTCGGCTGCAATGTGACTTCACTGGCGCCGATGCCTAATGAAGATTGCGCCCATGCCTGACTGTGAAGCACAAATAACAGGCAGGTGCATATGGTCAGCAGCAAAGCACAGGCTCTTAACGGGGGCAGGGTAAGAGTGTGTTGCTTTGCGTGATTCATGCCGGTATGCCTCTGATGATATAACGTAACAAATTTGAGCTTTGGCCAATCCTTATGCGCTGGCCGGTGACTTGTTATTTACAGGTGATCTCTATTCGGGTTGCGAAGAATTTTGACACGTCATTGGTCATCGCCGCGGCTTCGTCGAAGAATGCCTGTGTCAGACTTTGCTGGTTTTGCGCAAGCGCCTCATCGGGATCAGGGCGCACAACAGCAGAACTGCAGCCGGATGGCATGCCCTTCACCACCAAATCTTCGTCTTTCAGATAATCAATCGCCGTATAAAAAGTCGGGTCATAGACGCCGAAACTGACTTTATGCCCGGGCTCCAGTTTCAGCGGTTTTTCCGGCTTGCTTTCAAACAGGACGATCAACTGATTATCCGGCAGATCGGCAATCAGATGCTCAGGCTTGTTCATGACAATATCTTTGCCATCCTGCGTAACTGTCTGAAAATATTTATACTCTGCAATAGATGTGTCGATTGTGGTGCTGAGTTCATTCAACTCGGCGCTATCGAGTTTCAGCGTGCCTTTCTTGTCAAATTCCATCAGGACGGTTGACGAGAACAGATCATCAAAACGCCAGACATGCGCCAGCTTCTCAACGGAACGATCCGGTGTGATTGTGATTTCCAGCCTTGCTTCGGCAAAAACATGCGGATGCGCTGATGCCGCGACAACACCCAGCCCTGTCATGAGACAGGTCAGGCCGAGGACATTCAGTAAAGACTTGTTTTTGCTGCTGGTCATGGAAACGAAAATCACTCTTTTGAGCGGTCAATGCTGGTTCGGAATTTGGAGAATGAGTGAGGCAAAACTACGACGACAGTCTACGGGTTTTACGCCTCGTCATTGGTCAGCTCTTTGCACGGATTATCTTTGAACCATTTGGCGAGATAATCCACCAGCAGACGCACTTTGGCAGGCAGATAGGTACGGTGCGGGTAAACGGCATAAATACCGCCGTCATTAAGCATATAATCTAGGAGCACCGGCACAAGTGTGCCTTTATTCAATTCGCCATCGGCGACAAAACGCGGCAGAACGCTGAAGCCCAGACCTTTGACAGTCGCTGCCATGGTGGTGAGCGGGCTGTTGACCTCCAGCGGGCCGCGGATGGCGACTGTCATCATCGAGCCGTCCTGATTGCGGAACTGCCAGTTATTGCGGGAGCGGCTGTTGGTATCAATGATGCAGGGCATTTCCCGCAATTGCTCAGGTGTTTCCGGCATGCCCAGCCGTGCGATCAGCTCAGGTGAGGCGCAGACAACAGTGTGAAATGCGCTCAGCCTTTTGGCGATCAGCGATGAATCCTGCAAGCGGGTGATGCGGATAGCAAGATCGAAACCCTCTTCAACCAGATCCACAAAACGGTCGTCAAGGTGGATATCGAGCGCAATCTCCGGATGGTCAGCACAAAAATCAATCAGTGACATGCCCAGTGAGGCATCAGCAAAGCTGCGCGGTGCTGTCAGTTTGATCTTGCCGCGCACATCGCCGCTGCTCTCGGAGATGGAGTCTTGCAGATCATCCAGCTCACGCAGAATCTCCGTTGCGCGATGATAATAAGTGTGGCCGCTTTCGGTAAGCGAAAATTGCCGAGTTGTACGGTTCAGTAGCCGCACGCCCAGATCATCTTCCAGCTCGCGGACATATTTTGACAGAAGGGCTTTGGAACGACCAATTTTGCGCGCAGCTGCTGAGAAACCTTCGGCCTCCACAACATCAATAAAAGCACGCATCCGTGTGAGTGTGTCCATAAGCTCTGTCCTCCAGATCAGCGACTAAACCGCACCATATATCGCGATCCTGAATATTCAAAATGTCTCAGAAATATCAAAGTGATTCGCTGCATTGCAATCAATAAGACACCTGTTTTTATCATCTACATAAAGCACTGCGCCGTATTTTGAATAAAGAAGTGATTTATTAACCAAAAAAAATCAAACCGGCGCAAATTTGTCATTGTGTGGACACATAAATCATCTTATATCGCGCTTGCCCAAAGTCGCACGTGCCTGTGGGTGTCCGCCGGTATTCTGAATGGAGAATAGACCGGTACGGTAACCTGGACCTAACCGCTCCAGTTGATCTGATGGCCAACCATGGATCAAGGACACCTTGAAGCAACGACGGTGCGGGCCTTTCTGGTGTCTTCCGGCTCTCCACAGGTCGGGAACTCAAAGAGGCACACCCTCATTGCCCTAAGTGCGGAACCGGGTTTTTCCCATTCCAAGCCAAGGCAGACAAAGCGGAAAAACGCTAAATTCAGGGCGTTGATCCATCTGCATATGTATTTGTTCCGTGTTTCCTGCATCTCCAAAGGCCGGTTGCGCGAAGAGCTGATTCATATTTGCCGTAAGGCAGTTTGTCCCTCTGATGGCTTTTGATGCGTGTATGCGCAGGTATTTGTTCATCAGTCCTTTGAAACCATGCTCAACCTTGTGCGTCATTGCACAGGGGCAGGCTTTCGCATCGCAAATGATATGAAGATGCGGCTTTTTACTGCTTATTGCAGTTCAGGAGATCAGGATGGCTACACAGCGCATTATCGACTTTCTCGCCACCCGACGTCCGGAAGGCCCTTGCCTTGTCGTTGACCTCGACGTTGTGCGTGAAAATTATGAACATTTTGAAAAGGCTCTGCCGGCCTCGCGCATTTTCTATGCGGTAAAGGCAAACCCTGCACCGCAGATTCTGTCGCTGCTCGCCTCCATGGGCTCGAACTTCGACACAGCTTCGGTTGCGGAAATTGAAATGGCACTCAATGCCGGTGCAACACCTGACCGCATTTCTTATGGCAACACCATCAAGAAAGAACGCGATATTGCACGCGCCTATGAATATGGCATTCGCCTCTATGCTGTTGATTGCGTTGCAGAAGTGGAAAAAGTTGCCCGTGCGGCTCCGGGTTCCCGCGTGTTCTGCCGCATTCTCGCTGACGGTGAAGGTGCTGAATGGCCGCTGTCGCGCAAATTCGGCTGCGTTCCGGAAATGGCTGTTGATGTGCTGCGTGCAGCCCATCAGCTGGGTCTTGATGCCTATGGCGTATCGTTCCATGTCGGTTCACAGCAGACTGATCTGACTGCTTGGGATCGTGCTCTGGCCGATACCAAAGGCGTGTTTGATCTTTTGGCTAAAGAGGGCATCAACCTGCGCATGGTCAATATGGGCGGTGGTTTCCCGACCCGTTATCTCAAAGATATCCCGACTGCACAGGCCTATGGCGAAGCTATTTTCGATGCGCTGAGCCGTCATTTCGGCAATCGTCTGCCGGAAACCATCATCGAGCCAGGCCGCGGCATGGTTGGCAATGCCGGTGTCATCAAAACCGAAGTGGTTTTGGTTTCCCGCAAAGCTGACAATGACAATCGCTGGGTTTATCTCGATATCGGTAAATTCGGCGGTCTGGCTGAAACCATGGATGAAGCGATCCGTTATCAGATCGTGACTCCGCGTGACGGCGATACTCTGGAACCTTGCGTTCTGGCAGGCCCGACCTGTGACAGCGCCGATGTGATGTATGAAAAGGCACCTTATCCGCTGCCGGTCTCGCTGACCATTGGTGATGAAGTGCTGATCGAAGGCACCGGCGCTTACACAACAACCTATTCGGCTGTTGCGTTTAACGGTTTTGAACCGCTGCGCTCCTATGTGATCTGATACTGATATGCGTCTCGTCAGGGGCGCATATTCAGCCTCACATTGCGAATGATACCGGTGGAAGAATTCCACCGGTCTTGTCACATAAGATTTTTGCTTTGTGTTTATCCTCATACATATGTGTGAGGAAACAATGCTCCTTACCGCTTTGTTTTAGCGCATTTGCCTCACGCAAATGCTTTAAGGTTCACGCTGATGTCTGCTTCTTCTGTTGCGGCCGGAACCACGGCTGAATTGTCAGCCGCGCAAATCACTGCTCCGGCACCGGTCTCGTTTAGTATTGCGCATGAAACGCCTGCGGACAGCAGCGCGCGTGAGGCTTTGCTCGACCGTGTGATGGGCGAGGGACGCAAGCGCAAATCATCGGAAAAGCTGCGCCGTAAACGCGTACCTGCCTATGGGCTGGCATTGATTGCCCGTGATGCGCATGGCGTGATGATCGGCAGTGTCCGGCTCTGGCATATTTCTGCCGGTAAAAAAGCCGGCGGAGAAGCTGTACCTGCTTTGCTTTTGGGGCCTTTGGCGGTTGAGACAATTTATGCGGGGCGGGGTGTCGGCGCTGCCTTGATGCGTCAGGCTATTCACAATGCGCAGGCGCTTGGTCATAAGGCGATTTTGCTGGTTGGTGATCCTGAATATTATGGCCGTTTCGGCTTTACCGGCAATAAAATGGCTGATCTGGCTATGCCGGGTCCTGTGGAGCGTCACCGTTTTCTGGCGCTGGAGCTGGAAGAAAATTATCTGGACGGTGCATCCGGTGTGCTGACTGCTACCGGCAAGCTGATTGCTGACCGTCAGGCCATTGCTGTTTAAATAGAGCGGAATTTAAAGAAAAATAACCGGTTTCAGTTGTCAGTCTCTGCTTTCAGTTGAAACCGGTTTTGAATAGCATACCTATATAGAACGAAGAATTATGCTCCGGCTATTTTGCCGGATAGTTCACATATAGGGAAAACAGAATGCAACTGGCAGATATCGGACTGATCGGGCTTGGCGTCATGGGTTCTAATCTGGCGCTCAATATTGCTGAAAAAGGATATCGGGTTGCAGTTTATGACCGTGAAGCGCCGGTATTAGAAAAGTTTTATGCTTCCAGCGGTGAGTTGCAGGAGCGCATTATTCCCTGTGCAACCATGGAGCAGCTCAGCCAGAATATTGCCAAGCCACGCCCGATTATCATGCTGATTAAAGCAGGCAGTCCCGTTGATACGGAAATGGCCAAGCTCAAGACCTTTCTGGAAAAAGGCGACATTATTATTGATTCCGGCAATTCCGATTACCGCGATACGGTGCGCCGCCTGAATTCTCTCGGCGAAAATGATCCGACTTTTGTCGGTATGGGCATTTCCGGTGGTGCGGAAGGTGCGCGTAACGGCCCGTCCATGATGGTTGGCGGTACGCCTGAAGCCTATGCGCGGATTGAGCCGATACTGGATGCGGTAGCTGCTCGTTATAAAGGCGAACCATGCAGTGCCCGTATGGGGCCGGATGGTGCGGGGCATTTTGTCAAAACCATTCATAACGGTATTGAATATGCCGATATGCAGATGATTGCGGAAATCTATGGCATTTTGCGTGATGTCTGCGGTTTGAAGGCGGAAGAAATCGCGCCGATTTTTGCAAAATGGAATACAGGCGCTCTGAATTCTTATCTCATTGAAATTACGGCAGAAGTGTTGAAAGCGCTTGATCCTGAAACCGGAAAGCCGGTGCCTGATATTATTCTCGATGCTGCAGGACAAAAGGGTACCGGACGCTGGGCAGCTATTGAAAGCCAGATTCTCGGTGTTCCGGCGACGGGCATTGAAGCCGCTGTTGCTGCACGCTCGATATCCTCCCTGATTGTACAACGACAAAAACTGGCAGATGTCTATGGCGAGCCGGTACAGACAGGATCAATCAAGGCGGATCAGGCTTTTATTGATGCACTGGAGCAGGCATTGCTGGCCGCAAAGATTGCGGCCTATGCGCAGGGCTTTGCGGTGATGGCCGCGGCCTCACAGGAGCATCAGTGGAATTTGCCACTGGCAACGATTGCACGTATCTGGCGCGCCGGTTGTATCATCCGTTCACAGTTTCTCGATGAAATCGGTGAGGCTTTTGCTGCGGGTGAGGTGGATAATCTGCTTCTGGCACCTGCATTTGTTGAGCAAATGAGTGTGGCTGCGCAAAGTCTGCGTCAGGTTGTGGCTGCGGCTGTGACTGCCGGTGTGCCGGTACCGGCACTGAGCTCGGCAATCAGCTATTTTGATGGTTTCCGCCAAAGACGCGGTTCAGCCAATTTGATACAGGCGCAGCGTGATTTCTTCGGGGCGCATGGTTTCAAAAGAATCGATAAAGACGGCGATTTCCACGGCCCTTGGGGCGATGGACTGTAATTGTACCTTTCATAGTACAAGAAAAAGGCCGGACTTGATAAAAGTCCGGCCTTTGTTTTTATTTACCAAGTACCAGCAAATCCTGCGTAGCAAAATGGACAGTGATTTTGTCACCATGCTGTGGCGGGCGCACCGCCGGATTGTTGAAACTGTCGAAAGACAGCTGGTTGGCACCCAGTGTTACACGAGTACGAATGACTGAGCCTAAGAAATGTACATCCTGCACAATGACTTCAACGCTGCTGTCGCGGGCAGGGGAGGCATCAAGGCTGATGGTTTCCGGCCGCAGAGCCAGAGTGACCGCATCACCTTTGTTGTAAGATGCCAATGATTGCGGCACGGTGATAATCGTTCCTCCGAGATCCGCTTTATTCTGCTGCGGGTCTGCCACACGGGCTTCCAGCATGTTCAGCGTACCAACGAATGATGCCACGAAGCGCGTTGCCGGACGGTTGTAAATATCAAACGGCGTGCCGATCTGATCCGCTTTGCCTTCATGCATCACTACGATCCGGTCGGAAATAGACAGTGCCTCTTCCTGATCGTGGGTAACAAATACGGTTGTGATGCCAAGCTGACGCTGAATGGCGCGGATTTCTTCGCGCAGCGAAATACGGATTTTCGCATCCAGTGCTGAGAGCGGTTCATCAAGCAGCAGCACCTGCGGTTTTGTCGCCAAGGCACGGGCAAGGGCAACACGCTGCTGCTGGCCGCCGGACATCTGATAAGGGAAGCGGTCTGCCAGATGCTCAAGGCGGATCAGTTCCAGCATTTCCTTAACTGTTGCATCAATCTCGGCTTTAGGTTTGCCGGACACCCGCAGACCAAAGGCAACATTCTGCGCTACGGTCATATTAGGGAACAGCGCATAGGCCTGAAAAACCATGCCGATATTACGTTTGTTCGGCTTGAGATCAACCACATCCTGACCGTTGATCTCGATCACGCCCTGATCGGGTGATTCAAAACCGGCAATCATACGCAGAACGGTGGTTTTTCCGCAGCCTGATGGACCGAGGAACGAGATGAACTCGCCTTTTTCAACTGCCAGACTGAAATCATGGACAACAGTATTAGCGCCGAAGCTTTTTTTGAGATTATTAATATTGAGAAAAGCCATGACTTAATTGCCTGCTGTCTTAAATTTGGAGAAGCGGGTGACAAGCTGGAGCATAATCATGCTCAGCCATGTAATGCCGAAGGCAATGATTGCCAGTGCTGACGGTTCATAAGCGCGGTTTGCACCGACAAGCTGCAAATAAGGGCCGAAAGCCGGACGATTAAGCAACGAAGCCAGCGTAAATTCACCGATGACGATCGCAAAGGTAATGAACGCACCGCTCATAACGCCGGAAAGCACATTCGGGAAAATCACCTTGAACAGAATGGTCGGCCAGCCTGCGCCCAGACTTTCCGCGGCTTCTGTCAGCGTGCGAACATCAATCGTGCGCATGGCCGTATCAATCGAGCGATACATATAAGGCAGCGCCAGAGTCACATAGCCGAACATCAGCAGAATATCGGTTGCGCGCGTTGATCCTGTAAATGGCAGCCATGAGGACGAGTTATAAATCCGCAAATAGCCGAATACGATAACAATCGCCGGAATAACCAGTGGCATCAGCGTGATAAATTCAATGACGGGGCGCAAATATGGCATGCGCAACCGCACCCAATAGGCAGTCGGTACCACCAGCAACACGCCGAAAATAATCGTCATGATGGCCAGCATGATGGAATAGCCGAATGTCGCCTGAAAATTCGGGTCAGTCAGCACAACGCGGTAAGCGTCAAAAGAATATTCACCGCGACGCATGCGCAGGGAAAATTCAAATGTACCGATCAGCGGCACCACAAAATAGATAGCGCCGATCAGAAAGGCGATCCATGCGCCGAGGGTTTTTGGAATGAAATATTTCAGCTTCATTTCTGCCACCGTTCTGCACGCATACGCAGCCAGATATAGAGCAGATTGGAAATGCCGGTAATCAGGATCATGCCGAGTGCCAGTGCATAGCCGAGATTCTGATTGTGCAGAACATCGCCGCGAATCTGCGCGTAAAGCAGGATAGGTACAATATTCAGCGAAGAACCGGTCAGCGCATAGGCCGTTGCAATGGCACCAAAGGCATTGGCAAACAGCAACAGGCTGGTGCCGAGCAGGCTGGGCCAGAGAATCGGAAAGGCCACCATGCGCCAATATTGGAATGTTGTTGCACCGAGAATGGATGAAGCCTCGCGCCATTCTTTTTTCAGACCGTCCAGAGCAGGGGTGAGGATCAGCACCATCAGCGGAATCTGGAAAAACAGATAGGTCAGTGTCAGGCCGAAAAAGCTCAGAAGGTTAAAACCGGTGGCATAGAGATTGAAGCCGAACCACTCGCGCAGCAAAATCGTAACAAAACCGGTGCGGCCGAGCGTGGCAAGAAAGGCGAAAGCCAGCGGTACACCGGCAAAGTTGGACGCAACGCCGGAGAATGTGAGCACAGTCGGGCGCAGAAAACGGGGCAGTTTACCCAGTACAATCGCCCATGCCATGAACGAGCCGATCACAGCGCCACCCAAAGCGGAGGCAAAGCTGATTTTGATCGAGACCCAATAAGCACTCATAATGCCGGGTTCAAACAAATCTATAATATTTTGCAGGGTGAAATTACCCTGACTATCCTGAAATGCACCGACAACCAGATACATGGTCGGCCAGAGCAGAAACAGAATTGCGAAGGCGAAAAACGGGGCAACACCGAGCCACTCTAAAGGCAGACGGCGCTTGGCGCGTCGCACAGGGGGCGTGTCAGATGTTATGCCATTGCTGGACAGGCTCATATGATTTTTGCTTTTTATCGTCTGCGTCGGTGATGGCTTCCGCAGATTGAGGTGCTGAAATCTGCAAGCATACAGCAATGTTCAGATTGCGGTGCCGGCTGAGTTATTTTTTATGATGATATGTGTCGTATAAAAATGCAAATTGCAAAACCTGTTACGGGCGGGTGTTGCCGCCCGTAACAGCAGCATTCAGCTGTTCAGCTTACTGAACATTCGCGCCGACAACGCTATCCCAGTTCTTGGTGATGACAGCCTGAGACTTGTCGAGTTCTTCCAAAGTCGGGAAGACAGCTTTCTGGTAAGCTTCTGCCGGTGGCAGCTTGTCGAGCAGTTCCTGAGGGATCTTGCCTTCTTTTGCCATGGCGTTGAAGCGGATCGGGTGGCAATAGCCTTTCAGATAACCGATCTGGCCTTCATCGGAATAGAGATGTTCCATCCAGAGTTTGGCTGCATTTGGATGTGGTGCATAGGCGCTGATGCCCTGTACATACACACCGGCTACAACACCGGTTTTCGGAATGATAACTTCAACTTCCGGATTGCCGTTCAGCGTATCGCGGTCTGCCAGAGCATTATAGTCCCAGCGGATAACGATAGGGGTCGAGCCCTGTGCCAGTGAAGCGGCCTTGCCGATGACAGGTACAAAATTACCGGCCTTGTTCACGTCGCGGAAGAATTCCAGACCCTTCTGAGCGGCTTCTTCACCCGGCTTGCCACCAAGGGAAAGACCGGCAGCATACACGCTCAGGATTGCCTGTGTGGATGCACGCGGATCGCCGGAATGCGCAACGGCATTGGCAAATTCAGGCTTGAGCAGATCAGCCCAGTCCTGCGGTGCATCTTTGATGATGTCTTTGTTTACTTCGAAAGCCAATACGCCGTAATAGTCGCCGTACCAGTAACCTTCAGCATCCTTGGCATCATCAGGGATCGAATCCCATGTCGATACTTTATAAGGCTGGAGCAGGCCGTCTTTTTTCGCAGTGGTGCCGAAGGTAAAGCCGACATCGATCACGTCAGGCGCCTGAGGGCCTTTATTGTCTTTGTTCGCTTTGATCGCTTCGATTTCATCGCCGGAGCCTGCATCCGGATTCAGTTCATTGACCTGAATGCCGTATTTGTCTTTGAAGCTCTTGATGATTTCACCATAGCCGCACCAGTCATGCGGAAGGGCGATTGTGGTCAGCTGACCCTCTGCTTTCGCGGCGGCGATCAGTTCTTCTGACGGAGCTGCCACGGATAATGTGGTGCCGGCAAAAGCGATCGCTGTTGTCAGGGACAACAGCCGTGTTGTTCTGTTAAGCATTGACATACTCCCCTTAAAGCTACGGGAGGCCTGCTTTCAGGCATCCTCGCATTTTTTCGATAGGCGCGTCATATGAAAGTACCATGACAGCTATCGTTTTTCTTTATCCGGGCAGAAGTGAACCATGTTTTTTTATCGCAATCAATTGAATGTTGCAGTTTAGAGAGAAGGAAATGAATAAAAAACAACAATATACTTAATCTCTTGAATATATTGATTTTTATCGGATGATAATCCGGCTGCGCGGCGAGGTTCTGAATATCAGAAAGGATTCATAGGCTTAGCCGCAAATGTCGTTAACCGGATAGTATGAGCGGGCAATTAGTTGGTAATTGTGCATTGTGACAAAAACATTTTAATAAAATAACTGTGCCGGATAATGAGATTCTGTTTGGCGGTGAAATAATCTTAATTTTAAGGCACTGATTTTTAATTATTAAGTTCTGCAGAAGAGTGTTTTGGGCCGGTTTCCAGAGGGAGGGGATGACCGGAGATTCGTCGCAGCGGATCACTGTTGTTTTATCTTATTTGCGTCATCGCGTTGAAATAGTATTTTTGCTGCATTCATGTCTTAGTTGAGAAGAGGCGCGCAAATCATGTGCGTTTATTTTCGAATCATTTTCATATTCGCGCGTTTTTATGCGCTTTGATTTTTATGTTTTCATTTCGCTGATTATTACAGGTGTTTAAAACGGAATTTTTTCATGGAATTTGAATTTATCCATTTCCCGGAATTTCAAAACAGTTTCTTTGGCAAAGAATATTGTTCATCTATTCTGGAAACATATATCGCCGTTCGTAAAAAACTTTCCTGCAAGCATATTACGCATATTACGCCTAAGCATGCGGATGCGGGCATGGCTGATAATATCAAGACTGTGGTGTCGACATTTCCGGCAGACTGGATCGTGAATTACGCTGCAAAAAGTTATTTTGATATTGATCCGCTTTTTCATCAGAAATGGTCTGATCCCGAGCTGCCTCATAGTGTCAGCATTACAGAGATTTACAGTCACAAACAAAATACACCGGCATTGCAGAATTATGTCGATGATTTGAGAGCGCATAATTTTGGCGATACATTTATTATGGTGACACAGCGGTTGAATGGCAGCGGGGATGCCCATACTATTTATGCGTTTGATACGAAAAAGGGCAAAAACGACCTCAATGCCGAAGACCTGATCCGTCTGCTGGAAAAGGATTTTTTACAGGCGACTGCGCAATTACATGAATCTGTATTATCCGCGGTGAGCGACTATTCATCACAAAAGAACGAAGTTCAGTCGCTGGTTTCTCTGACGCCACGCGAGGTTGATTGCCTCAAATGGGCCGCACGCGGAAAAACTGACGGTGAAATTGCTGAAATTCTCAGCATCGCCCGCTGGACAGTGGTGACCTATCTGCAAAATGCCAAGATCAAACTGGGTTGTGCCAACCGCACATCTGCAGTGGCGGTGGCGATGTCGCTTGGCATTATGCCTTTGCCGGATACATCGCATTTACAGGGCTGATTGGCAAAAACACCCCGCATTTTTTGTGCGGGGTGTTCTGTTATTCCTGATCAGTTATGCGCGCAACTTGCGCACAGACCGCGAATTTCCAGAGTGGTTTTTGTCGGATGAAAATGGTTCTTCTGCGTCCAGTGCTGCACGCAATCTTCGATTTCCGGCTCAGAAAATTCCGAAGCTAAACCGCATTTATCGCAAATGGCAAAAGCTGCGATACCATGCAGATGGCCGTGCTCATGGTGGTGCGGATGGGCGCAGGCAATAAAAGCATTCAGGCTTTCAAGGCGATGGATCAGGCCGTATTCCAGTAACTTGTCCAGTGCGCGATAGACTTGCAGCGGTGCGCGAAAACCTTCTTCGCGCAACTGGTCGAGAATTGTATAGGCGCTGAGCGGGAACTCAGCCTTTGCAAGTGCTTCCAATACGAGATTCTGATTACGTGTGAGTTTCGGAGCGCGCGCTGCCGCAGATGCAGTTCCTGTATGCGTATGAGCGGTCATTATGAAGTCTCCTTATCGCGCGCAACCGGCAAAGATGCTTTGAGTTTTTGCCATGGGAGCAAGCTTATAACAAAAAACACCACAGAAGCCACGACTATGGATGGTCCTGACGGTGTGTCATAATTTAATGAGCCGAATAGACCGGCAATAACCGAGCAGGCACCGATAAAAGCCGCATAGATGGCCATTTGCTCCGGCGATAATGCAAAACGGCGTGCCGTGGCTGCCGGAATAATCAGCAGAGCGGTAATCAGCAGAATACCGACGATTTTCATGGCAATGGCAATCAGCAGCGCCAGCAAAATCATAAACAAAGTGCGGTGCAGTTCCGGTTGCAGACCTTCAGCCTGTGCAATATCTTCGCTGATGGTCGCTGCCAGTAGTGGTCGCCAGAGTTTAATCAGACCCGCAAGGATCAATGCGCCACCGGCATAAATGGCGATAAGATCGGAGACGGATACCGCGAGAATATCGCCGAACAGCAGTGACATCAGATCAAAGCGGATCCATGTCATAAAGGCGACAAGCACTAGTCCGAATGCCAATGTGGCGTGGGAGAGTATGCCCAGCAGAGAATCTGCTGAGAGAGTGTGCCGTTTCTGTAAAACCACCAGCAGCATGGCGATGCTAAAGGCGATCAGAAAGACGGAAACCATAATATTCAGGTCAAACAGCATAGCAAGGCCAACACCAAGCAGCGCCGAGTGAGCCATCGTGTCGCCGAAATAGGCCATGCGTCGCCATACAATAAAACAACCGATAGGGCCGGTAATTAAAGCGAGGCCGATACCGGCAAGCATGGCGCGGATAAAGAAGTCATCAAGCATGATTGTGCCCGCCGGTTTGGGAATGGTTGTGGTCTTCACAGTGTTCATGATGATGGCCGTCATCATGGTGACAATGATCGGTTATCGTACCGTCTGCATGTTGTACCCGTCCGTCAGCCAGATGGGTATGGTCATGATGATGTGTGTAGACTGCAAGCGAGGGCGGAATTTCCATGCCGCGCGGAGTGCGCAATCCGAAAAGTTTGGCATATTCAGGGCTGGCCGCCACATCAACCGGCGTGCCGCTGCAACATATATGCCCGTTCAGGCAGACAACGCGGTCTGTTGCGGCCATAACAATATGCAGATCATGGGAGATCATCAGGACACCGCAACCGGTCTGATCGCGGAATTTTGCAATTTTCTCGTAAAGTTCGGCTTCACCGGCAAAATCAACACCTTGCAATGGTTCATCCAGCACCAGCAAATCCGGTTTGCAGGCAAATGCACGGGCAAGCAGCACACGCTGAAACTCGCCGCCGGAAAGATGGACAACTTGTGCTTTGATGAGTTGCGGGATGCCTGCAAGTTCCAGAGCTGCTTCGATTGCTTCTTTTTTTATAGGAGCAGTCATGCGGATCATGCGCTCAACTGTTAACGGCAAACTTGGATCAATCGAGATTTTTTGCGGGACATAGCCGATGGTCAGGGATTTCTCGCGTTTCACCGCGCCTTCATCAGGCTTATGAATACCCAATGCCATTTTGGCGGTCGTGCTTTTCCCTGAGCCGTTAGGGCCGATGAGTGTAACAATTTCGCCTTTATGCAGAGTGAGATCAATGTTGCGGACAAGCCAGCGACCGTTCCGCTCAATCCCTGCATTTTCAAGGCGCAGAAGAATGTCAGATGTCTGTCCGCTGGCGGCAGCTGATAATGGATGATGCATTGTACGCTTTCGGAATGAT